>NZ_CP063374.1:6247500-7483282 GCF_015160875.1 Streptomyces chromofuscus | reverse complement strand
GGCGGCGGAATGACCACCACACCGGCCGGGGCCGGGCGTGCTTCCGCGGCCCCGGCCGTCACGGCTCCATGAGCCCGGCGGCGACCGTCGCGCCCAGCTCCCAGCACCGCTCGATGCCGGCGCGGTCCGGCTCGCCGGTCACGGTGACCGCCTCGGCCGCGCGCCGCCAGCCCAGGCCGGTCGTGATCGACTCGATGCCGCGCACGGCGCCCGTGACGTCGTTGCCGCCGTGGACGTAGTAGCCGAAGGGCCGCCCGCGCGTCTCGTCCAGGCACGGGTAGTAGACCTGGTCGAAGAAGTGCTTGAGCGCCCCGGACATGTAGCCGAGGTTCGCCGGGGTGCCCAGCAGATAGCCGTCGGCGGCCAGCACGTCGGACGCGGTGGCGGACAGCGCCGCCCGTCGCTCGACCCGGACGCCCTCGATCTCCGGCGTCGTCGCACCGGAGATCACCGCTTCCAGCATGGCCTGGCAGTTCGGCGAGGGCGTGTGATGCACGATCAGCAAGGTGGTCACGCCCGCACCCTGCCGTGACGCCCCACCCCACCGCAACCGACGTCGGCGACCCCCCGTGCAACCGACGCGGGGCGGCCCCACCGCTCAGCCGGCCCCGCGACCGCGCGGCCGTGCCCCGCCCGCCCGCGCACGTGGGCCCCGTTGTGACCCCGGCCCGTGGATGCGACGATGCCCGGCACATCCGAGGCGAAGGGGGAGCATCGTGACCGACGGGGACCAGCGGCCGGGCGCCGCGACCGTGTTCGACGCGATCGGGGCGGCGTACGAGAAGGCGTTCGCCTCGTCCGAGGCGCACCGGGCGTCGCTGGAGTGGCTGCTGGAGCGACTGGCACCCGGCAGCCGGGTGCTGGACGTCGGCAGCGGGACCGGGCGTCCCACGGCGCAGACGCTCGCCGAGGCCGGCCACGACGTCCTCGGCGTGGACGTGTCGCCCGTGATGGTGGAACTCGCGGCCCGGCAGGTGCCGGGCGCCGCCTTCCAGTGCGCCGACATCCGCGAGATGCCGCTCCCGGACGGCTCGTTCGACGCGGTGTGCGTGTACTTCTCCCTGCTGCAGATGACCCGCGCGGAGCAGTCCGCGCTCGTACGGCGGCTGGCGCGGGCGGTGCGGTCCGGCGGTCATCTGGTGCTCGCCACCGTGCCGCTGGACGTGGAAGGCGTCGACGCCGTGTTCATGGGACAGCCGGTGCGGGTGACCAGCTTCGGGGCGGAGGAGTTCGCCACGATGGCGGGCAAGGCGGGTCTGACCGTGCTGCGGGAGAACCGCACGGTGTTCACCCCCGCTCATCCGGGGGCGGTCCCGGAGCCGCATCTGTTCCTGTGCTGCGGACGGCCCGACGACCCGGCCGGGTGACCGTCGCCGGCCGGGCGGCGGCCGCGTTCGTGCGCGACGATGGGCCGACGGGGGCGCCCACCGGCGAAGGGACTGTGACGTGCGGGAACTGGCGATCATCGAGGCGCCGTCCGTCCTGGGGCTGCGACCGACGGGCGTCGAGGACCTGCCGGCGGCGCTGCTCGCCGCCGGGCTGCTGGACGTCCCGGGCGCGGTGCGGGCCGGCCGGGTCGAGCCGCCCGCCTACGACGCGAGGCGGGATCCCGCCACCGGGGTCCTCAACATCGCGGGGATCGCGGGGTACTCCGTCCGGCTCGCCGACGCGGTCGGCGGCGTTCTCGACTCCGGCCGCTTCCCCGTCGTGCTCGGCGGCGACTGCAGCATCCTGCTGGGCAACCTGCTCGCCCTGAGGCGGCGCGGCCGGCACGGCCTGCTGTTCCTCGACGGGCACACCGACTTCTACCAGCCGGAGGCGGAACCCGCGGGCGAGGCCGCCTCGATGGACCTCGCCCTGGTCACGGGCCGCGGCCCCACCTCCCTCACCGACCTGGAAGGCCGCGGACCGCTGGTGCGCGACGAGGACGTGGCGGTGCTCGGCTACCGGGACGCCGCCGAGTCGGCCGAGTTCGGCATGCAGCCCCTGCCGCGCGAGTTGTACGCCGTGGACCTCGACGGGGTCCGTGCCGTCGGCGCCGGTACGGCGGCCCGCCGGGCGGTGGACCGGCTGACACGCGTACCCGGCGGCTTCTGGGTGCACCTCGACGTCGACGTGCTGGACGACGCGGTCATGCCGGCCGTCGACTACCGCCAACCCGGCGGGCTGACGTGGCTGGAGCTGGAGGACGTGCTGAGCGCGGCCCTGGCCGACGAGCGAGCCGTCGGCCTGGACGTCACGATCTTCAACCCCCGCCTGGACCTCGACGGCGGCATCGCGGCCGACCTGGTCGAGTGCCTGCGCCACGGGCTGTCCGCCCGCGCCGCCGCGGGCTGACGGCCCGGACGGGTGCGGTTCAGCGCTCGCCGAGCGCCTTGAGCACGGCCTCGGCGGTCGCCGTGCTGGACTGCGGGTTCTGACCTGTGATCAGGCTGCCGTCCACGACTACCGTGCTGCTCCAGGCGGGACCGGTGCGCACCTGCGCGCCTCGCTCGCGCAGCCTGGTCTCCAGGTAGTAGGGCGTGTTGTCGCCCAGACCGCCTTGGCGCTCCTCGGCGTCGCTGAACGACGTCAGCGTGCGTCCGGCGAAAGTGAACGTGCCGTCCTGCCGCTCGGCGCTGAGCAGTGCGGCGACACCGTGGCACAGGGCCGCCACCGTCGTGCCCGCCGCGTCGGCCTCGTTGAGCAGCCGGCCCAGGTCGGCGTCCTGCGCGAGGTCGGCCATCGGGGCGTGGCCGCCGGGGAGGTGGACGGCGTCGTAGTCGGCGAGCCGTACGTCGGACAGGGCGAGCGGCGCGGACAGCTGGTCGGCGAGGCCGTCGAGACAGGCACGGAAGCGCCGGGCGTCGGCCTCGGGGACTCCGCCGCGCTCGTCCAGGCTGAGCACGTCGACGGTGGGGCGTACGCCGCCCGGCGTGGCGATCGACACCTGGACGCCCGCGGCGGTGAGCACCTGGTGGGAGGCTGCCACCTCCTCGGCCCAGTAGCCGGTGGGGTGGGTGGAACCGTCGGCCAGCCGCAGGCTGTCGGCGCCTGAGATGACCATCAATATCTTCGTCATGCGTCCCAGCGTCCATCAGGGATCAGCAGCCTGCACGTCACCCGCCATAAGAAAGCTTATGCCTGCGGCTGGTCCGGCAGCGGCACGATCACGGCCCTGAAGCTGGTCGCGAAGCTCGCGGTGTGGAACGCCCTGCCCAGCGGGCGCCACGCCCACTTCTTCAGCCTGTGGGCCGGCAAGGCCCGGCGTCGCGTCCGCAGCGATACCGGGCGGAGCTGCGCGAGGACCTCACGAAGATCTTCGACCTGCTGCGGTCCGGCGCGATCGAGGCCAGGATCGACCGGATCCACCCGCTGCGGGAGGCGGCCGACGCGCTGCGGTACGCCGAGTCCGGCACCGTCGTCGGCAAGGTCGTCATCGCCCCCGGCGCCGGGCGCGAAGGGTGAGGCTCACAGCGTGCTCCACCGGCGCGCGGCCTGCTGGAGGCGGTCGCGCAGCACGGTCACGGCGGGGCCGGCCGGCGCGCCCCGTCGTACGGCCAGGTACAGCGTGTTGAGCGGCGCCACCTCGGGATGGTGCAGCTGCACGACCTCCCCGGCGGCGAGGGCCGGGGCGGCGACGTACCGGGGCAGGACGGAGACGCCGGCGCCCGCGACGACCGCCGCGAGGACGGACCTCAGGTCGGGGACGAGCAGCGCCACCGGGTTCGGGGGGCGGCGGCCGAACTCGCTGCGCCAGTAGCGGCGCACGACGGGCAGTTCCTCGGCGTAGGCGACCAGCGGCAGATGGGCGAGCGCCGCCACCGGTTCGGCCCGCAGCCGGGCGGCGTCGACGGTGTGGGCCAGCGCGGGCGGGGCGACGAGGACGAACTCCTCGTCCACCAGCGGCTCCGCGAGCAGCCCCTGCCGGGTCGGACGGACCGCCGACACGACGAGGTCCAGTCGTCCGTCCGCCAGCTGGGACAGCAGGTCGTCGGCGAGCCCGTGGGTCACGTGGACGGTCACGCCCCGGGCGGTCAGCTCGGCCAGCACCGGCAGCACCCGCAGGGTCATCACCTCGGCCGCTCCCCCGACCCTCACCGTTCCCTTGAGCGGCGGCTCGGCGTCGTCCGGGCTCAGTGCCTCGCGCAGGCCGTCCACGTGCACGCCGACGCGGGAGGCGAGCACGGCGGCCCGCTGGGTCGGCGTGGCGCCCTTCGGTGTGCGGACGAACAGCGGTTCGCCGAGTTTCTCCTCCAGGCGGGCGAGTTGGCCGGTGACGGCCGGCTGGGTCACGCCGAGCCGCTGGGCCGCGGCGGACAGCGAGCCCGCGCGGTAGATCTCCAGGAACGTCGACAGCAGATCGAGGGGCGGCATGCCGCCGCGGGTTTCGTTCACGACCACAGGCAGAAGGAAAGCACCGCGGCAGGCGGCACGCCCCCCAGACCCCAGAGCGGCTTATGCATGCCATAAGATGACCTTATGAGCTCATAGAGCGGACCCGCGTACCAAGTAAGGCTTGCCTTAGCTTAGGCTTCCCTTCGAGTCGTATCATCGTCGCTCGAAGGGAACCTGATCATGACGCGCCCGCTGCGGGTAGCCATTGTCGGAGCCGGCCCGGCCGGGATCTACGCCGCCGACGCCCTGCTCAAGTCCGACGTGGCCGCCGACCCCGGCGTGTCCATCGACCTCTTCGAGCGGATGCCGGCGCCCTTCGGGCTGATCCGTTACGGCGTCGCCCCCGACCACCCCCGGATCAAGGGCATCATCACGGCCCTCCACCAGGTCCTCGACAAGCCGCAGATCCGGCTGTTCGGCAACGTCGACTACCCGACCGACATCAGCCTGGACGACCTGCGCTCGTTCTACGACGCGGTGATCTTCTCCACCGGCGCGACGGCCGACCGCGCCCTGCCGATCCCGGGCATCGACCTCGACGGCTCCTACGGCGCCGCGGACTTCGTGTCCTGGTACGACGGCCATCCGGACGTGCCGCGCACCTGGCCGCTGGACGCCGAGAAGGTCGCCGTGCTGGGCGTCGGCAATGTCGCTCTCGACGTGGCGCGCGTCCTCGCCAAGACCGCGGACGAGCTGCTGCCCACCGAGATACCGCCGAACGTCCACGACGGCCTGAGGGCCAACCGCGCCAAGGAGATCCACGTCTTCGGCCGGCGCGGCCCGGCGCAGGCCAAGTTCAGCCCGATGGAGCTGCGCGAGCTGGACCACTCCCCCACCATCGAGGTCATCGTCGACCCCGAGGACATCGACTACGACGAGGGCTCCATCGCAACCCGGCGCGGCAACAAGCAGGCCGACATGGTCGCCAAGACGCTGGAGAACTGGGCGATCCGCGACGTCGGCGACCGCCCGCACAAGCTGTTCCTGCACTTCTTCGAGTCGCCGAGCGAGATCCTCGGCGAGGACGGCAAGGTCGTCGGCCTGCGCACCGAGCGCACCGAGCTGGACGGCACCGGCAACGTCAAGGGCACGGGCAAGTTCACCGACTGGGACGTCACGGCGGTCTACCGCGCCGTGGGCTACCTCTCCGACAAGCTGCCCAAGCTGCCCTGGGACATCGACTCGGGCACGGTCCCGGACGACGGCGGCCGGGTCGTCGAGGAGGGCGGCACCCACCTGCAGTCGGTGTACGTCACCGGCTGGATCCGGCGCGGCCCGGTCGGACTCATCGGCCACACCAAGGGCGACGCCAACGAGACGGTGTCCAACCTGCTGGACGACTTCGCCCACAGCCGTCTGCACACGCCGTCGGCACCGGACCCCGAGGCCGTCGACGCCTTCCTCGCCGAGCGGAACGTCCGCTTCACCACCTGGGAGGGCTGGTACCGGCTGGACGCCGCCGAGAAGGCCCTGGGCGAGCCGCAGGGGCGCGAGCGCGTGAAGATCGTCGAGCGCGAGGACATGCTCCGGGAGAGCGGCGCGTAAGCCCGCCGACGACGACGGCATGGAGGGGCCCGGCGGACCGCCGCCGGGCCCCTCCTTCCGCGTTCGGCCGGACGAGTCCCCGGGTCTTACGGACCGGTGACATGACGGGCGCGGGGCCGCCGCGGGCGCGGGGCGCCGACCTAGCGTGTGGCCATGCGCGTACTGGTCACCGGCGGTGCCGGATTCATCGGGTCCCACGTGGTCGAGGCACTGGCGGCGGCCGGTCACGAACCCGTCGTGTACGACGTGCGCCGGGACGCCCGGTCGGACGTGCGGGACCTCGACGCCCTACGCCGTGCCCTGCCCGGCGTCGACGCCGTCTGCCACCAGGCGGCGATGGTCGGGCTGGGCACCGGGTTCGCCGACGCGCCCGAGTACGTGTCGCGCAACGACCTCGGGACGGCCGTGCTGCTCACCGCCCTGGCCGAGACGGGGGTACACCGACTGGTGCTGGCGGGGTCGATGGTGGTGTACGGCGAGGGACGCTACGGCTGCGCCCGGCACGGTGTCGTACGACCCGGGCCGCGCGCGGTCCCGGACCTGGCGGCGGGACGCTTCGACCCCCCGTGTCCCCGCTGCGGCACCGCCCTGGAGCCCGGGCTGGTGGGGGAGGACGCGCCGCTCGATCCGCGCAACGTGTACGCGACGACGAAGCTCGCCCAGGAGCATCTGGCGGCGGCCTGGGCGCGGGCCACGGGCGGGTCGGCGGTGTCGCTGCGGTACCACAACGTGTACGGGCCCCGGATGCCCCGGGACACCCCCTACGCCGGCGTGGCCTCGTTCTTCCGCTCCGCGCTCGCCCGGGGTGAGGCCCCGCGCGTGTTCGAGGACGGCCGCCAGCGGCGGGACTTCGTCCATGTGCGGGACGTGGCGGCGGCCAACGTGGCCGCGCTGGAGGCGACGCCCGCGCCGGGGGCGCTCACGGCGTACAACACCGGCAGCGGTGAACCGCACACGGTCGGCGAGATGGCGCGGGCGCTGGCACAGGCCTGCGGCGGGCCGGAGCCCGTGGTGACCGGGGAGTACCGGCTGGGGGACGTCCGCCACATCACCGCCGACTCCGCACGGCTGCGCGCCGAGCTGGGCTGGCGGCCCGCGGTCGGATTCGCGGACGGCATGCGGGAGTTCGCGCGGGCCGGGCTGCGCGCGGAGCAGGACCCCGCGATCCCCTGACGTGCCTGTTCCGCAAGGCACCCTTGTTCGATTTTTCCGATATGCCCGCCCCTCATGCCTACGGTGACAGCCTTGACAACCCCTCCCCCACCCCCGCCCGTCGACGTGGTCCTCCCCTGCCTGAACGAGGCCGGGGCCCTGCCCTGGGTGCTGGGACGCGTCCCCGCCGGCTGGCACGCCCTCGTCGTCGACAACGGCTCCACCGACGGCTCGGCGGACCTCGCCCGCTCGCTCGGCGCGACCGTGGTCCACGAGCCGCGCCGCGGGTTCGGCGCCGCGTGCCACGCGGGACTCACCGCCGCGACCGCCGAGATCGTCTGCTTCTGCGACTGCGACGCCTCCCTCGACCCCTCGCTCCTCGTGCCGTTCGTGCGCGAGGTGCGGGCCGGCGAGTGCGACCTGGTGCTGGGCCGGCGCCGGCCGCGCGGCCGGAACGCCTGGCCCGCGCACGCGCGCGCGGGCAACGCCGCGCTGTCGGTGATGCTGCGCCGCCGCACGGGGCTGCGGCTGCACGACCTCGGTCCGCTGCGGGCCGCCCGGCGCGAGGCGCTGCTCGGTCTCGACCTCACCGACCGGCGCAGCGGCTATGCGCTGCAGATGGTCGTGCGCGCCGCCGACGCGGGCTGGCGCGTCGCCGAGCACGACGTGCCGTACCTGCCGCGCACCGGCGCGTCGAAGGTCACCGGCACCTGGCGCGGCACCTGGGAGGCGGTACGCGACATGCGCCGCGTCCTGGCCGAACCGCCCTCGGCACGGGAGGTGAGCCACCGGTGACCACCCTGCTCGTCATCGCCAAGGAGCCACGCCCGGGGCGCGTCAAGACGCGGCTGACGCCGCCGTTCACGCCCACCGCGGCGGCCGCGCTGGCCGAGGCGTCGCTGGTGGACACGCTGCGTGCGGTGGCCGCGGCACCGGCCCGCCGCCGGGTCCTGGTGCTGGACGGCCGTCCCGGGCCCTGGCTGCCGCCGGGCTTCGACGTGGTCGCGCAGTGCGCGGGCGGGCTGGACCAACGGCTGGCCGCGGCCTTCGCCGGGTGCGCCGGACCGGCGCTGCTGATCGGGATGGACACCCCGCAGGTGACGCCCGAGCTGCTGACCGTGGACTTCTCCGGCTGTGAGGCGTACTTCGGCCCGGCGGAGGACGGGGGCTTCTGGGCGCTGGGGCTCGCCGAGCCAGCGCCGGAGCTGCTGCGCGGGGTCCCGATGTCGACCCCGGTGACCGGTGCCGTCCAGCGCGAGCGGCTGGTCGCCGCCGGGCTGCGGGTGCGGGACCTGCCCCGGCTGCGGGACGTCGACACGGCCGCCGACGCCGAGGCGGTGGCCGGGCTGGTGCCGCACGGCCGGTTCGCCGCGGAACTGGCCCGGCTGCGGGCGGCCACCGGCCGATGAGCGGCCCGTACGAGACGAGGCGGCCCGCGGGCCTGCTCCCGTGGACCGCCGACGACCCCTACGTCCACGCCCTGCGCACCGGCCGCGGCCCGCTCTTCCTGCGCCGCGGCGACGGCCGGCTGCTTCCGCTCGACGTGGAGCGGTGGTGCGCCCGCCCGGACGAGGCGGACCTCACCGTGCTGGACCGGTGCGAGGGCGCCGTCCTCGACGTGGGCTGCGGTCCCGGACGACTGGTCGCCGAGCTCGCCGCCCGGGGCCGCCGGGCGCTCGGCATCGACGTCAGTGAGGCCGCCGTCGCGCACACCGAGCGCCTCGGCGGCCGGGCCCTGCGCCGGTCGGTCTTCCAGCCGCTGCCCGCCGAACGCCGCTGGGGCACCGCCCTGCTGATCGACGGCAACCTCGGCATCGGCGGCGACCCGCACGCCCTGCTCGGCCGGCTGGTCCGGCTCCTTGCGCCCGGCGGTCTGGTGATCGCCGAGACGGTCCCCGTGGACGTCGACGAACGCGTCCAGGTCCGTGTCACCGACGGGCGGGGCACGGCCGGAGCGCCCTTCCCGTGGGCCCGTCTCGGGACCCCGGCCCTGCTGCGGCACGCGCGCGAGCTGGACCTCGCCGTGGACGGTCAGTGGTCGGCCGGCGGCCGCTGCTTCGTCGCCCTGCGCACCCGCAGCGCCAGCAGCAGCGCCGAGCCGCCGAACAGGACGGCGGTGATCAGCAGCCAGCGGGCGAGGAACCCGTCCGCCGACAGCCCGGTGGCCAGCCGGTAGCGCTCGTCGACCTTCCCGCTGATGAGCGGGAACCACACGAGCAACAGCAGCCCGGACAGGGCGGCCGGGACCCGGACGTACCCGATCCACTCCCGTCGCCGCGCCGCGCCCAGCGCGCCCGTGAGCGCCCGGTCGGCCGCCGCGTACAGCGGCAGCAGCACCAGGTCGTGCAGCAGGGCCGCGCCCACGAACCAGAGCACGACCCCGAACCAGTCGCCCGCGAGGAGCCGTACGCCCGCGTATCCGGCGAGCGCGAACGAGCAGCCGAGCAGCAGCACTTGCAGCGGGCTGCCGACGAGGAGGCGCGGGCGGGTGCGGATGGGGCGCATCAGAGGTCTCCGAACGTCAGCCGTGCCACCCACTTGGTGTTGAGCACGCCCGGCGCGGCGGGCACGATGATCCGGGCCGGGTAGCCGTGGTCGAGGGTCAGCGGCTCGCCGTTGACGTCCAGGGCGAGCAGGGAGCGGGGGTCGGCCACCTGGTTGGCGCGCAGCGCGGCCCGCCGGAAGGCGCCGCGCCGCTGCAGCGACTCCACCAGGACGTCGACCGGGTCGTCGTGGCCGACCAGGGCGGCCAGGTCCCGCAGCCGCACGCCGCGCCACCACTGGTCGGACGTCGACCAGCCCTCCACGCAGGCGATCGGCAGCGCGGCGCTGTGCAGCGGCAGCCGCAGCAGCTCCTGACGGCCGAGGCGGACCACGCCCGTCCGTCCCGTGACGACGAGCCGCCAGGCGTCGCCGGCCGTCTCCCGGGTGGCGATCCCGGCGTACGCGGCCGTCTTGTTGATCTGGAAGCCGCCGGGACCGCTGCCCGGCTCCGGTCCGCCGTGCGGGGTCAACAGGGCCGTCCGTCGCAGCGGCCCGTCGAAGTTGCGGCCCACCGACGTCGCGAACAGCAGCAGTGAGGCGCCTCCGACCAGCCCGAACGCGCCCCTGCGTGACACGGTGGGCTCGGCCGGCCGCGGCGTCACCAGATCGCTCTCCTCGGGCTTCTCCGTCCGCAGCCGGCGCAGGTTGCGCAGGGCGGTCGGCAGTTTCAGGGCGACGTGCGCGACGAAGGCCGCGAAGAAGACCCAGGCGCCGTAGAAGTGCAGCGTGTAGAAGGAGCCCGGGAAGACGTAGTCCAGCTGCACGTTGAGCACGCCGGTCGTGAACTGGAACAGGGCCCCGCCGACCAGCAGGAGCAGTGAGATCCGCTCCAGCGCGTGCGCGAGCGAGCGGGCCGGCGGCAGCGTGAACAGCCTCGGCACGACCGACCACAGTTTGGCCAGCAGCACCGGGACGAGCGTGATCCCGAGGGTGACGTGGACGCCCTGGTTGAGCCGGTACAGCCAGTGCGGGCCCGTCGGCCAGGAGAACAGGTAGAAGCCGAGGATCCCCTTGTCCGGCGTCTGGTCGTTCACCGGCGACAGGTTCGGGTTGTAGGCGGCGTACGACAGCAGCCCGGTGACGAACAGCACCGTGACGCCGACCAGCAGCACCACGCCGAGCACGGCGGTGAACCGGGGGCCGCGCAGCGGGCTGCGCCAGAAGCCGGGCGAGGAGGGAAGCCGTTGGTCTCGCATGTCCTGACGGTAGGCCGGGACCGGCACGCGCGGCGCGCCGCGACCCATGACGAAACGCGGACATCGAGGCGCGGGACGCCCTGGCCGGGCCCGCGGCGGCCTAGCGTCCTGCGTGTGATCCGCTCCTCGCGTCCCCGTGACCTGATCGCCGCCCTGGCCGCCGTGCTGCTGTTCGTTGCGGCGGTGCTGGTCGGCCGCCGCCTCGAGGCCACCGACGGCACCCTGTTCGTCCGGTGGCCTCCCCTCCTCGCCTCCTGGGGACCGCACGTGGGGCCCGGCACCCCGGCCGCCGTGGTGGTGGCGGTCGCGGTGGTGGCGTACGGCCCCGGGCTCGCCGCCCGGCTGCCGTGGCCCGCGCTGCTCGCGGTGACCTGCGGGACCGCGCTGGCGTGGACGTGGTCGCTGGCGCTCGTCGACGGCTGGCACCGCGGCGTCGCCGAGCGGCTGACCACGCGCTACGAATATCTCCAGGTCGTCGACCGCTTCCACGACATCCCGGCGACGCTGCGGGACTTCACCCAGTACATCGTGATCCAGGGCCCCGACCACTGGCCCGCGCACGTCGCCGGTCATCCGCCGGCGGCCACCCTCACCTTCGTCCTGCTCGACCGGATCGGGCTGGGCGGCGGTGCCTGGGCGGGCGTCTGGTGCATCACCGTCGGCGCCACCGCCGTGGTGGCCGTGCTGGTGACGGTGCGGGCACTGGCCGCGGAGGGGCTCGCGCGGCGGGCGGCGCCGTTCCTGGCGCTGGCGCCGGGCGCGGTGTGGATGGGGACGTCGGCCGACGGGTACTTCGCGGCGGTGGCCGCCTGGGCGGTGGCGCTGTTCGCGCTCGCGGTGACCGGGCGACGGCCGCGGACCGCCGCGTTCGGGGCGGGACTGCTGTTCGGGCTGACCTGCTACCTGTCGTACGGGCTGACGCTGATCGGCCTGGTCGGGGCGGGCGTGCTGCTCCTCGGGCGGAACCGGCGGACGGCGCTGCTGCCTGCGGCGGCCGGGGTGCTCGTGGTGCCGCTGGCGTTCACCCTCGCCGGGTTCGACTACTGGGAGGCGTACCGCCTTTTGGTGGAGCGCTACAACCAAGGGGCCGGCGGGACCCGGCCGTACTGGTACTGGGTGTGGGCGAATCCGGCGTGCACGGTGCTCGTGGTGGGGCCGGCGACGGTGGCGGCGCTGGTCCGAGCGGGCGGGGCACTGCGGTGGCGGCGCGAGCGGGACGGCCGGCTGCTCGGCGCGCCCGAAGCCCGTCTCGCCGTCCTCCTCCTCGCGGCGCTCCTCGCCCTCCTCGCCGCCGATCTGTCCGGGATGAGCAAGGCGGAGACGGAGCGGATCTGGCTGCCGTTCGCCCTGTGGCTCCTGGCCGCCGGGGCCTTCCTGCCCCGCCCCCGCGTCTGGCTCGCCTCCCAGGCCGTGGTCGCTCTGCTCGTCAACCACCTGCTGTGGACGGGCTGGTGAGCGGCGTACGACGGGGCCGGCGTCAGGGCAGGATCGAGTCCACGTACCCGCCGTCGACCCGCACGGCCGCGCCCGTCGTGGCGGACGCCAGCGGAGAGCTCAGGTACACGACGAGGTTCGCGATCTCCTCGGGCTCGATCAGGCGCTGCAGCAGCGACTGCGGGCGGTGGTCCCGCATGAAGGCGCGCTGGGCCTCGTCCCAGGGCAGGTCGCGGTCGACCAGCTGGTAGACGAAGTCCTCGACGCCCTCGGTGTGCGTCGGACCGGCGATGACGGAGTTCACGGTGACGCCGCTGCCGGCGGCCTCCTTCGCGAACCCGCGGCTCACCGCGAGCAGCGCGGTCTTGGACATGCCGTAGTGGATCATCTCGGCGGGGATGACCACGGCGGAGTCGCTCGCGATGTTCAGCACCCGGCCCCAGCCCCGGTCGATCATCCCGGGGAGGTAGGAGCGGATCAGCCGGACCCCCGACAGGACGTTGATCTCGAAATAGCGGCGCCACTCGTCGTCGGTGATGTCCAGCGCGGGCGTAGGGCCGAAGATGCCGAGGTTGTTGACCAGGACGTCCACGTCGGGCAGGTCGTTGACGGCACGGGCGGCGCCCTCCTCCGTGCCCAGGTCGGCGGCGACGGCCACGAAGTCACCGTCCGGTGCCTCCGCCCGCAGTTTCCCGACGCTCCTTTCGAGGCGTTCGGCGTCACGTCCGTTGACGCCCACGCGGGCGCCGGCACGGGCCAGCCCCACCGCGATCGCCGCTCCGATGCCCTGGGAGGAGCCTGTCACCAGCGCGGTTCGCCCGCCGAGGTCCACGTTCACGGGTACTCCCTTTCCGCCGTACGATCGGCCGATGTCCTCCTGCCCACCATCGCCGACCCTGCACCTGAGCGCAGGCGGACCGCCCCCTCGCCGGGTGACCCCCGGGTGATCACCAACCGTCCGCGGTGACGATACTGGCAGTCGCACGTCGCCCCCGTTCACAGATGGACTCATGCCGACCTCCACCTCCGCCCGCCCCATGACTCCCCCCACGGTGTGGCTGGCTCGCGGCCACTACGCCGGGCCCGCCCCGGAAGACGTACTCCGGCGGCATGTGCAGCAGCTCAAGGACAGAGGGGTGATCCGCGACTGGCTGGAGCTGCCCGCCGCCGAGGACGCGCCGGAACGGGTCTACGAGGCGCGCTGGGAGACCGGCGAGGCGGTGACCGTGCGGGCCAGACTGTCGCTGGCCCGGGGCCGTGCCGGGCAGCGCGAGTGGGTGCTGGCGGCGGAGGCGGAGGCGGTGTGGGACCCGCGGTGGCCGTCGCCCGTGAGCATGTTCTGGCCGGACGAGCCCGACGCGACCTGGGACCACGAGGCGGAGACGGGCGCGGAGCTGAGGTTCCGGGACGTCAACCCGCTGCCGCCGGACGACAAGGAGCTGCGGCGCGTCCTCAGGGACGCGGCGCGCAGCGGGTGGTCCGTCCACTTCGTCGTCCACGAGGCCATGACTCCGGACGCGCGCGGACGGCTGCCGCTGGCCCGGCTGCTGCCGCCGGGGCTGCGCCACCGAGTGGTGGAGCACCGGGCCGCGCCGCACCAGCTGCGAGCCGTGAACTGGGCGCTGCGGGACTCGGGGGTGCAGGTGCCGCGCGGCGGCGCCGTGGTGCTGCCCGGCGCGCCGGCCCCCGAGGGGTACGACGGGGACGCCTTCGCCGTGCGGAGCGTCTTCCTGGACGGCTCGGAACCGGCCGAGCTGATCGAGGCGCTGAGCCGGTTCGCCGCCTCCGCGCGGGCGCTGCCGGACGGGGCCGAGGCGGTGCTGACCGCGCTGCGGGAGGACTGGCACCTGCTGACGCTGGAGGAGGAGCTGGCCCGCGAGCGGGCGCTCGTGAAGATGTACGCCGAGGCGCTGGAGGCCATGACCCGCTCCAGGGACCTGTACCGGGAGGCGGCCGAACGCGCCCACGAGGCGCTGACCGCCTACCGCGAGTCCGCCGCCGCCCTGCCCGAGCCGCCCGCGCGCGAACAGGCGCAGGAGGCGCCCGCCGGATCGCCGCTCCAGCAGCTGACGCGCACCCTGGAGCGCCTCAAGGTCGGCGGCAGGGCGCGGCGCCCGCGTGAGGAGCAGGCCTTCGGCGCCGGGCACGGGCAGAACGGCCCCGGGGACGCGGACGGCGACGCCCCGACCGACTGAACGGCCGCAGCCCGGGCGCACCCCGTCGGCCGAACGGCCGCACCCGGCCGCGTGCCCGGCCACACCCTGCTGGCTGAACAGCCGCACCCCGGTCGGCTGAACAGCCGCACTCCGGCCGGGTACACGGCCGCACCCGACCGCCGAACGGCCACACCCCGAGCAGCCGAACGGCCACACCCCGGCCGAGTACACGGCCGCACCCGACCGCCGAACGGCCACACCCCGACCGGCCGAACGGCCACACCCCGACCAAATACACGGCCGCACCCGACCGCCGAACGGCCACACCCCGAGCAGCCGAACCGCCGCAACCGACCGGGTACACGGCCGCACCCGACCGCCGAACGGCCACACCCCGACCAGCCGAACGGCCACACCCCGACCAAGTACACGGCCGCACCCGGCCGCCGAACGGCCACACCCCGAGCAGCCGAACGGCGACACCCCGGCCGAGTACACGGCCGCACCCGGCCGGCCGAACGGCCGCAATCGACGGGCGCCGGCCCAATGCGCCGGGCGCGAGCGACGGCGCCCGGCGCACGGGAGCGGCGCGCCGTACGTCGCGCGACCCCCTCTCGGCCGCCCCGTTCCTCGCGTTCACCGGTGTCGGCCCAGGCGCAGCCGTGTCGGGGCCGGATGTGCCGAGGGGCACAAACGCCGCAACGGAGGCAATACAGGAGCCGTATCAGGGAATCCAAGAAGGGCACGCGCGTAGCCGTGCACCGGACCGAGGAGGGCCCGTGGACTCCACCACAGCAGTGCTCGCCGTCGTCGCCGTCGTCGCGGCGCTCCTGCTCGCCACGGCCGTCGGGCTGCTGGTACGGCTGGTACGGGCCCGGCGCGGACTGCGGCGGGCCGGACTGCCGACCGGGCCACGCTGGGTGTTCTGGGGCGCCGTGGCGTACTTCGCACTGCCGGCCGATCTGTTGCCCGATCCGGTGTACCTCGACGACATCGGCGTGCTCCTGCTGGCTCTGCGCACCCTGCGCGCCCCCCTTGCCGTACGGCCGCACCGCACCCCCGCCGAGGTCGGCCACCCCCGCGATCCCGCCTGACGTTCCGGACGGATCACCCCACTTCGCACCATCACCCGGCCACGCGGCCCGGTCCGCGCGCCCCCGCGACCGCCATATGCGCCCCGCCGCCGCTCCAGGTGCGCGGCCCGCGACTCCACGACCAGTCAACCGACCGACTCCGTCGGCCGTCTCAGGTTCAGAGCGACCAACTCGCCCGCGATCACGGAGCGTAAGGAAACCAACCACCCGTTCGATTCGTATAAGTCCATGGAAGCCCCGGACTTCGAGCGGGAGACGCCACCGCACACGGCAGGCCGACGGCCTGACCGGGGCAGCACCGAGAGGGAGAGACGATGCAACCGTTCGCGCTCAACTACGCACGCCCGGTGGCGGAGTTGGACGTCGCCACGCCCTACGCGTACGACCCCGGCCTGCAGTTGAACGTGCTGTTCGACGGGCGGATCGCCGCCACGGACCTCGCGCTGATCAGAGAGCTGGGGACGACGACCTCCACCGCCGGCTCGAAGACGCACTTCGACGACTGAACCCGGGCCGTCGACGATGACCGTACTGATCCTGACCAACGACGAGGACGTCACGGCGGACATGGTGGTGGTCCACCTGAACGCCTCCGGGGTTCCGGTGGTCCGCCTCGATCCCGCCGATCTGATCACCGGCGCCGCCCTGTCGGGCGAGTACGTGCACGGCACGTTCCGCGGGCACCTGTGGTCCGCGGGGCGGCTGGTCGGCATGGACGGACTGCGCTCCGTGTGGGTGCGCCGGCCGGGGGCTCCGGCCACGCGGGTGACCGAGCCCTCCGCGTGGCTGACGGAGGAGTCCTCCCAGGCGCTGTACGGCATGCTGCGCAGCTCCGGCGCACGCTGGATGAACCACCCGGACGCGGCCCGCCGGGCCCGGCACAAGCCGTGGCAGCTGCGGCTCGCCCAGGGCTGCGGGCTGCCGGTGCCCGCCACGCTGATCACCACGTTCCCGCAGGCGGCGCGGGACTTCGCCGAGCGCTTCCCCGACCTGGTCGTCAAACCCGTCTCGGGCGCCCATCCGCAGGAACCGCCGCGGGCGGTGCCGACCAGCCGGGTGGCGCCGGACGCCGATTTCACCGCGGTCGCCTTCGGGCCGACGCTGTTGCAGCGACGCATCGCCAAGCGGGCCGACATCCGGCTCACCGCCGTCGGCGAGCGGCTGCTGGCCGCCCGCAAGCCGACCGCGTCCGACGCCGACCCCGACGAGGTGGACGTCCGCTTCGCCGCGGACCGGACGCCGTGGCGGTGCGCGGACGTGCCGCCGCGGGTCGCCGAGGGCGTGCGGCGCTATCTACGGGAGGCGGAACTGGCCTACGGCGCCTTCGACTTCGTGGAGGACGCGGACGGGACGTGGTGGTTCCTGGAGTGCAACCAGTCCGGGCAGTTCGGCTTCGTCGAGGCCGACACGGGCCAGCCGATCGCCCTGACCATCGCCGAATGGCTGGCGAGACCCGCCGCCGCGGACGAGCGGCGGCGGGTCAACGGCACCACGACGACCGTGCAGTGACGGTCGTGAGCGGAACGGCTCGTCAGACGGCCAGCGACAGTCCGCTCTCCCCGTCCGGGTCCGTGGGGCGCCCTTGAGTCAGCAGGGCGTCCGCCTTGGCGATCGCGTCATGGATGCTGGTCGCGCCCATCATCACGCACAGTGTGTAACTGACGTCCTCCAACTCCCGTGCCGTCGTCGACGTCTCACTCTCCGCCTGAGCGATGCGCAGCGATGCGTACCTGGTCAGCAGCTTCCTGACGACCTTCGGGTCCGGAACAAGCACGGGGCGCCCCTCTCTCGACTTTTGCGCACCGTATGCCCCCGGGGAGCCGGTCCATTCACCTCAACGGGCCCGTGGCACCCAATTGACGCAATACCGTTGCCTAACGGGACAGTCCCGCTTGCGCGCCGTACACCCCTCAGGCCACCTGGCCGCTGTGCAGCGCCGCGTACGCCCCGCCGCGGCGCAGCAGCTCCTCGTGGCGGCCGACCTCCTGGATCCGGCCGTCCGCCATCACCACGATCCGGTCCGCGCCGCGCACGGTGGACAGCCGGTGAGCCCTCAGCAGGCGGCGCAGGGTGCCGTCCATGCGGTGCAGTGCCTTGCCCTCCAGTCCGTGCGCGCGGGTGACCGGGATGAGCCGGGTCATCTCCGTGACCCGGGACGACGAAGTCTCGACCTCGTGCCGGAAGTGCTCGTTTGTGGGTGCGCAGCCGGGCCCTGAGCCGGGCTACTCGCCGAGCGAGCGGGCGAGTTCGGCGCAGGCGCGGGTGATCTCGGTGTCCCCCTCGGCCATCAGCTGCCGCAGGGCGCCCCTGCGGGAGTGGACGGCGCGACGGGCGGCGCGCTCCCAGACGACGTGGTTCTCGCGGTGGTTGAGAAGCTTGGGGTAGGCCGTCGCCGTGTGCTCCCACTGGCGGGCGTCGGCGATGCTCTTGAGCAGCTCGATGATCCGGGCTCGGCAGGTCACCCGAGGGGCCTGGGCGAGCTCCCACAGGAACGGCACGGTGACGGCCGTGGCCTGCTCCACCACGAAGCCGTACTGGCAGATGCGGTCCCGCAGTTCGCCCAGCGCGCGGTCCGCGGCCTCCGGGCCGCCCCACGCGATGGTGTCGAGCAGCAGCGGGATGGCGGCCGCGGAGCCGGTGGAGTCCCGGATCTCCCGCCACGGCACCTCGCCCAGCGTCCGGAGCGGCGCGGCCGCGCCGCCCGGCCGCTTCCCGCGGTCGGTGCGCTCGTTGCTCGGCTGTCCCGTCGAAGCGGTACGCATGGCGTCGGGCCTTTCCGCTGCGGTCATGTCGGACGGGGAGCAGGCCCAGGACCTGCTCCTTTCCCTGATGCGACGTCATGATCCAGCGTCAGGCGAAGGGTTGACGCCACGGTTATTATCCACGACGTCAACGCCCGCGTGCAATTGCACGAGAAATTGCGCGAGAATCGGGTAGGGAAGCAGCACTGTGAACTGAGGGAGGTCGCGATGCCAGTGATGCCGAACGGAGTGCGGGCGAGTTCGCTGGACGCCCGCTGGATCAAGAGCCGGCACAGCAACGCCGAGGGCAACTGCGTCGAAGTCGCCACACTGGTGGACGGCGGTGTCGCGATGCGCAACTCCCGCGACCCCGACGGGCCGGCGCTCGTGTACACGGCGGCCGAGGTGGCGGCGTTCGTGGCCGGCGCCAAGGAGGGCGAGTTCGACCACCTGCTGTGAGGGTCCGCCTGCTGCGGTCCGGCGAAGTGCGGTAGCGTGAGGGATACTTCTGCCGGTCCGCAGGGAGCCAGGATGTCCGCCCAGTCACAGCGCATCTCCCGCCTCCGACCCTATCTCGACCGGGCGGAGCCCGCTCCGACTCTGCTCAAGATGCTGGTCGGCGTGCAGTTGGCGGGTTTCCGGGAGGACGCCGGCCTCGCCCAGGACCAGGCCGCGCGCGCCCTGGGGTTCAGCCCGGCGAAGCTGTCGCGCATCGAGGCGGGCAAGGGGCGCAGGCCGCCGACCGAGGCCGACGTCCAGGCGCTGCTGAAGCTGTACGGCGCGGACGAGTACGACGCGTCGGTGCTGCTCCAGCTGCTGCGGCGGGCCGGGGAGCCCGGCTGGTGGCAGCGGTACGACAAGCGGCTCATGCCCGAGTGGTTCGACCGGCTGGTGGGGTTGCAGGAGGCGGCCGCCTCGATCCGCACCTTCGAGATCCAGTACGTGCCCGGGCTGCTCCAGACGCCGGACTACGCCAGGGCGGTCGTGGAGCGCGGGCTGCCGATCGCGCCGCCGCACGAGGTACGGCGCCGGGTCGAACTGCGCGCCAAACGCGCCGAGTTGCTGTCGCGGCCGGACGCGCCCCAGCTGTGGGCGATCATCGACGAGTCCGTGCTGTTGCGGGTACTGGGCAGCCGGGCGGTGATGCGCGAGCAGCTCGCGCACCTGATGGAGATGGCCCGGCGGCCCCATGTCACCGTGCAGATCGTGCCGCTGGACGTGACCAACGCGTCCGCGCCGTCCATCCCGATCACCTATCTCCGCTTCGACGGCCTCGACCTGCCGGACGTCGTGTACCTGGAGCACATCAGGAGCGCGAACTTCCTGGAGGACCGGGACGAGACGGAGGAGTACCGCGTCGCCCTGGACCGGTTGGCGGACGAGGCGCTCACTCCGCGTGAGTCGCTGGCGCTGCTGCGAGAGACGATCGAGGGGCGCTACCCGCAGGAGTGACTACACGACCGGGATGCGGGCCACGCCGCCGAACTCGATCCACTCGTGCGTGAGCTGACGGGGCGCCACATCCGTGTCCGGACGCCAGGTGGACACCTCCACCAGTCCCGGTTCCAGGATCTCCAGGCCGTCGAACAGCTCGGCCACGTCCTTCTCCTGACGGACCCGGCCCCAGTGTCCCTGCGTGACCTGGTCCATGAAGTTGGTGACGAAGTCACGGACCTCGGCGTCCTCGCTGACCAGCTGGCACATCAGCAGGAAGCTGCCCGGGGCGAGCCGCTCGCGCACGCGCTGGACCACGGCCTGCGGTCCGTCGGTGTCGCTGTCCGGGATGCAGTGGAAGACCGAGTTGAACAGCACGGCGACCGGCTGGGAGAAGTCGATCAGGCGCTCGGTGTCGGGGTGCGAGAAGATCGCGTCCGTGTCCCGCATGTCGGCGTGGATCACGCAGGTGCGCTCGTCCTGCTCCAGCAGCGCCCGGCCGTGCACCAGCACCATGGGGTCGTTGTCGACGTAGACGACGTGCGCGGTGGGGTCGTGGCGCTGGGCGACCTGGTGGACGTTGTCCTGGGTGGGCAGGCCGGAGCCGTGGTCGAGGAACTGGCGGATGCCGTGCTCGGCCGCGAGGGTCCGTACGACGCGCTGCATGAAGCGGCGGTTGTTGACGGCCAGTCGGCGCGTGCTGGGGACGACCTTGTCGAGCTCCTCGCAGGCCGCCCGGTCCGCGGCGTAGTTGTCCTTGCCGCCGAGGTAGTAGTCGTACATCCGGGCAGCCGTCGGGACGTTGGCGTCGATCTCCTTGGACAGTGGCTTGTCGGTGTGCATCGAACCCCCTGTATCGCGCCGAGCGCCAACTCGACTGGCCTCACAGGGAGTACATCCTAGGGATGCGGTGACGGACGGTGCCAGTCCGTGTGCGAAAGAGGGGGCGGTCCGAAGCCCCACGCCACCCCCCGGGCGGGCGGGGCACCGGGACCGCCGGGCCCAGCAGGCGTTGCACACCCTGCTGGGCCCACGGTCCGTCCGGCTCAGCTGCCGCTGGACGCGAGGTACTCCGCCACTCCGGGCGCCTCGTGGGCGTCCTCCGCGATCACCAGGGCGCCCACGGCCTTGGCGTCGGGGCGCAGGACGTAGGTGGCGAGGCTCGCCGGGCGGTCGACGTCCGAGAAGTTCTGCGGGGTGCCGAGGCCGGTGTCGGCGTTCTTCTGGGAGCGATGGGCCTTGACGACGTCCTCGCGGGCGAGGCTGCCGGCCGCGCACGCCTTCTTCAGGTCGGCGCCCATGAGCTGGGCCGCGTTGTAGCCGGACAGCACGCCGGAGTCGACCAGGGACCCGGGGTACTTCTTCTGGTACGCGGCCACCATCCGCTGGACGCCCGGCAGGTCGGAGCTGACGGCCGGGGCGGCGCTCACCACGTGCAGCATGGCCTCGAGCGCCTTGGCCGCGGGCGTCTTCATCAGCTGGGGCGCGTAGCCCGGCGCGCTGCTGACGATCGGCACGCGCAGGCCCCGGGACGCCGCCACACCGGCCAGTGAGGCGGTCTGGGCGGGGCCGGCGCTGACCAGCACGGCCTTCACCCCGGCCGCGCGCAGCGCCGACACCTGGG
Organism: Streptomyces chromofuscus; assembly: GCF_015160875.1. Taxonomy (NCBI): domain Bacteria; kingdom Bacillati; phylum Actinomycetota; class Actinomycetes; order Kitasatosporales; family Streptomycetaceae; genus Streptomyces; species Streptomyces chromofuscus. The sequence goes on along the minus strand of NZ_CP063374.1, from coordinate 7,461,985 downwards.
CCGTGAGGTCGGTGTCCGTGGCCTTGATCTTCTGGCCGGTGACCGTCATCCCGGCGCGCTCGGCCGCCCAGGTGGAGCCCTGCAGCGCGTTGGCGCCGTAGTCGCCCTCGAAGTAGACGTGCCCTATCTTGTCGCCCTTCTTCAGGCCCTTGGTGCGGGTCAGGAAGTCCACGGCGGCGATCATGTCGACGTCGTACGTGGTGCCGAGGACCTGGACGGAGTCCTTGCCGAGCAGGGAGGCCGCCCAGGCCTGCGGGAAGGTCAGCATGCTGTCCTGCTCGATGTCGTCGATCAGGGCGGCGACCACGGGCGATCCGATGACCTGGGGCAGCGCCACGACGTCCGCGGAGATGTCGGCGTAGGCGGTGACCGCCTTCTGCACGTCGTAGCCGTGGTCCTCGACGACGATCTCGACCTTGCGGCCGCAGATCCCGCCGTCCGCGTTGGTCTCGTCGGCCCACATCTGCTGGGCCTGCACGATGCTCTTGCCAAGGGTGGCGTAGGGGCCGGTCAGGTCGGTCAGGGCGCCCAGCCGGACGGACGTGTCGGTGACTCCCGGGCCGGACTTGACGCCGTCGGCGCCGTCGCCGGTGTTCTTGCCGTCCGCCTTGGAGCTGCAGCCCGTGGCGAGCAGCAGTGCCGACAGGGCCGAGGCGAGGAGGATCCTGGTGGGGTGGGTGACGTTCACGGGGTGTGCTCCTTGGCTCGTACGGCGGTTGCGGGTGGGGCGAGGGTGAGCCGGCGGCGCAGGCGGACACGCAGGCGTGCGGCCAGGCCGCGCAGGCCGTCGGGGGCGTACAGCAGGATCAGGACGATCGCCGCGCCGTAGAGGTAGCGGGCCGCCTCGGTGGGGCCCACCGTTCCCCCGGCGGACCCCGGTGCGGCGACCAGCGGCAGATGGTCGGCGTAACGGGTCATCAGCAGCGGCAGCGCCGTGACGAAGACGGCTCCGGCGGTGGCGCCGGCCACCGAGCCGAGGCCGCCGATGACGATCATGGCGAGGTAGTCGACCGAGAGGACGAGACCGAAGTAGTCGGGCACGATGCGGCGGAAGGCGAGGGCGAGCAGGGCGCCCGCCAGGCCCGCGTACATCGAGGAGACGACGAACGCCGCCGACCGGTAGCGGGCCACGTCGACGCCCATCACCGCGGCCGCTGTCTCGCTGTCGCGCAGGGCCACCAGCGCCCGTCCGGGGCGCCCGCGGAGCATCCCGCGCGCGGTGAACCAGGTCAGGGTGAACAGCGCGAGCCCCAGATACCACAGGCGTTCCTCGGCGCCGAACGGCACGCCCAGCAGCACGAGTTCGGGGTCGCCGTCCGCGAAGGTGAACCCGCCGAGACTGAGCGGCGGCACCGACCGGCCGTTGAAACCGCCGGTCACGGAGTCCGCAGTGAGCAGGACGTGGTGGCCGAGGAAGACGAGGGCGAGGGTGGCGACGCCGAGGTAGATGCCGCGCACCCGGCCCGCGACGGGGCTGAACAGCCCGCCCGCGACACCCGCGAGCAGCACCGCGAGCACGAGGGCGAGCGCCGGGGGCAGTCCGGGGCCCGGCTCGCCGGCCAGCCACGCGTAGCCGTACGCGCCGACGGCGAGGAAGAAGGCGTGCCCGAGGGAGAGCTGGCCCGCGGTGCCGGCCAGCAGGTTGAGGCCGACGGCACCGATCGCCGCCGCCATGGCGAACACGCCGATGCGCAGCCAGAACGCGTCCAGGTAGAAGGGCAGCGCGCACAGCAGGAGGACGGGCAGCGCGAACCTGCCCCACTTCACGAGGTCAGACACGGACCGCTCCCTTCGCGCCGAACAGGCCCGTGGGCCGCACCAGCAGCACCAGGACCATCACGGCGTACGGGGCGACGTCCGCGAAGCCCTCGCCCAGGACGTGCAGGTCGGACTGGTATCCGGCGACGAGCGCCTCGGTCAGGCCGATCAGCAGGCTGCCGGCCAGGGCCCCGGCGGGTGAGGCCATGCCACCGAGGACCGCCGCCGGGAACGCCTTGAGGGCGATCTGCCCGGTGGTGCGTTCCAGGCCGGGAGCCGGGAACGCGGCGAGGAACACCGCGGCGAGCGCGGCCAGCCCGCCCGCCAGGCACCAGGCGATCATGCGGACGCGGGTCAGCCGTACGCCCATCAGCGAGGCCGCCTCCACGTCCTCCGCCGCCGCGCGCAGCGACAGTCCCCAGGAGGTGTACCGGAAGAGGGCGAAGACCGCGCCGATGACGACCGCGGAGACGACGATCGCGGCGAGCCGGCTGTCGGCGACGGTCACCGGGCCGAGTTCGCGCACCGAGTCGCCCCAGGGGTCGCCGAGGGAGAGCAGGTCGCCGCCGATGCGCCGGGCCAGGTCGGTGAGCAGGACGATGTCGACGCCGATGGTCGCGATGGTCGCCACGTGCGCGGCCCGCGGGTCCTGGCCGATGCGCTGGAGCAGCAGCCGGTCCACGGCTCCGGCCACGGCCGCCGTGACGAGCACGGCGAGTGCGAGGGCGCCCGCGAAACCGAGGTCGTCGTGGAGTACGGCGGTGAGGTAGCCGCCGAGCAGCAGCAGGGAGCCGTGGGCGAAGCTGAGCACGCCCGAGGCCTTGAAGATGACCACGAAGCCCAGGGCGACCAGGGCGTAGACCGCGCCGAGGGCGAGGCCGCCGAGGACGTGGTCGAGCAGTCCGGTCATGCCGCGCCCTCCTCGGGGGTGCCGGTGCCGAGGTAGGCCCGCAGCACCTCGGGGTCGCGCTGGACGTCCTCGGGGCTGCCGTGGGCGATGCGGCGGCCGAAGTCGAGGACGGTGACCTCGTCGGCGAGCCGCATCACCAGGCCCATGTCGTGCTCCACGAGCAGCACGGACAGGCCGAGGTGGGCCCGTACGTCCCGGACCACCTCGGCGGTGCGGGCGCGTTCGGCGGCGTTCATGCCGGCCACCGGCTCGTCGAGGAGCAGCACGCGCGGTTCCAGGCAGAGGGCGCGGGCGAACTCCACGCGCTTGCGGTCGCCGTACGACAGCGCCGCGACGGGTGTGTCGAAGTGCGCGTCCAGGCCGACGAGTTCGGCGATCTCGCGGCAGCGGGCGCGGTGTTCGCGCTGTTCGCGCACGGCCGTGGGCAGGCGCAGCGCGCTGGCGGCGAAACCGGCCCGGGACAGGGCGTGCCGGCCGAGCAGCAGGTTGTCGGCGACCGTGCCGTCGGTGGTGACGATGTTCTGGAACGTGCGGGCCACGCCGAGCGCGGCGATCCGGTGCGGGGCGAGCCGGGTCAGCTCGGTGCCGCCGAGCCGGACGGTGCCGGTGGCGGGACGGCACAGGCCCGACAGGACGTTGAAGCAGGTGGACTTGCCCGCCCCGTTGGGGCCGATGAGGGCGTGCACCGAGCCCGGCGCGACGGTGAGGGAGAGGCCGTCGAGGGCGGTGAGACCGGCGAAGCGGACGGTGACGTCGTGCACGTCGAGGGTGGGCGGGTCGGTACGGGCGGTCACGCGGCCCCCTGATCGTCGGCGGTCTCGCCGAGGTAGAGGCGGCGCACCGCGTCCGTGCGCGCGAGTTCCTCCGCGGGGCCGGACAGGCGCACCTCGCCGACCTCCAGGACGTGCGCGTGGTCCGCCAGTGACAGCGCCATGCCGGCGTTCTGTTCGACCAGCAGGACGGCGGTGCCCTGGGCGTTGATCTCGCGGATCACCTCGGCGATCCGTTCCACCATGAGCGGGGCCAGGCCGAGGGACGGCTCGTCCAGCAGGAGCAGGCGCGGGGCGGCCATCAGGGCGCGGCCGATGGCCAGCATCTGCTGTTCCCCTCCGGACAGCAGACCGGCGGCCTGGCCGGTGCGTTCGGCGAGCCTCGGGAAGAGCGCGAACACGCGGTCGCGGGCCTCCCGTACCAGCGCCGGGCTGCGCCGGCCGAGGCCCAGGCCGCCCGCGCGCAGGTTCTCGTCGACGGTGAGCCCGGCGAACACCCGCCTGCCCTCGGGAACCTGGACGACCCCGGCGCGTACGGCCGCGACCGGGTCCTGGCCGTCGAGCGCGGTGTCGCCGTAGCGGATACGGCCGGCGGTGACCGCGCCGCGGTGCAGGCGCAGGGTCCCGGACACCGCCCGCAGCAGCGTCGACTTGCCCGCGCCGTTGGCGCCGAGCAGGGCGACGACCGCGCCGGGCGGGACCGTCAGGGAGACCTGGCGGAGGGCGGACAGGGCGCGGCCGTACGTCACGTCGAGCTCCTCGACGCGCAGTACGGCCTGGCCGTCCGGTGGTGCTTCGGGCATCACGACTCCTCGGATCCGCGCCGGACCGGCGCGGGCTTCGGGGAAAAGGGGTGCCTCACGACAGCACGGGTGGCGAGAGCGGTACAGGCTTGGGGGCGCGGTCGGGGCGGGGTCCCAAGCAGGTGGTGACGGCGTTGTGCACCTGCCCAGGGGGAGGCCGCCCCGGGGGACGGCTCAGCGGCCGAGCAGCCGACGCGCGGTGAGCGCCAGGCTGATCTCCACCAGGTCGGACGGCCGGGACAGGGAACGGCCCGTCAGTTGTTCGAAGCGGCGGATGCGGTTGAGGACGGTGTTGCGGTGGCAGTACAGCCGCCGGCCCGCCCGCTGCGCCGAGCCGTCGCAGTCCAGCCAGGCCCTGAGGGTGTCCAGCAGGACGTCACGGTCGGCGGGTTCCAGACCGGACAGCGGGCCGAGGACCTGGTCGGCGAGGGCGGTGCCGAGTTCCGGGCCGGCGATGACCAGCGCGGCGGGAAGGTGTTCGGCCAGCCGGACCGTGCCGCCCTCGTCGGGGCATATCCGCAGCGCTGTGTCGGCGAGTCGACGGGCGTCTCCGACCGCGGCCAGTCCCTCGACGGCCCCGCCGACGCCGATGCGGACGCCCGCGTGCGGGAAGGCGGGATCCGGAAGGTCGCCCTCCAGCAGGACTATGCCGTAGTCCACGTCCGCGCCCGTGTGCCAGTGCACGCGCACACCGTCGAAGGCGGCCGCCGTGCGGGCCCGCGCGCACTCCTCGGCCGTGCCGCCCGCCACGGCGACGACGACGTACCGCCCCCGCTCCGGCAGTTCCAGCACCCGGGCGGCCTCGGGCAGGTCGGCGATGCGGGCGGCGCCGTCGAGCAGCGCGGCGGTCAGCAGCCGCACCCGGTTCTCACGCCGCCAGGTCAACTGCCGCTCCGTCTGCCGGTAGGCGTCGGCGACGAGGGTGCAGTGCTCGTCGACGAAGTTCCACACGTCGGACGCCACATGCACCAGAAGTCGTACGTCCTCCGGTGCCGTGCGGGAGGTCTCCTCCACGAGGCTCTGCCACACCAGGGACCCGCCCAGCCGGAAGGCGTGCAGCAACGCGTCGAGCGGGAGGCCTTGTTCGGCGCGGGTGGCGCCGATCCGCCAGGTGCAGCGGCGGGCGGCGTCCCGGGTGCCGCGCGGGTCGAGCAGGGACGCCACGCTGTGCCGCAGCGAGCGCTGGACCTCCTGCCAGGTCGTGGCGGGATCGTTCTCCATGGCCGCCCGATAGGCCGGTTCGTGGTCCTGCAGGACGGCCACGAGCCGGTCGGTCAGCTCGGGCAGGTCGGCCAGCAGGACGCGGGCCGCGCGGTGCAGGACGCGCAGGGCGTCGGCGTCGATCAGGGACCGGCCGGGCCGCGTCCGCGGCTGCGGCTGCGGTGCGGCTCCCGGTGCGGTGCGGAACGCCGTGCGTGGCCGAAGGGCTTGCTGCATCGCGGTTTCCCCCCAGGGTCGATGGCCCGACGGCGCACGCGCGGAGGGCTACCCGCCGATTCCCGGTCGGCCGGGTAGTTCGTGCGGTGGCCGGCGTCTGACTCGTACTGCCACCGAAGAATGACATACCGCCCGGTCGGTCCCTAGAGGCGTGCACGGGACTTCTCGGCCTGTTCGACGATGCGGGCCAGCTCCACCCGGGAGCGAACGCCGAGCGCGGCGTACACGTTGCGCAGGTGGTAGTCGATGGTCCGGGTGCTCACCGACAGGCTGCGGGCCACCTCCCGGTTGGTGGCGCCGTCGGCCACGCACCGGGCGACGCGCCACTGCTGCGGCGTCAGACGGGCGAGCGCCCCGGGCCCCTCCCCGCTCGGCGCCGCCCCGTTCGCCCGGAGTTCCCCGCGCGCCTGCCGCGCCCACACCCCGGCACCGCAGCGCTCGAAGCCCATCAGCGCGGCCCCGAGCCGGTCCCGGGCCTCCCGCAGCCGACGCCGGCGGCGCAGCCATTTCCCGTACGACAGCTCGGTGCGGGCCCGTTCGAAGTCGCCGGACGCGGTGTCGTGCAGGTCGAGCGCGCGCAGGTACAGCTCGTCGGCGCACTCCGCCTCGGCGAGCAGGGCGCGGCAGCGCAGCAGCTGGGCCGCCGCGTGCGGGTCGGCGCCGAGGCCGGCCCAGACGGCGAAGTCCCCGACGACCGTCCGCGCCTGTTCCGGGCGCCCGGCGAGCACGGCCGCCTCCACGAAGCAGGGCGCCGCGAGCATCCAGACCGCGAAGTGACCGCGCCGGGGACCGGGACGTACCAGCGGCCCGAGCCGGTCGGCGGCGTCCAGCGGGCGTCCGCGTCCGAGGTCGGCCCGGGCCGCCGCCCAGTGCGCGAGGGTGGCCGCCTGGGCCAGACCGTGCCGGCGAGCGGTCGCCAGCGCGGCCGACACGTGCCCGGCGACGACGTCCGGCTCTCCCTCGATCGACGCGGCCAGGGCGAGCACGGCGTGGTGGTGGGCGGCCGTGTTGCGCTGCCCGGCCCGCTCCGCGGCACGTAAGCCCTCCTCGGCGTGGGCGCGGGCCTGGGCGTGCGAACCGGCGCGCAGTTCGGCGTAGGCGAGGTACTCCAGGGCGCGGGGTTCGAGCGCGGTGGACGCGCGGTTCCTGGCCGCTGCGAGGGCGCGCGTCCCGGCCCGCACGGCGGACGCCGGGTCGCCCAGCATCAGGGCCGCCGTCACAGGTCTCAGCAGGTCCTCGGGCCGGTCGCCGGTGCGGGCGTCGGCGACCACGCGCCGCAGGTGCGGTGCCGCCAGGTCGAAGCGGCCCTCGAGGACGGCCCGCATGCCGAGGCGGTAGTCGTGCGCCGGGCCGGGTGAGCCGGGCCCGGCTGCCGTCGTCTCGTCGGCCAGCGCGTCGTGACACTCCGTCAGTCGTCCGGCCACCCAGGCCGCGTCGGCGGCGGCCAGTGCGGCGGCGGCCGACCGGTCGGGCGCGGTGCCGGCCAGCAGCCGCGCGGCGGAGAGCAGGGAGGCGTGGGCGTCGGCGACCGGTCCGTCGTACCGCTCCGCGACGCCCCGTACGAGTTCGGCGCGTCCGCGCGCGGCGGGCGGCAGCGCGTCGCCCGGCGACCCGGGGAGCAGACGGAGCGCGTGCCGTGGGCTGCCGCCGAGCAGCGCCTGTTCGGCGGCGTCCGTGCGGCGGTCCGCCCGGAGCGTGCCCGGCGGGGTCAGCTCGGCGGCGCGGGCGTGCGCGACGGCACGCAGCGGGGGTGAGGCCGGGGTCGCCGCTGCGGCGGCCGAGAGGGCGTCGGCGAGAGAAGGGTCGGTTCCGGTGGCGGCCCAGGCCCGGTGGAGCAGCGTCAGCAGTCGGTGGCCGTCGGCCTCGTGGACCCGGGCGAGCGCGCGGTGCGCGGCGCGGCGGCGGTCGGGCGGGGCGGCGGCGTGGACGGCCCTGCCGACCAGGCCGGAGTGGAAACGGAGCCGGCCGTCGGCCAGAGCGAGGGCCTCGGGGAACGGCGCACCGCCCAGGGCGGGGCGTCGCAGGGCGCGGCGGACCAGGTCGGCGTCGACGTCCGACGCGTCCGGCTCGCGCAGGGCGGCGGCGACGGTCAGCAGCAGGACGTCCACGTCGTCCCACGCCGCCCCGCCCGGGCACGGTCCGACCACGCCGGTCAGCGCCGCCCCGTCGGCCAGCGGTCCGGCCGGGACGCGTTCCCCGGACAGTTCGGCGGGCGACAGGCGGCGGAGCAGGGCCAGCAGCAGGGCGGGGTTGCCCGCCGCCTCCTCCAGAAAATCCGCCCGCAGTGGCGGCGGGACCGACCCGCCGGTGGCCTCGTCCAGGAGGGCGTCGGCGTCCGCCGTCGACAGCGGGTGCAGGCGTACGGCGGGCAGCCCGGCGAAGTCGTGGGCGACCGGGTCGCGGGTGGAGAGCAGCAGGCCGATCCGGCCCTCCGGGTGCAAGTGGCGGGCCGCGGTGGCCAGCACGGTACGGGAGGCGGGGTCCCACAGGTGCACGTCGTCGGCGCAGACGAGGAGCGGGGCGTTCGCGGCCGCCGTGCGCAGAGCGTCCAGCAGGTCCCGCGGCGCGGTGTCCGGCGTGCCGCCTTCGTCGCGCGCGCCCGCGGCCCGCCGCAGGGCGCGGAGGTCGTCGTACGGCCGTTTCGGTCCGGCCGGGTCGGGGCGGACGTGCAGCACGGGCCCGGCGGCGAACGTGCGGGCGGCGTGGTCGAGCAGGGTGGTGCGGCCGAGGCCGGGCTCCCCGGTGACGACGAGTACGGCGCTGCCCGACCCGAGCCGGTCCAGCAGCGCCTGCACCGCGCGCAGTGGGGAGTGGCGGCCGTACAGCCGTGGGGGTGCTGTCGCGGTCGTCTGTCCGGTCATTCCCGTGACGTTACGGACGGGTGGCGGGGCGTGGAAGCCTGGCGTCCGCGGTCACCGGCGGCTCCTGCGGCCCGTGACCTGCCCGTTCACCGGGCAGGGCGGGTGTGCGGCGTGTGCCCGTGCCCAGGCGGACGGGTGTCCGCCGGTGCACGGGCACACGGGGAAGGCCGGTGGGTCAGGAGGTGTGCGGGCAGTTGCCCCGGTACTCCTCGATGGTCAGGCTCGGACGGGGCAGCGGGCACAGGAACTGCTCGTAGCGGGTGTCGTTGTCGATGAACCGCTTGAGCCAGGAGACGCTGTACTTCGCGATCGTCGTGTCGGACGTGTTCGGCGCGAAGTGGCTGGCGTTGTTGAGCTCCAGGTAGGCGCGGTCCAGGGACGCGGGCAGGCTGGTGTAGAAGGGCTCGGCGTGCGAGGAGACCGGGGCGATCGAGTCACCGTCGGCGCCCACGATCAGCGTGGGTGTGCTGATCTCGGGCCAGGTCTTGTCGAGGTTCCAGGGCGTCAGCGGGATCGCCGCCTGCAGCGAGGGCCGCGTCTTGGCGGCCTCCAGGCTGCCGCCGCCGCCCATGGAGTGGCCCATCACGCCGAGCCGGCTGCTGTCGATGCGGCCGCGGACCGAGCTGCGCTGAGTGAGGTAGTCCAGGGCGGCCAGCAGCTGGCGGCCCCGGGAGTCCGGCTGGTCCAGCGTGGTGAGGGTGTCGATGGTGAACACCACGAAGCCCTGGGAGGCCAGGCGCGGGCCGAGCCAGGCGATGGAGGACTGGGTGCCGGTGTACCCGGGTGAGATGGCGACGGCGCCGAACGTGCCGTCCGCGGTGGTGGTCGGGTAGTAGATCGTGCCGCCGCCGAAGCCGGTGACGAGGAGTGAGGAGACGCTGATGTCGGAGACGGCGTAGTAGCCCCGCGACGCCTCGATGCTGGCGGTGGTGGGGGCCGGGCCGCGCTCGTACGGGTTGTCGGCCGCGTGGGCGCCGGGACTCGTGAGGGTGCTGAGTCCGACGACGGCGGCGATCGCCGCGGCGGCCGAGGCGAACCGGCGCGCGCGGCGGCCGGCGCGGCGCGGCGGCGGGGTGGTGGAGACGGGGGCGGTGGAGACGGGGGCGGTGAGCGGGTGCTGCTGCACGACGAGTCGTCCTCTCGATCGTGGCAAGCGGCCCGCCCGGGCACAGGGAACGCCGTGAGCTTCCACGGATCGGCCCGGCGGGCGCCGCCGACTGACTGGCCGTGCCACTGTCGAGGGGGACCGGGCTCGGGGGCACCGGCAAAGTCACCAGTCTCGGCGGGGTGGGCGCGAGGCGGGTGAGGACGGGCGCGAGGCGGGTGAGGACGGGCGCGAGGCGGGTGAGGACGGGCGCGAGGCGGGTGAGGACGGGCGCGAGGCGGGTGAGGACGGGGTGCGGGGATGGGCCGGGAACCGGGATGGGCCGGGTGCGGAGGGCCACGCACGGGTGCAGGGTTGAGGTCGGGTCGGCCGAGGCTCGGGGGCGGCGGGGGTCGGTGCCGGGTGCGGGGCGTGGAAGGCGTGGCAGGCCGGGGTGCGGGGCGTGGAAGGCGTGGCAGGCCGGGGTGCGGGGGCTGAGGGCGGTTCGCCGAGGCACGACGGTGCGGTCGACGCCGGGGGTGCGGGGTTGAGGCCGGTTCGCCGAGGCACAGGGGGTGGGGTCTGTGCCCTGGGTGCGGGGTCGAGACCGGTATGCCGGGGCACGAGACCGCGGTCGGTGCCGGGGTCGTTCGTCGAGGCGCCACGGTGCGGTGGGTTCCGGCATGCGGGGCGTGGTCTGCGGGCTTCGGGTGGGACGCGTGTCGGGGTGCGGCCGTGGGTCAGAACGTCGTCGACCCGGACCCCCGTATCCCCGTCCCCCGTCCGTGTGACACGCTCAGCCCGACCGGCCCTCTCGGCGCCGGTCGTCGCAGGTTGTGGACCGTGGGAGAGGCAACACATGCGTATCGGACTGCTCGGCACCGGCCCCTGGGCGCAGATGGTGCACGCCCCCGTCCTGAGCGGACACGACGGGCTCGACTTCGTGGGTGTGTGGGGACGCCGTCCGGCCGCCGCCAAGGAGCTGGCGGACCGTCATGGCACCCGCGCGTACGACGACGTGGACGCCCTGCTCGGCGAGGTGGACGCGGTGGCGGTCGCGCTGCCCCCGGCGGTGCAGGCGGACCTCGCGGCGCGCGCCGCGCGGGCGGAGTGCCATCTGCTGCTCGACAAGCCCCTGGCCCCGACGGTCGCCGAGGGCCGGGCCGTGGCCGAGGCCGCGCGCCGGTCCGGTGTCGCCTCGGTGGTCTTCTTCACCACCCGGTTCCAGACCGAGCCCGAGGCCTGGATCGACGAACAGGCCGCGAGCGACGGCTGGTTCGTCGGGCGTGCCCAGTGGCTGGGCGCGGTGTTCACCAGCGCCGACAGCCCGTTCGCCGCGTCACCGTGGCGGCGGGAGAAGGGCGCCCTGTGGGACGTGGGCCCGCACGCCCTGTCCGTACTGCTGCCGGTCCTCGGCGACGTGACCGGCGTGCCGGCCGCGGCGTACGGTCCGAAGGACACCGTGCACGCCGTCCTCGACCATGCGAGCGGCGCGTCCAGCACCCTGGCCCTCAGCCTCACCGCGCCGCCCGCTGCGGCGGGCGCCACCGTCGAACTGCGGGGCGCGTCCGGCGTGACGTCCCTGCCGGAGAGCTCCGAGGGCGCGCAACCCGCGTTCGCTCGGGCGGCCGACGCGCTGCTCACCGCCGCCCGCACCGGACGCCCGCACGCGTGCGACGCGGCGTTCGGGCTGCGGGTCACCGAAATCCTCGCGTCGGTGCAGGACGTGCTCGACCGGTCCGCCGACTGAGGCCCCGGCCGCCCGGCCGCCGAGCCGCGTACGGACACGGCAGTGCGGGGGCACGGAACGATGTCCGTTCCGTGCCCCCGCACTGTGGGACTTCCGGGCCGCGGCCCGCTACCGCCCGTCGTCACGCATCAGGCGTGACGGTGCGAACGCCTGCCCCCGGTGAAGGCCCGGTACAGCAGGAGCAGGATGAGCGAGCCGACGATCGCGGCGACCCACGTCGACAGGTCGAAGAACCCGTCGATCGAGTCGACGCCGAAGATGACCTTCCCCAGCCAGCCGCCGAGCAGACCGCCGGCGACACCGATCAGCATGGTGATGATGATCCCGCCCGGGTCCTTGCCCGGCAGCAGCAGCTTGGCGATGGCGCCGGCCAGAAGCCCGATCAGGATCCAGGCGATGATGCCCACGTTTCCTCCACACCTTCCGTCGGAACTGTGTTCCCCTACCGGATGCGCCGAGATGCGATTGTCAAACCAGAATTCGGACGACTGCTGATTCGTTCTCAGCCGTCGATCCAGCGGAACCAGGCGCGGTCGCCCTCGATGTGCAGCAGGAAGTCGGCCACCGGCCCCTCCGGCGAGGACAGCGAGACCCGGCGCCGGATCTCGTCGTACACCGCCTCCCACTCGTCCCGGCGGCCCTCGTCCTCCCGCTGCGACAGGGCGAGTTCACGGGCGAACAGGTCCCGGACGGCGGCGAAGGCCGGCCCCGCGGTGAACCTGCCCGACAGCCAGGGGAAGTCGCCGTCGTCGACGACGATGTGCCCGACCGGCGCCCCGACCGGCTCCCCGATGCTGCTCACGTGCCAGGTCCCGCCCTCGAAGCCCACGTCGGCTCCGTCGTCCGTCCGCCCCACGCGACTCGCCTCGACAGCATGACACCCGGTCCCCGGCATGCCACCCGCCCGACGTGCGGGGCCCGGCCCGGCGTAGCAGCGTGGTGGTGTGGATATGGCGCACGTCCTGTCACCGCTCCGGCACGGGGACCGGCGGGGCTGGCTGCGGGGCGCCCCACCGCCCCGCTGGGTGCGGATCCTGCCGGTCGCGCTGATGGCGGGCGTGGCGGCGGCCACGACGATCAGCCACGAGCCGCTCGACATCGGCTTCCTGCTCGGCGCCATCCCCCCGCTGGCCGTCCTGTCGTACGGGCCGCTGGCGACGGCGCTGCTCGGCGGGGCGGCGATCGTGCTGCTGCACATCCCGGCGCTCCAGCTGAACCGGCCCGGCAACACGGATCTGTGGACGATCGCTTTCGTCGCCCTGCTGAGCGTGTTCGTGTCCTTCGTCCGCAGTCGCCGTGACGCCGAGCTCGACCTCGAACGCACCATCGCCGAGGCCGCGCAGCGGGCCCTGCTGCCGCCGCTGCCCGAGGCGGTCGGCCCGGTGCGCTGTACGGGCCTGTACCGGGCGGCGCAGCGCGGGGCCCTGGTCGGCGGGGACTTCTACGACGTGCGCGAAGGCCCGTACGGGGTGCGCGCGGCGCTGGGGGACGTCCAGGGGCACGGGCTGGCGGCCATCGGCACGGTGGCGTCGCTGCTGGGCGCCTTCCGGGAGGCGGTGCTCGACCAGCCCGACCTCGAGTCGGTGGCCGACCGGCTGGAACGCCGGCTGACGGTGGACACGGCCGACGCCCGGCACGTCGATCTCTTCGCGACCGCCGTGCTGCTGGAGTTCGCCCGCGACGTGCGTTCCGTGCGGGTGGTGGCCTGCGGGCATCCGCCGCCGGTGCTGCTGCGCGCGGGGACGGCCACGGAGATCGGGGTGGAGGCGTGCACGCCGCTCGGGCTCGGGCTCGCCGGCACCGCCGAGCACCGCGGTAGGACCGTGCGGCTGGAGCCGGGCGACCGGCTCTTCCTGGCCTCGGACGGCGTCCTCGAGGCGCGCGACCCGGCGGGCGCCTTCTACCCGCTGACCGAGCGGCTGGCACTCCTGACCAGGGTCGACGGCCGCGCTCCCCTGCCCGAGCGGGTGTGGGCGGACCTGCTCCGGCACACCCGCAGCATCCACGACGACATCACGATGCCGGCGCTCGCTCCCGGGCCACCCGAGCAGCCCGGAGCCCCTCGGGACCGGGTGCATGAGGTCCCCGGCACCCCGCTTCCCGGGCCCGCCCGGAGGGCCGGAACCTGAGCTTCCGGATGCAGGGTGTGCTCCGGCGTTGAATGGTGTAAGTGGACCTGGTGACCGCATCGGGTCCGCAGCAGACCCCGGACCGGAGGAGCAGATCATGTCGACGCCACAGCCCGACGCGTCCCGGCAGCCCGCGGACCGCGTCACCCCGGACGCCCTGCTCCACCCCCGCACCGGCACGGACGTGTCGCCGGAGGACGTGGTGCTTGCCTCGGGCAAGGACCTCACGCCGAAGAACCTGGAGTGGGCGCGGCGCAAGCTGGCACAGGAGGGCGACGCCGCGCTCGACAAGCTGCTGCCCTGACCAGGCGTGGGTGAGCGCCCGCGGGCCCCGACAGCCCCCAGGACCCGCGGGAGTTGACCCACGCGCCGTCGGCGCCGCCGCGCAGGCACCGCCGGCAGGCCCTTCTCCCCGCCGCGCAGGCACCACCAACAGGCCCTGCTCGCTGACCGCGCGGGCGCTGCCAACAGGCCGCCCTGCCCGCCTCCGTGCCGGCACTTCCCGTGGGCCCGCCCGCCGTCGTGTCCGCCTCGTCACCGCGACACCGCAGGCCGCCGTGTCCGTCTCCTCACCGCGCCCTCGCCCTTACGGAGAGGCCGGGTGGGCTGTCACACTTCCGAGGGTGCCCGACTTCGACATGCTCGTCCTCGGATCCGGCCCCGGTGGCCAGAAGGCCGCCATCGCCGCGGCCAAGCTGGGCCGCCGGGTCGCCGTCGTGGACCGCCCCGACATGGTCGGCGGGGTCTCCATCCACACCGGCACCATTCCCTCCAAGACATTGCGCGAGGCCGTGCTCTACCTCACCGGCCTCACCCAGCGCGACCTGTACGGGCAGAGCTACCGACTGAAGGAGGACATCACCGTCGCCGACCTGATCGCGCGCACCCAGCACGTGGTCGGCCGCGAGGTGGACGTCATCCGCAGCCAGTTGTCCCGCAACCACGTCGCCCTGTTCGCCGGCACCGGCCGCTTCACCGACCCGCACACCGTCGCCCTTCGGGACGTCGGCGGGCAGGAGCGGCTGATCGGCGCCGAGCACATCGTGATCGCCACCGGCACGCGGCCCGCCCGGCCGGACAGCGTGGAGTTCGACGGCCGCACGATCATGGACTCGGACAACGTACTGGCGCTCGAACGCGTCCCGCGGTCCATGGTCATCGTCGGTGCGGGCGTGATCGGCATGGAGTACGCGAGCATGTTCGCCGCCCTCGGCAGCAAGGTGACGGTGGTCGAGAAGCGGGCCGGGATGCTCGACATGTGCGACGTCGAGGTCGTCGAGTCGCTAAAGTACCACCTGCGGGACCTCGCGGTCACATTCCGGTTCGGGGAGACCGTCGCCGCGGTCGAGCGCCATCCCAGGGGCGCCCTCACCGTGCTGGAGAGCGGCAAGAAGATTCCGGCGGACGCGGTGATGTACTCGGCGGGCCGGCAGGGCCTCACGGACGGCCTGGCCCTCGACAAGGCCGGACTGACGGCCGACGCCCGCGGCCGGATCGCGGTCGACGAGCACTACCGCACGCAGGTGCCGCACATCTACGCCGTCGGCGACGTGATCGGCTATCCGGCGCTGGCCGCGACCTCGATGGAGCAGGGGCGGGCGGCGGCGTACCACGCCTTCGGGGAGCCGGTGGCGCGGATGCACAACCTCCAGCCGATCGGCATTTACACCATCCCGGAGATCAGCTTCGTGGGGCGGACCGAGGACCAGCTCACCGAGGACCGGGTGCCGTTCGAGGTCGGCGTCTCGCGCTACCGGGAGCTGGCCCGGGGACAGATCATCGGGGACTCGCACGGCGTGCTGAAGCTGCTGGTCTCCCCCGAGGACCGCACGCTGCTCGGCGTGCACTGCTTCGGCACGGGGGCGACGGAGCTGATCCACATCGGGCAGTCCGTGATGGGGTGCGGCGGCACGGTCGACTACCTGGTCGACGCGGTGTTCAACTATCCGACGCTGGCGGAGTCCTACAAGGTGGCTGCCCTGGACGCCACGAACAAGCTCCGCCAGATCGACCGGATCACCGACTGAACCGCGACGGGTACGGGCGTGCGGCGCCGCCGGGTGGTCAGAGGTCGTCCTCGTCCACCACGTGCATGGCGGCCTCCTCGGCGCCCGCCGCGCCGGCGTCGACGCCCTTGTCGTCGGCGACGGCCTCCTTCGTCGTGTCCGGGTGCGCCCCCTCGTCCGGGGCCACCAGGCGCCCGGCTCGCTCGCCGCCCGCCTCGGGGTCGACCGGCTCCCCCTCGCCGCCGGGAAGGTCGCCGATGTCGTCCCCGGCGGGTGCGTCGACGTCGGGCTGCTCCTGGGCGAGGCGCTGGTCGAGGGTCTCTCCGGTGCTCTGCTCGGCGGCCGTGGTGCCGTACTTGGTGACGCCGAGCGGCTTCTCCGGCGGGGAGTAGCCCTCGTCCAGAGTGTCGTCGTACGTGCGCTCGTCGACGGCGTCCTGCAGGTCGAGGGGCGCGGCGTCCTCCTGCTCCTCATTGGTCCCGGTGGGCTGGTAGGCGTCGTCCGCCATCGCGTCGTCCGTCACCGGTTCGGGGCGCGTCCCTTCGCTGCCCATGGCTGCCTCCTGTCGGCCTGCGTCGACTGGTCGATCTCGCGTTGGTCCCTGTCCGCGTTTCCCGTCGGGCGCGCTCCAATCACGCTTCCTCCACGGCGGCCCGCGCGGCGCCAGGCCGGTTCCGCTTCTCGCGCGGCAAGCTCCCTGACCGGCAGGGGAGTTGGCGCCGGGCCAGTCCGGGGGATTTCCGCGGGGACCCATCGTGCGAGGCCGACGCGCGGGGCTATCATCACTCGCACACACGGTGTGACCGTCCGACAACGGGCGGCCCACACCGCCCACCTCCCCGCGTTTCCGCCGCTCCGGCCCGAGGCCATCCCTCTTCGGCCGGATGCGGGTTCACCCCCCACACCACTTACGCCGTCGAGGCGTTCGCCCTCGCGTCGTGCAAGTCGAAAGCAGCACAGGCATGAGCAAGAGCACGGGCAGAGGGCTCCAGGCAGGTGCCCTCGGTACGTTCGACACCGTGGTGATGGCGGTCGCGGGCAGCGCCCCGGCGTACTCGCTGGCCGCGACCACGGCCGTTCTGTTCGGGGCGGTGGGGCTGGCCGGCCCGGCGGCTCTGCTGTACTGCGCGATCCCCATGCTGGGGATCGCGCTGGCGTTCAGTTATCTCAGCCGCATCGACGTGAACGCGGGCGCCAGTTACTCCTGGGTGGGCCGTACCCTCCACCCGTTCCTGGGGTTCATCAGCGGCTGGGCACTGGTGGTGTCGGCGACCATCTTCATGGTGGCCGGTTCGCTGCCCGCGGGGTCGATGACGCTGGCCCTGTTCGACGGGGACCTGGCGGACGACACGGCGCTCGCCTCGGTGGTCGGCGCGGGCTGGTTCCTGGTGATGCTGCTGGTGGTGCTCGGGGGCGCGCGGCTGACCGTGCGCGCGCAGCTGCTGATGTCGGGTGTCGAGCTGGTCGTCCTGGCCGTGTTCGCGCTGCTGGCGCTGCTGCACTCGGACAACGCGCGCGCGTTCGACTGGTCCTGGCTCGGCTTCGGCCACTTCGACGGCCTGTCGGGCTTCGCGTCGGGCGCGCTGGTCGCCGCCTTCTACTACTGGGGCTGGGACGTCACCTGCAACCTCAGCGAGGAGACCCGCAACAGCCGCCGTACGACGGGCCTCGCCGGACTCATCGGCGTCGGCATCGTGTTCCTGCTGTTCCTGGTGTTCACCATCGCGGTGAACATCGTGCTGTCCGCCCGGCAGATCGAGGAGAACGGCGCCGACGTGCTGGCCGTGCTCGGCGACGAGATCTGGCCGGGCTGGGGCGGGAGGCTGATCGTCGTGGCGGTGATGCTGTCGACGGTCGCCACGCTGGAGACGACCCTGATCCAGGTGACGCGGTCGCTGTTCGCGATGGGCCGGGACCGGACGATGCCGGCCGCGCTGGGCCGGGTGCACCGCCGGTGGAACACGCCGTGGGTGGCGATCACCGTGGTCGGCGCGGTGGCGCTGGCGATGTTCGCCGCCGCCAACGCGCTGGGCTCGGTGGGCGACATCCTGTCCGAGGCCATCTCCGCGATCGGACTGCAGATCGCCGTGTACTACGGCCTGGCCGGTCTCGCCGCGGTCGTCGCCTACCGCGGGATGCTGCTCCGCTCGCCGGTGCACTTCGTGCTCGGCGGGGTGTGGCCGCTGCTCGGCTCGCTGTTCATGTTCTGGGTCTTCGTGGAGTCGCTGGGCGAGTTGAGCGCGACCGCGGTGGCGATCGGCGTCGGCGGGCTCGCCGTGGGCCTGGTCCCGATGCTCTGGTACCGGCACCGGGGCAGCGACTACTACCGCCCGGACCGCCTGGACGCGACCCGCGCCATCGCTCCGGACTACCCGCCCGGCGGCCACGCGGTCGCGACCTCCCGCAGCCACGAGGGTCTCTCCACCGACTTCTGAGAGAGAGACCTCGATGGCGCGCGACCGCTTCGTCCCCGACTTCGACCCCGACTGCGGGGACGCGGACCTCACCGCGGCCCGCCACGACATCGTCATCGGCCGCTGGCAGGGGCTGCGTGAGCTGCTGCGGTCCACCGGCGCCGACTGGGCCCTGCGGGGCCACCGGGTGCGGCTGCTCGCGCAGGCCTGCGCGGGCAGTTCGGCGGTGGAGTCCTGGCTGGCCGCCGAACCCCGAAGCGCCGACGCGCTGGTGCTGCGGGCCGCGACCGAGACGGCCCGGGCGTTCGACCTGGCCATCGCGGCCGGGCGGGGCGTGCCGATCGACCGGGAGCGCATCGACGGCGCCGTCCTGGCGTGCGTGCGGGCCACGGAGGCGTACCCCGCGGACCCGACGCCGCTGGTGTCGCTGATCTCCGTGGCCCGCCTCTACCCGCAGGGGGTGCGGCGCGGGGAACTGGCCCGCTGGTGGGACGAGTTGCACCGGCGTGACCCGTACAGCATCGAGGGCCACCTCCAGGTCCTGCACTACTACTCCTCCCGCTGGCACGGCACCCACGGCCTGATGTACGACTTCGCCCGCGAGGCCGCCGGAGTGGCCCCGCCGGGCTGCGCGCTGCCCGTGCTGGTGCAGTACGCCCGCGTCGAGGAGTTCCGCTACGCACTGGACGCCGCCCGCGGCCGTCACTCCGCCGTCGGGCTCGGGCAGCACTGGGACCACGACGGCGCCGTCAGCGACGTACGCCGCACCTGGCAGCGCTGGATCCTGGAACGCCCGGACACCCCGGTCACCCCGGTCGAGCTGCGCGACCTCAACTACCTCGCCCACGGGGCCTGTCACGCCGGCGCCCAGGACGTCGCGGCCGAACTGCTGCGGCTGCTCGGACGCCGGTTCACGCGCACGCCGTGGTCGTACACCGGGGAACCGACGAAGGAGATCACCAAATGGCGGGGCCAGCTGCGGGTGTGACCCCTGGCAGACTGAACGCGCTCCAGTCCCCGCCTCCGGAAGGCACGCCGTGACCGCCGCTCCCCCACTCCGTCTGGCCCTGCTCGGCGGAGGCTTCTCCACGGACGAGGACGGACTGCTGGACGACTGGGTGCTCGGCCACGCACGTGCGGCCCGGCCGAGGGTGTGCTTCGTGCCCACCGCGAGCGGCGACGCGCCCGCCTACGTCGAGCGGTTCCTCGACGCGTTCGGACGACGGCGGTGCGAGGCGACGGTACTGCCGCTGTTCCGACGGGAGTTGGCCGACCCGGAGCTGCGGGCGTTCCTGCTCGCGCAGGACGTGGTGTACGTCGGCGGCGGCAACACCGCGAACCTGCTGGCCGTCTGGCGCACGCACGGCGTCGACCGGCTGCTCGCCGAGGCCTGCGGCGGCGGGACCCTGCTCTGCGGGATCAGCGCCGGCGCCAACTGCTGGGCCGAGGGCTCGCACACCGACTCCTTCGGCCCGCTGACCTTCCTGGCGGACGGCCTGGGCCTGCTCCCCGGGTCGGTCTGCCCGCACTACGACAGCGAACCGGGCCGCCGCCCCTCGTACCGGGAGGCGGTGGCGAGCGGCGCGCTGCCCGCCGGGTGGGCGCTGGACGACGGGGTGGGGGCGCTGTTCACGGACGGGGAGCTGACGGAGGCGGTGACGCGCGCGCCGGACGCCCATCTGTACCGGGTGGAGCCGGACGGCCGGGGCGGGACGGTGGAGCGGGCCCTGGCGCCGCGCCCGCTCCCCGGCTGAACCCCGACGCACGCGCCCGTGCCGGGCGGCACCGGGGTTCAGCGGGCGTTCGGTGTGCGGTGCGGGGGCTGTTCGGGGGTCGGGCGGACTGGCGCCGGGGGGACCGTGCGGACGGCGGGGCTGTCCGTGCCGACGCTCAGGGACTCGCCGTGGTGGCCGATCCTCAGGGGTGGGCCGGACAGCAGGGTGTACGTGGCCTTGTCGGGGGTGATCTCCACGCGCAGGCGGCGGTCGAGGAGCTGGATGGTGAAGGCGAGCCGGCTGAACCGTTCGGGCAGCCGGGGTGCGAAGCCGAGCGTGTCGCCGTCGCGCCGCATACCGCCGAAACCGGCGACCAGCGCCGTCCACGTACCGGCCAGCGACGCGATGTGCAGCCCGTCGCGGGTGTTCTGCTCCAGGTCGGCCAGGTCCATCAGGGCCGCCTCGACGGTGTAGTCGTAGGCGAGGCCGAGGTGGCCGGCCTGGGCGGCGATCACGGCCTGCACGCAGGCGGAGAGCGAGGAGTCCCGGACCGTGAGCGGCTCGTAGTAGGCGAAGTTGCGGGCGATCTGCTCGTCGTCGAAGTGGCTGCCGCAGGTGTACAGCGCCAGGACCAGGTCCGCCTGCTTGACGACCTGCTTGCGGTACAGGTCGAAGTACGGGAAGTGCAGCATCAGCGGGAAGCGGTCGGGGCCGGTCGCCGCGAAGTCCCAGCGCTGGTAACGGGTGAAGCCCGCGTGCTGCTCGTGCACGCCGAGGTCGTCGTTGTACGGGATGTTCATCGCGCCGGCGGCGTCGCGCCAGGCGGCGCTCTCCTCGTCGTCCACGTCCATCCGCGCGGCCTGTTCCGGGTGGCGTTCGACCACGTCGGCGGCGGCCAGCAGGTTCGCCCGGGCCATCAGGTTGGTGTACGTGTTGTCGTCGGCGATCGCGCTGTACTCGTCCGGGCCGGTGACCCCGTCGATGTGGAAGGCGCCGCGGTGGTCGTGGTGACCGAGGGAGCGCCACAACCGGGCGGTCTCCACCAGCAGTTCCACGCCCGTGTCCCGTTCGAAGTCGCGGTCGCCGGTCGCCGCGACGTAGCGGACCACGGCATCGGCTATGTCGGCGTTGACGTGGAAGGCGGCGGTCCCGGCGGGCCAGTACGCCGAGCCCTCGGAGCCGTCGATCGTGCGCCAGGGGAACGCGGCGCCGCGCAGCCCGAGTTGGGCGGCGCGTTCCCGGGCGGCGGGCAGCGTGTTCTGCCGCCAGCGCAGCGCCTCGGCGACCGCGTCGGGCGAGGTGTAGGTCAGCAGGGGCAGTACGAAGGTCTCGCTGTCCCAGAAGGCGTGGCCGTCGTAGCCGGAGCCGGTCAGGCCCTTCGCCGGGATCGCCCGCCCCTCCGCGCGGGCGCCGGCCTGCAGGACGTGGAAGAGGGCGAAGCGGACCGCCTGCTGGATCTCCTCGTCGCCGTCGACCTCGACGTCGGCCCGCCCCCAGAATTCGTCCAGACAGGCGCGCTGTTCGTCGAGCAGCCCCTGCCAGCCGCTGTGCGCGGCCGCCGCCAGCGCCGCCTCGACCTGGTCGCTCATCGCGGGCCGGGAGCGGGCGCCGGACCAGCCGTGCGCGACCAGCTTCTCCAACCGCAGCCGCTGTCCGGGGTCGAGCACGGAGGTGACGGTCAGGCGGGACACGTCCACGTTGCTCTCGCTGTGGGTGGTCGTGCGCTCGGGGCCGGAGACGACGTGGTCGGCGGCCACGGCGACGCGCAGGCCGCTGCGCCGGGTGCGGTGCACCAGACGCAGGCGCAGGCCGTCGGCGAAGTCCTCCTCCGGCTCCAGCGGCGACTTCAGCGCCCGGGCGGCTCGCGGGTCGCCGTTCGGCTCGGGCAGGCTCTCGTTGGCGACCAGCTCCGACTGGATCACCACCCGCGTGCGGCTGTCCACGGGCTCCACCTCGTACGCCACGGCGGCGATCGCCCGCTGCGTGAGCGACACCAGCCGCGTCGAGCGCACCCGCACCGTCCTCCCGGCCGGCGAGGTCCACTCGCAGACCCGCTCCAGGACGCCCCGGCGCAGGTCCAGCGTGCGCTCGTGCGCGACGAGCCGCCCGTAGCGCAGGTCGAACGGCTCGTCGTCGACCAGGAGCCGGACCACCTTGCCGTTGGTGACGTTGATGACCGTCTGACCGGACTCCGGATAGCCGTACCCGGCCTCGGCGTACGGCAGCGGATGCAGCTCGTGCACCCCGTTGAGGTACGAGCCGGGCAGGCCGTGCGGCTCGCCCTCGTCGAGGTTGCCGCGCCAGCCGACGTGGCCGTTGGACAGCGCGAACACGGACTCGCTCTGTGCCAGCACGTCGAGCCTGAGGTCCGTCTCCCGCACCGTCCACGGCTCGACGGCGTACGCCCCCTGTGTGATCACTCCTTGCCCCCCAGTTCGGCGAGATCCTGTACGACCCGGTCCGCGCCGTGCGCGTACAGGGCGTCGGCCTGTCCGGCGCGGTCGACGCCCACGACATGACCGAAGCTGCCCGCACGCCCCGCGTCCATGCCGGCCAGCGCGTCCTCGAACACGGCCGCGTGACGGGCCTCGACGCCGAGGTCGCGGGCGGCGGCCAGGAAGGTGTCCGGATGGGGCTTCCCCGGCAGCTCGCGCTCCGCCGCGACGACGCCGTCGATGCGCACGTCGAACAGGTCCTCGGCGCCGATCGACCGCAGCACGTCGCGGCAGTTGGCGCTGGAGGAGACGATCGCGGTGCGCAGGCCCCGGGCGCGGACCGCCTCGATGTAGCGCAGGGTGCTGTCGTAGGCCTGGACGCCGCCGGTGCGGATCTTCTCCAGGAGGAGGTCGTTCTTGCGGTTGCCGACGCCGTGCACGGTCGGGGCGTCGGGCGGGTCGTCGGGAGTGCCTTCGGGCAGGTGGATACCGCGGGAGGCGAGGAAGGTGCGCACGCCGTCCGCGCGGGGGCGGCCGTCGACGTACTCGTCGTAGTCGGCGCCGGCGTCGAACGGCCGGAAGTTCTCGCCCTCGCGCTCGCGCAGGAAGGCGTCGAAGGTCTCCTTCCAGGCGGCGGCGTGGACCACGGCCGTCTTGGTGACGACCCCGTCGAGGTCGAAGAGGCAGGCCAGGATTTCTTCGGGAAGACCGAGCTCCGTCATGAAGGACCGGTTCCCCGCACGACGCGGTCCAGTGGGTGGCCTGTGGGTGGCGCGGGCCACACGGATCGATTCGGGCCGTGGGGTGGTCTCTTCCGCAGCCGCACCTGCTCGCCCGCCACCCGGATGACACACTCGCTGTGTGCCGGTGACCTTCGACGACCTCCTCGCCCGCGCCCGCGCCCTGGCGGCGGACGGCCGCCGCGCCCTCCTCGGTGTCGCCGGCGGTCCCGGCTCGGGCAAGACCACCCTCGCCGAACGCCTGGTCCGGGAGCTGAACGGCACCGGCCGGCCGTGGGTCGCGCACGTCCCGATGGACGGTTTCCACCTCGCCGACGTCGAACTCGACCGGCTCGGCCGCCGTGACCGCAAGGGAGCGCCCGACACCTTCGACGCGGCCGGATACGCGGCTTTGCTGCGGCGGCTGCGCGAGGACGGCGAGGACGTGGTGTACGCGCCCGGCTTCGAGCGTGTCCTGGAGCAGCCGATCGCGGGCGCGATCCCCGTCCCGCCGACCGCCCGGCTCGTCGTGACCGAGGGCAACTACCTGCTCCTCGACACGGGTGCGTGGGCACGGGTCCGGCCCGCGCTGGACGAGGTGTGGTTCTGCGAGCTGCCCGAGCCGGAGCGGATCCGCCGTCTCGTCGCCCGGCACGAGGAGTTCGGCAAGGGCCACGAGGAGGCGGTGGCGTGGGTGCTGGGCACGGACCAGCGCAACGCCGAGACGGTCGGGGCCACCCGGGACCGGGCGGACCTGGTCGTGACCATCGACTAGTAGTGCTTGGTCAGATTTAGATGTGCTGAGCGTGTCTTTTGGTTCGGTAGGTCGTTGAGGGCGTGTGACTCCAGACGAGATAGCTGCGGTGCGTGGTGAGTTGGAGGCGTTCGCAGCGGAGGTGTTCGAGCCGTTCGCGCGCAACGACCAGCGCCGGTGGGGCCAGGTCTACCTGCGCGGACTGCTGACCGACGGCAAACGCAAGTCGGTCGAGCCGATGGCTGCCCGCCTCGGGGAGGACGGGAACCGGCAGGCCCTGGCCCACTTCATCACCACCAGCCCGTGGGATCCGGCCCATATCCGGGCCCGTCTGGCCTGGAGGATGGAGACGGAGATCCGGCCGACCGTGCTGGTCTTCGACGACACCGGCTTCCTGAAGGACGGCAGTGCCTCGGCGTGCGTGTCGCGGCAGTACACCGGCACCGCGGGCAAGGTCACCAACTGCCAGGTGGGGGTCTCGCTGCACCTGGCCTCCGACCATGCCTCGGCTGCGGTCAACTGGCGGCTGTTTTGCCGCAGACCTGGGATCCCGCAGCGCCGAAGGCGGATGCGGACAAGGTCGCCCGCCGCCGGTCCTGCGGCATCCCCGACGACGTCGGCCATGTGGAGAAGTGGCAGCTGGCTCTGGACATGGCTGACGAGACCCGTTCCTGGGGGATCGAGGTGCCGCTGGCCATCGCGGACGCCGGATACGGCGACGCCGCGGCCTTCCGGCTCGGCCTGAACGCCCGCGGCATGCATTACATGGTCGGGATCTCCACCACGCTGTCGGCTCATCCCGGCGACGCGGTGCCGGTGTGCGAGCCGTACTCCGGGACGGGACGGCCGCCGGTGCCGAAGTACCCGGACAAGCCGCGGTCGGTGAAAGAGCTGGTCATCGCGGCCGGCCGGAAGACCGCACGGCCCGTCCAGTGGCGTGAGGCTCCCGGCCCGGCACCGGCCGCTCCGGCTTCAAGCGCATGTACTCCCGGTTCGTGGCCTTGCGCATCCGGCCTGCCGGGCGCGAGATCCGGCAGGCCGCCGACGGCCCGGAACTGCCCGAGTGCTGGCTGCTGGCCGAATGGCCCGCCGGGGAGAGCGAGCCGGTCCAGTTCTGGCTGTCCGACCTGCCCGCCGACACCCCGCTGACCACCCTGGTCCGGCTTGCCAAGCTTCGCCGGCGCATCGAGCACGACTACCGCGAGATGAAGCAGGCCCTGGGCCTGGCCCACTTCGAGGGCCGCACCTGGAACGGCTGGCACCACCACGTCACCCTCGTCTCCGTCGCCCACGCCTTCTGCACCCTGCAACGACTGGCACGAGCCCCAAAAGACGCGGCGTCGGCCTGAGCCTCTACCAGGTCGTCCGCGAGCTGCAGACCCTCCTCGCTCTCTGGACCGGCGCCTGCCCCACCTGCCACCGCGACATACCAACCCCGATACGAACCTGACCAAGCACTACTAGTGCCGCGGCGGGCAACGCTTGCCCGGCAAGGAGCGGCGTCCGGTGCGGCAAGGGGGCGTGCCGGGCGTCGCGACGGGGTGAGCGTTGCCTGTCGCGGCACCAGCGCGGCTGAAGCGTCAGCTCCGGTTCGCCGTGGGCGTCGCCCGCCGCGTCGCCGATCACGGCCGCCAACCATTACCGCCGGAGCACCCACCCCCGACCGAGTCCCGTCCGGACAGCACCCGGCCCCACCCCGGCCGACCCCCGCGGGCAGGGCCCTCCCACGTCCCGGCCGCCCCGCCCCCGCGCCGGGCGTGCGCCCCTGATCGACACGGTGCGTGAGCTATGTTGAAGCTCCCTGGGAAGCAAAGGAGGCGCACCGGTGCCATCGCCGCAGCAGGCACGCGCACAGGCATCCGCGATCACCTCGGGAAAGACCGCACCGGAAGTGGAGGCCGCCCCGACTTCCCAGCTCAGGGCGCTGTTCGACCGGCCCCGACTGTCGCCGGGACAACGGCGCATCGCCCAGTACCTGATCGAGCACATCACCGAGGCGGCGTTCCTGTCGATCACCGAGCTCGCCGACCGCGTCGGGGTCAGCCAGCCGTCGGTGACGCGTTTCGCCGGGGCGGTCGGCTTCAGCGGTTACCCGGCGCTGCGCGAGAAGCTCCAGGCCATCGCCCTCGGCACCCTGGCCGGCGGTCCCGCGACCGCCGAGGAGGACCGCGGCAACGAACTCCAGGCGGCGGTCGACGCCGAGATCGACAACCTGGAGAACCTGCGCCGCGACTTCGCCGACCCCGACCAGGTCATCGACGTCGGCCGCCGGCTGTCGGAGTCGACCCCGCTGACCGTGCTGGGCCTGCGCATCTCCGCCTCGCTCGCGGAGTACTTCGCGTACGCCGCGCGCCGTATCCACCCGGACGTACGGCTGGTGACGCGGGGTGGCAGCGTCGCCTACGACGCGCTGTTGCAGTCCCGCGAGGCCGGCGGCACGTGGGTGCTGGCGTTCTCGCTGCCCCGGCACGCCCAGGAGACCCTCTCCGCGGTGCGCCTCGCGCGCGGCGCCGGCCTGCGCGTCGCCCTCGTCACCGACCTGGCGCTCGGACCGGTCGCCGACGAGGCCGACGTCACCTTCGCCACCGGCACGGGCTCCCGGCTGGTCTTCGACTCCTATGCCGCGCCCGGCGTGATGGCGGCCGCGTTGCTCCAGGCCATGACGGACGCCGACCCCGAACGCACCCAGGCCCGGCTGGAGGCGTACGAGCAGATCTCGGACCAGCACCAGTTCTTCCTGCGGGACTGATCCCACCCCTTACCTCAACCGCTGCACGAAGGGTCCTTTCCTTTCACAGCAGGCATGAATGTTTTCATACGCCTTGCAAAGCGATCGGCATATATAAATACTGCTCGCGGATCCTCACCCGCCCGAGGAGAACCGACCGTCCGCTCACACACAGGCCGGCTCTCCAGGGCGCCCGCACGAACACCCGAAGCCGATGTCCCCTACCCGCATCGGTGCCCGGGGTGTTCGGTGGGGGCGGCCCCGGCCATCCCCTAGGCCGGGGCCGCCCCACCCCCGCGGACCACCTCCGCACCGCAGCACACCGGAAGCGATGATCATGCCCCTGACGTCCACGCGCACCAGCCCGGACTGGCCGTGCCAGGTCAAGACCCCCGGCAGCTACGACTGGGAGCGCTCGGCGGCCAAGTGGCTGCGCGAGCTGGTACCGGCGCGGTACGCCGACTATCCCACGCTGATCCGCCACCCCGTGCTGCTCGCCCGGCACGCGCAGATCCAGGTGCAGCAGGAGATCCGGGTCGCCCGCACCGCCCTGCAGACCGCCCGCGCCGACCTGCCGCGGCTCGGCATGCCGGAGTCGGTCATCGAGCACACCATCAAGCTGTACGCCGCCGAGGTGCTGCAACTCCAGCACATCGCGCGCAGCGTCCGTGCGGTGACCGACGCGCTGGTGGAGCACAACCTCGGCCGCTGAGGCAGTGGTTCGCACGCGTCGCCGCCGCACGCCGGAACCCGGGCCGGCGACGGGCGCCGCACCGCCCGTGTTCCCCGGCCGGCAGCGCCGTCACCGGCCGTGGCAACGGCAGGCACTTTCGAGTGCATTCCCCGCGGAAGACCTTGCGCTGCGGTGGGGGCTCCTGTGCGATGCTCGACGCGTGACGAGCGACCCCGCGATCCCGGCGGAGAACGGAACCGGTTCCGACACGGTCACCTCTACCGGTGCCGTGACCGGGCGACGCGCCGAGCTGGCCCGGCTGCGCGACCTGGCGGCGACCTCGGCCGTCGTGGAGCGGGCAAAGGGCGCGGTCATGGCGCTCACCGGGTGCTCCGCGGAGGCGGCGCACGAGGAGCTTCTGCGCCGCGCGAAGGCCGCCGACCGCACGCTGATCGAGGAGTGCTGGATCACGCTCGGCGGCAGCGCCCCGGACCGCACCGCGTCCGCCCCGGACCTGCCCGCGTCCTCCTCCGCCGCCCCCGGCATCCCCCTCTCCGGTCCCTCCCGCGAGCCGGCCGACGACGGGTCCACCGCCCTGGGGCGGCTGGGCAGGGCGCTCGTCGGCGTGCGCACTCCGCAGGAACTCGCCGGCTGTCTGCTGGAGCATCTCGCGGACACCGTCGCCGCCGACGCCGTCCTGATCTTCGGCCGGCATCCCGCCGGCGGCCTGGAACTCCTCGGACACGGCGGCATCGACGCCCAACTGGCCGCCCAGTGGCGCCAGGTGCCCCCGGTGACCGCCATCGCCGCGTTCGACGCGCTGCGCACCGGCCGCGCACGCTGGCTGGAGGACCCCGCGGAGGACCGGAAGCGCTACCTCCTCATCGGTGACCCGCCCGAGCGCTGGCTCTCCCGTGCCTGGCTGCCAGTGGTGACCGACGACGACGCCGAGGTCGCCATCGGCGTCCTGCGCACCCGCCCGGGTCCGTTCACCGCGCCCACCCGTGAGCACCTGCGGGCGGTCGTCCGGCTGTGCGCGGGCCGGCTGCGGGCCTTCGACGCCCGGCCGGAACCCGTCACCGACGGTTCCGCCGACGCCGTACAGGCGGTGCTCGACGCCCTGCCCGGCGCGGCGATGTTCCTCACCCCGGTGCGCGCGCCCTCCGGCGAGATCGAGGACTACCGCATCGGCGCCGCCACCCCGGAGGCGATCGACGTCGTCGGGCGCACCGGCCGCGAGCTGGTCGGGCTGCGGATCCTGGAGTGCTGGCCGCCGATCGCGGACGAGACGCTGTGGCAGCGGTGCCTGGACGTCCTGGGCGCCGGAAAACCGTACGAGGCCGAGCCGTTCGCGCAAGCGGACGTGGTGGCCGGCAGCGCCGAACTGTCGACGTACACGGTGCGGGTGGCCCGGCTGAACGACGGGCTCGTCATCAGCTGGATCCGGCACGACCCGTCGGACCGGCAGGAGCAGCGGCTGGCGGACGTGCAGCGGCTGGGCAACCTCGGCTGGACCAACTGGAACCTGATCACGGACGAGGTCTCCTGCTCCGCCCAGATCTTCACCGTCCTCGACCGCGAGCCCGCGCACGGCCCGGTGCGCCTGACCGAACTGCCCGCCCTGGCCGTGCCGGAGGACGCGCCGGGCCTGACCCGCGCCATCGGATCGCTCGCGCACGAAGGGCGGCCGGTCGACGTACCGTTCCGGGTCAGGACGGCGCGCGGGGTACGCCATCTGCGGGTCGTCGCCGAGGCGGTGGCCGACCTGCACGGCACGCCCGTCGAGGTGCACGGCTTCGTCCAGGACCTCACGGCCCAGCGCAACGCCGAACTCGCGCTGGTGGCGAGCGAACGGGCGGTCCTCACCCAGCACGGGGCGCTCCAGGCCGAGCGGGCGCTGGCCGCCCGGCTCCAGCACGCGCTGCTGCCGCTGCCGGACAAGCCCCTGCGCCTGGCCGGGCTGCGGGTGGAGGTGGCGTACCTGCCCGCGCAGTCGGGGATCCACGTGGGCGGCGACTGGTACAGCGCCATCGAACTGCCGGACGGCAGCGCGCTGTTCGTGGTCGGCGACGTGGCCGGTCACGGTATCGACGCGGTCGCCACGATGGCCCAGCTCCGGTTCACCGCCAAGGGCATGGTCATCACGGGCTCCTCACTGACCGGCGCCCTCGCCCGGCTCAACACGCTGCTGCTGCACTCCCGCGACCCGCACGGCACGGCGACCATGGTGCTGGCCCACTACTGGCCGGACGAGCGACGACTGGTCTGGGCGCAGGCCGGTCACCCCCCGCCGCTGCTGCTGCGTGACGGTGGGGTACGGCAGCTCGGCAGGCCCCGCGGCATGCTGCTCGGCGCGAGCAACACGCCGGTCTTCGAGGAGCTGGAGTTCCGTCTGGAGCCCGGCGACCGGCTGTTGCTGTACACGGACGGGCTGGTGGAGCGCCCCTCGGAGGGCATCGACCACGGCATCGAGCGGGTCGCGCGGGGACTCCTCGCCCGTCACACCGACGAGCCGGGCTCACTCGGCCCGCTGCTCGCGGCCGTGCTCGAGGAGGAACGACGGGACGACGTCTGCGTGGTGGACGTCCGCGTCCCGGAAGATCTGACGGGCACGGTGTAGCAGCGCGCGGCGCGTGCGGTCGCGTGCCGCGTCGGCGTCTCGCGTCCCGAGGCCTCGCCGACCTCAGGCCTCGCCGACCGGTGCCCCGCTGTCACGCGGGCTCCCGGCCGCGGTCCGCCTCGTCCCTGACGAGCAGCGCGAGCAGCGCGGCCACGGTCAGCCCCGCCTCCGCCGGGTGCCGTAGCACCTTGGCGGGCTGGATGCGGTACGTGTTGCCCCGCCCCTCACGCCGGTGGGAGAGGTAACCGGCCTCCTCCAGGTCGACGATGATCTTCTGCACGGCCCGCTCCGTGAGTCGGCAGTGTGCCGCGATGTCTCGTACGCGGGCATGGTGGTCATCGGCGATGGCGGCCAGCACCCGGGCGTGGTTGGTGAGAAAGGTCCATCCGGTATGCGGCTCAGGCACTTCACCCATGGGCCCATCATAGGACCCAGGTTTCCTGCATTCAAAAACGCGAACTATATTTCGTGCATCTCTTGACGTATCCGAGCGCGAAGGTGACTCTGATGGAGACGGCAGGCAGGAGTTGCGAAGGAGTGTCGGCCATGCCGGAGTCTGCGTACTCCACGCAGCCCGATCCCCCCGTGGCAGTGCGCCCGCGCGCGCTGTCGGTCACCGCACGGCCCGACGGCACACGCTCCGCCGTCGCCGTGGGCGGCGACGTGGACCTGCAGGCGGCCGACGAGTTCCGTGCCGCGCTGCGCCACGCGCTGGACTCCGCGGGCGGGGGCATCGACCTCGACATGCGCGACGTCACCTTCTGCGACTGCTCTGCCCTGAACGTGCTGCTCGCCCTGCGCGAGCAGGCCCTGTCGGAGGACAAGACGGTGACGATCCAGGCCCTCGGTCCGGCAACCGAACGGCTCCTCGACCTCACCCGCACCCGGGCGCTGTTCACCGCCGCAGCGGAGACCGCCGACGGCACGGACCAGGAAGTCGACATGGAGGTCGTACAGCTGCGCCGGGCCATGCGGACGCGCCCGACCATCGACCTGGCCCGCGGGGTGCTGATGGCCACGTTCGCGCTGAGTCCCCAGGACGCGTGGCACGTGCTGGTGATGGTGTCGCAGCACACCAACACCAAGCTCCACCGTCTCGCCCAGGACCTGGTGACCGCCGTCCGGGGAGAGCCGCTGCCGGACCCGGTGCAGCGCGAAGTGGCGGCCGCGGTGGCCCGGCTGTCCGAGTCGGACGGGCAGGAAGCACCGGACGACGGGGACGCCTGGCGTGGTCATGAGGGGCACTGAGTTCCCTCCAGGCGCAGCACTGAGTGCCATCGGGGCTGTTCAGGTGTTACGTTCCGTCCCATGAGCGAGAGACCGCCCATGCGGGAGGCCCTGGTCGCGGCGGCGTTCCAGCTGTTCCTGGAGCGGGGCTACGAACAGACCACCGTGGACGACATCGTGACCCTCGCGGGAGTCGGGCGGCGGTCGTTCTTCCGCTACTTCCCGTCCAAGGAGGACGTCGTCTTCCCCGACCACGAGCGGTGCCTGGCCGACATGACGGCCTTCCTGTCGGCCGGCGAGCAG
This sequence comes from Streptomyces chromofuscus, assembly GCF_015160875.1. NCBI lineage: Bacteria > Bacillati > Actinomycetota > Actinomycetes > Kitasatosporales > Streptomycetaceae > Streptomyces > Streptomyces chromofuscus. Next base: position 7,430,889 of record NZ_CP063374.1, on the reverse strand, counting down.
GACGAGGAGCCGGTCGGGCGGGTCTGTGACGCGGCCCGGCTGGTGCTGCGGATGTACGCGGAGAACCCGGCCTTCTCCGTCCAGCGCTACCGGCTCACCAAGCAGGTGCCCGGCCTTCGCGCGTACGAGCTCTCGGTGGTGTGGCGCTACGAGCGTGCCCTCGCCGCGTATCTGCGCGGGCGCTTCGCGGGCGGGCGCGACGGCATCCTGCGGGCGGACGTCATCGCGGCCGCCGTGGTCGCGGCGCACAACAACGCGCTGCGGTGGTGGCTGCGTTCGGACGGCAGGGGCGACGCGACCGCGGCGGTGGACCACGCCCTGGGTGTGGTGCAGGCCGCCTTCGGGGACGGGCCGGCTCCCCCTGCGGACGAGCGGCCCGAGGACGTGGTGGTCGTCGTCTCACGGCGCGGGGCCCCGCTGTGGCGGGTGGTGCAGGAGATCGAGACCACCCTCGGGCGGGACTGAACCCCGGCCGGGACCGAACCTCGAGGGCCGTGTCTCGGGTGGGCCGGATCTCCGGAATCCAGGGTACGGAGTGCCTTTACGAGTGGCACTGAGTGCCATACGCTGTGGTCGTGCACGGTGGCACGGTGAGCCGCGCACAGGCGTGCGCGCCCCGCGCGCGCGTGGATATCCGGCCGAGCGCAGGGAGTTGACCAGCGTGTACCACCACTCAGGAAGCGTCGCTCAGCAGGCATCCGGCTCCACCGCTGGCGTCCTGGACCACCGGGCCTCGGGTCAGGAGGCCATGCTCTTCCAGCGCTGCACCTGGTGCGGCACCGCCATGTACCACCGGCTGCTGTGCCCGGTCTGCCAGGGCAGCGACCTGCGCACGGAGCGCAGCGAGGGCACCGGCACGGTCCGCCACTCGACGGTGGTGCACCGCAACACCCCCGCGGCGCGCAACGTGTCGCTGATCGAGATGGCCGAGGGGTTCGTGGTGCGGGGCCGCGTGATGGGCCCGCCGGTCGGCATCCACAGCGGCGACCGGGTGCGGCTGTCCACCGCCAAGGACCCGGTGCGGGGCGAGCCGGTGTTCCAGCTCCTCGACGAGCCGTACCGGGCCTGGACCTGACGGGCCTCGCGCTCGACCGAGCAGCCCGGCGTCCCGGTCAGTCGCCGAGGGTCACCCGGATCCCCACCGTGCCCCGCGGGCCCCGCCGCAGCCGGCTGCCGAGCAGCGTCAGGCGGCCCACGATGCCGTACTTGCGGGCGATGAGCCGCCGGTAGCGGGCCGTCGTCGCCGCGTCGGTGATCTCGGCGGTGGCCGGAACCTGCTCACCGGTCGGGTTGCCGCGCAGGTCGCACGGGCCGACGAGGACGTCGGAGCGGTTGCGGATCCGTTTGACCTTCCAGGAGTTGGCGGCCGTCCAGGCGCCGAGCGCGTCGCCGTCGGCGACCACCCACACGGGCGTCGGGACGGGGGTGCCGTCCTTGCGGTAGCTGGTGATCAGCAGGTATTTGCCGGCTCCGAGCCGGTCCCGCGACGTGGCGTCCATGGCCGGAAGTGTAGGCAGCCCGCCCTCACTCCAGCGCGGTGGCCATTCGCCGCACCGCCTCCGTGATGATCTCCGGCGAGGTGGCCAGGTTCAGCCGCACGTGCCCGGCGCCGCCGCTGCCGAAGGGGATCCCGCAGGTGAGGGCCACCCGGCCGCGGTGCAGGAAGACGTCGGCCGGGCCGTCCCCGAGGCCGAGCGGGCGGCAGTCGAGCCAGGCGAGGTAGGTGGCGTCACCAGGGCGGTAGGCGACGGCGGGCAGATGCCGGGCCAGCAGTCCGGCGAGCAGGCGCCGGTTCTCGTCGAGTCCGGCCAGCAGGGCGTCCAGCCAGGCGGTGCCGTCCCGCAGGGCGGCGGTGTGGGCGATGGCGCCGAGGTGGCTCGGGCCGTGACCGACCTCCTCGGGCAGCAGGGCGAGGTCGGCGGCGGACTCGGGGCCGGCGACGGCGAGGGCCGCCTTGACGCCGGCGAGGTTCCAGGCCTTGGAGGCCGACATCAGCGACAGCCCCCGCCCGCCGCCCGGGACGCTGAGATACGGCACGAAGTCCGTGTCGCCGACGACCAGCGGGGCGTGGATCTCGTCGGCGACGACGCGCACGCCGTACTGGTCCGCGAGGCGCGCCACCGCGGTGAGTTCCTCCGCGGTGTGCACGGTCCCGGTCGGGTTGTGCGGGCTGCACAGCAGGAACGCCGCCCGGCGCCCGCCCGCCACGGCCGCGCGGAAGCACTCCTCGAGGACGCCGAGGTCGATCCGCGAGTCCGGGCCCAGCGGGGCCTGGACCACCCGCCGGTCCATGTGCGCGACGAAGTGGAAGAAGGGCGGATACACGGGCGGGTTGACGACCACGGCGTCCCCCGGGCCGGTCACCAGCCTGAGCATCTCCACCACGCCGAGCATCACGTCGGGCACGATCGCGGTGCGCCCCACGTCGAGCCCGGTCCAGCCCCAGCGCTTCTCGGCGAAGTCGGCCAGCGCCTCGGCGTAGGCGGTCCCCGCCGGATAGCCGGTGTCGCCGAGCGCCAGCGCGTCGGTGAGGGCGCGGACGACGGGTTCGGCGAGCGGCGTGTCCATCTCGGCCACCCACAGCGGCAGCACGTCGTCGGGGTAGGTGCGCCACTTCATGCTCGTACGGCGCCGGAGCCTGTCGAGGTCCAGCGCGCGCAGCGGGTTCGGTTCACCGGACGTTCCGTGCGGGATCCTGGTCATGGCCTCACGATAGGTCGGCCGTGGGCCGGGAGCACCGCGGGCGGCGGCGCGGACGCGCACGGAAAACGCACAAGGCGCGGCAAAGATCAATTCGTCGGTCTAGATTGCGTCTTGACACCGCACGAGGCGTCTTCACGCCCCTGCACCAGGCACCCCCAGGAGCTGATTCCGTGACCGAGAACCCGCCAGCCGCGGACGGCATGGCCCAGTCGTTGCGCGAACGCATCAACACGTCCCAGCCGCACACGGCGCGGATATGGAACTACTGGCTCGGTGGCAAGGACAACTACGAGGTCGACCGGGCGGCCGGCGACCAGATCCGCCAACTGCACCCCGGCATCGGCGAGTACGCGCGAGCGGACCGCCTGTTCCTGGGCCGCGCCGTGCGGCACCTGGTCTCCGACGTCGGCATCCGTCAGTTCCTGGACATCGGCACCGGCCTGCCCACCGCCGACAACACCCACGAGGTCGCCCAGCGGACCGCTCCCGAGGCCCGCATCGTGTACGTCGACAACGACCCGCTGGTCCTCGCGCACGCCCGCGCGCTGCTCACCAGCACGTCCGAGGGCCGCACCGACTACCTCGACGAGGACCTGCGCAACGTCGACGCGATCCTCGAACACGCCGCGAAGACCCTGGACTTCACGCAGCCCGTGGCACTGATACTCCTCGGCGTCGTCATCTTCCTGCGCGACGACGAGGACCCGTACGGCGTGGTGCGCCGCCTGATGGACGCGCTGCCGCCGGGCAGCCACCTGGTGCTGTCGCACACCATCACCTCGCCGTCGATGCCGGACGTGGACGAGGCGGTGACGTTCTGGAACGAGCACGGCACCCCGAAGCTGACCCAGCGCACCCCCGAGGCCGTGACCCGTTTCTTCGACGGTCTGGAGCTGCTGGAGCCGGGTGTCGTGTCGTGCTCGCGCTGGCGGCCGGAGAACACCGACGGCGTCGACCCGGAGGAGGTCGCGATGTTCGGCGGGGTGGCCCGCAAGAACTGAGCCGATCGCCCCGGGGCTGAACACCGCCGGGCCGCGGCACGTATGGAGTGGGGGCGCTCGACGACCCGGGCGCCCCACGGCGTGCTCGCGCCGTGGGTGTTCGGGGTTCGGGAGCCGCACATGAGGCACGCACGACGACGGATCGTCCGGCGAGTGACACGGCTGGCGTCAGTCGGCGGGATCGTCCTCGGGGCGGCCATGGTCACGCAGGCCGTGGCGAGCCAACCCCCCGCCGCCTCCCCGCGGGTGCTCGCCGAGGACACCGGCGGAGATCTCGTCGAGCGGCTCGGCGCCTCCCGTACGGCGGGCAGCTGGGTCGACGACGCGGGACGCCCGGTCGTCGCCGTCACCGACGACCGGGCCGCCGCCGAGGTCCGGGGGGCCGGCGCGACGGCGAAGCTCGTGCGGCACAGCATGCGCGAACTGAAGTCCGCCGCCGAGACGCTGCGTTCGGCACCACGAGTGCCGGGCACGGCGTGGGTGGTGGACTACCGGTCGAACGAGGTGGTGGTGCGCGGGGACAGCACCGTGTCCGCCGAGGACTGGTCGGAGCTGACCGACCTCGCCGAGGGCATCGGCGGCTTCGTCCGCATGGAGCGTACCGAGGGCACCTTCACGACCCGTATCAACGGGGCCCTGCCGATCCTGTCCACCGCCGGGCGCTGCTCGGCCGGCTTCAACGTCACCGACGGGCGCAGCGACTTCATCCTCACCGCCGGGCACTGCGGGCCCAACGGCTCGGTCTGGTTCGCCGACAACCGCGCCGAGCAGCGGGTGGGCACCACGGTGGCGGGCAGCTTCCCGGGCAACGACTACTCCCTCGTGCGCTACGCCGAAGGGCGGGCGGGCGACGGGGCGGGGGTCGTGGCCATCGGCGACGGGCGGGGGGTGCGGATCACGGGCATGGGTGAGGCGTCCGTCGGGCAGCGGGTGTTCCGCAGCGGCAGCAGCAGCGGACTGCGCGACGGCGAGGTGACCGCGCTCGACGCCACGGTGAACTACCCCGAGGGCACGGTCTCCGGCCTCATCGAGACGAACGTGTGCGCCGAACCCGGCGACAGCGGCGGGCCGTTGTTCTCCGAGGGCATCGCGCTCGGGGTGACCTCGGGCGGCAGCGGGGACTGCCGGGCGGGCGGGACGACCTTCTTCCAGCCGGTGACGCAGGCGCTGTCCGCGCTCGGCGTCCAGCTGATCACGTCGGCCCCGCAGACGGGGCAGGGCGGTTCCCCGGCGCCGTCGGCGTCGGGCACCCAGAGCGCGGTCGCGCCCCCGGACGCTGCCGCGCCGGGAGCGTCGGGCCCGGTCTCGGGTGAGGTGGGCCGGGAAGTGCTGGCCAGGCTGGCGGACCCGAGGAACGTCGGGCCCGGCCTGCTGGTCGTCGGGGGCAGTCTGATCGCGCTGGTGGCCACGCGGTGGATCCGTACGGAACAGGACCGCAAGGCCTACCAGCGCCATTACTCGGCCACGTGGGGCTGACGAAGAGGTCCGGGGGCCGCAGGAGGCACCGGGCCCGTCGCGAGCGGGTCAGGCGGCCCGCGCCGGATGCGGCGCCGCGGCGGCCCATTCCATGACGAGGCGCTGGTACTCCTCGCGCTGCTCGGTGCTCAGTGTCCCGCCCGACCGGCGCCACAGCGCCCGGATCTCCTCGTTGACCTCCGCGGCCGATCGCTCGGTAGCGGCTTCAACACTGGTGGACATGCTGTGAAGCATACGGCGCCCGAGGTGAAGGCGATGTGAGCCATCAGGAACCAAACGGACATATCCGGCCGTGTCGCTGATCACGTCCATCTCACCGAACCGGTCGCGCGGTTCAGGCGTCCGCCGCTCCCGGCACCAACGTCCGGACGGCCGGCACGGCAGCACCACGGGCCCAGTCGTGGACGTCGGACATCCGGATCTCCGGCAGCGGCCGGAGGATGCCGGCGGGCCCGGATCGTCTCCTCCACCGTGTTCCTCGCCACATCCACCAGGCCGCCCCCTCTCCGGCGGCCCGCCACACCCTGCCGGGCGTCGTCGCGCACGAGTCCGCGCGACAGGGTGGTGTACGGCTGGAGATCCCGTAATGCGACGACGCGCCGGGGGCCTGACGCGTCCGGGCCGGCCGGGTGTCCCGTCAGGTGCCCGGCTTGCGCCCGTACACGTAGACGTCGTCGCCGGTCTTCAGCAGCGACCAGTACTTCTGGGCGGCGGTCCTGGTCATGTTGACGCAGCCGTGCGAGCCGGGCGGGTTCCACATGCTCAGCTTCACGGAGTGGAAGGCCTGGCCGCCGTCGAAGAACTGGGAGTAGGGCATCGGCACGTTGTAGATCGTCGACACGTGGTCGATGTTGCGCCAGTAGATCTTCTTCAGGCCGGTGCGGGTCTCGTAGCCGTTCTTGCCGGTGCGGACGGGGACGGGGCCGTAGACGAGCTTCTTGCCGTCCTGGATCCAGCTGAGCTGGAGCGTGAGGTTCACGCAGGCGATCCGGCCCTTGTTGACGGGGCACTTCCCGGCCTTGTTGGGGTTGTTGCCGACGGCCTTCTGCTTGATCATGAGATCCATCACGCCCCAGGTGACGGGCCCCGCGTAGCCGATGTTCGGGCTGATGCCGTGCTTGGTCTGGAACGCCTGGATCGCCTTGCAGTCGGCGGCGGACTGCCTGCCGTCGACGGGGCGGCCCAGGAACTTCTCCACCTGCTTCTGGTACGGCCCGGTCTGCGTGGTGCAGCTCGCCGCCTGCGCCGGGCCGGCCCCCAGCGCGAGCGTGAGCGGCGCCACCAGTGCGGTGGTCCCCAGGACGACGGTGGCCCGTCTGCGTGTCTCCCCCATGGCTGGCCTTGTCTCTCGCAGGGAATGCGCGTCTGCCGCGCGGTCTCTGCCATCTAGACCGGCCCTGCGCGGGATCGGTTGTAGCGGCGGGCCGACCGCGACCGAACGGTGACATTCGGGGATACACGGGAGGAACGAAGCAACAGAAGAGGGAGAAGGGGACGGCGGGGCCGTTGCCGCGCGCGGCCGCCGCCCGGGGCAACGGCCCGGCGGGATCTCACGGCAGAGGCCCGTACGCCGTCCGGTCCGCGTCCCCGGCCGGTCGTCACCGGTACCCGGTGGTGTCGGCGGGCTTGCCCGGGTCCTGGACCTCGGTGAGGTAGCGCCAGGCGTCCGGCCGGCTGCCGTCGAGGTCGGTGAAGCCGTACTCCTGTGCGAGTCCGCCGCTGGACAGCGACTGCCCGTTGAAGCGGGACACCCCGGCGTCGGCGGCAAGGGCCGCGACGGCGCGGCCGACGTAGCGCGGGGTCTCCGAGATGGCGAAGTGCGGAACCTGTTCCAGCGCGTCCCGCCAGTTGTCCTCGCGGACGCCGAAGTGTTCGAGCATCATCTCCGAGCGCAGCCAGCCCGGGGTGAGGGCCACGGCGGTGGCGCCGCGTGGTCCCAGTTCGTGACCGAGGGAGAAGGCCATGCGCAGGACGGCCGCCTTGGCGAGGTCGTAGAAGAAGTTCACCCGGTAGGTGTCGTGGTTGTAGTCGGCCGTGCCGTCGGTCATCTCCACCACCAGTCCGCCGGGCCGGCGCAGGAGGAGCGGCAGGGCGTGGTGACTGGTGACGGCGTGGGTCTCGACTGCGAGGCGGAGCAGCCTCAGCCCGTTGTCCAGGTCGTGCTCCCACAGGGGCGTGTCCCACTCGAAGAGCTTCTCGCCGCCCCAGATGTCGTTGACCAGGACGTCGAGACGGCCCTGCTCGCCGTCGATGCGGTCGACCAGGGCGCGGACCTGAGCGGGTTCGAGGTGGTCGGTGGGTACGGCGATGCCGTGGCCGCCGGCCTCGGTGACCAGGTCGGCGGTGTCCTCGATGGTCTCGGGCCGGTCGTACTCGGAGCGGCGGGCGCGGGTGGTGCGGCCGGTGACGTAGACGGTGGCGCCGGCCGCCCCGAGTTCCACGGCGATCCCGCGGCCCGCACCGCGTGACGCGCCGGCGACCAGCGCGACCCTGTCCTGCAACGGCTGTGACATGTCCGACCTTTCGTGTAGCTGCTTTCGGGGAAGGAGCCTGCCGCGAAAGCCGGACATCTTCTGTCACCTTTCCGAGCGCAGCCTTGCCGCCAGTTCGTCCTCGTCCGGCAGGAACCAGATGTGACCGCCCTGGTTGGTCTCGCGCAGGAAGTCCCGCAGGGCGGTGCTGCGCGCCACGTGCCGCGACACGTCCCCGACGATCGCGAGCCGCAGCCGGTAGTTGACGAACTTCTGCATCACGGCCCCCGCGACCCCCGAGCGCAGCAGGAAGAACTCGTCCGCGACCCGCTCGACGGGCACGGCCACCACGGCGGCATCCTGCCCCAGGGCGTCACCGATCAGATCGAGCGCCGCCTGTTCGCCGTCCAGCGGCGGGCCGTCGGAGGCGCAGCGCAGCACGCGTACGTCGTGCAGGGTCTCGAGCGAGTTCGCAGTCATGGCGCGTGATCGTACTGGCGTTCCCGCCGGGTTTCGCCCGGTTTTCAGTGGCCGCGCGCGATCCACTCCTGCAGGTGCGGGGCCTCCGCGCCGATGGTCGTCGCGTCACCGTGGCCGGTGAGCACCTTGGTCTCCGGCGGGAGGGTGAGCAGCCGGTCGCGGATCGATTCGATGATCGTCGGGAAGTGGGAGTAGGACCGGCCGGTCGCGCCGGGACCGCCCTGGAAGAGGGTGTCACCGGTGAAGACCACGCCGAGGCCCGGGTCGTACAGGCAGACCGCGCCGGGGGCGTGGCCCGGCGTGTGCAGGACCCGCAGGTCGGCGCCCGCCGCCTCGATGACCTGGCCGTCGAGCAGCCGGGCGCCCGGGTCGTGGTCGGGGTGGGTCTGCTTCCACAGCGGCAGGTCGTCGTGGTGCAGCCAGACGACGGCTCCGGTGCGCCGGGCGAGCTCGGGCGCGGCGTTGATGTGGTCGTTGTGCGCGTGCGTGCACACGATGGCCGTCAGACGGCGGTCGCCGACGGCCTCCATGATGGCGTCGACGTCGTGGGCGGCGTCGATGACGACGACCTCGTGGTCGTCGCCGACGAGCCACACGTTGTTCTCGACGTCCCAGGTGCCGCCGTCGAGCGTGAACTGGCCGGAGGTGACGAGCCGTTCGATGCGCGGGGTCATCACAGCACCACCACCGAGCGCAGCACGTCGCCGTGGTGCATCCGCTCGAACGCCTTCTCGACCTCGTCGAGCTGGATCGTCTCGGTCACGAAGGCGTCCAGGTCCAGGCGCCCCTGCAGGTGCAGGTCGATCAGCATGGGGAAGTCGCGGGACGGCAGGCAGTCGCCGTACCAGGACGACTTCAGCGCGCCGCCGCGTCCGAAGACGTCGAGGAGCGGGAGTTCGAGCTTCATCTCGGGGGTGGGTACGCCGACGAGGACGACGGTGCCGGCCAGGTCCCGGGCGTAGAAGGCCTGCTTGTACGTCTCCGGGCGTCCGACCGCCTCGATGACGACGTCGGCGCCGAAGCCGCCGGTCAGTTCGCGGATGGCCTCGACCGGGTCGGTCTGCGTCGAGTTGACGGTGTGGGTGGCGCCCATGGTGCGGGCGGTCTCCAGTTTGCGGTCGTCGATGTCGACCGCGATGATCCGCGCGGCTCCGGCCAGGTGCGACCCGGCGACGGCCGCGTCGCCGACGCCGCCGCAGCCGATGACGGCGACGGTGTCGCCGCGGCCGACGGCGCCCGTGTTGATCGCGGCGCCGAGGCCGGCCATCACACCGCAGCCCAGCAGTCCGGCGACCGCCGGGGAGACCGCCGGGTCGACCTTGGTGCACTGGCCGGCCGCGACCAGTGTCTTCTCGGCGAACGCGCCGATGCCGAGGGCCGGGGAGAGTTCCTGGCCGGTGGCGGCCAGAGTCATCTTCTGCTCGGCGTTGTGGGTGTCGAAGCAGTACCAGGGCCGGCCGCGCAGACAGGCCCGGCAACGGCCGCAGACCGCTCGCCAGTTGAGGATCACGAAGTCGCCGGGCGCCACGTCGGTGACGCCGTCGCCGACCGTCTCGACGATGCCGGCGGCCTCGTGGCCGAGCAGGAAGGGGAACTCGTCGGTGATGCCGCCCTGCTTGTAGTGCAGGTCGGTGTGGCAGACCCCGCAGGCCTGCACCCGCACCACGGCCTCCCCGGGCCCCGGGTCCGGCACGACGATCGTCTCGACCCGCACCGGCTCGTCGCGCCCCGGTGCGATCACGCCGCGTACTTCCTGCGCCATGGTGGTGGCCCCTTCCGTCTCCGCGCGTCCGTCCCGCTGTCCGACCCTACGTGTGACCGATCGGTAAGGGGGCGGTTCGCGCGGCCGGCGGGAGGCGGGGCGGATCACATCCGGCCACCGCCCACACGAGCCGGGGCACCCGCACCACGGTGCTCACGGCTGCCCGGGGTGGCGCGCGCGGCCCGTCGCGGTCGATCCGTCCCATGACATCGATCGGGTGACCGCGGGCGCCGCGAGACCGCTGATCGCCGCCGCCGGCCCCGTCGTCGCCCTGCCGGGGCACACCCGCGCCGCCGCGGTCCGCGCCCGACCGGCGGGACCCGGGCCGGCGGCAGGAACAGCCTCACCGCCCCCGTGGCCCACGCTCCCGCGCCGGCCGGGCTCGGCCGCGGCGTGATCCGGACGTCGGGCCCCGCATGCGGAGGTCGGCTGTCAGTGCTCCCCCGTAGTCTCTGAACGTCCCGCCGGATTCGTGAAGGAGCAGCGTGAGCATCGCACAGACGGAGACCGCACCGCCCCCGTGGCGCATGCTCCTCGGCTATGTACGACCCCACAAGTGGGCCCTCGTCCTGGGCGCGGTGCTCTCGCTGGTCACCGGGGCCACCGGGCTGCTGCTGCCGCTGGTGGCACGGGAGTTGATCGACGACCTCTCCCACGACCGGGCCATCACCGGGGCGTTGGCCGCCATGTCGGCGCTGGTCGTGGCGAACGCCGCGGTGGGCGCGCTCGGCGCCTACGTGCTGCGGCGCACCGCGGAGTCGGTGGTGCTCGGCGCGCGGCGCACCCTCTCGTCGTACCTGCTGCGCCTGCGCATATCCGCGGTGGACCGCAGCGAGCCCGGCGACCTGATGGCCCGGATCACCTCGGACACCACGCTGCTGCGCGAGGTCACCACCGACTCCCTGGTGGGCCTCGGCACCGGCGGGCTCACGCTGGCCGCGACCGTGGTGATGATGGGCCTGGTCGATCCGGTGCTGCTCGGCGTCACGCTCGCCGTGGTGCTCGGCGCGGGCACGGTCCTCGGTGTGATCGTGCCGCGCATCAACAGGGCCAGCCGGCGGGCGCAGGACGCCGTCGGTGTCATGGGCGCCTCGCTGGAGCGGGTGCTGGGCGCGCTGCGCACGGTGAAGGCCTCCGGGGCCGAGCACCGTGAGGAGCGGACGCTGCACGCTGCGGCGGAGGAGTCGTGGCGACAGAGCGTACGCGCCGCCAAGTGGTCGGCGGCCGCGGGCAACACGGCCGGGCTGGCGATGCAGATCGCCTTCATCACGGTGCTCGCGGTGGGCGGCGCGCGGGTCGCGACCGGCGCCGTCGACGTCGGCACGCTGGTCGCCTTCCTGCTGTACGTCTTCTATCTGATGGCGCCGATCCAGCAGGTCGTCGGCGCCCTCACCCAGTACCAGACGGGTGCCGCGGCCCTGGCCCGCATTCAGGAGGCGCTGCGGCTGCCCGCCGAACCTCCGGCGTCGGCCGCCCCGTTGCCGTCGGAGGACGCGCACCCGGCGGCGCTCGCCTTCGAGGACGTCCGCTTCCGCTACGCCGAGGACCTGCCGTACGTCCACCACGGCGTGACCTTCGAGGTGCCGGCGCGCGGCATGACGGCCTTCGTCGGTCCGTCCGGTGCGGGCAAGACGACCGTGTTCTCGCTCATCGAGCGGTTCTACGACCCCGAGTCCGGCGTGATCACGCTGGACGGGCGGGACCTCACGGAGTGGGAGCTGCCGGCGCTGCGGTCGGCGATCGGCTACGTCGAGCAGGACGCGCCGGTGCTGTCGGGATCGCTGCGCGACAACCTGCTGCTCGGCAATCCGGAGGCCGACGACGACGTCCTCGCGCGGGTGCTGAAGACGACCCGGCTGGACGGGCTGGTCGGGCGGCTGCCGAACGGGCTCGACACGCTCGTCGGGCACCGCGGCACCAAGCTGTCCGGCGGGGAGCGCCAGCGGGTGGCGATCGCCCGCGCGCTGCTGCGCCGCCCGAGGCTGCTGCTCCTGGACGAGGCGACGTCGCAGCTGGACGCGGTCAACGAGGCGGCGCTGCGCGACACCGTCGCGGACGTGGCCCGCACGACCACCGTGCTCGTCGTCGCCCACCGGCTGTCCACGGTGACGATGGCCGACCGGATCGTGGTGATGGACGCGGGCAAAGTGCGTGCGGTGGGCACCCACCGCGAACTCGTGACCGCCGACCCGCTGTACGCGGAGCTGGCGGCCACGCAGTTCCTGGCCACGGCCGGCTGACGGGCCGCGGTGGCGGGCTCACCGGACGGCGGGGAGCAGTCCGGTGAGCGGCGCGGCCATGTCGGTGACCTGGCGGAGCTGGTTGAGGTCGTTCAGCCGCTTCAGCCCCGCCAGCTGCGCGGACGGCCGGGGGATCTCCTCCCTGTGCTCGGCGGGGATGTCGCTGACGGTCAGGGAGTCGAGCAGCGCGACCGGGCCGAGCCGGCCGGCGCTCCGGGCGTCGGCCTCGGACGCGTTCACCGACGGGGCGGCGAGACCGGTGACACTGGCCGCGAGACCAACGGCGGCGACGATACGACGTGTTGAGATCATGCTCTCAGCAACGCGGACCGCCCCCGGCCGGACACGGTCGGCCCAGCCCCCTCACCCGACAGGCGCAGCCGCCGCCCGCTTGCCGAGGCCGACGCGGCGGAGGAATCTCGTAGGAGAGGCCCTCCGCGGCCCGCGTCCCCGCAGGCCGCGGCCCTCGAAGGAGGTCACGATGGGTACTGCGGCCAGTCCCGCCTTCGACGCCGAGACGTTGCGCCGGGGCATAGAAGGCAATCCGAACACCCTCCTGTCGCTCTACGCCGACGACGCCGAACTGCGTGTGGTGGACCACGAGGCGCAGCCCAGCCACCCACGGGTGCTGCACGGCCGCGACGAGATCAGCGCGATGCTCGACGACGTCTACAGCCGCGACATGACGCACAAGCTGGAGGAGTGCATCGTGCAGGGCGACCGCGCGGCCTTCAGCGAGTCCTGCGAGTACTCGGACGGGGTCCGGGTCTTCGCCGAGTCGATGATCAGGCTGCGCGACGGGAAGATCACCGAGCAGACCCTGATCCAGGCGTGGGACGAGCAGTAGCGCGAAAGCGGACGCGGCACGGCCTCGGTTACCCTGTTCCGGGGCCGTGACTGGCGCTGAGGTGGAGTACCACCGGGGAGCGGTCCACATCGAGTAGATGCCGCGCGCCTGGGCGATCCGGTCGATCGACCCAGGAGTGGATCATGTCTCAGGCCCGGCTCATGGACGGCACCGCGCTCGCCCGGCGCATCGTCGAGGACGCCGCGAAGCGCGCCGCCGCTCTCACCGACCGCTCGGGCGCCGCCCCGTGTCTGGCGACGGTGCTGGTGGGCGAGGACCCCGCGTCCGTGACCTACGTCCGGATGAAGCAGAACCGTTGCCGCAGGGCCGGGATCACCTCCCGCCACGTGGCGCTGCCCGCCGCCACGACCACCGAGGAACTCGTCGGCACCCTCGAGGCCCTCTCCGCGGACCCCGGGGTGCACGGCATCCTGCTCCAGCACCCGGTCGGCGAGCACATCGACGAGCGTGCCGCCTTCGAGGCGATCGCGCCGGAGAAGGACGTCGACGGCGTCACGTTCGCGTCGTTCGCGACGATGAGCTTCGGGCTGCCGGGGTTCGTGTCCTGCACGCCCGGCGGGATCATGCGGCTGCTCGACGAGTACGACGTCGACCCGGCCGGGAAGCGGGCCGTGGTGGTCGGCCGCAGCGCGATCCTCGGCAAGCCGGCCGGCATGCTGCTGCTCGCGCGGGACGCCACGGTGACGTACTGCCATTCCCGCACCCGGGACCTGTCGTCGGTCGTCCGGGAGGCGGACATCGTGGTCGCCGCCGTCGGGCGCCCGCGCCTCGTCCGGGGCCAGGACATCAAGCCCGGCGCCGTCGTGATCGACGCCGGGTACAACGCGGGGAACGTCGGTGACGTCGACTTCGACTCGGCCGTGGAGCGGGCCTCGCTGATCACGCCGGTGCCGGGCGGGGTCGGTCCGATGACCATCGCCACGCTGCTGGAACAGACGGTCGACGCGGCCGAGCGACAGCTGCGGGTGGCCTGAACTCAAGCCGCCGCAAGGGGCGTTCGCCCGGAATGACGCCATGCTTTCCGGCGTGCGAGTGACGCTCATGACGGCGGGTTCCCGGGGCGACGAGGCCCCTTACACCGGGCTGGGGCTCGGTCTGCTGCGGGCGGGACACGAGGTCACGCTGGTCACGCACGGCTGCTTCGCGCCGCTGGTGGCGGACTCGGGGCCGGGCTTCCGTCCGCTGCCGGTGGATCCGCGCGCAGAGCTTCCATCCGCACGCGGGCGGGCCCTGCACCGCAGTACGACAGGCGTCGGGAAGTTGCTGCGGGTGCTGTCGATGGCCCGGGCGCCGGCCGGCCGGATGACCGACGGCCTCGTCACGGCCGCACGGGAGTGCGGGCGGAGTCATCAACGCGATCAGCACCGAACTCCACCGTCTCGGCGCCGCCGAAGCCCGTGCCCGGGTTCTCGCCGTCCAGGACACCGTCGGCGAACTGCTCGACACCGCGCGACGCCAGGGTCGGACCCCGGCGCAGACAGCCGCCGACATGGCCGGTCAGCGCCTCCGCGCGGCCTCGCCCCAGCCGGCCGAGCCGCGTCGGTGACCCGAGCAGGAGAGGCGACGGCGACAGGCGGCGACCGCGTCCCAGGCTCCTGTCTGCGGTCCTCGTCCAGGCGGGCCACCCCCGTCACCCCACCGCCGGCCGCCACCCCGCGGGCCGCAGGATGCCCAGCAGTTGCCGGACCAGTTCGTCCACCACCTCGTCCAGGGTCGCCGGTACCCGCCCCGCGCTCCAGTCGTGGATCAGCCCGTTGACGCTGCCGATGAAGGCCGTCGCAGCGATGCGGTAGTCGCGGCGGACCGCCTCTCCCCGCTCGGCGGCCGCCTGCGCCTCGGCGCAGATCAGGTCGACCCAGCGGGCGCGGCGGGCGAGCCGCTGCTCCTCCATGCGCGGGCTGACACCGACGATCTCGACGAAGGTGACGCGGATACGGCGGGGGTCGGCGGTGACGTTGCCGGCGTACGCGCGGAAGATCGCGTCGGCCCGGTCGGCGATCGGCGCGCCCTGGGTGACGGCCGCCGCCGTGAGCACGGCTTCCTCGGCCCAGGCGTTGACCTGGAGGTGGAGGGCGGCGAGGACGTCCTCCAGGGTGCTGAACTCCTCGTAGAACTGCCGGGTGGACAGCCCCGCCGCCTCGCTGAGCGCGGCGACGGTGGTGGCCCGGTAGCCGGGGCTGTCGCCGAACAACTGGAGCGCCGCGTCCAGGAACCGCCGGTGCCGCTCGGCCTGCCGTTCCTCGGCCGACTTGCCGCCGTAACGGCCCGTCGGCGCCCTGAGCCTGCCCGCCAACATCCCTCCCGCTGAGCACTGTTGGCCAATTTTGTCGTGCGCGCGGTCTTGTGGAGAAGGCCGCCCCCTCCCTACTTTCCAGTAAGTCCAACTCTGAACGGCCCCGTATTCAGATGCGACAGGGAGAGCCGTCATGCCTGCCCCCAGCCCCAGGCACCTCTGCGCCATCGCCGCCGCCCTCACGCTGACTCTCACCGCCCCCGCCGGCACCGCCGTCGCCGACGACGCGAACTCCGCCCTGCGCGACGTCCTGTTCGTCGGCAACAACTGGGACGGCACCGCCGACGTCATCGAGTCCACCGGCGACTTCTCGAGGATCGGCCGGATCGACGTCATCCCCGACAAGGAGCGGCGGATGGCCGAGATCAACGCCGACCCCATCAAGTGGATCTACTTCATGGCGATCCGCAACAGCGTCGGCGAAGGCCACGACCAGTTCGTCGACGACATGTACGCCACCCCGGACGGCACGGCCGTGGTGGTCTCCCGCCCGAGCTTCGCCGACGTCGTCTCGATCGACCTCGCCGACGGGGACATCAACTGGCGCTTCCCGGTGTCGGGGTACCGCGCCGACCACATGGCGGTCTCCCCCGACGGCACCCGGGTCGCCGTCTCCGCCTCGACCTCCAACACCGTGCACGTGCTGGACATCGGCACGGGCCGGCAGATCGGCTCCTTCGCCACCGGCGACAAGCCGCACGAGAACGTCTTCAGCAAGGACGGCAAGTACATCTGGAACATGGCCATCGGCGACGTCAACACCGCCCTCGACGCGCCCTGGCTGGACTGGACGAAGGGCGACCGCCGGATCACCGTCGTCGACGCGACGACGTTCCGGCAGGTCAAGGTGATCGACATGCGCGAGCGGCTGGACGCGATCGGGCTCGACGACCACTCCGACGCCGTCCGCCCCGCCGCGTTCAGCCCCGACGAGACCAAGCTGTACTTCCAGGTGTCATTCTTCAACGGCTTCTTCGAGTACGACGTCGCCACCGACAGGATCACCCGCGCCAAGACCCTGCCGGCGAATCCGGACACGAGTGAGGACCGCACCACCTGGGTCAACGACTCCCGCCACCACGGCATCACCATGAAGCCCGACGGCACCAAGCTGTGCGTCGCGGGCACCATGGACGACTACGCGGTGGTCGTCGACCGCGCCACCCTCCGGGAGGGTCCGCTCGTCCCGGCGTCCAAGCCCTACTGGTCGACCGTCAGCGGGGACGGCACGGCCTGCGTGGTCTCCGAGAGCGGCGCCGACCAGGTCACCGTGATCGACTTCGCCACCGGCAGGAAGCTCGTGTCGGTCCCGGTCGGCGACCACCCGCAGCGCGTGCGGGCGGCCCGGGTGCCCGCCGACTGGAGCGGCCCGTCGGCCGGTTGACGCTCCGCGCGGCCCGCGCGGTGGGCTCGGCGCGGCCGCGCTCGGCGGTGTGCGGAGGGGGCCGTCGTCCCGGTGGTCACGCGCCGACCCGGCGCGTCACGTTGAGCAGGTACTCCTTCCGGTTCAGCGGGTTGTGGTCGGTGCGCGGCCGTTCGGGCACCGCCACGCCGGGCGCGACGGGCGCGTAGTGATCGAAGGCGCTGTCCAGTTCGCCCTCGCCCCGGGTGAGCCCCGGCACCTGCTGCTCCAGGGCGTGCACCCGGGCCGCGGGCACCGAACCCTCCAGGACGCAGGCGGCGCCGCGGATCACGGTCGTCCGCGGTACGGCCCGCAGCGCGGCCAGCACCGGCAGCAGGGCGCCGAGCGTGTCGGCCGGGGCCTCGACCCGGAAGCGGTGCATCGGTTCGTGCACCCGGGTGCCCGCCCGTCGCAGGGCCTCGACCAGCACCAGCGGGGTCAGGCCGCGGAAGTCCTGGCCGGTGCTGGACATGCTCTTGTCGAAGCCCTGGTGCGCGTGGCTCTGGCGCGGCGAGTAGCCGCTGTGGGTCATGGTGACCGTGCAGTCGGGGATCCGCCAGCCGTGCAGGCCCTGTCCGAGGGTCTCCCGGACGGTGTCCTCGACGGCCTTGAAGAAGGCGTACGGCATGGAGCCCAGCTCCACCTCCAGCCGGAAGCCGACGCCCGCGCCGGGCGGCGCCGGGTCGACCCGGAGCCCCACCGTGGCGAGAAACGGGTTGGCGTCCTTCTTGTTGAACTCGACCGCCGCCCCGGTTCCGGTCAGCCGCTCGACGCACAGCGGGGTGGTCTCCCGGAAGGTGACGTCCAGTCCGTAGTCGGCGGCGAGCGTCGCCTGGACGACCTCCTTCTGCACCTCGCCGTACAGGGACACGGAGGTCTCCTGGCGCACCTCGTCGTGCCGCAGGGCGATCAGCGGGTCCTGCTCGGCCAGCTGGGTGAGCGCCAGATGCAGGGCCCGCCGGTCCGTCCCGGGACCCGGTACGACGACCGTCTCCAGGCTCGGCGGGGCGAAGAAGTGCCCGTACGGCGTGCGGGGTACGCCGAGGCAGTCGCCGATCCTGATGTCGGCCAGGCCCCACACCCGGGCGATGCGGCCCGCCGGGACCGCGTCCTGCCGGGCGTCGGTGCCGTGGTCGAAGACGCTGATCGCGGTGATCCGGCTCTCCAGGCCCGCGTCGCCGCAGGGGACCCGGTCACGGACGCGCAGCGTGCCCGAGAACACGCGGGCGTAGGCCACCTTCTCCCCCGCCGGGCCCCGCTCCACCTTGAAGACCGTCCCGGAGACGGGGCCCTCGGGGTCGCCGTCGGCGGTGGGCAGGAGGTCCCGGATGCCGCCGATCAGGGCGTCCACGCCGGCGCCCGTGATGGCCGAGCCCGCGTAGGCGGGGTGGACCAGTGCCTGCCGCGTCCGGTCGGCGAGGGCCGTACGCAGCAGGTCGTCCGGGACGGAGCCCTCGACGTAGGCGGCGAGCAGGTCGTCGTCGTGGTCGGCGAGGACGTCGAGCGCGGCCGGGACGGGGCCGGGGGTGAAGCCGGCGGCGCGGGTGCCGAGGCCGGTGGCCGTGCCCATGGGGACGACGGGCGCGCCCAGCCGCTCGGAGACCGAGCGCAGCACGTTCTCGTAGCGGGCCCCACGGCGGTCGATCTTGTTGACGAAGAGCAGCGTGGGGATGCGCAGCCGCCGCAGCGTCCGCATCAGGACGCGGGTCTGGGCCTGGACGCCCTCGACGGCCGATACGACCAGCACGGCGCCGTCCAGGACGCCGAGCACCCGCTCGACCTCGGCGATGAAGTCCGGGTGACCAGGTGTGTCGATGAGGTTGACGGTCACGCCGTCGACGGGGAACGAGACGACGGCCGACTTGATGGTGATGCCGCGCTGCCGCTCCAGCGCGAGGGTGTCGGTGCGGGTGCTGCCGGTGTCGACGCTGCCGATCTCGTCGATCACCCCGGCGGTGTGCAGCAAGCGTTCGGTCAGGCTGGTCTTACCCGCGTCGATGTGCGCGAGAATCCCCAGGTTGAGCAAGTGCACGAAGCGTCATGTCCTTTGTGGTGAGGGTCGGGGCGACGGTGGGGGACATGAACGCTGCTCGCATCGGTGACTCCTCGCTCGGTGACGCCTGGTCGGGTGCAGTGCAGCACAACCGGGGCGGCGCGACAATGGATTAACGCTCAACGATGCGAGGGTCCAGGCATGCGAGAAATTCTCCCGGCACTGAGCAGCTGGTACGCGGACTCGGCCCCGTTCGGGCTGGCCACGGTCGTGGGGGTGAGCCGCAGCGCGCCGCGTGACCCCGGGGCGGCGATGGCCGTGGGGCCGGGCGACGAGGTGGTCGGCAGTGTGTCGGGGGGCTGCGTCGAGGGGGCGGTGTTCGAGCTGGCGCAGGAGGTCGTGGCCGACGGCGAGGCCCGGCTGGAGACGTTCGGGTACAGCGACGAGGACGCCTTCGCGGTGGGGCTGACCTGCGGGGGTGAGATCACCGTGCTGGTCCGGCCGGTCACGCCCGAGCGGGACCCCGCGTTCGGGGAGGTCGCCCGGTCCGTGGCGGACGGCACCCCCGTGACCCTGGCGACGGTCACCGACGGGCCGGCGCCCCGCGGGGCCACGCTCGCCGTGTGGCCCGACCAGGTGACCGGCACGCTCGGCACGAGCGGCCTGGACGTGGCGGTCACCGCCGACGCGCGCGGCGAACTCGCTCTCGGTGCCACCGGCGTACGGCACTACGGTCCGCACGGGGAGCGGCGCGAGGACGACGTGTCGGTGTTCCTGCACTCCTTCGCTCCGCCGCCGCGGATGCTGGTGTTCGGCGCCATCGACTACGCGGCGGCGGTGGCCCGCGTCGGCGACTTCCTCGGCTACCGGGTCACCGTCTGCGACGCCCGCCCCGTCTTCGCCACGCCGAAGCGGTTCCCGCCCGGCGTGGAGGTGGTCGTCGACTGGCCGCACCGCTATCTGCGCGGCACCGACACCGACGAGCGCACGGTGGTCTGCGTGCTGACGCACGACCCGAAGTTCGACGTCCCGCTGCTGGAGGAGGCCCTGCGCCGGCCCGCCGCGTACATCGGGGCGATGGGCAGCCGCCGCACCCACGACGAACGCGCCGAACGGCTCACCGAGGCCGGGCTCACCGCCCGTGAACTGTCCCGGCTGCGCTCCCCGATCGGACTCGACCTGGGGGCCCGTACGCCGGAGGAGGTGGCCGTGTCGGTCGCCGCGGAGATCGTCGCCCTGCGCTGGAACGGCAGCGGGGCGCCGCTGACGGTGACGGGGGGCGCGATCCATCCGGCGCCGTAGGCCCTGTCATGGGCCACGGCGTAGGTCACGACGTCGGTCACGTGGAGGCCACGGCGTAGGGCACGTCGTCGGTCACGTGACAGGTCACGCCGTGGGCCCCGGACCCGCGCGGTCACGCGGGCGTCGGATGCCGGCCGACACCGCGCTCGTCAGCCGCCGACCGCGCACCAATACGTGCGCCAGGACGTCCGCCGGTACGTCCGCCGGGTCAACGCGGCGGCAGCCGGTGCAGCGTCACGTCCGTGAGGCGGCCGTCGGTGACGGTGGCGGTCATGTACGTGCAGTGCGGCTGGCGGCGGCGGTCGGTCGGGGACCCCGGGTTGAGCAGACGCAGACCGCCGGGGGCGGTGGTGTCCCACGGGATGTGGCTGTGGCCGAAGACCAGAACGTCCAGGTCGGGAAAGCGGGCGGCGCAACGGGCCTCGCGCCCCTGGGCGGGGCCCGTCTCGTGGACGGCGCCGAAACGCAGGCCGCCGAGTTCGGCGTGCGCCACCTCGGGGAGCCGCGCGCGCAGGTCGGGGCCGTCGTTGTTGCCGTACACCCCGATCAGCCGGCGGCAGCGGCTCTCCAGCAGATCCAGCGTGGCCGTGTCGACCCAGTCGCCGGCGTGGAACACGACGTCGGCCTCGGCCAGTTCGGCGAGCAGCGCGTCCGGCAGCGCCTTGGCACGCTTCGGCAGATGGGTGTCGGACATCAGGAGCAGGCGCACGGCCTCAGCGTAGGACGGCCGCCGCCCGCGGGGCGCGGCGACGGCCGGCTCTCCGGGAACACGGGGTCTCCGGCCCTCCCCGTCACGCCGGACGGCGAGCCGGCCCCGCACGGGTGCGCGGGGCCGGCTCGTGGCGTGAGTGCGGGTCATGGGTGCGGGGGCACGAGGTCGTCGAAGGTGCCGGGCACGAGGTCGTCGAACCGCCGGCCGTTTACTTCGCCTCGGCGAGCCGGATCGCGTCGGGACCGGTGCTGCCGCTCCCGGGAACCGCAGCCGGCCGGTCGTGTCGTGCACGGCTCGCCACACCGTCTCGGCGACGTCGCTCTCCTCGGTGAAGACGTCCTGACCCATGAAGTCGTCCACGGTCGCCTTCGCGAACGCCGCGTACGGCGCCGGGACCAGTTCGTCCGGCGCGGCGCCCTGCGTCGCCTTGGCCGCGAAGCCGGTCGTCAGGCAGGCGCCCGGCTGGACCGTCTTCGCCCGCACGCCGAACGGCGCGAGTTCGAGCGCGAGGGACGCGGTGAACCCCTCGACGGCCATCTTGCTCGCCTTGTAGACGGCCGAGAGCGGCATGTGTCCCAGCACCACGCTGGAGGTCACGTCGACCACCACGCCGGAGCCGCGCTCGCGGAACTGGGGCAGCACCGCCTGCGTCGTCGCCATCGCGCCGAAGGTGTTGGTCTCGAAGACCTCCCTGACCCGGGCCATGGGGGTGCCCTCACACACGCTGATCGAGGGGACGCCCGCGTTGTTGACCAGGGCGTCGACCGGGCCCGCCGCCGCGAACGCGGCGGTGAGGGAATCGGGCCGGGTGACGTCGAGTTCGAGGACGCGGAGCCGGTGCGACTCGGGCAGGACGCCCGGGCACGGTGTACGCATCGTGGCGACGACGTTCCATCCCTGCTCGTGGAAGGGGAGGGCGGTGGCGCGCTCACGGCCCGCCGGACGCGCGCCGACTGGCTCGCCCGGCTCCTGTCCGCCGGGGCGGCCGCCTGACGCCGCCGCGCGGGGAACGGCGCGGTGCCTCAGTCCTCACCCCGCACGATGTTGCCCTCAGGAGCCGTCTGCGAGGTCCGCGGTCCGTCCGGGCTCTCCACGGCCGGGAGCCAGGTGCGCAGTTCGCTCTTCGCGCGCAGGCGGCGGGCCTTCGACCAGCCGGTCTCCAGGCGGCGGACGACGGGTTTGTCACTGGTGGACGTGGTCACGACGCAACCTCTTCCTTCTGCGTCCCCTCGTACGGATGTACGGAACTGGTGACCGGGTCCCCGTCGTCGCCGCTGGTAAACGCCCTGCCTCACCGGTCAGGCACCGCCGGGGCCGCCGCTGCCGAACGAACCGCTGGAGCCACGGTTCCAGCGCGGCCGGCGCTGATCGCCGCTGCGGGCGCCGCCGGAGGGCCTGAGGTCGTGGGGGGTGAGCCGGTCGTCCCCGGTGATCGCGTTGGGTTCGCGCTGTTCCCGGGTCTCCCGGACCGCGCCGGAGGCCGGCAGCCTGGGCTGTTCGTCGGGCCTGGGCCGGCGCGGCTCGCGCTTGCGCACCTTGATGCCGAGCAGGACGGCCCAGATCAGCGTTGCGGTGACGACGAGGCCACCGACGAGGACCGCGACGAACCCGGCGACGGAACCGGCGGCGGCTGCTTCGTATGCGGTGAGGTTCATGGGCTCCGAGTACCCGGTCACGGCCCGTGGATGACTCCGGTCGGTTTCCCGACGGCCGGCCGTGGGACGCGTGCAGGGGCGTCACCTCACGTCACCCCGGGCGCACGCGTCCAGCCGGGCGCTCAGATGTTGGGCTTGGCCGCGCTGATGTCACCCAGCGCCGACTCCGGTTCGCGCTCGATCGCCAGGTCGCCCAGCGACACGATGCCGACCGGGTGGTCGTCCTGGACGACCGGGACGCGGCGCACGGCGTGCTCGCGCATGAGTTCCACCGCGTGGGTGAGTTCCTCGTCGGGCCCCACGGTCACCAGGTCGTCGCTGCACGCGGCGGCCACGGTGATCTCGTCGGGGTCGCCGCCGTCGGCGATCGACCTGACCACCAGGTCGCGGTCGGTGACCAGCCCGCGCAGGTGGTCGCCGTCCGTGACCAGGACGGCTCCGAGGTCCTGGTCACGCATGATCCGGGCCACCGCCGTGACGGAGGTCTGCGGTTCGACGGTCACCGGGTCGCCGGTCATGATGTCGCGGACGTACTGGGCCATGACCCACCTCCTCAACTGCTGTTCCTCGGCCCCGAGTACCCGCCCGGGCCGCGGCGGCACGTCGAGGTCAGTCATTCAGGCACAGTTCGCACCACACCTGCTTGCCGCCGCTGACCGGCACCGCCCCCCAGGCCACGGACATGGCCTCGACGAGCAGGAGACCGCGGCCGCCGGTGGCCTCCCAGCCGATGCTGGTGGGCTTGATGGGCGTGCGCGGCGAGGTGTCGGCGACGGCGACGCGCAGGCGGCTGTCGACGAGGGTGAAATCGAGACGGACCGGGCCGTCGGTGTGCACGAGGGCGTTGGTGACGAGTTCGGAGACGACCAGCAGGACGGCGTCGAAGGGCGCGGTCACGCCCCAGGCGCGCAGGGTGCGGCGGGTGAAGCGGCGGGCGTGCCGGACGGCCTCCGGAACCCGCCAGACGGTCCAGGTCTCACGGCGGGGCAGGACGTCCATGCCGTCGTAACGCATCAGGAGCAGGGCCACGTCGTCGCCGCGCTGCGCGTCGCCCAGCAGGCCGTCGGCGACCTGGCCGAGGTGCGCGGGGTCGGAGGTGGCGAGCCGGGCGGCGAAGCCCGCGATGCCCTCGTCGATGTCCGTCTCGGCGCTCTCGACCAGGCCGTCGGTGGTCAGCGCGAGCAGGGTGCCGGGCTGGAGCCGCAGCGGGCTCATCGGGAAGTCGGCCTGCGTCATGACGCCGAGCGGCGGGCCGCCCTCGGCCTCGGCGACGTGGGTGCTGCCGTCGGGGTGGCGCAGCACCGGCGGCAGGTGCCCGGCGCGGACGCACCAGGCGGAGCCCTCCTCCATGTCGACGTCGACATAGGCGCAGGTGGCGAAGAGGTCGGTCTCCATGTCGACGAGCAGCCGGTTGGCGTGCGAGACGACCACGTCCGGCGGATGGCCCTCGACGGCGTAGGCGCGCAGGGCGGTGCGCATCTGGCCCATCAGGGTGGCGGCGCCGGCGCTGTGGCCCTGGACGTCCCCGATGACGAGGGCGACGTGGTTGTCGGGCAGCGGGATCACGTCGTACCAGTCGCCGCCGACCTCCAGCCCTGCCGTGGCGGGCAGATAGCGGGCGACGGCTACGGCGCCGGGCAGTTGCGGCAGGCGGCGCGGCAGGAGCTGGCGCTGGAGCATGGCGACGAGTTCGTGCTCGGCGTCGAAGGCGTGGGCGCGCATCAGGGCCTGCCCGGCGAGGCCGGCGGAGGCGGTGAGCAGGGCGCGTTCGTCGGGGCCGAAGTGGTGCGGGCGGTCCCAGCCGATCAGGCAGGCACCGGCCATCCGGCCCGCGGCGGGCAGCGGCAGGACGGCGAGGCCGCCGGGGCCGACCTCGGCGAGCGCCGGTTCCAGGGCGGTGCCCGCGGGCCAGATCTGGGCGCGGCCCTCGCGCAGGGCGGCGGCAAGGGTGGGCATGGCGCGCACGGGCGCGTCGGGCCATTCCGTGCGCCACTCCAGGCGCCACAGCTCGGGCCAGGCCTCCGGTTCGGGCGGGTCGAGGACGGTGACGACGAGCCGGTCGTGCTCCAGTTCGGCGAGGGCGATCCGGTCGGCGTGCAGCGGCACGCGCAGGGCGGCCACGACGGCCTGGCTGACGTCGCGGACGGTGCCGGCGGTGGACAGGGCGGCGGCCAGGCGCTGGACACGGGCGACGTCCGTCACGTCGGACCGCAGGGTCGAGGCGTCGTCGACCGTGCCCGACAGCCGGGCCGGGACGCCCTCGCCGCCGGGCACCAGGCGGCCGCGCAGCCGCAGCCACTTGGGTGGCCCGGTCCGCTGGACCACCCGGAATTCCAGTTCGCGCTCGCCGATCGTCATGTGGTCGGCCTCCACCACCGACATCAGCGAGGGCAGGTCCTCCGGAACGGTGCAGCGGAGCAGCGTCTCGACCTTGCCGTCGAACTCGTCCCGGGTGAGGCCGAACAGCTCCAGGATGTCGTCGCCGACCTCCACCCGGCCGGTGTCCATGGCCAGGCTGAACGCGCCCGGCGGCAGCTCACGGCCCTCGGCGGGCGGGACCGGGGTGGGTGCGGCGACCGCGTCGGCGATCAGCTGCAGGCACGCGCGGTCCTCGGCTCCGAAGCCGTCCCGGTACTCGGTGACGGCGAGCAGGCAGCCCCCGTCGCCGTCGCGGCGGACGGGAAGCGCGGCCAGGGAGAAGCCCCGTGAGGCGGCGCGGCGGGCCTCCCCTCGGTCGGCGCGTTCGTCCGGGCCGAGCCACACGGGGCGCCCGGTGCGGTGGGCGTCGGCCACCGGGGAGCCGCCGGCGAGCTGGTAGCCGTCCCGCAGGCCGTACAGGGTCTGGGGCACCCCGGCCGACTCGGTGAGGCACAGCAGCTCGCCGCTGTCGCTGGGGGTGTACACGGCGGTGAAGGTCGCGCGCGCGAAGACGAGGGCCTGTTCGAGGACCCGGTGCCTGCGTTCGGGGGTGTCCGGGTCGGTCGAGAGCGCCGAGAGGGCGTCCTCGGCACGCAGCACTCTCGCGCTGCGTCCGGCAACGCCCTCACTGACCACGTCGGTATTACAGCGCTAATGACCGCCGCGCGCAGCCCCTGTGAACACGGTGTGGCCGCCTGATGGCCGACGGAGCGGGCTGGTGGAGCGGGCGGGCGGAGCGGGCGAGGGGCGCGAAACGCACCGAACCGGTTCTTACCCGTGCGTACCGCACGGCGGGCTCGCCGGGCGGGGCCTGGTCCTCGGCCACCTGGCGCGCACCACCGGCGAGGAACGGCGGGCCGGCGAGGCCGCCCGGATCCTGCTTGCTGGGACGGCCGGCCGAGCCGCCGCCCGACAGGCCGCGCCGACGGGCCGGGCTGCTGCGCGGCGCGAGCGGACCCGCGTTGTTCCTGCTGCGCCGCTCCGGGGAGACCGGCGAGCGCGCGCTGCTGGACGCGGCCGGGGCGGCACTGCGCCGGGACCTGGACTGCTGCGTCGTGCAGAAGGGCGGATCACTGGAGGTCGACGAGGGCCGGCGGACCATGCCGTACCTCGGCGACGGCAGCGTGGGCCTGGGCATGGTCCTCGACGACTACCTGGCCCACGCCGGCGACGAGGCGGGGACCGCGACGAGCGCCCGTGCCACGCTGCTGACCGCGTGCGCCGGGCCGCTCGGGGGGCACGGGAATCCGGCCAGCGGGGTGCGGGGGCGCGCGACGCGCCCGCGCCCCACCGCACGCTTCGACTCCAGGGGCATGGGCCGGGGCGGTCGGGGTACGCGGTGCCTTTGCCCAGCCGCCGCCCGGCCCCGCAGGTGGGACGGCTCGCCGTGCGAGGCGGACCGTCCCGCGACAGATTGATCCCTGGGACTCGTCCCGCGGCGCTGCGAGGAGGTGGTCGGCGTGTCCGACGAGCAGGCGCCCGCGGCGCGCCGGGTCTCCGCCGGTGCTCCCCTCCTGTCGCTGGCCCTGGCCACGATGATGGACGGCGTCAACGCCCACTCCGGCGGGATGTACCTGATGGACGCCGACGAATCGGTGCTGGAGATGGCGGTCATGGCGGGGATGCCCCGGGCGTTCTCGGCGCCGTGGGAACGGGTGGGGATCGGCGCACCCGTCCCGGTCGCCGACGCGGCGCGCGAGCGGCGGCTGGTCTGGGTGGACGGCGACGACGACATGTCCCGCCGTTACCCGCGCGTCGCCGTGGTCCTGCCCTACCCCTTCGCGCTGGCCGCGCTGCCGGTGGCGACGGAGACGAAGGTCTACGGGGCGGTGTTCCTGACCTGGCCCGGTTCCCAGCACCACGAGCTGAACGACCGGGAGCGCGAGCATCTCACCGCGGCCTGCGAACGGCTCGCCGTGCGACTGGAGCGGGCCGCCGCCGAGAGCCGCCCGGTGCTCCCGGAGCCCGATCTGCTCGTCGCGCCGCCCACCGGAGGCGTGGCCGGCACGCTGGGCACGGTGGAGGCGGCACGGATGGTGGCGCGGCTGCCGTACGGGCTGGTCTCGCTGGATCTGCACGGACGGATCACCTTCGCCAGCGCGGCGGCGTCCGAGCTGATCGGCGTTCCGACCGGCCGGCTGCTCGGCACCCAGCTGTGGGCGGCGGTGCCGTGGCTGAACGACCCGGTGTACGAGGACCGGTACCGGGCAGCGCTGATGAGCCAGCAGAGTACGTCGTTCGTGGCGGTGCGGCCGCCCGGCGACTGGCTGTCGTTCCGGCTCTATCCGAGTACGACGGGGCTGAGCGTGCGCATCAGCAGGGCGCGGGCCGTGTCCGAGATGGGCCGGAAGGCGCCCCCGTCCGGCGACGGGTCGTCCCGGCTGGTGACCATCTCCCACGTACTGAGCCTCGCCGGGGCGCTGACCGAGGCGGTGACCGTGCAGGACGTGGTGCAGCTGGTCGCCGAGGAGGTGGCGCCGGCCGTGGGCAGCCGGGCACTGATGGTGCTCGGCTCCCGGGCGGGCCGACTGCACGTGCTGGGGCACCGCGGCTATCCGGACCCGCACATCGTGGAGCGATTCGACGGGATTCCGCTGAGCGCGCCGACGCCGGGTGCGCACGCGCTGAACAGCGGGGTGCCGGCGTTCTTCGAGTCCCAGACGGAGCTGGAGCGGCTGTATCCCATCCGGCACGCGGCCCCGGACGGCTACGCGGCCTGGGCGTATCTGCCGCTGATCGCCTCCGGGCGCCCGGTGGGCACCTGTGTGCTGGCGTACGCCGAGCCGCAGGCCTTCCCCGCCGACGAGCGGGCCGTACTGACCAGCCTGAGCGGGCTGATCGCCCTGGCGCTGGAGCGGGCCCTGCTGTACGACGCCAAGCACCAGCTGGCGCACGGGTTGCAGGCCGCGCTGCTGCCGCCGTCGCTGCCGCCGCTGTCCGGGATCGAGACCGCGGCGCGCTATCTGCCGGGCACGCGCGGCATGGACATCGGCGGCGACTTCTACGACGTGGTGCCGGGCGACGGGCCGGCGGCCGCGGTGATCGGGGACGTGCAGGGGCACAACGTGACGGCGGCCGGCCTGATGGGCCAGATCCGCACGGCCGTACGCGCCTACACGACGGTGGGGCAGGCGCCGGCCGAGGTCATGCGCAGCACGAACCGGCTGCTCATCGACCTCGGGGCCGATCTGTTCGCCAGCTGCCTGTACCTGCGGCTCGACCCGGGTCGCGGGCGGGCCGTCATGGCCCGGGCCGGGCATCCGCCGCCCCTGCTGAGGCGGCCGGACGGCAGGGTCCGGGTGCTGGACCTCGCGGGCGGCCCGCTGCTCGGGATCGACGGCTCGGCGACGTATCCGACGACCGAGGTCGACCTGGCGCCGGGATCGGTGCTCGTCCTCTACACCGACGGGCTGGTCGAGTCCCCCGGCGTCGACATCGAGGAGGCGCTGGCCCAGCTGGGACAGCGGCTGGCCGAGGCCGGGGAGCGGCCCCTCGACGAGCTGGCCGACGTGCTGGTGGGGGCCGGCGGGCGCGCGCCGGAACGGGTCGACGACGTGGCGCTGCTGCTGCTCCGGGCGAGGGAGGTCTGACGGCCGAACGGGTCCAGGAGGTTGAACCGTTCGAACGCATCGAACGGGTGAACGGGTCGAACGGGTCACTGATCGTCTCGTGGGCGGACCGGCGCGTCCGGGGGCGGTGGCACGGTGGGACGCGGCGGCGCGGGCGGGGTGATGCCGTCGATCAGGTGGGAGACCAGCGCGACGACGAAGTCGTCGGTCACGGGCTCGTCCGGGATCAGCAGGCGGTGGTAGACGGCGCCCCAGAGCTGGTCGACGAGGACCTGGACGTCGACGTCCTCCCGGATCTGGCCCTGCTCTCTGGCCCGCAGCAGCCGCTCGCCGGCCAGCCGCCGCCGTTCGGAGGAGTACAGGGAGCGGAAGGCGGCGGCGAGGTCATGATCGGTCTGGGACTGTCCGATGAGCTCGGTGACCACCCGCCCGGCCGGGGTCCGGGTCAGGATGCGCGCGAAGGCACGCAGCTGGCTCGTCAGGTCGGCCCGCAGGTCGCCGGTGTCCTCGAAGGCCAGGGGCTCCTCGACGGCGTGGAAGTAGCCGTCCAGAGCGAGGGCTCCCGCGGAGGGCCACCACCTGTACAACGTCGTCTTGCTGACGCCGGACAGGCGGGCGGACCGGGCGAACTCGTCGGCGGTGCGGAGCAGGTCGGCGACGAGGTGGTCCGCCACGGTGTCCCCGCCCCGTGGTGCGACGGCGGCCCGCAGGTCGGCGGTGCAGCCGCGCCCGATGGCCTCGTGCTCCTCCGCGACGTTGAGCGCGCGCGACGCAGGATCGGTGAACCAGCGCCACGTCACGTTTCCGGCCCGCTCGTCGCCCAGTTCCCACGAGCCGAACAGCGCCCGGCTCAACCGGTTCTGGCGAGCATCGCGGGCAGCTCGTCCATGACGTGCCCGGGAACGGCGGTCAGGGCGTCGAGCAGGTACGGCATCGCGGGGTCGGCGTAGCGGCCGGCTCCCCCTCGCGGCGGTGGTTCGTGGCCGGCCAGCCGGCCCGGAGGACTCCCGGTCGGTCCGGGCCGGCGGCCCTGTGACCGGAGCGGTCCGGCCCTCCCGCGGGAGGGCCGGACCGTCGCCTTCAGGTCACTGAGTCGAGACCAGCCCCTGGTCTTCCTCGACGTCCGCGTGACCACCGCCGACACCGGCTTCCTCGCCACCGCCGACCTCCTGACCGGCGCCGGCACCCGCTTCCTCGCCGACACCGGCACCTTCGCCCGCACCGGCCTCTTCGCCGACACCGACGTCACCCGCGTCACCGGCATCGTCGGCGCCGCCCGCGCCGCCCGCGTCACCCGCGGCCCCCGCCCCCAGCGTCGCGCCGACCGCCTCCAGCGCTGTCGTGACCGGCTGGAAGAAGGTCTCGCCGCCCACCGTGCAGTCGCCGCTGCCGCCCGAGGTCAGGCCGAGCGCGAGCCCGTCCCGGGTGAACATCGAGCCGCCGCTGTCGCCGGGCTCGGCGCAGACGTTGGTCTGGATGAGGCCGGTGACCGTGCCCTCCGGGTAGTTGACGGTGGCGTCGAGCCCGGTGACCGTGCCGTCGGCGAGTCCCGTGGTGCTGCCCATCCGGAACACCTCCTGGCCGACGGTGGCCTCCGCGGCCTGGGACATCGGCACGGTCTGCCCCCCGCCGACATTGACCTCGCTCGGCGCCTGGATCGCCGGGTCGTCGTACTTCACCAGCGCGAAGTCGCCCTCACCGGGGAACACGGCCTGGTCGACGGTGGCGATCGGCGCGCCGCCCTGCGCGTCCGACCACTCGGCCACCGCGACCCCGCAGTGACCGGCCGTCAGGAAGGCCGGGGAGCCGTCGCCCGCAGTGACGTTGAAGCCCAGCGAGCAGCGGGAGCCCCCGCCGAATATCGCGTCGCCGCCGGAGGCGAACGTCTTGAAGGTGCCCGCGGACTTCTGGATCGTCGCCATGCCGGAGCCGAGGCCCTCCACGGTCGACTCCAGCGTGTCCCACTGCTCGCCGGTGACCGTGCTGTCGGCGGTGACCCGGATCTTGTTCGTCCGGGGATCGACGGCCCACGCGGTGCCCGGGATGGTGGCCTCGGTCTTCAGCGTCTGCGCGGCGGACTCCAGTTCGGCCGTGCTGTTCTCGACCTTGCGGACCGCGGCGCCGGCCTTCTTCGCCTGGACGACCAGCTGGTTGTTGTCGCCGACGACGTTGACGACGAGTTGCTGGCTGCCCTCGTCGTAGTAGGAGCCGGCGAAGGCGTCGCCGAGCAGCCCGGCGAGCTGGGAGGCGAGGTCCGAGGCGTCGCCCGCCTTCAGGGTCTTGGGTGCGGCGGCCGTGTCCTCGGCGCCGTCCTGGGACGCGTTGGCGTTCGGCAGCAGGAGTGCCGCCGCTCCGAGCGCCGCCACGCCGCCCGCCGCGATCGCGGCCTTGCGCTTCGGAATTCGCTTGTGGCTCAAGGGTTCTCGACCTCCTGGAGGACGGGGTCCGTGCCGCCGTCTCTTAGCGGATCTCGGGGGCGCCTGGATGGCCACTGGTACGCACGGGGCGTGCGGGACGTTCAATTCCGGTGCGCCGCGCGCCCGTCCCCCACGCCGATTCGGCCATGCTCCGCGCGCGCCCGCCGTGCGGCGGGAACAATCCCTCGTATGACGATGACCACCGCCGAAGCCGACAAGATCCTCTCCGCCAACTTCGCCCCCTGGGTCCTGGAACTAGGCTTGTCCGTCGAGGACTTGGGCGAGGACCGGGCCGTCCTGCGTCTGCCCTGGTCGGCGGAGCTGGCCCGGGAGGGCGGCGCGCTGTCCGGGCAGGCCCTGATGGCCGCCGCCGACACCGCGACCGTGATCGCCGTCTCGGCGGCGCGCGGCGCCTTCGTGCCGATGACGACGGTGCAGCAGTCGACGACCTTCCAGCGCGCGGTGACGGACTCGGACGTCCTGATCCTGGCGCGGCTGACGAAGCTGGGCCGGCGGACGGCGTTCGCCGACATCGCCATGACGGCCGAACGGACGGGCGAGCTCGCGGCTCACGCGAGCACCGTCTACGCACTGCTGGGCTGATACGGCAAGTAATCGATCAGCAACGGTCCGTTCAGGAAGCCGTGCGGAATCCTCGCTTCAGGGAATCTGCACATTGAATGCTCAACGAGGTCACCGGCCCCCGGGGTTCTGCACATTCGTGCGCCCCGGGACACGTCTTTGGGGCGGGAGTGCCGGATTCGCCGACCGGGCGGCAAGGGGGCGGCGTGCGGTGATGCCGGGGGCGGTGTGAAGAAGTCGCCGACAAGCCGTGCGCGCACCTGCACGGTTGGTGGCCGCTGTGACTCAAGTGCCCTGATGAGGCCGCTGGTTGATTGGAAGCCCACCGTGACCGCGTGCTTTGATCCATCGCACCGCGGGGTCCGCGAAGGGCTCTCCGGCCAGTGGCGCCCGGCGCCCGCGGTCGCGGCCGTCCATCTGTCCCCAGAGGGGGCCGCTCCCCCCTTGTGAAATTGCCATACGAAGGGAAGTTCCATCATGAACTCCACCCCCCAGGTCGAGACCGTCGAGATCTCCGACGCCGAGCTCGACAACGTCTCCGGCGGCCTCTCCGTGAACGCCGTGAACACCGTCGTCGGCGCTGTGGACGGCATCGCCCCGGTTTCCGGCCTGGTCGACACGGCCGTCGGCACCGTCGAGGGTGTCACCGGCCTGAACACGGCCCCGGTCACCAACCTGGTCGCCGGTCTCTGATCGCTCACCAGTTCCGCTGAGTCCCGGAGCCGCCACCCGGTTCCGGGGCTCTTCGGATGCCGTCACCCAGTCCACCCGGTGAGGGAAATTCCGTGCAGTTCCGCCAACAGGCCCTCGCCAAGCTCCAGTCGCCGGAGGAACTCGACCTCCCGGTCCGCCTCGCCCGCCCCCAGGGGTGGCTCGTGCTGTCCGTGACCGTGGTCGCGATGGCCGCCGCGTCCGTGTGGGCCGTGACCGGCTCGGTGACCTCCACGGTGAGCGCGCCCGCCGTCCTCACGCACGGCGAGGGCAGTTACGTCCTGCAGAGCCCCGTCGCGGGCCAGGTCACCGCGATCCTCGCCGAGGAGGGCGAGCGGCTGCCCGCGAACTCCCCCGTGCTGAAGGTCCGTACGGAGGAGGGCGAGACCGTGGTGCGCACGCTCGCCGCCGGCCGCCTCACCGCGCTCGCCGCCACGATCGGCCAGATCATCGCCACCGGCGCGAACGTCGCCGTCGTCGAGAAGGTCGCCGACGCGGACGACCCGCTGTACGCGACGGTGTACGTGCCCGCCGAGAACGCCGGGTCCATCCCCGCGAACGCGGCCGTGGACCTGACCGTGCAGACGGTCCCGACCCAGGAGTACGGCGTGCTGCGCGGCCATGTGGAGTTCGTGGACCGCGCCCCGCAGTCCCCGCAGGAGATCGCCGCGTTCCTCGGTGACAGCCAGCTCGGCGAGCAGTTCACCAAGGACGGCCGCCCGGTTGCCGTACTGGTCCGCCTCGACCGGTCGTCGCGGACCGAGAGCGGCTACACGTGGTCGTCTGCGGACGGACCGCCGTTCCCCCTCACCTCCATGACGACGGCCACGGGCTCGATCCGGCTGGCCGACCAGCGTCCCGTCGATTGGCTGCTGCCGTGACCACCGCCGCACCCCAGACCCGGGGCCGGCGCCGGGCCGCCCCGCCCAGGCGCACCGTGCCCAAGAGCCGCCGCAAGATCGTCCGCACGCCCACCGTGCTCCAGATGGAGGCCGTCGAGTGCGGCGCCGCCACCCTCGCGATGGTGCTCGGCCACTACGGCAAGCACGTCCCGCTGGAGGAGCTGCGCATCGCCTGCGGCGTCTCCCGCGACGGCTCGCGCGCCGGCAACCTGCTGAAGGCGGCGCGCGGTTACGGCCTGACCGCCAAGGGCATGCAGATGGACCTGGCCGCCCTCGCCGACGTGAAGGCGCCGGCCGTCCTGTTCTGGGAGTTCAACCACTACGTCGTCTACGACGGCATGGGCCGCCGCTTCGGCCGCCGGGGCGTGTTCGTCAACGACCCCGCCAAGGGCCGGCGCTTCGTGCCGATGGAGGACTTCGACGGCAGCTTCACCGGCGTCGTCCTCACCATGGAGCCGGGCGACGACTTCACGCGCGGCGGACGCAAGCCCGGAGTGTGGGGCGCGATGCCCGCCCGGCTGCGCGGCACCGCCGGCACGATGCCCGCCGCCGTGCTGGCCAGCCTGCTGCTGGTCGTGGTCGGCGCGGCCGTGCCCGCGCTCAGCCGGACGTACATCGACATGTTCCTGATCGGCGGGCAGACCTCCCTGCTGGACGTGCTGTTCGCGTCCATGGGCGCGTGCGTGCTGCTCACGCTGGTGCTGACCTGGCTGCAACAGGCCAACCTGCACCACGGCCGCATCATCTCCTCGACCCTGTCCAGCGCCCGCTTCCTGCGCCATCTGCTGCGCCTGCCGGTCACCTTCTTCTCCCAGCGCAGCCCGGCCGACCTGGTGCAGCGCCTGCAGTCCAACGACGCGGTGGCCGAGACGCTGGCCCGCGACCTCGCGGCGGCGGGCGTCGACGCGGTGGTCGTGGTGCTGTACGCCGTGCTCCTCTACACCTACGACCCGCAGCTCACGTTCGTCGGCATCGGCGTGGCGCTGCTGAACATCGTCGCCATGCGGGTGGTCATCCGGCTGCGCGCGACCCGTACCGCGAAGCTGCGCGCGGACAACGCCCGGCTCACGAACACGGCGTACACGGGTCTTCAGCTGATCGAGACGATGAAGGCGACCGGCGGCGAGGAAGGCTACTTCCGCAAGTGGGCCGGACAGCACGCCACCACGCTGGAGGAGCAGCAGCGGCTCGGCGTGCCGAGCGCCTGGCTGGGCGTGGTGGCGCCGACGCTCGCCACTCTGAACAGCGCGCTGATCCTGTGGATCGGCGGCATGCGCGCAATCGAGGGTCACCTCTCCGTCGGCCTGCTGGTCGCCTTCCAGGCGCTGGTCACCCGCTTCACCGCCCCGCTGACCCGGCTCAACGGCGTCGCGGGCCGCATCCAGGACTTCGCGGCGGACGTGGCCCGCCTGAAGGACGTGGAGAACTTCCGCACCGACCCGCTGTACGACCGCGCGGGCGGCGACTCCACCCGCCGGCTGCACGGCCACGTCGAGCTGGAGAACATCACCTTCGGCTACAGCCCTCTCGACAAACCCCTGCTCAGCGGCTTCGACCTGACCGTGGGACCGGGTCGGCAGGTCGCGCTCGTCGGCGGCTCGGGCAGCGGCAAGTCGACCGTCTCCCGGCTGATCTCGGGCCTGTACACGCCGTGGGAGGGCGTGATCCGCATCGACGGGCTGCGCTTGGAGGACATCCCGCGTGGCGCGCTCGCGGCCTCCGTCTCCTTCGTCGACCAGGACGTGTTCCTGTTCGAGGGCTCGATCCGGGACAACGTGGCGCTGTGGGACCCGTCCGTCCCGGACGAGGCGGTGGTGGAGGCGCTGCGGGACGCGGCCCTGTACGACGTCGTGATGCGCCGCCCCGGCGGCATCCACAGCAGGGTCGAACAGGACGGCCGCAACTTCTCGGGCGGGCAGCGCCAACGCCTGGAGATCGCCCGGGCCTTGGTGCGCCGGCCGAGCATCTTGGTCCTGGACGAGGTGACCAGCGCACTCGACGCCGAGACCGAGCTGGTCGTGATGGACAACCTGCGCCGGCGCGGCTGCGCCTGCGTGGTGATCGCGCACCGGCTCAGCACCGTGCGCGACAGCGACGAGATCGTCGTGCTGCAGCACGGCACGATCGTGGAGCGCGGCCGGCACGACGAGCTGGTGGCGCGCGGCGGCGCGTACGCGGCGCTGGTCAGGGAGCGGTGAGATGAGAGCCGTGCACGGCGACGACTACGTCCTCGCGGCACTCGGCCAGGTGGGCACGCCCGTCGACTGCGCCGGGTTCAGCCGCCTGGACCTGGAGGGGCCGCAGGTGCTGTGGCTCGTCGCGGCAGGTGCCCTGGACCTGTTCGCGGTGGACGCCGCCCAGCAGGGCCACTGGCACCACCTCGGCCGGCTGGAGGCGGGCTCGCTGCTGCTCGGCCCGGTCGCGGGCCCGCAGCACACGCTGATCGCCCGCCCGGTCAGGGACTGCGTCGTCCACCGCATCGGGCTGCGCGAGCTGTACCAGCCGGCGCAGACGCAGACGTGGTCGTACGACGAGTACGGCAACCCCCAGTACGTGCCGCCCACGACGAGCCCGCTGGAGTACGCCCTCGCGCTCGGTGTCGGGCGCGGCCTGTCGATCCTCTTCCAGGCGCCGACGGCCGGTGAGCGGGCCGCCGAGATGACCGACGACGACGTGTTCTGGATGCACGTACCGCCCGGCAGCGTCCAGTACGGCTCGCTGTACGGCGCGGAGGCCGCCGCCGACCTGCTGATGGACCCGGCCCTGTGGCAGACCATGGTCGACCAGCAGTACCGCCTGCTGACCACGTTGGACCGCTGGATCGAACAGCTGGAGCGCACCCACGAGACGCGTACGGCCGCCGGAATCAAGGCCGGTGAGCAGGTCCGCGCGCAGGCCGACCGGACGCTGCTCGCGGCGATCGGCAGGACCTCCGACCGGCGCACCACCGCCGCCGACGCGGACGCCACGTACGCCGCGTGCAAGCTGGTCGCCGCCGCGGCCGGGATCCGGCTCGCCGACCCCGGGCACGACGGGGCCGAGAGCGACCGTCTCGACCCGGTGGAGCGCATCGCGCTGGCCTCGCGCGTCCGTACCCGCGCGGTACGGCTGGTCGGCGGCTGGTGGCGCGACAACGTGGGCCCGTTGGTGGGCCGGCGGGCGCTGTCGGGAGCGCCGGTCGCGCTGCTGTGGCGGCGCGGCGGCTATGTGGCGGTGCACCCGGCGACCGGACGCGAGACGCCGATCGAGAAGGCCAACGCGCCGGAGTTCGAGCCGCGCGCGGTGATGTTCTACCGGCCGCTGCCCGAACGCCCGCTGGGTCCGCTGGGACTGCTGCGGTTCTGCATGCGCGGCACGCGCGGCGATGTGACCGGGCTGGTGCTCAGCGGGCTGGTGACGGTGGCGATCGGCGCCCTGGTGCCCCTCGCGACCGGCAAGGTGCTGGGTGAGTTCGTGCCTAAGGCGCAGGCGGGGCTGATCGCGCAGGTCTGCCTGGCCGTGATGGTCAGCAGTGTCGTCGCGGCGGCCTTCATGCTGCTGCAGAACATGACGATCCTGCGCCTGGAGGGCCGTATCGAGGCGACGCTCCAGCCGGCCGTGTGGGACCGGCTGCTCAGGCTGCCGACGAAATTCTTCACCGGTCGCTCCACGGGTGAGCTGGCCGGCGCGGCCATGGGCATCAGCGCGATCCGCAGGCTGCTCGCGGGAGTCGGCCCCACCGTCGCCCAGTCGGTGACCGTCGGGGCCATGAACCTGGGGCTGCTGCTGTGGTTCAGCGTCCCGATGGCGCTGGCCGCCATGGGCATGCTCGTCGTCGTCGCCGGTGTCTTCCTCGGCCTCGGGCTGTGGCAGGTGCGCTGGCAGCGACGCCTGACGGTGCTCACCAACAAGCTCAACAACCAGGCGTTCCAGACGCTGCGCGGCCTGCCCAAGCTGCGGGTCGCGGCGGCCGAGAACTACGCGTACGCCGCCTGGGCGGGCCAGTTCGCGCGCAGCCGCGAGCTCCAGCAGCGCCTCGGCCGGATCAAGAACCTCACCACGGTACTCGGCGCGATCTATCTGCCGCTGTGCTCGCTGCTGATGTTCATGCTGCTCGCGGGCCCGGCCAAGGGCTCGATGTCCGCCGCCGACTTCCTCGCCTTCAACACGTCGGTGACGATGCTGCTCACCTCGGTCACCCAGATCACCGGCGCGTTGGTGTCGCTGGTGGCCGCGCTGCCGCTGTACGAGGAGATCAAGCCGGTGCTCCGGGCGACGCCGGAGGTGCGCACGGCGAGCACCCGGCCGGGGCCGCTGACCGGGGCCGTGGAGGCGCGGCGGCTGTCGTTCCGGTACTCCGACGACGGACCGCTGGTCCTGGACGACGTGTCGTTCGAGGTGCGGCCGGGAGAGTTCGTCGCGGTCGTCGGGCCGTCCGGCTGCGGCAAGTCGACGCTGCTGCGGCTGCTGATCGGCTTCGACAAGCCGGTCTCCGGCAGCGTGCTGTACGACGGTCAGGACCTGGCCGCGCTCGACCAGTCCGCCGTACGGCGGCAGTGCGGCGTGGTGCTCCAGCACGCGCAGCCGTTCACCGGCTCGATGCTGGACGTCATCTGCGGCACGGAGCCGTACACGCCGGAGGAGGCGATGGCGGCGGCCGAGATGGCGGGCCTCGCCGAGGACATCCGGCGGATGCCGATGGGGCTGCACACGATCGTCGCGGGCAACGGGGCGATCTCCGGCGGCCAGCGGCAGCGGCTGATGATCGCCCAGGCGCTGATCCGCCGGCCGCGCATCCTCTTCTTCGACGAGGCCACCAGCGCCCTCGACAACGAGACGCAGCGCAAGGTCATCGAGAGCACCAAGGCCCTCAACGCGACCCGCATCGTCATCGCCCACCGCCTGTCGACGGTGCTCGACGCCGACCGCGTCATCGTCATGGAGGACGGCAAGGTCGCCCAGCAGGGGCCGCCGGCGCAGCTGCTGGCGGACACCGGCGGCCGGCTGCACGAGCTGGTGCGGCGGCAGTTGGCGTGACCGGTCAGCCCTGTCCGGGGATCGGCGCCCCGGATGGGACGCCCGCGTCGACGCAGCCCTGGTGGAAGGCCTTCCAGGGCACGTCGGACCCCGCGTGCGGTCCCTCGAAGCGCTCCCCGCGCGCCGGTACCCGCCAAGCGCTGGTGGACCCTCGCGGTCGTCGCCCTCGCGCAGCTGATGGTGGTGCTGGACGCCACCATCGTGAACATCGCCCTG
The DNA here is from genome assembly GCF_015160875.1 of Streptomyces chromofuscus. Classification (NCBI taxonomy): domain Bacteria; kingdom Bacillati; phylum Actinomycetota; class Actinomycetes; order Kitasatosporales; family Streptomycetaceae; genus Streptomyces; species Streptomyces chromofuscus. The sequence continues at coordinate 7,392,700 of NZ_CP063374.1, read as the reverse complement.
CCCTCCGCACAGGCCGACCCCTTCGGCGCGCTGTCGGCGCCCGCCGCGCTGTCGCTGCTGAACACGACGTTCACCGAGGCACGCGAACGGGCCCGGGCCTTCGGCGTCCACGGCGCGATCGCCGGCGCGGGCGGCGCGGTGGGCCTGCTGCTCGGCGGCGTCCTCACCGACGTGCTCGACTGGCGCTGGACGCTGTTCGTGACGCGGACGCCGCGCGAGTGATCCACATGTGCCACGCGCGGCCCACCGCGGACCGGCCGCCCACGTGCCGGTCGCGGGGCCGGCCGGTCGGACCATGCGGCGCCGTCCGCAGGGAGACGGTGGCACCTCCGGCGCGTTGACGCACATCGGGCGGCGCACGGGTGTTGAGGCCGTTGAAGGGGGTCCGAACCGGGTACCCGCCAGGCCATGCGAATCAGCGTGGTGGATGTGGGGTCGAACACGGTCCGGCTGGTGGTGGCGGATGCCGAGGGCGGGGTGCCGCTGCCGGTTCACACCGCCAAGTGGCGGCTGCGGCTGTCCCAGGACGTCAAGCCCGGGGGCGAGGTCCCCGAGGAGGCCGTCGAACGGCTGGTGGACGCGGTCGCCGCGGCGAGCCGTACGTCCGCGCAGTGGGGCGCGGACGTTCCGCTGGCCTTCGCCACGGCGGTGGTGCGCAACGCCCCGAACCGGCTGGAGGTGCTGCGCACGGTCCGCGCCCGGACCGGAGTGAACCTGTGCACCCTGCCCGGTGAGGTGGAGGCCGAGCTGACGTTCCTCGGTGCGCGACGCTGGATGGGGTGGCGGTCCGGGCCCATGGCGCTGCTGGACATCGGCGGCGGGTCGCTCGAAGTGGCCTTCGGACGGGGACGGTTGCCGGACTTCGTCGCCTCGCTGCCGCTGGGCGCGGGTCGGCTGACCCACGAGTTCTTCGCGGAGCAGGATCCGCCGTCGCCGGAGCAAGTACGCGCGCTGCGCCGCAAGGTGCGGCACCAACTGCGGGACGTCGGCGCGCGGATCCGCTGGGAGGGGCCGCGTTCGGCAGTGGTCACCTCGCGGACCTTCCAGCAGCTGGGCCGGCTGTGCGGTGCCCTGCCGGGGCGGTACGGGCCCTTCGCCGAACGCCGGCTGAGACGCGCCGACCTGAGGACGGCGATCAGCCGGCTGGCCGTGCTGCCCGCCGGCGAGCGGGCGTTGCTGCCGGGCATCTCCGCGCCACGCGCCGCGCAGAGCCTCGCCGGAGCGGTGATCGGGCACACGGCGATGAAGGTGACCGGTCTGAAGACGGTGACCGTGTGCCCGTGGGCAATCCGCGAGGGAGTGCTGCTGCGGCACATCGAAGAGGGCGCGACCTGGTGGGCGGAGGTCTCCCGGCTCAGCGAGGACGTCGCGCCGCCGGACCCGGTGCCGCTGCGGATCGCGTCCGCCACGTCCTGACCGCCGACTGCAGAAAGGAACCACCGTGACCCGGCACAGCCAGGACGGCAAGCACCCCGAGGAGCACGCCGAGATGGCCGGCGAGGAGGTCCTGCGCGAGATCCGGGACGCCGAGCGGCGCACCGAGGAGTCACCCGAGGAACGCCGGCACCGCGGAGAGGCCGGCGAGGCGATCACGCCCAACACGGGAGCGCAGGAGCAGTCCCAGGGGGACTGACGAGCAGCCCGGGGCGGCCACCACCGGCCGCCGCCCCGGGCGCCGGACAGCGGCAGGGCCCGTCCCGAGCGCACCGCGGGACGGGCCCCGCTGCTGGTGACGTGCCGGCTGGTGCCACGAGCGCGCCGGGGGCCGAGCGTGCGACCTGCCGGAATACGAGGTCACGGCGTACGGGCGCCCGGCTCACCGGGAGCGGACGGCGGACCGGCCGCCCGGGTGCGCCCTCTCGCGTGCCTCACCCGGGCGGCGCCCCCAGGGGACGGGCGGCCAGGGCGCGGGCCACGCCCGTCAGGTTGGCCGCCATCGCGCGGCCCGTGCGGTGCGACCAGTCGCGGCCGCGTTCCTCGTCGAGGTAGTCCGGGCCGGGTCCCGGGCCGAGGTGCCAGTAGGTCCAGGCCTGGCCGGGGATCGTGTAGCCGATGTCGGCGAGAGCGCCCGAGATCTCGCTGATGACGTGGTGGGCGCCGTCCTCGTTGCCGGTGACGACCACCCCGGCGACCCGGTTGTAGGCGACGGGCCTTTCGTCGTCGTCGGTCTCGGACAGCATCGCGTCCATCCGCTCCAGCACCCGCTGGGCGACGGACGACGGCCGGCCCAGCCAGGTCGGCGAGGCGAGCACGAGGATCTCCGACCGCAGCAGCTTGTCGTGGACGCCCGGCCAGGCGTCGCCCTCGCGCATCGACTCGCTGTTCACGCCCGGCGCGATGTCCAGGTCGACGGCGCGCAGTACCTCGACGTCCACACCGTCCTTCTCCAACTGCCCGACCACGACCCGGGCCAGGGCGTCGGTGTTGGACCGCTCGGGGGACGGTTTGAGTGTGCAGTTGATCACCAATGCCTTCATGAGGTGCAGGGGTACCCGTTGAGCCGGGTGACAGTCGGGTGTCAGGCCCGGTGCCAGCCGGGTACTCGGTCGCGCATGACGCACGACCACCAGGAACCACGACTGCCGTCCGACCGCGGCCCCCTCTCCGCCGCGATCATGGACTACCTGAGGGGTACGGGCCCCCTGCCCGGAAAGGAGCGGATCGCTCACGCGGCGGCGTACGGCGGCGACCTCCAGCTGGCCCTCTACCTGTGCTACGAACTGCACTACCGCGGCTTCGCGGGAGTGCCCGACGACCGCGAGTGGGACCCCGCCCTGCTGGGCGCCCGCGCCGCACTGGAGGACCGGTTCCTGTCCGCCCTGCGCGCCGACACCCCGGTCCACGACAGCGTCGAGGACGCCCTGGCGGAGATCCTCGTCGAACCGGTCGACGGCACCGGCGTCAGCCACTATCTGCGCGACAAGGGCGAGCTGTGGCAGCTGCGCGAGTACGCGGCCCAGCGCTCCCTGTACCACCTGAAGGAGGCGGACCCGCACGCCTGGGTGCTGCCCCGGCTGTGGGGCCGGGCGAAGGCCGCGATGGTGGCGGTGGAGTTCGACGAGTTCGGCGGCGGCCGCGCCGACCGGATCCACGCCCGCCTGTTCGCCGACCTGATGACCGATCTGGGCCTGGACACCACGTACGGGCACTATGTGGACGCCGCCTGCGCCGAGACCCTCGCCACGGTGAACCTCATGTCCCTGTTCGGGCTGCACCGCTCCCTGAGGGGCGCGCTGGTCGGGCACTTCGCCGCTGTGGAGGTCACCTCGTCCCCGGGTTCCCGGCGGCTCGCCGAGGCCATGCGCCGCACCGGCGCCGGGCCCGCCGCCGAGCACTTCTACGACGAGCACGTCGAGGCCGACGCGGTGCACGAGCAGGTCGTGCGGCACGACGTCATCGGCGGACTGCTGGCGGACGAACCCCGGCTCGCCGGCGACATCGCCTTCGGCATCGACGCCACCGGGTACGTCGAGGACCGTCTCGCCGAGCGGCTGCTCACCGTATGGCGGGCTGGCGAGTCGTCGCTGCGCACGCCCCTGACGTCCACGGAATCCGAAACCTCCCATATTTCCTGATTGCGGGGGTACCTGGATCGGCGTGAATCCACTGGTGCCCCCCGGCGTCTACACGCCCCAGGAAGACACAACCCTGCTGGCCGAGGCCCTGGCCGAGGAGCCGCTCCCGCCCGGCTCCGACGTGCTCGACGTGGGCACCGGCACGGGAGCGCTGGCCCTGTACGCCGCGCGACGCGGGATGCGGGTGACCGCCGTCGACGTGTCGTGGCGAGCCGTGGGCGCGGCCCGGGTCAACGCCTGGATGTCCGGACTGCGCCTGCGCATCCTGCACGGGAACCTGTTCGACCGCGTGCGCGACCGCACCTTCGACCTGATTCTGGCCAACCCGCCCTACGTCCCCGCCCCGGAGGGCGATCCCGAGCCGCGCGGCACCGCACGGGCGTGGGACGCCGGGCACGACGGGCGGCTGGTCCTGGACCGGATCTGCCGGGAGGCTCCCGCCCTGCTGCGGCCGGGCGGAGTCCTGCTGACGGTCCACTCGGCCCTCAGCGGACCCGAGCGCACCCTGGAGCTGCTGCGCGCGGCGGGACTGAAGTCGAGCGTGACCCGTCGTCGCCGGATCGCCTTCGGTCCCGTCCTGCGGGAGCGAGAGGGCTGGCTGCGGGAGCGGGGACTGCTCTCCGCCACCGAGGACAAGGAAGAGCTGGTGGTCGTCCGTGCCGAACTCCCCGTCTGACGCCCCGCGCCGGATCACGGTCCGGCGCCGCGGCCCCCTGCTGGTGGAGGGGCCGGTGGAAGTGGAGCTGGAGGACGGTACGACCGTCTCCTCCGACCGTTTCCGGGTCGCGCTGTGCACCTGCCGGCGCAGTCGCCGCTACCCCTGGTGCGACACCAGTCACCGGGACCGGGCGCGGCCCTCCGACGAGTGATCCCAGGGGTCGGCGGGCGGCCCCACTCCGCCCGGCCGACCCCTGGGTCGAGACCCCAGGGCCCCGTGACGACGGCCCGCACTCCCCAGCTGCGGGTCGCTCGCGGCATTCACGGGGACCATGCGATCCCGGTCTCTCAGAACGCGAAGACGCTCGTCCCGTACGAGTTCTTCACGCACTCGTTGGCGAAGGTGCGCTCATAGGAGACGTACTGGCCCTGCCAGACCCCGTCGACCCGGACGACCACGGGGTCGTACTCGCGCGTGCACCACACGCCGGGCCGGCTCTCCAGGGCGCCGAGGTCGCCGTTCGCGGCGCGCAGGTCGGCGCAGGCCGTGGTGGCGTTCGGGTGCGTCCCGGAGGCCGTCGGGGCGCAGCTCAGTGTCACTGCGCGCTCCGGAGTGACGGTGGCCGAGCTCTCGCCGTGGCCCGTGGTGAGCACCAGGGCCGACGGGGCGTAGAGCGAGGCCGGGGTTGCGGCGGGGGCGGCGTGCGCGGCTCCGGTCAGGGGTCCGCAGACGGTGGCGGCGGTGAGGCCGATGGTCGCTGCCCAGCGCGCGGGGTTCCGCATTGTGTGCATCCTTCCGCTCGATTGCGTGAGTCGCCGGAGCGGGTTCGTGGTCGGTGCCCGGCCGGCGAGCGCGAGTCTGCCGAGTCCGCCGCCGAAACTCACCTCCACCCCACGGGTTTCAGTAACCTTGCGTGTTCAAACAGTGGCGCGAAGTCACGGAATTCGAACGTTACAACCCCCTCGACGCGCGACTCTTGATCACTCCGGATGGCCGGATGGCTGGATTCCGGCACTTCGTTAATCGGCCTGAAACATTCCGGACCCACTCCCGGCACAGCCCCTTTTGACCCCCTCCAGCTCCGCGGGCGTCCCGGTCGGCCGGGCCGCCGAGCGGATCGGCGACCAGTTGGCCCGGGTGGTGTTCGTGGACACCGAGGTGCCCGCCGACGGGAGGCCCTTTCCTGCAGGCGCGGCCGAGCGACCCCGCGCGGGCTGCGCGAACTGCTCGGCAGGAGAGAACGCCGGGAGCTGGTGCGGATGGACACCGGGCACTGGCCGATGTCCTCCCCGCCGCGCGAACCGGCGGCGGTCCTGCACCGGTCGGCCGCCCGTCGGTGACGACGCACCGCTGGACGGACCTGGCCTTACTCGCCAGTATCGTCGGGACGACGCGGCTCGACGGTGAGAGGCGGGGACCTGGCGATGGCGAAGCACTGGGCCGACTTCCAGTACGAGATCTATCTGAACGGGATGACGGGAGCGGTACCGAGGCTCCCGACCGATCTGACCCGGCTGGAGGAACTCACCGAGCGGCGGCTCGGTCCCGGCCCCGTGGGCTACGTCACGGGCAGCGCCGGCGACGGCAGCACGGCGCGCGCCAACCGGGCGGCGCTGCGGCGCCGCCGGATCGTGCCGCGGATGCTGCGGGACGTGCACGAGCGTGACCTGTCGGTCGAGGTGCTGGGCCGGGGGCTGCCCGCGCCGCTGGCGCTGGCGCCGGTCGGGGTGCTGTCGATCATGCATCCGGACGCGGAGCGCGCCGCGGCCCGGGCGGCGGCGGCGCAGGGCGTGCCGTACGTGCTGTCGTCGGCGTCCAGCACGCCCATCGAGCAGGTCGCGGAGGCGATGGGCGACGCCGAGCGGTGGTTCCAGCTGTACTGGGCCAAGGACCGCGAGGTGACCCGGAGTTTCCTGACCCGGGCGAAAGCGGCCGGGTTCAGCGTCCTGGTCGTCACGCTGGACACGCCGCTGCTCGCGTGGCGGCCTCGCGACCTGGACCAGGCGTACCTGCCGTTCCTGCACGGCGTCGGCACCGCCAACTACTTCTCCGACCCGGCGTTTCGCTCGGGCCTCGCCAAGCCGGTGCACGAGGACCCGAACGCGGCGGTGATGCATTTCGTCGGCATGTTCGCCGACCCCGCGAAGACCTGGCCGGACCTGACGTTCGTGCGGGAGAACTGGGACGGCCCGATCGTCCTGAAGGGCGTGCTGCACCCGGACGACGCCCGGCAGGCCGTCGACGCGGGGATGGACGGTGTGGTGGTGTCCAACCACGGCGGGCGCCAGGTGGCCGGTTCGGTCGCGGCGGCCGACGCGCTGCCCGGTGTGGTCGCGGCGGTCGGCGACCGGCTGACGGTGCTGTTCGACAGCGGGGTGCGCACCGGGGACGACGTCTTCAAGGCACTCGCGCTCGGCGCGCGGGCGGTCCTGGTGGGACGGCCGTACGTGTACGGTCTCGCGCTCGACGGGCAGGCGGGCGTGGAGCACGTGATTCGCTGCCTGCTCGCCGAACTGGACCTGACGCTCGCGCTGTCGGGCCACGCCACCCCCGCGACCGTCGGCCCGGCCGACCTCATGGAGGACATGGCCGCCGAGTAGGTGCTCGGCCAGGGTGGTGTGGCCGGGATCTCGCTGTGGCGGCGGTGCGCCGCCATGGCTCGGCGCCGGCCCCGTGGTTTCACGGGCTACCCGCGGTGGCGAGCATGATGAGCAGCAGGGCGATGTCGTCCGTTCGGGGGGCGGTTCGCCGTGCATGGTCGATCAGGGCTGTGGCGAGCTTGTCCATGGGCTGGGGCCGGGCCCGGGCGAGTTGGGCGGCGAGCCCGGCCATGGCGTCGTCCAGGTCGACCCCTGCGGCCTCGACGAGTCCGTCGGTGTACAGGGCGAGGACGGTGCCGGGCGTCAGGGGGATTTCGGTGCAGGGATAGTCCGCCTCGGGGTCGATGCCGAGCAGCAGCCCCGGCTGCAGGGGAAGGACCTCGGTGCGCCCGTCCGGACGGCGCAACACCGGCGGGGGATGCCCGGCGGTGGCCAGGACGGCCCGGCGGCGCACGAGGTCGATGTGGGCGTACAGGCAGCTGGCGAAGCGGCCCGGATCCAGCTCGACCAGCCGGCGGTTGGCCTGCTCGAGGGCTTGTGCCGGCGTGGCCCCGCCGGCGGCGTGGGCGCGTACGGAGTAGCGGATGCGGCCCATGAGTGCGGCGGCGGCGACGTTGTGGCCCTCGACGTCGCCGATGAACGCGGCCACGGCGGTGTCGTCCACCCGGACCAGGTCGAAGAAGTCGCCGCCGATGTCCATGCCGCGGACGCTGGGCAGATAGCGGGCGGCCACGTCCAGTCCGGGCAGCTCCGGCAGCGAGTCGGGGAGCAGAGCCGCCTGCAGGGTCTGCGCGAGCTTCGTGCGGGTGTCGTACAGGCGGGCCCGCTCCAGCGCCTGCGCGATCAGTCCGGCGAATGCGGTGAGGACGGCCCGCTGGTTGTCGGAGAAGGCGTGAGGCCTGTCGAAGGCGAGCACACAGGAGCCCACCGGGTGCCCGGAGGCGATCAGTGGCAGAAAGGCCCAGGCGTGCATGTCCTCCTGGCGAGGAGCCGGCGGGTAGTCCCGGGCCAGCTCGTCGAAGGTGGCGAAGAAGGCCGGCATGCCCGTGGCGAGGACCCGGGCCGCGGGCGCCGGGGAGGTCAGCGGCGCTCCGTCGCTGACCTCCAGGAGCCGAAGCCTGCGTCCGCGGCAGCCGAGGACTCGCATTCTGCCGTCCTCGGTCGCGAGCAGGGCCACGCTCTGGGCCCTGTAGGCCACCATCAACTCGTCGGAGACCAGATCGACCACATCGTCCACGCCCACGGCTTCGGAGAGGGCGGCGGCCAGGTGCAGCACCTGGTAGACCTCGCCCAGGGAGATCGGCTCACCCCGGAGCGCCCCCGTCACGGCGGGCGCCGCCCGTGAGGCCGTGCCCGGACCGGTCGGCGAGATGCGGACGCTCACCCCGGAGGCGTCGGGGTAGAGCTCGAAGGCGAGCCATCGGTCCGGCGGGCGCATGGCGGTGAAGCTGCCGGGCTGCCGGCTGACGACGGCGGCACGATAGCGGTCCTCGAACGCCGGGTCCGTGCACCAGGACAAGGATTGCCAGGGGCGCGAGCCGATCAGATCGGGGACGGTGCCGCCGAGCAGCTCGGCAGCGGTGGCGCTGACGTACGTGAACCTGCCCTGGAAGTCGAGGGAGCAGGTGCCCTCCGGAAGCCGTTCGACGAGACCTGCCGCGGCCAGCGCCGCCTCGGCCGTCGTCCGCTCATGGGCGGGCGGCTGCGCCAGCGTGCGCGGCAGCGGTCCGGGACCGAGGGGATGCCCGGTGTCGGCAACGCCCTGCAGGAACCGCCCCAGGCGCCGGGAGGCGGCCATGACCCGCTCGGGGCTCGGACCGGCGGCCCCGGCGATGTCGGAGCCGGGCCAGAACAGCAGCAGCGTGCCCCAGGCCGTGGTGCCGGTGAGGATCGGCGCCGCGGCCACCGCATAGTGATACGGCAGCGCGATCGCCGTGCGCGGATATCGACGTGCGAGCTCCTGCGGCCGGCCGAGCCAGACCAGCCGTCGCTCGCGCACCGCCTCGGCCGCCGGAACGGGACTCGACAGCCCCACCCCGAACCAAGGCGCGAGATACTCCACCGGCATGCCGGCCGTCACCTCCAGCCGCAGCGCCTGCCCGTCGGACGCCAGCAGGAAGACGGCTCCCGCATGCACGCCCGTGTCACGCACGGCGGACTCCAGCAGCCGGTCCAACTCGGCTCGGCCCACCGACGTGGCGGTAGGCGAACGACGGCGGGTCCCGTGGAGCTGTGCAGCGCCGTCGTCCGGTATCGCGCACATACCAGCACCGTACGTCCACGCCCGCAGCCTCGCGCGGGAGACCTCGGTCCGAGGGCCGCTTCGACGCGAGGGAACGCGAGCGTGCGGCCGCCGCCATTCGCGCGCCGCGGTTTGAGCGGCCGGCGGACACGGTAGGGACAGCTCCACCGCTCACACGCAAGGACACCCCGTGGACCTGAAGCTCGACGTCCTCGTGCTGCCCGTGCCCGTCTCCGACACGGACCGGGCCAAGCCTTCCACGACGACGCAAGCGGCGCTCCCTTCGCCGAGCCGGACGGCAGCGGACGAGTGCTGCGGGGGATTGAGCGGTTCCCCGGCCGCTGAGGTCACGTCACCAGCAAGGAGCCGTACATGAGAGTGATGTTGCTGGGCGCCACCGGCATGGTCGGCAGCCGTATCGCCGCCGAGGCCGTCGCCCGGGGGCACCAGGTGACCTGCGTCAGCCGATCCGGCGAGGCTCCCGTGCCGGACGTGACCGCGACCGCCGCGGACGCGGCGGACCCGCGCCGTGTCACGGAGCTCGCCGCCGGGCACGACGCCGTCGCGTCCGCGCTGGTGCCGCCGCGCGACGGAAGCGACCCCAGGGAGCCCTTCCTCGCCATGAACAGCGCAGTGGTCGACGCGCTACGGACGGCGGGCGTCTCCCGGCTCGTGGTGGTCGGCGGTGCGGGCAGTCTGGAGGTGGCGCCCGGGGAGGCGCTGGTCGACCAGCCTGGCTTTCCCGCCGAGGTCCTCGGCGAAGCGATGGCGCACCTCGACGTCCTCGCTTTCTACCGCACGGTCGACGATCTCGACTGGACCTACGTGTCCCCGGCGGCGGAGATCGCCCCCGGCGAGCGGACGGGCAGCTTCCGGATCGGCGGCGACCAACTGCTGACCGACGCCGAGGGCCGCAGCCGTATCAGCGCCGAGGACTACGCGGTCGCTTTCATGGACGAACTCGAGAGCAACGCACATCCGCGCAGCCGGATCACGGTCGCCTACTGAGCCGACGGTGGCCCGCGCGCCGTGTGGATGGCGGGTTTCGGCCTGACCATCCGTGCCGGAGGGACTCACAATGGCCGGTGCATGCCACAGGAGGTCACCGTGAGTCCCATGCAGGGCGAAAGACTCCTCCGAACCGTCGTCCAGGCGGTCGTCGCACTGGTACTCCTCCTCGGCTGGTCCGCCGCCGGGCCGGGCGCGCATGCCGGGGAGCGGGCGGGGCCACAGGCGGCCGTCGCGGTGCGCGGGGGCGACACCCTCTACAGCGCCGGCGCCCGCTGCACCGTGGGCTTCAACGCCCGTTCCGGCTCCGCGCTGTACGCGCTCGTGCCGGGCCGGTGCGCGCAGGGCGCCCAGGCCTGGTACGCCGACGCCGCCCTGACGGTCGCCGTCGGCGTCACCGCGGGAGTGAGCTTCCCGGGCGACGACTACGCGAGCGTCCGGTACACCAACACGGCGGTCGCCTACCCCGGCGAGGTCTCGCTGGGCGCCGGCGCCGGTTCCCGCGACATCACCGGCGCGGCGAGTCCCGTCGTCGGGCAGTCGCTCTGCCATGTGGGCCGGACCACCGGATACCGCTGCGGGACCATCCAGGCCGTGAACGTCACCGTCAACTACGGCGGGGGCACCGTGTACGGACTGTTCCGGTCCACCGTCTGCTCCGAGCCCGGAGACACCGGTGGTCCGGCCTTCTCGGGCGGCACGGCTCTGGGCATCATCGTCGGCAGCAGCGGGAACTGCGGCTCGGGAGGCGTCACCTACTACCAACCGGTGGTCGAGTGGCTGTCGGCGTACGGCCTGAGCGTCTACTGAGCCCGCACAGGCCGCCGTGGTCCTTCACCGCAGCGGCGTGGTGCGGTGCCGCTCGTGCCCCGCCGCCGCGGTGTGACGGCAGTCCCCTAGGGCCCCTCCCCCAGCCCCGCCTGCCGCGCCGACGGGTCGACCGTCTCCGCGACCGACAGCGAACCCGCCTCGGCCGGCTGCGGGTCGACCAGCCACCGCTGGGCGTCCGAGCCGTCGCGGACCTTCACCACCATGTCGGCGCCCGGTTCCCCGCCGGTGGAGGCGAGCGCGAGCTGCTCGTCCCAGCGGGGCAGCAGTTCGCCCCGGACGGTGAGGTCGTAGCGCACGTCGTCGGCGCGCTCGTCCTGGGCGTCGGCGCACGCGCCGAGGATGACGACACCGGCGTCCGCGTGCGAGTCCAGGCACAGGCCGGGGTCGGCCACGCTGCGCAGCAGCCCGTCGCTCTCGTACGACCACTGCTGGGTGGCTTCGGAGGAACACACCGCCAGTACGGCCCCGGCCCTCGCCTCGGCCCCGTCGCGGACGTCGAGGCACAGCTCGCTCGCGGCGTTGCGCAGCCGGGTCTCCCGCGGCGCGGTGGGGAGTTGGGCGGTGCCGGGGGGCGTGGCGGAGGCCGTGGGCCGGGCCTGGGTTCCGGTGCCGGGCGCCGCCCTGGTGCCCTCGGTGGCGCCCGCGGAGGCCGTGGGGTCGGTGTCGCCGTCGTAGGACGACAGGCTGGTGGCGAGGACGGTGCCCAGCAGGGCGGCGCCGGCGATGCCCGCACCCGTGCGCAGTGCCCGGGAGGAGCGCCCGCCCATGCGGGGGATGCGGCCGAGGACGCCGTGGCGTGCGGCGCCGCGCGCGCGGGCGGAGTGCCGGGCGGCGGCGCGGGTGCGCGCGCGGTGCTGGGTGCGGCCGGGCCGGGAGTCGAGGTAGCGGCGGCTGCCCCAGCCGAGCACGGCCTCGGCCAGCAACACGTCGAGCCCGCCCTCGAAGTGGCTGAGCTGTTCGGCGGCGTCACGGCAGTGGCGGCACTGGACGAGATGCTGCTGGACATCCGGCAGCAGGGCGCCGCCACGGCGGATCGGGACGTCGAGGAGGCGGTTGTAGAAGCGGCAGTCCTTGGACGGCGCGAGTTCCTGATGGGCCCGCAGGCAGCCCTCCCGGAATTTGTCCCGGGCCTGTTCCAGGACGGCCGTCGCCATCCCGGCGTCCATGCCGAGCAGACCGGCGGGGAACGTGATCGGCTCCGCCTCGACCTCGGTGTGCCACAGCAGACACCGTGCCGCTGCGGGAAGGCCCGCGAATGCGCGCTCGGCCAGCTTGCGGTTTTCCGGGGTCATCGACTTGGCGGCGCGCATACCGCGCCCGCCGGCCGGTTTCAGCAACGCCGGAAGCGCCGCGGCTATGCGCTCCTCGGCCGACCACAGCCGGACGACGTCCCGCACGGTCACCAGCAGGCGCGGCCGCAGCGCGTCGCCCTGTTCGCCCAGGGTGAGCCGGTCGAAGACCTGGTGGAAGGCCGCCGCGGTGACCATGGAGGCGACGCTTCCCGAGGAGGCGAGGCAGATGACCGCGTAGTCGTGTACCGGCTGCCAGTGCCGGGCGGTCAGCAGGGCGGTCGCGTGGGCGACTTCGACGTCTGGGGCTCCTGTCAGCCGGGCGGCGAGGGCGGCGTCGGACTCACCCGGATCACCGCCGGGCGGCGGGTAAGGAGGTCGAGGGGGGTGGGGGGTGGGCACTGAGCGGATTCCTTCCCACGCAAGGTGACACGAGATTTCTGTCCGCCGAAAAAGGAGGCCCGGATGGTGCGTACCTTTTTGACGGGGGCGCGAGGGGCGTTAATTGTGCGCGTGAGCCCGGCCATTGCGCCCCCCGCCGGGGGTTCACCTTTGCACAGCTCACTCTGGGCCAACAAGGCGCTTGAGGAAGCTCAGCACCACTGACAGAAAGTTGATTTGGGCCACGACAACGGCCAGTCGCTCGTCATTCGCCTTTTCGAGCGCCCCGCGGGAAACTCCCGCACGTGAAGGCCGGGCACGCCGCTGCGGCCACGGCGCCTCCTCGAGAACGGGCGCCGGTCAGATCTGCCAGGACCGCAGCCGGTCCGCCGCCCCGTACACGTCCGTCTTGCCGTCGATCAGGTCCCGGGCGAGGTCCACGAGGGCGCCGTAGGGCGGGTCGATGCCGACGCCGCTGACGAACATGTAGGCCACGGCGGTCGCGCAGGCGAAACGGGCGTTGGCCGAGGGCAGGGGCCTCAGCAGGGCGAGCGTGTGCAGCAGGGCGGCGGCCCGCCAGGCGGGGTCGGAGTCGACGCCGAGGCGGGGCGGGTCGACACGGTGCCGGGCGACGGCGGCCACCAGCGCGGAGAAGTCGTTGATCGTCGGCTGGTCCGGCAGGACCTCCTCGTGCCGCTGCAGCAGCCAGGGCACGTCGATGTGCAGGGCGGATGCCATCGCTCAGGCGGCCCGTCCTTCGCCGCCGGCGGGCTGCTCGTCGTCGGGGAAGGCGGCCGCGAACTCGTCCGCGTGGGCGGTGAAGAACCGACGGAAGGCCTCGGCGCCCTCCTGCAGCGCCCGGTGCCGGGCGATGTCGGCCGCGGCCGCCTCCCGCACGAGGGCCTTCATCGACGTACCGCGCTCCTTGGCGATCTGCCGCAGGTCCTCGAGCTCACGATCACTGAACTCCACGTTGAGGGCTGGCATGCGTTCACGGTACCGCCAGGGTACTTACTCGTAAATACCCCCAGCTCAGAGGGGTCAGGAGACGGTACCGGGCGAACAGGGGGCGCTCAGAATGGGCGAGAGGTGCGTCACATTGAGCGCCCCCGTTGTCACTTCCGGACCGGTCGGCGGACCTCAGTCCCGGTGCCCTCGTTCCCGGGCCTCATTCCCGGCCCTCGTTCCCCGGTCGTCGACCAGGACTGCCCCGCGGCGGGTTCGGCAGGTCGGGGTCGAGCCGGCGGGCGTAGCAGCGGCTGTGCTGGTTCTGCGCGCCGACCTGGCGGCCGTGTCCCGGCCCGGGAGTCGGTCGGGCACGGTCGCGTGGTCGAGGCGGCCCGCGGCGGCCGTGCGGGCCCAGTCGAAGCCGAGCGGGCCGAAGATGTCGGCGGTGTGCAGGGGTGAGGTGGGCACATGCCGCTCGAACTGCCGCTCACCGGTGGCCGGGTACAGCTCGGCCGCCGCCCAGGAGAACTCGTCGGTCGCGTCGCTGTCGGGGTAGGCCCCACCGCCGATGCCGTCGTCCGGGTCGGCGTACCTCGCGGGGTGCGCGAGCGCCGCCGCCCAGGCCTTGCGGGCCGCCGCGAGCGCCCGCGCCGCGAACCGCCGGCCGTGGGGGCGCGGGGCGTGCGGCGCGGGGTTCGGCGAAGAGAGGGTCGGGACGGTCACGCGTGCGCACAACTGGTCGCGATTCGAGGATTTCTGACGCTGTGCCATACGCGCTCGTCCACGGTGTGGAGAGGTCCCTGCGGTCCGCGTGCCACATCGGCCGATTCCACCGCTTGACGGATGTGCCGAGCGGCGCCCGGCGGCCGGGTTCGCACCGGACCGCGAAGCACTAGGCTGGAACCGAAGCGACTCGGCTGTTCACTGTGCGTATGCGCGATGGAGTGACGACGATGACCCCGGAGTACCCGTTCGACGAGGCCGCTACGGCCCGGGCCGCCATCGACGCCGAGGGCCGGGTGACCGAGTGGGGCGAGGGGGCCCGGCGGCTGCTGGGCTGGACGGCCGACGAGGTCGTGGGCCGGCCCGCCGTGCGGCTGGTCGAGGGCGCGGCGCCCACCGCCGGAGGAGCCCGCTGGGACGGAACGCTCACTTTGCGCCACCGCGACGGCCGTACGGTGTCCGTCTGGCTGCTCGCCCACCGGCGGCCGGCGCCGGACGGCGACGAGGGCTGGCTCGTCGTCACTCCGCTGGAGGCCGACCGCGAGCGGCCGGCCGACGACCCGCTGGACCGGGCCCACCTCATCCAGTCCCCCTGCGCCACCGCGATCTACGACGACCGGCTCCGGCTGTACCGGATGAACGACGCGCTGGCCTCGGTGATCGGGCTGCCCGGGGAGCGGCTGAGAGGGCTGCGCGTGACCGAGATCAGCGGCCGGCTCCAGACCGAGGACATCGAGCGGCAGCTGCACCAGGTGCTGACCAGCGGCCGGGGACACAACTCCCGCACCTACGTGCCGATCGGCGAGACCGGCAGGACGAACGCCTGGTTGGGCCGGATGGCCCCGATCACCGACCCGGCGGGGCGGGTGTGCGGGGTGTGCCTCACGGTGCACGACTTCACCGAGCAGCACCTGGCCCAGGAGCGGCTCCAGCTGGTCAACGAGGCGAGCGTCCGGATCGGCGAGAGCCTCGACGTCAACCGCACGGCGCAGGAGCTGGCGGACGTCTGTGTGCCCGGACTCGCCGACTTCGCCGGCGTCGATCTGCTCGACCCGTGGGACCCCGGGGGCGAGCCCGAACTCCTGGCCGGTCCGCCGACCGAGCCCGTCATGCTGCGCCGTGCGGCCCACCAGTCGGTCGACCCGGGCGTCGACGCGACGATGTGGACGGGCCGGCGGGACGTCTACCCCGCCGACTCGCCCCAGGGCGCGTCCCTGCTGACCGGCCGGACGACCCTCGCGGACCTCCGGTCGGGCTCCCTCGCCCACTCCCTGGGCTGGGACGACACCCGCAGGGAGTGGGCCCGCACGTACGGCGTCCACTCCGCGATGTCGGTGCCGATCGTGGCCCGGGGCAGGACGCTGGGCGTCGCCGTCCTCACCCGTTTCCGGCGGCCCGACCCGTTCACGCCGGACGACCGGCTGCTCGCCGAGGAGATCACGGCACGGGCCGCCGTCTGCATCGACAACGCCCGCCGCTACACCCGCGAGCGCGAGACCGCCCTCGCCCTGCAGCGCAGCCTGCTCCCGCGGTCGCTGCCGAGCACGGCCGCCGTCCAGGCGTGCTCCCGCTATCTCCCGGCGGCGCGGTCCGGGGTGGGTGGCGACTGGTTCGACGTGATCCCGCTGTCCGGGATGCGGGTCGCGATGGTCGTCGGTGACGTGGTCGGCCACGGGATCCAGGCCTCGGCCACCATGGGGCGGCTGCGCACCGCCGTGCGCACCCTCGCCGACATCGACCTCGCCCCCGACGAGCTGCTCACCCACCTCGACGACCTGGTCGTACGGCTCTCCGAGGAGGCCGGCGCGGACGGCAGCCCCGGGGAAGTGGGCGCGACCTGTCTGTACGCCGTGTACGACCCGGTGTCCCAGCGCTGCACGCTCGCCCGGGCCGGGCATCCGTCGCCGCTGATGGTGCGGCCGGGCGGTACGGCCGAGGAGGTCCAGCTGCCCGCCGGACCTCCGCTCGGGCTGGGCGGGCTGCCGTTCGAGGCGGCCGACCTGTATCTGCCCGAGGGAACCGTCCTGACGTTCTACACCGACGGGCTGATCCAGGGGCATGCCCCCGACGTGGGCGTCGGACTGCGGCTGCTGCGGGACGCCGTGTCGTGCCCCGCCGCCTCCCTGGACGAGAGCTGCGACGGGATCCTGCATCAGCTGCTGCCGGCCGGTGGCGCCCGCGACGACGTGGCCCTGCTCCTGGCCCGTACCCGGGGACTGCCCGCCTCCCAGGTGGCCACCTGGGACATCCCGGCCGATCCGGCGCTGGTCGCCCCCGTGCGCAAGCAGGTCGTCGACCAGCTCGGCACCTGGGGGCTGGGGGAGGCATCCTTCACCACCGAGCTGGTGGTCAGCGAGCTGGTCACCAACGCCATCCGGTACGGCGCCCCGCCCATCCGGCTCCGGCTGATCCACGACGCGGCCACCATGATCTGCGAGGTGTCCGACGCCAGCCACACCGCCCCGCACCTGCGGCGCGCCAAGACCTGGGACGAGGGCGGACGCGGCCTGCTGCTGGTCGCCCAGCTCACCCAGCGCTGGGGCAGCCGGCACACGCCCGAGGGCAAGACGATCTGGGCGGAAATGGCGCTGTTCGAGGAGGAGTGAGGGCGGCGGGACCGGTCGTGGGTCGCCCCGTGCCTTTCACTGCCGCATCGGTCGCCGGGTACCGGGTGCCTGTCGACCGGACCCGGCCCCGTGTCACCCGAGTGGCCCAGCCCCGGTGAGCGGGCGGTGGGCGACCCGGACACCGGTCGCCGTGGCCGACCGTCGCCGGGACGGGCAGCGGTGACGGGTCGCCGGGGGCGCGCGGGGCCTCCTCCGGCGAGGCGTTCCGGCCTAGCGTGGTGCGACGAGGACACCTCACCGAGGAGTGGACGCATGACAGCCACGGACATCGGCGCCGCCGGTCGCCCCATCCTCACCCGGGAAGGGCTCGCACGGTTCCAGGAGGACGGTTTCACGGTCCTCGAAGGGCTGTTCGGGCAGGACGAGATCGACCGTCTGTGCGCGCGGTTCACGGCGCTGCACGCGGCGGGGCCCGTGCCGGGGCACTTCGAGCCGCGGGACGGCGACGATCCGCTCGCCGCCCACCCGAGGGTCATGCACCCCCACGAGATCGACGACCTGGCACTGCGGTTCCTGCTGGACGCGCGACTGCGGACCGTGCTGGAGGTGCTGCTCGGCGAGGAGGTGCTGGCCGCGCAGAGCATGTTCTACTTCAAGCCGCCGGGCGCCCGGGGGCAGGCGCTGCACCAGGACAACTTCTATCTGCGGGTCGAGCCGGGCACGTGCCTGGCGGCCTGGGTGGCCTGCGACGTGATCGACCGGGAGAACGGCGGGCTGGAGGTCGTGCCGGGCACGCACCGGATGGACGTCTTCTGCCCGGAGGAGGCGGACGAGCGGGTGTCCTTCGCCCGGGAGTACGTGCCGCCGCCGCCCGGGCTGACGCCGGTGCCGGTCGACATGCGGCCGGGTGACGTCCTGTTCTTCAACGGCAGCCTGGTGCACGGCTCGGGGCCGAACCGCTCCCCGGACCGCTTCCGCCGCTCGTTCATCGGCCACTACGTCGGCTGCTCCGCCGAACGCATCGGCGGCTACTACCGCACGCTGACGATGAACGGCGACCGGGTGCCACTGCCGGAGAGCGAGGGCGCGGGCCCGTGCGGCACGGAGTTCCCGCCGCCGGGCCCGCACTGAGCCTCAGTGCCCCGAGACGGCGTGCGCGGTGTAGGGCCGCTCCAGCTCCTCGATCTCCTTGTCGGTGAGCTCCAGTTCGACGGCGGCCACCGCGTCGTCGACGTGGTGCGGCTTCGCGGCGCCAATGATCGGGGCCGTCACCGTGTCCTGGTGCAGCAGCCAGGCGAGGGCGACCTGCGCCCGCGGCACGCCCCGGTCGTGCGCGATCCGGGTGACGGCCTCGACGATGGTGCGGTCGCCCTCCGGGTAGAGACGGCTGCCGAAGTCGTCCTGCGCGCTGCGCTCGGTGGTGGTGTCCCAGTCCCGGGTGAGACGACCGCGGGCGAGCGGGCTCCACGGCAGTACGCCGACGCCCTGGTCCGCGCAGAGCGGCAGCATCTCGCGCTCCTCCTCGCGGTAGAGGAGGTTGTAGTGGTTCTGCATGGACACGAACCGGGTCCAGCCGTTCAGCCGGGCCGTGTACTGCGCCTTGGAGAACTGCCACGCGTACATAGAACTCGCCCCGAGGTAGCGCACCTTGCCCGCCTTGACCAGGTCGTGCAGCGCCTCCATCGTCTCCTCGATCGGCGTGTCGGGGTCCCAGCGGTGGATCTGGTAGAGGTCGACGTAGTCGGTGCCGAGCCGGCTGAGGCTGTGGTCGATCTCGGTCATGATCGCCTTGCGGGAGAGCCCGCCGCCGTTGGGGCCGGGCCGCATCCGGCCGTGCACCTTCGTCGCGAGCACGATCTCGTCACGGCGGGCGAAGTCCCTGAGCGCCTTGCCGACGATCTCCTCGCTGGTGCCGTCCGAGTAGACATTGGCCGTGTCGAAGAAGGTGATCCCGGCCTCCAGCGCCTGCCGGATCAACGGGCGTGACGCCTCCTCGTCGAGGGTCCACTCGTGCCTGCCCCGGTCGGGAAGGCCGTAGGTCATGCAGCCCAGACAGATCCGCGAGACGTCCAGGCCCGTGGAACCGAGCTTCACGTACTGCATCGTTGCTGCTCCTGCCGTCGGAGTGGGATGGCGAGGCGAGCGTACGTCTTCGCGCGTACTCCAACCGGGGTGCGGCGCGCGCCCGAGGCGCGCTCAGCGGTCGAGCAGGTCCAGGGCGCGCTCCCAGCGGAACGCGGCGCGATCCTCCTCGCCGGAGTACGGCTCGCCGAAGCGCACGCCCATCCCCCGCAGCCGTGTCAGGCTGTCGTGGTAGGCGGGATGGGCGGCCAGCGCGTCGGCGACGCACGGCAGGACCGCGACGGGCACACCGAGGCCGTACGCCTCGCAGAGGGTGGCGACGGCGAGGGTGTCGGCCAGGCCGGCCGCCCACTTGTTGACGGTGTTGAAGGTGGCCGGCGCCACCACCACGGCGTCCGGCGGCGGGAACGGGCGTGCCTCGCCCGGCGTGCGCCACGCGGAGCGGACGGGGCGGCCGGTCAGGGCCTCAACGGCGGCGGCGTCGAAGAAGCCGCCCATGGCGACGGGCGTCGCGATGACGCCCACCTCCCAGTCGCGCTCGCGCGCGGCGCCGATCAGCACGCCGACGTCCGCGGCGACCCCGGCGGCGCAGACGACGACGTAGAGGAAGGGCTTGCCGTCCTGTTCGGTCATCCGGGAACCCTACTGAACCGGGAAGGACCAGCCCCTCTCGGCCTCCGGCCGGGGACCGTGGATGCGGCGCTCGCTCTCCTCGATGGGCACGTCGTTGATGCTCGCCTCGCGCCGGGTCATCAGGCCGTCGTCGTCGAACTCCCACAGCTCGTTGCCGTAGGACCGCCACCACTGGCCGTCGGCGTCCCGGCACTCGTACTGGAAGCGGACCGCGATGCGGTTGCCGTCGAACGCCCACAGGTCCTTGCGCAGGGCGTACTCCTGCTCGCGGCGCCACTTCGCGGTGAGGAACTCCACGATCCGGTCGCGGCCGGTGAGGAAGGCGTCGCGGTTGCGCCAGACCGAGTCCTCGGAGTAGGCGAGCGCCACCCGGTGGGGGTCACGGGTGTTCCAGGCGTCCTCGGCGGCCTGCACCTTCTGGGCGGCGGTCTCGCGGGTGAAGGGCGGCAGGGGCGGGCGGGTGGTCATGAGGGCTCCTCGGCGATCGGGGCCGGCAGTGGAGAACGCGCGTTCTCCCCGTAACTGCTACCGTAGGAGAACGCTCGTTCTCACGTCAAGGGAGTGGTCGCCCCATGGACAGCGAAGTCGCCCGGGAGCGGGTGCTGGACGCCGCGGAGCGGCTGTTCTACGGGCAGGGCGTGCGCAGCGTCGGCATGGACGACGTGCGCGGCGCCTCCGGGGTCTCGCTGAAGCGGCTGTACCAGCTGTTCCCGGCGAAGGAGCAGCTGGTCGAGGCGTACCTGGAGCGGCGCGACCTGCGCTGGCGGGGGCGGCTCGCCGCGTACGTGGCGACCCGCGAGGAGCCCCGGGAGCGGATTCTGGCCGTCTACGACTGGCTGGCGGAGTGGTTCGGCGAGGACGACTTCCGCGGCTGCGCCTGGATCAACGCGTTCGGCGAACTGGGCGCCGTCTCCGACCTGGTGGCCGGGCAGGTGCGGGCGCACAAGAAGCACTTCCACGACTACGTCGCCGGTCTGGTGGCCGACGCCGGGCTGCCCGCCGCGCTCACCGGGCCGCTGTTCCTGCTGGCGGAGGGCGCCATGGTCACCGCCGGGATCACGGGGAGCACGGAGCCCGCCGCGCAGGCGCGTGAAGGGGCGCGGCTGCTGCTGGCCTCGGATGTCACCTCGGCCGGGGCCGGTTCGTCGGGAAGGTGACGGAGCGGAGCGGCCGAAGAGAGGTGACCCATGGGCGGCCGGGAGGAGCTGGCGGCGCGCTTCGAGGCGGAGCGGGGGCGCTTGCGGGCGGTCGCGTACCGGATGCTGGGCTCGCCCGACGAGGCGGACGACGCCGTCCAGGAGGCCTGGCTGCGGCTGAGCCGCGCCGACGGCGACGGCATCGGCAACCTCGCGGCCTGGCTGACCACGGTCGTGTCCCGGATCTGCCTCGACATGCTGCGGGCGCGCACGGCCCGGCGCGAGGAGCCGTACGGCCGGGAGGCCGACGGCGACGGCGACGTGCCCGAGGACGAGGCGGTGCTCGTCGACTCGGTGGGACGGGCGCTGCTGGTCGTGCTGGACACGCTGGGGCCGGCCGAGCGGGTCGCGTTCGTCCTGCACGACCTGTTCGCCGTGCCCTTCGAGGACGTCGCCCGCGTCGTCGGCCGTTCGCGGCCGGCAGCGAAGAAGCTGGCCAGCCGCGCCCGGCAGAAGGTGCGGGGCACGCCGGCGCTGCCCGCCGCCGAGGTGGACCGGCACCGGCGGGTCGTCGAGGCGTTCCTGGCCGCCGCGCGGGGTGGCGACATCGCCGCGCTGCTGGACGTGCTGGCCCCGGACGTGGTGCGCCGGGCCGACCCCGCCGTCCTGCCGCCCGGGGTCGCTCCCGAGCTGCGGGGCGCCCGGGCGGTGGCCGAGGGGACGGTGCGGCTGCGCGAGCGGTCCCGGTACGCGGCCACCGCCCTCCTCGACGGCCGTGTCGGCATCGTCGTCGCCCCGCGCGGACGGCTGCTGCTCGCCCTCACGGTCACCGTCGAGGGCGACCGGATCGGCGCGTACGAGGTCGTCGCCGCCCCGGAGCGGCTGCGGCGGCTGGAGCCGGCGGTGCTCGACGGACTCAGCTCTCCGTGAGGGCCCGGGCCACCGCCAGGCTGTCCTCGTGCACGTGGTGGCGGACGATCCGGCCGTCCTCGACGGTGCGGTGCGGCGCGCCCCGGGCGCGGTAGGAGCGTCCGGTGGGGCGGGCCCTCTGGCGGATCCCGCCGAGCACGACGCCGTCGGGGCCGTCGACGAGAACGCGCTCGATGGTGTCCGCGGTGCCGGGGACGTGGTGGGCGGCCGGCTCGCGGTAGTGGGCGGCGGCGTCGCCGCGCCTTCGGGCGGCGGCCGGCGGGGTGGGTGTCCGACTGTGCCGCCGGCGCGCGGCCGGAGCGATGACGCCCGAGGTAATCGGGGTGACCGGAGTGTCGGCCGGGGTGGATGAATCCCGCGTTTGTCAGTGTTGGGGCTCCGTGAAGGAGCGACTTCGGTACGCAGAGGGGACGGTTGCCATGCCACTTGAGGGCGAGTACGAGCCCAGTCCGACGCAATGGGTGCGTGAGCAGGTGGAGTTGTACGAGAGCTCCGGCGGTACTCGGGGAACGACGCTGCTGGACACCGGATTGCCCGTCGTCGTGCTGACGACCCGGGGCGCGCGCAGCGGCAAGATCCGCAAGACGCCGCTGATGCGGGTCGAGCACGAGGGGCGTTACGCCGTCGTGGCGTCGCTGGGCGGGGCGCCCAAGCACCCGGTCTGGTACCACAACGTCAAGGCCGATCCGCACGTGGAGCTCCAGGACGGCCCGGCCAAGCGGGACATGACGGCCCGGGAGGTCACCGGCGAGGAGAAGGCGCGGTGGTGGGAACGCGCCGTGGCCGCGTATCCGCCGTACGCCGACTACCAGAAGAAGACCGAGCGTGAGATCCCGGTGTTCGTGCTGGAGCCGCTCGACGCGGGCTGAGCCGGCCCTCGTGGGCGCCGGCACCGTCGCCGACCGGGGGCTTCCGGCTCGCTCGGTGATTTACGGGACCGGGGTGCATGGAGGCGCGGGTGCCGGGCACCCGTACGTCAGGCCCCGCCGCGTTCCCCCGTCGCGGCGGGGCTTTCCCGTGCCTCCTGGGCGGGCCGGTCGGTCACGTCGAGGAAGATCTGGCGCGCCTCGGGCACGGTCCGGGCGATCGACCGCTTGATGCGTACGGCGACCTCCTCGACCCGCTCGCTGTCCAGGCCGGGCACCAGGTCGACGCGGGCCGCCACCAGCGCGGAGTCGACGCCGGTCTTCATCGTGAACAGCGCCTCCACGCTGTCTATCTCGGGCTGCGCCCGGAGCAGCGAACGGATCCTGCCGCTCGCCTCCGGGTCCGCCGCCTCACCGATCAGCTGGGCGCGGGCGTCCTTGCCGAGGTGGTAGGCGACGTACACCAGCAGCGCGCCGATGGCGAGCGAGGCGGACGCCTCCCACACCACCTCGCCGGTGGCCATGTGCAGCGCCATGCCGGTGAGGGCCAGGGTCACGCCGAGCACCGCGGTGCCGTCCTCGGCCACGACGGTGCGCAGGGCGGGGTCGCGCAGGCCGTCGGCGACGCCCTGCTCGCGCAGTTGGTGCAGGGCGCGCAGCAGGGACGCTCCCTCGGCGAGGAAGGCGACCCCGAGGACCACCATGCCGGCCACATAGCCGCCGAAGCTCTCCTCGGTGCCCTTGGTGAGGGCCTCGACGCCCTGGAGGACGGAAAAGCAGCCGCCCATGACGAAGATCCCGACGGCCGCCAGCAGCGACCAGAAGAACCGCTCCTTGCCGTAGCCGAAGGGGTGCCGCCGGTCGGCGGGGCGGCGGCTGCGGCGCAGGGCGGCCAGCAGGAAGACCTCGTTCAGGCTGTCGGCCACGGAGTGCGCCGCCTCCGACAGCAGCGCGGGCGACCCGGCGACCACGCCGCCGATCGCCTTGGCGACCGCGATCACCAGGTTCGCCGCGAGCGCGACCAGCACGGTGACGCGGGTCTTACGGTCGGCCTGGTGGTCGGTCGCGGTGTCGGTTCTGCCGTCGGTCCCGTCGTCGGTCAGGGGGACGGTCTCGCGGTCGGCCGGGGCGTCGGCCCGCCGGTCGGTCGGGGGATCGTTCCTGGGATCCGAACTCCTCCTGCGGGCCTCGGCCCGGTGGTCGTCTCCGTCCTTCGATGATTCCGTCGATGTCCCGCTCACCACCGCCGCTTGCCCCCGTCGCAGCGGATCACACCGTGCCGGTGGCGGAAACGGGGGAACTCGGGGAACTCGATCCGCAGCATTGCCCACGGCAGGGAGGAGAGAGGCCATGAGCGGCCAGGGAGACGGGAAGGGCGCCGGCAACAGCGCGTACGGCCAAAAGCCGTTCCGGCGGTCCCGCAGCCACTTCGCGGACCGGATCACGGCGGACGGCCGGGACGGCTGGCCGGTGGCGGCCGCGCGTTACCGTCTGGTCGTCAGCCGTGCCTGTCCGTGGGCGAGCCGGGCGGTGATCTCACGCCGGCTGCTGGGGCTGGAGGCGGCCGTGTCGATGGCCGTCGCCGACCCGGTCCAGGACGACCGCAGCTGGCGCTTCACCCTCGACCCGGACGGCCGTGACCCCGTGCTCGGCATCCGCTTCCTCGGCGAGGCCTACGACCAGCGCGAGACCGGCTACCCGGGCGGTGTCAGCGTGCCGGCCGTCGTCGACGTACCCACCGGACAGCTGGTCACCAACGACTACCAGCAGATCACCCTGGACTTCGCCACCGAGTGGACCACCCTGCACCGGGACGACGCGCCGGACCTGTACCCGGACAAGCTGCGGGACGAGATCGACGAGGTGATGGCGAGGATCTACGAGGACGTCAACAACGGCGTGTACCGGGCCGGTTTCGCCACCGGGCAGGCGGAGTACGAGGCCGCCTGCGCGGACGTCTTCCGGCGGCTGGAGCTGCTGACGCCGCGGCTGGCCCGGCAGCGCTATCTGGTCGGCGACACGATCACCGAGGCGGACATCCGGCTGTTCACCACACTGGTGCGTTTCGACGCGGTCTATCACGGCCACTTCAAGTGCAACCGATGGAAGCTCACGGAGAACGAGGTGCTCTGGGCCTACGCTCGCGACCTGTTCCAGACGCCCGGCTTCGGGGACACGGTCGACTTCGACCACATCAAGCGGCACTACTACCAGGTGCACACGGGCATCAACCCGACCGGCATCGTGCCGCTCGGCCCGGACCTCACGGGCTGGCTGACGCCGCATCACCGCGAGCAGCTCGGCGGGCGCCCGTTCGGGGACGGCACCCCGCCGGGGCCGGTGCGCCCCGGTGAGGAGGTCCCGGCGACCGGCCGGCCCTGACCCCGCTTCCCGTCTTTCACGTCCCCATCTCGTACGTCCACATCGCGAATGTGAGGAGACCCAGGTGGCCAAGAAAAAGAAGAAGCAGAAGCTGCCCCTCGCCTACCAGCCCGTCGGATGGGTGCTCGGGTGGGCCGGCGGGTGGCTGGCCGGTATGGCCTTCCGCAAGACGTGGATGGCCATCCGGCACGAGGAGGACGCACCGGACGCGCTGGACCCGGACCGCGGCTGGGGCGAGGTCCTGCTGGCCGCGGCGGTCCAGGGCGCCATCTTCGCCGCCGTGCGCAGCGCCGTGGACCGCGGTGGCGCCAAGGCCATCGAGCGTTCTACCGGTGTGTGGCCGGCGACGCAAAAGGGCGGCCGGGACTGATCCCGGCCCTGTTCAGCCCTGCTTCGGCGCCGTGGGCAGGGCACGACGCAGGGTGAAGGAGTGACCCGCCGGGTCGGCGTAGCCGCGTTCCTCGAACGGCCCGGCGGAGTCCTTCGTGTCCACGGGGCGCCCGCCCAGCGAGACGATCCTGCGTTCGGCCGCGTCCATGTCCGTCACCACGAACTCCAGGTGCACCTGCAGGGAGTTCTCGGGGCGCGGCCAGCTCGGCGGGGTGGCGTTGACGTCGCGCCGGAAGGCCAGGCGAGTGCCGTCGGGACTCCTGATCTCCACGCGGTTGGCGGTCGCGTCGGTCTCCTCCGCCCCCATCAGCTCCTTGTAGAACACGGCGAGCTTCTCGGGCTCGGCGCAGTCGAGCACCATGACGCCCGCGGTCACCTCTGACATGTCTCCTCCGAAGGGTCAAGGGGCAGGGGACGGTGCTGTCCCGCCGCCCTGTCCTTGCGGATATCCCGGCCCGCCGGATTCAGGCGCCTGCGGGCACCCTCCGCGCTCCGGGGCGCATCCTCACCTGCCGTGCGTCTGACGGGCGGTGGGAGCGCAGGCAGCTCAAGTTTCCAGTGCGGTGACCCCGCGCGCCGCCGACGAGCCGTGCACCGACGCGTCGGCGGTTCACTTGCAGCCCAGCCCCGGTGTCACTCGCGGCCAGGACTCCACGCCACCCGGTGTGCGCACGTACACGGCCGACGTGTCGCCGGTCAGCCACAGGTGGCGTTCTCCGTCGTGGCGGCCGGTGTCGCGTGCCTCGGCGGGCAGGCGGGTGTCCGCGACGTAGGGGGCGATAAGCGCGGTGGCGGGCAGTGCGCCCTCGGGATCGCGGGCGTAGGTGCCCCGGGGGGTCTGCAGGAAGGTGACCGACTGCCAGTCGCAGTGGGCGTCGCCCTCGATGGTGTGCAGCTCCGCGAAGGGCACGCGGTGACCGCGGGCGTCGGTCCAGATGTCGTAGGGCTGGGTGTCGGTGAAGGACGCGGGGAGTTCGGCCGGGTCACAGACGGCGCTTGTCTCCGGGCCCCAACCCGGCGAGTCGGGGCGGTCCTTGGCGACCACGACCGCGACCTTGGTCCTGCCGCCCACGTCGAAGGAGTACAGGACGCGGTCGCCCTCACGGCGTTCCACGCGGTAGCCGTGGTCCGGTACCTCGGGCTGTTCCAGCGCGAAGTGGGCCGCCAGGCCCTCTTCCGGCGTGGCGCCCCCGTCGTCCCGGCTCCAGCCGCCGCTCGGCCCGCCCGTGTGGATCGGCCCGTCGCACTCCAGCGCCCGGGCCGCCGCGCCCGCCTCCAGGTGCACGGCCTGTTCGGTGTGTTCGCCGGTGGCCCGCGCCGGGATGTGCAGGGGGCCGTCGTAGGGCCGCGCGGGGGGTGTGCCCGTGATCACCAGGTCCTCCCGGCCGGCGGGGTCCGCGGCGCACCCCGCCGCCGTCGCCGCCACCAGCACCGTCACCGCCGCCGTCCGCCGCCCTCTGCGCATGTGCCCCCCTCTGCTCCGTGCGTCCGTCGCTCCTCCGACGCCGCGGCCGTCCGGAACGTTCGCTCAGCGCGCGCTCTGGAACGTACGGCGGTACGCCTGCGGTGAGACGCCGATGGCGGCGTGCAGGTGCTGGCGCAGGGACGCGCCCGTGGCGAAGCCGACCTGGCCGGCGATGCGGTCGACGGTGAGGTCGCTGGACTCCAGCAGGTGCCGGGCGCGGGCGACGCGCTGCTGGATGAGCCAGCGGCCGGGGCTGACGCCCACCTCGTCGTGGAAGCGGCGGGCGAAGGTGCGCAGGCTCATCCGGGCGTGTCCGGCGAGGTCGGACAGGGTCAGCGGCTCGCCGAGGCGCTCCAGGGCCCAGGCGCGGGTGGCGGCCGTGCTAGCGGCGCCGGCCTCGGGCACGGGCTGCTCGATGTACTGGGCCTGGCCGCCGTCCCGGAAGGGCGGCACCACACAGCGCCGCGCGACCGCGTTGGCGAGCCGGTGGCCGTGGTCCTTGCGCACGAGATGCAGGCAGACGTCGACGCCGGAGGCGGCCCCGGCGGAGGTGAGGACCGGGTCGTCGTCGACGAAGAGCACGTCGGGGTCGAGGTCGATGTGCGGGTACAACTCCCGGAACCAGTCGGCCAGCTGCCAGTGCGTGGTCGCCCTGCGGCCGTCCAGCAGGCCCGCGGCGGCCAGCACGAACGCGCCGGTGCAGATCGAGACGATGCGGGTGCCGGGCCGGATCCGGGCGAGCGCGGCCCGCACCTCGTCCGGGACGCCGCCGATGAGGAACTCCGGCGCCACGGCCGCGACGACCACCGTGCCGGCCGTGGCCAGGGCCTCGGGACCGTGCTCCACGGTGACCGAGAAGTCGGCGTTGGTACGCACCGGTCCGCCGTCGGCGCTGCACGTCACCACCTCGTACCGGCCGTCGGCCGCGCCGAGGATCCGGCTCGGGATGCCCAGTTCGAAGGGATAGACGCCGTCGAGGGCCAGGACGACGACCCGTTCCGGTTCCGCACGCTGCATGGCACGATCCTATCGAAGCTTGGCAATCGTGCCATTTTCCGAGCGCGCGGACCCGGGCAGGCTGGGCCACCATGAGCGATGTGAACACCATGCGAGCCATCCGTCAGGACGTCCTCGGCGGCCCCGAGGTACTCAAGGAAGTCCAGGTCCCGCGGCCGAGGCCCCGGCCGAACGAGGTGCTGGTCCGGGTGCGGGCCGCCGGCGTCAACCCCACCGACTGGAAGCACCGCGCCACCGGCGGCTTCCTCGGCGAGCCGCCCTTCACCCTCGGCTGGGACGTCTCCGGCGTCGTCGAGGAGACCGGCATCGGCGTGGCCCTCTTCCAGCCCGGTGACGAGGTCTTCGGCATGCTGCCCTACCCCTTCGGCCACGGCTCGCACGCGGAGTACGTCATCGCCCCGGCCCGCGCCCTCGTCGCCAAGCCCGCCGGGATCGACCACACGCAGGCGGGCGCGCTGCCGCTGGTCTCCCTGACCGCGTGGCAGGCGCTGGTCGAACGGGCGGACCTGCGACCGGGCCGGCGGGTGCTGATCCACGCCGCTGCGGGCGGCGTCGGGCACGTGGCGGTGCAGATCGCCAAGGCCCGCGGCGCGTACGTGATCGGCACGGCGAGCGCGGGCAAGCACGACTTCCTGCGCGAGATCGGCGTGGACGAGCCGGTCGACTACCGCGCGACCGACTTCGAGCAGGCCGTGCAGGACGTCGACGTCGTGCTGGACACCATCGGCGGCGACCACTCCGTGCGCTCGCTGCGCGTACTGCGTCCGGGCGGCATCGTGGTGTCGATCCTGCCGGTCGGGTCGGACGACTTCTTCACGGAGGCCGCGCGGCTCGGCGTACGGGCCGTCCGGATGCTCGTCGACGCCGACCACCACGGCATGCAGGAGATCGCCGGGCTGGTCGAGGACGGCCGGCTGCGCCCGACGATCGCGGGGACCTTCCCCCTGGCCGAGGCGGCCAAGGCGCACGAGATCGGCGGCACCGGCCGGACCACGGGGAAGCTGGTGCTGCTCGCCGACTGACCCCCGCCCGAGGGATGGCCCCGGCCCGCCCTCGTCGTCGCACTTCGCTCACGTCGCGAAGAAACTCGGTCGCATTTCGAAGACATATGTCAATCGAACATGCTGGAATGCTTCCCATCGGGGGTAACTTGCAGAGTGGGTCCCGTAGTTGGGGCCCACGGGTGCCGGTGGGAGGGGTGGTCGAGGTGGAACGGAACGCCGCGCCGCCCACCCGGCATCTGCGGGTCCACCGGGAGCAGGGCCACACCGTCCTGGAGTTCCGCGGGGAGATCGACATCGCCGCGGCGGCGGAGATCCTCCCCCATCTGGACGACGTGACGGCGCGGCCCGGGGCCCGCATCGTGATCGACCTCAGCCCGGTCGAGTTCTTCGACTGCTCCGGACTGCGGCTGCTGTACCGGGCGCGCAGCCGGGTGGCCGACCACGACGGGCGGCTGCACCTGGTGTGCGCCCACCCGATGACCCTGCGCGTCCTGCGGGTCACCGGGCTGCACAGGGTGCTGCCGCCGCTGCCCACGCTGGACGAGGCCCTGCGGCAGCCCCGGACGCCCTCGGTCTGAGCCCCGGCACGCCGGCGCGCTCCCCCGTCTCCCCTCCGGCACCCGCAACGGTCGTACATCGGTCAACCGACGGGACTGCCGCGGAGTTTGGCGGGCATGGAGGAGAGCAGGAAGGAGGACCGTCGAATGACGACTTCCACGAAGCGCCTCCCCCGGCGCATGCCCGGCTGGGCGAAGGCGCTGAGCGCCGTCGTCCTGGTGCTCGTCGTGCTGTTCGCCGGGATCCGGCTGAGCGTACTGCCGGGCCTGAAGGACCTGTTCGGCACGGAGACGCACGACCGTTCGGGGCCGGCCCTGCTCAAGTCCATCCAGGACATCAGCCGTTACGACGCCGCCTCCGGCAACTTCCAGGTCGTCGTGGACCTGGAGAAGGACGCCAAGTACCTGCCCGACGCCGTCCGCGGCACCCGCACCCTGTACGTCGGGGCGGGCACCGTCGACGCCTACGTCGACCTCGGCAAGGTCGGCGAGGACGACGTGACGGTCGACGAGGACCGCACGTCCGCAACGCTGCGACTGCCGCACGCGGCACTCGGCGAGCCGGCCCTCGACCCCGACCGCTCCTACGCCGTCTCCAAGCAGCGCGGGCTGCTCGACCGGCTCGGCGACCTGTTCTCGGACAACCCCAACGGCGAACAGGCCGTGCAGCAGCTCGCGGTGCGCCACATCCGGGACGCGGCGAAGGAGAGCGAGCTCACCGCGCGCGCGGAGAGCAACACCACCGACATGCTCGAAGGACTCCTGGGGTCCCTCGGCTTCAAGGAGGTCAAGGTCACGTACGGAACCTGACGACGCGGCGAGGACGCCGGGCGGCACGGGGCGACGGCGCAGCCGCCCACGTCGGCGGCGGCCCACCGTCGCCGCCGGTCCCCGCCCGCGTCATGGCCGCCACGACGGCCGGCCGTTCGCCGTCCGGTACTCACGCGGCGCGCGCCGCCGGAGCGGCCACGGTCGCGGCGGTGCCACGGCGAGCTGCAGCGCGTCGATCGCGGTGACCAGGGCCGGCCACAGCGCACCGGGCGCGGCCCACGAGGCCGGCCCCACGGCCACCGCGAGGGCGTCTACGCCGGGTCGTCGGGCAGCCGTGTCCGCGGGCTTCCCGGGTCGCCACGCGTCGACGAATCCGCACCGCATCTCTGCCGTATCCGGGGGTAACCGCCTTTAGGCGCAGGCAAGTTGAACTCTGGAGGAGGACCGAGTGGCCCGTGCAGCCCTGCTGTCCCGTGTTCTGTCGCGTCCGCGGCCCGCCGACGGATCCGCGAGGTCTTCCGCGTGGTGGAAGCCCGGCGCCAGGTGGAGGCCCGGAGCCAAGGGCAAGCCCGGAGCCAAGGAGAAGCCCTCCACCCGGTGGAGGTTCGGCGCCGGGCCGAAGTCCGCGGGCGAGTCGAGGCGCGCCGCCAGGTCGAAGCCCGCCGCGCGGCGGGAGCCGAGGGAGCGGCGGCCGCTGTCCTCCCTGATCGGCCGGGCGCTGGCCATGGCGTGCGCCTTCGCCTTCATGGTGGCGTTCGCCGTGGTGCTGGCCCGGCTGACCCTGCAGCCCTCCCCCGCGTCCGAGGCGCTGACGCACAGCAACCTGCGTCCGGGCGACTCCCTGCGGGCCTATCTGGACCAGCCGCAACTGCGCGACGCGGTGAAGCAGATCGGCGGCAACCTGCTGCTCGGGGTGCCCTTCGGTGTGCTGGTACCGGTACTCGCGCCCCGCTCACGGGGAATCCTCCGGGTAGCACTGCTCACCGCGGTCGTGATGCTGACGGTGGAGCTGGCACAGGGGGCGATGATCACGGGCCGCGCCTTCGACATCGACGACGTCATCCTCAACACGACGGGTGCGCTGGCCGGGTATCTGCTGGTGGGGCGCCGGCTCGGGCGGACGGTGCACGCGCGGCACTGACGGCCGGAGTCCTGGTCCAGTCCAAGGTATTGACGGACTCTTACCTCATCTCTTGAATCAAGGGGAGTCCTTCACCCCCCACCTCAGTCGGCGCTCCCGTGCGCGGAGCGCCGTACGGAAGGGAAGGCCGTGGCTTCCCCACGACTGCTCCGCAGATGCCTGCTCGGCGCGCTGTCCGCCGCACTGCTCGCCTCCGCCGCCGTCGCCGCGCCCGCCCAGGCGGAGCCGGCCGACACGCGGGCGGAGCCGGCCGCCGTCCAGGCCGTCACGTTCTCCGACACCTTCGACGGCCCCGCCGGCGCGGCGGTCGACTCCTCGAAGTGGCAGATCGAGACCGGCGACAACGTCAACAACCACGAGCGGCAGTACTACACGTCCGGCACCAACAACGCCGCGCTCGACGGCCAGGGCCGTCTGGTCATCACCGCCCGGCGGGAGAACCCGGCGAACTACCAGTGCTGGTACGGCCGTTGCGAGTACACCTCGGCGCGGCTCAACACCGCCGGGAAGTTCACCGCGCAGTACGGGCACGTCGAGGCCCGGATGAAGATCCCGCGCGGGCAGGGCATGTGGCCGGCGTTCTGGATGCTCGGCAACGACCTCGGGCAGGTCGGCTGGCCGAACTCGGGCGAGATCGACGTCATGGAGAACGTCGGTTTCGAGCCGTCCACGGTGCACGGCACGATCCACGGTCCGGGCTACTCCGGCTCCGGCGGCATCGGCGCGGCGTACACGCTGCCGAACGGGCAGGCCTTCGCGGACGGCTTCCACACCTTCGCCGTCGACTGGGCGCCCGACTCCATCACCTGGTCCGTGGACGGCACCGTGTACCAGCGCCGGACACCCGCCGACCTCGGCGGGCGGGCCTGGGTGTTCAACAAGCCCTTCTTCCTGATCCTGAACCTGGCGGTCGGCGGCTACTGGCCGGGCGACCCGGACGGGTCCACCGTCTTCCCCCAGCAGCTCCTGGTGGACCACGTGTCGGTGACCACGAGCGACTCGGCGACCGGCGTCGCGATCAGGGGACTGGCCGGCAAGTGCGTGGACGTCGCCGGGGCCGACTCCGCCAACGGCACCCCCGTCCAGCTCTACGACTGCAACGGCACCGCCGCGCAGCGCTGGACCGTCGGCCCGGACGGGACGATCCGGGCGCTCGGCAAGTGCCTGGACGTCGCGGGCGGCGGCACGGCGGACGGGACGGCCGTCCAGCTGTGGGACTGCAACGGCACCGCCGCCCAGAGGTGGGTCGTCACGGCGGCGCGGGACATCGTCAACCCCCAGGCCGACAAGTGCCTGGACGTCACCGGCAACAACGCGGCCAATGGCACGCGGCTGCAGATCTGGACCTGCACGGGCGGCGCGAACCAGAAGTGGACCGTCGGGTGATCAACGCCTGCGCGGGGTCCAGGTGAACTTGTCGCCGCCGACCCAGCGCACCACGTCCGGGTCGTCCAGGTCGTGGACCGTGATGCCGAAGGCTGCGGCGGTCTCCAGGACGTCGGTGAGGGCCCGCGCCGCACCGACCACCTCACCGTCGATCTCCACGATGCGGAAGGGCGGACTGCCGGGCTGGACGCCGAGCACCATGATCCGCGGGTGGGAGATGTAGGGGCTCGCGATTTCGGTCATGACATAGAGCGTAGAGCGGATCCGGCCATCACCGCCCCCCGCGGCGGCCGGGGCGGCGCCCGGGGGCCCGCAAGGGCTTCAGGGGCGCCGCCAGTCGTCCGTGGTCAGGTGGGAGCCCGCCTGCGGGCCCATGCGGAGCATGCCGCCGTCGACGCTCCAGGAGGCGCCGGTGACGTACGAGGCGTCCGGGCCGACGAGGAAGGCGATCACGGCGGCGACCTCGCGCGCGTCGCCCGGCCGGCCGAGCGGCACGCCGGGGCGCCGTTCGGTGCGCACGTCCGTGTCCTCATGCCCGGTCATCGGTGTGGCGATCTCGCCGGGGGCGACGGCGTTGACGGTGATGCCGTGCTCGGCGAGCTCCAGGGCCATGACCTGGGTGAGCAGGCCGAGGCCGCCCTTGGCGGCGCAGTACGGCGCGGCGCCCACCCGCGGCTGGTGCTCGTGCACCGACGTCACGTTCACGATCCGGCCCCCGTCGCCCTGCCGGATCATGTGCCGCGCCGCCCGCTGACCGCACAGGAACGGGCCGACGAGATCGACGTCGAGGACCTCGCGCACCGTGCTGAGCTCGAGGTCGAGGAAGGGGGTGGCCGTGCCCGTTCCGGCGTTGTTGACCAGGACGTCCAGCCGGCCGAGCGTCTCGCACAGCTCGTCGACGGTGTCCGCGGCCTCGGGCAGCCGCGTGAGATCCATCCGGGCGACGGCCGCCCGCCGGCCCGTGGCCCGCACCTCCTCGGCGGTCTCCTCGGCGCCCTTCTCGTCGCTGTGCCAGGTGATGCCGACGTCCAGCCCCGCCTCGGCCAGCCGGACGGCGGTGGCGCGTCCGATGCCGGAGTCGGCGCCGGTGATCAGGGCGACCTCGGGGTGGGGTGCGGTGGGGGCGGTCATGAAGGCCTCCGGCTGGACGACGTACAGGACGAGGCATCGCAGTACCCCGACGCGTACCGGACAAACCGTCCCGCCGCCGAGGCACGGCCCCGCCACCGGCCTTCCCGCACGGCACCGCCCGGCCCGGAACCCGGCACTCGGACCCCGCCGCGGCATCGAAGCTCGCCGTGCGGCCCCCCTGTGGCTGGGGAACCCTGGAGGGTGACTTTCGAGGAGGTGGCGATGGATCCCGTCGAGGCACTGGGCCGGATCGCCTTCCTGCTGGAGCGGTCGCTGGCGCCGACGTACCGCGTCCGCGCCTTCCGCACCGCCGCACGTGTGGTCGCCGACCTGCCCGAGGACGAACTGCGGGCGCGCGTGGCGGCGGGTTCGCTGGAGTCCCTCAAAGGCATCGGGCCGAAGACGGCGCAGGTGGTGCGGGAGGCGCTGGCCGGGCAGGTGCCGGGCTACCTGACGCAGCTGGAGGACGAGGCCGGGCGGGAGCGGCCGGTGCGGGGCGGGGAGCGGTTGCTGGCCCGGCTGCGCGGGGACTGCCATGTGCACTCCGACTGGTCGGACGGCGGCAGCCCCATCGACGAGATGGGGCGCGCGGCCGCGGGGCTCGGCCACGAGTGGACCGCGCTCACCGACCACTCCCCCAGGCTGACGGTGGCGCGCGGGCTGTCGGCGGAGCGGCTGCGCGAGCAACTGGACGTGGTGGCCGCCCTCAACGAGACGTGGGCGCCGTTCCGGCTGCTCACCGGCATCGAGTGCGACATCCTGGAGGACGGCTCGCTGGACCAGGACCCCCGGCTGCTCGCCCGGCTGGACGTCGTGGTGGTCTCCGTGCACTCCAAGTTGCGCATGGACGCCCGCTCGATGACCCGCCGCATGGTGCGGGCCGTGCGCGATCCGCACGCCGACATCCTCGGCCACTGCACCGGACGGCTGGTGACCGGGCGAGGGCGGCCGGAGTCGGCGTTCGACGCGGACGAGGTGTTCGCCGCGTGCGCCGAGTCCGGCACGGCCGTGGAAATCAACAGCCGCCCCGAGCGGCTCGACCCGCCCCGCCGGCTGCTGCGGCAGGCGCTGGCGGCGGGCGTGCTCTTCTCGATCGACACCGACGCGCACGCGCCGGGGCAGCTGGACTGGCAGATCAACGGCTGTGCCCGCGCGGAGGAGTGCGGCGTGCCCGCGGAACGAGTCGTGACCGCCTGGTCGGCCGACGAACTGCTGGCCTGGACACGCGAGGGTCGCGTACCGGCCGGGGTGGGATGAGACCCGATGTCTGCTTGGCCGCCCGTGCTCGTGGTACTCGAGTGACTGACGAGAGCCGATACGGCTGACCGAACGCAGACGCCGGTCACTGGGGCTGACGTGGGCCGATGAGGCCCTGAGGGCCCTGGGCCCGACGAGGAAGGGAGCGGAAGGACCGCCATGGATCGCGCCGCCGTGTTCGACGTCGACGGAACGCTCGTCGACACCAACCATCTGCATGTCGCGACCTGGTGGGAGGCCTTCCGGCAGGCGGGCCACCACGTCCCGATGCACGCCATCCACCGGGCGGTGGGCCTGGGTTCGTCGGACCTGATCGCGCACCTGCTCGGTGACGACCGGGACAAGGACCGGGACGACGAGCTGAGCACCGCCCACAAGGTCCTCTACGGGCAGTACTTCGACCGGCTGCCCGCGCTGCCCGACGCCGCACGGCTGCTGCGCCGGCTGCACCACGACGGCTGGAGCGTGGTCCTCGCGACCTCGGCGGGCGGCGCGGAGCTGACCGCGCTGCGCCGCGCGCTCGACGCGGACGAGGCGATCACCGCGACGGCAAGCGCGGACGACGTCGAGGAGGGCAAGCCCGCGCCCGAGCCTGTCGAACACGCCCTGGAACTCGCCGGGGTTCCGGCCGAGCGGGCCGTGTTCGTCGGCGACACCGTGTGGGACATGCGGGCCGGCAGCCGGGCCGGGGTGCGGTGCGTGGGGGTGCTGTGCGGCGGGATTCCGCGGGCCGACCTGGAGGAGGCGGGCGCCGACGCCGTCTTCGACGACCCCGCTCATCTGCTGGCGTCCCTGCCCGAGCTGAACCCGACCGGTGAGTGACGTACATCACCGCGCTGTGCGGCGAGCGACGGAACACCCGAGGACGGTTGCCTGTTGAACAACTCGTGGGTGCGGATGGGACAGTGTCCCCGGGCCTCACCTTTCGCCCACAGGGACGATCGTTCGGCTGAAGCCCTGTGGAGCCCTTCGCCGAGAGGCGACCGCCATCCGCGCCCACCCCAGTGCCGCCCCGACCGGAATCCCCCGTCCGGCCGGGGCTTTCTCCTGCCCGCGGCAGGGGTCTTCCGGTACGCGGGCTCGAGGTCCGCTCCGTACGCGTGCGAGCCGCCGCTGCCGGGTACTCGGTGCCCTCCACCTCAGGAGCACGCCCGAGAGGAGCCGAACGTGAGCAGCGAAGCGGGCAGCAGGATCGTGATCACGGGCGCCACCGGCAACGTGGGTACCAGCGTGGTGCGTCTCCTGTCCGAGGATCCGCGGGTCGGGTCGGTACGCGGCCTGGCGCGGCGGCTGCCCGAGTGGTCGCCGCCGAAGACCGACTGGGCGGCGGTGGACGTGGCGTCCGAACAGGCCGACCTCGTCAAGGAGTTCCTCGGGGCCGACGCGGTGATCCATCTGGCCTGGGCCTTCCAGCCGACGCACGATCCGGCGATCACCTGGCGCACCAACGTGCTGGGCAGCATCCAGGTGTTCGACGCGGTCGCCGCCGCGGGCGTGCCGACGCTCGTCCACGCCTCCTCGGTGGGCGCGTACTCACCGGGGCCCAAGGATCGGGCGGTGGACGAGTCCTGGCCGACGCACGGCTGGCCGGACGCCGCGTACTGCCGGGAGAAGGCCTATCTGGAACGCACCCTCGACATCTTCGAACGCGACCATCCCGGCGTCCGCGTGGTGCGGATGCGGCCGGCGTTCCTGTTCAAGCGGGAGTCGGCGAGCGAGCAGCGGCGGATCTTCGGCGGCAGGTTCCTGCCGGGACCGCTGGCGCGTCCCGAGCTGCTGCCGTTCCTGCCGGACGTCCCGGGACTGCGGGTGCAGGCGCTGCACACCGACGACGCGGCCAGGGCGTACCGGCTCGCGGTGGACTCGGACGTGCGGGGCGCCTTCAACCTCGCGGCCGATCCGCCGGTCGACGCCGAACTGCTGGGCGAGCTGCTCGGCAGCCGACCGGTCCGGCTGCCGAGGACCGCGGCCCGCTCGGCGATCGCCGCCGCGTGGGGGTTGCACCTGCTGCCGGCCTCACCGCACCTCTTCGACGCCGTGCTGCGGCTGCCGCTGATGGACTGCACGCGCGCGCACACCGAACTGGGCTGGAGCCCGACGCGCACGGCGACCGAGGTGATCACCGAGTTCCTTCAGGGCCTCCAGCAGGGAGCGGGGGCGGAGACGGAGCCGCTGCGCGCGCGGAAGGTGGGCTGAGTCCCCGAAGGCCGGCCGGTCAGTCGGGGGACTCGTCCGGCCCCGGGTGCTCGGGGTGGACCGTGGCCGACCGGGGGGCACCCTGCCGGCCCGAGCCCGCCTCGTCCACGTCCGGGACGTCGGCGGGGGCCTCGTCCCGTTCGACGCCCTGTGCACCCTCGGTGTCCTCGGCCTCCTCGGCCGGGGACACCTCCCAAGGATCTTCTTCGTCCGGGACCGCCTGCTGGTCGGGCAGGTCACGCGGTACGGGCTCGGGACTGCGGCCCGGCTCCTCATGACGGTGGTCGGTCACGACGTACTCCCTTCGTGGCGTCCGAGGCATGCGAGTACCTCCGGCTACGGTCGCGAAACCGCACGTCGTGGACGTCGCCCGCTCAGCGCGGCGCCCGCTCCTCCAGGACCGCGCGCCAGGCCGGCGGCGGCCCCTGCGGTACGGGGTCCGGGCGGCGGCCGCCGCGAGCGAAGAAGTCGGCCAGCGGCAGGATCGCCGCACCGACGGTCACCGCGTCGGGGCCGAGCCGTCCCAGCTCAATGGTGACCTTCTCGGCCGGATGCCGCAGGGCGTACGCCGCCGCGTGCCGCCGTACGGCGGGCAGGAACCCGGCGCCCAGCTGCAGGCCCGCCCAGCCGCCGATGAGGATCCGCTCCGGCTGGAAGAGGTTGATCAGGTCGGACAGGCCCGCGCCCAGGTACTCGGCGGTCTCCTCCAGCACGGCCAGCGCCGCCGGGTCCGCCGCACCGCCCCCGGTCGGGTAGGCGGCGGCCAGCATCGCGGTGAGCGCGGTCTCCTCGTCGGTGCCCCCGGGCGGTCGCCCGCCCTCCTCGCGCCAGCGCTCCAGCAGCGACTCGGCGCCCGCGTAGGCCTCCAGGCAGCCGAGCGCACCGCACCGGCAGCGGCGTCCCCGGACGCGTACCGTCAGATGGCCCCACTCGACGGCCCGCCCGTGGTCCACCTCGGGGGTGACCAGGCAGGCGCCCACGCCGGAGCCGAACAGGACGACGACCGCGCTGCGGGCGCCGCGCCCGCCGCCGAACCACATCTCGGCCTGGCCGAGCGTCTTGGCGCCGTTGTCGATGAAGTACGCGGCGGTCTCGGGGAGTCGGGAGGTGGAGCGCAGCAGCGCCTCCAGCGGGACCGCGTCCCAGCCGATCGTCTGGCCGTGCACCACGGCGCCCCGGTCCGGGGTGCGTTCGACGATGCCGGGGACACCGATCCCGACGCCGAGGAGCTGCTCGGGAGCCACGTCCGCGGCGGCCAGCACTTCCGCGACGCCGTCGCGGATGTGGCCGACGATCACCTCGACGTCGTACCGCTGGTGCTCCAGGGGCCGTTCCGTGCGGGCGAGTTCGGTGAGGGTGAGGTCGAACAACTCGATGCGCACCCGCGTCTCGCCGACGTCGACGCCGATCATGTGGCCGCTGCCGGGCGCCACCCGCAGCAGCGTGCGCGGCCGGCCGCCGTCGGAGTCGACGCTGCCGGCCTCCTCCACCAGCTGGTCGGCGACCAGGTCGGCGACGACGTTGCTGACGGAGCCCGAGCTCAGTCCGGTCGCCGGGCCCAGCTCGAAGCGGCTGAGCGGGCCGTCGAAGTAGAGTCGTTGCAGCACGGCCGTCCGGTTGGCCCGCCTGAGGTCACGCACCGTGCGCCCGTTCCGCCCCGCCATGTGGCTCCTTCCGAACCCTGCCCCACCCGGCCGCACCGGCCCGGGCCACCGAGTGGATATTACTCCAACCCTTAATTCAGGGTCTGAGCTAAGCGGGGCGACACTCGGCGACCGCTACGGCGGGCTTCACGTCGACACCTGGGCGCGCTTCCGGTACAGGGTACGGAATGCCTGGCACCCGGAGCCGCCCCTACACCGTCGCCGTCGGCGCTTTCCCCACCTCGCTCCGCCTGTGGGGAAATTCGGTGGCTCCATCACCTGTCGACTTCCTACTGTAGGCAAAAACCTATGAACCCTAGGTTTGGGCGGGCGCACCGACGACCGCCGCGCCCGGCAACGCCCCAGGAGGCTCCCCATGCAGCCGCTCACCGAGCGGGAGATCCGCGACTCCTTCGTCAACTGCTCGAAGGGAGAGGCCAAACGCCTGGCCGTGCCGCGTGATCTCGCCGACCTGCCCTGGGACGACCTGGACTTCCTGGGCTGGCGGGATCCCGGGGCGCCCGACCGCAGTTGTCTCGTGGCCGAGCGGGAGGGGCGGCTCACCGGGGTCACCCTGCGCTTCCCTCCGCCGCGGCGCGGCTATCTGCACCGGAGTCTGTGCTCCCTCTGCCTGACCGCGCACCCCAGGGGCGGCGTCTCCCTGATGACCGCGCGCAAGGCGGGAGCGGCGGGCCGCGAGGGCAACTCCGTCGGCGTGTACATGTGCACCGACCTCGCCTGCTCCCTCTACGTCCGCGGGAAGAAGATCTCCGAATCGGGCGCGCGCTTCGAGGAGAGCCTCACTCTGGAGGAACAGATCGCCCGGACGACGGGCAATCTGTACGCCTTCCTCGACAAGCTGTCCGCCTGAGGCCTCCCGGCCGACCGGCCCGAGCACGGGCGCGGACCGGGGTGTTCAGCCACGGCCGGACGACACCGGCTGGTACTGCACTGCACTGGCCGATACCGGCGATACGTTCGATGCCCCAGGTGACGGGGAACAGGCCAAGGGATGCGAGTCGAACGAAACTGGTCGGCGTACCGTGCGCGCCTGA
Source organism: Streptomyces chromofuscus (assembly GCF_015160875.1). Taxonomy (NCBI): domain Bacteria; kingdom Bacillati; phylum Actinomycetota; class Actinomycetes; order Kitasatosporales; family Streptomycetaceae; genus Streptomyces; species Streptomyces chromofuscus. The sequence continues at coordinate 7,352,836 of NZ_CP063374.1, read as the reverse complement.
CGAAGTGGGTACGTGACCCCGTGGTCGTCCAGACGCTGCGCTCGACGTTCGCGGCCACCATCGCGTACGTCATCGCCCTGCGCCTGAGTCCCGAGGCCGCCCCGCTGACAGCGCCGCTGACCGCGTTGCTGGTCGTCCAGGTGACCCTGTACGCCACCCTCACCAACGGCGTCCGCCGCGTGAACTCCGTGGTGGCGGGCGTGCTCGTCGCCATCGCGTTCAGTCTGCTGGTGGGCCTGACCTGGTGGAGCCTCGCCCTGGTGATCCTGGCCGCGCTGGCCGTCGGGCACCTGGTCCGGGTCGACGAGTACGTACCCGAGGTGGCGATCAGCGCGATGCTGGTGCTCGGCGTCACCAGCGTCGGGGACACCGCCTGGGCGCGGATCGTCGAGACGCTGATCGGCGCGGTCGTCGGCCTCTCCTGCAACCTGCTGCTGGCGCCGCCTGTGTGGGTGGGCGAGGCGGGCGAGTCCATCGAAGGGCTGGCCCGTCGGATGCGGCAGTTGATGCTGCGGGTCGGCGAGGAGGCCGGAGGCCGCACGCCCGTCGAGTACGCGGCCGAGCGCCTGCACGAGGCGCGCCGGCTCGACCACGACATCGTGCGGGTGGACGCCGCGCTGCGCCAGGCCGAGGACAGCCTGCGGTTGAATCCGCGGGTACGGGAGGGGCTGCTGAACCGGGTGGTCCTGCGCACGGGCCTGGACACCCTGGAGATCTGCACGGTGGTGCTGCGGGTCCTGGCGCGCACGCTCACGGACCTGGCGAAGGCGCGCGATCCCGAGCCCCTGTTCGAGGACGAGACCGGCTCCGTCGTGGAGCAGTTGCTGTCCGAGATCGGCGACGCCGTGGTGAGCTTCGCGGTGCTGGTCACCACCAGCGTCAGCGCGAGCGCCGAGTCGGCGGAGGACCGGCTCGCCGCGGAGCTGCACGCGGCCGCGGCCACCCGCGACAAGCTGGCCCAGCTGCTGCTGGGGGAGGTCAGGCGGGACGCGCGCGAGTGGCAGCTGTACGGCGCCGTGCTCACCGAGGTCAACCGCATCCTCGACGAACTGGACACCGAGCACCGCTCGCGCCGGCTGCTGGAGGAACTCGACCGCCACACCCGTGAGCAGCGCGAGCGCATGCCGCGGCTGACCCGGGTGCGCGAGCGGCTGGGCGTTCAGGAGCAGCTGTGGCGGAACCGCACCGGGGCCGGCAGGCGTTCTCGGTGAGAGAGCGCCGGGGCGAAGCCGGCGCCGGTCGCGAGGGGGCGTGCGGATGAGCAACACCGCGGTATGGATCGACGGAAACACCCTGCGGCTGCCGGGCGGTGTGGCGGTGCGCTTCATCCGCACGCTGCGGCTGCCGGAGACGGGCACCCACCCCCTGCCGCCCGGCCTCGGCGAGTTCCCCGTCCGGCGGGTCGCCGACTACGCGGACACGGTGCCCGAGCAGTGGCGGGCGCGCGGTGGCGTGATGCTGCCGGTGTATCTGCGCGAGGCGATGTGGCTCAGCTTCGCGGGTACGGCCGAGCCGGCGGCCCTCCAGGTCGGTGCGGGCAAGGTGTGCGCGGTCTCGGGCCGGCCGTGGAGCGACCGGCTCGCCCGGGACCCGCAGAACTACGTCGTGCTGCCGCGTCAGCCGTGGCTGGACGGCATCAACTCCGGCAAGGGCACCGTGCGCCAGTTCGTGGCGGTGCCGCTGGGCCTCGGCGCGACCGTGGAGGGGCAGGTCACGGGCGAGGAGGTCTGGGGCGGCGTGCAGCTGCAGTCGTTCCCGCTGAACGACGCGGCGCTGGCCGCCTGGCGCGAGGAGCAGCGGAGCAGGGCGCTGCGGCCCCCGGCGATGCCCCCAGTCCCCGGCGGCCTCGACTTCGGGGCCCCGCCCGCGCCGATGGCGACTCCGGGGGCGGCCCGCCCCGGAGGTCCGCCCCGGGCCGCCGCCGCGATGGGACTCGGCGTCGGTGGCTCGATGCGCCAGGAGGTCTACCGGGACGACCGGCCGCTCACGGACTGGGCCCAGGGGCCGGCCGGGCGGGTCTTCGTCCACCTGGTGACGCCGCCGGAGTGGCGCCGGATCACCGGCGAGGCTCCCCCGCCGTCGCCCGTGGACCGGGCGGCGTACACGCGCGCGGGTCTGCCCTGGTTCGACTACTACGACCAGGACGCTCAGGATCTCGCCGCCCCGGACACGCTGTCGGCCGTCAAGCCCGTCGGTGACTGGCTCGGTGACGACCACGAGCCCTGGCAGGAGCCCACGCCGCCGCAGGTGAAGCCCCTCGCGCCGGGCTGGCCGGTCACGGACGGCGACTGGTAGCCCGCGGCTGCCGCGCGTCCGGTGGTCCGCGGCCGCTGCCGTGCGTCCGGCAACGTCTGTTGCCGCGTTGCACAGGACGGGTGATCCGCGCCAAGGTGGCTGTCACGTCCGGGACCGTCGACGGGTCCCGGGGCGGGCGACGAGCTGAGGTGCGGAGATGAGCAGGGGTGCGCGGGCCGGCGGCGGCTGGAGCAGGCGGCGCTTCGTCGGCGCCGTCACGGGGACGGCGCTGTCGGCGTCGGCCGCCTGCGGTACCCGGCCGGCCGCCAAGGCCCCCGAGGCGTCGGCCGATCCCGGCGCACCGACTCCCGCGGGCGAGCCGTCCGGTCCCCGCCCGCTCTACCTCGGCACCTACACCTCCGTCGAGGGGGGCGGTACCGGCATCGCCCTGGCGACCTACGATCCGGCGACGGGCCGTGTGACCGGGGCCGGCACTCTCACCGGCGTGGCCGACCCGTCGTATCTGGCGGTGCACCCCGACGGCCGCACGTTGTACGCCGTGAGCGAGCGCGAGGACGGCGCCGTGACCGCCGTGCGGCTGGCCGACCGCAAGATCCTCGGCAGCCGGGGCACGGGAGGCGCGGCCCCCTGCCATCTGTCCGTGCACCCGAGCGGTCGCTGGCTGCTCAGCGCCAACTACACCTCCGGCAGCGTCGCCGTGCACCCGATCGGCGCGTCGGGCGCGCTCGGCGAGCGCACCGACCTGGTCGCGCACTTCACCCCGGCGCCGGGACCCGGGCAGGAGGGCCCGCACGCCCACCAGTTCGCGGCGAGCCCGGACGGCCGCCACGTCCTCGCCGTCGACCTCGGCACGGACACCGTCTACACCTACCGCCTCGACCAGCGGAAGGGCACGCTGCGCGAGGTCGCGCGGGCGCACACCCGGCCGGGCGCGGGTCCGCGCCATCTCACCTTCCACCCCGGCGGCCGGCACGCCTATCTGGCCAACGAGGTCGACAACACCGTCGCCGTGTGCGCGTACGACCCGGCGACCGGGCGTCTGACGATCGGCGAGCCGCAGCCCACCGGGACGGGCCCGGGCACCCATTACCCGGCGCAGCTCCTGGTGACCACCGACGGCTCGTACGCGTATCTCGCCAACCGGGGCCACAACAGCCTGGCCCGCTACGCGGTGGAGGCCGACGGCGCCCGGCTGCGGCTGCTCGGCACGGTGCCCGTCGCGGGCGACTTCCCCCGGCAGATCGCCCTCTCGCCGGACGGACGGCTGCTGTTCGCGGCGAACCAGCGGTCCGGCAGCGTCAGCGTCTTCCACGTGGACGCCGAGAGCGGCGAACTGCGCCTGGCCGGCGAGCCGTTCGCCTCACCCGTCGCCGTCTGCGCGCTGCCGCTGTAGCGCGCAGGGGCAGGAGGCGGCACTCGCCTGCGCGAGCAGCACGTGCATGCGTTCGGTGAGCTGGGCGACGCCGTCGGCGGGCGTGTGGAAGGCCAGCCGTACGTCGCCGTGGGCGCGGCGCCGTTCGATACGCAGCGTCAGTCCGTGCCGGTCGACCGCGAGCGGCTGGACGCGCACCACGCCGTGCAGGCTGCCGGGTTCGACGAGCCGGGTGAGCCGCTCGACCGCGTCGGGGTGGGCCTCGGCCAGGTGGGTGAGCAGCCGTGCCTCGGCGGTGGCCAGCGGGTCGGGCGCGGCGGCGGCGAACTCGTCGAGGTCGATCACCAGCGCGCCGGACGGCCGGCGCAGCACCACCCGGGTGGCCCGGAAGGCGAGGTGGCCCTTCTCGAGGGTGAACCATCCGGCCAGCCAGAGCCGGGCCCGGATGCGGTTGCGCATCGGAACGGGTGCGACGTCGGCGAACTCCAGGACGGCGGACGGCTCGCCGCGGGGCGCGCAGATGGTGGCCGCGAGCAGGGCGCTGTCGTCCGGCACGTGCAGGAGGATCCGGCCGTCCCCCTCCACGGTGTGCGTGCCGACGAGTTCCTCGCGCACGCCCTCCGCGGTCACCGCGCACGACCACGAGGTGGCGAGCACCGATCGGGCCTGTTCCGCCGCGGCGGGCGCGGCCGTCCAGGCTTGGCTGTCACCCATCCCAGTTCCTCCTAATTAGGTAAGGCTCACCTAACCTATCGGAGATCCGGGCGCACGCCAACCAGGAGTGCCCGCGGGCTTTCCTGTGCGTCAGTGAAGGGCGGTCCAGCGCCGGGGCCGGGACACCGACTCCGGCAGCCGGGTTCCGTCCGTTCCCCGGGCCGCGTCGAGCTGAGGCTGGGTCAGGAAGAACGCACCGGTCAGATCGGCGTCCGTGAGGTCGGCGTCGCGCAGGTCCGTGCCGATCAGCTCCGCGCCGCGCAGATCCGCGCCGGTCAGGTCGGCCGCGATGAGACAGGCACCGCGCAGGTTCGCGCCGCGCAAATCGGCGCCCTTGAGCCGGGCCCCCACCAGGTCCGCACCCCGGCGGCCTTCTTCCGGCCCCGCGTGCCCGCCCGGGCCAGCTCGCCGGCCTTCAGGAGCAGGACGTCGACCTGCTGACGGTGGGCGGCGACGTCCAGTGCGGCGAGTTCCTCCGGACCGCGCCGCGCCAGCCGTTCGGTGTCCTCGAGGGAACGGCGCAGCTCGGCCTGGACGGGGCGGGCGGCGGGCAGGGCGAGGGCCTCGGTGAGGTACCGGAGCAGCTCGTGCAACTGCCGTACGACGGGGAACACGTCGAACATCCGCCGGGCGTGCTCCCGGGAGCCGGTGCGCCAGTCCTGTCCGCCGAAGGTGACCTGCGAGACCCGCTGTCCGGCGCCGAAGCAGTCGTAGACCGTGCAGCCGGTGAAGCCCTCGCGCCGCAACGCGCCGTGGATGCCGCAGCGGTGGTCGCCCCGCAGGTGGGGGCAGGGCGTGCCGGCGCCCTTGTCGAGCGCGAAGTCCGCCGAGGCGGCGAAGGGCAGGGCCACACAGCACAGGCCGAAGCAGTTGGCGCAGTCTCCGCGCAGGTCGGCGAGGCCGCCGGGATGATCGTGCATCCCCTCAGCCTAATGACCGGCCCGGCGTCACCCGCCGACCACCCTGCCGGGCGGACCGGCCGCGGCGGCCGGAGTCCATGGGGCCTCAGCGGGTGAACAGCTCGAACGCCACGGCGGGCCGGCCCCCGAACCGCTCCCCCGTGCTCCCGGCGTATCCGGTCAGGAAGTTCCGCACGTACGTCTCCGGGTCCTCGTCCGTCAACGCCTCGATGTACGCGCGGTGTTCGAGCAGCGAGCGCACCGCGCGCTCCATGCCGGGCGTGGCGTCCACGGCGTGCGTCGGGGCGCTGCAGCCGGCGACCGCGACCCAGCGGACGCCGTTCCAGGGTTTCAGGCCGCGCTCGGCCAGCTCCGGGAAAATCCACCGGTTGCCCGCGTCGCCCGCCGCGTCGAGCGTGGCCCGGCCGACGGCCACGTGGTCGGGGGTGTTCCAGGCGACGCCGCCCCAGGTGTCCCGGTGGTTGAGGGTGATCACCAGCTCGGGCCGGTGGCGGCGGATGGCCGCGGCGATGTCCCGGCGCAGGGCGGTGCCGTACTCGACGACACCGTCCCGGTGGTCGAGGAACTCCACCTCCGACACACCGACGACCGCCGCGCTCGCCCGCTGCTCGCGCTCGCGCAGCGGGCCGCACCGCACGGGGTCCAGCGTGTCGATGCCCGCCTCGCCGCGGGTGGCCAGGACGTACGCCACCTCGCGGCCGGCGTCGGTCCAGGCGGCTATCGCCGCCGAGCAGCCGTACTCGAGGTCGTCCGGGTGCGCCACGACGGCGAGGGCACGCCGCCAGTCGTCGGGCATGGGCTGGAGCTGAGGGGTCGTCGGCTCGGTCATACCCGGCAGCCTAGGGCCCCGGCAGGCAACGTTTGCCCGACGAGCCGGACGTTGCCTGCCGGGGCACCGGGGCCTGTCCGACCGTCGGCGTCAGGCCTCGTCGCGGGCCAGCGCCAGCAGCCGGTCCAGGACCCGGGGCCCGCCCGCCCGTACGCCGTCGTGTTCGAACTCGTCGGTGACCCAGGTGCGCAGGCCCCGGACGGCGCGGGCGGTCCGCAACGAGTGGGCCGTGTCCACGTACATGTCGTCGTGGTAGACCGCCGCCGCGACCGGCACCTCGTTGGCGGCGAGGCGCGCGGGGTCGTACAGGGGCCGCCAGCCGGTGTGGGCAGCGAGGAGTTCGGCGGTCTCGCGCAGCGGGCGCAGCGCCGGGTCGCAGTCGAACATCCAGGGATGGATCGTTTCTCCGGTGAACAGCACCGGTCCGTCGCCCGCGAGCGACTTGGCCGCGTCGAACTGCGGGAACTCCGCGCGGATCCGTTCGGCCGACCAGGCCGTGGGCCGGTGGTCCTGGCCGTAGCAGGCCTCGTGGACGAGCGCGTACAGCGGGTGCCCGGCGTACGACAGCAGGGCCTGCGCCTCCTCCTGGAACGCGTCGGACAGGACCGTCCCGCCCGGGGTGCGCACGAAGGCGTGCTCCAGCAGGTAGTGCAGCCGGTGGCTGCCCTCGCTGCCGCCGAGCAGGATGCCGAGGGACTGGAAGGCCTCCACGGTGAGCCGGTAGCCGTTCGGCAGGACCACGTCGTGGGTGAGCAGGTGGTCGGCGATCCGGCGGGCCCGCTCGACGTCCTGCGGGTAGCGGGCGTAATGGGCGGTGACCTTGCGCTCGATGCGCGGGTAGGCGGCGCGGTAGACGTCGTCGGCGTGCGCGTCGAGGGAGGGCAGGCCGCCGGTGATGACGGCGGTGGCGAGGCCTTCGGGGGCGGTCGACAGGTAGTGCACCGCGCAGAAGCCGCCGAAGCTCTGGCCGAGCACGGTCCAGGGCGCGCCGCCGGTGACCTCGGGCCGGATCGCCTCGCAGTCGCGGACGATCGCGTCGGCACGGAAGTGCGTGAGGTAGGCGGCCTGTTCCTCGGGGCTGCCGCGCAGCGGGAGCGTCTGGCGGTTGGCGGGGGTGGAGTGACCGGTGCCGCGCTGGTCCAGGAGGAGGACGCGGTACTCCTTCAGGGCCCGCCCGAGCCAGGCCTGCTTTCCGACGAAACGATTCGCCCCGAAGCCGGGGCCGCCCTGGAGGTAGAGCAGCCAGGGCAGGTCCTGGCCCGCCTTGTCGCTCGCGACGACCTCACGGGCGTAGAGCTCGACGGTCCCGCCCGCCGGGTGGTCGTGGTCGAGGGGCACGGTGAAGTGGCGGTCGGTGAGGACGACGCCGGGCTGGCGGTAGCTGACGCTCAACAGGGCTCCCGGGGCGGACGACGGTGCTGGCCGCGTCCCAGTTCAGCACATCGCCGGCCGCCCGCCACCGCCGGGGATCATGAACGACTGCTGAACGCCGGTTCAGTGGCTGGATCCTGTGGTGCTGAAGGACGGGTCAGTGCGCCGTCCGGGCGGCGCCGGTTCAGCGGCCGGACAGGCTGGAGCGGCGCACCACCAGCTCCGGCTGGAGCACCACCCGGCGGTGCTCGTGCCGGGGCCCGCCGTTGTCCGTCTCGGTCTCCTCCAGCAGGAGTTCGGCGGCCATCGCGCCCATCGTGACGGCCGGCTGGCGTACGGAGGTGAGCGGCACGGCGGCCGCGGCGGCGAACTCGATGTCGTCGTAACCGACGATGGCGAGGTCGTCGGGGACGCCGACACCGGCCGCGTACATGGCCTGCAGGACACCGAGCGCGAGCAGGTCGTTGGCGCAGAAGACGGCGGTCGGCCGGTCGGCGAGGCCGAGCAGCCGGGCGCCGGCGTCCCGACCGGCGGCGACGTCGAGCCGCTCGGTGGGCAGCTCACGCAGCGCGCCGGGACCGAGACCCGCCTCGGCAAGGGCGTTCAGCGCGCCCGTGCGGCGGTCGCGGACCTGATTGAGGCCGGGCGGGCCGCTGACGTACGCGATGGACCGGTGCCCGGCGTCGACCAGATGGCGTACGGCGAGGGCGCCGCCCGCCACGTCGTCGACGGAGACGGAGCACTCGGTGGCGCCCTCCGCGACCCGGTCGACGAGGACGAAGGGGATGTTGTGGCGGCGGAAGCCCTCGATGTTGCGGCCGGTCGCGTCGGCCGGGGTGAGCAGCACGCCGCGTACCCGCTGCTCGGCGAAGAGCGAGAGGTACTCGGCCTCCTCCGACGGGTCCTGGGCGCTGTTGCACACCATCACGCCCAGGCCGGCCCCGCGGGCGGCGCGCTCGGCGCCGCGCGCCACGTCGACGAAGAAGGGGTTGCCCATGTCCAGGACCAGCAGACCCATGATGCGGCTGCGGCCCGCGCGCAGCTGGCGCGCGGACTCGCTGCGGACGTAGCCGAGCCGGTCGATGGCGGACTGCACGCGCGCCCGGGTCTCGGTGGCCACCGTGTCCGGCCGGTTGATGACGTTCGAGACCGTGCCCACGGAGACGCCGGCGGCGCGGGCGACGTCCTTGATACCCACCGACTGGGCCATCAGGCAGCGACCTCCAGGAGAACAGGGGGCGACGGGAGGGGCTTCACACTACCCGCACGCCGCCCAGGGACAGCAGTGGTCATGCGGGCAGCCGGACGTCGACGACATGCAGCGCCGAGGGCGTCGTGCCCTCGGACTTCTGCTGGTACACGAAGGACAGCACGCCGTCCTGCGCGAGGCGCGTCTCGTCGATCGCGCCCTCGCCGCCCGGGCGCTGCCGGAGGCGAGGGCGGGGCCGGCGACGGCGCTCAAGCAGGGCCGACGCGTGCAGGGAACGTCTTCTCATGACGGGCGGGCTCCGGTCAGGCGAGGTGGAAGACTTCGGTGAGGGGTGTCATCGACTCGTCGGGTCGGGCGCCGTCCAGCGACTCGAAGAACGGCGCCATCTCCGCCTGCCAACGGGCGTTGACATCGGTGGCCTCCATGCCTGCCCGGGCGGCGGCGAAGTCCTCGGTCTCCAGGTAGCCGACCAGCAGGCCGTCCTCGCGCAGGAAGAGCGAGTAGTTGTGCCACCCGGTGGCCGAGAGCGCCTCGAGCATCTCGGGCCACACGGCGGCGTGCCGCTCGCGGTACTCGTCGAGACGTTCCGCCCGGACCTTCAGCAGAAAGCACACACGCTGCATCGACGCCCCCGGTGATCAGAAGTTGAACTGGTCGATGTTGTCGGCGTCGAACACGGTCGGCTTGCCGAGGCTGATGACGCCGTCCTTGCCGATCGTGTACTCGCCCATGTCACCGGCCGTGAACGTCTCGCCCTCCTTGCCGGTGATCTGGCCCGACGCGAGCGCGACGGCGGTGCGGGCGGCGAGCTCGCCGAGCTTCGCCGGGTCCCACAGCTCGAATGCCTCGACGGTGCCGTTCTTGACGTACTTGCGCATGTCGTTGGGGGTGCCGAGGCCGGTCAGCTCGACCTTGCCCTTGTACTTCGAGCCGGACAGGTACTGGGCGGCGGCCTTGATGCCCACGGTGGTCGGGGAGATGATCCCCTTCAGGTTCGGGTACTCCTGGAGCAGTCCCTGGGTCTGCTGGAAGGACGCCTGCGCGTCGTCGTTGCCGTAGGCGATCTTGACGAGCTTCATGTCCTTGTACTTGGGGTCCTTGAGCTCGTCCTTCATGAACTCGATCCAGGTGTTCTGGTTCGTCGCGGTCTGCGCGGCGGACAGGATCGCGATCTCGCCCTTGTAGCCGATCTGCTCGGCGAGCAGCTGCACCTCGGTGCGGCCGAGGTCCTCGGCGGACGCCTGCGACACGAAGGCGTTGCGGCACTCGGGCTTGGTGTCGGAGTCGTAGGTCACGACCTTGATGTCGTTGCTCATGGCCTGCTTGAGGGCCGTGCACAGGGCGCCCGGGTCCTGCGCGGACACGGCCATGGCGTCGACCTGCTGCTGGGTGAGCGTGTTGACGTAGGAGACCTGGCCGGAGGTGTCGGTCGCGCTGGACGGGCCGACCTCCTTGTAGGTGGAGCCGAGCTCCTTCAGGGCCGCCTCGCCGCCCTTGTCCGCGGTGGTGAAGTAGGGGTTGTTGACCTGCTTGGGCAGGAAGCCGACGGTGAGGCCCTTCTTCAGTTCGGCGTTCGGGTTCGCCTCGCCGGCCGCGGCGGCGGAACCGCCCTCGTCGGCGACGTCCTCCTTGGTCGTGCCGCCGCAGGCGGTGAGGGCGAGGGCGAGCGAGGTGACGGCGGCGAGGGCCACGCTGGTACGGCGGAGGAACGGCGGCTTGCGCATGACGGGTCCTTTGCGACGAGGATGAGTGGGGCGCCCCGTGAGGGGCGCGTGGGCTGTGCTTGCGGTGCGGCTCCGCCGCGTGGGCGCGACCGGCCCGGGGCGGCCCGCGGTTTCGGTACCGCCTAGCCGGCGGAGCGAGCGGCCCTCGCGAGGGAGATCTGCCGCGCGACACGCGGCCCGAGCACGGACAGGACGAGCAGCACACCGGTCACGACGATCTGCGACTGGGCGGAGACGTCCTGGAGGCTCATGACGTTCTGCAGCGCGCCCAGCAGGAACACACCCGCGATCGCGCCGCCGAGCGTGCCCTTGCCGCCGTCGAAGTCGATACCGCCGAGCAGCACGGCGGCCACCACGGACAGCTCCAGCCCCGTGGCGTTGTCGTACCGCGCACTGGCGTAGTGCAGCGCCCAGAACACGCCCGTGAGCGATGCCATCAGGCCGGTCACCGTGAAAAGGATCAGCTTCTGCCGCTTGACCCGGATCCCGGCGAACCGCGCGGCCTCCTCGCTCGCGCCGATCGCGAACAGCGACCGCCCGAACGGCGTGGCGTGCAGCGCGACCACCGCGATCGCCAGCAGCACGAGGAAGGGCAGCAGGGCGTGGGGGACGAACGTGTCGCCGATCCGGCCGGCCGCGAAGTCCAGGTACGCGGAGGGGAAGTCGGTCACCGCGTCGGAGCCGAGCACGATCTGCGCGATGCCCCGGTACGCGGCGAGGGTGCCGATGGTGACGGCGAGCGACGGCAGCCCCAGGCGGGTGACGAGCAGGCCGTTGATCAGCCCGCACACCACGCCGAGCAGCAGGCACAGCGGGATGATCGTCTCGATGGTCATGCCCTGGTTCCACAGGGCGCCCATCACCGCGCCGGACAGCCCGGCGGTGGAGGCGACGGACAGGTCGATCTCGCCGGAGACGACGAGCAGGGTCATCGGCAGCGCGATCAGCGCGATGGGCAGCGTGTTGCCGATGAGGAACGACAGGTTCAGCGCGTTGCCGAAGCCGTCGACGAAGCCGAACGACAGCAGCAGCACGACGATCAGCAGGGCGCCGACGACCGTGTCCCAGCGGACGGCGCGCGTCAAGGACTCAGGCATGGCGTGCGTTCCTCTTCTTCAGGGCGGACGCCACGCGCAGGGCGACCACACGGTCCACGGCGATGGCGAGGATGAGCAGGATGCCGTTGATCGCAAGCACCCACACCGAGCTGACGCCCAGGGCGGGCAGCACGCTGTTGATGGAGGTCAGCAGCAGCGCGCCGAGCGCGGCGCCGTAGACGCTGCCGGAGCCGCCGGTGAAGACCACGCCGCCGACGACGACGGCGCTGACGACGGTGAGTTCGTAGCCGTTGCCGGTGCCGGAGTCGACGTTGCCGAACCGGGCCAGGTACATCGCGCCGGCGAGTCCGGCGAGCGCCCCGCAGAAGGTGTACGCCGTCAGGATCCGCTTCCTGACCTGGATGCCGGCGAGCCGGGCGGCCTCGGGGTTGGAGCCGAGGGCGTACAGCTCACGGCCACTGCGGAAGTGCTTGAGGTAGTACGCCGTGGCCACCAGGACCGCGAGGGCGATCAGCGCGAGGTAGGGCACCGCAGAGATGCCGCCGGAGCCGAAGTCGACGAATCCGCCGGGCAGGTCGGCGGCGGTGATCTGGCGGGAGCCGACCCAGATGGAGTCGATGCCCCGGATGATGTACAGCGTGCCCAGGGTGACGACCAGCGCGGGCACCTGGCCGAGGCTGACCAGCAGCCCGTTGAGCAGGCCGAAGCCGACGCCCATCAGCACGGCCAGCAGCACGGCCACCACGGAGTCGCCGCCGCCCTGGAGGTAGGTGCCGGCGGCGAACGCGCTGATGCCGAGGGTGGAGCCGACGGACAGGTCGACGTTGCGGGTGATGACGACGAGGGACTGGCCGGTGGCGACCAGGACCAGGATCGTCGCGTTCAGCAGCAGGTCCTTGACGCCCTGTTCGGACAGGAACTCGCTGTTGCCGGCCCGGGTGACGGCGATCATCACCAGGAACACGACGAGGATGGCGAGTTCGCGCATCTTGAAGACCCGGTCCACCAGGCGGGTGCCGCTGGACTTGGGCACCTCGGCGACGGGGGTCGGCTGCGGGGTGGTCACCGTCATGCGGCGGCCCTCCCGGTGGCTGCGGCCATCACGGTTTCCTCGGTGGCGTCGGAGCGGGGGATCTCGGCGGTGAGCCGGCCCTCGTGCATCACCAGCACGCGGTCGGCCATGCCGAGGATCTCGGGCAGGTCGGAGGAGATCATCAGTACGGCCACGCCGTCGGCGGCGAGCTGGGACAACAGCCGGTGCACCTCCGCCTTGGTGCCGACGTCGATGCCGCGGGTCGGCTCGTCGACGATGAGCACCTTCGGCCGCGTCGCGAGCCACTTGGCGAGGACGACCTTCTGCTGGTTGCCGCCGGACAGGGTGGAGACGGCGTCGGCGATCCGGGCGTACTTGACCTGGAGTCTGACGGCCCAGTCGAGGGAGCGGCTGCGTTCGGCGCCGCGGTCCATCAGCCCGGCCCGGACGGTCGTACGCAGTCCGGTCAGGCCGATGTTGCGCTCGATGGACATGTCCATCACCAGGCCCTGGGCGCGCCGGTCCTCGGGAACCAGGGCGAGCCCGGCGGCCATGGCGGTGGAGGGGGCGCCGTTGATCAGTTTCCGCCCGTCCAGCTCGACCTCGCCGGCGTCCCACCGGTCGACGCCGAAGACGGCCCGCGCCACCTCCGTGCGCCCGGCGCCGACGAGGCCCGCGAGGCCGACGATCTCGCCGCTCCGCACCTCGAAGGAGATGTCGGTGAAGACGCCCTCGCGGGTCAGCCGGCGCACGCTCAGGGCGACCTCGCCGGGACGGACGTCCTGCTTCGGGTACAACGCGTCGAGGTCGCGGCCGACCATCCGGCGGACCAGGTCGTCCTCGGTCATGCCGTCGAGGAGTTCGGAGGCGATCCAGGCGCCGTCGCGCAGGGTCGTGACCCGGCGGCAGATCTGGAAGATCTCCTCCAGGCGGTGCGAGATGAACAGGACGGCGGCGCCCTGCTCCTGGAGCGCGCGCACGACACCGAAGAGGCGGGCCACCTCGCTGCCGGTGAGCGCGGCCGTGGGCTCGTCCATGATCAGGACCCGGGCGTCGAAGGAGAGGGCCTTGGCGATCTCGACGATCTGCTGGTCGGCGATGGACAGGCCGCGGGCCGGGCGGTCGGGGTCGAGCTCGACGCCCAGGCGCCGCATCAGCGCCAGCGTCGCGGCGTGGACCGCCTTGTGGTCGATGCGGCCGAGGGCGCGCCGGGGCTGCCGGCCCATGAAGATGTTCTCGGCGATCGACAGGTCGGGGAAGAGCGTGGGCTCCTGGTAGATCACGGCGATGCCGGCGTCACGGGCGTCGCCGGGACCGTGGAAGACGACGGGCTCACCGTCGAGCAGCACCTGGCCGGTGTCCGGCCGGTGCACTCCGGCGAGCGTCTTGATGAGGGTCGACTTGCCCGCGCCGTTCTCGCCGGCGAGAGCGTGCACCTCTCCCGGGAACAGCTCCAGGGACACGTCCCGCAGGGCGCGTACCGCGCCGAAGGACTTGGAGATGCCCTTGAGCGCCACTACCGGGGCCGGCCCCGTGTCGGACGGGTGGGTCATGAGGGGCTCCTCGACGACGCGGCAAGGGCGGTGAGGCGGCCCGCACTGCGTCGTGAAAGGTTTCAACTGGATTGCCGGGACGTTAGGCGGGTCAGCGTTGTCACGTCAATGGGTCCGCGTCGAAAAGTTATCGGTAGGGGAAGGTCACGGCGGGGTCACACAGAGCGGGCACGGCGAGAGCGCTTGACACCCCTGGCGACGACTCATAGCTTGCCGTTCTGAATCGTTTCACGCAGCAGTTGTTCACGCGGTCGTTGCCGACAGCGTTCTTCCGATCCCTGCCCGAGGAGCCCCCAGTGACCGATCCCGCCGCGGTGAAGGCCGCGCTCAAGACCCAGGCAGTAGAGACGCCGTCGTGGGCGTACGGAAACTCGGGCACCCGGTTCAAGGTCTTCGCCCAGCAGGGCGTGCCCCGCGACCCGCGCGAGAAGCTGGACGACGCGGCGAAGGTGCACGAGTTCACCGGCGCGGCCCCGACGGTCGCCCTGCACATCCCGTGGGACAAGGTCGACGACTACGCCGCGCTGGCCGAGCACGCCGAGGAGCGCGGGCTGAAGCTGGGCGCGATCAACTCCAACACCTTCCAGGACGACGACTACAAGCTCGGCAGCATCTGCCATCCGGACGCGGCGGTGCGGCGCAAGGCGGTCGACCATCTGCTGGAGTGCGTCGACATCATGGACGCGACCGGGTCGCGGGATCTGAAGCTGTGGTTCGCGGACGGGACGAACTATCCCGGGCAGGACGACGTGCGCGCGCGGCAGGACCGGCTGGCGGAGGGGCTGGCCGAGGTGTACGAGCGGCTCGGGGACGGGCAGCGGATGCTGCTGGAGTACAAGTTCTTCGAGCCGGCCTTCTACACGACGGACGTGCCGGACTGGGGGACGGCGTACGCGCACTGCCTGAAGCTCGGGCCGAAGGCGCGGGTCGTCGTCGACACGGGGCACCACGCGCCGGGGACCAACATCGAGTTCATCGTGGCCACGCTGCTGCGGGAGGGCAAGCTCGGCGGCTTCGACTTCAACTCGCGGTTCTACGCCGACGACGACCTCATGGTGGGGGCGGCGGATCCGTTCCAGCTGTTCCGGATCATGTACGAGGTGGTGCGCGGGGGCGGGTTCGGCGTGGAGTCCGACGTCGCGTTCATGCTCGACCAGTGCCACAACATCGAGGCGAAGATCCCGGCGATCATCCGGTCCGTGATGAACGTCCAGGAGGCCACGGCGAAGGCGCTGCTCGTTGATCGGGAGGCGTTGGCCGAGGCTCAGCGGAGCGGGGACGTGCTGGGGGCCAACGCCGTGCTGATGGACGCGTACAACACGGATGTGCGGCCGTTGCTGCGCGAGGTGCGGGAGGACATGGGGCTGGACCCCGAGCCCCTTGCCGCCTACGCGCGGTCGGGGTGGGCCGAGAAGATCGCCGCTGAGCGAGTCGGTGGGCAGCAGGCCGGGTGGGGCGCGTAGGCGTCTGCCGGGTTTCTGTCCTCTGCGGGGCGCGGACCCGTGTGGCTGGTCGCGCAGTTCCCGCGCCCCTGAAGAAGCACCCCTCTTTCGTCTTTTGAAAGGATCGGACATCCATGTCAGCCCATCCCGAAGCCGCCGCTCTCCTCGCTCGTTCTCATCGGCTCGGCTCCGACCCCCGTAACACCAACTACGCCGGCGGCAACGCGTCCGCGAAGGGCAGCGACGTCGATCCCGTCACCGGTGGGGACGTCGAGCTGATGTGGGTCAAGGGGTCCGGAGGGGACCTCGGGACGCTCACCGAAGCGGGACTCGCCGTGCTGCGGCTGGACCGGCTGCGGGCGCTCAAGGACGTGTACCCCGGCGTCGAACGCGAGGACGAGATGGTCGCCGCGTTCGACTACTGCCTGCACGGCAAGGGCGGGGCGGCGCCGTCCATCGACACCGCCATGCACGGGCTCGTCGACGCCGCCCACGTGGACCATCTGCACCCGGACTCGGGCATCGCCCTGGCCTGCGCGGCGGACGGGGAGAAACTGACCGCCGAGTGCTTCGGGGACAACGTCGTGTGGGTGCCGTGGCGGCGGCCCGGTTTCCAGCTCGGCCTGGACATCGCCGCCGTCAAGGCGGCCAACCCGCAGGCCGTCGGCGTGATCCTGGGCGGCCACGGCATCACCGCCTGGGGCGACACCGCCGAGGAGTGCGAGCGCAACTCGCTGCACATCATCCGCACCGCGGAGAGGTTCCTCGCCGAGCGAGGCCGGCCGGAGCCCTTCGGTGCGGTCGTCGAGGGCTACGAGGCGCTGCCCGAGGCGGAGCGGCGGGAGCGGGCGGCGGCGCTGGCGCCGTACGTCCGTGCCGTCGCCTCCCAGGACAGGCCGCAGGTGGGGCACTTCACCGACACCGACGTCGTGCTCGACTTCCTCGCCCGTGCCGAGCACCCCCGGCTCGCCGCGCTCGGCACCTCCTGCCCCGACCACTTCCTGCGCACCAAGGTCCGGCCGCTGGTCCTCGACCTGCCGCCGACGGCCCCGCCGGCCGAGGTGATCGCGAGGCTGAAGGAGCTGCACGCGGCGTACCGCGAGGAGTACGCCGCCTACTACGAGCGGCACGCCCTGCCCGACTCCCCCGCGATGCGCGGCGCCGACCCCGCCATTGTGCTGGTGCCGGGCGTGGGCATGTTCAGCTTCGGCAAGGACAAGCAGACGGCCCGCGTCGCCGGCGAGTTCTACGTCAACGCCATCAACGTGATGCGTGGCGCCGAGGCCGTGTCGACGTACGCGCCGATCGAGGAGTCGGAGAAGTTCCGCATCGAGTACTGGGCGCTGGAGGAGGCCAAGCTGCGGCGGATGCCGAAGCCCAGGGCGCTCGCCACGCGGGTGGCGCTGGTGACCGGCGCGGGCAGCGGGATCGGCAGGGCGATCGCGCAGCGGCTGGTGGCCGAGGGCGCCTGCGTCGTGGTGGCGGACCTGGACGCGGAGAACGCCGGCAAGGTCGCCGAGGAGCTGGGCGGTCCCGACAAGGCCGTCGCCGTCACGGTCGACGTCACCTCCGAGGAGCAGATCGCCGAGGCGTTCAAGGCCGCGGCGCTCGCCTTCGGCGGCGTGGACCTGGTGGTCAACAACGCCGGGATCTCCATCTCCAAGCCGCTGCTGGACACGTCCGCCCGGGACTGGGACCTCCAGCACGACATCATGGCGCGCGGGTCCTTCCTCGTGTCGCGGGAGGCGGCGCGGGTGATGATCGCCCAGGGGCTGGGCGGTGACATCGTCTACATCGCGTCCAAGAACGCCGTCTTCGCCGGGCCGAACAACGTCGCCTACTCCGCCACCAAGGCCGACCAGGCTCACCAGGTGCGGCTGCTGGCGGCCGAGCTGGGCGAGCACGGCATCCGGGTCAACGGGGTCAACCCGGACGGGGTGGTGCGCGGATCGGGGATCTTCGCGGGCGGCTGGGGCGCCCAGCGGGCGGCCGTGTACGGGGTGCCGGAGGAGAAGCTCGGGGAGTTCTACGCCCAGCGGACGATCCTCAAGCGCGAGGTGCTGCCGGAGCACGTGGCCAATGCCGTGTTCGCGCTGACCGGCGGGGAACTGACGCACACCACCGGCCTGCACGTCCCGGTCGACGCCGGCGTGGCCGCCGCGTTCCTGCGATGAGCGGCGCCGTGACGTCGTACGCCGCGGTCGACCTCGGCGCGTCCAGCGGGCGGGTCATGGTCGGCCGCGTCGGGCGGCACGAGCTGGAGCTGACCGAGGCGCACCGCTTCCCCAACCGGCCGGTGCGGGTGCCGGAGGGCCTGCGCTGGGACGTGCTCGGGCTGTACGCCGGAGTCCTCGACGGGCTGCGGGCGGCGGGCCGGGTCGACTCCGTCGGCATCGACAGCTGGGCCGTGGACTACGGGCTGCTGGACGCCGACGGGGCGCTGCTCGCCAACCCGGTGCACTACCGGGACGGCCGCACCGAGGGCGTCGCCGAGGCGGTGTGGGCGAGCGTGCCCGCCGCCGAGCTGTACGCGGCGACCGGATTGCAGTACGCCCCCTTCAACACGCTGTACCAGCTGGTCGCCGCCCGTTCCGCCGGTCAGCTCGCGCACGCCGAGCGTCTGCTGCTGATCCCCGACCTGCTGTCGTACTGGCTCACCGGGGAGCAGGGCACCGAGCTCACCAACGCCTCGACGACCCAGCTGGTCGATCCCCGGACGCGGGACTGGTCCCACGACGTGGCGGCGCGGCTCGGCGTGGACCTGAGCCTGTTCGCGCCGCTGCGCCGGCCGGGCGACCCGGCGGGCACGCTGTGCCCCGAGGTGCTGCGGGAGACGGGGCTGGACGGTCCCGTTCCGGTCACGGCCGTCGCCTCGCACGACACGGCGTCCGCGGTGGCGGCCGTGCCGGCGTCCGGGGAGCGCTTCGCGTACATCTGCACCGGCACCTGGTCGCTGGCCGGGCTGGAACTGGACGCGCCGGTGCTGACGGAGGAGAGCCGGGCCGCCAACTTCACCAACGAGCTGGGGCTGGACGGCACGGTCCGCTACTTGCGCAACATCATGGGGCTGTGGCTGCTCCAGGAGTGCGTACGGGCCTGGCGGGAGCCGGACCTCGGGGAGCTGCTGCGGGCGGCGGCCGAGGTTCCGGCGCTGCGGTCGGTGGTGGACGCGGGCGACCCGTTGTTCCTGGCGCCGGGCCGGATGCCGGAGCGGATCGCCGAGGCGTGCCGTGCCTCGGGGCAGCCGGTGCCCCAGTCGCCGGCCGAGGTCACCCGCTGCATCCTCGACTCCCTCGCCCTCGCCCACCGGCGGGCCGTCGAGGACGCCCAGCGGCTGGCCGGGCACGCCGTGGACGTCGTCCACGTCGTGGGCGGCGGGGTCCGCAACGCGCTGCTGTGCCAGCTGACCGCCGACGCCTGCGGGCTGCCGGTGGTCGCCGGCCCGGCGGAGGCCGCGGCCTTCGGGAACGTGCTGGTGCAGGCCAGGGCCCACGGACTCGTCGGCGACCGGGCGGACATGCGACGGCTGCTCGCCGGCACCCAGCCCCTCACCCGCTACGCACCGCGCGGTGACACGGGCCCCTGGCGGGCGGCCCAGGCCCGCCTCGCCTGAGCGTGAGCGGGGCCTGTCCCGGTCGGCAGCACCGCACTACCCTGCACTCATCGGATGATCAACCCCAAGGAGCCGCGATGCGTGTCGCCCTGTTCCTGACCTGCGTCAACGACACGCTCTATCCGGACACCGGGCGCGCCGTGGTGAAACTGCTGACCAGGCTGGGCGTCGAGGTCGACTTCCCGATGGCCCAGACCTGCTGCGGGCAGGCTCACTACAACACCGGCTACCGGCGTGAGGCGGAGCCGCTGGCCCGGCACTTCTCGGATGTCTTCGGGGAGTACGAGGCCATCGTCACGCCGTCCGGGTCGTGCGGGGCGATGGTGCGGGAGCTGTATCCGCGGATGGCCGCGCGGGCGCGGGCCGAAGGGCGCGGCAGCACGCTGGCCACCGCGCTGGCGCCGGTGGTGCCGAAGACGTACGAACTCACCGAGTTCCTGGTCGACGTGCTGGGGGTGACGGACGTGGGCGCGTACTACCCGCACCGGGTGACCTACCACCCCACCTGCCACGGGCTGCGCGGGCTGGGCCTCGGTGACCGTCCGCGCAGGCTGCTGCAGGCGGTGAAGGGGCTGGAGCTGGTCGAGTTGCCGGGTGCGGACGAGTGCTGCGGGTTCGGGGGCACGTTCGCGCTGAAGAACGCGGACGTCTCCGCGGCGATGGGGGCCGACAAGGTGCGCAACGCCGAGTCGACCGGCGCGGAGGTGCTGTGCGCGGCGGACAACTCCTGTCTGATGCACATCGGCGGCACCATGGCCCGGCTGCGCACGGGAATGCGGCCGGTGCACATCGCGGAGATCCTGGCCGTCACGGAGGAGGAGCCGACGCTGTGAGCGGAACGTTCGTCGGAATGCCGGCCTTCCCGGCCGCCGCGCACGAGGCGGTGCGCGACCAGACCCTGCGGGGCAACCTGCGGCACGCCACGCACACCATCCGCGCCAAGCGGGAGAAGGCGGTCGCCGAGGTCGCGGACTGGGCGCAGCTGCGGGAGGCGGGGCGGCGGATCAAGGACCACACGCTGCGTCATCTCGACCGCTACCTGGAGCAGGTGGAGGAGGCGGTGACGGCCGCTGGCGGCACCGTCCACTGGGCCGTCGACGCCGACGAGGCCAACCGGATCGTCACCGACCTGGTCAAGGCGACCGGCGAGTCGGAGGTCGTCAAGGTCAAGTCGATGGCCACGCAGGAGATCGGGCTCAACGAGGCGTTGGAGGCGGAGGGGATCCGGGCGTACGAGACGGATCTCGCCGAGCTGATCGTGCAGTTGGGCAAGGACCGGCCCTCGCACATCCTGGTCCCCGCGATCCACCGCAACCGCGGTGAGATCCGCGACATCTTCGCCCGCGAGATGCGCGAGTGGGGCCGCCCGGCCCCCGACGGCCTCACGGACACGCCCGCCGAACTGGCCGAGGCCGCCCGGCTGCACCTGCGGGAGAAGTTCCTGCGCGCGAAGGTCGGTGTCTCCGGCGCCAACTTCATGGTCGCCGAGACGGGCACGCTGGTGGTCGTGGAGTCCGAGGGCAACGGGCGCATGTGCCTGACCCTCCCCGAGACGCTGATCTCGGTCGTCGGCATCGAGAAGATCGTGCCGACGTGGCGGGACCTGGAGGTGTTCCTGCAGACCCTCCCCCGCTCCTCGACGGCCGAGCGCATGAACCCGTACACGAGCACGTGGACCGGCACCACGGACGGGGACGGCCCGCGCACCTTCCACCTGGTGCTGCTCGACAACGGCCGCACCGACACGCTCGCCGACGAGGTCGGCCGGCAGGCCCTGCGCTGTATCCGCTGCTCGGCCTGTCTCAACGTGTGCCCGGTGTACGAGCGGGCGGGCGGGCACGCGTACGGCTCGGTGTACCCGGGGCCGATCGGCGCGATCCTCAGCCCTCAGCTGAGGGGCACGGCGAGCGAGATCGACGCCTCGCTGCCGTACGCGTCCTCGCTGTGCGGGGCCTGCTACGAGGTGTGCCCGGTGGCCATCGACATCCCCGAGGTGCTGGTGCATCTGCGGGAGCGGGTCGTCGAGGGCGGCCCGGTGACGCGGGCCGGCAACAAGGTGGTGCTGAAGCCGGCGAAGGGGCACGCGGCCGAGCGGGCGGCGATGCGGGCGGCCCGCTGGGCGTTCGCCCACCCCGGCGCGCTGCGCACCGGGCAGCGGCTCGCCTCGCGCACCCGGCGCTTCCACCCGCGCACACTGCCGGGTCCCGGCAGGGCGTGGAGCGGCAGCCGGGATCTGCCGCCGGTGCCCGCCGAACCCTTCCGGGACTGGTGGCAGCGCACGCACGGAGGAAAGGACGGCGCGAAGTGAGCAGCAGGGAACGGATCCTGGGCCGGGTGCGGCGCGCCCTCGCGGACGTGCCGCGGGACGACACGCCGTACGAAGAGGCGGTCGCCCGGGACTATCTGCGCGAGCACGGGCAGCGGAGCGTCGAGGAGACGGTGGAACTGCTCGCCGAGAATCTGGCGGACTACCGGGCGATCGTGCACCGCTGCACGCCGGACGCGCTGCCGTCGTTGATCGCCGGGCTGCTCGCGGACCGTGGCGCGCGGTCGCTGCTCGTGCCGGCCGGTCTGGACGAGCGGTGGCCGGCGGCGACGGAGGTGCCGCGTGTGCAGGACCGGGCGGACAGCACGGCGCACGAACTCGACCGCGTCGACAGTGTGCTGACGGCCTGCGCGGTGGCGATCGCCGAGACCGGCACCATCGTGCTGGACGGCGGCCCCGACCAGGGCCGCCGCCGGATCACGCTGGTGCCGGACCACCACATCTGTGTCGTGCGGGTTCCCGACCAGGTCGTCTCCTCCGTCCCGCAGGCCCTCGAACGCCTCGACCCGGCCCGTCCGCTGACGTGGATCTCCGGTCCGTCGGCGACCAGCGACATCGAGCTCGACCGGGTCGAGGGGGTGCACGGCCCGCGCACCCTGGAGGTGGTGCTGGTGGACTCTCGGGCGAGCGCCGAGGTCAGCTCGTCACGACCGGAGGGCAGCCGGTAGGAGCGGTGCCGTCCGCGGGGTCCGGGAACGGTCGGAGAGCGGCTGCCGGCCGGCGCCCTTAGCGTGAGGGCATGATCCGGTTCGAGCAGGTCACCAAGCGGTATCCGGACGGTACGACCGCTGTGGACGAGCTGTCCTTCGAGGTGTCCGAGGGCGAGCTCGTCACGCTCGTGGGGCCGTCGGGCTGCGGCAAGACGACGACCATGATGATGGTCAACCGGCTCATCGAACCGACCTCGGGCCGGATCCTGGTGGACGGCGAGGACATCGCGACGGTCGATCCGGTCCGGCTGCGGCGGCGCATCGGGTACGTGATCCAGCAGGTCGGCCTCTTCCCGCACCGCACGATCCTCGACAACACCGCGACCGTGCCGTCGCTGGTCGGCTGGAAACGGGCCAGGGCCCGGGCGCGGGCGGCGGAGTTGCTCGACCTGGTGGGGCTGGACCCGAGGACGTACGGGCCGCGCTACCCGCATCAGCTGTCGGGCGGTCAGCGGCAGCGGGTCGGGGTGGCGCGGGCGCTGGCCGCCGATCCGCCGGTGCTGCTGATGGACGAGCCGTTCGGGGCGGTCGACCCGGTGGTGCGCGAGCAGCTGCAGGACGAGTTCCTGCGCATGCAGGCCGCGGTGCGCAAGACGGTGCTGATGGTCACGCACGACATCGAGGAGGCGGTACGGCTCGGTGACCGGATCGCCGTGTACGGGCAGGGGCGGATCGAGCAGTTCGACACGCCCGGAGCGGTACTGGGCACCCCCGCGTCGCCGTACGTCGCCGAGTTCGTCGGCGCCGACCGGGGGCTGAAGCGGCTGTCGGTGACGGCGATCGAGCCCGGCGACCTGGAGCAGCCGCCGATCGCCCGCCTCGACGAGCCGTCGGTCCGGGCGGCGCGGCGGCTGCGGTCCGAGGGTGCCCGGTGGGCGGTCGTGCTCGACACGCACGGCGACCTGCACGGCTGGGTCGGCATCGACGAACTCGGCACAAGCGGCTCCGTCGGGGACCTCGCCCACCGGATGAACGCCTGGGTCCCGCTGGGCGCCCCTTTGAAGCAGGCCTTCGGCGTGATGCTGCAGCACGACGCGGGCTGGGTCGCGGTCCTGGAGGGTGCCCGCTTCCTGGGCGTCCTGACGCCCGCCAAACTCCACGAGGCCCTGCGCCGCTCGGTGGACGCGGACGCCCAGGGCGTGTCGCGCCGGCAGGTCGTCTTCGACTCGGTGGCGGACGCCTAGCGGGGACGGGATGCGCCGGGCCCTGTTCCGGGATGCGTCGGGCTCGCGGATACGTCGGACCCGGTGGCGGCCGGGTGGTGGCTGCGTCGGCCCGGTGGCGAACGCCCGGGGCCCGGTGGCGGCCCGCCCGTGCCTCACTTCAGCAGGCCCTTGTCCTCCAGGTACGTTCGGGCCACGTCCGTCGCCAGGCGGCGCCAGCTGTCCACCTGCTGGTTCATGGCGGCCAGGTCGGCCGTGGTGAGGACGGTGTTGAGCCGGTCCAGGGCCTTGGTGACGCCGGGGGCGCCGGCGCGGGCGCGGTTGACGACGGGGACGACGTAGTCGGCGTTCTGCAGGTGCCGGTCGTCGGTGAGGAGGACCAGGCCGAACTCGCCGAGGGTGGCGTCGGTCGTGGTGGTGAGGACCATCTGGTCCTGACCGCTCTGCACCGCCCGTTTGGCCTGGGTGGTGCCGACGCCCTTGGGGTCGACGGCGGTGATGTCGATGCCGTAGACCCTGCGCAGGCCGGGGGCGCAGTAAGGGCGTTGCACGCATTCGTCGCCGGCCGCCAGCCGGACCTTCAGCCCGGACCTGCCGAGGTCGCTCAGCGTTCTGAGGCCGTGCCGGCGCGCGTACGACGCGCTCACGGCGAAGGCGTTCTGGTCGACCGCCCGGCCGGGGGGCAGGACGGTCAGGCCGCGGGGCGTGGCCAGCCGGCGCAGCGCCTTCATCGTGGCGTCGAGGTCGGGCGAGCCGACCGGCGGGGCGTCGGGGCCGTTGGTCCTGGCGTTGAGCCAGTCGGCGAAGGTGGCCGCGTACTCGGGAACGACGTCGATCTGGCCGGACTCCAGGGCCGGTTCGTACAGTTCGCGGTTGGCGACGGTGATGAGAGACGTCCGGTGGCCGGCCTGCTCCAGCAGCAGGGCGTACATCTGGGCGAGCAGGTCGCTCTCGGTGAACCCGGCGGAGCCGACGGTCAGCCGGCGGCTGTCGCCGGGCGGCGCGGTGACCTCGCCCCGGCTCTCCAGGGAGGGGCCGGTGGAGCAGGCGGCCACCAGGAGCAGCGACGCACCGGCCGACGGCGCACGGCGTCTCATGGCGTGCCCCTGGCCCACGGCGGCGCCAGGCGTTCGGCCACCTCGAAGAGGCCCTCGACGATCAGTGCGAACACGGCGACGAGCACGGCGCCCGCCACCACCTGGGGCGTACTGGCGAGGTTGAAGCCGGCCGTGATGATCCGCCCCAGGCCTCCCCCGCCCGCGAGGGCGGCGATGGTGGCGGTCGCGACGAGCTGGACGGCGGCGATCCGCATCCCGTTCAGGATCATCGGGGAGGAAAGGGGCAGCTCCACGTGAAACATCACCTGGCGTCCCGTCATCCCCATGCCGCGGGCGGCCTGCACCGTGTCGCGGTCGACCTCGCGCATGCCGACGTAGGCGTTCGTCAGCAGGGGAGGTACGGCGAACAGCACCAGGGCGACGACCGTGGGACCCTTGCCCCACGCGCCGATCGGCGTGAGCAGCAGCAGGACCAGGACCGCGAACGTGGGGACGGCGCGGCCGACGTTGGAGAGGTTGACCGCGAGCGCACCGCCCCTGCCCAGGTGGCCGAGCACCACCGCGACGGGCAGGGCGATCAGGCAGCTGACGGCCAGGCAGACCACGGTGAGCACGAGGTGCTGCAGCAGCCGCCGCCAGACGCCGTCGGGGCCGGACCAGTGCGCCGGGTCGGTGAGCCACTCCCAGGTTCCGGTGAGCGTGGTCATGCACGGGCCCTCGTCCAGGGGGTGATCAGCCGCTGGACGCCCAGCAGGAGCAGGTCGGCCGCCACCGCGACGACCACGCAGAGCACCGACGCCGTGAGCACCTGTGCCTTGAAGTAGGTGTTCATGCCCGCGTAGATCAGGTTGCCGAGCCCGCCGAAGCCGACGATCGCGCCGACCGTCACCAGCGACACCGCGGAGACCGTGGCGAGGCGCAGCCCGGCCATCGCGGCCGGCAGGGCGAGCGGCAGTTCCACGGTGAGCAGGAGACGGACCGGTCCGTAGCCCATGCCGCGGGCGGCCTGCCGGGTCTCCTCGGGGACGGCGCGCAGACCGGCGAGGATGTTGCGCACCAGCAGGGTCAGCGAGTACAGCACGAGCCCGGCGATCACGAGCGTCGCCGACAGCCCGTACAGGGGCAGCAGCAGCGAGAACATCGCCAGGGACGGGATGGTGTAGAGGATCGTCGTCGCGGCGAGGACGGGACCGGCCGCCCAGCCCCAGCGGCGGGCCAGCACCGCCAACGGCACGGCGAGCGCGAGGGCGATGAGCACCGAGACGGACGTCAGGCGCAGGTGCTGGCCCACGGCGTCGAGCAGGATCTCGCGGCGGGTGCTCAGATAGTCGCCGCAGATCCACTCGTTGCGCGCGAGGCAGTCGTCCGGGGGCGCGGTCACGCCTCCATTGCATCGGGCGGGCCGATCGGTCGGCTCGTTGTGGTGGCCCGTCCGGGGTGTCGCCGAGTACAACCCCGCGATACGGGTCCTGCGCCCCGTGTGCTCGGCGCCCACCGTCCGTAGCGTCGTGGGCGAGGCACAGGGCGTGCCCCGGGGAGGGCGACGACGATGCTTCGCACGGGCTCACGACCCACGCACGACCGGGGACCCGCCGCCGAGGCCCTGCGGCTGGTCGAGGTGACCAAGCCCTGTGGCAGTGGCGACAGCGCGGTGACCGCGCTGGACGGTGTGACGCTCACCCTGGGGCCGGCACCTTCACGGCCGTGATGGGCGTAGGCGCGGGCCTGGTCGGCCAGGCGGCGCCGCCCCCGGCCCCCTGCCGAGGGCGGCGCCTGCACCGGGCGGACCTGTCGGGCTCGGGCACGTCCCAGCGCGTGGCGATCGCCCGCGCGCTGGTGACCGAACCCCGGGTGATCTTCGCGGACGAGCCGACCGGCACCCTCGACTCACGCAGCGCCCGGGACGTGCTGCGGCTGCTGCGGGACGCGGTGCGGGTACACGGGCGGACGGTGGTGAGGGTGCCGCACGACCCGGTCGCCGCCTCGTACGCCGACTCGGTGCTGTCCTGGCCGACGGCCGGCTCGCGGGACGGCTGGACGCGCCGACGCCGGACGCGGAGGCCGAACGGCTGGCGCATCCGGGCGACGACGTCGCGGCAAGGATGTGAACGAGACGGTCTTCCTGGCGACGGGGTCGGTCCGGCACCGTCCCGGGCGGCTCCTGGCGACGCTGCCGGCCGCGTTCCTCGGCGCGGCGATCATCATGCGTTCAGCTCGCTGTACGACACGGCCGCGCCGTCCGGCGTGGACTCGGGGAGCGCCGGGACGCGGAAGCACCCCGGACGGCACAGGAGCACGTGAACGCGGGCGGTCGCTTAGGCGGTCGCCCGCTCGCCGTTCCTCCCCGGTTTTGCTACGTCACGCCGCTCGCGTCGAGCAGCGCCCCCGCCGTCGCCGTCGCCAAACCGTCGTCCAGCGCCTCCACCCGCGCCCCGGACCGGGCGCTCGCCCCGTCGAAGACCAGCATCAGCTGCCGGGCGAGCAGTTCCGGATCCCGCGCGCCGCCCAGCTCGGCCTGGGTACGGAAGGCGGTCTTGAGCCGCTCCTTGGCGGCCCGGGCGACCACGCTCGCCGGGTGCTCGGGGTTCTTGAGCTCGACCAGCGCGGCAAGGTAGGGGCAGCCCCAGTAGTCGGCGTCCCCGGAAGCCTTCTCCAGCCGTTCGAAGACGTGCAGGATCCGCTCCCGCGGCGTTCCGGCGTGCGGGGATCCGAGCGCGAGCTGGGCCTCGTACGCCGGGATCCGACGCTCCAGGCTCGCGGCGAGCACCTCGTCCTTGCTGTCGAAGAGCTGGTACATCGACCGCTTCGACACCCCGGCGCTCCGGCACAGCGCCTCCACGCCGATGGAGACGCCGTCGCGGTAGAAGAGCCGGGCCGCGGCGTCGAGCAGCCGGTCGCGGGGGGACGCCTTGCCGGTCGCCCCGTCGGTCGCCCTGTCAGTCGTGGCCATACCGCGAGGTTACCGCGCCGCGACCGCAGCGGAAACCGATCGGTATACGGGCCTGACACAGCGGCCGCGAGAGGGTGGCAGAGTCGCTGAACAAGCGCTTAGATAGGAGCCGCCGTCCCCATTCGCCGCCACCGCCGGAGGCCCGGTTGTTCACTTCCGTCGACGATGTCTCCGCACGCCTGGCCGAGACCGGCTACCTGGCATCACCCGCGGTCGCCACGACCGTCTTCCTCGCCGACCGCCTCGGCAAGCCGCTCCTCGTGGAGGGGCCCGCCGGTGTCGGCAAGACGGAGCTCGCCAAGGCCGTCGCCCGGGTCGCCGGGGCGCGGCTGGTGCGGCTGCAGTGCTACGAGGGCGTCGACGAGTCCCGGGCCCTGTACGAGTGGAACCACGCCAAGCAGCTGCTGCGCATCAGCGCGGGCCGCGACGAGACGTGGGACGAGGCGCGCACCGACATCTTCAGCGAGGAGTTCCTGCTGGCGCGCCCGCTGCTGACCGCCATCCGCGGCGACGACCCCAAGGTGCTGTTGATCGACGAGACGGACAAGGCCGACGTCGAGGTCGAGGGACTGCTGCTGGAGGTGCTCAGCGACTTCCAGGTCACCGTTCCCGAGCTGGGCACGGTCAGCGCGACACGCCGCCCCTTCGTGGTGCTGACCTCCAACGCGACCCGCGAACTGTCCGAGGCGCTGCGCCGCCGCTGCCTGTTCCTGCACATCGGCTTCCCCGAGGAGGAGCTGGAACGGCGGATCGTCCGGCTGAAGGTGCCCGGGATCGACGCGGCGCTGACCGAGTCCGTGGTCCGGGTGGTCGGTGCGCTGCGCGCGATGGACCTGCGGAAGGCGCCGTCCGTCGCCGAGACCGTCGACTGGGCCCGCACCCTGCTCGCGCTCGGCGCCGACACCCTCGACGAGAAGGTCGTCCGCGACACCTTGGGCGTGCTCCTGAAGCACCAGGACGACGTGCTGAAGGCGGCGGCCAAGCTGGACCTGGACGCCGGATGACCGCCGACGTCGCCGCCCGGCTGACGGACTTCGTGGCCGCGCTGCGCGCGCACGGCGTCCGCGTCGGCACCGGCGAGACCGTGGACGCGGCGCGCGCGGTGGAGGTGCTCGGCCTCGCCGACCGCGAGCTGCTGCGCGAGGGCCTCGCCGGCACGCTGCTGCACTCCACGGGCCAGCGGCAGGTGTTCGACCCGGTCTTCGACCTGTACTTCCCGCGCGCGGTGGGCGGGCCGGAGGGCGGGGCGGCGGACCGGGACGACCTGCGCGACCGGCTCGCGGCGGCGCTCACGGACAACGACAGCGCGCTGCTGGGCCGGCTGGCGATCGAGGCCGTCGACGGCTTCGGCGGATACGGCGGCTCCCCGGCGTCCGACGGCTGGTCGGCGTACCAGACGCTGGACCGGATCCGCCCGCAGACGCTGCTCGCCCGGGTCCGCGCCGAACTGCGGGCCCGGCCGGGGGAAACGGGGTTCGCGGACCGGCTGCTGGACGACGAGATCCGGCGGCGCGTCGAGGTCTTCCGCGCGCTGGTGGCGGCGGAGGCGCGGCGCCGGGTGGCCGAGCGGCGCGACCGGGACGAGATCGCGCGGCGGGCGGTGGCGCCCACCGCCGACCGGGTCGACTTCCTGTACGCCGGTAAGGACCGGCTGGCGGAGCTGCGCCGGGCGGTGCGGCCGCTGGCCCGCAAGCTCGCCACCCGGCTGGCCGCCCGGCGGCGCCGTGCCGCCCGGGGCAGCATCGACCTGCGGCGCACGCTGCGCGGCTCGCTGTCGACGGGCGGTGTGCCCATGCGGCCGGTGCTGCGCAGGCGGCGTCCGGCCCGGCCCGAACTCGTGTTGCTGTGCGATGTGTCGGGCTCGGTGTCCGGCTTCTCGGACTTCACGATGCTGCTGGTGCAGGCGCTGCACGACCAGTTCAGCAAGCTGCGCGTGTTCGCGTTCGTCAACCGGATCGACGAGGTGACCGGCCTGCTGACGCACGGCGCCGCCGACCCCGACGGCCTCGGCGCGCGCATCCGCGCCGAGGCGACGCTCACGGGCTGGCACGGCAGCAGCGACTACGGCATGGCGCTGGGCGAGTTCGCCGAGCGGTACGGCGACGCCGTCGGCCCCCGCACCACGGTGTTCGTGCTCGGCGACGCCCGGACGAACATGGGCGACCCGAACCTGGCGG
This sequence comes from Streptomyces chromofuscus, assembly GCF_015160875.1. Taxonomy (NCBI): domain Bacteria; kingdom Bacillati; phylum Actinomycetota; class Actinomycetes; order Kitasatosporales; family Streptomycetaceae; genus Streptomyces; species Streptomyces chromofuscus. The sequence goes on along the minus strand of NZ_CP063374.1, from coordinate 7,323,357 downwards.
CCGTACGGCAGATCGCCCGGCGGGCCCGCCGCGTCTACTGGCTGAACCCCGAGCCACGCCGCCAGTGGGGCACCGGCGACTCCGCCGCGCCCGCCTACGCCGAGCTGGTCGAGATGCATGAGTGCCGCAACGCCCGGCAGCTCAGCGGGCTGATCGCCCGCCTGCTGCCGGTGTGATCGGACGGGGGCCGAGCCCGGGGCGGGGCTCAGCCGGTGGCGGGCCCGGGGCTGAGCACAGCCGCCGGGACGAGCCGGGGGGGGACGGCCCGGGCGCCGGGGGCACGTCGGGGTGGCGGCTCGGGCGCCGAGGTGGCTCGGGGCCAGAGCGTTCGAACCGGGCGGCGGCTCAGGCGGCGAGCTGCGGGTACAGCGCCGCGAGGTCGGCCGACAGGCCCGCCTTGACCCGCCGTGAGATGTCGTCGGCCAGCACCTCGAACGCGCCGGACTCGATGCCGTCCAGGGCCTGGCCGGCGACGCTCTCGGGCGTGGACTTCGGCGCGTCGACCCCGGCGGCCATGTCCGTGTCGACGTATCCCACGTGCAGACCGGTGACCTCGATGCCGCGCGGCCTGAGGTCCAGGCGCAGGGAGTTGGTCTGCGACCAGAACGCCGCCTTGGAGGCGCTGTACGAGCCCGCGAGGCCGATCCACGACAGCACCGAGTGCACGTTGAGGATGTGACCGCCACCGTTGCGTTCGATGATCGGGACGAAGGCGCGGGTCACGAGGAGCGGGCCGTAGAAGTTCGTCTCGAACTCGCGGCGCACGTCCTCGACGGGCGAGTCGAGGAAGTTCGCCTGGACCGCGGCACCCGCGTTGTTGATCAGGATCGTGACGTCCTGCGCCTCGGCCGCGGCGGCCCGGACGGATGCGGGATCGCCGACCTCCAGGGCGAGGGGCACGGCGTCGGGGTGCGTGACGGTGCGCGGGTCGCGGGCGGTGGCGTACACCTTCTTCGCGCCGCGCTCGTACAGGGCCGTCACCAGCGCCTTGCCGATGCCGCGGCTGCCGCCGGTGACGAGGGCGACGGAGCCTTCGAGGGTGGTCATGGGGTTGTCCTCACTGTCTCGGAGCCACAGAGGCGACCAGGACGGGAAACCGATCGGTTTCCATCCCGACACGAGAACAGTAAACCGATCGGTTTCTCGGGGCAAGGCCGGGTTCCTCCCGGAGGCGACCCGGAGGTGATTCGGGGTTCGCCCTGATGTGCCGCTCGCCGGTCGTTCCCTACGCTCGCTGCAACAGAGGGGGGTCTCATGAAGGCAGTGGTTCAGGACCGGTACGGCGGCTGGGACACGCTGGAGTTCCGCGAGGTCGACCAGCCGGTGCCCGCGGCCGGCGAGGTGCTGGTGCGGGTGCGGGCCGCCTCCGTCAACGCCTACGACTGGCACTACATGCACGGCGATCCGAAGATCGCGCGGGCCGCCTTCGGGCTGCGCAGGCCGAAGGCGGCCATACGGGGCCGGGACTTCGCGGGCGTGGTGGAGGCGGCCGGCGCCTCGGTGCGGGGTCTCGCGCCCGGCGACGAGGTCTACGGCGAGGCCGACGGGGCGTTCGCGGAGTTCGTCCGCGTCGCGGACAGCGCGGTCGACCGGAAACCGGCCCGCCTCACCTTCGAGCAGGCCGCGGCGATGCCGCTCGCCGCGAACACCGCGCTCATCGGCCTGCGCGACGTCGCCCGGGTGCGGCCGGGCCGGACCGTTCTGGTGAACGGCGCGTCGGGCGGGGTGGGCACCTTCGCCGTGCAGATCGCCAAGGCGTACGGCGCCGAGGTCACCGGCGTGTGCAGCACCCGGAACGTGGAACTGGTCCGCTCGCTCGGCGCGGACCACGTCGTCGACTACACGCGGGAGGACTTCACCCGCGCCGGGCGGCGGTACGAGGTCGTGCTGGACCTGGTGGGCAACCGGTCCCTGAGCGACTTCCGGCGCGCTCTCACCCCGGACGGGACGCTCGTCCTGTCCGGCGGGGGGTTCTACGAGGGCGGCAGCCTCCTCGGCCCGATGGGACTCTTCTTCAAACGGCGCCTGGTGGCGCCGTTCGTCGGCCAGCGGCTGGTCGAACTCCCCGCGAAGCAGAGCAAGGAGAACCTCACGGCACTGCGGGACCTCGTCGAGTCCGGGAAGCTCACCCCGGTCGTCGAACGGACGTATCCGCTGAGCGAGGCGGCCGAGGCCATCCGGCACCTGGAGGTCGAGCACGCGCGGGCGAAGATCGTCGTGACCGTGTGACGTGCGGGCACGCCCGCCGGGCGTGCCCGCACTGCCGTCCTCCCCCTCGACTCGGTCAGCCCTCCGAGGACTTGGCGTACTCCTTGGCCATGGTGCCCGCGAAGTCGTAGATCAGGACCTGCTCGTCGCCGACGACCCAGGCGTCGTGTCCGGGGGCGCAGACGAAGACGTCGCCGGGGCCGACCTCCTGCTCGGCGCCGTCGTCCATCCGGATCCGCATCCGGCCCTGGACGACGTAGCCGTTGTGGTGGATCTGGCAGGTGTCGGTGCCCGCGATCGGGGCGACGGACTCCGACCAGCGCCAGCCCGGCTCGAAGGTGGCCACCGCGAAGTCGAGTCCCGAGAGATGGACGGCCTCCAGGTGGCCGCGCGGGAAGTCGCGCCGCTCGTCCGGCTTGTCGAGCGTCTTCACCTCTAGCATGACCGCTCTCCTTTCCGGCCGGGTCGTCGGTCTCCGTCGCCCGCTCCGGGGGTTCCTGAGCGGCGCCGGCGGAGGCCGAGCCCTCCGTCTCATCGTCCGCCCGTCCGGCCCCGGCCCGCCACCCCGCGCTCAGTCGCCGCCCGCGCACAGCCGGGCGAAGCGTTCGGCGTCGACGTTGCCGCCGGAGACGATCACGCCGATCCGACGCGGGAGGCGCTCCACGCGGCCGGCGAGCAGGGCGGCCAACGGCGTCGCGCCGCTGGGCTCGACGACGGTCTTCAGCCGCTCGAACGCGAAGCGCATCGCGGCCCGGATCTCGTCGTCACCGACCAGCGCGACGCCGTCGACGAGCCGCCGGTTGACCGAGAAGGTCAGCTCGCCGGGTGTGGTCAGCGCCTGCCCGTCGGCGATCGTGCGGGGCACCGGGACGCTGACGCGGTGGCCCGCCTCCAGCGACCGCCTGGTGTCGTCACCGGCCTCCGGCTCGACACCGATCACCCGGATGCCGGGGTGCAGCGCCTTGGCCACGGTGGCGCTCCCGGCGATCAGCCCGCCACCGCCGACCGGGACGATCAGCGCGTCCAACTCCCCCGCCTCTTCCAGGAGTTCCAGTGCCGCGGTGCCCTGACCCGCGATCACATGGGGGTGCTCGTAGGGCGGGACGACCGTGAGGCCCCGCTCGGCGGCCAGGGCCTCGGCGATGGCGACCCGGTCGCCGGTGTAGCGGTCGTACGTCACGATCTCGGCGCCGTAGGAGGCGGTGGCGTCCCGCTTGGCGGCGGGGGCGTCCTCGGGCATGACGATCACGGCGGTGGTGCCCAGTTCCCGGGCGGCGAGGGCTACGGCCTGGGCGTGGTTGCCGGAGGAGTACGCGGCGATGCCCCGGGCCAGTTGCTCGGGCGCCAGCCGGGAGGCGGCGTTGTAGGCGCCGCGGAACTTGAAGGCGCCGACGCGCTGGAAGTTCTCGCACTTGAGGTGGACCTCGGCGCCGACCAGGGCGTCCAGGGTCCGTGAGCGCAGGACGGGGGTGCGGTGGGCGACGCCCGTCAGCCGCGCGGCGGCGTCCCGGACGTCGTCGAGGGTGACGGGCGGGGTGGTGGTCGTCACTGGCGGGCTCCTTCGGACGTCGGGGCGGGGGTCGTCACGGACGGACTTGCCGGAGGTGGTCCCTCGGACGTCGGAGCCGTGGTCGTCACGGGCGTGGGCCTTTGCGAGGCCGCCGCGGTGGTGGCGCTCTCGGGTGGGGGTTCGGGTGACGGCCCGGCGGCGGCTCCCCCGGCCGTCGGCCCGGCGCCCGACTCGCCGCCGCTCCTCGCCTGCGCAAGGTAGTTGTAGGCCGAGGCACGGGAGATGCCGAGGCGGGCGGCGACCTGCTCGACGGCGCGGCGCACGGCGAACACGCCGTGCTCGTCGAGGCTGCGGAAGAGGGCGAGGCGCTCCGCGCGGTCGAGCCCGGCCCAGCTCTGGTGCTGCCGCAGTCGGTGGGCGTCCACGATGGCGTCGACCACCGAGTCGATGTCGTTGCCGAAGGTGGTCACCGGCGCCCGCACCGCGTCAACGGGCCCGGCCCCCACACCGGCGAGCGCGCCGAGCAGGGCCTGGGCCTGCTGGACGGCCCCGGCGTCCAGGTTGACGCACAGAGCGCCGAACACCGCCCCCGTGGCGTCGCGCAGCACCATCGTGGACGACTTGACCAGCCGGCCGTTCCCCGTCCGGGTGAGGTAGTTCAGCTCGTCGCCGGCCTCGTCACCGCGGGCGAGGACGCGCATCCCGATCTCGCTCATCGCACCGCCCACGGCCCGCCCGGTCACCGAACCGGCGACGGCGACCACGGACTTCTCCGGCCGCCGGTAGTCGTGCAGGACCACCTCGCACACCGGCCCGAAGGTCGCGGCGATGCCGTCCACGACCGGCGTGAGCGCGGCGATGATCGCGTCCCGCTGCGCCTCCAGGTCCCGCTCCGCCACCCGACACCCTCCTGGACCTTCATTCCTGGACTCTTCATCCAAGCACTGGACGCACAGTCTAAGCCCGCCGCCGGGCGGACACCAGAGGCGCCCGCCGGGCGCACACGCATGGACACCCACCCGCCCCTGAACCTTTCGGGACTGTCGTCCCCCGGTCGGGGGTGCAGGCGAGGACGCACGGTGCCGGCCGGCACCCGGATCGCCCGGGTGGCGGGGGCGATCCACGAGCCAACCAGTCACGCGAGGACGACGACGTGCGACGAGCAGCGAGTCGGCACGCCCGACCCGGCACGGGGCCGCCGCGGGCAGGTCCGGCAGCCGGGCGGGCCGCGGTGTCACTGGGCCGCGGTCTCAACAGGCCGCCGTCTCACCGCTGGTAGAGGGCCACCAGCGTGCCGTCGGCGACTTCCCGTTGCTCGACCGTCTCGTGCACCTGCCGGGCGTTCGGCGCGTCGGGCAGCACGCACGGTTGGGACAGGGCGTAGAGCCGGAAGACATAGTGGTGCGCCTCGTCCCCCGGCGGGGGATGCGGCCCGCCCCAGCCCCGTTCGCCGTAGCCGTTGACGAGTTCGGTGCCGCCGGGCGGGACCTGCCCTGCCTCGACCCCGTGGCTGTGGGGATCGATGCCGACCACGATCCAGTGCGCGAAGGTGCCCGACGGGGCGTCGGGGTCCTCGCACAGCAGCACCAGCTCGGTCGTGTCGTCCGGTACGCCGCTCCACTCCAGCGGGGGCGACACGTTCTCCCCCTCGTACGCATAGTGGCGCGCGATGAAGGAATGGTCGTTGAATGCGCTACTTCTGATGTCGATGCCAGCCATGTGGTCCGAGTAACCGCACCGGGGCCAGAACTCACGTGAACCCCGAGGACCAGCTCACCGTGAGCGTCCCGTCGGGTTCCGGACGCACCCGCACGCCCGCGCTGATCCGGCCGAGCAGGGTGCACAGCCACATTCGGTCCCGCGCGGGGGCGTGCTCCAGCCGCATCCGCCGCGCTCGCAGCGGCACCATGCGCAGGCCGGCCAGCCGCCCGGTGTCCGCGTCCAGCGTCGCGAGGTAGGCGATCCGGAGGTCGTCGCGGTACTCCTCGTAGCCGGGGATGCCCTCGTAGTCGTCGACGAAGTCGCCGCAGCCGTGCAGGATCAGCCGGTTCCGGTGGACCTCCACCGGGCGGGGGTGGTGCGAGGAGTGGCCGTGGACGAGGTCGACGCCGCCGTCCACCAGGGCGTGCGCGAAGCGGACCTGGTCGCGGGGGACGAGGTAGCCCCAGTTCGAGCCCCAGTGCACGGAGACGACGGCGAGGTCACCGGCCCGCTTGACGCGTCGCACGCGCTGGACGACGGCCTCGGCCGTGCCGGTCGTGAGGCCCGCTGCGTAGGCGACTCCGGGCCGGCCGTCCTCGGTGGCCGCCCAGTCGGGCGGGATGCCGCTGGAGCGTGTGCCGAGGGCGAACACCAGCACGCGCCCGCCGTTTGCGAGCGGGGTCATGGCGGGGGCGTACGCCTCGGCGCTGTTCCGTCCCGCGCCCGCCGTCCGCAGGCCCGCGCCGGCGAGCGCGTCCAGGGTCTCGAGCAGTCCGGGACGGCCGAAGTCCAGGACGTGGTTGTTGGCCAGGACGCAGACGTCGGGGCGGGCCACCGACAGCGCGGGCAGGTTGGCCGGGTGCATCCGGTAGTGCACCTGCTTGCCGGGGGCGAACGCGCCGCAGCGGGTGACCGCCGTCTCCAGGTTCACGATCCGCGCGTCCGGCGCGGCCTCGTCCAGCACCCGCAGCGCCTCGCCCCACGGCCACGAGGGGTCGACCGGTGCCGGGACGGGGCCGCTGACCGCCTCTGCCAGCGCCACGTAGTCGCGGGCGTCCGCGATGTACCCCTCCCGCAGTGCCGGGTCGCTGGGGTGCGCGAGGACCTGGTCGACGCCGCGCCCGAGCATCACGTCCCCGCAGAGGAACAGCGTCACGACATCGCCGTCCATGTACCCACCCTAGGCCGCACCGGGCCCGTGCCGGAGCGGCAGGCGGATCGGTCGACCGTCGCCGGGAGGGCGTCGCGGGGGCGGCCGGTCGCCGGGGTCAGCGGGTGGGCACGAGGTCGCCGGTGAGAGGGAAACGCCGTGCGCCGTACATGTCCGTCGGTTTCCTTCCGCCGATTGCGTCCCGGCGGTCTCACCGAAACCACCGGGGCCAACGACGGAGTCGACGATCCGCACGGGCCGTGTGGCGGTGATTCGTCGGCGAATGGGTTGATCGGGTTCTCCGACGGGATGCCCGGTGCAACGGCGTCGACGAGCACAGGCGGGACGTTCGGCTTCGGCCCCGGAAGCCGGTCTTCCTGCGTCGCCCCGGCGCGCCCGGCTAGGTTGTGGCGCATGAGCAACCTTGACCGCGCGCCCGTACCGAGCGTGTGCGGCGGACGCGGATTCGTCGTGGCCGAACCCGTCCGCGAGCTGCTGAGCCCTCGACACGTACGGCTCGGCGAGTCGACCGAGGTGCGCAGGCTGCTGCCGAACCTCGGTCGGCGCATGATCGGCGCGTGGGCCTTCGTCGATCACTACGGTCCCGACGACATCGCCGACGAGCCCGGCATGCAGGTGCCCCCGCATCCGCACATGGGGCTGCAGACGGTCAGTTGGCTGCACGAGGGCGAGGTGCTGCACCGCGACTCGACCGGCAGCCTGCAGAGCATCGGGCCGAGGGAACTCGGCCTGATGACGTCGGGCCGGGGGATCAGCCACTCGGAAGAGAGCCCCCGCTCCCACGCCCGGTTCCTGCACGGCGCCCAACTGTGGGTCGCGCTCCCGGACGCCCACCGCCACACCGAGCCCGCGTTCGAGCACCACGCCCGGCTGCCCACGCTCACGGCGCCGGGTCTCACCGCGACCGTGATGCTCGGCGACCTCGACGGCGCGACGTCGCCCGGCACGGCGTACACGCCGATCGTGGGCGCCGATCTCGCGCTGGCGCGCGGCGCGGCCGTACGGCTGCCGCTCGTACCGGACTTCGAGTACGGGGTGTTGTCGATGTCCGGCGAGGTGCACGTCGACGGCGTGCCCGTGCTGCCGGGATCGTTGCTCTATCTCGGCTGCGGCCGCGACGAACTGCCGATGCGCGCCGAGTCGGACGCCGGCGTCATGCTGCTCGGCGGCGAGCCGTTCGCGGAGGAACTGGTCATGTGGTGGAACTTCGTCGGGCGCACCCAGGCGGAGATCGAGCAGGCCCTCGCCGACTGGGCGTCGGGCGGCCGGTTCGGTGAGGTGAAGGGGTACGAGGGCGCCCCGCTCGCCGCCCCCGAGCTGCCGGCGACGCCCCTGAAGCCACGGGGCCGCGTCCGGTAGCTCACCGGCACGTCGTGTCCATGTTCGTGGAATGTTCAACCACTCGCTTCGGTTGGAGTCCGCGAAGGAGGTCACCAGTGGACACGACGTACTACGACCACGGAACAGCGGCCGAGCGGTGGGACCGGGCGCGGATGTTCTTCGACGCCAAGGAGTACGCCGCCGCGGCGAGCGTCCTGGGCGGGCTGGTCGAGGAGGTGCCGGAGCAGACCGGACCGCGGCTGCTGCTGGCGCGCGCCTACTACCACTCGGCCCAACTGCGGCGCGCCGAGGCCGAGTTGCGGGTCATCGTGGAGCGGGACCCGGTCGAGCACTACGCCCGGCTGATGCTCGGCCGCACGCTCCAGCGCCAGGGTCGGCAGGACGAGGCGGAGCCGCATCTGCGGATCGCCTCCGCGCTCGCGGGTGACTTCGACGAGCGGAGCTGACGAGCGCGTCCCCGCGACGCGCGGTTGCGGCCCGGCCTCCCCCGGAGGCCGGGCCGGTCCTCACCCGGCGGCGGTTCCCGCCCGGGCCGCCGCCCCGTCGGCGGTCTCTCCCCCGTTGCCGGACGCCCGCCGTCCCCGGCGACGGGCGATCTCGCCCAGGATCACGTCCACGACGACGAACGCGGCCAGCGGTATCCCGAGCAGCGGCACGAAGTAGCCGACGACGGCGACCGCAACCATCAGCGGGACCAGGATCTGCGGCGGCACCTGCGCCCAGCCGCCGCGCGGTATCGGCCGGCCGAAGGCGGAGCCGCGCCCGCGCTGCCACCACATGCGGTAGCCGAGCACGATCAGCACGATCAGGGACAGCGCGAGCAGCATCAGGGCGATCTGGTTCACGAGCCCGAACAGGACGCCGCTGTGCAGGTCGATGCCCCAGCGGGTCAGCTTCGCGAGCAGCGGATGGTCGGCGAACCGCAGTACGTCCGTCACCTCGCCGGTCGCCGGGTCGACGGCGACCGAGTCCTGCTTCTCGGGCCAGCTGCGCTGCACCTGCTTCACCACGTAGGCCGATTCCGCGTCGGCCGGCGGGACGATCTCCACCGGGTCGCCCAGTCCCTCGGCCCGGGCCGCGGCCAGCACCTTGTCGAGGCCGACGCCGTGTTCACCGGTGCCGCCGGAACCCTCGGCGGCGCCGTGGCCCCCGTGGTCGCCGCCCGCCGTCGCCGAGACCGAGGGCGTGGAGTGGCCGAGCGAGGTGCGCAGTTCGTCGATGTTCGCGCCGGCATGGGCCGACCAGGTCAGGCCGGTCGCCGACAGGAAGAGGAAGCCGATCGCGGCCCAGACGCCGATCGTGCCGTGCAGGCCGAGGGTGCGGCGCCGCCCGCTGGTGCCGCGCACCCTGCGCAGGGCGCGGCGGCGGGTGAACCACAGCACCAGGCCCCCGAGAGCGATCAACCACAGCCAGCTCGCGGCGAGTTCGCTGTAGAGGCGGCCGGTGTCGCCGAGGTGCAGATCGCGGTGGAACTCGTCGATCCAGGTGCGCAGCGGCAGCGCCCCGGTGGCGCCGTACTGCTCCAGGGCCCCGCGCACCTCCCCGGTGTAGGGATCGACGAACACGGCGAGCGTGTGGCCCTCGTCGACGCCGGGCACGCCGGACAGCATCACGCGCGTGGTCGCGTCGTCGTCCGGCGACGGCCGTACGGCCGAAACCGTGCCCTGGGGGTGGGCCGCGCGGGCGGCGGCCACCTGCTCGGACATCGCGAGCTCGGTGGCGCCGACCTCGGGGACGGTCATCTCGTCCGCGTACACGACCTTCTCCACCTGGAACGAGGCGGCGTACAGCAGGCCGGTGGTCGCGGCGACGAGGAGGAAGGGGGCGACGAGCAGTCCGGCGTAGAAGTGCAGGCGCAGCACGAGCGGACGCAGGGGCGCCCAGCTGCCGACTCCCGGCGGCGGAGCGGTCGGTTGGGGGGCCTCTTCCGTGCTGGTCGAGGAAACGGTGGTCATCGGCGGCTCTCCAAAGAAGCGGGGGGCGGTCTTCGGCCGTAGTGGTGCAGTAGTCGGCGCCCAAGTGCCCCACGTTCCCACCGAGTTCAGTGACCTGCGTCACAAGAATGGGGGTCATGGCATGCTGGCCCCATGTCTGCTGCCCATGACCGTGTACCGCTCGCCGAGCGCGTCGAGCGACTCCTCGCCACCGACGGTCCGTTGAGCGTCGTCGCCGCCGGAGACCCGGTCCTGCGGCAGGCCGCCGAGCCGTTCGACGGCCAGCTGGAGCCCGCTCTGCTGGCCCGGTTCGTGGACGCCCTGCGCGTCACCATGCACGCGGCGCCGGGTGTCGGTCTGGCGGCGCCCCAGGTCGGCGTACCGCTGCGGATCGCGGTGATCGAGGACCCGGCGCCGGTGCCGGAAGAGGTGCGGCTGGCCCGCGGGCGGGAGCCGCTGCCGTTCCGGGTGCTGGTGAATCCCTCCTACGAGCCGGTCGGCGCCGCGCGGGCCGCCTTCTTCGAGGGCTGTCTGAGCGTGCCGGGCTGGCAGGCGGTGGTGGCACGGCCCACACGGGTGCGGCTGACCGGCTGGGACGAGGCCGGCCGCGCCGTGGACGAGGTGTTCTCCGGGTGGCCCGCCCGCATCGTGCAGCACGAGACGGACCACCTGGACGGCGTGCTCTACGTCGACCGCGCCGAACTGCGCTCCCTGTCCGCGAACCGGACGGTGGCGGAGCGCTGGGCGCAGCCGACGCCGGAGGCGGCCGCGCGCGAGCTGGGCTTCGAACTGCCGCGGTGAGCGCTGCCGGTCAGTTGTCCCGGTAGCTCTCCAGCAGCCGCAGCCACACCTCGCTGATCGTCGGATACGACGGCACGGCATGCCACAGCCTGCTCACCGGGACCTCCCCGGCGACGGCGATGCTCGCCGAGTGGATCATCTCGCCCACGCCCGGGCCCACGAGCGTCACCCCGCGCAGGATCTCGCGCTCCACGTCGACGACCATCCGCGCACGCCCTCGGTAGCCGTCGGCGTACAGGCCCGCGCCGGCGACCGAGGACAGGTCGACGTCGACGGCGCGGACGCGGTGGCCGGCCTCCTCGGCCTCCGCCAGGGAGAGCCCGACGGCCGCCGCCTCCGGGTCGGTGAAGACGACCTGCGGCACGGCCGCGTGGTCGGCGGTGGCGGCGTGCGCGCCCCACGGTCCCGACTCGAGGTCGGTCACGCCGGAGGCGCGCGCGGCGATGGCGGCGCCCGCGATCCGGGCCTGGTACTTGCCCTGGTGCGTGAGCAGGGCGCGGTGGTTGACGTCGCCGACCGCGTACAGCCAGTCGGTGCCGTCGACGCGGAGGCTGTCGTCGACGGACAGCCAGGAACCCGGTGCGAGGCCGACGCTGTCGAGCCCGATGTCGTCGGTGCGCGGGGCGCGGCCGGTGGCGAAGAGGATCTCGTCGGCCTCGATGCGGTCGCCCCTGTCGGTGACGGCGACGACCGTGCCGTCCTGCCGGGTCACCGACTCGACCGAGGTGCCCGTGCGGATGTCCGCGCCGGCCTCCGTGAGCGCCTCGGCGACCAGCTCGCCGACGAAGGGCTCCATGCGGTTCAGCAGGCCCTTGCCCCGCACCAGGACGGTGACCCGGGAGCCGAGGGCCTGCCAGACGGTGGCCATCTCGGTGGCGACGACACCACCGCCCACCACGATCAGCCGGCCGGGCGCTTCCTGCGCGCTGGTGGCCTCCCGGCTGGTCCAGGGCCGCACGCCGGCGAGCCCGGGCAGGTCGGGCAGCTGGGCGCGGCTGCCGGTGCACACGGCGACGGCGTGCCGTGCCGTGAGGGTGCGCCGCTCGCCGTCGGGGTCGGTCACGACGACCGTGCGGGGCCCGGCGAGGCGGCCGTGGCCGCGGTGAAGATCGGCGCCGATGCCCTTCAGCCACTGAACCTGGCCGTCGTCCTTCCAGTGGGAGGTGTACTCGTCGCGGTGGGCGAGCACCGCGGGTACGTCGAGGTCGCCCTGCACCGACTGGCGCAGGCCCGGCACCCGGCGCGCGTCCGCGCGGGCGATGACCGGGCGCAGCAGGGCCTTGCTGGGCATGCACGCCCAGTACGAGCATTCGCCGCCGACCAGTTCGCTCTCCACGACCGCGGTGGACAGGCCGGCCGCTCGGGTGCGGTCGGCCACGTTCTCCCCCACGGGTCCGGCGCCGAGCACCACGACGTCGTAGGCGATGGATTCCTTTTCCGTCATGGGGGTCAGTCTGGTGGGTGGGTTGGGCCGTGGCCACATGGGTACGCGCGCCGTTGCATGATCCGCCACGTGCGGAATACCCGACGGTCCGCCCGTGTTGGTGCCGACGGTTTCGCCCCCACACCAGGAAGTAGGGATCACGCCATGAGCCAGACCGTGGAGCTCACCAAGGACAACTTCGACCAGACGGTCACGGACAACGACTTCGTCCTGATCGACTTCTGGGCGTCCTGGTGCGGGCCGTGCCGTCAGTTCGCCCCGGTGTACGAGAAGGCGGCGGAGGAGAACCCGGACCTCGTGTTCGGCAAGGTGGACACCGAGGCGCAGCCGGAGCTGGCCGCCGCGTTCGGCATCCAGTCGATTCCCACGCTGATGATCGTGCGCGACCGGGTCGCCGTGTTCGCTCAGCCGGGCGCCCTGCCCGAGGCCGCGCTGGCCGACGTCATCGGCCAGGCACGCAAGCTCGACATGGACGAGGTCCGCAAATCGGTCGCCGACCAGCAGGCGCAGCAGGGCGACGCCCAGTAGGAGCCCGTGGTCCGCGGGGGCGGACCCGGGCAGTCGGTCAGAAGGGGTACGTCGCCACGTCCGCGCGTACCGTCGTCCAGCGCACTTCGGTGAACGCCTCCAGGTTGGCCTCGCCGCCGAAGCGGACGCCGGTGCCGGACGCGGCGACCCCGCCGAAGGGCGCCACGGCCTCGTCGTTCACGGTCTGGTCGTTGATGTGGACGATGCCGGTCGGGATGCGCTCGGCCAGTTCCAGTCCGCGCGCGGCGTCGCGGGTGACGGTGCCGAGGGACAGGCCGTACGGGGTGTGCGCGGCGGACTCGGCCGCCTCCTCGACGCTTGTGAAGGACCGTACGGGCGCGACCGGGCCGAACACCTCCTCCGCGTAGGCGGGGGTGTGGTCGTCGACGTCGGCGAGGACCCGGCGGCCTCGTAGCACTCCTGGGCGGCGACGTGCAGCTCGAAGTCCGCCTTGCCGGGGACCGAGCCGGACTCACGGACGAGCCATGTGCGCAGTTCGCCGGAGTGCGCGGTGAACAGGTCACCGGCCCGCCGCAGCACCCCGGCCCGCACGACGTGCGCGACCCTCGCCCACGCGCGCTGGGCGACGACGGCGGCCTCGGCCGCGGGGGCGACGTCGGCGGCGGTCGCGAGACGGGCGTGGCCGAGCGTGTCCCCCGTCGCGGGCTCGGTGACGGCGTACCCCCCTCCCGTCACGGGGCGGGACTGCCAGTTCCTGGGGTCGGGCAACGGCATGGTGGCCCTCCGTTCGCTCACCGGCGCGGGCTCCTCGAAGGCGTCGCCCGTCCCCCAGGTTCCAAGCACCGCGTCGAGTATGCGCCGCGCGACCGGGGCTCAGCTGGAGTCGCGGTGCACCACGGCGGCGCCCAGCACCTCGTGCCGCTCGGGCGCGGCGCCCGGGTCGCGCACGGCGCGGTCGACCAGTTCCGCCAGTTCCCGGCCGGACGGCAGCTCGATGTGGACGGTGCTGAGGCGGGGCCGCAGCAGCCGGCCCAGCATCAGGTCGTCGGCTCCGATCAGCGCCGTGTCCTCGGGGACGCGGACGCCCTCGTCCTGGAGGGCGCGCATCAGCAGCATGGCGTACTCGTCGTTGTAGGCGTAGACCGCGTCGAGGCCGAGCGCACGCCAGCGGGCGGCGAGGCGGGCGGCGGACTCCTCCTCGTAGGCGAGGGGCAGCTCGGTGACGGCCGCGTCCGTGCCGCGCAGGGCCTGTCGCACGCCGTCCAGGCGGGGCGCGGAGTAGACCTCCAGGCCGGGCTCGGCGGGGACGACGACGCCGATCCGGCGCCGGCCCCGGTCGTACAGATGACGGCCCGCCACGCGGCCGACGGTCGAATGGTCCATGAGCAGGGCGTGCGCACCCGCGACGACCGCCGGGCCGATGGTGACCACGGCCCGCGCGCCGGAGCGCTTGAGCACCCCCACGCCCTGCGGGCCGAGACCCTGGCCGGGCACCAGCACGGCCACCGGCCGCAGCTCGGCCCAGGCGCGGGCGGCCTCGTCGCCGTGCAGGCCGAGGGTGCCGTACTGCACGACCGTGTAGTCGAGGCGGCTCAGGGCCCACTGGAGTTCGTTGAGGAACCGGCTGTAGAGGGGGCCGACCGGGATGGCCGGGGAGGGCATCAGGACCATTCGGCTGTGCCCGGCGCGCAGACTGCGGGCGGCGGCGTGCGGGACGTAGCCGAGCTCCTTCGCGGCCTCGTGGACCCGGCGGCGCGTGGGCTCGCTGATCCGGACGGCGCTGGTGTTGTTCAGGACGTACGAGACGGTCGCGCGTGAGACGCCTGCCAGCCGGGCCACGTCGGCGCTCGTGGGCACGGAGCGCTGGGCCGGCGGCGCGGACGCGGACTTGTTCGGTATCTGCACCATGACGTACCGCATCTTGGCAGAGGCGGTGCCCCGTGGCTCCGGCGGGGGAAGGTGCTCCTCCGTTCAACGAACGGGGGTGCCCACCTCGACCACTTCGCCGCCACGCCCGACGACCGGGCCGCCCGCCCCTCAGCAGGGCGGATCGATGCGGGGCGGCTCGACGCAGGGCTGCCCGGCGCCCGGCGGTGCGACGGCGTGGGGCGGCTCGACGCAGGGCTGCCCGGCGCTCGGCGGTGCGACGGCGTGGGGCGGCTCGATCAGGACACCGGCGGTGGCGGTGGGAGTTCCGGTCCGTGTCACCCGCGCCACCAGGTCGCTCCACCCGGCCTCCAGCCGCTCCAGCGGCATCCCGCAGTGCTTGGTGAGGTGGTGGACCGTGGCGGGGTCGAGGTAGCCCAGCAGCGTCTGGGCCAGCAGCTCGCAGTCCGCCTCCGAGACGGCCTGCCGCAGCAGCAGCACCACATGCCGGTGCAGCAGCAGCCGGGACGGCGCGGTGTACCGGCGGTCCGGGCTCGGTTCGGCGGCCAGCTGGAGGTCCAGCTGCTCCACCGACCGCCGCAGCGACGCGGAACCGAACGCACGCAGCCGCTCCGCGGGCGGCGCGCCGGGCCCGAGCGGCGGCGGCCCGGCGAGGAACGCGGCCTGGAACTTCTTCTCGGAGTGGTCCAGCAGCGCAGTCAGCAGGCCGACCCGGTCCCCGAAGCGGCGGAAGACCGTGCCCTTGCCCACCGACGCGGCGGCGGCCACCGCCTCCATCGTCAACGCCGCCGCGCCGTGCTCCGCGACCAGCCGTCCCGCGGCCTCCAGCAGCCGGGCGCGGTTGCGCGCGGCGTCCGCGCGCAGGCACTGCTCCTCGACCGACGGGCCGAGTTCGAGCAACTCAGGTGCCCCGGTGGGCTCGCGGGGCTCCGGTAGGGGCGGCAGGGAGGCGGACATGAAGACAGCGTAAAGCACGGGGAACAAACTGGACCGCGGTCCGGTTAGGGTGCTACAACACTAAACGGACCTCGGTCCGGATCCTCATTCGTGTTCGCATCCCACCTGGAGCTCCCATGTCCGTACGCATCCTCGCGCTCGTCGGCAGCCTCCGCGCCGGTTCGCACAACCGTCAGCTCGCCGAGGCCGCCGTCAAGCTCGCCCCCGAGGGCGTCGACGTCCAGATGTACGAGGGCCTGGCCGAGATCCCGTTCTACAACGAGGACGTCGACGTCGAGGGCACCGTCCCGGCCGCCGCCGTCCGGCTGCGCGAGGCCGCCGCCTCCGCCGACGCCGTGCTGCTGTTCACTCCGGAGTACAACGGCACCATCCCGGCCGTGCTGAAGAACGCCATCGACTGGCTGTCCCGTCCGTACGGCGCCGCCGCGCTCGGCGGCAAGCCGGCCGCCGTGGTCGGTACCGCCTTCGGCCAGTACGGCGGCGTCTGGGCGCAGGACGAGGCCCGCAAGGCGCTGGGCATCGCCGGCGCCAAGGTGCTGGAGGACGTCAAGCTCTCCATCCCGAGCTCCGTCACCCGCTTCGCCGAGACCCACCCGTCCGACGACGCCGAGGTCGTCGCGCAGCTCACCGAGGTCGTGGCGAGCGTGCACGGGCAGGCGGGCGGGCAGGCCGCCTGACCGCACCGCCAGGACCCGGCCGGCTCCGACCCGTACTGAGCGGGGGTCGGAGCCGACCGCGTTCGGGGCCCCTGCCCGGGCCCGTGATGCCCCGACCGCGCCTGAGCTCGTCGTGGGACACCCGGCCGCCCTCGTCGACCTCCGCCTCACGAGGCGCCGCGGGAGGAGGCGCCGCCGTAGCAGCAGTGCACGGTGTTGCCGGCCGCGAAGTACAGCTCGCCGGACTCGCTCTTCAGGCCGTGGCACGACAAGTCCAGCAGGGGTGTGTCGCCGGGGCTCCGGTCGGAGAAGAAGTCGTCAATACCCACGGAGACGACGTGCGCACGCTCGTTGCGCACGACCTCGACGTCGAAGCCGCCGATCTCGGCCAGTGCCGCGACAGGCAACGTTCACCCCGTCGCGACGCCCGGCACGCCCTCTCGCCGCACCGGACGCCGCTCCTTGCCGGGCACACGCTGCCTGCCGCGGCACTACCTCCCCACCGTCGAATGGCGGCGCAGGAACGCGTCGAACGCCTCGGCCACCTGCTCGTCCGTCGCCTGGGAGAGCTCCAGCACGTCGTCGTCCAGCGTCAGGCGCAGCGAGGGGCGCCTGCCGTGGCACCGGCCCCACCAGTCGCGGACGACGTTCAGCACCTGGCCCAGCCCCGTGGGGTCCCCGCCCAGGCTCACCAGCAGGGCGCCGATCAGGGCGACCTCGCCCGCCCGTGCGCCGGGCGGCACCGGTGGACCGGGGACCGTCGTCACGTCGTCCACGTCGAGCTGGAGCAGTTCGTCGCGCAGATATCCGGTGAGCTTCGCGACGTGCTCGGCGTCCGCCCCCTCCTCGGACAGGACGATCTGCAACTGCGTGTCCACCGCAAGCCCCTCCGTTCGTGCTCGTCGGGGCGGCACGGAGTCAGTGGCGGTGAGGAACGTCAGCGGCTCCGCGTCATGCATCCGGTACGACCAGTCTCTGCCGTCCGCGATACGGAGGCAAACCAGCGCGCCCGCACAGTAATTGACGGTTCAACCGGGCCGGGTTTGCGCACCCTCCCCGACGGAACGCACGCCGCGGTAGCCCCCGTGGACCGCCGGGGTTCCGACGACGGGCACGTACGGCTGATGCACGTGCCGGAGGGCAGCCCGGCGGCGGACGCGCCGGCCGAGGCGCAGGAGGCCCAGGTTGGCGGTCCTCCCGCCCGACAGCTCGGCGGCCCTGCAGGCGTTCGAGCACCAGATCGCCCCGGGCAGCCGTACCGCGTCCACCCGGTAGCCGCCTCCGGCGGCACCCTTTCCACCCCGACCGCGTCCGCGCGGCCGGTGCGGTCCCCGCTGTCCACGGCTGCGGCGCGGTGCTGTCCGCGGGCGGGGCAGTCCATGGCGGCGGCCGGACGGAATCCGGCCGGCCGCTCCGCGACGCACGCGCCGCACGACGGCACGCCAGGGGCGACTTCGCGCCAACTCGGCGCCCGGCGACGGACCGCAAACGGCAACTCCCTTTCCTCGCCTCTTACTTCACACCTTGACTGAAGTGGTCCGTACCTTTACTTTCACCGGGCGTCCCTCCCCCCGCCCGTGGACTCGTCCGTTCGCAAGGTGAACGTGGCCCCGAGGCCCGCCCCCCACGAAAGGCCACCCTTACGTGCTCACCTTCTTGCGCCCCGCGCTCACGCGCCGCCGCAGAACCACCGCGGCCGCGCTGGTCACCGTGGCCACCGCCGCCCTGCTCACCGCCGCACCCGCTCCCGCGGGCGCCGCCGCGGACGCCGCCGCGGCGCTGCCCACCGGCTTCGCCACCGTCATGAACGCCGCGAGTGGCAGGTGCCTGGACGCCAGGGCGGCCGCCACCGCCAACGGCACCGTCGTGCAGCAGTACGCGTGCAACGGCACGACCGCCCAGCACTGGAGCTTCACCGACACCGGCGACGGCTACGTCCGCGTCAACAACCGCAACAACACCGCCCAGGTCGTGGACGTCAAGGACGTCTCCACCGCCGACGGCGCGGCCGTGCAGCTGTGGACCTACGGCGGCGGGAACAACCAGCAGTGGCTGCCGGTCGACGAGGGCGGCGGCGCCTACCGCTTCGTCAACCGCCACAGCGGCAAGTGCCTCGACATCCCCGGCGCCGCGACCGCGGACAGCGTGCAGTTCGTGCAGTACACCTGCAACGGCACCGCGGCCCAGCGCTTCCAGGTGGTGCCGGTGACCCCGTCGACGGCGAACCCGGACCTCGGCCCGAACGTCGCCGTCTTCGACCCGTCCATGTCGTCCTCGACGATCCAGTCCCGGCTGAACAGCATCTTCCAGCAGCAGGAGACCAACCAGTTCGGCTCCCAGCGCCACGCGGTGCTCTTCAAGCCGGGCTCCTACGACGCGGACGTCAACGTCGGCTTCTACACCCAGGTCGCGGGTCTCGGCCTGACCCCGGACGCGGTCACGATCAACGGGGCCGTGCACGCCGAGGCCGACTGGTTCCAGGGCAACGCGACCCAGAACTTCTGGCGCGGCGCCGAGAACCTCTCGGTCAACCCGACGGGCGGCACGGACCGTTGGGCGGTCTCACAGGCGGCGTCGTACCGCCGGATGCATCTGCGCGGCAACCTCGTCCTGCACGACAACGGCTGGTCCAGCGGCGGCCTCTTCGCCGACACCAAGATCGACGGACAGGTCGACTCAGGCAGCCAGCAGCAGTGGCTGACCCGCAACTCACAGCTCGGCAGCTGGACCGGCTCCAACTGGAACATGGTGTTCGTCGGCAGCCAGGGTGTGCCGGGCACCAGCTTCCCCAACCCGCCGTACACCACGGTCGCGCAGAGCCCGGTCAGCCGGGAGAAGCCCTTCCTGTACGTCGACGGCGACGGCGCCTACCGGGTGTTCGTGCCGTCCCTGCGGACCAACTCCACCGGCACCGCCTGGGCCGACGGATCCCCCTCCGGCACCTCGCTGTCGCTGGACACCTTCCACGTCGTGAAGCCGGGCGCGACCGCCGCCCAGCTCAACGCCGCGCTCGCCGCCGGCAAGAACCTCCTGGTCACCCCGGGCGTCTACCACCTGGACCAGACCCTGCAGGTGAACCGCGCCGAGACCGTCGTCCTCGGCCTGGGCCTGGCCACGTTCGTCCCGGACAACGGCATCACCGCGATGAAGGTCGCCGACGTCGACGGCGTGAAGGTCGCGGGCGTCCTCTTCGACGCGGGCACCGCCAACTCGCCCACGCTGATGGAGGTCGGGCCGCCCAACTCGTCCGCCCCGCACGCCGCCAATCCGACCTCCCTGCACGACGTGTACTTCCGCGTCGGTGGCGCGGCCGTCGGCAAGGCGACGACCAGCCTGGTCATCAACAGCGACAACGTCATCGGCGACCACATGTGGATCTGGCGCGGCGACCACGGCACCGGCATCGGCTGGAACAGCAACACCGGGGACACCGGCCTGATCGTCAACGGCGACAACGTCACCGCCTACGGCCTGTTCGTCGAGCACTACCAGAAGTACCAGACCATCTGGAACGGCAACGGCGGCCGGACGTACTTCTACCAGAACGAGATGCCCTACGACCCGCCCAACCAGGCCGCCTGGATGAACGGCTCCACCCAGGGCTACGCCGCCTACAAGGTCGCCGACCACGTCACCAGCCACCAGGCCTACGGCCTGGGCAGCTACTGCTACTTCAACGTCAACCCGAGCGTGGCCGCCGAACGGGCCATCGAGGCGCCCGTCAACCCCAATGTGCGCTTCACCAGCATGGTGACGGTCTCGCTCGGCGGCACGGGCACCATCCGGCACGTCGTCAACAACACCGGAGGTCCGTCCAACTCCGCCACCAACGTGGCCAACCTGACGAACTACCCGTAACGCGTCCGCACTCCCGAAGACGCGAAACCCTTCCCCGGTCGTCCCCCCTCCCGGCCTCGCCGCGGCTGGCGGGGCGGCCGGCCACTCCCCCACACCCCGAGGAGCGTCCTTCAGCATGCCCATCTCCCATGACAGACGGCCCGGCGCCCGACGGAACGTCACCGGCCGGCTCTCGGTCCTCGCCGTTCTCTGCGCGGTCGTCACCGCGCTGTTCACCGCGACCCCCGCCCAGGCGGCCACCGGCACGATCACCGGGCTCGCCGGGAAGTGCGTCGACGTGGCGGGCGCCAACAGCGCCAACGGCACCGCCGTACAGCTCTACGACTGCAACGGAACCAACGCCCAGATCTGGTCCAACCCCGGTGACGGCACCCTGCGGGCGCTCGGCAAGTGCCTGGACGTCGTCGACCGCAGCACCGCGGACGGCGCGGCGGTCCAGCTGTGGGACTGCTCCGGCGGCGCCAACCAGCAGTGGGTGGTCACGGCGGCGCGGGACATCGTCAACCCGGCCGCGAACAAGTGCCTGGACGTCCGGGACAACAACAGCGCCAACGGCACCCGGCTGCAGATCTGGACCTGCACCGGCGGTGCGAACCAGAAGTGGAACGCACCCGCGAGCGGCGGCACCGCCCCGTCCGGGTTCGTGGTCTCCGAGGCCCAGTTCAACCAGATGTTCCCGAACCGGAACTCCTTCTACACCTACAGCGGCCTCGTGGCGGCGCTGAGCGCCTACCCCGGCTTCGCCACCACCGGCAGCGACACTGTCAAGAAGCAGGAGGCCGCGGCCTTCCTCGCCAACGTCAACCACGAGACCGGCGGTCTCGTCCACGTCGTCGAGCAGAACACCGCCAACTACCCCAACTACTGCGACTGGGGCCAGTGGTACGGCTGCCCGGCCGGACAGGCCGCCTACTACGGGCGCGGGCCCATCCAGCTCAGCTGGAACTTCAACTACAAGGCCGCCGGCGACGCCCTCGGCCTGGACCTGCTGAACAACCCCTGGCTGGTGCAGAACAACGCGTCCGTGGCCTGGCGCACCGGCCTGTGGTACTGGAACACGCAGACCGGCCCCGGCACCATGACCCCGCACAACGCCATGGTGAACCAGGCCGGTTTCGGCCAGACGATCCGCAGCATCAACGGCGCCCTGGAGTGCGACGGCAGGAACCCGGCCCAGGTGCAGAGCCGCGTGGACGCCTACACCCGCTTCACCTCGATCCTCGGTGTCTCGCCGGGCGGCAACCTCTACTGCTGAAGACCGACCGCGACGCGGGCCTCGCCCCGTGCGCCTGACCCGACGGACGACCGGCACCCCCGCCGCGCGGGTGCCGGTCGTCCGTGTCACCGCATCGCGCACGAGGGAACGAGGTCCGCGGGGACAGCTGTGGGCCCATGCGGCCGGGTGGTGACGGGCGAACAGCGACACCGGGGCAACAGGCTTTCCCTCCCAGCCCGTTCCCCGGAAGCCGTCCTGAGGTTACCGTTCGGTAGACCACGTGCTCCGGAGGTGTCCCGCATGACGCTCGCCCCTTTTGCCGGCCTGACGGAGACCGCCCGTGCGCTCGCCGACGGCGAGGTGACCTCACGCGCCCTCGTCGAGGCGTCCCTGGCCCGGATCGACGCGACGCAGGGCACGCTGAACGCCTTCCGGATCGTCCGTGCCGAGGCGGCGCTCGCCGAGGCCGAGGCCGCCGACCGGGAACTGGCCGCGGGATCGCGCCGCCCGCTGCTCGGTGTGCCGGTCGCCGTCAAGGACGACATGGACGTGGCCGGCGAGCCGACCGCGTTCGGCTGCCCGGGGACGTTCGCCCCGGCCACCGAGGACTGTGAGGCGGTACGGCGGCTGCGCGCGTCCGGCGCGGTGATCGTCGGCAAGACCAACACCTGTGAACTCGGGCAGTGGCCGTTCACCGAGGGGCCCGCGTTCGGCGCGACCCGCAACCCGTGGAACACCGCGCACACGCCCGGCGGTTCGTCCGGTGGCTCGGCGGCGGCGGTCGCGGCGGGCCTGGTGCCGGCCGCACTCGGCTCGGACGGCGCCGGTTCGGTGCGCATTCCCGCGTCCTGGACCCACCTGATCGGCATCAAGCCGCAGCGCGGGCGGATCTCGACCTGGCCGCGCGGCGAGTCGTTCCACGGCATCACGGTCAACGGCACGCTGGCCCGTACGGTCGCGGACGCGGCCCTGCTGCTGGACGCCGCCTGCGGCAACCACGACCTGGACCCGCACCGCCCGCCCGCGCTCGACGTGTCCGAGGCGGTGGGCCGCGAGCCCGGGCGGCTGCGCATCGCCGTCGCGCTGAAGCCGCCGTTCACCGCGCTGCCCGCCCGGCCGCACCCGGAGATCCGCGCCCGGGTCCTCGAACTCGCCGAGCGGCTGGCCGCGTCGGGCCACTGGGTGGAGGAGGCCGACCCGCCCTACGGCCGGATCGGGCTGACCTTCGTCCCGCGCGCCACGGCCGGTGTCGCCGAGTGGGTCCGCGAGGCGCCCGACCCAGCCCTGCTCGACCCGCGCACCCGGGACGCCGCGCGGCTGGGCCGGCTGCTCGGCGGGGCGCCACTGCGGGCGGCTCGGCGCGCGGAGGTGGCCCTGCACCGCCGAATCGGCGCCTTCTTCACGTCCTTCGACGTGATCCTCGCGCCCACCACGGCCGCTCCCCCGCCCCGGATCGGCGCCATGCTGCGGCTCGGCGGGCTGGCCACCGACCGCGCGATGATCGCCGCCTGCCCCTACGCCTGGCCGTGGAACGTGCTGGGCTGGCCCGGCGTGAACGTCCCGGCCGGCTTCGTCAGCGGCGGTCTGCCGGTCGGCGCGCAGCTCCTGGGGCCCGCCCACAGCGAACCGCTGCTCGTCTCGCTCGCCGCCCAACTGGAGGCGGACCTGCGCTGGCACGAGCTGCGCCCGCCGGAAATGGTCGTCTCCGAGTCGCCCGCGGCATGAGGGCGATCGCCCGCGCGACTGACGTGTGCCTGCCCCACCCGTTCACGTCGGGCCTCGCAAAGGCCGTTGATGTCGGCGTCCGGGCCGCCCGTGAGCCTTCGTTGCGCGACTTTCGCACCGCCCGTCGACCGTGAGCCTGCGGACCGCCCGCCGACGCGACCTGCGGCCCCTCGCCGAAGTAGGCCTCCGGACCGCCCGTTACCGTGACCCCCGTGACTGCCTTCACGGACGAGAACGTCCCCGGCCGCTTCGGCCCCACCGCGACCACCGAGGCCGACCCGCGCGAGGTCGGCCGGGTGCGCACCGAGTACTCGCCCGCGCACGACGGCGACCCGGACCCCGGCGAGATCGTGTGGACGTGGGTGCCCTTCGAGGAGAATGACGGGCGCGGCAAGGACCGCCCGGTGCTGGTGGTGGCGCGGGAGGCGGCGGGCACCCTCCTCGCCGTGCAGCTGTCCAGCAGGAGGCACGACGGCGACCGGGAGTGGGTACCGATCGGCCACGGGCCGTGGGACCGGTCGGGGCGGGACTCGTGGGTGGACGTCGACCGGGTGCTGCGGTTGCACGAGCAGGGCATGCGGCGGGAGGCGTGCGCCCTGGACCGGATGCGCTTCAACCTGGTGCGGCACCGGCTCCGCGAGCGCTACGGCTGGAACTGACGCTCGGGGAACGCCCGTACGAACGCCTCCCGGGTCACCGCCCCGGGCGTACGGTCCAGCACGCCGAACACCACGTGCTCGAACCTCCCCGCGAACCGTCCGCCCGGCTCCAGCAGCCCCCGGAAGGCGCCCGCGACCTGCGCCGGATCGTTTCGGAACACCCCGCAGCCCCAGGCACCCAGCACCAGCCGGCGGTAGCCGTGCCGGGCCGCGGTCTCCAGGACGCGTTCGGCGCGTACGGCGAGCGCGTGCGGCAGTTCGGCCGCCCGCTCCGGCGCCGAGCGGCGCACCACCCCGGCGTTGGGCGCGGCGGCCGTCAGAAAGCTCGCGGAGTAGGGCTCGTCCAGCAGGCGGCCGCGGTCGTCGCGGAAGACGGGCACGGCGGGTGAGTGGATGACACGGTCCGTGTAGAACGGGTCGCGGTGGGCGCGGTGATGGTCGTAGAACTCCGGGGCCCGCAGCAGGCACGAGTACAGCGCGGAGGCGCGGCACAGGGCCTCCTCCTGGGCCTGGGCGCCGTTGAGGAAGCCGCCGCCGGGATTGCGGGCGGAGGCGAAGTTCAGCACGGCCGCCTCGCCGATCCGGCGGGCTGCCTCCAGACTGCTCTCGCCGGTGACCTCCACAACGGTGTCCACCGGGGCCGCGGGCGCCACCGGCACCGGCACCGGCTCGGGGCCGTGCATGCGGGTCCCGTCCCGCGCTGCCGCCACCGCCGCGGCGATCGACACCGTGCGCCCGTCGGACGCCCGGTACGCGCCCGTCGCCACGATCTGCTCGGTCTCCCGCGCGATGCCGCGCAGACGCGCGCTCATGGCGCCACCCCCGTGGGCGCCACGACCGCGCGTCCCGCGATCTCCCCCGTCGTGCTCATGAACGCATCGTGAGCGATGCTGGTCCTGCGGTGCAACGGAGTTTCCCGGGCCACCGAGCAACGGGCATCCGGTCCGACAATTCCGGATGCGTACCCTTGTGCGACGCCGCGCGAGAGGCTTGGGTGGGACGGGTGTGCCGGTCCGACTTGCCCTTCACCGGACCGGCGGCATGGTGGAATCTCAGGAGGATCCCGACATGTCTGACTCAGTCAGCGGCTGTACGGAGCCCCGTACAGCCGTCACCGAACCCGAAGTGGAGGCCCTGGTGCGGGGCATCTGCTTCAAGACCGGACCACCTCGCACCGTCGGTGTCGAAGTGGAATGGCTCGTACAAGAGCTGCGCGACCCGCAGCTGACCGTGACACCCGAACGACTCGAAGCGGCCTACGCCGCACTGCGCACCGCCCCCGTGAGGTCGGCGCTGACCGTCGAACCCGGCGGCCAGCTGGAGCTGAGCTCCCCGCCCGCCGCCTCGCTGATGGAGTGCGTGGACACCGTCTCCGCCGACCTGGACGCCGTCCGCGCGGTACTGCGCGAGCTCGGTCTCGGCCTCCTCGGCATCGGCCACGACCCGTGGCACGCCCCCCGCCGGTTCCTGCGGGCGCCGCGCTACGAGGCGATGGAGACGTTCCTCGACCGCACCGGCCCGGCCGGCCGGGCCATGATGTGCACCTCGGCGTCGGTCCAGGTGTGCCTGGACGCCGGATACGAGGAGCCCGGCCCCCTCGGCCATGTGCGGCGCTGGTGGCTGGCGCACCAGCTGGGCGCGGTCCTGCTGGCCGCGTTCGCCAACTCGCCGCTGGCCGGCCGCCGGCCCACCGGCTGGCTGTCCACCCGGCAGCTGCGCTGGGTGCAGATCGGCGCCGGCCGGGCGGGCGCGCCCGTCCTGGACGCCGACCCGCGGGGCGCGTGGGCCCGGCACGTGCTGGACGCCCCGGTGATGTGCGTACGGCAGGACGGCGGCCCATGGCACGTGCCGCGCGGGCTGACGTTCCGGGACTGGACCAGATCGGGGGCGCCCAGGCCACCGAGCCGGGACGACCTCGACTACCACATCACCACGCTGTTCCCGCCGGTCCGGCCGCGCGGCCATCTGGAGCTGCGCATGATCGACGCGCAGCCCGGCGAGGACGGGTGGATCGTGCCGCTCGCCGTGACGACCGCCCTGTTCGACGACCCGGAGGCCGCGGAGAGCGCGTACCGCACGGTCAAGCGCCTGGCCGAGCGGGCCGGACCGCTGCCCGCGCCGCACAACCGGCTGTGGCTGGACGCGGCCCGGTACGGACTCGCCGACCCGGAGTTGCACGAGGTGGCCGTCGAGTGTTTCGCGACGGCGCTGCGGGCCCTGCCCCGGCTCGGCGCGTCCACCAGGGTCACGGACGCCGTCGCCGCGTACCGGGACCGCTATGTCGTCCGGGGCCGTTGCCCCGCCGACGACCTGCTCGACAGGCTGCGCGGCACGGGCCGCCGCCCCCATTGGAAGGACCTGCGCACATGACCGACCCCGCCATCGACACGGAGACGCCCGGCGAGACCGTCGGTGAGAGTTCCGGCGAGTTCGACGCCGAGGCGTTCCGCGAGCGGGCTCTGACCTCGCTCGTCACCGCGCGGGACCGCACCACACTGCTGACCAGCTGCGTCGAGGGACCCGACCTGACCGCCCAGCACTCACCGCTGATGTCCCCGCTGGTGTGGGACCTGGCGCACATCGGCAACCAGGAGGAGCTCTGGCTGCTGCGCGCGGTCGCGGGCCAGGAGGCGATACGGCCCGAGATCGACAACCTGTACGACGCCTTCGAGCACCCGCGCGCGGAACGGCCCTCGCTGCCGCTGCTGCCGCCCGACGAGGCCCGCCGCTACGCGGCCGAGGTGCGCGGCCGGGCACTGGACGTGCTGGCCGGCACCGCGTTCCACGGGACACGGCTGACGGAGGCGGGATTCGCCTTCGGGATGATCGCGCAGCACGAGCAGCAGCACGACGAGACCATGCTGATCACCCATCAGCTCCGCAAGGGGCCGCAGGCGCTGCACGCCCCCGACCCGGAGCCGGTGCCGCTGTTCACCGGACCGGCCGAGGTCCTGGTCCCCGGCGGCCCGTTCACCATGGGCACTTCCACCGAGCCGTGGGCGCTGGACAACGAACGGCCCGCGCACCGGCGTGAGGTGGCGCCGTTCTGGATCGACACCACGCCGGTGACGAACGCGGCCTACCAGGCGTTCATCGAGGACGGCGGCTACGACGACCCGCGCTGGTGGACGGCGGACGGCTGGGCGCACATCCGCCGCTCCGCCATCAGGGCGCCGCTGTTCTGGCGCCGCGACGGCGGGCAGTGGCTGCGGCGCCGGTTCGGCGTCACCGAGGTGGTGCCGCCCGACGAGCCGGTGCTGCACGTGTGCTGGTACGAGGCCGACGCGTACGCCCGCTGGGCCGGGCGCCGGCTGCCCACGGAGGCCGAGTGGGAGAAGGCCGCGCGGCACGACCCGGCGACCGGCCGCTCGACCCGCTACCCGTGGGGCGACGCCGACCCGGCGCCCGAGCACGCCAACCTCGGCCAGCGGCACCTGCGCCCGGCACCTGCCGGCAGCTACCCCGAGGGTGAGTCGCCGCTGGGCGTCCGGCAGTTGATCGGTGATGTGTGGGAGTGGACGGCCAGCGACTTCCTGCCGTACCCGGGCTTCCGGGCGTTCCCGTACAAGGAGTATTCGGAGGTGTTCTTCGGGCCCGAGCACAAGGTCCTGCGCGGTGGCTCGTTCGCCGTGGACCAGGTGGCCTGCCGGGGCACCTTCCGCAACTGGGACTATCCGATCCGGCGGCAGATCTTCTCCGGCTTCCGCACCGCCCGGTCGGGGGACGCCTGATGTGTCGTCACCTGGCGTACACCGGGCCGGAGGAGGCCCTCGGCAGGCTGCTGGTGGAGCCTCCGTTCGGTCTGTACCGGCAGTCGTGGGCACCCCGCCGCCAGCGCTACGGAACCGTCAACGCCGACGGCTTCGGGGTGGGCTGGTACGCGCAGGGCGACCCCCGGCCCGCCCGCTACCGGCGGGCCGGGCCCATCTGGGCTGACCTGTCCTTCGCCGACCTGGCCCGGGTCGTGCGCACCCGGACGCTGCTCGCCGCCGTGCGGGACGCGACGCTGGCGGGCGCCGACGCGGAGGCCGCGGCGGCGCCGTTCGCCGCGGGGTCCTGGCTGTTCAGCCACAACGGCGCCGTCACCGGCTGGCCGCACTCGCTCGCGGAGCTCGCCCACGGCCTGCCCCCGGTGGACCTGCTGTCACTGGAGGCCCGCAACGACTCCGCCGTCGTGTGGGCGCTCGTCCTCGCCCGGCTGCGCGCCGGGGACGACCTGGGCCGGGCGCTGGCCGAGACGGTCCCCGAGGTCGCCGCGGCGGCCCCGGGCTCCCGGCTGAACCTGCTGCTCACCGACGGCGAGTCGATCGCCGCGACCGCCTGGGGCGACAGCCTGTGGTACCTCGCCCGGCCGGGCGGCGGCACGGTCGTTGCCTCGGAACCGTACGACGACGACCCACGCTGGCACGAGGTGCCCGACCGCACCCTGCTGGCGGCGAGCGGCACCGACGTGCAGCTCACCCCGCTCAAGGAGCCGAGCGACGCCTCGGCGGCCCCACCCTCCAAGGAGCCCCGCACGTGAGTCCGTTCCTTCCCACCCGCACCCTGACCGAGGACCTCACGACCGACGCGGTGACGGCCGGGGTGCCCGTCGCCGCCGACGCCGCGCCCCCGACCGGCGGAGCACGATCCCGGCACCGCGCCGATGTGGCGTCGACTGAAAAGAGGCACGCATGACCGAGACCCGCGCCTACGCCTACACCGACGTCCTCGAAGCCGAGCACTACGCCAAGGCCCTGCGCGCCGACATCCGCGACGGGCTGACCGGCGTCCCGAAGTCGACGGCGCCCACGTGGTTCTACGACGCCCGGGGCAGCGAGCTCTTCGAGGAGATCACCCAGCTCCCGGAGTACCCCCTGTGGCGGGCGGAGCTGGGGCTGCTCCAGCTGCACGCCCGGGACGTCGCCGGGCGGACCGGGGCCCGCAGCCTCGTCGAGCTCGGGTCCGGGAGTTCGACGAAGTCCAAGCTGATCATCGAGGCGCTGGACCCGGCCGGTCTGCACTACGTCGCCGTCGACGTCAGCGCGGACGCCCTCCACGAGGCCGGCGCCCAACTCGTCCGGGACTATCCGGGGATCCGTCTGCACGCCCTGCGTGCCGACTTCACGGCTCCGCTGGTCCTGCCGGCGCTGCCCGAGGACGGCCCACGGCTCATCGCCTTCCTCGGCAGCACGCTGGGCAACTTCCGGCGGTCGGCCCGTGGCCCCTTCCTGCGGGGGCTGCGAGACATCATGCGCCCCGAGGACTTCCTGCTGATCGGCGCCGACCTGGTCAAGACCGAGCAGGAGATGACCGCTGCCTACGACGACGCCCAGGGCGTGACGGCCGAGTTCAACAAGAACCTGCTGCACGTGTTGAACCGCGAACTGGACGCCGACTTCGACCCCGACGCCTTCGACCACGTGTCGGTGTGGAACAGCTCCGAAAGCCACATCGAGATGAGGCTGCGCAGTCGGTTCGAGCAACTCGTGAAAATCCGGGAACTCGATCTGGCCGTGCGTTTCGGTGACGCGGAGGAATGGATCACCGAACGCAGCGCGAAGTTCACCACGGACGGGCTGCGGGAGGAACTGACCGACGCGGGGCTGCGCACGCAGCAGCTCTGGGCCGACTCCGACGCCGGTTTCGCGCTCGTGCTCGCCACCGCGCGCTGAACGAGCGGGTGCCCGGCTCCCCGGTGAGATCCAGGTCGCTGCTCTGCCGCTCGGGCGGCAGAGCAGCGACTCGGCAAGGGAGCCGGCAGCGGGGTCGTGCGGTGGCCCGGTGTCCGCGGCGGGTGTCGGCGGTCTCCTCGGGCGCCGTCGGCCGTTCAGCCGAGGGGGACCGCCAGCGCCTCGGTGATCCGCCGGGAGGCGCGGCGGGCCTCCGCCGCCGGGTCGGCGCCGGTGAGCACCCTGGTCATGTACTCCTTGATCGGGTTGTCCGCCTCGACGGCCGCCCACTCGGGCGTGCTCGGGGTCGCCCGCCCCTGCGCGGCCCCGGCCGCCATGGCGGCGACCCCCTCCTCGTCCGCGACGGCCCCGGCGAGGGTCGTCTTGTTGGGCACGTAGTCCATGGTCCGGGCCAGTTCGGTGTTCCACTTGGCGCCGGTGAGTTCCTCGACGACGGCGACGGCGCCGTCGCGCTGGTCGGTGTTCTGGGGGATAACGAGGTCGGAGCCGCCGGTGAAGACCGCGCCGGGCTTGTCGGCGGACTTGCCGGGAACGGGGAAGAAGCCGAGTTCGCCCTCGAGGGCGGGGTTCTGCCGGACGATCGCCCGGGCCTGGCCCGGTACGGCCACGATCTGCGCGACCTTGCCCTCGGCGAACACCCCGGCCTGCGGCGGGTGTTCCTCGTCGGCGTCGACCGGGCCCTCGCCGAGCGCCTGGAGCCGGCGGTAGAAGTCCATGCCGCGCAGGGCCGCGAGGGTGTCCAGGGTGCCGGTCCAGACGCCGCCGTCCTCCCGGGCGAGGTCGCCGCCCTCGTCCCAGATGAACCCGGAGAGCGTGTACCAGTCCTGCCCGGCCAGGTAGATGCCCTGGTTGCCATCGGAGTCGAGCGTCTCGGTGGCCGCGAGCCATTCGTCGCGGGTCCTCGGCGGACGGGTGATCCCGGCCCGCTCGAACAGGTCCTTGCGGTAGATGACGACGCGGTTCGCCGCGTACCACGGGATGCCGTACTGCGTGGACCGCTGCCGGCCCGGTTCGGCGAGGCCGGGCAGCCAGTCGCGCAGGCCCCAGTCCCGCAGCGACTCCAGCGTCAGGTCGAGCAGGCCGCCGCCGTCGACGTACTGCGGGACCTGGGTGTTGCCGACCTCGACGACGTCGGGCCCGTCGGGGGTGTCGGCCTCCAGCGCGGCCTGCACCTTCTCGCCGATGCCGGTCCACTGCTGGATGCGGATGTCGAGGTCGAGATCGTCGTGCGTGCGCTCGAACTCCTCGGTGAACCGCTCCAGGAACTCCGCCGAGGCGCTGTCCTTCATCAACCACACGGTGACCGTGCGCCGTTCGGTCCCGTTCGACGGTACGAGCGCGCACCCGACGAGGAGGGAGGCCGACACGCAGGCGAGGGCGGGGAGACGAAGCTTCACGGCGGTCCTGTTCTGTCTGGCGGACAGGGGGAAAGGGCCCGACGTGGGGGGAACGAGCCGCGGCTCGTACGGGTGTCTGGATTTTGGTATGGACCAATGCGGAGGTCAAGCGGTTCCGGAAAGGCGGCCGACGCCTCGCGCTCCCCCGCTGCTTGGGGCACGGTGGAGTGACGCGCGACACACGCGACGCCGCCGTCAGCGCGCGGAGAGGAGTACCCGCATGACGAACCACACCTACCGGGTCACGGACATCGTCGGCAGCTCGCCCGACGGTGCGGACCAGGCCATCCGCAACGGCATCAGCCGCGCCTCGCAGACGCTGCGCAACCTCGACTGGTTCGAGGTGACGGAGGTGCGGGGCCGGCTGGACAACGGGCAGATCGCGCAATGGCAGGTCTGCATGAAGGTCGGCTTCCGTCTCGACGACGCCGAGTGACCCGACCCGTCAGGTCCGCCCCTCGCGCTCCTGCGCCACCTTGAGTTCGGCGGAGGGGGTCGCCCAGCGCGCCCGCACGACGGTGAAACCGGCCCGCTCCGCGTCCTCGCAGACCAGTTCGTCGTCGTCCACGAGCACCCGGATCGCACGGGTCCGCGCGAGCCGGCGCAGGATCTCCAGCTTGGTGTGCCGGGCGGGCCTGCGGTCGGCGTCGCGCCGCATGTGGACCCGCCCCTCGGGCAGTCCCTGGGCGGCGAGCCAGTCGAGCGTGTCCTGCCGGCACCGCTCGGGCCGCCCGGTGAGATACACGATCTCGCACTCCCCGGCGCTCTCCCGCACCAGCGCGATGCCCTCGGCGAGCGGCGGGTCCGCGGGAGCGGCGGCGAAGAAGCCGTCCCAGTCACGTGGCTTGCGTTCCAGGAAGTGCTGCCGGTGGGCCGTGTCGGCGAGGGTGTTGTCGAGGTCGAACACGGCCACCGGGCGTTCGTCACGAACTGTCACACGCCCACCCTAGTGGCGCGGCATGCCCGCCGCCGCCAGCCGTTCCGCGCCGTCGGGGGCGGTCAGCACGGCCCGCCGTTCCTCGGCCGGCAGCGCCGTCAGCGCGCGGTGCGCGGTCAGGACGCGCTGGGAGGCGGGCGGAACGGCACGGTCCGGGTGGTGACGCCGGTCCAGGGCGTACCGGAACAGCTCCCCCTGCCACGGCTTGGCGGGGTCCGGCGCCGCGTGCACCAGGTGGAGCACGTCCCCGAAGCGGAAGCGCTTGGACGCGGTGTCGTACTTCAGCAGCGCCCTGCCGTCGTAGAGCCGCCGTCGGCGTCGGCGACAACCCCGCTTGACCGGCTTCGGAAGGGCGCGGCCGTGGTGCGAGGTCCAGTACGCGAGCAGCTCGCGGGGCTCGTCCGGCCGCTGGAGCACCGCGTCGACGACCTGCCGTGAGTGGCCGGACAGGCCGGCCGCGAGCCGGGCGTGCGCGAACTCGGCTGCGCCGACCAGGGACGCCGTCCGTGTCCGGGCCGCCCCGCGCAGCCAGCCGAGCAGGCCGGCGGTCCACTCGGGGTCCTCGACGGCCGACTGCCGGACCAGGGCGCGGAATCGGGAGTCCCGCAGGCCGGCCGGCTCGTGGAAGGTCTCCTGGCCGACCATGGTGACGACCGCCGGCAGGAACAGCTCGCTGCGCGCGTCCCGCACGAAGGCCGCGCCGCCCTGGTGGGCGGTGGTGCTCTCACCGGTGGTGGTGACGGGCGCGGACGGGGCGGGTACGGAACCAAGCGAGCTGGTAGGGGAGTCGAAGCGGGAGATGAGCACCTCTCAGTGCACGGCGACGGTGAGAAGTCCGGGGTGCCCGAGATCCAGGAGGCGACGCGCTGCCCCCACGGGGCGACAGGCCCTCGCGTGGGCCTGCATGGAGTCGAACCACGAAGAACGCGTGACCGGCGCACCGGGCACACCGGCCCTCGCGCCTCCCGAGGTCTGTTTCGGCGACGGGGTGCTCGTGTCGAGGAAGTACCCGTAGCCGGCGCACCGGGAGGTGCGAGGTCGTGGCCTCACCGTAGATCGGCGCGGCGCGAGCGTGCCAGCGAATTGATAGCGGCCGGCGCGGTCGGTGCGGCGGGAATGCCCGGCGGCCCGAGGCGTTGACTCCTGTGTGACCTCCGTGATCGCCTCGACCCCCTTCTCCGTGCTCGACCGCTCCCGCACCCGCGAGGGGCACACCGCCCCGGAGGCGCTGCGTGACACCGTCGGGCTGGCGCGGGAGCTGGAGGCGCTCGGATACCACCGCTTCTGGGTGTCGGAGCACCACGGCGTCCCCGGCGTCGCCGGTTCCGCGCCGACCGTGCTGGCCGCCGCCGTGGCCGGCGCGACCCGGACGATCCGGGTGGGCACCGGCGGGGTGATGCTGCCCAATCACCAACCGCTGGTGGTCGCGGAGCAGTTCGGCGTGCTGGAGTCCCTCTTCCCGGGCCGGGTCGACATGGGGCTCGGCCGGTCGGTGGGCTTCACCGACGGTGTGCGCAA
Organism: Streptomyces chromofuscus; assembly: GCF_015160875.1. NCBI lineage: Bacteria > Bacillati > Actinomycetota > Actinomycetes > Kitasatosporales > Streptomycetaceae > Streptomyces > Streptomyces chromofuscus. Next base: position 7,290,276 of record NZ_CP063374.1, on the reverse strand, counting down.
GGCGCTGGGCCGGGAAAAGGACGACGCCGAGGACTTCGCCGCCCAGCTGGAGGAGCTGCTGGGGTGGTTCCGCGGCACCTCGCCGACACGGGTCCACGCCCGTCCCGCGGAGGGCCTGGCGGTGCCGCCGTTCGTGCTCGCCATGGGCGAGGGCGCCGCGATCGCGGCGCGCGGGGGCCTGCCGATGGTCATCGGCGACCTGCGCGACCGGGACAGGATGCGGCGCGGCATCGACCTCTACCGCACCCGCTTCCGCCCGTCCGCGTGGGCGCGGGAGCCGTACGTCGTCATCTCCGGGACCGTCGCCGTGGCCGCCACCCCCGAGGAGGCCCGGCGGCTGCTGATCCCCGAGGCCTGGTCGATGGCGTACTCCCGCACGCACGGCACCTTCCCGCCGCTGCCGCCCGCCGGGCGCGTGGAGCGGCTGAGCATGACGGACAAGGAACGCGGCTTCTACGAGTCCGGCCTGACCGGCCACATCGCGGGCACCGAGGAGCAGGTCGCGCACGAACTGGAGACGGTACTGAAGGAGACGGGCGCCGACGAGGTGCTCGTCACGACCAGCACGTACGACCGCGAGGCGCTGCTGGACTCCTACCGGCGGCTCGCCGGGATCGTCCACGCGTAGCCCGGCCCCGGGGTTCCGGCCGGACCTCCGCCGCCCCGTCGACGGCGTCCACCCGCGCCCCGCGCCCGTCACCGGGTGCCACCTGGTCCGCTCGCATAGAATCGCGGGGTTTGTCCCCTAGCCAGAGCCGAAGGCCGGAGTCCGTCCCCATGCCGGACGGCGCCCTGTCTGACCCGTGCACTTCCGACCGGCGGGGAACGGGCGCCCGGCCACCGGTGAACCTCCGGCAGGAAGCAGACGCCCGGCCGCCGGTGAACCTCCGGCAGGAAGCAGGCCCCCGGCCACTGGTGAGCGGCCGGCAGGGAGCAGGCCCCCGGCCACTGGTGAGCGGCCGGCAGGGAGCAGGCCCCCGGCCACTGGTGAGCGGCCGGCAGGGAGCAGGCGCCCGGCCGCCGGTGAACATCCGGCGACCGAAAAGGCCTGGAACGACCGGGCCCGGGATGCCTCGCCCGGGCCCTGTCGTCCGGATCGGGTCGGCGCGGCGGGCCGGGGCGCGCGACCTCGGCCCGCGCGCCTGCGGCCCGCGGCGGGCAGGTCGTCGGGCTCCGGGGCCCCGGGGCCGGGCCGCCGGCGCCGGGCGGCGCGGACCCACCGGGGTGTCGTCGGTGGGCGACGCCTACGACGCCGGCACGTGGGTCCAGCCCGGCTGCGCGGTCACGGCCGGCTGGGCGGCGCGGGCCAGGGACCGACGGTCGGGGACCGTACCCGGCATGATCGGCTCCCGCACCTGAACCTCGGCGACCAGACCGCGCGCCGTCGCCACCCGCCACAGGGAGGTGAGCAGGGAGTCCTCGCCGACGAAGGCCGGGGCCGTGCTGGCGTGGCCGTCCGCGAGGCGGTAGTGGATGTGGACCGGCTGGACGGGGACCCCGGCGTCCAGCGCGGCCTGGAACACGGCCCGGCGGAAGGTGCCCTGGGCGCGTCCGCACCAGGTGCTGCCCTCGGGGAAGACGCCGACGGCGGCCCCCGAGCGCAGCAGGTCGGCGATGTGCGCGACCGTGGTCGGCAGGGCGCGCAGACGGTCCCGTTCGATGAACACGACGCCGGCGCTCGCGGCCAGCGGACCGGCGACGGGCCACTGCCGTATCTCCGTCTTGGCGATCATCCGGGCCGGGCGGACCGACGCGAGCAGCGGGATGTCCAGCCAGGAGATGTGGTTGGCGACCAGGAGCAGGCCACCGGTGGGCGCGGCCGAGCCGGTGATACGGACCCGGACGCCCGCGGCCCACGCGATCGTCCGGGCCCACCGGCGCACCCATCGGGCGGGGACGCGCCGGCCGAGCGGCAGCAGCGTGATCCCGCCCAGCAGCAGCACCAGCACCGCGGTGAGCCGCAGCACGGCCGGCAACGTGGCCGCGCCCCGTCCCGCGGGCTCCACGCACGCCCTGGGGGTGCAGGGCGCGCTGGGCAGCCAGACGCTCATCAGGCCGGGACGAGCGAAAGGAAGTGCTTCAGATAGCGCTGGTTGACCCGGCGCATCGACAGCAGCACGTACAGGTCGGCGACGCCGAAGTCGGCGTCGTGCGCGGGCTCGCCGCACACCCAGGCGCCCAGGCGGACGTATCCGCGCAGCAGCGGCGGGAGGTCGGTGCGCCCGGAGGGGCGGGCCACGCCGTCCGCGGACCACGGCAGCAGCGGCCGTACGCGGTACTCCTCGGGGGCGAGGTTCTTGGCCTGCACCCGGTCCCAGGTGGCCGCGGCGACGGCGCCGCCGTCGGCGAGCGGGACGGAGCAGCAGCCGGCCAGCCACTCGTGGCCGCGGTCGACCATGTACCGCGCTATCCCCGCCCAGATCAGGCCGATCACGGTGCCGTCGCGGTGGTCCGGGTGGACGCAGGAGCGGCCGACCTCGACGAGGCCGGGGCGGATCGGGTCGAGGCGGGACAGGTCGAACTCGCCCTCGGAGTACAGCCGGCCTGCCACGGCGGCGCGCTCGGGCGGCAGCAGCCGGTAGGTGCCGACGACCTCGCCGGTGAGCGTGTCACGGACCAGCAGGTGGTCGCAGTACGCGTCGAAGGGGTCGATGTCGAGCCCCGGCTCGGGGGTGGTCAGCATCGCGCCCATCTCGCCGGCGAAGACGTCGTGCCGCAGCTTCTGCGCCGCTCGCACGTCGTCCTCGTCGCGGGCGAGGGTGACGGTGTAGCGGGTGGGTGCCGCTGGCTGCGGAGGACGGTCGAGGGTGGAAACGCCGGTCATGGCACACTCCTGGTCACGGGCCGGTTCGACGACGGCAGCGGGCGGGCCGGGTCGTTCGGCCTGCCGCCACAGTTCTTCCTATGCCGGTTGGCGTGTGCGTGACCTGTGGCCGGAGCGGGGATGTGCGGATGTTGAATGCCCGGGGTGGTCCGGAAAGCGAGACGGGACCGGGGATGAGCACCACTCCCGGTCCCGCCCGTCCGCACCCTTACGGCGAACGTCTCTCCTGCCTGGGCGGCATCACTTCCCGGCCGCCTTGCGGGTGGCGCGCAGCCACTCCTTGTTCATGCCGGTGATGGACATCAGCGGGATGCCCTTGGGGCAGGCGGTGGCGCACTCCCCGGTGAGGGTGCAGCCGCCGAAGCCCTCCTCGTCCATCTGCGCCACCATGTTCAGCACGCGCGTCTCGCGCTCCGGCGCGCCCTGCGGCAGCACGTTCAGGTGGTTGATCTTGGCGGAGGTGAACAGCATCGCCGCGCCGTTCGGGCAGGCGGCCACGCAGGCGCCGCAGCCGATGCACTCGGCGTGCTCGAAGGCGAAGTCGGCGTCCGGCTTCGGCACCGGTGTGGCGTGCGCCTCGGGCGCCGAGCCGGTCGGGGCGGTGATGTAGCCGCCGGCCTGGATGATCCGGTCGAACGCGGACCGGTCGACGACCAGGTCCTTGATCACCGGGAAGGCGGCGGCCCGCCACGGCTCGATGTCGATCGTGTCGCCGTCCTGGAAGGACCGCATGTGCAGCTGGCAGGTGGTGGTGCGCTCGGGGCCGTGCGCGTCGCCGTTGATCACGAGCGAGCAGGCGCCGCAGATGCCCTCGCGGCAGTCGTGGTCGAAGGCGACCGGGTCCTCGCCCTTGAGGATGAGCTCCTCGTTGAGCGTGTCGAGCATCTCCAGGAACGACATGTCGGGTGAGATGCCGTCCACCTCGTACGTGGACATGGTGCCGTCGGCGTCGGCGTTCTTCTGCCGCCAGACGCGCAGGGTGAGCTTCATGCGTAGCTCCGCTGGGTGGGGTGGACGTACTCGAAGACCAGGTCTTCCTTGTGCAGGACGGGCGCCTCGCCGGTGCCGGTGAACTCCCAGGCGGCGGCGTACGAGAACTCGTCGTCCTTGCGGGCGGCCTCGCCGTCCGGGGTCTGCGACTCCTCACGGAAGTGGCCGCCGCAGGACTCGGAGCGGTGCAGCGCGTCGAGGCACATCAGCTCGGCGAGCTCCAGGTAGTCGACGATGCGGTTGGCCTTCTCCAGCGACTGGTTGAACTCCTCGCCGGTGCCCGGGACCTTGATCCGCCGCCAGAACTCCTCACGGATCTGCGGGATCCGCTCCAGGGCCTTGCGCAGCCCGGAGTCGGTGCGGGCCATGCCGCAGAACTCCCACATCAGCTCGCCGACCTCGCGGTGGAAGGAGTCGGGCGTGCGGTCGCCGTCGACGGCGAGGAGCAGGTTGATCCGGTCCTCGGTCTCGGCCAGCACCTCCTGGACGGCCGGGTGCTCGTCGGTGACCGGGCCCTGGTGCGGGTGGCGCGCCAGGTAGTCGTTGATGGTCGCCGGGAGCACGAAGTAGCCGTCCGCGAGGCCCTGCATCAGGGCGGAGGCGCCGAGACGGTTCGCGCCGTGGTCGGAGAAGTTGGCCTCGCCGATCGCGAACAGGCCCGGGATGGTCGTCTGCAGGTCGTAGTCGACCCACAGGCCGCCCATCGTGTAGTGCACGGCGGGGTAGATCCGCATCGGCACCTGGTACGGATCCTCGTCGGTGATCCGCTGGTACATGTCGAACAGGTTGCCGTACTTCGCCTCGACGGCCTTGCGGCCCATCCGCTTGATCGCGTCCGCGAAGTCCAGGTAGACGCCCTGCCCGCCGGGACCGACGCCGCGGCCCTCGTCGCACACGTTCTTCGCGGCGCGGGAGGCGATGTCGCGGGGGACGAGGTTGCCGAAGGACGGGTAGATCCGCTCCAGGTAGTAGTCGCGCTCGTCCTCGGGGATCTGGTGCGCGGGCCGCTGGTCGCCCCGGGCCTTCGGCACCCAGATACGGCCGTCGTTGCGCAGCGACTCACTCATGAGGGTCAGCTTCGACTGGTGGTCGCCGGTGCGCGGGATGCAGGTGGGGTGGATCTGGGTGAAGCAGGGGTTGGCGAAGTACGCGCCGCGCCGGTGCGCCCGCCAGATCGCGGTGGCGTTGGAGTTCATCGCGTTGGTCGACAGGTAGAAGACGTTGCCGTAGCCGCCGGAGGCGAGGACGACCGCGTCCGCGAAGTACGTGTCGATCTTCCCGGTGATCAGGTCCCGGGCCACGATGCCGCGCGCCCGCCCGTCGACCACGATCAGGTCGAGCATCTCGGTGCGGGGGTGCATCTCGACGTTGCCCGCGGCGATCTGCCGGCTGAGGGCCTGGTAGGCGCCGAGCAGCAGCTGCTGGCCCGTCTGGCCACGGGCGTAGAACGTCCGCGACACCTGCACACCGCCGAAGGAGCGGGTGTCGAGCAGACCGCCGTACTCCCGCGCGAACGGCACGCCCTGCGCCACGCACTGGTCGATGATCTCGACGGAGATCTGCGCGAGCCGGTGCACGTTGGACTCGCGGGCCCGGAAGTCGCCGCCCTTGACGGTGTCGTAGAACAGCCGGTGGATCGAGTCTCCGTCGTTGCGGTAGTTCTTCGCCGCGTTGATGCCGCCCTGCGCGGCGATGGAGTGGGCCCGGCGCGGGGAGTCCTGGTAGCAGAACTGGACGACGTGGTAGCCCTGTTCGGCGAGCGTGGCACCCGCGGAGCCGCCCGCGAGGCCGGTGCCGACCACGATCACGGTGTGCTTGCGCCGGTTGGCGGGGTTGACGAGCTTCGCCTCGAAGCGGCGCTTGTCCCAGCGCTCGTTGATCGGCCCGGTGGGGGCCTTGGTGTCGACGACCGGCTCGCCGGTCGCGTACTCGGTGTAGGTCATCTCAGCTCACCACTCCGGTCATGACGCCCACGGGTACGGCGAGGAAACCGGCCGTGAGCAGCAACGCGAGGACATTGGCCGTGATCTTCAGGGCGCGGTCGCGGGTGCGGCTGCCGACGCCGAGGGTCTGGGCGGCGCTCCAGAAGCCGTGCCGGACGTGCAGGCCGACGGCGAGCACCGCGACGATGTAGATCACGTTGCCGTACCAGGTCGAGAAGGTGTCGATGATGTTCTGGTACGGGTGCAGGTGCTCGTAGCCGCCGGGGTGCACGGTGCCGGTGGTCAGGTCGAGGATGTGCCAGACGATGAACAGGCCGAGGATGATCCCGCCCCAGCGCATGGTGCGCGTCGCGTAGGAGGCGCGCGGCTTCTTGTGCACGTACTTGCTGGGGCGCGCCTTGATGTCGCGGCGGCTCAGCTGGTAGGCGGAGACGGCGTGGGCGACGACCGCGACGACGAGGACGATCCGGACCAGCCACAGGGCCCACTCGTAATGCAGGAACGGCTCACCGAGCGTGCGCAGCCAGTGGGCGTAGTGGTTGATTTCGTCGGGGCCGAAGAAGATCTTGAGGTTGCCGATCATGTGGACGACCAGGTACAGCAGCATGATCAAGCCGCTGACCGCCATCACGGTCTTCTTGCCGACGGAGCTGTCCCACATCGTGCGCGCCATGGACGGCCGTCGGTCCGTCCGCGTTGCCAGAGCCATGTCCGGCACCGTATGCGGAGGCGAACTCATCAGTCCAAGACATGGTCCGGCTTGATTCCATAGGGCAGGCCTATGCTGGCTGCATGCAGTTCCAGCAGCTCCAGTACTTCGTGGCGGTGGCCGAGACCCGCCACTTCACCCGGGCCGCCGATCTCGTGCACGTCGCCCAGCCGTCGCTCTCGCAGCAGATCAAGGCGCTGGAGCGGGAGCTGGGGGCCGATCTGTTCCTGCGGGCGCGCGGGAACATCACCCTCACCGACGCGGGCGAGGCGCTGCTGCCGCTGGCCCGCCGCATCCTGGCCGACGCGGACACCGCGCGGTACGAGGTGCAGGAGCTGGTGCAGCTGCGGCGGGGCCGGGTGCGGCTGGGGGCCACGCCGAGCCTGTGCACGGGTCTGCTGCCGGACGTGCTGCGCGCCTTCCACGACCGCTATCCGGGGATCCGGCTGCTGATCGAGGAGGGCGGCTCGCACGACCTCGTACGGCTTCTCGCGCGCGGCGCGCTCGATCTCGCCCTCGTCGTCCTGCCGCTGCCGACGCCGTCGCCGGCGCTGACGACGGTGGAGCTGCTGCGAGAGGACCTGGTGCTGGTGTCGTCCCCGGAGGCGCCGCGGCCGGGCGAGGGGCGGCGGACCGTGCGGATCGCGGACCTGGAGGGCGAGCGGCTGGTGATGTTCCGGCACGGGTACGACCTGCGGGAGCTGACCGTCGCCGCGTGTCGCGCCGAGGGCTTCGAGCCGGACTTCGCGGTGGAGGGGGGCGAGATGGACGCCGTGCTGGGGTTCGCGCGGGCGGGCCTGGGGGTCGCCGTCGTTCCGCGCATGGTGGCGGCGCGGTCCGGGCGGGGCCTGCGGGTCACTCCGCTGGCCCCGCCCGGACTGCATCGCACGATCGCGCTGGCCCACCGCAGCGACGTGGCTCCGCCTCGGGCCGCTCGGGAGTTGCAGCGGATGCTTCTCGAGCGGTGAGGGCCGGTAGCGCCGTTGTGCTGCGGCGCCGCGCGGGAGTGCGGGTCGCCTGTGGCTGGTCGCGCAGTTCCCCGCGCCCCTGAGGGCGTCGCGGCTCAGGGCGTTGCGTCGGCCATTGCCAGGTCGTGGAGGCGCTCCGGGGGGCCCGGGCGGGCGTAGTACCAGCCCTGGGCCGTGTCGCAGCCGAGTATGCGGAGCTGTTCGGCCTGGGCGCGCAGTTCCCCGCGCCCCTGAGGGCGTCGCGGCTCAGGGCGTTGCGTCGGCCATTGCCAGGTCGTGGAGGCGCTCCGGGGGGCCCGGGCGGGCGTAGTACCAGCCCTGGGCCGTGTCGCAGCCGAGTACGCGGAGCTGTTCGGCCTGGGCGCCCGTTTCCACGCCCTCGACCGTGACCGCGAGGTCGAGGCTGTGGGCCAGGGAGACGATGCCTTCGACGATCTTCAGGTCGACGGGGTCGGCCGGGAACTGCTGCATGCTCTGGGTGAAGGAGCGGTCCAGCTTGAGGATGCTCACCGGCAGGCGGCGGAGGTTGGCCAGGTTGGAGTAGCCGGTGCCGAAGTCGTCCAGGGCGATGTCGACGCCCATCTCGGCCAGCCGGCGCAGCGGCTTGAGCAGGTCGTCGTCGGCGCCGATCAGCGCGGACTCGGTGACCTCCAGGCAGAGGGCGTCGGGCGCGACGCCCTCCGCCTCCAGGATGTCGACCGTGTCCTGGACCAGGCCGGGATGGGTGAGCTGGCAGGGGGAGAGGTTGACGTTGATGCGCAGCGGCGCGGAGGCCGCACCGGCGTGGCGCTCCCGCCAGTGGCGGGCCTGGCGCACCGACTGCTCCAGGACCCAGCGGCCCAGCGGAACGATCAGCCCGGTGTGCTCGGCCAGCGGGATGAAGCGGTCGGGCCCGAGGACGCCGTGCTGCGGGTGCAGCCAGCGCACCAGTGCCTCGGCGCCGCGGACGCTGCCGTCGCCGAGGTGGACCAGGGGCTGGTACTCGATGAAGAACTCGCCCCGCTCCAGCGCCGTCGGCAGCGCCGTGGTCAGGCCGTTGCGGGTGATGGCGCGGGCGTCGGCCTCGGCGTCGGCCACTTCGAAGCGGTTCCCGCCGGCCGACTTGGCCCGGTACATCGTGATGTCGGCGCTGCGCAGCACCTCCGCCGCGCTGCGCTCCCCCGCCGCGCCCTCGACGACGCCGATGCTGCCGCGCACGGTCAGCTCCCGGCCGTCCACGCAGATCGGGGCGACCAGCGCGTTCATGATCCGGACGGCGAGTTCGTCGACCTCGCGCTGGGTGTCGGGGCCGGTGGTGAGCGCCACGAACTCGTCGCCGCCGAGGCGGGCGACCATCTCGCCGGGCGCGGTGGCGCAGGCCTGGAGCCGGTCGGCGACCTCGACGAGCAGCCGGTCGCCCGCCGCGTGACCGAGGCTGTCGTTGATCGTCTTGAAGCCGTCGAGGTCGAGGTAGCACAGGCCGAAGCGCTGGCCCTCGCCCGCGCCGAGGGCCTTCTCCAGGCGTTCGAAGAAGAGGGTGCGGTTGGGCAGTCCGGTGAGGGCGTCGTGGGTCGCCTCGTAGCGCAGCCGGAGGTTGAGCAGCCGCCGTTCGGTGGTGTCCTCCATCAGCGCGAGCTGGTACTGCGGTCTGCCGTCGGGGTCGCGCAGCAGGGAGACGGTGAGGTTGGTCCACAGGACCGTTCCGTCGGGCCGGTAGAAGGCCTTCTCCACGTGGTAGTGCTCGCGTTCGCCGCGCACCAGTTCCTCGTAGAGCCGCCAGACCTGGGGGGCGTCCTCGGCGTGCGTCCAGTCGCGGACGTTGCGGCCGCGCACGTTGTTCTCGGAGCCGCCGAACATGCGCATCAGCGCGCCGTTGACCTCCAGGACGTTGCCCTCGAGGTCGGCGATGCCGATGCCTATGGCCGCGCCCTCGAACACCGCGCGGAAGCGGGCCTCGCTGGCATGCAGCGCCTGCGCCACGACGCCCTGGGCCCGCAGCGCGGCCTGTGCGATGGACTCCTGCTCGGCCAGGGTCCGCTCGCGCAGCGCCTGGGCGAACCCGGCGGCCATGGCGTGCTGCAGCCGTGCCGAGCGAGCCCTCAGGTCCTCCTGGGGGCCGTCGTCACCGCAGTAGAGCACCAGGTAGGCCTCGACGCAGTCCAGGGCCCGGCTGAGCGCCTCGGGGTCGGTGCAGTGCGCGTCGATCAGGGCGGCGCCGACCGCACGGCCCTCGACCGCGTCGAAGGTCCGTGCGCGCAGTGCCGCGCTCAGTCTGCGGGCCACCGGCAGCAGCAGCTCCTCGAACTCCGCTCTGGTCAGCGACGTCGAGGTGGCCGGGTAGACCGCCCGGCTCCAGATCGTCGCGAACCGCCGCAGTCTGTCCTCCGGCCCGTCCGGCTCCGCGCTCACGCCGTACGCCCCACGCCCGCGAAACCGGAGAAGGCATACGGATCCTCGTCCTCCGGCGCGGTGTCCGGCCGCCAGACAGGCATCGGCACAAGTCCCGGTTCCACCATGTCGTACCCCTCGAAGAACCGCGCGATCTCCTCGCGCGAGCGCATGATCAGCGGGTTGCGGAGGTCCTTGTATACGTCGACCGCGCCACCCGCCCGCTCGGGTGGCACCGGGATTCCCTCGTACGAGGCATGCGTGAGAACCAGCATGCTGCCGGGCGCGAGTGCGTCGCTCAGTTGCGCCACCGCGCCGTACGGGTCGTCCGCGTCCTCCACGAAGTGCAGTATGGCAACGAGCAGCAGCGCCACCGGCCGCTTCAGGTCGATCAGTTGCTGCACCCGCGGGCTGGACAGGATGTCCTGGGGCTTGCGCAGGTCGGCGGCGACCACACCCGCGTGCTCGTTGCCTTCGAGAACGGCCTCACTGTGCGCGACCGCGACCGGGTCGTGGTCGACGTAGACCACTCGTGCGCCGGGGCTGGCCGTTTGGGCCACCTCGTGGACGTTGCCGTACGTCGGGATGCCCGAGCCGACGTCCAGGAACTGCGTGATGCCCTCACCGGCCGCGTAGCGCACCGCGCGGCGCATGAAGGCCCGGTTCGCCTGCATGATCTTCGGCAGGCCCGGCATGAACTCCATGGCCCTGCGGGCCGCCTCCCGGTCGACCTCGAAGTTGTGCGAACCGCCCAGGTAGTAGTCGTAGATCCGCGCGACACTCGGCACCGAGATGTCGATGCTCCGTGGAGCCCAGGCGGGACGCTCCATCTATCTCTCCAGGCGGCGTAGGCGATCCGGTGTTCGAGCAGAGGCTACTGATCGCCCGCCAACGGAGCGACCCGAAACGGAAATTGACCATCCGTTCCCGGTCACTGCCTGCGGCACGTGCCGCGATGATCTCTCGGTGCATGCTGACGAATCCCATTGCGGCACGGCGAAGGCGGTCCGCTTCCCGCGTGGTTGCGCGGGAAGCGGACCGCCGGGTCGTGCGCCGGGGTGCGAACCAGGGGGGAGGTCCTGTCTTGCGTTACTGCGCGGGCGCGCCGACCGGCTTGCCGTCGGAACGTATGGCGAACCATGTGCCGCCCACGCCCTGACCGTTGGTGTCACCGGGCTCCTTGTCACCGGCGAAGGTGTAGATCGGGATGCAGTCGATGGTCTGCTGCTCGATGCCGTCGGGGCGGTCGAAGACGACGTAACCCCGGTTGGGGGTGGAGCCCTGAAGGTCGATGCCCTTGGTGTCCTTCGCGTCGACCGGTGCGACGACGGGCCACTTGTCCAGGCACGCGCCGGTGCACGCGGTCTTCATCGGCCACTGGGAGTCCTTCGTGAACCGGTAGACGGTGTGGCCGTTCTTGTCGACGACGATCTCGCCGAGTTCCGGGTCGTCACGGGTGGACAGTCCGGGCAGGTCCTTCAGCGCGGCCTTCTTGCCGTCGGGTGCCAGCGCGTACCAAGTCCCGCCCACTCCCTGGCCCTTGGTGTCGCCGGGGTTGACGTCCTTCGCATAGCGGTACGCCGGCCAGCCCCCGATGGTCAGCTGCTTGGTGCCGTCGGGGCGGGTGACCTCGCCGAGCAGCGACTCGTCGATGCCCTCGCCCGCGGCGGCGTCGTCGGCGGGGACCGGGGGCCAGGCGGTCGCGCAGTCGCCCTCGCAGTTCGTCTTGGGCGGTTCGGCGGTGTCCTGGTCGAACCGGTAGAGGGTACGCCCGCCGCCGTCGGTCACCACCTTCCCGAGCTCCGCGTTGGAGGCGACCGACAGCGTGCCCGCGGGGGCGGCCTGCGCCCCGGCGTTCTGCTCGCCGGCCGCGGCACCGGCGCCGGTGCCGGTGCCGGTGCCGGCGTTGGTGCCGAGCCCGGTGCCTCCGTAGCCGCCGGCCGGAGCCGTGGCGCCCACGTTCTGGCTGGCCGACTGGCTGCCGCTTTCCTGACCGCACGCCGTCGTCAGCGCCAGCACGGCCGCGGCGCTCGCCACGAGCGAGGCGCTCCGCCAGGAGGTCTTCATTGTCAACTCCCCATATTCGCAAGGGTATTGCAGCGCCCTGCTGCGCCGCCGCACGACCATGGGTACGCACGCGGACGCCGGTTGTGTTCAACCGGACCGGGGATTTCTTTCCGGGAACCGTGGCGGGGGCCGCGGCGCGCACCTGTGACCCGGGGGTACGTGGTCCGCGCCCGCGACCGGAGCCCGGGACTCCCGCCGGCCGTCGCTCGCATGCACGTCCGGGTGGGCGGGCGCCCGACCCGCCGACGATCAAACCCCGTGGCGCCCCTTTCCCCCGTTCGGGGCAATCCCCCGGCACGCGGGCGTGTGGCCGCCCGGGAAGCCTCATGATCTCCGTCGTGCATGGTTCCGAACCGACCCAATCGCCCGCCCGCGCACCGATGTTGGTCCTGGTCGCACTGACCGCGGCGCTCGTCGGCGCCCCGGCCGGGGTGGCGGTGGCCGACGCCTGCGCCTACGCGTCGACCGGGCCGGGCGGCACGGAGGCGGTGGCGATCGCGGGGAACCGGACGTGGCCCTCCCCCGAGCTCTCGGGGCAGGGGGGAGTCCTTCCCCTGACGTGCCCGAGCCCCACTCCCCCACCCAGTCCGACACCGACACCGCCTCCGAAACCGACCCCGCCCCCACCTCCGCCACCGCCCCCTCCCCCGAAGCCCACGCCCTCACCCCCGCCGAAACCCACGCCCACCCAGCGGCCCGAGCCACCGCCCAGGCCCGAGCCACCGCCCAGGCCCGCACCCCCGCGGCCGGCCCCCGCACCCCCGCGGCCGGCCCCCGCACCCCCGCCGGCACCGGCTCCCCCGCCGGCACCGACGCCGACCCCGTCCCCGTCCCCGTCCCCGTCGGCCGAGCCGACCCCCCGCCCGACCGTGACGCCGGTGAGCTACCCGCGCTACCGCACCCCGCCGCGCAACCGGCAGTCGCGGAGCGGCCAGTCGCCGGTCACCTACGTCCTGCTCATCACCGTGCCCGCGCTGCTCGCCGTCGCCGCGCTGCGTCCGCGCTGATCCCTGGAGGCATCCGTTGCCGGAATGGCTTGTTCTCACCCTCGCGATGCTGGCCGCCTGCGCCCTGGTGGTCCTCATCACCCTGCTACGGCACCGTGCGGCGTCCGAGGACGAGGATCCCTCCGAGACGCCGGACGTCATCGAGTACATGACGATGTGGATCGGCGTGGTGTACGCCATCGTGCTCGGTCTGGCCATCGCCGGCGTCTGGGAGGCGCGCAGCGTCGCCCAGGACCACGTGCGGGCGGAGGCCCAGGCGCTGCACGAGATCACGGAACGCGTCCGCGTCTATCCGCCCGAGGTACGTGACCACATTCGGGAGGATGTCAACACCTATGTCGGACACGTCGTCACCACCGAGTGGAAGGCGATGACCGACCAGGGCAAGGTCACCGAGCGCGGCACCGAGCTGCTGGACCAGGTGCGCGCGACCGTCACCGACTACGAGCCGAGGAGCGACTTCGAGGCCCAGGCCTACCAGCCGCTCGTCGACCAGGTGGCCGAGGCGGACCGGGCGCGCCACGCGCGGGCGGACTCGACCGGGCCGACCATGCCCGGCGTGGTGTGGTTCGGGCTGATCGCCGGAGCCGTGATCACCGTCGGGATGATCCTCGCCCTGCAGATCCGGCGCACCCCGCGCGAGCTGCTCCTCGCCGTGCTGTTCTCCGCGCTGATCGCCTTCCTGCTCTTCTTGATCTGGGACTTCGACTCGCCCTACAGCCGCGGGGTCGCGGCCTCGTACGAGCCGTTCCTGGATCTCTTCCCGAACGCCAGGGGCTGACGCGCCTGCCCGGGAGGCGTCGGGGCCCGCGTCCGCTCACCGCGGGCCGCCGGGGACGTGCGGCACGCCGCCGCCGTCCCCCGGCGACAGCAACGCCGTCCCCCGGGCGGCCCACGCGGTTGCCCCGTTCGCACGACTGCGATCGCGCTTCGGCGCGCCGCTTCCTAGCGTTTCGGTCATCGAGGTGCATTCACGGCACGAGCGGCACGAAGGTCCGCAGTTGCTCCTCGGGAGCGGAGGATCCACATGCGCGCCATATGCGTCGCCGCGGCAGCGCTGCTGAGCTTCGTCGCCGTCGCGCTGACCGCTTCCGCCGCCCGGCCCCGCGAGATCCCCGGCCGCGGCCTACGCGGCCGTGCCGAACCCCTCAGGACGTCGGCGGACGAGCGGGTGCCCCCGCGTCGGCCGCGGCTCGGGCTCGGCGTCCCGATCGACCCCGCCGGTGACGCGACGGGTGCGCCACCGGCGCAGCGTGCGGCGGTCGCGGGCGCTGCGCACGCTCATGACGACGGCAGCCCACCGCACATGACGTCGGCCCCGGAACCTCCTGGGCTCCGGGGCGAACGCCCGTACGTGCGATCGGCTCTCCAGGCGCGGGGCGGCGCGTCAGGCGTGCTTCTCGGAGCGGTGGCGCAGCCAGAACACGCCGCCGCCGATGACGGCCGCGGCCACCAGACCGCCGCCGATGGCCATGTCGGTCGGCGTCGCCCCGGTGGAACTGCTGCCGCCGAGGCCGCCCCGGACACCGCCGATGACGGTGAAGGCGTTCGGACGGGTCAGCCGTCGGCCCGAGCAGTACACGCTGATGTCGTAGGTGCCGGGGCGGGCGTCGCTGTCGATCGTCGCCTGGCCCCGCGCGATCGGGTCGGTGCCGTTGATCGGTGACAGCGTGGCCGTGGAGAAGGCCTCGGAGCTCATGGTGCCGCCCCTCGGGCAGCCGTTCACGGTGACCGTCATCTGGCCCCCGCGGGCGATGACGCCGGGCAGGGCGACGATGTTGCTCGCGGTGTTCCCCGCGACGGCCGCCGGGGCCGCGGCCCCGAGTACGGCGGCTGCCGCGGCGCAGACCGCCAGGGCACGAGAGTTGCGCATGTCATCCTCCGCGGAAGACGCCCCGGGGCCAGTCCCCGGTCGATCGGCGAGAAAGCGTCTCCCGGCAAAACCCTCAGTTGCCATGCACCGACTCGCATGTCGGCGATGGTCCGTACCGGTGAGTCGACACACCGGAAGACCACCGCACCATCGGATATCGCCGCAGGTCACGGACCGTCAGAAAATATCTCCGCGCGGCAACTCGGATGGCGCACCCCGCCGGGGCCGGGACCACCCGTTCGTATCTCTCCCGTCGCCGGTTTCCCGCTGGGGTCTTAGCGTTCTCCCGTGCGCTGAATGACGTGGCGACGGCCGCGTCGAGAGGGGATGACACCATGCCTTTTCCCGAACTGGAGGAAGAGGAGGAGCCGCGGCGGAAGCGTGCCCCATGGGGCGTGATAGCGCTTGTTCTGCTGACCGGACTCGCACTCATCCGCAACGGCTCCGGAGAGTTCGACGTGGGTCCGCCGCAGCCCGCGTCGGCGGCGGCCGCGGACACCCGCGACACCACGGGCACGCCCGCGAACACCCCGCCGGCGCTGCCGTACTCCGTGCCCGGCTGGATTCGGATTCCCGCGATCCAGGTCGACGCGCCCATGACGTCGGTCGGTCTGGACGCCGAGGGCTGGGTGGACGCTCCGCCCCCGGAAGACCCCAATCTGGCGGGCTGGTTCACCGGTGCCGTGTCACCCGGCGAGAAGGGCACCGCCGTGGTCGTCGGTCATGTCGACAACCTTCGGGGTCCCGCCGTGTTCTACGGCCTCGGTGCGCTGAAACGCGGAAACCGGGTGGAGGTCGTTCGGCAGGACAGGAAGACGGCCGTGTTCGAGATCTACGGCGTCGAGGTGTTCGCGAAGAACGATTTCCCCGGAGACCGTGTCTACGGTTCCAAGGGCGTCCCGGAATTGCGGGTCATCACCTGCGGCGGTGGTTTCTCCGCGCAGAACGGCTACGACGGGAACGTCGTCGTCTTCGCCCGCCTGGTCGAGGTGCGCTGAGCGCGCCCCGACCGGGCGGGCGGCCGCCGTTCACACCTGGTACCGGCGCGGCACGGTGATGTGGTAGCCGGCGTCCAGCAGGTGGGGCAGATAGTCGCGCAGCGCCCACACGCTCTGCGAGCGGTCGCCCCCGGCGTCGTGCGCGAGGACCACGACGCCGGGGCCGGCGCCGCCCTCCACCCGGTCGACGATGGTGCGGGTGCCGGGCTCGGTCCAGTCGAGGGTGTCGACGGTCCAGGCGAGGGGTTCCATGCCGAGTTCGGCGCCGAGCTGGAAGGCGGCGCGGTTCCAGGCGCCGTAGGGGGCGCGGAACCACAGCGGGCGTTCGCCGTACGCCTTCTCGACGATCTCGCTGGTGCGTTCCATCTCGGCTCGGATGCGTCCGCGGGTCAGGCCGGTGAGGAGGGGGTGGGACCAGGTGTGGTTGCCGACGACGTGTCCGTCGTCGGCCATCTCGGCGAGCAGGTCCGGATGCTCGGCGGCCATCTCGCCGCACACGAAGAACATCGCGCGCACGTCGTACTGGCGCAGGGTGCTCAGGATGTCGGGGGTGTAGCGCGGGTCGGGGCCGTCGTCGAAGGTGAGCACCATGGTGCGGCCGATGCCGGTCATGCGCAGCAGGGGTTCGCGGCGGACCGGGGTGCCGGCGGAGTCGACCGGCGGGCCGTATCCGGCCAGGGGCTGCAGGCGGTAGGCGGAGGGCTTGAGCGGGCGGCGCGCCGGGGGGCCGGGGGCGGGGGCGGCGGACGGTCCGGCCTCGCCGCCCGTCCCCCGCGTCAGCAGACCGGCGGCGCCGGCCCCACCCAGGACCCCGACTCCGGCGATCAACGCCCGTCGACGGGTGAGCAACTGATCCTTCTTCATGACTCATCAGTCGCCCCACCCACCCCCGACCCACCACAGCGCCACCGGCGCGGCGGCAGGAAAGCACCCGGGCGGCCGACGCCCACGGCGACCTGAGCGGCGGCCCAGCGGGCCCGGTCTCCCACGGACGGGTCCTCACCCCGGCCGTTGCGGGACGATCGCACCGACCCCACAGGCCGCCCGGCCCTGGACGCCCGGGCCCGCGGCCCGGCCGACCCCGGGGAGCCGGCCCGAGGGCTCCCGACCGGCGGGCGGAGGTGTGCCTTCCGATAGCCTCGGGACGTGACGGAACAGCACTCGCACCAGTTCGAGCGCGGCACGGACGGGCCGAAGGTCATCGTGGTGGGCGTGGACGGCTCCGACTCCTCGCTGCGCGCCGCGGCCTACGCCACCGGCCTGGCCCGGCGGCAGCGCGCACTGCTGGCACTCGTGTACGTGCAGCCCGTGCTGGCGGCGGGCGCGGCCTTCGGGGCACCCGTCGCGGCGACCACCGACGAGATCGCCGAGGATCTGGTGGCGCAGATCCGGGACGCGACCGAACGCGTCAAGGGGATGTTCGACGTGCGGTGGGAGTTCCACACCTTCCGCGGCGACCCCTACAGCGGGCTGGTGAAGGCGGCGGACGAGCTCAAGGCCGACGCCGTGGTGGTGGGCGCCTCCGAGCAGGCCGGCCACCGGATCGTCGGCTCGGTGGCGATCCGGCTGGTGAAAGCGGGACGCTGGCCGGTGACAGTCGTGCCGTAGCGGTGCGTGGCGTCTTTGCTCGGGTGCCTGACTGAGTCATCATGATCCGCCGTCAGCCGTTTGGCGATCGCGAAGAGGTGAGGCGCATGGCCCCGCTCCGCATGGGCGAGGGAGTTCTCCGCCGCAAACCCATCGAGCACATCGAAGAGACGGAAGTCGTCGAGGGGCCCCGGCTCGAGCGGTCGCTGGGGCTGTGGCAGCTGACCGCGATCGGTGTCGGCGGCATCATCGGCGCGGGCATCTTCACCCTCGCCGGCGCCGTGGCCAACGGCACGGCCGGGCCTGCGGTCCTCGTGTCCTTCCTCATCGCCGGCGTGGCGAGCGCGGCGGCGGCGCTGTCGTACGCCGAGTTCGCGGGGCTCATCCCGAAGGCGGGTTCCGCCTACACGTACGGCTACGCGGTCCTCGGCGAGCTGGTGGGCTGGTTCATCGGCTGGGACCTGCTGCTGGAGTACACGGCGATCGTGGCGGTGGTCGCGATCGGCATCTCCGGCTACTTCAACTTCCTGATCAATCAGTTGGGCGCCGACCTGCCGAGCTGGATGCTGGGCGCGCCCGGCACCGGTCCGGGGCACCAGGTCGACCTCTTCGCGGCGGTGCTGTGCCTGTTCATCGCCTACCTGCTGAACCTCGGCATCAAGAACGCGGCCCGCTTCGAGATGGTGGTGGTCGTGCTGAAGGTGCTGGTGGTGCTGCTGGTCATCGGCGTCGGCGTGTTCTACATCGACACGGCGAACTACAACCCGTTCTTCCCGTACGGTCTCGGCGGGGCGTTCACCGGTGCGGCCACCGTCTTCTTCGCGGTCTTCGGCTACGACGCCATGTCCACGGCGGCCGAGGAGTCGAAGGACGCGCAGCGGCACATGCCGAAGGCGATCATCTACTCGCTGGCGATCTCGATGGTGCTGTACGTGGCGGCGTGCCTGGTGCTGACGGGCATGCAGAAGTACACGGAGATCGACCCGGAGAGCGGCTTCTCCACGGCGTTCGAGTCGGTGGGACTCGATCGCCTGGCGAACGTGATCGCGGTGGGCGCGATCATCGGCATCCTCACGGTGATGTTCACGTTCCTGCTGGGCGTCACCCGTGTGTGGTTCTCGATGTCCCGGGACGGGTTGCTGCCGAAGTGGTTCGCGAAGACGCACCCGACCCGCCACGTGCCGACGCGGGTGACATGGATCGCGGGGGTGGCGTCGGCCGTCATCGCCGGGTTCCTGCCGATCGGCGAGGCGGCCGAGCTGACCAACATCGGGATTCTGCTGGCGTTCGTGGTGGTGTGCATCGCGGTGATCGTGCTGCGCTACCGGCAGCCCGATCTGCCGCGTAGCTTCCGCACGCCGTGGATGCCGTTCGTGCCGGCGGTGGGTGTCCTCTTCTCGGTCTGGCTGATCACGTTCCTGCAGTGGCAGACCTGGGCCCGCTTCGCCGTGTGGTTCGCGCTGGGCCTGGTGATCTACTTCGCCTACTCGTACCGGCACTCGAAGCTGGCCGGCGCGTAGGGCGTGATCAGAACGGCGGGCCCGGAAGGCCGCGGAGGAAGTCCAGCAGGGTCTTGGTGAAGACTTCCGGCTTCTCCAGGTGGGGGTAGTGGCCGGTGCCGTCGACGGTGACCGAGCGGCCGTCCGTGACGGTGCCGGCCGGCCGCTCGGCCGCGGCGAGCAGGTCGGCGGGTTCCAGGCCGCCGTCCCGCTCTACCGGCGCGTCCAGCGCAAGGTGGAGCAGGGGGAGGCCGTCGAGGGGCTGTCGGTCGGCGTGCGCGCCGTACTGGACCTGCTGCACAAGCACGGGCCGATGACCGTCCCGCAGATGGGCCGCGCGCAGGCCATCAGCCGGCAGTTCGTGCAGCGGATGGTCAACGACGCCGCGGCGCGCGGCCTGGTGGAGAGCATCCCCAATCCGGCGCACCAGCGGTCGTCGCTGATCCGGCTCACGGCCCAGGGCCGCGCGGCGATCACCGCCGTCGTCGCCCGCGAGCACACCGTGCTGCGCGAGGTCGGGGGCGAGTTGACGGACGCCGACGTGCGCGCCTGTGTACGGGTGCTGGGCGAAATGCTGAAGCTGTTCGACCACGTCGACGTCAACTGACCACCGGGCTACTCCCCCATCACCAGCCCGTCCTGTCCCGCGCCCCGGCTGAGGACGACCCGCTGGATGCGGTCGCGCACGCCGACCATGTCGGCGCCGCTGGCCAGGGCCGAGTTGAGGTTGACCACCCGTCCCGCGTCGATGTCGAACACCTGCGGGATGAACTCGGCCTTCGTCACCTCCCAGCGGCCGCCGGGGCGGGTGGGTGGCGCGAAGGTGAAACGGGCGACGGTGGACTGGTTGGCGCGCGGGTCGGGAGCGCGCCGGGACTTGGCCGGCTCGCCGGCGACCTGGTCGCCCATGCCGTAGACCACCCAGGTGCCGTTGACCTTCTCGTACGCCTGCGGGACGTGGGCGTGAGTACCGAGGACGAGGTCGATGTCGGCGCGGCCGCCGGTGGTGGCGGCGGTGAGGGTCCGGGCCAGGGACAGCTGCCGCTCGTCCGGCTCGTCCTGCCACTCCGTGCCCCAGTGCAGGGAGACGACCACCACGTCCGCGCCGGCCTGCCGGGCGGCCCGGGCGTCGGCGACGATCCGGGCCTCGTCGATCAGGTTGACGGCCCAGTACTGCTCGGCGGGAAGCGGGCGCCCCCTGGTGCCGAAGGCGTAGGCGACGTGGGCGACCTTCGCCGTGCCCGCCGGCAGGAAGGTGACCGTGCGCCCCTCCTGCTCGGTGCGCGCGGTCCCGGCGTGCCGGACACCGACCTGGTCGAGAGTGTCCATGGTGCGGCGGATGCCCGCGACGCCGTCGTCGAGGCTGTGGTCGGAGGCGGTGGCGCAGCCGTCGTAACCGGTGTCGGCGAGGCCCTGGGCGATCTCCGGCGGGGACTTGAGGACGGGAGGGCCCGAGTAGTGGCCGTTCTCGCCGAACACCGTCTCCAGGTGACACAGGGCCACATCGGCGCGGGAGACGAGGGGTTGCACGGCGGCCAGCATGGGCCGGAAGTCGTGGCCCACGCCGCCGGCGTCGAAGCGGGCCTGCTCGATGGCGGACGTGTGCGGCAGGACGCCGCCGGAGGCGACGAGGGTGAAGGCGCGGGCTCCGACGCTCGCGGAGGCCGGCGGGCCGGCCGTGCGCGCGACGGGCTCCTCGTCGCGGGCCTGGCAGGCGGCGGCCGCCGCGAGCAGAACGGTCAGGGCCAGGGCCACCTGTCGTCTGCGTGCGATGCGTACGATCATCAGCTCACCCCAGTACGGTCGTATATCCACACAAATAGGTACGAAGTTGAACACGACCGCAAACAGCCTCAGGGGCCCCTTTAACCCGTCCGCGTCGCCCGAGCGGGCGAGGCGGACCGTTCGTCGCACCGTTCGCCGACGCGTTCGACCGTCCGTCGCACCGCCGTGCGCGGTCCCTGTCCCGAAACCGCCCCCTGCGATGCCATACGGCCATGACGGCCGGAACCACCATCACGGGCGGGACGACCGCCGAGCACGAACTCGCCGCGCTCCAGCGGGAGCACGGCCGACCGCTCTTCGCCCTGCTGCTCAGGCTCTGCGACGGCGACCGGCAGCGCGCCGAGGACCTGGTCCAGGAGACCCTCGTACGCGCCTGGCAGCATCCCGAGGCGCTGCGCGCCGACGCCTTCGAGTCCGTACGGCCCTGGCTGCTGACCGTGGCCCGGCGGCTCGCGATCGACGCCCGGCGGGCCCGGCAGGCCCGCCCGCCCGAGGTCGGCGACGCGGTCCTGGAGAACGCCCGGGTGTGCGCCGATCACGCCGAGCGGTCGGCCGCCACCGTCGACGTGCGCGAGGCTGTGAAGACACTCACGCCGGAACATCGTGAAGTCCTGGTGCTGGTGTACTTCCAGGGGGCGAGTGTGGCGGAAGCCGCTCAGGCCCTCGGCATTCCGCCCGGTACCGTGAAGTCCCGGGCGTTCTACGCGCTGCGCGCCCTGCGTCGGGTGCTTCCTGGATACGCGGCCGACCTGCGGTGAAACCGACAGCAGAGTCAAACCTCCGTAAAGCGCCTTGCTGAAGACCCCGGTTGAGTAATCGGCTGTCCTCATCCGTGTTCCGGACGGGGAGCCGGGGTCGGGCGACGCGTACCACCGGAGGAAGGCAGGAAGGGATGCAGCACAGAGGTCAACAGAGTACGGGCGGCACAGGGGGCGGTGAACTCACCGTTCCCATGGCCTGGTTGTACGCCGAGTACATCGCCGACGAACTGCTGCGGACCGGCGACCTGATGCCGCCGACGTCCTTCGAGTTCCGCGCCGGGCGGGACGCCCTGGCACTGACGATCTTCCTGTCCGACACCGACGGCGAGCTCTCGGGCATCCGGGTCGTCTCCCAGCTGGAGACCTGGCTGTCGCTGACGGCCTACGACCAGCCCTGGCAGGACTGGGTGCGCGACCGGATGGCGCAGGTGGCCACCGAGGCGGTGGAGGCCGGCGGGCCCGCGCCGGACCTGGAGCTGGCGGAGGCGGCCTGGCGCTGGCTGGAGGAGACCGAGCTGCTCGCGCCCGACCTGAACGCCGTGCCGGGCGGCGGCGCGCCGGTGGGCGAGGACGACGGACCGAAGGTGTGGACTCCGGCGTGGCAGCTGGGGCTGCCGCTGGGGCACCTGGCCATCCACCTCTTCTGACCGGTCCCGCGGGGTCGCGCCAGGCCTGCTCCGGGCGTCCGGCGGGCCCTTCCGGGATTCGTCGGGAATCCGACCAATCCCCGGGGCCGGCCGCTCCGAACCCCTTGGTTGCGATTCTGCGGCGGGCTTGAGTGATTCCGCTGCCGTGTGCGTACAGGTGGGAGCAACGAGTAACCCCACCCGCACCCAACGGCACGAGGATTCGGCATGAGGTCCCTGGAGAGGCATCGCGACGTCGGCGCGTACGCGCTCGGCGTGCTGGAGGAGGCGGACGCCTTCCGTTTCGAGGACCACCTCATGGAGTGCCCTCAGTGCTCCTTGCAGGTCACCGAGTTCGGCCCCACGGCACGGCAGTTGCTGCTCTACCGACGGGCCACCCCGCGCGCGGTGCATCCCCTGGCGGGGCCCGGGCCGCGACTGCTGGACCGGCTGCTCGGCGAGGTCGCGGCGCGGCGTCGGGCGGGACGCCGGCTGCGGCTGCTCGCCGTGGCCGCCGCGGTGGTGTGCGCCGTGGCGGGGCCCGTGATCGCGATGGTGGCCGAGGGCGGGGAGCGGGCGGTGCGCGTCTCGGCCACGGACGAGCGCTCGGGCGTGTGGGCCCAGGTCACCAGCGAGGACGCGCCCTGGGGCAGCAAGCTGGTGCTGGAGGTGAAGGACGCCGCCGGACCCCGGGCCTGCCGACTGGTCGCGATCGGCGGGGACGGCTCGGAGGAGACGGCAACCAACTGGACCGTCCCCCGGCACGACGCCCGCTCCAACACCATGCGGGGCGCCACCGCCCTGCACCCCGACCAGATCGACCGCTACGAGGTACGGACGACGGCCGGCGAACGCCTGGTGACGCTGGACGCCCACTGACACCTGCCGGGGAAGTGTTGCGGGACACGGGCCCCGCTGACGCCGGCCGGCGAACGGCACGCGACGCCGGCCCGGGAGCGGCTCCCGACGCCGCGCCTCAGCAGCGTCCACCGGCCTCCGCCATCTGCAGCGTCTCGTCGCGGATGCGGGCGCACGTCTGGGTGAGCAGGCGGGAGACGTGCATCTGGGAGATGCCCATGCGCTCGGCGATCCGGCGCTGGGTCCAGTCCTCGAAGAACCGCAGGTAGAGGATGGCGCGCTCGCGCTGCGGCAGCCGCCGTACCGCGTCCTTGACGCTCTCGCGGTCGACGACGAGCTGGAACCCGTCGTCGGGTTCCCCCATGAGGTCGGCCAGGCTCGGCCCGTCGGCGTCGGCATCGCCGCCGGTGTCGCCGTTCGCCGCGTCCAGGGACAAGGCGCTGTAGCTCTCCAGGGCCGCCATGCCTTCGCGCACCTGCTCCTCGTCCAGGCCGGTGCGGTGGGCCAGCTGGGTGACAGTGGGCCGAGGGCTGCCCGGGACGTTGGCCAGGTCGACGTAGGCGGCCCGCACCGTGTTGCGCAGTTCCTGGACCCGGCGGGGCACCCGCACGTCCCACATCCGGTCGCGGAAGTGGCGGCGCAGCTCACCCCTGATCGTGGGTATCGCGAACGGCTCGAAGGGGCCCCTCGCCGGATCGAACCGGCGGATCGCCTTGAGCAGTCCGAGCGCGGCGACCTGCCGCAGGTCGTCGGTGCTCTCCCCCCGGTCCCGGTAGCGCCAGGCGATCCGGTGGGCCATCGGCAGCCATGCCCGAAGCACCTCCTCCTGCACCCGCTCCTTCTCCAGGCCGTCGGGCAGGACGGCCAGCCGGCGGAAGGCGACCGCGGTGTCGGGGGCGTCGCGTGCCGGGCGGGCGACGGTCTCGGCCGGGGCTGTGGTGACGGCAGTCGTCATCGTGTGGTCCTCGAAGCCTTTCGGTCCGGTGTGGCGTTCGTTTCCTACCGACCCTCTCTGCCCGGGACCCCCTTGTCCGTATTCGGGACTTTGGTCCCCTATCGGGCGGGACCTTGGTGAGTCGGACCCTCACGGGCGCGGCGGCGGCCGCCGGGCCAGCCTCGCCGTCGGCCCGCCCCCGTCGGCGGGCAGGCGCCGGGCGCCCTCACCGAGACCGCCCTGCACGCAGCAGTCCTCGACGCCATGGGCCACGACCTGGCGTCGGGACTGACCACGGCCGTGTCGCCGGCCGCCTGCCGCAACGCGCGGCGCACCGGCGCCGATCTGCCGCGCTCACCCAGCTGGACCTGGCCAGCGGGGTGTGCTGCGCCGGAGCGACTGCGGGCACCCGGCACCCCTGCTGATCCGGGACCAGCGGCTGCTCGTCGACGCGATGGGCGGGAGGCCGATCCGCCGATGGGGATACCGTCGATGCCGGCCGGGCGGTCCCGTCAGGTCCACGAGATCGCGCTGAAGCCCGGCGACCGGGTGCTGCTGTACACCGACGGCGACACCGAGGGCGGACCCGGAACGGCGACCTCTTCGGCCCGGAGCAGTTCGCCGACTACGTCATCCGGGCGACCGCCGCCGGTGAACCGGCACCGGAGACGCTGCGCCAGCTGATCCACTCGATGCTCGACGCCCAGCCCGGCCGACTCCGGGACGACGCGACGATCGTGCGGGGCGAGTGGGGCCGCCGGCCCGCTGACCGGTCACTTCAGCAGCCGGGACAGCCTGCGGTCGGCAAGCGGCTTGCCGCCGGTCTGGCAGGTCGGGCAGTACTGCAGCGAGGAGTCGCTGAAGGAGACCTCGCGGATGGTGTCGCCGCACACCGGGCAGGGTTCGCCGGTGCGTCCGTGCACCCGCAGGCCGCTCTTCTTCTCGGCCTTGAGCCGTCCGGCCGCCAGGCCCCGCGAACGCTCGACGGCGTCGGTGAGCGTCGTGCGCAGCGCCTCGTACAGTCTGCGGGTCTCCTCGGGTGTGAGGGACGCGGCCAGCTTGAAGGGCGACATCTTCGCCGCGTGCAGGATCTCGTCGCTGTAGGCGTTGCCGACACCGGCGATCAGGCTCTGGTCGCGCAGCGCGCCCTTGAGCTGACGGCGCTCGTCCCGGAGCAGCGCGGCGAGGCGGGCCTCGTCGAAGTCGTCGGCGAGCGGGTCGGGGCCGAGCCGGGCCACGCCGGGGACCTGCTGCGGATCCGCCACGACGTACACCGCGAGCCGCTTCTGCGTGCCGGCCTCGGTGAGGTCGAAGCCCGCGCCGGTCTCCAGGGCGACGCGCAGTGCCAGGGGGCCCTTGCCGGGGCGGGGCGGGCCGTCGGGGAGGCGGTCCTTCCACTGGAGCCAGCCCGCGCGGGCCAGGTGGGTCACCAGGTGCGCGCCGCCGTCCGTCTCGACGTCGAGGAACTTGCCGTACCGGCGCACGGCCACGACCTGGTGGCCCTCGAGGGCCGTCAGCGGTGGGTCGTACGTCTTCAGCACGCTGATCGCGACCGGCAGCGCGCGCACGATCTCGTGACCGACGAGGTGGTCGGTCAGGAAGTCCTTCAGCGCTTCGACCTCGGGCAGTTCCGGCATACGTCCAGAGTGCCATCCGGGACCGACAGTGCCCGATGTTCCCGGCACGCAAGGCCGGCGTTCAGTCCCGTTCCGGCACCACGAACTCGCACCACACGCACTTGCCGCCGCCCCGCGCCTCCACGCCCCACACGTCGGCGAGGATGTCCACGAGGAGCAGGCCACGGCCCGAGACGCACGACTCGCCGGCCTCGCGCCGGCGGGGCAGGGCGCTGGAGGAGTCCTCGACCTCGACGCGCAGCCGGCGGTCGGTGTCGGACAGGACCCGCAGGGTGACGATCGCCGCGCCCTCGGTGTGCATCAGCGCGTTCGTGATCAGCTCGTCGGCGACGAGTTCGACCTCGTCGGAGCTGTCGGCGGCGCCCCAGGCGCGCACCGCGGCGCGGATCATGTGCCGGGCCTGCCGCAGGGCTTCCGGGTCGCCGGGCGCGACGTGCTGCTGGAGGCGGCCGCCGCTCTGCGGCGCGTCGATGCCGCGGCGGCGCAGCAGGAGCAGCGCCACGTCGTCGTCGCCGCCGCGCTCCTCGGCCACGTCGATGAGCGAGTCGGCGAGTTTCCACACGTCCTGCGGGCCGGAGGCGATGAGCGCGGTGAGGATCTGCATGCCGTCGTCGAGGTCGGCGCCGGGCTGTTCGACCAGGCCGTCGGTGCACAGGATCAGCGTGTGCCCGGGGTCCAGCTCGATGGTGCCGACGGGGTAGGCCAGCGACCCGAACTCGGCGGACAGGCCGAGCGGCAGGCCGCCCTGCACGGGGGCGCGGCGGCAGGTGCCGTCCGGCGCCCGGATCAGGGGATCGATGTGCCCGGCCCGCACGACCTGGACGACTCCGGTGGCGAGGTCGGCCTCGGCGTACAGGCAGGTCGCGAAGCGATCGGTGTCCAACTCGTGCAGGAAGACGGAGGCCCGGGCCATCACCGTGGCCGGCGTGTGGCCCTCGGCGGCGTACGCGCGCAGGACGATGCGCAGCTGACCCATCACGGCGGCGGCGTGCGTGTCGTGGCCCTGGACGTCGCCGATGACCGCGCCGACCCGGCCGCCCGGCAGCGGGATCAGGTCGTACCAGTCGCCGCCGATGTCCCGGCCGAGGGAGGCCGACCGGTAGCGGACGGCGACGTCGGCGCCCCGGACGCTGGGGATGGTGCGCGGCAGCATGGCCTGCTGCAGGCCGCCGGCGAGGTCCTTCTCCTGCTCGTAGAACATCGCGCGTTGCAGGCTCTGCGCGATGCTGCTGCCGAGGGCGACCAGGATGTTGCGTTCCTCGGTCGTGAAGCCGCGCCGGTCGTTGTAGAGCAGGCCCATCGCGCCGATGGGGCGGGCCTGGACGATGAGCGGCAGATAGGCGGCCGAGGTGATGTCGAGGTCGGTGATGTGCGGCCACAGGATCGGGTAGCCCTCGGCGAAGTCCTCGGGGGACTCGATGAAACGGGGGCTGAGCGTGCGCACGACCTCGCTCATCGGGTAGGGCTCGTTGATCCGGGTGAACTCGGTGCCGGGGACGAGGCTGCCCTCGGGACCCTCGGCGACCAGCCGGATGCGTCCGGCCTCGACCAGGCCCATGACCAGGCTGGTCGCGCCCAGGTGGGTGACGCCGTGGGTGTCCTTGAGGACGTCGATGACGTCCTGGACGGTCCGGGCGTTGGCGAGGGCGGCCGTGATGAGCTGCACGACGTTGGTCTGGTCGCGGCGGGCGGCCAGGTTCCACGCGGTCTGGTCGCGGCGGGCCGCGTACTCGTTGAGCTCGGTGGTGGCGTCGCGGACGATGCCGATGATCCGGCGCGGACGGCCGGTGTCGTCGCGGCGGATGTAGCCCTGGGTGTGGGTCCAGCGCAGGGTGCCGTCGCGGCGGCGGATGCGGAAGTAGGCGCCGTAGTTCTCGCTGCCGTCCTTGATGGCCTGGGCCACCAGGCTGTCCAGCCGCCGCCCTTCGGCCGACGGGACCCGCACGGTCAGGGACTCCGGGCGGCCGTCGTACTCGTCAGGGCTCAGGTCGAAGACTTCGTAGGCCTGGGCGTCCATGTGGAACAGACCGTTGTCCAGGTCCCAGTCGAAGCTGCCCATCTGGTTGAGCGCCAGGATCGGGTCCGGGTGGGCGGGCCAGTCGTCCGGGAGTGACAGGGCGCTCGCTCCCCGATCAACCATGGGCCCACCTTGCCAGGGTTTGACCGATTCTTCGACCGGATCAGCTCGGGGCGCTTACCGGATCTCGGGGGCTCCAGGGGTGTCCGGGGCATGGCGGGCGCCCTGGTCGACGGGTATCTCGGCCTCACCGGCGTCACCGAGGTCGCCCGCGTCACCGACGCCGCCCGTGTCGTCGCCGGCGTCCGGGTCGTCCGGGATCAGACCACCGCCGTCGGGCAGGTCGGGGTTCTCCGGGACGACCTCGGGGCCGATCTCCTCCGCCGGGGCGCCGGGCTCGACGGGCCGATCGGGCTCAACCGGCTGCTCGGGCTCAACGGGCTCGACGGGCTCGACGGGCTCGACGGCCTGGGGCTGTACAGGTTCGACCGGCTGGACGGGCCGATCGGGCTCAACCGGCTGCTCGGGCTCAACGGGCTCGACGGGCTGGGGCTGTACAGGTTCGACGGACTGGGGCTCGACGGGCTCCTGGTGCGCGGACTGGCCGGGCAGGGAGGGGGCCGTGCCCGCACCCTGCGACGGGAGGGAATTGGCGTCGCCCGCCGACTGCGCCGGGAGAGGAGTGGCGTCGCCCGCCGTAGGTGTGGGGAGAAGCGAGGCGGACTCGCCCGCCGTCGGCAGCATGACCGCGCCGGTCCCGGGCCTCTCCGGCGCCGGGGTCGTCGCCGCGCCGCCCACCACCGCCGCGGAAGCTCCGTCGGTCGGCAGGCCGCCGGACTCGGTCCCCTGCGGCCGTGAGGTCGACGGGCTCGGCCGGTCCGGCTGCCACTGGGGCCTGGGCAGGACCTTGTCGTGGCGGACGTCGTGCCCGATCCGCCGCTCGATCCAGGTGTGGTCGACGACGTCGAGGAGCGTGATGCCGGTGATCGCCCGGGGCGCCGGCGTCACCGTGACCACCTCGCCGGGTTGGTACCCGGCCCACGCCCGGCCGCGGCCGGCCGGTGTGCCCGGCACGACGGCGGGGACGTCGAGCGGGTTGCCGCAGGCGCAGCGGACCCGGGGCACGCCCCGGTCGTCCACGAGGACGGCGGTGCCCGCCTGGAGGACGGACTGGTGGCGCACGGCGCGGCCGTCGCGGTACCCGTGGTCGGTGACCCGGATGTCGGCGCGCAGTTCGGCCGAGGTGAGGCCGCGCAGGTAACCCGGGATCGACGCCCGGGAGACGCCGGCGGCCCGGGCGAAGGCCTGGGCCCGGTCCCGGTCGGCGTCGAGCAGGCGGATCTGGCGGTCGACGTCGCAACTGCCCGCCCGGACGCGGCCGCCGTAGAGGCCGGGGGTCCAGCCGAAGTAGGAGCGCACACCATTGAGGGGCGCCGCGGCGTTCGCGCCGGGGCGAGAGCCGGCCGCCGGGGCCGACCGCGGCGTTCGGGTGACGGAGGCCGGGGTGGCCGAGGAGGTGGCCGTGGAGTCCGTGAAGGGGTCCGGGCCCTGGTCATCGACCGGCTGGAGGAGAAGTTCCGGTTCCCCGCTCGTTCTCGTGCCCTTGCCACCGTCGGCGCCGCAGCCGGTGGCGAGCAGGGTCACCGAGAGGGCGCAGGCCGTGACGAGGGCTCCGGTGGGTATGCGCACCACGTACTCCGCATCGTCCGGGGCATTTCGCCACTATTGTCTGCTTCACTCGCTCGGGTCACGCAAGCGGAGGGTGCGGCCACCGACAGTGACTCCAGGGCTGGAGCGGAGCCCGCGGGGCGGCGCCAGAATGAAGGAGAGGAGCGCAGACCGTGGAGTGGTTCACCGCACCCGACTACTGGCTGACCCGGCTGGTCTTCCAGCGGGCCCTGGCGGCCGTCTACCTGGTCGCGTTCCTGACGGCGGCCCTGCAGTTCCGGGCGCTGATCGGGACACACGGCATGCTGCCGGTCCCACGCTTCACCCAGTCGGTGCCGTTCAAGCGGGCGCCCAGTCTCTTCCACCTCCACTACTCCGACCGCCTCTTCGCAGGGTGCGCGTGGGCGGGCTGCGCGGTGTCGGCGGCGCTGCTGGCGGGCGTGGACTCGCTGCTGCCGCTGTGGGCCGGGATACTCCTGTGGGCGCTGCCCTGGCTGCTGTACCTGTCGATCGTCAACGTCGGCCAGACGTGGTACTCGTTCGGCTGGGAGTCACTGCTTCTGGAGGTCGGCTTCCTCGCGGTGTTCCTCGGCAACGACGAGGTGGCGCCGCCGGTCGTGGTGCTGTTCCTGCTCCGCTGGATCCTGTTCCGGGTGGAGTTCGGCGCGGGCCTGATCAAGCTGCGCGGCGACGCCTGCTGGCGCAAGCTGACGTGCCTGGACTACCACCACGAGACCCAGCCGATGCCGGGCCCGCTGAGCTGGTTCTTCCACCATCTCCCCCGGCCGCTGCACCGGGTGGAGGTGGCCGCCAACCACATCACCCAACTGGTCGTGCCGGTGCTGCTGTTCACTCCGCAGCCGATCGCCACGGCCGCCGCCGCCCTGATGATCGTCACTCAGCTGTGGCTCGTCCTGTCCGGCAACTTCTCCTGGCTGAACTGGATCACCATCGTGCTCGCCCTCTCGGCGGTCCGGTTCCCCGCCGACGCGCCGTCGGTGCCCGACGCGCCGCTGTGGTACGTCGTCGTGGTCCTGGCCGTCGCCGCGCTGATCGCGTTCCTCAGCTACCGCCCGGTGACCAACATGATC
The DNA here is from genome assembly GCF_015160875.1 of Streptomyces chromofuscus. Classification (NCBI taxonomy): domain Bacteria; kingdom Bacillati; phylum Actinomycetota; class Actinomycetes; order Kitasatosporales; family Streptomycetaceae; genus Streptomyces; species Streptomyces chromofuscus. Next base: position 7,260,067 of record NZ_CP063374.1, on the reverse strand, counting down.
TCCCGGCGCCAGGTCATGAACCGCTCCTTCGACCCGCTGCACCTGGTCAACACCTACGGCGCCTTCGGCAGCGTCAGCCGGGTGCGCTACGAGGTGGTCGTCGAGGGCACCGCCGACGCCGTGCCCCGGGAGGACTCCGACTGGCGGGAGTACGAGTTCAAGGGCAAGCCCGGTGATCCACGGCACTGGCCTCGGCAGTTCGCGCCCTACCATCTGCGGCTGGACTGGCTGATGTGGTTCGCGGCCCTGTCCCCGGCCTACGCGGGTTCGTGGTTCGGCGCGCTGGTGGAGCGGTTGCTGGAGAACGACCGCGACACCCTGAAGCTGCTGCGCCGCTCCCCGTTCCCGCCCGACGAGCCCCCGCGCTTCGTCCGGGCCCGCCTCTTCCGCTACCGCTACACGACGTGGCGGGAGCTGCGGGAGACGGGCGCCTGCTGGGACCGGACGTACGTACGGGAGTACCTGCCGCCGACCCGGCTGGCGGACGCCGCTCAGAAGTCGTAGCCGGGGTGGCGGACGCCGCTCAGAGAGCGTGGACGCGCGTGGCGGACGCCGTCCAAGGTCGTGGGCGCGCGTGGCGGACGCCGTCGGAGGTTCCTTGGTGGTGCGTGTCCACGGTCACGTCGGCCCCTTGTCGACGGGCAGGCGGGCCTCGGCGGGAAGCAGCCCCGTCGCCCGCAGCTCCTGCCAGAACGCCGCAGGCACGGGCGTGCAGAACTGCGCGGCGCAGTCGTCGACCTCGGCGGCCGAGCGAGCGCCGACCAGGACGTGCACGACGGCCGGGTGGGCGGCGCAGAAGGCGAGGGCGGCGGCACGCAGGGTCGTGCCGTGGCGGTCGGCGACCGCCTTCAGCCGCAGCGCACGGTCGAGCAACTCCTCGGGTACCGGGTGTAGTTGTACGTCGCTCCCGGACTCGGGTCCGCGAGCAGGCCGGAGTTGAAGGCGCCGCCGATCACCACGGCCGTGCCGCGTTCCCGGGCGGCGGGAAGGAGCTCGGTGAGGGCGCTCTGGTCGAGGAGGGTGTAGCGCCCGGCGCACAGCACGACGTCGACGTCGGTGTCGCGGACGAAACGGGTGAGCATCGCGGTCTGGTTCATGCCGGCGCCGATCGCGCCGACCACGCCCTCGGAGCGCAGCTTCTCCAGGGCCGGGTAGCCCTCGCGGAAGGCCTGTTCGGCGTGGTCGTCGGGGTCGTGCAGGTAGACGGTGTCGACGCGGTCGAGGCCGAGGCGTTCCAGGGAGGCGTCAAGGGTGCGGCGTATGCCGTCCGCGGTGAAGTCCCAGACGCGGCGCTGGGTGGCCGGGACCGCGAAGCCGTTGGCCCGGTCGTCGCCGGTGCCGTCGGCCGGTTCCAGGCGGCGGCCGACCTTGGTGGAGATCGTGTACGCGGCGCGGGGGTGCTCGCGCAGGGCCGCGCCCAGGCGTCGTTCGGACAGGCCGAGACCGTAGTGCGGGGCGGTGTCGAAGTGCCGGATGCCCTGCCGCCAGGCGGCGGTCACGGCGGCGTGCGCCTGCTCGTCGGAGATCGCGGTGTAGAGGTTGCCGATCCCGGCGGCGCCGAAGGCGAGCGGGGCCGCACCCGCCCGGGCGCCGCTCACCGCGGGTCCGCCGGTCGCGGGCGCGGGCCCCGCATGCCGCCGTCGACCGCCGGTGCCGTGCCGGTGGTCGCCCCGGACATCGGGCTCGCCAAGCAGGCGGTGGTGTGGGCGACTTCCGCTGCCGTGACGTCCAGCAGGCGGCTGGTCCACGGGGTGTCCGCGGTGCCGGGGTTGTCGCAGGTGACGCGGATGCCCCCGCGGACGTGGTCGGCGGCCATGGCGAGCGTGAGGGAGTACATCGCGCCCTTGGTGACGCTGTACCGCGCTCGCCGGGGCGGGCCCGCGGTGGCCGTGACGGAGCACGTGTTCACGATCGCCGCGGGGGACGACGCAGGCCGGTGCGGCAGGCAGGCACGGGCCGTGCGGATGTCGTAGGTGTCGACCGCGGTGACGCGAACGGCGGACGGGGACACGGGAGGCCTTTCGGTCGGTTGCGGGCAGCCGCGGCGGGTCGGTCCTGGGCGCGGCCGGAGGTCACCCGGGCGTCGGCGGCACCCGGGCTCCCGATACCGCCCTGCGCTGTCCGTGACGCTGCCGCAGGCGCCGTCCATTCCGCTGCGTCGCGTCGGCCATCTGCCGGCTCCTCGTGCCGTGCGATCGGAGCAGTCGTCGCCTATTTATCAGACGAGTCGGCGTCACAACAGCCTTGCGGCCGCTGCCTCGGCACCTTGACGGCGTAGCGGCCGGACCACCTGCCTGGCTGAGGCCCGCCCCGGACGGGGCCGGGACGGGTCCTCGCGACCCCGGGCGCGGCTATCCCCGTCGCAGCCGGAGCGTCACCAGCTCGAAGGGACGCAGGCGTACGGCGATCCGCCCGCCGTCGACCACGGGCGCGGCAGCCTGCGGCAGCGGGCGTTCCAGCAGGTCGGTCACCGCGACGCTGGTGACCTCGAAGCCCGCGGTGAGCGTGGCCCGGGCCCGCCCGCCGTGCGCCTCGTGGAAGCGGACGACCACATCGCCGCTGCCGTCGTCGGCCAGCTTGACCGCGGTGACGACGACGGCTTCCTGATCGACCGTCACCAGCGGCGCGACCTCGCCGGCGCCCGTCACCCGACGCTCCGGCAGGTTGATCCGCCAGCCCTCGCGCACCGCGTCGCCGATGTCCGCGCCGGGCACGAGGGCGTGCCGGAAGCGGTGGACGCCCTGGTCGGTCTCGGGGTCCGGGAAGCGCGGGGCGCGCAGCAGGGAGACGCGCACCGTGGTGGTCGTACCGCCGTCGCCGTCGGTGCGGACGCTGCGGGTGACGTCGTGGCCGTAGGTCGAGTCGTTGACGACGGCGACGCCCCAGCCGGGTTCCTCCAGGTGGACGAAGCGGTGGTTGCAGGCCTCGAACTTGGCCGCCTCCCACGAGGTGTTGGTGTGGGTCGGCCGGTGGAAGTGCCCGAACTGCGTCTCGGAGGCGTACCGTTCGGCGTGCACGTCGAGCGGGAAGGCCAGCTTGAGGAACTTCTCCGTCTCGTGCCAGTCCACCTCCGTGTCCAGCACCAGCCGTCGCTCTCCCGGCGGCAGGGACAGCACCTGGGTGACGTGCGAGGTGCCGAAGGACCGTACGATCCGCACCGACTCGCCGTCCTCACCCGCGGTGATCTCGTCGAGCCCGGTCAGGTCGGTGACGGTGTTGCGGTAGAACTCGTCGACGTCCCAGGCGTCCCACATGTTCGGGAAGTCGGGGTGCAGCTGGAGCAGGTTGGCCGCCCGGCCCGGCGCGACGGTCTCCCGGTCGGCCTCGATGTCGTAGGCGGAGACGACCAGGCCCCGGCCGTCGACCTCGACCCGCAGCAGGCCGTTGTCCAGGACGTATCCGCCCTCCTCGCGCCGGCGCACGGACACCTCGCCCTCGGCGGCCGGAGCACCGGCACCACCCGCGGGGACGCCGCGCCTGCTGTGCGGCGCCGCGTTGAAGACGAGTTCACGTCGCCCCTGACCCGCCAGCGCGCGCTGGGCCGCGTCGATGATGCCGTTCAGCTCGCCGGCGAGCCGCTCGTACGTCGCGCGCGCCTCGCGGTGCACCCAGGCGATGGACGAGCCGGGCAGGATGTCGTGGAACTGGTGCAGCAGCACCGTCTTCCAGATGCGGTCCAGTTCCTCGTAGGGGTACGGGAAGCCCGTCCGTACGGCGGCTGTCGCCGCCCACAGTTCGGCCTCGCGCAGCAGGTGTTCGCTGCGGCGGTTGCCCTGCTTGGTCTTCGCCTGGCTGGTGAGGGTGGCCCGGTGGAGTTCGAGGTAGAGCTCGCCGACCCAGACGGGCGGGTTCGGGTACTCGGCCTCGGCCTTGGCGAAGAAGGCCGCGGGGGTCTCCCACGCCACGGTCGCGGAGCCTTCGAGGTCGCGCAGCCGGGCCGCCTTGGCGACCATCTCGCGAGTGGTGCCGCCGCCTCCGTCGCCCCACCCGGTGGGCGCGAGGGAGTGGCGGGCGACGCCCTTGTCCTTGAAGTTGCGGGCCGCGTGGGCGATCTCGCTGCCCTTCATGGAGCAGTTGTAGGTGTCGACGGGCGGGAAGTGGGTGAAGATCCGCGTGCCGTCGATGCCCTCCCAGGTGAAGGTGTGGTGCGGGAACTTGTTGGTCTGCGACCAGGAGATCTTCTGCGTCAGGAGGTACTTGGAGCCGGCCGCCTTGATGATCTGCGGCAGTCCGGCGGCGAAGCCGAAGGTGTCCGGCAGCCAGGCCTCGTCGTTCTCGATGCCGAACTCGTCGAGGAAGAACCGCTTGCCGTGCACGAACTGCCGGGCCATCGCCTCCGAGCCCGGCATGTTGGTGTCCGACTCCACCCACATTCCGCCGGCCGGCACGAACCGGCCGTCCGCGACCGCCTTCTTCACCCTCGCCCACACCTCGGGCCGGTGCTCCTTCACCCACGCCCACTGCTGGGCCTGGGACATGGCGAACACGAAGTCCGGCTCGTCGTCCAGCAGGGCGGTCATGTTGGCGGTGGTGCGGGCCACCTTGCGGACGGTCTCGCGCAGCGGCCACAGCCACGCCGAGTCGATGTGGGCGTGGCCGACGGCGCTGACGCGGTGCGCCGAGGGGGCGGCGGGGGTGGTCAGGACGCCGGTGAGGCGGGCGCGCGCCTCGGCCGCCGTGCCGTTCACGTCCTGCAGGTCGATCGCGTCCAGCGCCCTCTCCACGGCCCGGACGATCTCGTAGCGCCGCGCCGCGTCGGCCGGCAGCTCGGCCATCAGCTCGCCGAGGACCTCCAGGTCGAGCACGAGCTGCCACACCGTCTCGTCGAAGACGGCGAGGTCCATGCGGGTGAGCGTGTACTGGGGCTCGCTGCCCGCGGTCTCCTTGTCGCCGAGCCGCGTGGGCACGAAGGGGTGGTAGTCGAGGATGACGGGGTTGGACGCGGCCTCGATGTGGAGCCGCACCTCCTCGCCGCCCGCGACGGGCGTGCCGACGCGCACCCACTGGTTGCGCGGGTTCAGGCCCTTCACCGGGGTGCCGTCGGGGCGGTAGACGAGGCCCTCGCACTGGAAGCCGGGCATGTTCTCGTCGAAGCCGAGATCGAGCAGCGCCTCGACGGTGCGGCCCGCCCAGGCCTCGGGCACGGTTCCCGTCACCCGGAACCAGCTGGTGCCCCAGGGAGCACCCCACTTGGCGCCGACCTCGATCGGCCCGGGCTCGGCCGCAAGGCCCTCGGCGACCGGGACCGGCTCGTCGGGGGCGTGCCACACCGCCACGTCGAGCGGCACGGACTCGGGGTACACGGCGGGGCGGATGCGTTCGTCGAGGACGCGCTTGAGGCGGGCTTCGACGAGGCTGCGGTCGTCATGCATGCGGGGTGCTCCGTAGCTCGGTGCGGATGATTTACCAGGGGTGGGTCACGGTGACAGGGGCCGACGACGTGTAGAGCTCCCCTACCGAGCGCACTTCGAACCGTGCCGTGCGCTCCCCCTGTTCGGGCGTCAGGCCGGCCGCGAAGTGGGCGAGCTGGCAGGTGCCGCCGAGGAAGCGCCGGGTGCCGTCGGGCAGCAGGCGGTGCAGGGTGTAGTGGCGTACGGCGCCGGGGGCGGCGTTCCAGGCGAAACGCAGGTCGCCGCCGGAGGCCGCGGTGATGCGCAGGCCGGTCGGGGCGGCCGGGGTCTCGGTGGTGGCGTCGCGCACGGCGAGCCCGCCGAGCCGCCAGCGGACCGGGCCGGTGCCGGACGGGGTGAGCCGGACGCCGAGCGCGCGGACGGTACCGGTGAGCCCGGTGAGCCGGGTTGTCAGCGCCTGCCAGCCGTTGACCGCGTTCACAGGCTCTATGTTGACGGGGTTCACAGGCAGAAACGTATACGGCGGTGTCGCACCCGGCGTACCCGGTTCCGCCGTGGCGACCGCCAGCTCGATATTCACGGCGCCGGCGTCGATCCGATGGGTCAGCTCGACGACCGTGTTCACACCGATCGGCAGCCATGTCGCGTACAGGTCGACGATCACCGGGGCGTCCAGGTCACCGTCGACCAGCACACTGCTTCCGCCTCGCCAGGCGTCCGCGAAGTCGAAGGAGACGGCCGGCCGACGACCCGGCGTGCGCACGACCCACTGCCGCGACGGCAGCCGGTCCTGGAGGCCGAGGTGGTTCCACGGCGCGTCCGAGGCGACCTCGCCGTCCTCGTACCAGCGCAGCCCGTGCCCGGTGTTGAACACGCTCGCGAACGGCACGGACGTCACCGTCGACCGGTCGGCGACCACCACGGCGGGCGCCCGCCAGGGGTCGTCGGCGTCCGGCCGTGAGGGGTCCAGCGACCGACCGGTCCAGAACCGGTCGTCGGCCGCGTGGAAGTCCTTCGGCGTGCGCGCGCCCGCGGGCAGGTGGTTGCGGGTCCACTCCGGCCGGTAGAAGCCGAGGGACACGGTGTGCGCGGAGTCGCGGGGCACGATCGCGTCCCAGTTCACGGCGGTGTTCGAGCCGTTCGACTCGACGTCGACGCCCGCCCACAGCTCGTAGCGGCTGCGGCCGAGCCGCTCGGCGCGCTGTCCCGACGAGGCCAGGCTGCTCGCCGACCACCGGAAGTCGACGAACATGTCGTCGGCGGCCCGGAAGAACGCCTCGTTCTGCGAGGTGAGCCCGCCCTGCCAGCTCACCGAGCCGCTCACGGTCATGGAGTCGTACCAGGTGACCCGCTGCCCCTCGGCCGCGGCGAGCGACTTCAGCTCGCGCAGGAAGCCCTGCATCGCGGTCGCCAGCGCCGCGTCCCCGCCGCCGGTCTCGGCGTTGACGAACCAGCCGTCGAAGCCGTACGCCTTCGCCACCGCGACCAGCTGCGCGGCCAGCGGATACCGGCCCGCGGAGTCCGTCTGCACCAGGTCCCGCGTCCACCGCAACTGCCCGCCGTAGGCGACCGGCGGCAGGAAGATGTTGCCGAGGACGCGCACGCCGTGCCGGTGGGCGGCGTCGACGATCGGCGCGTTGGGCGCGAGGATCAGGCCCTCGCCGGAGGAACCGCCCCAGAAGACCAGCTCGTCGACGTAGGCCCAGTGGGTCGGCGCGTAGTAGTCGGCGGTGGCGGAACCCTGCGAGGGGTTCGAGGACGTGGGCCCGAAGGACACCAGTGACTGGATGCGGGCCTGGTCGGTGCGGGCCGTCGGGTTCGCCGGAGTCGGGGTGAACCGGGCGGCGAGCGGCTCGCGCGCCGCGTTGAAGGCGAGGTCGGCGTCCTCGGCGGCGCGCCAGGCCTTCAGGCTGCGCCAGGTGATGCCGGCGCCCGGGGTGCCGGAGGGGAGGGAGTCCGGGTACCAGTAGGAGGCGTACGGCTGGAGCGCCGCCGCCCTGGGCCGGGGCGCGGCGGTCGCGGGCAGGGACGGGAGCAGGGCGGCGGTGGCGCCGGCGAGCAGGACGGTGCGTCGGGTGGGGTTCACGAGCGGGTGCCTCCGTGGGTACCTGGGGGGACGGGGAGTACCTGGTCGGGAGTGACGACTTCGGTGATGCCGCGCGCGGCGAGGTGGTCCTGGTCGTCCGCGCGCGTGTCGAGGACGGTGGTGGGGCGGGCGCCGTCGGCGACCAGCCGGAAGAAGGCGTCGAAGACGGGGCCGCCGGGTGCGCAGCGGGAGCGGACGGACGGGTCGGCGGGCACGACGAGCGCCGTGGTCCGCGCCGCCGGGGTCGCGGCGTGCTCACGGGCGGCGCGGGCCAGCACCAGCGCGGCGTCCTTGGGCCGCCGGTCGTTGGTCAGCAGGCCCAGCCCGTACTCGAGTTCCGGGAAGTCGGCGAGGCCGCGGGAGACGTCGTGCGAGCACCACCAGGTGATGCCCCACAGGTCGGGGCAGTCCAGGGTGTGCGTCACGGTCGCCTCGGTGAAGGCGGCGGCGTGCTCGGGCGGGACGAGCGGTGCGGGCGCGCCGACCTCCTGGAGCCAGACGGGCCGGTGCGGGTCGTTCGCCCAGGCCTTGCTGAGTTCGACGAGGTATTCGGCGTGGTGCTCGCTCGGGACGGAGGCGCGGCCGTGCCGCTGGGCGGTGCCGTTGAACACCCAGGAGTGCACGGCGGTCACCGCACCGTGCCGGGCGGCCTGGGCCGGCGTGAACGGCTGGTCGTCCTGGTACCAGGTGGCGTCGTACTCGGCGTGCAGGTGCAGCTTGCCGGGCGCCCCCTGCGCGCAGGCGGCCAGCATCCGCGTCAGCCACGCGTCGATCTGCTCCTCGGTGGCCCGGTCGGGGTCGGGGTGCGGGCCCGCGGCGAACTGGTTGACCTCGTTGCCCAGCGTGATGCCGAGGAAGTTGGGCCGGTCGGCGAGGGCGGCGGCCAGGGTGCGCAGGTAGGCCGCCTGGCCGTCGAGCACGTCGGGGTCGGTGAACAGGTTCCGCCGGTGCCAGGTGCGCGTCCAGGCCGGCAGGAAGTCGAAGCTGCTCAAGTGCCCTTGCAGACCGTCCACGTTGACGTCGAGGCCGCGTTCGGCGGCGGCGTCCACGAGCGCGACGAGCTGCTCCACGGCCCGGGGCCGGATCAGGGTGCGGTTGGGCTGGAAGTACGGCCACAGCGGGAAGACCCGCACGTGGTCGAGGCCGAGGGCGGCGATCGAGTCGAGGTCGGCGCGCACGGAGTCCAGGTCGAAGTCGAGCCAGTGGTGGAACCACCCTTCACTGGGGGTGTAGTTGACGCCGAAGCGCACGGCAGAAGACATGGAGGTCCCGGTGGTCGTGGTGCGGACGGTCTGTTGCCCGTCGCGTGCGGAGGTCAGCCCTTGACGGCGCCCTCGCCGACCCCGCGGAAGAAGTACCGCTGCAGGCAGGCGAAGAGGGCGATCAGCGGGGCGACGGCGATGATCGTGCCGGCGGCGACGAGCCGTTCGTCGTTGGCGAAGGTGCCGTGCAGATAGTTCAGGCCGATGGTCAGCGTGAACTTGGACGGGTCGCTCAGCACGATGAGCGGCCACAGGAAGTCGTCCCAGGCACCCATGAACGCGAAGATCGCGACGACGGCGAGGGTGCCCTTGACCGACGGCAGCGCGATCCGCCAGAACCGCTGCCAGACGTTGGCGCCGTCGACGAACGCGGCGTCCTCGATCTCGTACGGCAGGTTGAGGAAGGCGTTGCGCATCAGCAGCACGTTCAGCGCGCTGATGCAGCCCGGCAGGACCACGCCGACCAGGGTGTTGTTCAGCCCGAGCTCCCGCATGGTGGTGAACTGGGCGATGATGATGCCCTCCACCGGCACGAGCATCGCCAGCACGAAGGCGAGCGTGGCCGCCCGGCGGCCCCGGTAGCGCAGCCGGGCCAGGGCGTAGCCGGCGAGCGCGGAGCCGACGCAGTTGGTCACGACGTTGGCGGCGGCGACCTTCAGCGAGTTCAGCGCGTAGTCCCACACGGGGATGGTCTCGGCGACCCGTTCGTAGTTGTGCAGGGTCGGATCGCCCGGCAGGAACGTCGGCGGGGAGCTGAAGATGTCCTCGGTCGGCCCCTTGAGCGAGGTCGACAGCTGCCACAGGAACGGCCCCACCGTCAGCGCCAGCACACCCAGCAGGAGCAGGTAGCGCAGGGCCAGCTCCCACGCGCGGACGCGCCGCCCGTGCTCGTCGCTCACCCGGCTTCTCCTGGCCGCGGGCGGGGCGGGGGCGGCCCCGGGCCGTGCCTTCTCCAGGACGCTCACGACTCCTCCCTCCGGTCGGCCCGCAGCACGAGCAGCATCAGGGCCACCGTCACCACGAAGACGACGACGGAGATGGCGGAGGCGTACCCGACCCGGCCGGACAGGCCGGTGCCGGTGCGCTGCACGAGCATGACGAGCGTGGTGTCCTCCCCGGCCGGGCCGCCGCTGGGACCGGCCAGCAGATAGACCTCCGAGAACACCTTGAAAGCGGCGACCGAGGAGAGGGCCGCGACCAGGACCATGGTGGAGCGGACGGCGGGCACGGTGACGGCCAGGAAGCGGCGTACCGGTCCGGCGCCGTCGACCGCGGCCGCCTCGTGGAGTTCCCGTGGCACGTTGGCGAGCGCCGCCAGGTAGATGATCATGTAGTAGCCGAGTCCCTTCCAGACCGTGACGGTCATGGCGCTCAGCAGGAGCAGCCACTGGTCGCTGAGGAACCCGACCCGGCCGACGCCGACCGTCTCCAGCAGGGCGTTGACCAGGCCGCGTTCGTCCAGCAGCCACACCCAGATGAGGCCGACCACGACGATCGAGGCGACGACCGGGGTGTAGAAGGCGGAGCGGAAGAAGGTGATGCCGGGGATGTTCTTCTGCACCAGCAGCGCGAGCAGCAGCGGCAGGACCACCAGCGCGGGGACGACCCCGACGACGTACAGCGTGCTGTTGCGCAGGCCGATCCAGAACATGTCGTCATGGATCAGCTCGCGGAAGTTGTCGAGGCCGACGAACTCGCCGGGGACCAGGGTCCGCCGGTCGGTGAAGGCGTTGACGACGGTGGAGACGAACGGGTGGAGCACGAAGGCGCCGATGACGAGCAGTCCGGGGGCGGCGAACAGCCACGGGCTGGAGGGCAGTTGGCGCCGCACACGAGTGGAGCCGTTCACGGTGGCTCAGCCCTGCTGCTGGAGCAGCCGATCACAGGCCTTGACAGCGTTGTCAAGAGCTTCCTTCGGGCTCTCCTTGCCCTGGAGCGCGCGGGCCACCGCGTTGCGCAGCTCGGTCTTCATCTGCTCGCTGAACAGCACCGGCGTGTAGTTGACCGCCGTCTTCAGCGACTGGGCGGCGGCCACCCGCACCCGGGTCTCGTCGGTGCCGTCCTCCTGGGTGAAGTACGGGTCGTCGAGCGAGCCGGCGGTGCTGGGGAAGATGGCGACCTGCTTCGCGAAGGACATCTGGTGCTCGGCGTCGGTGACGAAGTGCGCGAAGGCGACGGCGGCGGGCTTGCGCTCGGTCTGCGCGTTCACCATCACGCCCATCACGTACATGTTGACGTGGCCGGTGCTGGTGATCTGGTCGGTGATGCCGATGTTCTTGTAGAGATTGGGCGCCTGCTTCTTGAAGTTGCCGAGGTCCAGCGCGCTGCCGGGGTTCATGGCGACGGCGCCGGTGAGGAACTTCTTGCCGGAGGACTCGGGGGTGGCGGTGAGCGCCTGCGGGTCGAGGGCCTTGGCGTCGTACAGCTCCTTGTACTTGGTGAGGAGTTCGACGCCCTTGGCGTCGTTGAAGGTGAAACCGGTGCCCTCCTTGTTCATGAGGGGGACGCCGTAGCGGCCGAAGTCCTCGATGGTGGGCACGTTGGCGAGGGTGGCGACCTCGCCGTCGGTCTTCTCCGCGATCCGCAGGGCGGCCGTGAAGAGTTCGTCGTACGTCTTCGGCGGCTGGTCGGGGTCGAGGCCGGCCTTGTCGAAGAGTGACTTGTTGTAGAACAACGGCCCCGTGTTGAGGTACCAGGGGAAGGCGTACGTGCCGCTCATCCCCGGTATCTGGTGACCGGCCCAGGCGCCCGGCAGGTACTCCTTCTTGTACTGTCGGGCGGCCTTGTCCAGGTCCAGCGCCAGGCCGGCCTTGGCGAGCGGGGCGACGAGGTCGGGCGAGACGTTGACGACGTCGGGCAGGGTGCCGCCGGCCGCGTCGGCGCTGATCTTGTCGGCGTAGCCCTCGGCGGGCTGGTCGATCCACTTCACGTCCGTGCCGGGGTACTGCTTCTCGAACTCGGCGATCAGGCCCTCGAAGTAGGGCTTGAAGTTGGCCCTCAGGTTCCAGGTCTGGAAGGTGATGTCGCCCTCGATCTTGCCGGAGGCGTCGGCCGATCCGCCGTCGTCGCCTCCGGAGCCGCAGGCACTGAGCGGCAGTACGGCGATGACGGCGGCGGCGGCCAGGACTCTGCGGGAGATGCGCACGGTGACCGGGCTCCTTTACGACGAAGTGAGCGGGAAATTATGCCGGGGCAGACCTTGCATGGGAACTCCGCGCGGAGTCAATGGATTCGGCTCAGCTAAATGCATTAGTTGAACATGACTGCAGGTCAGCGGGTTGTGTGCAGGGTCTTGCCGCAGATCGCTAATGCGCTTTAGGCTCGACCACACGGGCAGGCGCTCAAGCGCATTAGTCCCGTGATGATGACGTGCTGACGGAATGGGGGCAGGGGTGTCGGGCAAGCGGTCGCCCGCGCGCAGGCCGACGATGAAGGACATCGCGCGGCGTGCCGGGGTCTCGGAGAGCGCCGTGTCCTTCGCGCTCAACGGCAGGCCCGGGGTCTCGGAAGCCACCCGGGCACGGGTGCGGCGGGTCGCGGAAGAGCTGGGCTGGCGGCCCAGCACGGCGGCGCGCGCGCTGTCCGGCGAGGGGGCGGCGACGGTCGGTCTCGTGCTGGCGCGGCCCGCGCACACGCTGGGCGTGGACTCCTTCTTCCTCCAACTCGTCTCGGGCATCCAGGAGGTGCTGGCGGAGCGCCATCTCGGCCTGCTGTTCCAGGTCGCCGAGGACCTGGCCGACGAGTGCGCGGTGTACCGGCGCTGGTGGGCCGAGCACCGGGTGGACGGCGTCCTGGTCGTCGATCCACGCACGGACGATCCCCGGCCGGACCTCCTCGACGAACTCGGCCTGCCCGCTGTCGTGATCGGCGGCGCACCCGACGAACGCCACCCCGGCCTGTCCACGGTCTGGGCCGACGACGGCGCCGCCATGGCCTCGGTCGTCGGCGAGCTGTACGCCCTCGGTCACCGGCGCGTCGTGCACATCGCCGGCCTGGCGGGGCTGGCGCACACCCAGCGCCGCATCCGGACGCTGCGCGCGGAGGCCGAGCGGCGCGGTCTGACGGAGGTGCGGTCGGTGACCACCGACTACTCCGACGCGGAGGGCGCCGCCGTGACCCGCCGGGTGCTGTCCGGCGCGGCTCCGCCGACCGCGCTGATCTATGACAACGACGTGATGGCCGTCGCCGGGGTCGCCGCCGCGACGGAACTGGGCTTCGGTGTGCCGGGCGACGTCTCGGTCGTGGCGTGGGAGGACTCCGCGCTGTGCCGCATGGTCAAACCGTGGCTGTCCGCGCTCTCCCGCGACACGGTGGGGTTCGGCCGGACGGCCGCACAGGAACTGACGTCGCTGCTGGACGGGGGCCCGGCACGGACCGTGCAGGTGCCGGTTCCGCGACTGATCGGTCGGGACAGCACCGGGCCGCACGGGAGGTGAAGCGGGCCGGGGGTGACCGTGCCGGATGACTGGTGGGGGCCGCGGGCCCAGGAAGGCGGAGACGGCCGCGGGCTGCCGCCGGGGCGCGGCTGCTGTCCATGGGAGCGGCCGCCGCCGCTCACGGCGGCCGCTTGCCCGCGAGGACGGTTTGCGCGAGACACGTGCGGTGCCTTCCCACGTAGGGCGCGGCAGCCGTCCGCAACGACGGCTTCCGCCAGGCGCATGCCCTGCCCCCAACGACGGTCTGCGTGAGGAGCGGCTGCTTGCCCGCGACGACGGCTTGCTCGAGACACGTGCGGTGCCTTCCCACGTGGGGCGCGGCAGCCGTCCGCCACGACGGCTTCCGCCAGGCGCATGCCCTGCCCCCAACGACGGTCTGCGTGAGGAGCGGCTGCTTGCCCGCGACGACGGCTTGCTCGAGACACGTGCGGTGCCTTCCCACGTAGGGCGCGGCAGCCGTCCGCCACGACGGCTTCCGCCAGGCGCATGCCCTGCCCCCAACGACGGTCTGCGCGAGGAGCGGCTGCTTGCCCGCGACGACGGCTTGCTCGAGACACGTGCGGTGCCTTCCCACGTAGGGCGCGGCAGCCGTCCGCAACGACGGCTTCCGCCAGGCGCATGCCCTGCCCCCAACGACGGTCTGCGCGAGGAGCGGCTGCTTGCCCGCGACGACGGCTTGCGCGAGACACGTGCGGTGCCTTCCCACGTGGGGCGCGGCAGCCGTCCGCAACGACGGCTTCCGCCAGGCGCATGCCCTGCCCCCAGCGACGGTTCGCGACAGGCGCGGCTGGTTGTCCGCGAGGACGGATTTGCGTGGGCCAGTTGAGCCGTCCGGAGGAAGTCGGCTCTGCGAGGATGCCGACGGGCCATCCTCAGGCCGTACCCACGACAAAGGAGCGCCCGTGACTGACTGGGTCGGACGGACCGGCGTCGAGATCGCCGCCGCCGTGCGGGAGCAGCGGGTGACGCCGCGGGAGGTGGTGGCCGCGCATCTGGCGCGGATCGAGCGGCTGGACGGACGGATCGGCGCGTTCCGTGCCGTCCGGGCCGAGCGGGCCCTCGCCGAGGCCGACGAGGTGGCGGCCAGGGCGGATCTGGCGGGACTGCCGCTCGCGGGCGTGCCCGTGGCCGTCAAGGACAACCTGGCGGTGCGCGGCGAGTGCATGCGCAACGGGTCGGCCGCGACGCCGGACACCCCCGCAGAGCAGGACCACGTCACCGTCGCCCGGCTGCGCGCCGCCGGTGCCGTCGTGGTGGGGCTGACCAACGTGCCGGAGTTGTGTGTGTTCGGTACGACCGAGGGGGTGCACGGCACCGCCCGCAACCCGTGGGACGCGACGCGCACGGCGGGCGGCTCGTCGGGCGGCAGCGCGGCCGCCGTGGCGGCGGGCATGGTGCCGATCGCCCTCGGCAACGACGGCATGGGCTCCCTGCGCATACCGGCGGCCAACTGCGGTGTCGTCACCATCAAGCCGGGCCAGGGGGTCGTCCCGGCCGGCATCGGCGACGGCGACTGGTTCGGCATGTCGGAGAACGGCCCGCTCGCGACGACCGTCGCGGACGCCCGGCTGACGCTGTCCGTCCTCGCCGCCTCCGACGCCGTGGCGCGGCAGGCGCCCGCCGCCACCCGCAGCATCGCCGTCTCCCTGCGCAGCCCCGTCCTGGGCGTCACCGTCGCGAAGTCGTATACGACCGCCGCCCGTCAGGCCGCCGAGCTGCTCATGAAGGCCGGGCACCACGTGCGGCGCGCCGACCCGCCGTACCCGGCGACGCTCAGCCTCACCTCGCTCGCCCACTGGACGGCGGGCACCTGCGTCGACGCCCAAGGACTCGACGCGCGGCTGCTGGCCCGGCGCACCCGCGTCCACGCCGCCGTCGGACGGCGGTTCGTGCGCACCGTGCGCACCGGCGCCGGGCGGGAGGAGCTGCGGCGGCGCCTCGAACCGTTCTTCGCGGAGTACGACGTACTGCTCACGCCCGCGCTGGCACGCCGCTCGCCCGAGGCCGGGCCCTGGCACGAGCGGGGCTGGCTGCGCAACGTGGCCGCCAACACCCGCTACTCCCCGATGACTCCGCCGTGGAACCTCACCGGCCTGCCCGCCATGGCCGTGCCCTTCGGCACCCTGCCGTCGGGCGCCCCCTGCGCCGTGCAACTCGTGGGGCGGCCGGGGTCGGAGGCGGAACTGCTGGACCTGGCGGGCCGGCTGGAGGCGGCCCGCCCGTGGCGGCGGACGGCGCCTCTCGACTAGAGGGTCTTGTGCATGATGTGCAGGCCCACCCTGCCGTGCCTGGGGTGGTCGTACGCGTCCGGAACCGTGCCCAGGACGGTGAAGCCGAGGGACGTCCACAGCTGTACGGCCGGGTTGGTCTCGACGACCGCGTTGAACACCATGGCCCGGTAGCCGTGGGCCTTGGCCTCGGTCAGGATGTGCTCGGCGAGGGCCCGGCCGATGCCGCGGCCGGCCTGGTCGGGGTCCACCATGAAGCCGGCGTTGGCGATCCGGGCGGCGGGCCCGCCGTAGTTCGGGGTGAGGTAGGCGGAGCCGATGACGGCTCCGTCGTCGTCCTGGGCGACGTACACGCTTTTGGCCGGGCTCATCCACAGGGCGCGGGCCGCGTCCTCGGTGGTGGCCGGGTCCCAGGTGTAGGTCTCGGCGGCGGCGACGATGCGGTGCCAGAACGGCCAGATGTGCGGCCAGTCGTCGGCCGTGGCTTCCCTGATCAGCATGGGCGTGAGTGTCGCACGCCCATGCGGTCGGCGATCGCGAACGGCTCCTGCCGGTCAGTCCACGCTGGGCAGGATGTGCGGCTCGGCGAGGTCGTCCTCGTACCCCGCCAGCCGGATCGGGGCGGACCTCGCCCACACGTCGAGGCTGCCGATCTGGCCTGGCCGGCGGCCCGCACGCTCCGTGCGTTCCTTGGGGCGCTGTTCGCGATTCGTCTTCTCCGGTGTCACCGCGCACTCCTTATGTGTCGGGTCACCCTCGGGGTGCGCCGGCGACCTGCGGTCCGCTGCCCGGCGCCCGTTCGGGTCTGACATGTCGCTGTAGGACGCGGTGGCGTCGGTAACTCGCGTGAGAGCAGGCCGATGTGCACCGGCTTGTCCCGGGACGGACGGTGGGTGTGGGTAGGGACCCGTTGTTGCTGTCCGTCCGTACCAGATTAACCAAATGAGCGGGGGGCCGCTCGATGGGGCTGAAAACTCCGGGTAACGATCGCACGTCATCCGGTGCTCGATCAAGCGAATTCTATGGCCATTTGTAACGAAATGGACCCATACGAACTCACCTGACCGGCCTACCCGGGTGAACACACCGGCGACCGGCGGCCGTCGTGACGTCGCGCAGTTCAAGTCCCGTTGGCCGATTCGCCAGCCGGCCATGGTCTGCTGACGCACGGCAACGGCTCGTCCGGCGGGAGGACTGGCGCATGGACCTGCGCAGTGTCGAGGAGCTGATGGATCTGCTGTACGCCTGCCGCGACGCCTGGGACACCCCGGACCGCAGCGCCGCCCCGGTAGACCTGCACGACCACGCGCTGCAGACGGCCGCGCTGCTGCGTCGCGCCGGCCCGCCGACAAGGAGCTCCAGGTCGCGGGCCTGGTGCACGACATCGGCCATCTGCTGCGGCCCGGCGACGACGCCGGGCACGCGGAGCACGCGGCGGACGCGGTCCGGTCCCTGCTCGGTGAACGGGTCGCCCGTCTCGTACGCCTGCATGTGCCGGCCGAGCGCTACCTGGCCGCCGTCTCCCCCGGGCGCGGCCTGTCCCCGCAGGGCGGGGCGATGAACCCGGCCGAGGCGGCTGCCTTCGCCCGCGACCCGCTCGCCGAGGACGCCGTGACCCTGCGGCAGGCCGACGACGCCGGCAAGGTCGTCGGACTCGACGCCGGGGTGCTGGAGGACCGGCGCATGGTCCTGGAACTCGTCGCGGCCCGGAACTCCCCGCTCGGGGCCGTCGACTGATCACAGCGACGGGCACCGGCGCGCAGCCGCCCGCCGACAACGACCGTCGGTGAGCCTTCGACCCGGCGGCCGGCACCCGCCGTGCTCACCCCGGCCGGCGGCCGACACTCGGCCACCGCTGCCGACGGGCGGCCCGGAGCGTCACGACCGCCTCTGCACACGGCCGCCCCACGGTCGGCGACCGGTGCCGGGTCGCCCCGGTCAGGAGCGGAAACAACCCGCGTCGAACTCGCCCCGTTCACGGCCGCAGACCACCGGCACCGGGCCTCGCCCGATCAAGACCGTCGGCAACCGGCACCGGCCCCTGAGGTTCACCACCTTCGGCAACCCGCCCCGGGCCTCCCCCAGACACGCAGTCGGCAGCCGACGCCGGGCTCGACCCGGTCACGGTCGGCGGCGGCAACCGCGCCGCGCTCGAGCCGGTCGTGGTGTCGGCGGCCGGTTCGGTCGCCGGGGTGTGCGCCGGTGGCGGTGGGCGGGCGCGGGCGGGTGGTGGGTGGGATCATGGGGCCGGTACCTGCCGGCCGGCGCGCCTCGGCAGCCGGGCCGGGACGCTCCGGCAGGCCGCCGTGAAGAAGGTGGCATCCATGAGCGACATCACGCCGCCCCCTCGCCCCCGCCGCACCCCCGACCTCGGGGGCCTGTCCCGCACCGTCCTGTTCTTCGCCCTGGCCGTGAGCGCCCTGCTGGTCGGCGTGGCCGCGCTGCTCATGGGCATCGCCTGGCTGGACCTCGTCGACAACACCCGCAGCGACTGGTGAGCGGGCTCACCACCTGCCGGGCGCGTAGTCCTTGAGGAAGACGCCGTACAGGTCCTCGCCCGCCTCGCCGCGCACGATCGGGTCGTAGACGCGGGCCGCGCCGTCGACCAGGTCGAGCGGGGCGTGGAAGCCCGCCTCGGCGAGGCGCAGCTTGTCGTAGTGCGGGCGTTCGTCGGTGATCCAGCCGGTGTCGACGGAGGTCATGAGGATGCCGTCGGCGTCGAACATCTCCTGGGCGCTGGTGCGCGTGACCATGTTCATCGCGGCCTTGGCGGCGTTGGTGTTCGGGTGGCCCGCGCCCTTGTAGCCGCGACCGAAGACCCCCTCCATCGCCGAGACGTTCACGACGTACGCGCGTGAGCTGGCCGCCTTCCGCGCGGCCTCGGCCATGGCCGGCCGGAGCTTGCTGATCAGGATGAAGGGCGAGGTGTAGTTGCAGAGCTGGGTCTCCAGCAGCTCCACCGGGGAGATCTGGTCGATGGTCTGCACCCACGTGTTGGTCTCGACGACGTCGGGGACCAGACCGCCCGCGTCGATGGCGGTGCCGTCGAGGTGCCGGGCGACGCTGGCGTTGCCCGCGACCAGGGCGAGGTCGGCGACCTTCTGGGCGTCGAGACCGCTGATGCCCACGGGCAGCGCGGCCAGGCCGTCGACCGCGCCGGAGTTGAAGGCGCCGATGACGTGGTGGGCCGGCAGCTCGCCGGCGGGCAGCGGGGCGCTCTCGCCCTCGACCAGGGCGGCGTAGGCGGAGGGCAGGCGGCGCACGGTCTGCGTCGCGTTGTTGATGAGGATGTCGAGGGGGCCGGCCCCGGCGATCTGGTCGGCGAGCGCCACGGCCTGCGCCGGGTCGCGCAGGTCGATGCCGACGACCTCCAGGCGGTGCATCCAGTCCGCCGAGTCGTCCATGGCCTTGAAGCGGCGGATGGCGTCCTTCGGGAAGCGCGTGGTGATCGTCGTGTGCGCGCCGTCGCGGAGCAGCCGCAGGGCGATGTACATGCCGATCTTGGCGCGCCCTCCGGTGAGCAGCGCGCGCTTGCCGGTGAGGTCGGCGCGGGCGTCGCGCTTGACCCGGTTCTCGGCGGCGCACCTCGGGCACAGCTGGTGGTAGAAGTAGTCGACCTCGACGTACCGGGTCTTGCAGGTGTAGCAGGAGCGGGGGCGCCGGAGTATCCCCGCGATCTTGCCCTCGGCGGTCCGGGAGGAGGGCAGGATGCCCTCCGTCTCGTCGTCGATGCGCTCGGCGGAGCCGGTCGCCGTGGCCTCCGTGACCGCCTTGTCGTGGGCGGTCTTGGCGGCCCGGCGCTCCTGGCGGCGGCGCTGCTTGACGGTGCGGTAGATGTGCGACGTGGCCCGGCGCACCAGGATCGCGTCGGGGTGGTCGACGTCCAGCTTGTCGAGCTCCTCCAGCACGCTCAGGCAGACGGCGAGCCGCTCCGGGTCGATGCCGGGCCCGTACACGACCTCTTCCGTGATCGCCGAGCCGTCCTCTGTCACCGTCATCGCCGCTGCCGTTCCCTGGATCTCTGCCGTCGCGGCGCTCCGGTCGCGCCCGCATTCGAACGGCAGATTTTACGGAGCGCCGGGCCGCACCGCCAAACCCGTCATGATCAGGGCACACAGGCCTTGATCAACGTCTCCAGTTCGTCCGCCACCGCCTGGGCGAACCGGTCCAGGTCCGGTACGGCCGCCGCGTCGGCGACGAGCCCGTAGTGGACCCGCCCCCGGTAGGTCGAGACGGCGACGGCGAGGGACTGTCCGGCGGCCAGCGGGGCGAACGGGAACACCTCCGTGAGCGCGTTGCCGCCCAGCTTCAGGCCGAGACCGGGCAGCGGCACGCTGGTGACCAGAATGTCGAACCAGAGCCGCGCGGCCTGGCTGACCAGCGGCCCGCCGAGCCGGTGGCCGAGTGCCGGGACGTGGTCGGCGAGCAGCGCGACCGCGCCCGCGCCCCGGTTGGGGCCGGCGTCCTTGTTGCGGTCCATGGCCGTGCGGACCGTCTCGAGGCGGCCGACCGGGTCCGGGTCGTCGACCGGGAGCCGGGTCAGGTACCCCGACAGCCGGTTGCCCTGCGGGTGCGCGGTGCGCGGGCGACGCTTGGAGACCGGGATCAGGGCGCGCGGCGCGACGCCGTCGCTGCCGTCGCCGCGTTCGTCGAGCCAGCGGCGCAGGGCGCCCGCGACGACGGCGATGAGGACGTCGTTGACGGTGCCGCCGACGGCCTTGCGGATGCGGTGCACGTCGTCGAGGTCGAGGACCACTCCGGCGGTACGCCGGGTGCCGGACGGCTCGGAGGTCAGCGCCGGCGAGGAGCGCACCCCGAGGGTGGACAGGGCGACGGACGCGCCGATGTCGAGGGCGCGGCCGACGTCGGACAGCGCGCCGCGCACCAGGTCGGGCAGTTCGCGCACGTCGGGCAGCACGCGGCGGGGCGGCTCCGGCGGGCGGGGACGGGACGCGGGCAGGTCGGTGGGGTCGAGGACGGCGGCGGCCAGGGTCAGGGCGCGCAGGCCGTCCGCGAGGGCGTGGTGGAACTTGAAGAGCACGGCGAACGACACGCCGTCCTCCCCCGGCAGCACGTGCGCCTCCCACGGCGGCCGGCCTCGCTCCAGCGGACGCTCCATCAGACGGCCCGCCTCCGCCTGGAAGTCGGCGGTCGGGGCGTGCAGCCGGACGTGGTCGAGCGGGTCGAAGTCCGGTGCGGGCTCGCGGGCGGCGCCGCCGAAGGCCAGCGGCTGTCGCAGGTCCGGCGGGCGCCACACGTTCCGGATCCGCATGCGCAAGCCGGGCACCGCGGCGGCCCGCGCGGCGAGCAGGTCCGCGGCGTGGGCGCCCGCGGCGGGCGAGCCGGCCGTGAACACGCCGAGCGCACCCAGGTGCATGGGGTGTCGGTCGGACTCGATGTTCCAGAACGCCAGGTCCAGGGGAGCGAGCAGGTCGTCAGAGTTCAAGGGCTTGCCTCGCGTCGAGGAACGGGTGGGCCAGCAGTCAATCGCCCACGCGCGATTACGGTCAAGTGCGATCAGGCTACGCACAGTTAACAGCAGATTAAGTGCCGCCGCCTGCGAAAGCGGTGGGACTCACGGGACGCATGCGACAGAAGGGGTGCCGCGAGAGGGGCAGGGGACAGCACGCAGATGTAGGGAGCGTCACACGAAGACGGGGCGTGCGCCACACGGAGCGCCCGCGACGCGCCAGGGGTACCTCCGGGCGTGGCACCGGAGACGTCGGGCCGCACGCGCGGGCCGGGCCGCTCCGGACAACGCTCGGACGCCGCGCGGAGCAAGCCTGCCGCCACCCCGGATTTCAGGCCGCTCCGGAAGCGTCCGGCCGCCGCACGGAAACCCCGGCGCGCCACAGGTCGCCTCAAGCCCGCACGCTCGGCGTCCGGGCGTGTCTCCGGGGTCGCCGGACGGCCGATACGCCCGCCGCACGGCGTCCGGCGCGCCTCGGAGCGTCGGCAAGGCGGCGAGACGCCACCTGCGCGTCGTCCGGGCGTGTCTTGGTGGGGGCGGCGGGCCCCGGAGGCCACCGGAACGGGCGTCCGGGCGTTTCGGCCCGCGGGACGGCGGCGGCCGTCGGCGGCGCGTCCGGAGGGAGGGTCGAGTGAGTGATCGGCCCCGCGCCCTCACGGCACCCGCTGCCCCTTCCCCAGTGCGATCACCCCGCCCTTGGACACGGTGTACAGCTCCGCGTCCCGCTCCGGGTTCACGCCGATCGTCGCGCCCGGGGGCACCTCGACGTTCTTGTCGAGCACGGCGCCCCGCACCACCGCGCCCCGCCCTATGTGCACGTTGTCGTGCAGCACCGAGCCCTGGACGACCGCTCCGGGGTCGACCACCACACCCGGCGACAGCACGGACCGGGTGACCTGCCCCCGGATCAGGCAGCCCGCGCTGATGATGGACTCGCCGGCGATGCCGCCCGCGTTGAAGCGGGCCGGGGAGAGTTGGTTGGAGTGGGTGTAGACGGGCCAGCTGCGGTTGTAGAGGTTGAAGGCGGGTCGCTCGGCGATCAGGTCCATGTGGGCGTCGTAGTACGCGTCGAGCGTGCCGACGTCCCGCCAGTACCCCTGGTCGCGCGTCGTCTCGCCGGGCACGTGGTTGCCGCCGAAGTCGTACAGGTGCGCCTCGCCGCGCGCGGTGAGCTGGGGCAGAATCGAACCGCCCATGTCATGCACGGAGTTCTGGTCCTCGGCGTCCCGCTGGAGGGCCTCGACGAGTGCCTTGGTGGTGAAGATGTAGTTGCCCATCGAGGCGAGTACGCAGTCGGGGGCGTCCGGCAGGCCCGGCGGGTCCGCGGGCTTCTCCAGGAACCGCTCGACGGTACTGCCGTCCGAGCCCGGCGTGATCACCCCGAAGGAGGACGACTCGGAGCGCGGGACACGGATGCCGGCCACCGTCACGCCCGCGCCGGACTCGATGTGCTGGGCGAGCATCTGGCGCGGGTCCATGCGGTAGACATGGTCGGCGCCGAACACCGCCACGTATTCCGGCTGTTCGTCGTGGATCAGGTTCAGCGACTGCAGGATCGCGTCCGCGCTGCCCAGGAACCAGCGCGGGCCGAGCCGCTGCTGGGCCGGGACCGGCGTGACGTAGTTGCCGAGCAGGCTGGACATCCGCCAGGTGGTGGTGATGTGCCGGTCCAGCGAGTGCGACTTGTACTGCGTGAGGACGCAGATGCGCAGGATGTCGCCGTTGACGAGGTTGGACAGGACGAAGTCCACCAGGCGGTACGTGCCGCCGAAGGTCACCGCGGGTTTCGCCCGGTCCGCGGTCAGCGGCATCAGGCGCTTGCCCTCCCCGCCCGCCAGTACGATTCCCAGCACCGAAGGTCCACCGCGCCGCATCCCGCCGCCCTTCTACGCCCGTTGTTCCGTCGTGCTCTGCTCTGTCGACTACCCCGGAATCAGGACGTTCCCGTAAAGGCGAGCCGTGCGCCGGGCGACCGTGCCCCAGCCGAACTCGCCCACCGCGCGCTCCCGCCCCTCCTCACCCATCCGCCGGGCACCCTCCGGGTCGCCGAGCACCGCGTCCAGGGCGCGGGCCAGGTCGGCCTCGAAGTCGTCGTTCACGGGCACCAGCAGGCCGGTCTTGCCGTCGGCGACGACCTCCGGGATGCCGCCGACCTCGGAGGCCACGACCGCGGTGCCGCAGGCCATGGCCTCCAGGTTGACGATGCCCAGGGGCTCGTACACCGAAGGGCAGACGAAGACGGCCGCGTGTGTGAGGAGTTGGATCACTTCCGGGCGTGGCAGCATCCGGGGGATCCAGTGCACGCCGTCGCGGACCCGGCTCAGCTCCCGGTACAGCTCGCGGAACTCCTGGTCGATCTCGGGGGTGTCGGGCGCGCCCGCGCACAGCACGACCTGGGCCGACGGGTCGATGTCGCGCACCGCGCGCAGCAGATGGGGGACGCCCTTCTGCCGGGTGATGCGGCCGACGAACAGCACGTACGGGCGGGCCGGGTCGACGCCCAGGCGGTGCAGGACGTCGGTGGCGGGGTCCGGCCGGTACAGCTCGGTGTCGATGCCGTTGTGCACGACGTGGACGCGGTCCGGGTCCAGTGCCGGATAGCAGGCGAGGATGTCCTCGCGCATCGCGCCCGACACGGCGATCACCGCGTCGGCGGCCTCGATCGCGGTGCGCTCGGCCCAGCTCGACAGGGCGTATCCGCCGCCGAGTTGCTCGGCCTTCCAGGGGCGCAGCGGCTCCAGGGAGTGGGCGGTCATCACGTGCGGGATGCCGTACAGGAGTTTGGCGAGGTGGCCGGCGAGATGGGCGTACCAGGTGTGGGAGTGGACCAGTTCGCGGCCCTGGAGGGCGGCGGCGACGGAGAGGTCGACGGAGAAGGTGCGCAGGGCGTCGTTGGCGCCGTCGAGGGTGGGCCAGGGGCGGTGGCGGACCACGCCCTCGTTGCGGCCCTCGCCCCAGCAGTGCACGTCGAGGTCGACCAGGGAGCGCAACTCCCGGGCGAGGAACTCCACATGGACGCCCGCGCCGCCGTACACGTCCGGCGGGTACTCCCGGGTCAGCAGTCCCACTCGCACCCGGAACCCCCTGTCTCAGCGGCTGGTCCCCTCATGGTCACCCAGATGCGGCGCGGGCGGAAGACCACGGGACGGCCGCGGGATCAAGCCATGGGCGTCCGGGGCGTCCGGGGCCGAGCCGTGGGCGTTCTGGTGAAGCAGCAGTCGCCGCAGACGCCTGCCCCGGGCACCCGGTAGTACAGGCAGCAGCTGCGGCGCCGGAAGGCGGTGCCGGTCCGGGTGCCGGTGTCGCGCAGCAGAGGGTGGGCGAAGAGTTCGGCGGTCAGCGCGCGGGCCCGGGCGGCGATGTCCGTACGGCCGTCGGCCCGCGCCCGGCGGTCCAGTTCGCGGACGGCACCGGCCAGGGCGGAGGCCGCGTTCCCCCACAGCAGTCCCCGCGCGAGCCGGTGACGGGCGCGCAGGGTGGCCGCCAGCGGCTGGAGGTGGCCGTGCAGCACGACGTCCACGAGGGTGGCGGCGTCTCCCGGCAGCGGGCGCACCTCGGTCAGCCACAGGTCGTCGGGGGCGCCGGCGTCGGCGTCCCAGCGCAGCAGCCGCGGGTCGAGGTCGGGGATCCGGCCGTACAGGGCGGCGCAGCCGAGGGCCGGTGACCAGAGCCGCGCCGCGAGGCCCAGGTGCGCCACCGAAGCGGCGACCCGCGCCTCCGGAGCCCGCAGGGCCGTCGCCACTGTCCGCACACGCGACGCCAGGGGATCGGGCTGAACACCCGATGCCGTACCGTCGTATGTCTGTGCGAGGGTCGGCAGCGGCCTCGCCGGGTTACGGGCCGCGTCCACGACCGTGCGCAGCACGAAGAAGCCGCCGAGCTGGTTCAGGCCGGTGAGCTGGGGGTCGAGGTCCACGAGGAGCAGTAGTACCAAGTCCCCTAGGGGCTGAGCCCTGCGGGTCTGCCTCCCCGGTAGCCCACCCTGGGGATGACGGGCGGCTGGTCGTACTCCATCGGCAGTAGGTCTTATTGCGGCCTCAGGGACGACGACGGGAACAGCTCGACAAGGCATCGTGTTGTTCATGGACGTCGATCGTTCGCCGCGCCGGGCCTGGGGCCCCCGCCGCCCGCAGAGGAGCAGGCCATGAGCGCCCTCGCGCTGTCCGTGCTGCTGTCGCTCGTCTCCGCCGTGGCGTACGCGGGCGGGGCGATCGTGCAGGAGCACGTGGCGGTGTCGGACGGGCAGTACGCCCCCTTGCGCCGGCCGGGCTGGTGGGCCGCGGTCGCGCTGAACGGCCTCGGTGGCCTGCTGCACGTGGCGGCCCTGGCCTACGGCCCGCTGAGCGTGGTGCAGCCGTTGGGGGCACTGACCATCGTCTTCGCGCTGCCCATGGCGGCGCTGTGCGTGGGCCGCAAGGCCGGTTCGACGGCCTGGCGGGGGGCCGTCATGGCGACCGTCGGCCTCGCGGGTCTGCTGTCCCTGGTCGGCAGCTCGGACGCGCGGTCGCTGGACGGCAGCCAGCAGCTCGGCGTGTTCCTGGCGACCGCCGGTGTGGTCGGGGCGCTGATGGCCGTGGGCCGGGCGGCGCACCGGCGTCCGGCGGTGCGGGCCATGGTGCTCGCCACCGCGTCCGGCACAGCGTTCGGCATCTCCTCGGTCTTCACCAAGACGGTCGCGGTCGACTGGACGGGCGGGGTGACGTCGGCGCTGCTGCCGGCCCTGGCCGCGATCGGCGTGTTCGCCGTCGCCGGTCTGCTGCTGTCCCAGGCCGCCTACCGGGGAGCGGGCCTGGCGGCCCCGCTGGCCACGCTGACGGTGGTGAACCCCGTCGTGGCCGCCGCGGTGGGCATCACGATGTTCGGCGAGACCTTCCGGTACGGCACCACGGGCACCGCGCTCGCGCTGGGCTGCGGTGCGGTGGCGGCCGCCGGGCTGGTCCTGCTGACGGCGGAGCGCGTCGAGCGGGCCCGGGCCGAGGACGTGACGCCGCTGCCCGAGCCGGAGCTCCTCCCCGCCCGCAAGCCGACGGCCATGGCCCTGCCCGACGGCGTCTTCCTGCCGAGCCCGCTGACGGAGGGCGTGTACGGCCGGGCCGTGCGCGGCGACGGCGGGTACGACCAGGACGACGCCGCGCCCGCCGCTCCCGCGGAGACTTCACCGCCGTACTACGCCCTGTACGGCGCGCCGTACGTCCCCTTCCCGGCCGTGGAGCGCGGCCGGGTCCGGGTCAGATCCTGACGCCGCCGGCCCGCAGATAGGCCAGCGGGTCGACGTCCGTGCCGAAACCGGGCCCTGTCCGCACCTCGAAGTGCAGATGAGGGCCCGAGCTGTTGCCGGTGGAGCCCACGCGTCCGATGCGCTGGCCGGCGCTCACCGACTGCCCGGCCTTCACGGAGATCGCCGACAGGTGCGCGTACTGGCTGTAGCGTCCGTCGGTGTGCCGGATGACGACCTGGTAGCCGAAGGAGCCGCCCCATCCGGCGTCGACGACCCGGCCCGGGCCCACCGCCTTCACCGAGCTGCCGGTGGGCGCCGGGAAGTCCACGCCGGTGTGGTAGCCCTTGGACCAGCTGGAGCCCGTCGCGCGGTAGGCGGTGCCCAGAGGGCCGCTGACCGGGGCGACGAGAGCGCCGTGGCGCTGTTCGGTGGCGCTGCTCTTGTCCGAAGCGGGCTTCTTGGGCGACGACTTGGGGGCCTGCCGGGTCGTGGCCGGCTTGCCGGAGGTGGGCGGAGCGCTCGGGGCGGACGTGGCCTTGGCGCGCAGGTTCAGCCGCTGGCCGGGCAGGATCAGGTCGGGGTCGGCCCCGATGGTCCTGCGGTTGGCGGCGTACAGGCGCTGCCAGCCGCCCCGGACGTCGCGTTCCTCGGCGATGGTCGAGAGCGTGTCGCCGCGGACGACGGTGTACATCTCGGCGGTCCCGGCCCGCGACTGGGGTGTGGTCTGCGGCTGGACGTCGGCCGCCGTGGACTTCGGGGTCCGCGTCGAGGTGCCGGCGGGTCTGACGTCCGGGCTCTCGCCGCCCCGCGTCAGCCCGGCGCGCTGCGAGCACACCGGCCAGGCGCCCGGGCCCTGCCCGTCGAGGACCTTCTCCGCGACGGCGATCTGCTGGTCCTTGGTGGCCAGGTCGGCGCGGGCCGCGTACGCGGTGCCGCCGTAGGCCTCCCAGGTGGACTGGCTGAACTGCAGGCCGCCGTAGTAGCCGTTGCCGGTGTTGATGTTCCAGTCGTTGCTCGACTCGCACGCGGCGACCTTGTCCCAGGTGTCCACGTCGGCCGCGTGCGCGGCGCCGGTGCCGACGAACGGGAGGGCCATGCCGGCGCCGCCCGCCGTGACGGTGAGCGAGGCGCGGTTGATCCTGTTCGGCTGATACCGGCGGTGCCGGCCGCGTACGGCCATGGGAAGTCCCCCTCGACAAGCGTCAGGAGGGGCAAAAGTATGCACCGCGAACAGGCCATGACAAGACGGCAATCGGCCGACTGGACGGCCCAATTGGCGCGGATCGCACTCCCGTTGCCGGGGCACCCGGCGCGTGGTGAGGCGCCGGACCCCTTCCGTACGTACTGACCCCCGTCGGCCCCGGACATGCGGTCGGCGTATCGGCACGTCAGGATGGCCGGGAGGCGATACTGGCGACACAGCGGACCGACAGGTCGGCGGTGCCGGACCACACAAACACATACATACCCACATACTCAGATACGCGCATTTCGGATCACCATCACCGATACACGAGCTACTACGGGATCCCCGGGTCCCAATGAGGAGCAGGCGGTATGAGCACTTCAGCCCAGATCGGCGTCACGGGTCTCGCGGTCATGGGAAGCAATCTCGCCCGCAACTTCGCGCGCAACGGCTACACGGTCGCGGTGCACAACCGGACGTCGTCCCGGACGCACGCGCTGGTGGAGGAGTTCGGCGGCGAGGGCGAGTTCGTCGCGGCGGAGACCGCCAAGGACTTCGTGGCGGCCCTGGAACGGCCGCGCCGCCTGGTCATCATGGTCAAGGCCGGTGAGCCGACCGACGCGGTGATCCAGGAGTTCGCCCCGCTGCTGGAGCCCGGCGACATGATCATCGACGGCGGCAACGCGCACTTCGCCGACACCCGGCGCCGCGAGCGCGAGCTGCGCGAGCAGGGCATCCACTTCGTCGGCACCGGCATCTCCGGCGGCGAGGAGGGCGCGCTGCACGGGCCGAGCATCATGCCGGGCGGCTCGAAGGAGTCGTACGGATCGCTGGGGCCGATGCTGGAGAAGATCTCCGCGAAGGCGGCCGACGGCGCGCCCTGTGTGACCCACGTGGGTCCGGACGGCGCGGGGCACTTCGTGAAGATGGTGCACAACGGCATCGAGTACGCCGACATGCAGCTGATCGGCGAGGCGTACCAGCTGCTGCGCGACGTCGCCGGGTACGCCCCCGCGGAGATCGCGGAGATCTTCCGCACCTGGAACACGGGCCGGCTGGACTCCTACCTGATCGAGATCACGGCCGAGGTGCTGTCCCACGTGGACGCGGCGACCGGCAAGCCGTTCGTGGACGTGGTGGTGGACCAGGCGGAGCAGAAGGGCACCGGCCGCTGGACGGTCCAGATCGCGCTGGACATGGGCGTGCCGGTCTCCGGGATCGCCGAGGCGGTCTTCGCGCGCTCGCTGTCCGGCCACGCGGCGCTGCGGGAGGCCTCGCGGGGGCTGGCGGGTCCGAAGGCCGCGCCGCTGAGCAAGGACGAGGCCGGGGCGTTCGCGGACCGGGTGGAGCAGGCGCTGTACGCGTCGAAGATCGTGTCGTACACGCAGGGCTTCCACGAGATCGCGGCGGGCAGCGAGGAGTACGACTGGGACGTCGACCTCGGGCAGGTCGCGTCGATCTGGCGCGGCGGGTGCATCATCCGCGCGGCCTTCCTGGACCGCATCCGCGCCGCGTACGACGCCCGGCCGGACCTGCCGAGCCTGCTGTCCGACGAGACGTTCGCGCGGGAGATCGCCGAAGCCCAGGACGACTGGCGTGAGGTGCTGATCGCCGCGACGCGGCAGGGTGTGCCGACGCCGGGGTTCGCCGCGGCACTCGCCTATTACGACGCGCTGCGTGCCGAGCGGTTGCCTGCGGCGCTCACGCAGGGGCAGCGGGACTTCTTCGGTGCGCACACGTATCGGCGGACCGATCGGGACGGGACGTTCCACACGCTGTGGGGTGGGGACCGGTCGGAGGTGTCCGCGTAGGGGCGCGGCCGGTTCGGTCGCCTCGGGGGTGCGGGGCTGTGAGGGCTGGTCGCGCAGTGCCCCAGCTCCCCGTGCCTCTATAGCGGCGTTGCCGTGAGCGGGGTTCACAGTCGGCCACGGCTGACGCGGGGGCGTTGCGGTGAGCGGCGTTTTGTTGTCGCTCACCGCTGATGGTCAGGTGAGGGGTGGTCCCGGTTCCGGGTTGGGGACCGGTTCCGGGCCCGGGGGGATCGGGGACGGGTTGGGGTCCGGGGCCGGGTGGGGGCCCGGCGGCTGCGGGGCCGGGGGCGGCGGCGGGGTCGGCGCCGGGGGTGGTTCGGGGGGCGGCACCGGGTGCGGCTGAGGGCCCGGGGGCGGTGGCACCGGTGCGGGGGGCGGCTCGGTCATGGTGTCCTCCGGCCAGTCGGTGAGCGTCGGCTCTGGACTACTCCCCGCGTACCCGGCGCCCCGCGCCGCCAGTCACCCGCCGGAGTCACTCCGTGGCCCAGGTGGGCTCTCGCCGGTCTCCGCGCCGACCGCCCGCGCCCCCGCCGCCAGCCCCGGCCGGGGGCTGGACAGGATCGGAACGGTGGTCGACGTCAGCTGCTGGGCGGGCGTCATCGAGGCCTGGGCGAGGACGATCACGTCGGCGTCGGTGACCTCGTCGGCCACCGCGGCCACCCGGCGGGCGTACTCCCGGGCGTCCCCCGCCTCGAAGTGCGGCCAGGCGTCCTCGACGAGACGCGCGCGCACCTCGACGGGGCGGCCGGTGCGCGCGGCCTCCTCCTCCACGAGGGCGACCGTGGGGGCGAGGGTGCTCGCCACCGTGGCGAGGACGGCGACCCGTGGTCCGGCGGCCACCGCGGCGGCCGCCATCGGACGGTCGACGCGCAGCACCGGCACCCCGGCCCCGGCGGCGGCCGCCTCCGCGACGCCGCCGATGCTCGAACAGGTGCACAGCACGGCCCGGGCGCCGTCGGCGGCGGCGCGGTCCAGTACCTCCCGTACGTCCTCGGCGACCGCCTGCGGCCCCTCGTGACCGGCCCGGGTCAGCAGGTCCTCGTGGACGAGGTGCCGCAGTTCCAGCCCTGGATGGTGCGCCTCGCGCAGGGCGTCGAAGACCGGGACGTGCAGGGGTGAGGTGTGCAGCAGGGCGAGCACGCTCAGAACCGGCCGGGGTGTGCCGCCAGCCACTCCTGCGCCGCGTCCAGCAGCGCGGGGTCGGCGGCGGGCGCCTCGTCGGGGTGGCGTTCGGCCCACTTGGAGACGTACGGGCAGAGCGGGGCGACGGAAACACCCTCGTGTTCCGCGATGGCGTACAGCTCGCGCGCCAGGGAGCCCGCGATGCCCTTGCCCTCGTGGGCCGGCTCCACGATGGTGTGCACCGGCACCAGGGCGCGCTGCGGGCCGTCGAGCACGAAGTACTCGATGCGGCCGACGACTTCGCCACCGCCGACGGCCTCCAGGCGGCCCGCCGCCCGGTCGTCGCGGATCTCGGTCTCGCTCATGGGAACTCCTCGTCGGCGGTTCAGGCCCGCACGGCCTGCGGGCTGCGCATCTGGTCCGAGCCCGGCACGGGTGCACCCGGGTCGGTGCCCAGGTCCACGACCCGGTTGTCGCGGTCCACGTGCACGACGCGCGGCTTCAGCGCCCGCGCCTCGGCGTCGGTGACCTGAGCGTAACTGATGATGATCACAAGGTCCCCGGGGTGGACCAGATGGGCCGCGGCCCCGTTGATGCCGACGACGCCCGAGCCGCGCTCGCCCTCGATGACGTACGTCTCCAGCCGGGCGCCGTTGGTGATGTCCACGATGTGCACGAGCTCGCCGGGCAGCAGGTCGGCGGCGTCCAGCAGATCGGCGTCGATGGTCACCGATCCCACGTAGTGCAGGTCGGCCTGGGTGACGGTGGCGCGATGGATCTTGGACTTGATCAAAGTTCGCAGCACTTTGGACTCCTGAAAGACGGCTCCCTGCCTGCTTTGTGCAGGTCAAGGGCGGTATCACTCTACAACTGGCACGCGCCTGACTCGGAGATTGTGAGGAACATCGCTTGTCATTGGGGATAGGGCTCCCGGGCTGTGCTTCCGCGCCAACCAGTCTGTTGTGACGCCCCCGATCAGGTGCCTGTTCAGACAGCGTTTCAGGATGTTCGGGAACTGATGCCGACCAAACGCTGACTTACCTGACGTCGCGTCAGGTGCATGCGGGTCACAGGATGACTCGCCGCCCCGGCACGCCCTGCAGCCCGAAAGATTCGCGAGGAGCTCACACAGCCGACGTCAGGCGCACGGCGTTCACGTCATACCAGTAAATTTCCGGCATTTTCAGTTTCCGGGGAGGCACGTGGGGCCGTCGTCTGCCTGGAGGCCCTCCAGGTGTTCGACCGGACGGGACGCGCCTGCGCGTGGAGCCGGTCCTCCATACAGCGCTCAGTGGGAGCGGGATGCAGTGCTTGACCGTTACCGCAGCACGGTTTCGCCGTGAGTCCGCTGCGGGGAATCGCTCGGCTTCCCTGCACATCCGCCGTGCAGGGCAGCCACCCACCGTTGACGGCTCCGGGTTGGAACCTGCCGGCTACACCACATCCTCTCGTTGCAACGGCGGTAGAGGGGATGGACGCGATGACGACCTCTCAGGCGTTCTCGTCATGGATCCGCGCACTCAGATCCTCCGCCCACTCCAGCGCCCACGCCTTGAGTCCTTCGATCTGCCGGGAGGTGAGCCCGTACGCGGTGTAGTCCTCGTCCTCGTACCAGTCCGCGCCGATGAGCCGGTCCCGGAGGTCTTCGAGGCTGAACTCGTCGTGGGCGCGACGGCGGCCCAGGGATTCGAGGTCGGCGGTGGAGCGGTGGCGGGAAGCAGCCTGGACGTCGATGAGGTCGCGGACGGTGCCGCGGTCGGCGAGGGCACGGACCTTGGTGCCGATCACGTCGTCGAGGGAAAGCACGGGGCCGTAGGGGGTCTGGGCGGGCGGAGCCCAGAACGCCTCCTTGTGGACGTCGACCTCGCACTCCTCGCCGGTGTCCGGATCGGTGACGAGGAACCGGCCGCTGAGCGGATCGGTCTGGACGTGCGTGGTCCGCCATCCGCGCGCGCCGAGGCCTGCTGTGAGTGAGGCGACGATCTCCTGCATCGGAGCGGGGTTCTCGGTGGCGACGTCGAGGTCACGGCTGAAGCGTTCGACCAGGCCGTGGGCCTGCACGGCGTATCCGCCGGTGAGGACCAGAGGGTAAGGGGAGCCGAGGTCCAGGATGTCGGCGAGGAGATGCTCGTGGAGCGGAGTGAGCTTCACGCGGCGCTCGTGTCGGCCGGAGCGGTGCGGAGCAGCTCGGGGAAGGCGTCCTCCCAGACCTCGCGGATGTAGGGACTGATCAAGCGCCGCAGCACGGGCCACTGCTCGGTGAGCAGCCGGTGATGCAGGAGGGCCACCAGGTCCTCACTCAGTCCTTCGGCGAGGACGGTCCGGTAGAGCGTCATACGGGGCTTCGGACGGTCCAGGCTGTAGCTCGTCCGCCCTGACCAGACGATGTGGAGCGGCAGGTCCACGTTGCCCTCGACGGGGCCGGCCAGCTCCTGCAAGCGCTCGGGCAGACGGCTGCGGTAGCGGTCCCGCAGCACCTCGGCGCGGGGGGCGGTGATCGTCGAGTCCATGCATCCAGTATCGCTGCTGGGAAGCAGCGGCATGGCGGATACGGGGCTCCCCGGTCGTACGTACGGGTCGGGCGCCGCCCGCCCTTCCCTCGAACATCTCACCCAGTGGGCGCTTAGCGCATCACGGCCTATCCGTGCAGCCCCAGATGGCAGGGTCTGTTGCGTGATTACCTTCTGTCCGGATCTATCCGGTGAGGCCGAGGGCGGTCAGGGGCCTGCGGTAGTCGCGGGCTGTGTGGCGTAGTGCGGCGGCGATGTTGGTGTGGCCGTTCTGGCGGTGGACGCCGATGGCGAGGTTGCGCAGGCCGGCCATGACGCGTGGGAGCCGGAAGGCGGGTCAGTAGAGGACCGGAGGTCTCCACGGTGGCCACGGCGTAGTCGCCGATCAGGCGGGCGCAGGCCACGGGATGCAGCGGGTAGTTCGCCCAGGGCACCCGAAGCGGGTCGCGGGCCGTACTGTCGAGACTGATCACGTGGATGTTGTGGTCCTCGCGGCCGGCCGCGATCCCTGCCCGTTGCAAGGCGGTGTCGACGCTCTGCCGAAGGCGCTCGTTGAACTCCTTCGAGGACAGTCCTTCCTGGGTGCATCCGTACTGGTCGATGACGAACAGGGCCCGGCTGCCAGGAATGTCGGTGGCGTATACCCCCTCGTTTGCGGCCCGCTCGAGGGCCTCGCGCAGCACGTTCAGGTGCGTGCGTAGCGGCAGGTTCAGGTCGTAGAGGAGCTCGGAGGCGTTGTCCCCCGGTAGCGGGCCGCCGTCCAGCACCGCCGCGCGGGCCTGGTTGATCCGCCGTAGCTGAGCGCTCTTGGTGTTGTTCGGGTTGGTCTTGATCTCTTCCGTGCGGGGCGGGTGTACGCCGTCCCAGACCGTGATGTCGCCGATGCGCAGGCAGTTGGTCAGGTCGTGCAGGAGCGCGAAAGCACCGTCCTCCTTGAAGGCCCTCTCGACACGTTCGCGTTCCGCCTGCAGCCCTGCCTTGCCGTGCATCAGGCCGGGCGAATGGTTGCGGCACAGAGCGAGGATGAACGGGCGGTGGAAGCCGAAGACGCGCCAGGCCAGGGCATCACCCACCGAG
The DNA here is from genome assembly GCF_015160875.1 of Streptomyces chromofuscus. Taxonomy (NCBI): domain Bacteria; kingdom Bacillati; phylum Actinomycetota; class Actinomycetes; order Kitasatosporales; family Streptomycetaceae; genus Streptomyces; species Streptomyces chromofuscus. The sequence goes on along the minus strand of NZ_CP063374.1, from coordinate 7,226,310 downwards.
CGCAGCTGGCGGGCCAGCCGGTCGCACACGTCCTGCTCGAACTGCCAGGTCGCCGCGTCGGCGAGATCACGGCCCGACTGGGGCTCCGGTGCCTCCGGGTGCGGCCCCTTTCCGCTGCGTATCCGTTTGGCGGCACGTTTGAACCCGGCGCGGTCCTTCTCCACCTCCAGCAGGCGGTCGAGCAGGTCCCGCTGGAACTCGACCCCGGCCTCCACCGTGTCGCATTCGCGGAGCTGCTGAATGAGCTGAGCCAAGACCGGCTGCATCGCCTGATGGCGAGGGTGCACCATCATGTCGTCGGGATCGTAGGCGTCGGCGTCGAACAGGCTCATCCCGCCAGTGTGACGATCACGACGGATCCCTACTGCCGTTTTCCGCACCGCCGAAGCCATGTTCGAACCCCTTGAGCACGGGATCGAGTTCGGCCGCCGCACCACATAGAGAACACAGCCGGGTCCCGGGATGCTCTGCCGCGTCCAGCGCCTTGTCCAGGGCCAGCACCCGCGCCCCGGCGGGTGCTTCCTTGCAGTCGACGGCATGGATGATGCCGCGGCCGCGCTCCAGCTTCTGCAGCACCCAGCCCGACGGCCGGCGCGGCCCGAGGATCTCGCGCTCCGTCGGCGGCGGGGGCAGCCGGGTGGTCGGGACGTCGTCGTAGGAGACGCCGGGCACGGGCTTCACGTGGTCGGGGGCCTTGACCCACACCACGTACCAGGACGGCTCCACCCGGCCGTCAGGCGTGTTCTGCCAGGCCGGGACGGCAACCTTGTACAGCCAGGCGCCCGGGACTTGCTGGCGTTCCTGGAGGCGGCCGGTGACCTCCTGGCCGTCGGGGAGGACAACCGTAATCGGCGGCGGGTCAGGCTCGGGTGGCGTGTCCGCCACAGCTACGCCGCCTCCTGGCCCTCGCCGTCCTCACGTTCGAGGGCGTGCTTGAGCTGGGACCGGGCATCGAGCCGTTCGGGCCCGGGGACCTCGCTCCAGAAGGCGTGCGTGAGGATCGCCCCGGTGAGGTCGCGTTCCCTCTCCCGCAGCACGGCGACCTCCTGCTGCTCCTGCTCCGACCAGCCCGGCGACTCCGGGTAGGCGCGGGAGGTGGCGAGCCAGTAGCCCTCGGGACGCTGCCAGGCCTCCATCGGTTCGACGGAGTACGGCAGCTGCTTGTACAGGGCGGTGAGGTCGGCCCGCACCTGGTTGAGTTCCTGCTGTGCTGCGATGAGGTCGCCGGGTTCTCTGGGGTTTTGGCGACAGTGGTGTGACATGGCACCTCTTGTCGTCGTGTGTGGTATTGCGACGGTTCTCGGGGGGTGTAGCTCTGCAGTGGATCGTTGTGATCGACACGCAGAGTGACGGGAACGAATGTACGGAACATTTCTTGTCTTGATGCCGTCGGGGGCCCGGTACTGGACCGTGGTGGACGACGGGCTGGAGGTCGTCGAGGAGGCGGACCGCTTCCTGAGGGAGGTGCGTCTGGCCCGGGGCCGGGCAGAGACGACGACGAAGGCGTACGCCGAGGCGGTGACCTTGTTCCTGCGCTGGTGCGCGGCTACAGGGCGGGACTGGTCGACAGCGGCCCGGGATATGGGGCTGTTCACCCCCTGGGCGACCCAACCCTACGAATGGCTCGATCAACCCCGATCAAGAACGTAGAGCACGACTGACCAAGTTCTGCGCACGCACGACCAAGTCCGCGCCCGTACCGGCGTCTAATCTCCTGCCGTGCGGCGCACCGCCACCGGCGAACAGGCGGCGCGCTTCACGGCACGCGTGACCTGCGCCTGTCCGCTCACCCACGCATCGAAGAGAGAAACGCATGAAGAAGCGTTCCGCGAGCATCCTGTCGGTCGGTGCCTTGCTTGCCGGCCTGCTGGGCGGCGCGATTGCTACCGCATCGTCTGCCGCAGCTGTTGCAAACTACGAATGCAACACCTCCAAGCAGAACCCCAGGGGGAGCTACTACATCCTGATGCCGCACCAGAACTATGCTCCTGCCGACCCCTACTGGTGCTACCTCAAGTACGGTAGTCAAAACAGCGGGGTGAGTGCACTTCAGTTCTCGCTGAACAAGTGCTACGGGGCGGGACTGGCCGTAGACGGTATATATGGCAACGCAACCAGGGCTGCAGTAGTTTCCCTTCAGCAGCGTCTTGGCATCGGCGTGGACGGCGAATACGGACCGCAAACCCGCGACGCGATGAATTGGTCGTACCGGACCAGCAGCGGTGCACACGCCTTCTGTGCCAAGAGCTGACGCGCATCGAGGCAGCTCAAGCGGCAGTTCCGCTCAGCCCTTCAGTTGTAGTTCGGTGATCAGCTTCGCCGGGTAGTTCCCGGTCATGGCCAGATTGGTTCGGCGACGTCACACAAGTCGTCCGGCGAGACGCCCAGTTGGAGGACACCTCCTCGCGCACTTCACACCGCAAGGCTGACCTGCGACTACCCCACCACAACGGAGGACCCCGGTGATGCCGCCGAGGTCCTCCCTCTATTCAAGATCAAGCTTATCGATACTGGCCGTTCCGTTTGTGCCACCGAGGCCCAAGAGTCAACGACGCCATCGGTTCTCACCGGTGGGTCGACCGGACGTCTTGCGACAACTTCGCGGTGTGATCACGGCCGTGTCCGACCCGCCCGCGTACGCCCGGGGGCCGGATATGGCTCGGCGGGTGAGCGCCACCGTCAGGACACGTCCGCCGTCCGGGCGCCCCGGCCGGACCCGCGCGTCGACGACCCGGGATGGTGGTGGTCCCGCCAGTCCCGCGGCGAGATGCCGTACGCCCGTTTGAACGCCTTGCTGAAGTAGGCCGGGTCCGGGAAACCCCAGCTCCGCGCTATTCCCGCGATGGTCCGCAGGCGCCCGCCCGGTCCGGCCAGCTCCCGTCTGCACTCCGCCAGCCGGTGGGAGCGGATCCAGTCGCCGAGACTGATCCCCGACTGGGCGAGCACCGTGTAGAGATGCCGCACCGAGATGCCGTGCGCGGCGGCGATCCGCGCGGCTGACAGGGTCGGGTCTGCGAGGTGCTTCCGGACGTACTGGGTGATCCGCAGCCCGAGAGACGCCTCCAGCGCCGCACGATTGACCCGGGACGTGCCCAGCTGGGACGTCACGGCGGCCCGCAGCAGCTCGATGCTGGGCTGGACGATCGCCTCGGCGTACACCCCGCCGCGCGTGTCCTCGCTGACGGCCAGTTCGGCGAAGTACCGGAAGGCCAGGCGCGCGACGGGGTTGTCAGAGCCGAGCGGGATCGCGGCGATGTCGCGCAGCGCCCGGTCGGGGAGCGCGAGCACCGCCCGGGGGATGCGCAGGAAGTGGTGATCGAGGGCCCGGCCAAAATGCAAGGTGTAGGGCGCAATCGACTCGTACACCGTGAGGTTTTCCGGCCGCAGCAGGGACTGGCGGCCGTGCTGTTCCACCAGGCTGGTCCCCGACATCTGCAGACCGACGAAGACCGCCGGCTCCTCGTCCTCCCTGGCCAGCCGACTCGTCCGGCGCACGGTGACCGCCGTCGACTTCGCCGAGCAGATCCGGATCGGCCCGACAGCGTCCAGCCCCATCCGCACGGAGATGTCGCTGGCCGGACGGTGGTGGTCGACATCGACCCGTACGAAGGATTCCCACAGTGCCGAGCGGATGGTCTCCTCCCGGTCCTGCTGCGGTATGAGGGACGTGTCCAGGACCGAGTTCATGAGACGGTCCCTCGTCTGCACAGGCCTGATCGCACGATGATCCGTCCCCCCACACCTCACTCCATGACACGGGGGGGTTCCAGACAACCTGGCCGACAGGGCTGTCCCACCGCGCACGGCGAAAGTACCCCGGCCCCCGCAGCCGAGCGGTGACATTATGCCATGTCTGTGTCAGCCAGCCCGCGTCCTCGTTTCGTACCGCTGCACGTTGAGCACTGCCGACGGGAGGTCCCGCCCGAATCCGACTGACACCAGGACCGGCAGCAGCCAGCAGCGCCATCTCAACTCCTGCTGGTGGTACTGCTGTTGCTGCTGCAGCACCCCAACGACCCCGCTGCGGTAGGCAGCACAACCCCAATAACGAAACGGCCCGCGGCCGGTGAGGACACACCGGCGGGGGCCTAATACTCCAGCCGGACTTCTGTATTTCTCCTGGTCAACGGTCTGGCGGTGGGGAGTGTAGCGGGGGTGTGGCATCCGCGGGGCGGTCATGGACGGGCTGTCCCACCATCGTGTGCCCGCGCCGCATGTAATGACAGCGTGACGAGCAGTCCGTTGTCGTGATCCACGACGTACCGACGAACGCCTGGGACCTGGAACTCGAAGAACTCTTCCTGCAGACCGGAGCCCGCTTCTCCCGCGTGGAGGCCCGGCGGCGGATGCGGGACTACGTCCGCGGACTGCTCGGTCCGGTCGGCCGAAAGAGCAGCTGGCAGCTCGCTGAGTACGCCGGCCATGCCACCCCACACGGCCTGCAGCACCTGCTCTCCCACAGCCGGTGGGACGCCGACGGCTTGCGAGACGACCTGCAGGCCTACGTGGCCGGACAACTCGGCCACGCAGAAGGCGTGTTGATTATCGACGACACCGGCTTCATCAAGAAGGGCACCACCTCCGCCGGGGTGCAACGCCAATACTCCGGCACCGCCGGCCGAACAGTGAACTGCCAGATCGGTGTCTTTGCCGCCTACGCCACCACCCGCGGACACTCCCTGGTCGACCGCGAGCTCTACCTGCCCAAGTCCTGGACAGACGACCCAGAACGCTGCCAAGCCGCCCGCATCCCCGACGAGCGCACCTTCGCCACCAAAGGCGACCTCGCCCGCGACATCATCCGTCGCGCCCTCGCCTCCCCACTCCCCATCGCCTGGGTCACCGCGGATTCCGCCTACGGACAGGACTCGCACTTCCGGCGCTTCCTGGAAGACTGCGGTCTCTCCTACGTCGTCGCCGTGCCAAAGTCCCAGCCAGTCCACGGCCCGCGCATCGACCATCTCCTGGCCCAGGCCCCGCCCGAGGCATGGCAGCGTCTGTCGGCGGGGCCGGGAGCCAAGGGCGAACGGTTCTACGACTGGGCCGCCGCCCGCCTGCCCGCAGTGGGGGAGTTCGACGGCGACGAGCCGACCCGGCAGCGGTGGATGCTGGCCCGCCGCAGCATCAGCAAGCCCGACGAGATCGCCTACTACCTCGCCTGCGCTCCGCTGGAGGCCACCGTCGCCGACCTGGTCCGCGTCGCCGGCTGCCGCTGGAAGATCGAGGAGTGCTTCCAGAGCGCGAAGAACGAGTGCGGCCTGGACCAGTACGAGGTCCGTCGCTACGTGGGCTGGTACCGGCACATCACGCTCGCCATGCTCGCCCACGCGTTCCTCGCGGTGATGGCCGTGCAGCAGCGCGAAAAAGGGGTGACAAGGCCGACACACCCGACCTCGTGGACCTCACACCAGCCGAAATCCGTCGTCTGCTGGCAACTGAACCCCGCCGCCGTCCTGCACGCCGCGACCATGCGGTGAACTGGTCCCAATGGCGACGCCGCCACCAAGCGCGGGCCCGGCGCTGTCATTACATGCGGCGCGGGCACACGATGGTGGGACAGCCCGTCCATGACCGCCCCGCGGATGCCACACCCCCGCTACACTCCCCACCGCCAGACCGTTGACCAGGAGAAATACAGAAGTCCGGCTGGAGTACTAGGGCGGCCCGAATACGCGCATGAGGCGGACCGGATCGGCGGTCGGGTCTGTACGGTCTTCGGTGTAACTCCCGATCATGGAAGTAGCACCTGATGAGCGACGTGACTGTCTCTGTTGAGGCGGTTGAAGAGGTCCGGCCGGCCGAGTCGCCGGCGGACCTGCTGGATGACCAGTTGATCGGGCAGCTGGTCGACCGGGCCCGCGCGAGCGGCCTGCAGCTGACCGGCGACGGCGGGCTGCTGCAGCAATTGACCAAGCGCGTGCTGGAGTCCGCCCTGGAAGGCGAGATCACCGACCACCTCGGCTACGAGAAGCACGACCCGGCCGGTGCCGGCAGCGGCAACAGCCGCAACGGGGCCCGGTCCAAGACCGTTCTGACCGACGTGGGACCGGTGGAGATCACGGTGCCGCGTGACCGCGACGGCAGCTTCGAGCCGCAGATCGTCAAGAAACGGCAGAGGCGGCTGACCGGCGTCGACGAGATGGTCCTGTCGCTGTCCGCGCGTGGTCTGACGCACGGAGACATCTCCGCCCACCTGGCCGAGGTCTATGGCGCGAGCGTGTCCAAGCAGACCATCTCGACCATCACCGACAAGGTCATGGACGGGATGGCCGAATGGCAGAACCGGCCGCTGGACCCGGTCTATCCAGTGATCTTCATCGACTGCGTGCACGTCAAGGTGCGCGATGGGCAGGTGGCGAACCGGCCCATCTACGTCGCACTCGCCGTCACGGTGGACGGCACGCGCGACATTCTCGGCCTGTGGGCCGGCGACGGCGGCGAAGGCGCCAAATACTGGCTCCAGGTCCTGACCGAGATCAAGAACCGCGGTGTCGAGGACGTGTGCATGGTCGTCTGTGACGGGCTCAAGGGCCTGCCCGACTCGATCTCGGCGGTCTGGCCCCAGGCGGTGACCCAGACCTGTGTCGTCCACTTGATCCGGGCGTCGTTCCGCTACGCGGGCCGCCAGGACTGGGACAAGATCTCCCGCGCGCTCAAGCCGGTCTACACGGCTCCCACTGCGAGCGCGGCGGAAGACCGGTTCCTGGAGTTCCAGGAGGAGTGGGGCGCCAAGTACCCGGCGATCGTGCGCCTTTGGGAGAACGCCTGGGCAGAGTTCGTGCCCTTCCTCCAGTTCGACACCGAGATCCGCCGCGTCGTCTGCACCACCAACGCCATCGAGTCGGTCAACGCTCGCATACGAAAAGCCGTCCGGGCCCGCGGGCACTTCCCGAACGAGGCTGCAGCCCTCAAATGCGTCTACATGGCCATCATGAGCCTCGACCCCACCGGCCAGGGACGCAAACGCTGGACCATGCGTTGGAAGCCCGCCCTGCAGGCATTCGACATCGCCTTCGACGGCCGACTCTCCGTCGGCCGCCGATAACTCACATCACCCGAGTTACACCGTTGGCTGGACAGACCCGCCACTGAGCTGCAAAAACACCCAAACGCTAGATCTTGGACTTGAACATGGTTCGCAACATCGGGGCACTCCCACAAGTAGGCTCCCTGCCTGCGTTTTTGCAGGTCAAGGGCTGTTTCCACGCCCTACTACGAGTCGTATGTCCGGGCAGTTCTCCCTAAGCTTTCAGGACTCATGCTGACCGAATGCCAACTTTTTCTGACGATGCATCAGGCATCGGGAGGGGCACTCGGGGTCGCCCTCACGCCACCGGGGTGCCCCTCACGACGGGACTCACGGAGACGGTTGTAGCGCGTGTTCGCACCAGATGCTCTTGCCGTGGGGGGTATGACGGGTGCCCCAGCCCTGCATGAGCTGGGCGACCGGCAACAGACCTCGTCCGCCCTCGTCGAAGAGCCGGGCGCGGCGCAGGTGCGGTGCGGTGCTGGAGCAGTCGGAAACCTCGCAGATCAGGGTGCGGTCTCGGATGAGGCGGAGCTGTATCGGCGGGGCACCGTACCGGATGGCGTTGGTGACCAGCTCACTCACGACGAGTTCCAGAACGAATTCCAGCGGCGTGAGATCCCACTCCGCGAGCCGCTGGGCAGTCCATTTGCGGGCCTGCTCGACCATGGCGAAGTCAGGGGGGACATCCAGCGTGGCGACCTGGTCGGGAGAGAAGGCGCGGGTGCGGGCGATCAGCAGCGCGACGTCATCGGTGGCGCCCTTGTCGAGGAGGGCTCGCAGGACGGCGTCACATGTGGCTTCCAGCGAGTCCGCAGGCTGCTCGAGAGCGCGGCACAGCGTCGTCATGCCATCGTCGCTGTCATGGCCGCGGGATTCGACCAGACCGTCACTGAACAGAGCCAGGACACTGCCGGGGGGCAGTTCCAGTTCCTCGGCCACGAAAGGGAGTCCGCCGAGGCCGAGCAGCGGTCCGACGGGCCCGGACACGGGAGTCGCGGCACTCCCGGGGGTGACCAGGACAGGCAGGGGGTGGCCGGCGGTCGCCAGCCCGCAGTGGCGCGTCACGGGGTCGTAGACGGCGTACAGACAGGTTGCTCCCAGATCACCGACGGACGTCTGGTCGTCCGGGAAGGCACCCTCCTCGCTGTCGTACAGGTGGATGACAAGATCGTCGAGGTGGGTGAGCAGCTCATCGGGGGGCAGATCGACGGCGGCGAGGGTGCGCACCGCGGTGCGCAGCCGGCCCATGGCCGCGGCTGCCCGGACGCCATGGCCGACCACGTCTCCGACGACCAGGGCGACCCGGCCGCCGGACAGCGGGATCACGTCGAACCAGTCACCTCCCACTCCGGTGCGGGAATCGGCGGGCAGATAGCGGGTGGCCACTTGGACCGCCGCCTGTCCGGCCAGATGCCGTGGCAGCAGACTGCGCTGCAATGTCAGCGCGGTGGTCCGTTCCCGCAGATAGAGGCGAGCGTTGTCGAGGGCGACGGCGGCCTTGGCGGCCAGGTCCTCGGCGAGGATGAGGTCGTCGGCGGTGAACGGCTCCGGATGGGACCGGCGGGAGAACTGGGCAACGCCGAGCAGGGTGCCCCGGGCCCGCAGCGGGACCGTGATGCGGGAGTGCAGCCCCTCCTGCCGGATCGAGTCGTCGATGACGGGCAGGCCGGGCGGCCAGTGCGCCGGATCAGCCGCAAGTCCGGGGCCGGAGGCGTACCGGTGCACGGGGCGAGGCTCGGAGAGAAGCTGCACCTGCGGCTTGCCGGTGGCCAGGCAGAGGGCCACCGGCGATTCCGGGGCATAAGCGTGAAACGGCGGCGGCTGAGTGCCGGAACCGCGCGGAACCGGCGTGGCGACCTCCTCTGTGCTCCGCTGCGCGGCACGGCCCAGCGTCACCTTTCCGGAGAACGGGCCCGGAGAGCGTTCCTCGCCCAGGAGGACCTCGGAGAACAGGTCCACGGCAGCCATGTCGGCGAATCCGGGTACCAGCGCCCTCACCAGCTCCCGGGCCGTGCCCTCCACATCCAGGGTGCCCCCGATGGCGTTGCCGGCCTCATTGAGGAGCATCAGTCGCCTGCGGGCCTCGTACTCGGCGCTGATGTCGACGCCCCAGTGGGCGATCGCGCACATCCGGCCGTTGTCGTCCCTGACCGGCCAGAACGAAATGGACCACGGGCGTACGTGATCTTCGTCGCGGACCTGACCGAAGGTGACGAGTCTCGACGGTTCGCCGGTCCGCCGCACCTCACGCAGCCGGGCAGTCATGCTCTCGATCATGGATCGTGGCAGAGGGGCGTCATCCAGCGGATGACCACGCAGTTCATCCTGTTGTTCGAGATGGCCCGACTCGGCTGTGACGATGTTGGTCCACCGGCTCAGCAGGTCGAGGTCCCAGATCACGCAAGTGAACGGGGCCTGGTCGACCGTGCGCCTGATGATCTCCTCGTCAGAACTGCTCTGACACGACACGGGAGGCGCGACCAGGAGGAAGCCCAGGCAACGGCTGTCACCGTCCACGCAGGGATGAGGAATCAGTTCGGCGTCCAGAGCCGCACCGAGCCGTGTCCGCGCCGTCACGATGTGACCGGGACGGCCGAAACCGTCGCAGGAGGGAACCTCCACGGCCAGAAGCTCGGTGGCCGACTGCCCGACTGCCTCGGCCGGTGTCCACCCGAACAATGCCTGAGCGCCCTCGCTCCAACCGTTCACCATCCCTTTGGGATCGATGACGACTGTGGCGGATCTCACGTTTGCCACGGCGTCATACTACCCTCACCTATGCCACAGAGTCCGGCGACGCCTCCTGAGGGCTCACCGCACGAACACCCCCGAGGGTGGCCCGCGAAGCGCTCGGCCGTCCTTCACGATCCGCGACGGGACCGCCGCGGGCGCCCTATCACCTGCCCATTGGGGACCGCAGCCTCGACCACTACGAGGTGAGCCCCGGGCGGTTCCGGCCGCCCGCATCCGCTCCGCTCGATCATGTGACTCGTCCCACCGCGCGGTGGGGTGGTCACGCGCTTTCACCCCACCGTGCCGGCGAGGTGAACGGCGGGTGCGCCGAAGGCGGAGCGGCTGCGCCGAGCGGCGGCGATGCGCTCGTGCACACCGAGATCGGCACCATGGGGCAGCCGAGGGCCGTCCCCAGCAACGCGCGGAGAACGCCGCACCAGCCCCTGTTCAGCCGGTCGAACACAGCCACTTGCACCAGCCCTCCGATGTATGCGCACCGTGTGCACTCGACCGGGAAACCAGAAGAAGGGGCACCAAGCGAGCGACCTCTTCGCTGGTGCACATTCGCTGAATCGTCTTCTGACGACGTTCGGCAATCCCGTCCCGCGATCGGCAACGCCAACCCTCGCAGGTGGAGACCAATGCCCGGGAGCTCCAGACGGCACATAACGGTTCTTGTTTGATTCCGTTATTTAGAGATGGATCCTGTTGACTTAACACGCAGTTAACAGTCAGGGTATGCGCACCCCGCTGCTCCGGGACACATGGCGGAGCGGCACGCACAGAGGAGACGCCATGTCACTGCGGACCCATCGCCCCGCGTTTCGCCGGGCCTTGGTGGCCCTTGTCGCACTCCCCCTGCTCGCCACCGCGGCGTGCGGCGGCTCCGGCACCGAGGACGGCGCCTCGGGCGAGCAGGCCACGTGCGAGAAGAGCGACGGCAAGGTCAAGCTCACGTACTGGTCCTGGATCCCCGGCGTCGACAAGGCCGTGGCCGAGTGGAACCGCCAGAACCCCGACATCCAGGTGACCGTCAAGTCCACCCCCACGGGCAACACGGGCACCTACCAGAACATGTCGAACGCCCTGAAGGCGGGCAATGCCCCCGATCTCGGACAGATCGAGTACGACTCGCTGGCGAGCTTCCGCCTCCAGGAGGGCCTGACCGACATCGCCTCGTGCGCGGGCGTCAAGGAGGCCCAGGGCGACTTCGTCGACTGGACCTGGTCGCAGGTGACCTTCGGCGCCGACGGCAAGGACGGCGTCTGGGCGGTGCCGCAGGACACCGGCCCGATGGCCCTCTTCTACCGCAAGGACCTCTTCGAGAAGCACGGCATAGCCGTGCCGAAGACCTGGGACGAGTACTACGAGGCGGCCAAGAAGCTGAAGAAGGCCGACCCCAAGGCGTACATGACGCACTTCTCGCAGACGGACCCGAACTGGTTCAGCGGTCTGCTGTGGCAGAAGGGCGCGAACATGTTCGCCCAGGAGGGCGACGCGTGGAAGGTCGACGTCGACAGCCCGGCCGCCGGCGAGGTGGCGGACTACTGGCAGAAGATGATCGACGAGAAGCTGGTCGCGACCGACCTGCAGGGCTTCTCCCCGGCGCTCCACAAGGCGTGGAACAACGGCGAGGTGGCGACCTGGGTCAGCGCCGCCTGGGGCTACAGCACCATCCGTGACAACGCCAAGGCGACCGCCGGCAAGTGGGCCGTGGCGCCGATGCCACAGTGGTCCGCGGGCGAGAACAAGGCCGGCAACTGGGGCGGCTCGACCACGGCGGTCATGGGCAAGAGCAAGCATCCCTACGAGGCGGCGCAGTTCGCGCTGTGGCTGAACACCGACCCGAAGGCGCTCGAGATCCTCAACCGTGAGGGCGGCCTCTACCCCGCGGCCACCGCCGGGCTCGAACTGGCGGCGCTGAAGAAGCCGGTCGACTTCTACGACGGCCAGACGGTCTTCGACGTCTTCGCGGACGCCTCGAAGAACGTCACCACGGACTGGACGTTCGGCCCGACCATGACCGACACCTACCGCTTCATGGGCGACGGCATCGCCGGAGCACTGGGCGGCCAGGGCACGCTCGAGGACGCGCTGAGGACGGCCGACGCCAAGACGGTCGACTCCCTGGAGAAGCAGTCCCTCGAGGTCGCCAAGTAGGTGGCAGCGGGCCGGGGCCGCGGGCGATCCGCGGCCCCGGCCTCGCCAGCCGGGTCCCGCTCGCGGCCCGTTCCCCCTCGCCAGCACAGCCCAGCCCAGGAAGAGACCACGACATGACCGCCGACCCCATAGCGGCCACAGCATCGCCGCCGGCGCAGACCGCCCCCGCCCCCGTCCCTGCCCGCCGCAGACGGAACTGGGCGCCCGTCTTCTTTCTCCTGCCGTTCTTCGTGCCGTTCGTCCTGTTCACCCTGGTGCCCGTCGGCTACGCCTTCTACCAGAGCCTGCTCAAGACCGAGCGGACCGGCGGCACCTTCGGCCGCAAGACCACCGTGTTCGCCGGCCTCGACCAGTACAAGGAGGTGCTCGGCGACGCCGAGTTCCTCGGCAGCGTCGGACGGGTGCTGGTCTTCGGGCTGGTGCAGATCCCGGTGATGCTGCTGCTGGCACTGGTGCTCGCACTGCTGCTGGACTCGACGGTGGCCCGGCTCAAGCGCTTCTTCCGGATCGCCTACTTCGTGCCGTACGGCATCCCCGGTGTGATCGCCGCGCTCATGTGGGCCTTCCTGTACGACCCGCGGCTGTCGCCCATCGTGGACCTGCTCGACAAGGCCGGCTCCGCGCCGGACTTCCTCGGCTCGTCGATGATGCTGTGGTCCATCGGCAACGTCGTGACCTGGACGTACACCGGGTACAACATGCTGATCATCTACGCCGCCCTGCAGGCCGTCCCGTCCGACATCTACGAGGCGGCCCGGATGGACGGCGCGAGCGAGGCGACGATCGCCTGGCGGATCAAGGTGCCGATCCTGCGTCCCGCCCTCATCCTGACGGGCGTCTTCTCCATCATCGGGACGCTGCAGCTGTTCACCGAACCGCAGGTGCTGCGCTCCATCTCCACCAGCGTGACCAGCACCTACACACCCAACCTGGCCGCCTACTCGCTCGCTTCGGCGAACAACTACAGCGAGGCCGCGGCCATGTCGGTGACGCTGGCGCTGGCCACGTTCGTCCTGTCGTTCGGATTCCTCAAGCTCACGGGGCGAAAGGCCGAGTCATGAGCCTCCTCACCGACACCGCGGGCGCCCACGCGCCCCGTCAGACCTCCAAGACCGCACCCCGCGGCCCCCGGGACAGCCGCCTCTCGGTGATCGCGGCCACCGGCTTCCTGGTCGTCATCGCCGTCTACATGCTGCTGCCGGTGTTCTGGCTGATCGTCGCGGCGACCAAGAGCCAGGGCGACCTCGTCGACTCGTTCGGGCTGTGGTTCTCCGACTTCCAGCTGTTCGACAACCTGCGGGCGCTGTTCGCCAAGCAGGACGGGGTGTACCTTCCCTGGCTCCTCAACAGCCTCCTCTACGCGGGGGCCGGCGCGGCCGTCGGCACCTTGCTGTCCGCCATGGCCGGCTACGCCCTGGCCAAGTACCGCTTCCGGGGACGGGAGTTCCTGTTCTCCGTGGTGCTCGGCGGTGTCCTGGTGCCCGCCACGGCGCTGGCGCTGCCGTTGTTCCTGCTGTTCGCCGAGGTGGACGCCACCAACACGTTCTGGTCGGTCTTCCTGCCCAGCATCGTCAGCCCGTTCGGCGTCTACCTCTCGCGCATCTTCGCGGCGGCGTCGGTGCCCGACGAGCTGCTGGAGGCGGCCCGGATCGACGGGGCGGGCGAGCTGCGGACGTTCTTCACGATGTCGCTGCGGCTGATGTCGCCCGCGATGGTCACGATCTTCCTGTTCCAGTTCGTGGTCATCTGGAACAACTTCCTGCTGCCGCTGGTGATGCTCCAGGACGACCGCCTCTACCCGGTCACCCTCGGGCTGTTCACCTGGCAGTCCCAGGTCAGCCGCGATCCCTCGCTGCAGATCCTGAGCCTCACGGGCTCGCTGGTGTCGGTGGTGCCGATCGTCATCACCTTCCTGGTGCTCCAGCGGTACTGGAAGGCGGGCCTCGCGGCGGGAGCGGTGAAGTCGTGACCGACGCGCTCAAGCAGCTGTCCGACCGGCTCGGCGGCATCGCCTACGGCGGTGACTACAACCCGGAGCAGTGGCCGCGCGAGGTGTGGGACGAGGACGTCCGCCTCATGCGGGAGGCCGGCGTCAACCTCGTCACCGTGGGTGTCTTCTCCTGGGCGTTCCTCGAACCGCGCCCCGGGCAGTACGAGTTCGAGCTGCTCGACGAGGTCCTGGACCTGCTGCACGCGAACGGCATCGCCGCCGACCTGGCGACGGCCACGGCGTCCCCGCCGCCGTGGTTCTCGCTGCGGCACCCCGAGGCGCTGCCGGTGACCGCCGACGGCGTCCGGCTCACCCACGGCTCGCGGCAGACGTTCTGTCCGAGCAGTCCCGCCTACGCCGAGGCGGCCGGCCGGCTCGCCGAACGGCTCGTGGAGCGGTACCGCGACCACCCCGCGCTCGCGCTGTGGCACCTGCACAACGAGTGGGGCAACCACAACGCGCACTGCTACTGCGACAGCAGCGCCAAGGCGTTCCGGGACTGGCTGCGGGAGCGGTACGGGGACCTCGACGGCCTCAACCAGGCCTGGGGGACGGCCTTCTGGAGCCAGCGCTACGGCGACTGGGCGGAGGTCATGCCGCCGCGCGCCACCGCGGCCGTACCCAATCCGACGCAGCAGCTGGACTTCTGGCGGTTCTCCTCGGACGCGCTGCTGAGGCTGCACCGGCGCGAGGCGGAGATCGTGCGCCGCCTCTCCCCCGGCATCCCGCTGACCACCAATCTCCTGGTCACGCTGGAGAAGAAGGTGGACGGATTCTCCTTCGCCGGGGAGTGCGACTTCGTCTCCGTGGACCAGTACCTCACGGCCGCGGACCCCGAAGCGCACGTCGGGCTGTCACTCGACGCCGACCTCGCGCGCGGCATGGGCGGCGGCGCCCCGTGGCTGCTGATGGAGCACTCCACCTCGGCGGTGAACTGGCAGCCGCGCAACGTGGCGAAGACGCCGGGACAGATGCGGCGCAACAGTCTCGCGCACGTGGCGCGCGGCGCGGACGGCGTCCTGTACTTCCAGTGGCGCCAGTCACGGGCCGGCGCCGAGAAGTGGCATTCGGCGATGCTCCCGCACGGCGGCACCGGCACCAAGACCTGGCGCGAGGTCACCGCTCTCGGGCACGACCTGAAAGCGCTCGCCGAGGTGCGCGGCAGCCGGGTCGAGTCGGACGTTGCGCTGCTGTTCGACTGGAACGCCTGGTGGGCGCTGGAGATGGACGCCACTCCCTCGCGTGACGTGCGCTACCTCGACCTGGTGCGCGCCTGGTACGAGGCACTGTGGTCACTGGGCATCACGTGTGACCTCGTGCATCCGTCGAGCGACCTGAGCGGCCACCGGCTGGTGCTGGTGCCCAGCCTCAGCCTGACGTCGGACGCGGACGCGTCGTCGCTCGACGCCTTCGTCCGGGAGGGCGGGCACGCGGCCGTCGGCTTCTTCAGCGGTGTGGTCGACGAGAACGACCACGTGCGGCTCGGCGGCCACCCCGGGGCGTACCGGGACATGCTCGGCGTCCACGTCGACGAGTTCTTCCCCCTGCGCGAGGCGGAGACCGTGCGGCTCTCGGACGGCTCGGAGGCCACCGTCTGGACCGAGCTCGTCGAGCCGCGCGGTGCCGAGACGATCGTGTCCTTCGACTCGGACCCCTCGTACGGCGGCCCGGTGGCGGGACACCCCGCGGTCACCCGCAACGCCCACGGCGCCGGCGTGTCCTGGTACGTGGCGACGCGACCGGACGCGGACGCCCTGCGCGGGCTGCTGGCCCGGGTCTGCCGGGATGCCGGTGTCACGGCTCCGGCCGAGGTCCCGGCCGGGGTGGAGGCGGTTCGCAGGCGCGGGCCGGACGGCACCTACCTCTTCCTGATCAACCACACCTCTGGTGACGTGCCCGTCGCGGCGAGGGGCGTCGACCTCCTGACCGGCACCGTCGCGGACGGCAGGACCGTCGTCCGCGCGGGCGACGTCGTGGTGGTCCGGGAAGACGGCACGCCGTCGTCGGACCGGTGACGGGATGCTGGCAAGGCAACGGCAGGAGCGGATCGCGGAACTCGTCCGGCGGCACGGCTCGATCCGGGTCGGCGCGCTGACCGAGCGGTTCGGCGTGTCCCACATGACGATCCGGCGCGATCTGGAGTCCCTCGCACGTCAGGGCCACCTCGACAAGGTCCACGGAGGAGCGGTCACCGCGGAGCACGGCAGCACCAAGGAGCCGGCGTTCGGGGAGAAGCGGTCCCGGGAGGTCACAGCCAAGGAGGCGATCGCGGCCGCGGCCGCCCGGCTCGTCGCTCCGGGCTCCGCGGTGGCGCTCACCGCGGGGACCACGACGTGGACCCTGGCCCGGCACCTCCTCGACATCCCGGACATCACGGTGGTGACCAACAGCCTCCGCGCGGCGCAGACCCTGGAGGCGAACCGGCGGCAGACGCAGACGGTCGTCCTGACCGGCGGCGTCCGCACTCCCTCCGACGCCCTGGTGGGGCCGGTCGCGGTAGCCGCACTGGCCTCGCTGCGGGTCGACGTACTGTTCATGGGGGTCCACGGCATGGACGTCCGGACCGGCTTCAGTACGCCCAACCTGGAGGAGGCGGAGACGAATCGGGCCATGTGCCGCTCCACACGACGGGTCGTGGTGCTCGCCGACCACACCAAGTGGGACACGCCCGGTCTGGCCACCATCGCCGCGTTGGAGGCGGCCGACCTGCTCATCACCGACTCGGGCATCGAGGCGCACGCCCGAGACGCACTGGAGGCCGGCGTCGGCGAGCTGACCGTCGTCGAGCCGGCCGCCCCCACCCGACCGACCGAAAGCGTACGCACGTGACCACCGACCACCTCCTCCATTTCCGAGCCGGGGGCACGAGCCTCGTGCTCGACTGTTCGGGCCCCCGGCTGCCCCGGATCCTGCACTGGGGGGCCGACCTGGGTGACGTGGACGACGGGGCGCCCGGGGGCTCGGGCTTCCTCGCCCAGCTCGCCACGGCGAGCCACGCCGAGCTGGGCACGAGCGTCCCCGACGTCCCGGTCCCCGTCAGCGTGCTGCCCGAGCAGTCGGCCGGCTGGCTGGGCACTCCGGGGCTGTCCGGCCACCGCGAGGGCGCCGACTTCTCCAGCTCCTTCACCGTCCGGGACGTGCGCGTCCCGGCCCCCCGCTCCCTGACCGTCGACGCCGTGGACGACCAGGCACGGCTCGCCCTGCGGTGGGAGTTGGAGCTGACCTCGTCCGGTCTCGTGCGCCAGCGCGCGGCGCTCACCAACGAGGGCACCGGTTTCTACACGGTGGACGCACTGCACCTCACGCTCCCCGTACCGGCGCACGCCACCGAGATCCTCGACCTGACCGGCCGCCACCTGCGCGAACGCTCACCGCAGCGGCACGAGTTCACACTCGGCACGCACCTGCGGGAGAACCGCCGCGGGCGCACCGGCCTCGACGCCACGCTGCTGCACGCGGCGGGCGAGCGGGGCTTCGGCTTCCGCGGTGGTGAGGTGTGGGCCCTGCACGTCGCGTGGAGCGGGAACCACCGCACCTTCGCCGAGCGGACCAGCTCCGGGGTCTCGCTCCTCGGCGGCGGTGAGCTGCTGCTGCCGGGCGAGATGCGCCTCCAGCCCGGTGCCTCCTACGCGACGCCCTGGCTGCTGGGTTCGTACGGCCGGGGCCTGGACGACATGGCGGGACGCTTCCACGCCCACCTGCGGCAGCGCCCGCACCATCCGGCCACGCCGCGGCCCGTCACTCTCAACACCTGGGAAGCCGTCTACTTCCGGCAGGACCTGGACACCCTCACCGCCCTGGCGGACGCGGCGGCGGAGGTCGGAGCCGAGCGGTTCGTCCTGGACGACGGCTGGTTCCGCGGGCGCCGCGACGACCGGGCCGGGCTCGGCGACTGGTACGTGGACCCCGAGGTCTGGCCGCGGGGGCTGCACCCGCTCGTCGAGCACGTCCGCTCCCTCGGGCTCCAGTTCGGCCTCTGGGTCGAGCCGGAGATGATCAACCCCGACTCTGACCTGGCCAGGGCCCACCCGGAGTGGATCCTGTCGGCGGCGGGGCGCATGCCGCCCGAGGCCCGGCACCAGCAGGTTTTGGACCTGGGCCGTACGGAGGCGTACGCGTACGTGCTCGAACGTCTGGACGCCCTGGTCGGCGAGTACGCCGTCGACTATCTCAAATGGGACCACAACCGCGACCTCGTCGACGCGGGCAGCGGCCCGTACGGCGTCGGCGGCGTGCACGCCCAGACCACCGCCGTGTACGCGCTGATGGACGAGCTGCGCCGGCGCCACCCCGGGCTGGAGATCGAGTCCTGCTCGTCGGGCGGCGCCCGAGTGGACCTCGGCATCCTCGAACGCAGCGACCGGGTGTGGACGAGCGACTGCATCGACGCCCTGGAGCGGCAGCAGATCCAGCTCTGGACGGGGATGCTGCTGCCTCCGGAACTGATGGGCGCGCACGTCGGCGCCCCCGGCTCGCACACCACGGGCCGTACGCACGGCCTCGACTTCCGTGCCGGTACCGCGCTCTTCGGCCACATGGGCATCGAGTGGGACCTCACCCGGGCGACGCCCGAGGAACGCCGCCGGCTCGCCGAGTGGATCGAGACCCACAAGCGTCTCCGGCCGCTGCTGCACCGCGGAACAGTCGTCCACGGCGACCACCACGACCCCGCGGTGCACGTGCACGGCGTTGTCGCCCCCGACCGGTCCCACGCCGTGTACGCGGTGGTGCAGAAGGCAACGAGCGTGCAGGTGCCGACGGGCCGCGTGCGCCTGCCCGGCCTGGCGGAGGACGCGCTCTACGCCGTCACGCCGCTCCCGCCGGGGGACGTGGTCCGGGGGCCGGTCACCAGCGCGCTGCCCTGGTGGACACCGGAGGGTGTCGAGCTGCCGGGCCGGGTCCTGTCCCTGCTCGGCGTCCAGGCGCCCACCCTGCATCCGGAAAGCCTCGCGCTGATCGAGGTCCGGCGGGCCGAACGCGGAGCATGACACACACCGGCGGAGGTGGCGAGGCTCGACGCCTGTCGCCACCCCCGCACGGGGCCTGCGCAGCCGAGGCGGTCACCGCAGAGGCGGGTACGCGTTCTGCATCAACTGCCGGAACTGGGCGGAGCACCAGTGCCCGGAGATCGGGGCGTCGGGGAGGGCGCCCACCATGTTGTTGCCGTTGCGCGAGTTGCCCTGGCAGGTCGGGGCGCAGGTGCGGTCGGCGGCCGCCCGCACCTGGGGCTGCCCGACCTCGACGGCGGCGAGTCGTGTGCCCGGGCAGCCGTCCCCGGGTTCCGGACGGCGCGCCGGCCGGGTCCGGGCACCGGTGTGCCTGCTCCGGGCGACATTCCCGGGACATGTCTTCTGCTCGTCGCGAGGAGTTCCTCAAGCCGTGGGCGGCGGCGCGCGAGGCGCTCCCCGCGGAGATCCGGCGGTTCACCGCCAGCGCCACCTCCCGCGAGCAGCGGCGCACCGCGGAGCAGATCACGCGCGGCGTGGAGTCCTTCCTCGACGACTACTCGATCCCGCTGGTCGAGATGGTCCGGCGCGGCGACCCCGCCGCGCCGGCCTGGGGGAGACGACCGAGGGCAAGCAGCGCGTCGACGCCCTGCGGGCCCAGTTCGACACGTACGTGTCGGACGAACGCGCCCAGCTCGCCGAGCTCACGGACGCCGCGGGGGCCAACAGCCATCAGGTGGTGCTCGCCGCCGCCACGGGCCTGGCCGCGTCGCTCGCGATCGTCGCCGGGTTCACGGTGCTCCAGCACCGGGCGGTGGTCCGGCCGGTGCGCGGGGCGGCGGCAGCGGCAGCGGCAGCGGCAGCGGCAGCGGCAGCGGCAGCGGCGCAGGAACTGGCCGGCGGCGACCTCGGTGTGCGGGTGCCGCCCAGCAAGGTGGCCGAGATCGGGGCGCTGGGCACCTCGTTCAACATCATGCCCGCCTCCCTCCAGGACAGTCGTCGGCGCATCATGGAGAGCACCGAGGCCGTGCACCGGCGTACGGCCCGGGACCTGCACGACGGGGCGCAGCAACGCCTGGTGAGCCGTACGTCGCGCACGTGCCGTGGGCGTCCTTCGAACGGGTGGGAGGCCGCGGTCCGCACCGACCGGCGCGCGGAGGCGGCCGCACGCCTGCGCGCCCTTCGGGTCCCGGGCGGCGCTGCGGGACGCGGTGCGGCGCCACGAGCAGCAGCGACGTTGCCGTGGGCCGTCCACGCGCGCCGAACGCCGTGACCGGCGAGCCGGACACCCGACCGGTCATACGGACGCGGACTCGCTGACCTCGCGCCACTGGGCGTCCTGGGCGGCGAGCCGGTCGGCCATGTCCCGCGCGACGGCGACGGCGTCCTTGCCCAGCAGCAGGCGCAGCGGGGGCCGCTCGGCCTCCACGACGTCCAGGAGGATGCGGGAGATGCGCTCCGGGTCGCCGGGCTGCTTGCCGTGGGCCCCGCGGATCGCGGCCACGGCACCGCCGACGACGTCCCGGTAGGGCTCGCTGACCGGTGGGGTCTCCATGGAGGAGCCGGCCCAGTCGGTGCGCATGCCGCCGGGTTCGGCGACGGTGACCTTGATGCCGAGGGGGGCGACCTCCTGGGCCAGGACCTCGGAGAAGCCGCCGACCGCCCACTTGGCGGCCTGGTAGGCACTCAGGCCGGGGACGCCCACGCGTCCGCCGACGGAGGAGATCTGGATGATGTGACCGGAGCCCTGCTCACGCAGAACGGGCAGGGCGGCCCGGGTGACGTTGACGACGCCGAAGAGGTTGGCGTCGATCTGGTCGCGGAAGGCCCGCTCGGACATGTCCTCGACGGCGGCCATGTCGGCGTATCCGGCATTGTTCACCACGACGTCCAGACGCCCGAAGGACTCGACGGCCGCCCGCACCGCCCGCCGCGCGGCGGCGGCATCGGTGACGTCCAGGGTGACCGCCCTGACCCGGTCGCCGTACGTTTCGACGAGGTCGTTCAGCGATTCGGTCCGACGCGCGGTGGCGATCAGACGGTGACCGTCCTCGAGGACGGTCTCGGCGAGGGTCCGGCCCAGTCCGCGGGAACTGCCCGTGATCAGCCAGGTCTTGCTCATGAGTGCCTCGGATTCTTGTGGGCTCGGTGGATTCGGTGGGTTCGGACGCGGTGGTCTCAGCCCCGCACGCCGTCTCCCGGCGACCGCGACAGGCGCGCACGAGGTGGTCCCACGGGCCTTGCGTGCGCCTCTCGCGCGTCTCCTCTCGCGCGTCTCCTCTAGTACGCCTCTCGTACGCCTCCAGTGCGCCCCGAGCCGGGTCAGAGGGTGATCGTCTTGTACTCGGTGTAGCCGCCGAGGCCGACCGCGCCGTACTCGCGGCCGATTCCGCTGGCCTTGAACCCGCCGAACGGGCCGTCGAAGGCGACCGAGGCGCCGTTGACCGTGACGGTGCCGGTGCGGACACGGCGGGCGACGGCGAGGGCGTGCTCCTCGTGGGCGGACCAGACGCCGCCGGAGAGGCCGTACTCGGAGTCGTTGGCGATGCGGACGGCGTCGTCCTCGTCGTCGTAGGGGATGACGACCAGGACCGGGCCGAAGATCTCCTCCTGTGCGATCCGCATGGAGTTGTCGACGTCGGCGAAGAGAGTGGGCGTGACGTAGTTGCCCTTCTCCAGGCCCTCGGGGATCTGCGGGCCGCCGGTGACGAGGCGGGCGCCCTCCTCGATGCCCAGCTGGATGTAGTGTCGCACCCGCTGCTGCTGGTTGGGGCGGATCATCGGGCCGATGAAGGTGTCGGGGTCGTTCGGGTCGCCGACCTTCAGCGACTCCACCAGTTCCTTCAGTCCGGCCACGACTTCCTCGTACCGGCTGCGCGGGGCGAGGATGCGGGTCTGGGCGATGCACGCCTCGCCGTTGTTGAGCAGCGAGCCGAACCTCACCCCCGCGACGGCCTTCTCGATGTCGGCGTCGGGCAGGATGATCATGGCGGACTTGCCGCCCAGTTCCAGGCTGACCCGCTTGAGCTGCTCGCCCGCGATGGAGGCGATGCGGCGGCCGGCCCGGGTGGAGCCGGTGAAGGCGATCTTGTCGACGTCCCGGTGCGAGACCAGGTACTCGCTGGTCTCCCGGTCCGCGGGCAGGACGCTGATGACGCCCTCGGGCAGACCGACCCGCTCCAGCAGCTCGGCCAGGAAGCCCATGCTCGGCGAGTTCTCCGGAGAGACCTTCAGGATCACGGAGTTGCCGGCCAGGAGGGCCGGGAGGATCTTGGCGCTCGCCGAGGAGAACGGCGAGTTCCACGGGATCACCGCGGCCACCACGCCGATCGCCTCACGGCGCACCACGCTGCGTACCGGGGACGCCGGGTCGGAGGGCACCAGGGTCTCCTCCCAGCGGAACTCCTCCGCCGCCTTCAGGTAGGCGTTGGCCTGGCGGGTCAGGCCCGACTGCCCGGCGCGGGTGAACCAGCCGGCCGAGCCGTTCTCCAGCGAGATCAGGTGGGCGACCTTCTCGGCGTTCTCCTCGCGCAGCGCGTTGAACCGCCGTATGACCGCGATGCGCTCCGCGGGCGGGGCCGGCCGCCACCCGCCCTCCTCGAAGGACTTGCGCGCCGCGGCGACCGCTCGGTCGATGTCCGCCGGCTGCGCCTGGGCGGCGCGGGCGATCACCGACTGGTCGTGCGGCGACGTGATGTCGAGCAGCTCGGGGTCGCTCGGCTCGACCCAGGAGCCACCGATGAAAAGCCGGTCGTAGGTGATCATGCGCTTTCTCACTTCCGCACTCACGAATTCGTTCGGACCTCTCGCCCGTTGAACTGTCTCATGAACGTAGCACTTGTAACTGTTAGATGCACATAAGCGATGCAAAAATCCCTCCACTCACCTCATCGGCGTCGCTCCTGGACGAGCGGGCCGTCATATGACTGATGTGTCCGATTTCGCCAGGGGTCAGAGTGGATATCCACAAGGACATCGGCCACGCCCGGCCCGTCGCTTCACACGCTTGTGCGTCACCTGTTTGACTGGTGACGAATGCTGTGCGAGGGTCATCGCGCCACAGCGCCCCCGGTGATTCCCGCTCAGCGGACACCACACGACGGAGGTTTCACATGATCAACAGGCGCACCTTCAGCAAGGCCGTCGGTCTGGGCACCGGCGCGGCCGCGGTCTCCCTGTCAGGCCTGCAGAGTGACGCGTTCGCCTCGGCCGCTTCGCACGAGCCGGGCGGCGCGCAGACTCCCACCGTGCCGACCGTCACCCCGGGTACCCACACCGGTTTCCGCAAGCTCAAGCAGGTGAAGGCGGGCGTCCTCGACGTCGGCTACGCCGAGGCCGGTCCCGCCCACGGCCCGGTCGTCGTCCTCCTGCACGGCTGGCCCTACGACATCCACAGCTTCGTCGACGTCGCGCCGCTCCTCGCCGACCTGGGCTACCGCGTCATAGTTCCCTACCTGCGCGGCCACGGCACGACTCGCTTCCTGTCCGAGCGCACCCCGCGCACCGCCGAGCAGTCGGCCGTCGCGCTGGACGTCATCGCGCTGATGGACGCCCTGAAGATCGACAAGGCCGTGCTGGCGGGCTTCGACTGGGGCTCGCGCACCGCCGACATCATCGCCGCCCTGTGGCCCGAGCGCGTCAAGGCCCTGGTCTCCGCCAGCGGTTACCTCATCACCGACCGCAAGGCGCAGCTGGCGCCGGCCGCCCCTGCGGTGGAGCACACCTGGTGGTACCAGTGGTACTTCGCCACCCCGCGCGGCAAGCAGGCCATGGAGGTGGAGGAGGACCGCCTAGCTCTGTGCCGTTACGTGTGGACCCTCGTCTCCCCCAACTGGGACTTCGACGACGCCACCTACGAGCGCACCGCCGAGGCCTTCAAGAACCCCGACTACGCCGCCATCGTCCTGTTCAACTACCGCTGGCGCATCGGCCTGGTCGACGGGCAGGCCCGCTACGACCGGTACGAGAAGCTGCTCGCCGCCCGGCCCTCCATTCACGTCCCCACGGTCACCCTCGACGCCGCCCTCGACCCCTTCACCCCGCCCGGCGACGGCTCGTCCTACCGCAACTACTTCACCGGCCCCTACTCGCACCGCACCGTCGCGAACATCGGGCACAACCTGCCGCAGGAGGCGCCCAGCACCTTCGCCCAGGCAGTGGTCGACGCCGATCACCTCTGAGCACGCTCGCCCTCGGCCCGGCCACGCCTCACGCGCCGCTGAGGGCCATCTGCCGCCCGTGATCCGGGCGGGCCGCTCGCGCGGAGACAGCCGCATTCCCCGGGCTGATCCGCGCCGAGCCCCTGCCCGGGTGCTCCCCCGCCGGCTTCGCCTCGGTCACCACCCCGCGTGCTCAGGAGCACCCGCCCGCCGACAGGGACCCTCCTCTGCATGCGTCGCAACCGCTCACGCATCACCTGTTCGAGAGGTGATGATCGACTCTGACGGATTCGCCCCACGTCAGAGCAGGGGGGACGAGGGTGGCTGTCAGTCAGTCACCCTCGTCACGCCCTCACGGCCGGCCTCGCGGTCGGCGCTCTCACCCTCAGCGGCACGGCCCGCGGCGTCCCCCGAGCACCGCCAAGGCCGACCGGCACGCCAAGCCGACGACCGTCCTGGAACACGGCGCCTTCGCCGACGGCCCCAGCCGGCACGGCGGCAACGTCATCCGTCGTCACCGCCCGCGACCTGAACGTCCCCCCTCCGGAAGGAAAAGGGCGGCGCCGACCCAGGCGATGTCGTCGAACCCGTCGAGGTCATGCGCTATTCGGGGCAGCGCGGTGGAGACGATCGTCTGGTCCAGGGCTGCGAGCAGGACCGCGAGGATCAGCGCGCTCATCGCGGCGACACCCCGGTCCCGGGTGACGCGGACTGCGTCTTCGACATCGTTTTGCCTTTCCCCATGGGCCGCAGGGGCGGTGCGAATGCCGTGGCACGGCATGTGCGCCTCAGTCGACTGTCAGTATCCGATCCGAATTATCTGTCACTTCGACGTAGCACTTGATACCTGTCCATTCACTTCAGAGAGGCGATAGCTGTCTCAGACGTCACATGATCCGGCTAGACTCGGTGGGGTGAGAGCCGACGCAGCACGCAACCTGGAAGCCGTCCTGACCACCGGAGCCCGCATGCTCGCCGCCGACCCCGGCGCGAGCATCGCGAGCATCGCCGCAGAGGCGGGCGTGGACCGGCGCACCGTCTACCGGCGCTTCGCCTCGCGCGAGGACCTCCTCGCCGCCGTCTACGCGTCCCGCCTGGAGGCCATCGAGAAGGCCATCGAGGACGCGCGCCTGCGCGAGGCCCCGGTCGCGGTCGCCCTGCACCGCTACGTCGAGAACATCATTGCCGTCAACCGCACCTGGCCCGTCGACCTCGCCCGCATGCTCGCCGACGACGACGTGCGCGCCCGCCGTGACGCGTCCGCCCGCGAGGTCGACGCCTTCCTCGACCGCGCCACGGCCGAGGGGTTGCTGCGCTCCGGCCTTCCCGACGGCTGGGCGAGTGCCGTGCTTCCCCAGCTGACGCACCTGGTGTCCCGGCAACTGCCCGAACTCAGCCCCGCCCGGGCCGCGGACGTGGTCGTCGACACCTTGCTGCACGGCATCGGGGCGCCCTGACACGCGATGGGCCGGGCCGAACTTCGGGACTCGGCGACCGCTCCCGGCGGGAACACGTGTCGATCCTGTAGGTATGTTCTCGGTGTCGACCGGTTCACCTCTGTCTTCGCGCCAGACGGACCTCCCGGTCACGGTGCGGACCGATCAGCAAGAACTTTTCCAGCCATACCGGCTGACGAGGGACACGGGACACATCTAGTCTGCCGGCAGGCCGCTGTGGGTTGCGGGGGTGGCTACGGCCGCACCGGCTGGACGGTACGCCCACGTATCCTCGCCCGGACGCCAGGACACCAGGACACCAGGACACCAGAAACATCTGACGATCGCCGCACACGTGTGAGAACGTCCGCACCGGGTGCGAGGCCGGCGTGAAGGGAGTGGGGGACGATGCAGTCGGTTGTCGGGACATGGTCGGCCGAGAACACGAGCAGGAGGTGCTGACCGACTTCGTCACGGCGTCGGAGGGCCGGGCGCTCGTGCTGCGCGGCGACACAGGTGTGGGCAAGAGCGCTCTGCTGGACCACGTCACCGAGCTCGCGGCCGGTGAGGGACACAGGGTGATCCGGGCGGACGGCGGCGAGGCCGAGTCGGAGCTGCCTTTCGCGGGCCTGCACCAGTCTCGGGTGTCCGCTGCTCACCTCCATCGACCAGCTCGAGACGTGCGCCGAAAGGTCTTCGACGTCGTCTTCGGCAGGAGCGACACGACGCCGCCCTCGGTGATGACCCCGGGCATCGCCGTTCGCGACCTGCTCTCGCTCGCCGCGTCGCCCGAGCCCCTGCTGCTGGTCCTCGACGACGGCCAGTTGGCTGGACTCCGCCGGCACCGAGGTGTGCGGCTTCGTGGGGCGCCGGCTCACCGGCAGCTCGGTGAAGCTCGTCGTCGGGCTGCGCTCCGACGCGCGCTCGGGTTTCGACACCGCCGCGCTGTCCGAACTGCCGGTGCCGACACTGTCGCGGCAGGCGTCCGAGAGGCTGCTGGACATGCGCCATCCCGGCCTCGACCCGCGGATCCGCCGCCTGGTGCTGGACGAGGCCCAGGGCAACCCGCCGGCCCTGCTGGAACTTCCGCCCTACGTACGCGGCAACCGGGAGGGACGCACCCCCGAGGAACTGCTCGGGTACACCGGTGTGCTCCCCCAGCGCCTGCAGCAGGTGTACGGCGCCGGTATCGCCTCCCTCGGTGACACCGCGCGTGCGGAGCTGCTGCGCGGCGCCCTGGACGGCGTCGGCGCGGGATCGGCGTCCGGTCACCCCCGGGGGACGCGCTACCGCATGCGCGACGCCGACGAGGCCGCGGTCTGCGGTCTGCTGGACATCGACCCGCTCACCGGCGACCGGTTCAAGCGGTGACGATGGGAGTCGAGGTGTGCCGCCGTCCCGTTTCGGCGGCGGTTCCACCTAGGCTCCCTCGTCGGCTCCCGGGAACAGTCACTTGACGGTCCGTGTCCAGGTGTTTGGGGCCTGCCGCGTGAAAGACGTGTTAAGTCGTTCGACGGGTCCGCGGACCGTCGTGGCTGCCGTCGCCTTCCTGACGCAGCCACCGGGAGTGGTACCGCTCCGCCCAGGACCGGCTGACGTACCCGGTACGCATCCCGAGCCGGGCCTCCGGATCCTCGAACGCCTTGCGCATGTGGCCGAGGAGCACGAAGGTGATCGCCCAGGCCAGCAGGTCGTGGACGAAGATCGCGCTGGTGCGGGAGATGAAGGGCAGCAGCCCCATGAACCACATCAGCAGGCCGGTGAACATCATCACCAGGACGGCGCCGGCCATCCACCCGGCGAAGAGCTTCTGGCCCGCGTTGAACTTGCCTGCCGGGCGCGCCCCGGGCGAGGTCCGCCGTCTGCGGACGGCCCGCAGCCACTGCCGGTCGTACACCGCGAACCGGTTCAGCCGCCGGAGGTCCGCGCGGAACGCGGACGAGAAGAGCCCCAGCAAGAAGGGCACGGGCAGGCAGATGCCCGACCACTCGTGCAGGGTGACCATCAGGTGCCGCCGTCCGACGAGCTGCGCGAGCGGGCCGAGGTACAGGCAGGCGGCGGTGACCAGGCAGACCAGCATCAGATAGCCGGTGGCCCGGTGGACCATGCGTTCGGCGGTGGTGAAGCGGCGGACGCGGCCGGGGGGATCAGGCCGCGTCGCCGTGCCGGTCGGCGCCGTCGAGCCAGCCGTCGATCGCATAACCGCGTTCCTCCCAGAAACCGGGGACGACCTTGTCGGTGACCGAGATGCCGGACAGCCACTTGGCCGACTTGTAGAAGTACATGGGGGCCACGTAGAGGCGGACCGGTCCGCCGTGCTCGTGGATGAGGGGCTTGTCCTGCATGTTCAGGGCCACCAGGACGTCGGAGCGGCGGGCCTGCTCCAGGGTGAGGCTCTCGGTGTAGGCGCCGTCGAAGCAGGTGAAGCGGAGCGCCGTGCCCGGGGAGCGCACCCCGACGTCGTCCAGGATGTCCGCCAGCTTCACCCCTTCGAAAGGCGTGTCGTCCACGCGCCAGCCGTCCGTGCACAGCACGTCCGCGACGACCCTGGTCTGCGGCATGGCGCGCAGGTCGGCGAGTGTGTAGGTCTTCGGCTCGTCGACCAGTCCGCCGACCGTGAGCGCGTAGTTGGTCTCGTCCTTGCGCGGCACCGAGCCGACGATGCTGTAGTACCGGAAGCCGCCCGGGTTGGGCAGCAGACCGGTCAGTCCGGTCGCGTCCACCTGGGAGGCCGCGCCGAGGAAGTTCTCCCAGCCACGCTGGAGGTAGGGCGCGGCGGCGAGCCCCGCGGCGCCCGCGCCCAGCATGCCGAGCACCGCCCGCCGTCCCACCGGCGGGCCGCCTTCGGCCCCCGGCTTCGGCTGTCCTGCCATGGTCAGTGTGCTCCTTACCGTTCATGAGGTCACTGTCGAGCGTGTGGCCGCGCGACGGAGTCGACACATGTGAGCGTCGTCGACCACCACATCATCGTCACCAGTTCAACTGGTGACGAGCGTGGCATGTGGCTCTTGACCTGTCAACGACGGGGCCTCGACCGACGGGCCCGGCACGGCCCGGGCGGGCAGGGAGAGACGAGCTGCTACGCTCGTGGATTGCGTAGACCGTCTATCGAGGAGTCACAGACGTGGTGGGTGAAGACGACATCTCCGGGTGAGATCCGGTTCTGACGGCCACCGGCCGGCGCTCAGGTGCGCTGCCGAGGTGGTCCGTTTCGTCGTCCCCTTTTTCCCCACGTCTGCCCAGGGCAGAGGTCCAAGCTCTGCCCTCGTATCTCCGAGGTCGCATTCATGTCCGACGCCGCTGTCGTCTGCTCGAACGTCTCCTTCGCCTGGCCGGACGACACCCCCGTCTTCCACGACCTGTCCTTCTCCGTGCCTTCCGGCCGCACGGGCCTGGTCGCCCCCAACGGCTCAGGCAAGTCCACCCTGCTCAAGCTGATCGCCGGTGAACTCAAGCCCCTCTCCGGCTCGGTGACCGTCGGCGGCACGCTCGGTCACCTCCCGCAGACCCTGCCCCTGACCGGCGACCTCACCGTCGCCGAAGTGCTGGGCGTGGCCGAGGTGATCCAGGCTCTGGACGCCGTCGAATCGGGAGACGTCGACGAGAAGCACTTCGCGACCATCGGCGACGACTGGGACATCGAGGAGCGCACCCGCGCCCAGCTCGACCGCCTCGGCCTCGCCGGCCTCGCCCTGGACCGCAGGCTGAGCACGCTCAGCGGCGGCCAGGTCGTCTCCCTCGGCCTCGCCGCCCAGCTGCTCAAGCGCCCCGACGTCCTCCTCCTCGACGAGCCCACCAACAACCTCGACCTGGACGCCCGGCACAAGCTGTACGACGCCCTGTCGGACTTCACCGGCTGCCTGCTCCTGGTCAGCCACGACCGCGCGCTGCTCGACCGCATGGAAGGCATCGCCGAGTTGGGCAGCGACCAACTGCGCCTGTACGGCGGCAACTTCACCGCGTACGAGGAGGCCGTCCGCGCCGAGCAGGAGGTCGCCGAGAAGAACGTCCGCAACGCCGAGCAGGAACTCAAGCGGGAGAAGCGGGAGATGCAGCAGGCCCGCGAACGCGCCGAACGCCGTGCGAGCAACGCCGCCAAGAACCTCAAGAACGCCGGTCTGCCGCGGATCTTCGCCGGCAACATGAAGCGCGGCGCGCAGGAGTCCGCGGGCCGCGCCGGGCAGATGCACGCCTCCCGGGTCAGCGAGGCCAAGGCCCGCCTGGACGAGGCCGGGCGCGCCCTGCGCGAGGAACAGCGCCTCACCCTGGAGCTGCCCGACACACAGGTGCCCGCCGGCCGCAACCTGTTCCTCGGCGAAGGCATGCAGGTGCGACTCGGCGACGCGGACGTGTTCGCCGCGGCCGGCGTCGACCTGACGATCCGCGGCCCGGAGCGCATCGCGCTGACCGGTCCCAACGGCGCCGGCAAGACCACCCTGATGCGGCTGGTCACGGGCGATCTCACGCCGGACGCGGGGGAGATCAGGCGCAACGACGGCCGGATCGCCTACCTCTCGCAGCGCCTGGACCTGCTCGATCCGGACCGCACGGTGGCGGAGAACTTCGCCGCGTTCGCCCCGAAGCGCCCGGAGGCGGAGCGGATGAACCTGCTCGCCCGCTTCCTCTTCCGGGGTCCGCGCGCCCACCTGCCGGTCGGGGTGCTCTCCGGCGGCGAGCGGCTGCGCGCCACCCTGGCATGCGTGCTGTGCGCGGAGCCGGCCCCACACCTGCTGCTGCTGGACGAACCGACCAACAACCTGGACCTGGTCGGCGTGGGCCAGCTGGAGAGCGCGCTCACCTCCTACCGGGGCGCCTTCATGGTGGTCAGCCACGACGAACGGTTCCTCACCGAGATCGGGGTCGGCCGCCGGCTGCGGCTGGCCGACGGGACGCTCCAGGAGACGGGGGCTCCCAAGGTGTGAGTCGCCGGCGTGTGAAGCGGCCCGCGTCCGAGGCAGTGCGCCCCACGGGCCGACCACCGATCACGCAGGACGGATTCCCATGCCCCAGCCCTCTCTCCTCGCCCACGACCTCGTCCGCGATCTGGGCGGACGACGCGTCCTCGACGGCGTCCGCCTCACCGCCTCCCCCGGCCACCGCATCGGCCTGATCGGGGAGAACGGCGTCGGCAAGTCCACCCTGCTGCGGGTGCTCGCCGGCGCGGACGAACCCGACGCCGGAAGCGTCACCCGCCCCGGGGACCTCGGCTTCCTCCACCAGGAGATGCCGTTCGACGCCGACGCGACCGTCGCCGCCGTCCTGGACGAGGCGCTCCGCGAGGCCCGCGAGGACCTCGCCGAACTGGACCGGCTCGGCGAGGAACTCGCCCGCGTCCCCGAGGACGACCCCGGCCACCGGGAACTCCTCGACACGTACGGACGCCGCCTGGAGCAGGCCCAGGACCGTCGGTCCTGGGACGCCGACCGGCGCGCCGCGCTGGTGCTGGACGGTCTGGGTCTCGCCGCGGTCGGGCACGACCGCCCGCTCGGCTCGCTCTCCGGCGGGCAGCGCGGCCGGCTGGCCCTGGCCGCGCTGCTCGTACGACGGCCCTCCGCGCTGCTCCTGGACGAGCCGACCAACCACCTCGACGACGGCGCCGCCGCCTTCCTGGAGGAGCAGATCCGCTCGCTGCCCGGGGCCGTGGTCGTCGCCAGCCACGACCGGGCCTTCCTCGACGCCGTCTGCACCGATCTGATCGACCTCGACCCGGCGGTGGACGGCCCGGTCCGCTACGGCGGCAACTACAGCGCCTACCTGGCCCACAAGCACGCCGAGCGGCAGCGCTGGGAGCGGCAGTACGCCGACGAGCAGCAGGAGCTGGAGGAACTGCGGCGGTCGGCGGGCGTGACCGCGCACCGGGTCGCACCGGACCGTGGCCGTACCGACAACGAGAAGATGGGCTACGGCCATAGGGCCGGCCGGGTGCAGAACTCGGCCTCCCGCCGGGTGCGCAACGCCACCCGGCGGCTGGAGGAACTGGAGCGCGCCCAGGTCGCCGCGCCGCCGCGCCCCCTGCGGTTCGCCGCCGGGAACCTGGCCGCACGCGCGGAGGACGGAGAGCAGCCGCTGGTCGCCCTGCGGGACGTGCGGGTACCGGGCCGGCTCGCGCTGGACGCCCTGGAGGTGTCGGCGACCGACCGGCTGCTGGTCACGGGCGGCAACGGGGCGGGCAAGTCGACGCTGCTGGCCGTGCTCGCCGGACGCCTGGCCGCCGAGGGCCGGGTGGTCCGGCGGCGCCGGCTGACGGTCGGGCTGCTCACCCAGGACACCGTGTTCGACCGGCCCGAGCGCACGGTCCGCGACACCTACGAGCTGTCGCTGGGCCCCGCCCGCGCGGAGCAGGTGCCGCTCCGCTCGCTCGGCCTGCTGCACGAGGCCGACCTGGACACACCGGTGGGCCGACTGTCCGTGGGACAGGGCCGCCGCCTGGCGCTGGCACTCCTGGTGGCCCGGCCGCCCCAACTGCTCCTGCTGGACGAGCCGACGAATCACCTCTCCCCCCGCCTGTGCGACGAACTGGAGGAAGCGCTGGGGACCGGACCGGGCGCGGTCGTGGCCGCCGGCCACGACCGCTGGCTGCGGCGGCGGTGGCGGGGCCGCGAGCTCCGGCTGGAGCCGGGGCAGGACCGACGGCGGGGCGCCGGGCACGATCGCGGGCCGGGGGTGGGGCACGACGCGCGGCCGGAGGTGGAGCCGGCCAGGCCCTGACGCGCGTCCCGCGCGCCGGGTACGGTAGGGGCCTCGCTCCTGAGAAGGCGCTTTCGCCACACGCACCGTCCAAAACGGTTACGCTCCTTGCGCTCCACGGACGTCACCCGCCAAGATGGTTACGTGAACCTTAACCACGTCTTCGTCTGTGGACACCCGGCGCTCGACTTCGCGGCCACGCTCCGGGCCCGGCGCTCGACCAGGTTCGAGATGTTCGTGACGCCGGAGCGGCTCAACGCCTGGTACGTGGAGTCCGGACTCGTGGACACGATCACTCCCGGCACGGAGGACGACGTCCGTGCGGCGATCACGGTGCGCGAGGCCCTCTACCAGCTGATCACCAACCGTCGTCTCGGCGAGGACTTCGACCGCGAGGCGCTCGCCGTGCTCAACGGCGCCGCGCGCAAGGTCCCGGTGACGCCGCAGCTCACCCTGGCCGGCCGGCACACCGAGGCGACCCCCTCCCAGGCTCTTGCCACCGTCGCCCGGCAGGCCGTCGAGCTGCTCAGCGGCCCCGACATGCCCTTGCTGAAGGAATGCGACAACCCGGAATGCACCCGCGTCTACATCGACCGGTCCCGGGGCATGCGGCGCCATTGGTGCGGCATGGAGTCCTGCGGCAACAAGTACAAGGCCGCCGCCTACCGGGCCCGGAAGAAGGCCGTGCCCGCGGGCGCCACGGACTGACCCGAAAGCGTCAGCCCCGGTGCCTCGAGAGCTGCCGCACGTGTGTCGCCCCGAGTTCCGAGCCACCTACCGACGCAAACGTGTGCGAACGCTGATCGCCGTCAACGGAAACGTCGCCGCCGCCACTCACTACGGGCACACGCACGTCGGCGCGTATCGTGAGGGGTGAACACGCGCGGTGCACCGTCCGGCGTCGACACTTGTCTGCCGGGGGACCGGGCGTGGGACCACGCGCAGCAGACATGCACACCGAAGGAGTCGAACGGTTGTGACCGACCAGTCAACCGCCCCCCTGCGATCGCGGTTGGCGGAGCAGGCCGCGTCGGACCTGGCGGAGAACCGCCGTCGACAGCAGGAGCTGGCGGATCGGCTCGCGGTGCTGCAGCAGGAAGAGGCCCTTCTCACGGACATTCTGAGCCTCGCCCAGCGGTACGAGGGCTTCGCGGACCCGTCTCGGCTGCTCGAGCAGTTGCAGGACGAGCCCGTCGTCACGAGGGCGAGGCGAGCGGGCACCGCCACGCGGCGCTCCGGCGCGACGAGGACCGCCGCGGCGGGTGCCCCGGCGAAGGCCGGCGCGAAGCGGACGTCGCCTCGGCCCCTGCTCGGTGAGCTCCTGCTGGAGCTGCTCCGCACACACGACGGACCGCGCCTGGCGAAGGAACTGCGGGACGAGTTGCTGGAGAGGCACCCGGACCGCAATCCGACACCGCAGGTGGTGCGGAACACCCTGGAGTCCCTGGTCGCCAAGGGGCGCATCCAGCGTCACAAGCAGCAGCGTTCCGTCAGGTACACCGTCGTCGAGCCGGACGCGGCCGGCTGACACGTCCGGCAGTCGCCGACCGAGCAGAGCACGACCTCCGCGGGGTCCCGGTGTGCCTGCCCGGCCGCTCGCCACCATCCGGCGGAGGAATCTGTCAGGACACAGCACTCACATGTGTCCCGCACCGCACCGTCCGGCCCGGCCCTCCCGTCGGCCGGCGGGTGTCGATCGAGATGCCTAGCCGCGCCACATGTTGTCGAACGCGGCGTCCTCGACACCCCGGCGCAGCCGGACGGCCTCCAGCTCCGTCACCGCGTCGCCGACCGCGGCCAGCACCGTGGCCACCGCGTCGTCCCCGGCGGGGCTGCCGCCGGGGACCGAGGGGCCGTCGCCGGTTCCCAGGACGGCCGTCAGGGCGGTGAGCACCGGGTCGCCGGAGTCGAGACGCTCCTGGGCACGGCGGCGCTCCGGGGAATCGGCCGGCACGGTCCGCACGGACCGCAGCCGCAGTCCGCGGCGTCGCGGCTGGACGAGGAGTCCGGCCCGTTCCAGGTCCTCGGCGTAGGTGTCGGCGAGTTCGCTGCCGTGGCGCCACAGCCAGTCCCGGACGACGGGGTGGGGCTCGTGCCGGGCGAGCGAGGCGAGCGCGTGGTCCAGCAGCCGGTCGCCCGTCGCCGCCCGGCCGTCGGGGACCAGGCGGTCGCCGTCCAGCGTGAGCGCCCCCACCGCCAGCAGGTCGACCGCCTCGGCACCGGCCAGCGCGAGGGACAGGTCACCCTGCTCCACGGTGTGGCCGGGCGGCAGGCCCAGGACCACGAGCGCGAGATCGCGTGCGGTGGTCAAGAGTCCCTCCTGGTCTCCAGCAGTCGCAGCCACACCTCGCTGATCGTCGGGAAAGCGGGGACGGCGTGCCAAAGGCGCTCGACGGGCACCTCCGCGGTGATGGCGACGGTGGCCGAGTACAGCAGTTCGGCGACGCCCGGCCCGGCGAAGGTGGCGCCGACGACGACCTGACGCTCCCGGTCGACAAGGATCCGGGCCCTGCCCCGGTAGTCGGGGCGGTACTGGTGGGCGCCCGCGAGCCGGCCGAGCTCGTAGTCGACGACCTCGACGTCGCGGCCGGTGCGTTCGGCCTCGCGGACGGTCAGGCCCACGGTGGCGATCTCGGGGTCGGTGAAGACGACGCCGGGGACGGCCTCGGTGTCGGCCGTGCCGCTGTGCGGGGCCCAGCGACCGGTGTCCAACTGCTCCCCGCGGGCCCGTGCTCCGATCACGGCACCGGCGATGCGGGCCTGGTATTTGCCCTGGTGGGTGAAGAGGGCCCGCCGGTTGACGTCTCCGACGGCGTACAGCCAGTTCCCCGGGACGGCGGTGACGGTCAGGCTGTCGTCCGTGGTCAGCCACTCCCCCGGGACCAGTCCGACGGTGTCGAGCCCGATGTCCTGCGAGCGCGGGGCGCGGCCGGTGGCGAAGAGGATCTCGTCGGCGACGACCTCACCGCCGTCCGACAGGGTGATGCGGACCTGCGAGTCGCGTATCCGCTCGGCGGCGACGACCGAGACGCCGCACCGCACGTCCGCACCGGCTTCCCGCAGCCGCTCGGTGACGAGTTCCCCGGCGAAGGGCTCCATGCGGGGCAGCAGCCCCGCTTCCCGGGCGAGCAGGGTGACCCGGCTGCCCAGCGCCTGCCAGGCGGTCGCCATCTCGACGCCGACCACGCCGCCCCCGACGATCGCCAGGCTCCCGGGTGGCTTCCGGGCGCTGGTCGCCTCGCGGCTGGTCCAGGGCCTCAGGTCGTCGATGCCGGGCAACGGGGGCAGGGCGGCGCGGCTTCCGGTGGCGACGGCGACGGCGTGCCGGGCGCGCAGCCGGACGGTGTCGCCGTCCGGCGTCTCGACCGACACCTCGCGCTCTCCCGCCAGGCGCCCGTGGCCGCGCAGGAGTTCGATGCCGGCCGACTTGAGCCAGTCGACCTGGCCGTCGTCGTTCCAGTCCGCGGACATGCGGTCGCGGTGCGCCAGGACGGCCTCGGCGTCCAGCGGGTTGCCGACGGCCGGGTCGAGGCCCGGGACGTGGACGGCGTCGCTGCGGAGCAGGGCGGGGCGCAGCAGGGCCTTGCTGGGTTCGCAGGCCCAGTACGAGCACTCGCCGCCGACCAGTTCGCTCTCCACGATCACGGTGCTCAGGCCCGCCGCGCTGGTGCGGTCGGCGACGTTCTCGCCGACCGGTCCGGCACCGATCACGATGACGTCGTAGGTGCGGATGTTCTCGGTCGTCATGTGTGTCGATGTCCTTGTGCTGGTGGGGCAGGTGGGTCGGCGGGAGGTGTGAGCACGGGGGTGACGGTCGGGGCGCGGCGGGGGTACCCGTACCGGCGCGGCGGAGGGGCCGGCGGTGCCCGTCACAGGAAGCTGGACGCGGGCGGGCCGTATCCCGAGAGTGTGACGCTCTCCGCCCAGTTCCAGACCTGGTCGGCGGTGGACGCGGCCGGTTCCTCGGCGGCCGTCCCGGTCGGGCACGGCCGCTCGTCGTCGTCGGCGGCGACGTCGGAGGGGCGGTCAGGGACAGGGCGACTGCGCCCACCCGTGTGTGTGCGCGTCACTGAGGTCATCTCTCGCCCTCGGTAGGTCTCGGGTGGGCGGGGCGGCGGGTCCCGTGCCGGGGGGATGGAAGGGCACGGGACCCGCGTACCGGGGTGAACGGTCAGGCCGCGGAGGCGTTGATCGTGACGGGCACGTTGTCGCGGGTGGCCTTGGAGTACGGGCAGATCTGGTGCGCGGCCTCGGCGAGCTGCTGGGCGGTGGCCTGGTCGACGCCGCCGAGGACGGGGTTGAGGACCGCGGAGAGGGAGAACTCGCCGTCGTCGCCGTGGGTGAGGGTGACTTCGGCCGTGATGGCCGTGCTGGTCAGCCGGATCTTGCGCTGGGTCGCGGCGCGGCGTATGGCGCCGAGGAAGCAGGCGGCCCAGCCGGCGGCGAGGAGCTGCTCCGGGTTGGTCGCGGTGCCGGCGCCGCCCAGCTCCTTGGGGAGCGAGAGGCCGGTCTCCAGCAGACCGTCGGAGGAACGGACGTGGCCGCCGTTGCGGCCCTCTCCGTCGACGTCGACAACGGCCGTGTACGTGACTGCCATGGCTGGTGTGCTCCCCATCTGGGTCGAAAGTCCTGGGACACCTCCCACCAGCGCGCTCTTTTGCGTCACCGGTTGAGAAGGTGACGTAAGAATGGCAGTTCCTTGCGTCACCCGTCAAGGTGGTGACTGTGGCATGGGGCTGTGACGAAACGCCGTCCGGGCCCGCTCCCGACAATGCGTCGGCGCGTGCCGGGCCGTGTGCAGGGTTTCCACGGTCTGGGTGCGGCGGAGCGGGAGGCGTGGCCGGCGCGCAGGGCGTCGAAGAGGACGAAACCGTGGACGGTCCCGTGGTACCGCATCGACACCACCGGAACGCCGGCCGCGCGCAGTCGGGCCGCGTACGCCTCCCCCTCGCCCCGCGGCACATCGGCTTCCGCCGTCACGACGAGCGCCGGGGGCAGCCCTCCCAGGCTCTCCGGCCGCGCCCGCAGCGGCGACGCGGTGATCCGGATCCGGGGGAAGTAGCCGTCGGAGAGCCGCTCGTAGGCGGTGTGCGCAGGCCGGCGTCCGTCACCGGGCAGACCAGGACCTGGTGCACCAGTCGCGCGCCCGCCGCTTCGCCGGCGGGATGACCGCCGCCGCGAGGTTGGCTCCCGCGGAGGCGCCCGTGACGGCGCCCCGGCTGCCGTTCAGCCCGCGTTCCGCGCCGTGCTCGGTGATCACCTGGCCACGGTGCAGCACTGCTCCACGGCGACCGGGCAGCGCGCTGCGGGCGGCCCGTCGTACTCGGGAATGACCACCGCCGCGCCCGCTCCCAGGACCCGGTCCCAGACCGGCCCGGTGGGGCCGCTGGGAAGGCGGGGTCTCGACGAACCGCCGTGCCAGGGCCTCCAAGACGAGCGGCGGTGGCGAGGCCTCGCCGGCGACGTGCACGGGAGTGGGAAGGCGGACGCGACCGTGCGTACACCACGGCATGCCGCCGCGCGCACACCCACGCACCGTGCAGCACGTGGTGCCGGGGGTCCGCGCCTGCGGTGGCCGGGTGCCCACGAGCCACCGAGGGCAGAGGAGTTGGCGTGCGTCCTGTCGCGAGTACGACGCCGTGGCCCGACGCGAGCCGGGTGACGGCATGGCAGTGTGCGGCGCGCCGCCGGCCGGCGCCCGTGGCGGCAACGGCCGGACGGGCGGGGCGGCCTCACCACAGGCGCCGCGAAGCGGGTGAAGTGTGCAGCGACGGCGCGATCCGTAGCCCGGCCGGGCACGCGTGTGATTGCCTACACCGCCGTCTGCGCCATCTCCCCCGCCCGCTCCTCGAACTGCGTCCGGTACAGCTCCGCGTACCGCCCGCCAGCCGTCAACAACTGCTCGTGCGTGCCCCGTTCCACGACCCGGCCGTCCTCCAGGACGAGGATCAGGTCGGCGGCCCGCACCGTGGACAGCCGGTGGGCGATGACGAGGGCGGTGCGACCTTGCAGCGCCTCGGCGAGCGCCTCCTGCACGGCCGCCTCCGAGGTGTTGTCCAGGTGGGCGGTGGCCTCGTCCAGGATCACCACCCGCTGGCGGGCCAGGAGGAGCCGCGCGATGGTCATGCGCTGGCGTTCGCCGCCGGACAGGCGGTAGCCGCGTTCGCCGACCACGGTGTCGAGGCCGTCGGGCAGGGCGCGGACCAGGGCGTCCAGGCGGGCCCGGCGCAGGGCGTCCCACAGCTCCTCGTCGGTGGCGGTGGGCCGGGCGAGCAGCAGGTTGGCGCGGACCGTGTCGTGAAAGAGGTGGCCGTCCTGGGTGACCATGCCGACGGTGGCCCGCAGGGAGCGGGCGGTCAGGTCGCGGACGTCGGCGCCGCCGACGCGGACGGCGCCCCCGTCGACGTCGTACAGGCGCGGCAGCAGCTGGGCGATCGTCGACTTGCCCGCGCCGGAGGAGCCGACGAGGGCGACGGTCTGCCCGGGTTCGGCGCGGAAGGAGATGCCGTGCAGGACCCCGGCGCCGCCCCGGTCGTCGAGGGCGGCCACCTCCTCCAGCGAGGCGAGGGAGACCTTGTCGGCGGCGGGGTAGCCGAAGCGGACGTCGTCGAACTCGACCGCCACCGGCCCGTCGGGCACCTCGACGGCGTCCGGTTTCTCCTCGATGAGCGGCCTGAGGTCGAGCACCTCGAAGACGCGCTCGAAGCTGACGAGGGCGCTCATCACCTCCACGCGCGCCCCGGCGAGCGCCGTGAGCGGCGCGTACAGGCGGGTCAGCAGCAGCGCGAGGGCCACCACGGCTCCGGGCTCCAGGGTGCCGCGCAGGGCGAACCAGCCGCCGAGCCCGTAGACCAGGGCCAGGGCGAGGGCCGACACCAGGGTCAGGGCGGTGATGAACGCCGACTGCGCGGTCGCAGTGCGAATGCCGATGTCCGCGACCCGGCGGGCCCGGACGGCGAACTGGTCCGACTCCTCCTCGGGGCGGCCGAAGAGTTTGACCAGCGTCGCGCCGGGCGCCGAGAAGCGCTCCGTCATCCGGGTGCCCATCGCCGCGTTGAGCGTCGCCGCCTCCCGCTGCATCCGGGCCATCCGGGCGCCCATCCGCCGGGCCGGGACCACGAACACCGGCAGCAGCACCAGCGCGAGCAGGGTGACCTGCCAGGAGAGGGTGAGCATCACGGCGAGGGTGAGCACCAGCGTGACGACGTTGCTGACCACCCCGGACAGCGTGTTGCTGAACGCCCGCTGGGCGCCGATCACGTCGTTGTTGAGCCGGCTGACGAGGGCGCCGGTACGGGTGCGGGTGAAGAAGGCGACCGGCATGCGCTGCACGTGGTCGAACACGGCCGTGCGCAGATCGAGGATCAGTCCCTCCCCGAGCGCCGCCGAGAGCCTGCGGCCGAGGATGCCGAGCGCCGCCTCCACCACCGCGATGAGCGCGATCAGCAGTGCGAGCCGGACGACGGTCCGCTCGTCGCCGTGGCTCACGATCACGTCGACGACGCGTCCGGCGAGGACCGGCGTCGCGACGGCGAGCAGCGCGGTCGCGACCCCGAGCAGCACGAACAGCGCGATGCGGGCCCGGTGCGGGCGGGCGAACGCGGCGATGCGGCGCAGCGTGGCGCGGTCGAAGGGGCGGCGTTCCTCGGTGGCGTTCATGACGCTGTGCAGCTGCGTCCACGCCGTGGTCTCCATACTCATACCGTCGAACGTAGAACCTCGACCAACCTTGAGGTCAAGCGCCTCGTAGGGGCCTCCGGGCAGATCGTTGTCGGCTCGCTCCCCGTACGTAATGCGCCGTCCCCGCTTCCGCAACCCGCAGTTGAGGCGGTTCGGAGAACCTCTGGAAGTGTGACAGCGGCAGAACGACGACCCGCGGGACGGCGCCCCGGACGCATGCCCCTCCAGCTGGTGCTGGGCCTGCTCCCGGTCGCCTTCGTGGCGTATCCGGCGGTGCGGCACCACGACGTGCTCGCCGAGGGCTTCCACCATCTGGCGACGGCCAAGTGGCCGTGGCTGCTGGCCGCGGGCGGCGCCACCTGTCTGACCTGGGTCGCCATGGCGGTGACCCGGCAGGGCGCGGTCGTCGAGCGGCTGCCGGGCCTGCGGCTGCTCGCCACGCAGGTCGCGGCGACGGCGGCCAACCACATGCTGCCGA
The DNA here is from genome assembly GCF_015160875.1 of Streptomyces chromofuscus. Classification (NCBI taxonomy): domain Bacteria; kingdom Bacillati; phylum Actinomycetota; class Actinomycetes; order Kitasatosporales; family Streptomycetaceae; genus Streptomyces; species Streptomyces chromofuscus. Next base: position 7,186,011 of record NZ_CP063374.1, on the reverse strand, counting down.
CCGGACTGGGCTCCAGCGCGGTCAACCTGCGGTTCATGACGGTGTGCGGGCTGCCGCCGGCCCGCTCCTCGGCCGCGCTGGCGCTGTACGTGCTCGCCGAGAGCATCGCCCGGGTCGGCATGCTGGCCGTGCTGCTGATCGCCTTCCCCGGCGCGCTGCGGCTCGGCACCCTGCTGCCGGACGCCGCGGCCGGCCCGCTGCTGCTCGGGCTGGGCGCGGTCACGGTCCTGGCGGCGGCCGTGCTGCTGCTCTTCGGACGGCTGCGCAGGGCCGTCGTGTCCTTCCTGCGCACGGCACTGGGCGAGGCACGGTCGGTGCACACCCGTCCGTCGCGGGCGCTGGCCCTGTGGGGCGGTTCGCTGGCGTTCCCCGCGTTGCAGGCGGCCGGGCTGGTCGCGGTGGGGCTGGCGCTGGGGCTGGACATACCGCTGTGGCACATCGTGGTGGCGTATCTGGCCGCGACCGTCGCCGTCGCCGTGGTGCCCACGCCGGGCGGGCTCGGCTCCGTGGAGGCGGCGCTGATCGTGGCGCTGATCGCGGCGGGCAGCCCGGCCGCCGTGGCCACCGCGGTGGTCCTGGCGTACCGCGTCATCACCGTCTGGCTGCCGCTGCTTCCGGGGGCGCTGACGCTGGGCACTCTGGTCCGGCTGAAGGTGATCTGAGCCAGTAACGTGCTGCCCCCGACGAAACGAAGGGGGCCCGCCATGCCGGTCCGTGTCGAGCGCCAGCAGCACGTCACCACCGTCGTCCTCGCCCGCCCGGAGGCCCGCAACGCGGTGGACGGCCCGACGGCGGCCGAGCTCGCCGCCGCCTTCCGCGCGTTCGAGGCCGACGACGAGGCGCGGGTGGCGGTGCTGTGGGGTGAGGGCGGCACGTTCTGCGCCGGGGCGGACCTCAAGGCGATCGGCACCGGGCGCGGCAACCGGGTCGCCGAGGACGGCGACGGGCCGATGGGGCCGACCCGCATGCGGCTGACCAAGCCGGTCATCGCCGCCGTGGCGGGGCACGCCGTCGCGGGCGGCCTCGAGCTGGCCCTGTGGTGCGATCTGCGGGTCGCCGAGGAGGACGCCGTCTTCGGGGTCTTCTGCCGCCGCTGGGGCGTGCCGCTCATCGACGGCGGCACGGTAAGGCTCCCCCGGCTGATCGGGACCGGCCGCGCCCTGGACATGATTCTCACGGGCCGTCCGGTGCCCGCCCGAGAGGCCTACGACATCGGCCTCGCCAACCGCCTCGTCCCCACCGGCCGGGCGCGCGCCGAGGCGGAGGAACTCGCCGCCACGATCGCCCGTTTCCCCCAGGCCTGCCTGCGCGCCGACCGCGCCTCGGTGCTGGAGCAGGACGGTCTGGACGAGAGGGCGGCGCTGCGTGGTGAACTCCGCCACGGCACGGGCGTGCTGGCGGAGAGCCTGGAGGGTGCCGCCCGCTTCGCCGCGGGGGCCGGCCGGCACGGCTCGTTCACGGACGGGTGAGGCCGAGTCCGGCGAGGACCGCCTGGCCGCGCGCACGCCCTCGCGCGCCACGGCCGGCGCCCGGTCCACCGCGTGCACGACGTCGCCGACGGCGAACACGCCGGAGCCACGCGTCGGTCGCCCTGTTCGTCGTAGGCGTCCTCGCCACCGCGTGGTGGTACGTCGCCCGCCGTTCGTACCGGAAACCCCGGCCGCGGCCGCGTGCCAACCGACGCGCGAACAGGTCGGACTCACCGAGGAGTTCGTCCCAGCCGCGCGACCGGGCCCACGGGCCGGGTACGAACAGGCCTGCCAGATACGGCAGGATGAGCGAGCGCGCCGACCCGTCAGTGGTGGCCGGCGCGCTCGCACATTCCGTCTTCGAGCAGGTGACTACGTGACGCGACTTCACATCCGGTACGACGCGGACTGTTTCCCCGGAGGTGACCGATGACCCGCACGCTGACCCTGGACGACCTCATGCTCGCCGGCATCGCCCTGGCGGCGGGGCTGCTGTCGGCGTTCCTGCTGCGCATGCTGCTGCGCTGGCTGGGCAAGCACGCCCTGCGGACGCGCTGGGGCGGCGACGACGTCATCGTGGACGCCCTGCGCACCGTGGTGCCGTGGGGGGCGATCGTGGGCGGCGCGGCGGCCGCCGGAGCGGTGCTGCCGCTGACCCGGACCGTCCAGCACCACGTCAACCAGTCGCTGACGGTGCTGTTCATCCTCGTCGTGTCGGTGTCGGCGGCACGGGCGGTCGCCGCGCTGGTGCGGACGGTCGCCCAGTCCCGCTCCGGGGTCGCCGCCTCGGCGTCGATCTTCGTCAACATCACCCGGGTCGTGGTGCTGGCCATCGGCTTCCTGGTGATGCTGCAGACGCTGGGCATCTCCATAGCCCCGCTGCTGACCGCCCTCGGCGTCGGCGGTCTGGCCGTCGCCCTCGCCCTGCAGGACACCCTCGCCAACCTGTTCGCGGGCATCCACATCCTCGCCTCGCGGACCGTCCAGCCCGGCGACTACATCCGGCTGAGCAGCGGCGAGGAGGGCTATGTCACCGACATCAACTGGCGGCAGACCACCATCCGCAACCTCTCCAACAACCTGGTCATCATCCCCAACGGCCAGCTCGCGGGGACGAACATGACCAACTACAACCGGCCCGAGGAGCAGTTGACGATCCTCGTCCAGGCGGGCGTGGCCTACGACAGCGACCTGGACCACGTCGAGCGGGTGACCATGGAGGTCATCGCCGAGGTGATGAACGAGATCGACGGAGCCGTACCGGAGCACGAACCGGCCGTCCGCTTCCACACCTTCGGCGACTCGCGGATCGGCTTCACGATCATCCTGGGCGTGGGCGAGTTCAGCGACCAGTACCGGATCAAGCACGAGTTCATCAAGCGGCTGCACAAGCGGTACCGCGACGAGGGCATCCGCATCCCGGCGCCCACGCGGACGGTGTCGCTGCAGCAGGGCGCGGTGGTGATCCCGCAGCAGCGGGGCGCCGGGGAGACGGAGGACGCGGCGTCCCTGCACGTCGACTGAGGTGCGCAGCGGCCGAGCGCGCGAGGGTGGTCGGCCGCCCGCGACACGCCCGGTGACCTGCGCCTTGTGCGGTCGCGCCGACGGCCACCGGGCGCCGGGTGCGGGGGCGGCGGCCCGCCGGGGCGGCGAGCGGGGAGCCTGCGGTGCGAAATCCGCGCGGACCCCTGTCGAGTGGGCCGCCGGCACGAGATATCTTGATGTCGAGCAATGTTGCAGACGTGGAGCGGAGCACCCGGTGACTGACTCGACCATCATCTATACGCACACTGACGAGGCCCCGGCCCTGGCGACGTATTCCTTCCTGCCGGTGGTCCAGGCGTACGCCTCGCAGGCGGGTGTCGCCGTGGAGACGCGGGACATCTCGCTGGCCGGCCGCATCATCGCGGTGTTCCCGGAGTACCTCACCGAGGACCAGCGCATCCCGGACGCCCTGTCCGAGCTGGGCGCGCTCGCCAAGACGCCCGCGGCCAACATCATCAAGCTGCCGAACATCTCGGCGTCCATTCCGCAGCTGAAGGCCGCGGTCGCCGAGCTCCAGGGCCAGGGCTACGCGCTGCCGGACTACCCGGACGACCCGAAGACCGACGAGGAGCGCGAGATCCGCGCCCGCTACGACAAGGTCAAGGGCTCGGCGGTGAACCCGGTCCTGCGTGAGGGCAACTCCGACCGCCGCGCCCCCGCCTCGGTGAAGAACTACGCCAAGTCCCACCCGCACCGCATGGGCGCCTGGTCCCCCGAGTCCAAGACCGACGTGGCCACCATGGGCGTGGACGACTTCCGCTCCACCGAGAAGTCCGTGGTGATCTCCGAGGCCGGCACCCTGCGGATCGAGCTCAAGGGCGACGACGGCTCCACCACCGTCCTGCGCGAGTCCGTGCCCGTGCAGGCGGGCGAGGTCGTCGACGCCTCCGTGATGCGCGTCGCCGCGCTGCGCGAGTTCCTCACCGCGCAGGTCGCCAGGGCGAAGGCCGAGGGCGTGCTGTTCTCCGTGCACCTCAAGGCGACGATGATGAAGGTCTCCGACCCGATCATCTTCGGTCACGTGGTGCGCGCCTTCTTCCCGAAGACGTTCGCGCGGTACGGCGACAAGCTCGCCGCGGCCGGCCTCACCCCGAACGACGGTCTCGGCGGCATCTTCAAGGGCCTCGAGTCCCTGCCCGAGGGCGCCGAGATCAAGGCCTCCTTCGACGCCGAGCTCGCCGAGGGCCCGGAGCTGGCCATGGTCGACTCCGACAAGGGGATCACCAACCTGCACGTGCCGTCCGACGTGATCGTCGACGCGTCCATGCCGGCCATGATCCGCACCTCCGGCCACATGTGGGGCCCGGACGGCCAGGAGCACGACACCCTCGCGGTGCTGCCGGACTCCTCGTACTCCGGCGTCTACCAGGCCGTGATCGACGACTGCCGCGCCAACGGCGCCTACGACCCGGCGACCATGGGCTCCGTGCCCAACGTCGGTCTCATGGCGCAGAAGGCCGAGGAGTACGGCAGCCACGACAAGACCTTCGAGATCCCGACCACGGGCACCGTCCGCCTGGTCGACCGGAACGGCGACGCCGTCATCGAGCAGACCGTCTCCGCCGGTGACATCTTCCGCGCCTGCCAGACCAAGGACGCGCCGATCCGGGACTGGGTCAAGCTGGCCGTCACCCGCGCCCGCGCCACCGGTGACCCGGCGGTGTTCTGGCTGGACGCCACCCGCGCCCACGACGCCAACCTGATCGAGAAGGTCAACGCCTACCTGCCGGAGCACGACACCGAGGGCCTGGACATCCGCGTCCTGGCCCCCGTCGAGGCCACCAAGCTGTCGGTGGAGCGCATCCGCCGCGGCGAGAACACCATCTCGGTCACCGGCAACGTGCTGCGCGACTATCTCACCGACCTGTTCCCGATCCTGGAGCTGGGCACCAGCGCCAAGATGCTGTCGGTCGTCCCGCTGATGGCGGGCGGCGGCCTGTTCGAGACCGGCGCCGGCGGCTCCGCGCCGAAGCACGTCCAGCAGCTGGTCAAGGAGAACTACCTGCGCTGGGACTCGCTGGGCGAGTTCTTCGCACTGGTGCCGTCCCTGGAGCAGTACGCCACCGCCACCGGCAACACCCGCGCGAAGGTCCTCGCGGACACGCTCGACCGCGCAACGGCGACCTTCCTCAACGAGGACAAGTCCCCGACCCGTCGCGTCGGCGGCATCGACAACCGCGGCAGCCACTTCTACCTGTCCCTGTACTGGGCGCAGGAGCTGGCCCGGCAGACCGACGACGCCGAGCTGGCGAAGGCCTTCGCGACGCTCGCCGAGACGCTCACCGCGAACGAGCAGAAGATCGTGGACGAGCTGGTCGCCGTGCAGGGCAAGCCGGCCGAGATCGGCGGCTACTACCAGCCCGACCCGGCCAAGGCGGCGTCGGTCATGCGTCCGTCGGCCACCTGGAACGAGGCCCTCGCGTCCCTGAGCTGACGCCCCGGCCCGACCAGGGCCGCCCGTGTCCGTCTCCGCCCCGACCGGTGCACCGTCCGGCCGGGGCGGAGCCGTGTACGAGCCTTCAGACCGTCACCGCGGTCTTGCCGTGCAGCGTCCCCGCGTCGCTGCGCGCGTGCACCGACGGCAGGTCCGCGAGCGCGACCCGCTCGGCGACGTCGAGGGACAGCGTCCCGGCGTCGACCCGGCCGACGAGTTCGGCGAGCTGCTCCGCGTCGCCGCGGACGAAGACGGAGACCGCGCGCACGCCGACGGTGTCGGGGATCGGGGTCGTCGTGCTCAGCAGCACCCCGTCCGGCCGCACGAGGCCCGCGAGGGCCACTGTCTCCTCCGGCGAGGTGGGCACCAGGTTGAGGACGACGTCGAAGCGCTCGTCGGTGAGCGTGGTGACCGGGTGACGGTGTGGTCTTCGAAGTCGAAGCAATTCCCTGTTTGTCGTGACGCCGGTCACGCCATCGCCGGTCACGTCGTCGCCGGTCACTGCTTCGAACTCGACATACCTATGCTGCGGAGATGGCCGAGAGCGACGGGCTGGCACCCGCACAACTGGAGACCTACTTCGCGCTCATGGAGGCGGTCAGCCTGCTCCAGCACGCGGTCGAGCGGCAGCTGCGGGCGGAGGGCGACATCAGCTACGTGCAGTTCCAGCTCCTGGCCCGCCTCGCCCACGGCGAGGGCAGCCTGACCATGACCGAGCTGGCCGACGGGGTCGTCTACAGCCGCAGCGGTCTGACCCATCAGGCCGGGCTGCTGGAGAGGGCCGGCCTGATCACCCGCGGCCCCAGCCCCGACGACCAGCGCGCCACGCTGGTCACCGTCACGGACGCCGGGCGCGCCCTGGTCGACAGGGTGCTCCCGGGCCACGTCCAGGTCGCCCGCCGTCTGCTGTTCGAACCGCTGACCGACCAGGACGTGCGGACCCTGGGCGACCTCATGGCCCGCGTCCGCACCCATGTGCGCAGTCTGCCGCCCCGCTCCGCGACCCCCCGCAGGCGCCGCGACGACGACCACCGGAGCCGACGATGACCCGCCCCACGCCCTCCCCCTTCGAGCTGCTGCCCGGCGCCGGCGACTCGCCCGTGATCCTGCACGTGCCGCACTCCGCCCGGCGCATACCGGACGACGTGCGCGCGGGCCTCCTGCTGGACGACGAGGCGCTGGAGCGGGAGCTGGACCACATCACCGACGCCCACACCGAGCGGATCGCCGCCGAGGCGGCCGAGGCGGCCGGAGTGACGCCCTGGCGGTTCGTCAACCGGCTGTCACGGCTGGTCGTCGACCCCGAGCGGTTCCCGGACGAGCGCGAGGAGATGCTCGCCGCCGGCATGGGCGCGGTGTACACGCGGACCACGCATCGGGATGCGCTGCGCGCCGAGGGTTTCGATCCGGCGCCCCTGGTCGAGCGGTACTTCCGGCCCTACGCGCGGGCGATGACCGACGCCGTCGCCGAAAGGCTGGCCGCCGCCGGCCGCGTCGTGATCCTCGACGTGCACTCCTATCCGACCGCTCGACTGCCGTACGAGCTGCACGGGGACGGGCCGCGGCCGGCCGTCTGCCTCGGGACCGACTCCTTCCACACCCCGCCCACGCTGCTCGCGGCGGCCCGGGCGGCCTTCGCGCCGGTCGGGGAGGTGGGACTCGACAGTCCGTTCAGCGGGACGTACGTGCCCCTGAGGCACTACGGCGGCGAGCCGCGCGTGTCGGCGCTGATGGTGGAGATCCGCCGGGACACCTACATGACCGAGCCGGGCGGACCGGCCGGAACGGGGCTGTCCCGGCTCGCCACGGCACTGGCCCGGCTGGTGGACGACGTCACCCGGTGACCACCGGTTGGGGCATCCCCGCGTGACAGGCGGCCCCGCGACGGTGAGGGTGGGGGCATGGCCGAGGAGACCACCGGGCTGACGGAGCGGGCACGGCCGCCGGTACGGCCATGGCCGACGCCCGACCTGGAGGGGACCCGGTTCGACCCGGTCCTGACGGACCTCATGCGCGAGGGGCCCCTCACGCGCATCCAGCTGCCGTTCGGCGAGGGCTGGGCGTGGCTGGCCACCCGCTACGACGACCTGCGGGCGATCACCAACGATCCGCGCTTCGGCCGCGCCGAGGTGACGCGCCGCCCGCACCTGTCCTTCGGCAACGGTCCGCACCACTGCACGGGCGCCGTCCTCGCCCGGACGCTGACCGAACTGCTCGTCGACACCCTGCCGGCGCGGCTGCCGGGGCTGCGGCTCGCCGTCCCGGCGGAGCAGGTCGCCTGGCGCCGGAAGACCATGATCCGGGGCCCGGTCGACCTGCCCTGCACCTGGTGAGTCCCGCCTGCGGGGTCAGGCCCGCAGCCACTCCGTGACGACGACCTCCCCGCCGGTGCGCAGCCGCAGCGCGAAGGGACCGGAGGGCGCCACGACACTGGCGAAGCGGCCCATGGCGTCGGCCGTGAGCGTGTCCGGCGCGGCCGGCTGGGGGCCGCCCAGGACCTCGATGCGGGCCGGCTGGGGCGGCAGCACCTGCCCCATCAGGCCCTCGGCGGTCACCTCGACGTCGACGGTCAGCTCACCGCTGCGGAAGGTCAGCATCCGCGGCACGTCCGTCACACCCCGGACGGGGATGGCGTCGACCAGCGAGTCGAAGGTCAGCTCGGCGAGCCGGGCGTCCAGGTCGTGCAGCGCGAAGGCGTCGACGGCGATGCGGCGCAGCTCGGCCGGCACCGGGTCCAGGACGGCGGCGGCGCCACGGAGCTCCTCCTCCAGCGGGCCGACGTCGAACTCCGCGTCCTCCAGGGCGCCTTCACGGCCGTCGAAGTCGTCCTCGCGGTGGGCGTTCACGATGCTCCCCGTGCGTCGAGTCGGGCCCGCAGGCGGCGCAGGCAGCGCTGGCGCAGCGGCCCGATGCTGCCGACGGCGATGCCCAGGGCGGCGGACACCTCCTGGTAACTGGGCGGCGGCGAGGCCATCAGGACCCGCAGCAACTGCCGGCAGCGCTCCCCCAGTTCCTCGAACTCCTGCCACAGCCGGCGGATGCGCTCGCTCTCGGCGGCCGCCTCCTCCGAATCGATCACCGTCTGCTCGGGCGTACGGTCCTCGCTGACCCGGTCCAGCAGTTGGGGATCGTCGGTCGGTGTCGTCCGGCGCAGGCTCTTGAGCACCTTCAGGCTCTCGTGCCGCGCCGTGCTCGCCAGCCAGGCCCCCGCCTTCTGCGGTTCCCGGATCCGCCCCAGGTGCTGGGCGAAGCGGAACCAGACGGTCTGGTAGACCTCGTGCGCGTCGGCGTCGGAGAGCCGGTGGGCGCGCACGACCGACCACACCAGCGGGCTGAGCCCTTCCACCAGCGCCTTCCATGCCGCCGCGTCGCCGTCGACGGCGGATTGGACGAGCGCGCCGACATCTGCACGGTCCACGGTGCCACCCCTCGTGTACGGCACGTCATCGTACGCGGTGGCGGGGACCGTCAGCGCCGTCACGTCCCGGCTCCGGCGGGGTCGGCCGGCTCCGGACGCCAGGTCGGCGGGCGCAGGGCGGGCACGGACTCGCCGTGCACGTCCGCGAACCCGGTGTTGGCGGCGAGCAGTTGCTGTCCGGCGGCGCGCGGGTCGGTCTCCTTGTGGGCGACCATGTGGTCGGCGATCATCCCGGCGACCACGGGGGTGGCGAAGGAGGTGCCGCTCCAGCGCGCGAACCCCTCGAACACCACCTGGTCCGGCTCGCTCCCGGTCGACTGCTGCTGCTCGCTCAGCACGCCGGTGTGCCGGGGTGACTGGCAGGTGCAGGCGTACGCGAAGCCGTACCGGCAGGCGTCGTAGGTGGAGTGCTGGTAGACGTACGGGACGGGCTGCTCGAAGCCGGTGAGGGCGCCGACGAGGCGCTCGCCCGGGGCGTACGCGCGCACCCAGGTGCCGTGGTTGGAGAAGCAGGCGCCGAACGCGCCGTCGCTGCGCAGCGCTCCGACCGACAGCACGCAGTTGGCGTACTCGGGCAGGGAGGCGTAGGCGGCCGGCCAGAACGGGGTGGCGCTGCCGTTGTTGCCGGCGGCGGCGACGAGCAGGGTGCGCCGGTCGCGCAGTTCCTCCATGAAGGCGTCCAGGCCGAGCAGCCCGTCGGTGCGGCCGTTGGGGGTGCCGGCGGAGAGGCTGATGATGTCGGGCCAGCCGTGCCGGTCGACGGCCTCGAAGAGCTTCTCGCCGAACTCCGACTCCAGGACGGCACCGACGTCGTTGAGGGTGCCCAGCACCGTGACGTTCGTGTTGGGCGCCACGGACGCGACGATCCCGGCGATGAACGTGCCGTGGCCGACGTACTGCTTCAGCATGCCCTCGGCGTCCGTCTCCTCGAGTGCGAGGTCGCCGTCGACGTGAGCCAGTTGGTGCCAGGAGCGGTAGTCGTGCATGAGTCCGGTGTCGACGACCAGGACGCCGACCGCGGTCTCCGGGTCGTGGACCGCCTCGGCCGGCGACGGATTGGGGGCCGAGGCCGCCGGGGCGGGCACCGGCTCGTCACCGGGGCACGCGTTGACGGGGGCGATGTGCACCACGTGGTTCCGGCTGACCAGCCGGCGCCCCGCCCGGTCCTCCCGCTCCTGCACGGCCCGCAGCGCGTGCGCGACGGTGCGGTCGCCCTGCCGGCCGCCCTCGCCGGGGTCACCGACCCTGATGCGGGTGACGCCGGTGCGGTTGGTCCGCGGGCTCACCCGGCGCACGTGGTCCTGGTTGAGGTCGGGGGCCTCGGTGAAGTAGGCGCGCACGGTGTCCTCCACCGTCCGGGCGTCCTCGCCGTCACGGACGAGGACGACGCCCTTCTCGTACAGGAACTCCGCGGAGTCGTCCGGCCCCATCACCAACGGCACGTCGGGCATCGAACGCTGGATGTGGTCGAACTGCTCGCGGAATCGCTGTGGTGCCATGGCGGTCCCCCTCCTCGGGCTTGGTCGACAACTAGAGCGGCCGGGCCGCTGCTTGATACAGAGACAAACCCGTGTGGCATGGTTCCGGGGCCACTACGATCCGTGGGGTGACAGCGGGAAGCGACTCGGTTCTCGAACTGCTGCCGATGGTGTTCGCCGCTCCGAACGACGCGCTGGCAGGGGCTCGGCGGGTGCTCGGCGCGGACCCGCCGCCGTTGCACGCGTCCGTCGCCCACCAGGTGATCGGCATCTGGCAGCGGGACTTCGGCGATCTGCGGATCGCCCTGGACCACCTGCGCCGCGCCCGCGATCTGGCGGCGCGCGCGGAGTCGGCCGAGCGGGAGGCCGACGTCCTCGGCACGCTCGGCGTCGCACTGGTGCACGCGGGCCGCACCCGGCAGGGCCTGGCCGCGTTCGAGCGGGGCGTGCTGCGCGGCACGGGGCACACGCGCGCGCGGGTGCTGTACCGCCGCGCCTACGTGTGGTGGGTGCTGGGGCATCACCGCGAGGCGCTGGAGGACGTACGCCGCGCGATTCCCGTGCTGCGGCAGGCGGAGGACGTCATCTGGACGGCACGGGCGCTGACCCTGCGGGCGACCGTGCACCTGGCGCTGGGTTCGGTGGAGCGGGCCGACGCCGACTTCACGGCGGCCGAGCGGCTGTGGGACACCACCGGGCAGGAACACGACAAGGCGGACGCGGTGGAGAGCCGGGGCCTCGCCGCGTTCCGCTCCGGCGACATCCCGGCGGCGCTGCGGCTGCTGGACGAGGCGCAGGAGCGGTACGCCAAGCTCGGCACGCCGTCGTTCATGCTCGACATCCGCCGTTGCGAGGTGCTGATGGCGGCCGGGCTGGCCCCGGAGGCACTGGCCGAGGCCGACGCGGCGATCGGCGTGCTGGACGGCATCGGCGGGCAGTCCACCCGCAAGGCGGAGCTGCTGCTCGTCGCCGCGCGCGCGGCGCGGCTGGCGGGCGATCCGCACACCGCGATCGCCCGGGCGGCGCTGGCCGTACGGCTGTTCGCCGCGCAGCGGCGCACCTGGTGGGAGACGCACGCCCGGCTGGTGCTGATCGAGGCCCGGGTGGCCGCCGGGCGCCGTTCGGGCCGGCTGGTCGCGGACGCCGCCGCGGTGGCCGAGAAGCTGGCCGCGTTCGGGGCCCCGGCCGCGCCCGAGGCGTCGCTGCTCGCGGGCCGGATCGCGCTGAGCCTGGGCTGGCGCACGGACGCCGAGCGGCACCTCGCGGTCGCCGCCCGCAGCCGGCACACAGGGCCGCCGCCGGCCCGGATGACCGGCTGGGCGGCGCAGGCCCTGCGCGCGCGTGCCGCCGGTTCGAGCCGCGGGGTGCTGGAGGCGTGCCGGCGCGGGCTCGACGTGCTGGACGACCATCGGATGACGCTCGGCGCCTCGGAGTTGCGGGCGCGCGCCACGGAGCAGGGTGCGGAGCTGGCCGCGCTGGCGCAGCGGGCCAGCCTCGCCGGCGGGGGGCCGCGGCGGCTGCTGGTGTGGAGCGAGCGGTGGCGGGCCACGGTGCTGTCGGCGCCGCCCACCCGGCCGCCGGCGGATGCGGCGCTGGTGCGCTCCCTGACCGCGTTCCGGGAGATCGCCTCCCGCGCGGAGGCGGCCCGCATGGAGGGCCGTCCGGTGCCGGCGCTGGAACGCGAACAGCGGCGCCTGGAGCGGGAGGTGCGCTCGCGGACCCTGCACATGCGGGGGCACTCGCCCGGCGACGGGGACCGGTTCGACGTGGGCCGGCTGCTGGCGCGGCTGGGTGAGACGCGGCTGGTGGAACTCGCCGTGCTCGACGGGCGCGTGCACGTCCTGCTGTGCGGTCAGGGGCGGGTGCGGCGGTTCGAGGCGGGGCTGCTCGCGGAGGCGGAGACCGAGGCGGAGTACGTGCAGGCGGGCCTGCGGCGGCTCGCCCACCCCGGCGCCGAGGGGCGGCTGCCGGTGGTGGAGGCGGCGGGGCGGCGGCTGGAGGAGCTGCTGCTCGGGCCGGCCGCCGCGCACCTGGGGTCCGGGCCGGTCGTGGTGGTGCCGCCGGCCCGGCTGCACCGGGTGCCGTGGGCGCTGCTGCCGTCGCTGCGGGAGCGGGTGCACAGCGTGTCGCCGTCGGCCGGCAGCTGGCTGCGGGCCCGGGAGACGGAGCCGCCGCCGGGCGGGCGGCACGTGCTGGTCCGCGGGCCCGGGCTGGCGACGGGCGGCGCGGAGGTGCCCGAGGTCGCCGACGGGTACGGCAGGCCGACCGTGCTCGAGCACGACGAGGCCCGCGTCCCGCGCGTCCTGGAGGAACTCGACGGGGCCGCCCTCGCCCATATCGCCGCGCACGGGACCTTCCGTGCGGACAGCCCGCTGTTCTCCGCGCTGCGGATGGCCGACGGGCCGCTCATCGTGCACGACTTCGAACGCCTGGACCGCAGCCCGTACCGCATCATCTTCTCCAGCTGTGACACCGCCCGGCTCGCCTCGGTCGGCGCCGACGAACTGCTCGGCCTCGTCACCGCGTTGCTGCCGCTGGGCACGGCGGGCGTCGTCGCGAGCAGCGCGCCCGTCAACGACGCCGCCGTGGTCCCCCTGATGCTCGCCCTCCACCAGGGCCTCACCACCGGCCTGTCCCTGGCCGAAGCCCTGCGCGACGCCCGCGCGGCCGTCCCCGGCGACGCCGTCCACCGGGCGACGGGGTGGGCGTTCACGGCGTTCGGGGCGGCGTGACCTGTCCTGACGGCTACGCAGGCCGCGCGTCCGGCAGTTCCACCAGCCACGGCAGGGCGGACCGGTCGCCGGCGCCGAGGCGGGCGTACGCGCTGTAGAGGTGATTGCCGACCGTGCGGACGGAGAGGGTGAGCTGTTCGGCGATCTGGCGGTTGCTGAGGCCGGCCGCGGCGAGGGTGACGATCTGGCGCTGGCGGGCGGTGAGTTCGCCGAGGGCCAGGCCGGACAGGGCGGGGGTGCGGGCGCCCTGGCAGCGCCGGGCGAGGGCGACGGCGCGGGTGCGTGAGGTGCGGGCGGCGCGCGGGTCGCGGTGTGCCCGTACCGCCTGGGCGTGCGCCTCGGCGGCGAACAGCAGCAGCCCGCGCTCCTGCAGCCGTTCGGCCGCCCGGTCCAGCGCGGGCCCGTCGTCGCGGGCGAGCGCGTCGGCGTGCTCGGCGAAGACGCCGCGCAGGCGGCCGGTGGCGTGCTCCGGCGCGCCGAGGCGTACGGCGTCGTAGGGGCTGTCCGCGTCGACCGCGGCCAGCGCCCGGTCGAGGTCGCCGCGCGCGGCGGCCGCCCAGACGGCCACGGCACGGCTCTCCGCGGCTTCCCCACCGGTGGTCACATCGCCCGACTGGGCCGCGGCGAGGGCGAGTTCGGCACGGCAGGACGCGTCGTCGGCCGCGCCGCGCAGGCCCTCCCTGGCCCACGCCCCGGCCTCCCGCAGCTCGCCGCGCAGCCGCGCGAACCGCGCCCGGACGGCGGCGTACCCGGCAGGCACCGTGGCACCCTCGGCCGCGAGCCACTCCCCCACGGGCGTGGGCAGCGGCCGTACGTCGGCCTGCTCGACGCGCCGGGACAGCGCCGTCTGTTCCGCGGCCAGCGCGGCGTCGTACCGGTCCGGCGTGCCCGCCAGGCGTCGCGCGCGCAGTTTTCCGGCCGTGGCCCGCAGGGCGGGGCCGAGCAGCGGGTGGGCGAGGTGGACGGCGCCGTCGTCGCCGATCCGGACCAGGGCGTCGTGCTCCAGCTGTTCGAGGATCCCGAGGTCGAGGGCGTCCATCGGCAGCGGGAGGGGTTCGGCGAAGGCGAGGCGGTCGAGGGTCTCGCGCTCGTCGGGGGCGGTGCGGTGCAGGGCGGGCGCGATGCGGTCGCGGACGGTCGCGGTGAGCGGCACCGGCCCGCGCCAGGCGCGTTCGTCCGTGCCGTCGACGCGGGTGAGCAGTCCGCTGTCGCGCAGCGCGCCGAGCAGGTCGCGCAGCAGCCGCAGGTCGCCCTGGCACAGCCGGTGCAGCCGGTGCGCGGTGAGCGGCTCCAGGGGGCCGCCCGCGCCCGCGGTGAGGAGCTGCTCGGTGTCTTCGGCGGGCAGGGGTTCCAGGGCGAGCCGAGGCAGCAGTTCGCCGGTCCACAGCCGGGACACCGCGCCGGGCACGTGCGCGCCGTCGGTGGCGGCGACCAGCAGACGGGTGCGGCCGTGCACGGCGAGCTGGTGGACCAGGGCGGCGGAGGCGTCGTCGAGCAGGTGTGCGTCGTCCACCGACAGCAGCCTTGCGCCGGACAGCAGTTGCACCGCCCGGTGCAGGGTGACCCGCTCGGGCAGGAGGTGGGCGAACGCGGCGAAGGGGATGTCCCGGGTGTCGGGCGTCCCGGCGGCCCTGGCGCAGTCGGTACCGCGGACGGCCTCGGCGACCAGGCGGGTCTTGCCGCTCCCGGCGGGCCCCGTCACCACGATGCCGGGCCGACCGGCGGTCAGGGAGCGGCGGACGAGCGCGAGTTCGTTCTCCCGTCCGGTGAACGGCCAGGGCAGTTCCAGGGTCTTCGCATCCTGTTCGTAAGTCATCACGTGAACCAGAGCCGCACTACTCAGGTTTGATACAGGGCGACTTGAGTAGCCCCCGACTCAGGCGTCCCGGGCGCGGCCGACGGCAGTCTGTGCGCATGCCCGGACGCTACTGCTCTCTCCCGCAGGCGTCGGCCCCCGACTTCGCACCGGGGCTGACCGCCGAGCGGCTCAGTGCGCTCCGCGGCGGCAACCGGATGTGGGTCAACGGCACAGTCCTGCACTACTACTTCTTCACCGGCGAGACCGACGGCTCCGTCATCCCCGTCCCGGGGACCGCGGAGCGGCGGCGGGTGCCCTGGGGCGGCGCCAAGGAGCAGCAGGACGTCGTCCGCGAGTGCTTCGAGGAGTGGCGGGGCCTGGGCATCGGCCTGACCTTCGCCGAGGTCGACGACCGGACGGAGGCCGAGCTGCGGATCGGGTTCCAGCCGGGCGACGGCTCGTGGTCGACCGTCGGCAGGGACGCGCTGCGGGTCGGCCTGAACGAACGCACGATGAACTTCGGCTGGGACCTGACCGAGCCCGGGGAGCGCGGGACGGCCCTGCACGAGATCGGGCACGCGCTCGGGATGCTGCACGAGCACCAGAGCCCGTTCGCCGGCATCCACTGGGACGACGAGGCCGTGTACGACGAGCTGGCGGGCCCGCCGAACTTCTGGAACCGCGACCGGACCTTCTCGAACATTTTGCGCAAGCTCGACCCGGACGAGGTGAACGGCTCCGCCTGGGACCCGCAGTCGATCATGGAGTACCCGTTCCCGCCGGGGCTGATCCTGGAGCCCGAGCAGTTCCGCGGGGGACTGAACCCGCCCGGCTCGCTGTCCGCCCTCGACAAGGACTTCGTCCTGCGCTGGTACCCGCCGGCCGACCCGCCGCTGCCGCCCGCGCTCGTGCCGTTCCGTTCGGCGCCGCTCGGTCTGGGGCCGGGCGAGCAGGCCGACTTCACCGTGGAGCCGCCGGAGACCCGCACGTACCGGGTGGGCACCTTCGGCGACAGCGACGCCGTCGTCGTCGTCTTCGAGGAGCGGGACGGCGAACCGCGTTACCTGGCCGGACAGGACGACGGGGGCACCCCCGGCAACGCCACTGTCCGGGCCCGGCTCGTCAAGGGCCGCCGCTACTTCGTCCGTGTGCGCCTGTACTCCTCGTGGGGTCCTGGCGAAACGGCGGTCATGTGCTGGTGACCGCACAACCCGCACACGGGCACCTGGGCCACAGTCCGGCACCGGGGGAGCGGTCGGGGCCCGTCACCTTCGGGGGAGGGTGACGGTCCCCGACCACGCCATGGGACGACCGGAGCGTCCGGCGCCCCGGCGAGCGGGCTCCCGCCCCGGTCGTGCCGGTGACGTCACTGGCCCGAGGGTCCCTTCGCGGGGATGGACTCCAGGCGGCTGCCGGGACGGTGGCCGAGGCGGCGGGAGGCCTCCTCGCCCGCCTCCACGACGACCGGGGCGAGCCTGCCCACGTCGGCGGGCGTGAGCCGCTGCGTCGGGGCGCCGATGCCGACCGCCGCGACCAGTTCGCCACTGCTGCCGAACACCGGCGCGCTGATCGACGCCGCTCCCAGGTCGCGTTCCTCGAAGCTCGCCGAGAAGCCGCTCCTGCGGATCTCCTCCAGCTGCCGGTCGAGTACGTCGATGTCGACGACCGTCCGCGCGGTGTGCCGGGTCAGGCCGTGGCTGACGGCGGCCCGCCGCGCGGAGGGGTCGAACGCCATGAAGACCTTGCCCGCCGATCCGGCGTGCAGGGACATCACCATGCCGACCATGAACAGCCGCATCACCACGTGCCGGGTGTCGGCCAGTGACACCACCGTGCGGAACGCCCCGTCCCGCACGTAGAGGCAGGCCGTCTCCCCGGTGCGGTCGCGCAGGTCCTTCAGCACGGGGCGGGTCAGCTGCACCATGTCCAGGCCGAAGGTGCCGGGGGCCGCCCAGCGAACCAGGCCCAGACCGATGCGGTAGGTGTCGTCGGTGCGGTCCAGGAAACCCTCGCGCATGAGGTTGTGCACGAGGCGCTGGCAGGTGCTGGCCGGCAGCCCGGTGGCCTTGGTGATCTGCTGGAGGTTCAGCTCCGGCTGCTCGATGGTGAAGCATTCCAGGATCTGCCGGATCTTCTGCAGGACCAGCAGAAGACGTGCACGGTGGGCGTGTCCCTGGCCTCCGTCGTGGCCATCGTGCTGCTCCAGCCGATCAGCCTGCTGTTCTGATCAGCCTGCTGTTCTGACGGACGGACCGCTCCGCACACGTCGGCGGTTCCGCCCGCAGCGGGCGCGCCCGGGCCCAAAGGACAGGGCGCCCACGCGGCCCTGAACGCGACCGGCGGGTCCGCCGTCATCGGCGGACCCGCCGGTCCACATCGTCGGGACGACAGGATTTGAACCTGCGACCCCTTGACCCCCAGTCAAGTGCGCTACCAAGCTGCGCCACGTCCCGTCGCACGTACTCGCGGCGAACCGCGTGAACGTGCAGGTAAACCCTACCCCATGGGCGCCACGGCCCCGACGGGGCGAGGACCGGGCGACGTGGCGCGTCGCCGGTGTCAGCCCCGCGCGGCGGGGACGACGGGCTCCGCGACGGTGTCCGGGGACTCGCCGGCGGAGCGGACCGGGCGGCCGGGACGTCCGGCGGGGACGAGGAGCGCGGCCAGGGCCGCGGCCAGGCACAGCACGGCCAGCAGCGCGAAGCCCTGGGTGTAGCCGGACTCGTGGGGCAGGCCCGAGGGCTGGAGGCGGCCGGTGACCAGGACGCTCGTGACCGCGGCGCCGATGGATCCGCCGATGGTGCGGATGTTGGCGTTCATGCCGGTCGCGGCGCCGGTCTGGGCGGCGGGCACGCTGCCGACGATCAGGTTGGCCATTGACGCGAAGGCGAGTCCGATGCCCAGGCCGAACACACCGGCGACGAGGGCCACTTGCCACGGCCGGTCGTGCCACAGGGCGAGGAAGCCACAGGCCAGCGCGCCGAGCGCGGCGCCGCTGGTCAGCAGCGTCTTCGCGCCCACCACGGGTTCCAGGCGGCCGCTCAGCACGCCCGAGACGAACATCGCCACCAGCATCGGCAGCATGAGCAGCCCGGCGGCGGTGACGCTCGCGCCGAAGCCGTACCCGGCCGAGGCGGGCGTCTGCACGAACCCCGGGAGGAAGGACCAGATCGCGTAGATGCCGGCGCCGAACAGCAGCGCGGCGGTGTTGGTCGTCCACACCGCGGGCAGGCGCATGACGCCCAGGTCGATGAGCGGGGTGCGGGAGCGGGCCTCCGCGAACAGCCACAGCGCGAACAGGGCCACGGCGGCGGCGAACAGCCCGACGACGCGGGCGGAGGTCCAGCCCCAGACGCCCGCCTGACTGAGCGGCAGCAGCAGGGCCACCAGCCAGGCCGACAGCAGGACGGCACCGAGCCAGTTGACCCTGCCCTCGCTCCGGTCGGGCGACTCGGGCACGTGGCGCACCGCGAGCAGCACGGTGACCGCGACGACGGCGACGGGAATCCAGAACAGCCAGCGGTAGTCGAGCGCGGACACGATCGGCCCGGCGGCGACGATGCCGACGCCGCCGCCCGCGGCGATCACGGCGGACAGGTTGCTGATGCTGCGGCTCACCTCGGCCGGGGCGAACTCGTCGCGGATGATGCCGAACGACAGCGGGAACAGCGCTCCGCCGACGCCCTGGATCACCCGGGCGACGATCAGCACGCCGATACTGGGCGCGAGGGCGGCGAGCAGGCACCCGGCCAGCACGGTGAGCAGTACGGCGACGAGGGTGCGCTTCTTGCCGATCAGGTCGCCGACGCGGCCGAGGATCGGCGTGAAGACCGAGGCGGACAGCAGGTAGGCCGTCATGACCCAGGTCACGGTGGACTGGGAGGTGTGCAGGGCGTGCTGGACGGTCGGCAGGGCCGGCGCGATCAGCGACTGCAGCATCGAGAAGACGCCCGCACCGGTCGCGAGGACCGCGAAGGTGAGGCGAGTGGACGAACGGGGCATCGAATGCCTTCCGGGCTTCCGGGCAAGGGGGTGCCGGGGCGGTCGGGGAACGTTGCGGCGGCAGGGGCGCGGCGGCGACGCCGGGGCCCGTGCCGAGGGCGATGAGGGGGTGCCGTGGCGTCGTGGCGCGTGCGGCCGCACGTGCCCACGACGAACGCACCCCGCACTGCTAAAGTGGAGGTACTCCTCCAGTCTAACGGAGGCCACCCTCCGTTTCAATCCGTACGTTTTCGCCCGGGAGGCAGCAGGTGACCGCGGAGACTTTCCCCGTCAGCGAGATCGTCGCGTCCCGGCGGCCCCACCGGAAGGACGCGGCCCGCAACTACGACGCTCTGCTGGCCGCCGCCCGCGAGGCGTTCGCCGAGCACGGCGCCGACGCCTCGCTGGAGGACATCGCCCGCCGCGCGGGTGTCGGCATCGGCACGCTCTACCGGAACTTCCCGACCCGTCGGCACCTGTTCGAGAGCGTGTACGCGGGCGAGGTCGACGACCTGTGCCAGGTCGCCCAGGAGGTCGCCGACCACGAGCCGTGGGAGGCGCTGACGGCCTGGCTGCACCGGTTCACCGGCTACATCGTGACCAAGCGGGCGGTCCGCGAGGCGCTCAACGACGAGTCGGAGATCTTCCAGGCCTGCCGGGACTCGATGTACGCGGCCGGCGCCCCGCTGTTCGAGCGGGCCCAGCGGGCCGGAGCGGCGCGGGCGGACATGGAGTTCGGCGACCTGCTGCGCATGGTCGCCGGCATCACCTCGACGAACTTCACCGACGACGCCCAGCGCGACCGCGTCCTGTCCATCGCCCTGGACGGCGTGCGCGCCGGGCGCTGAGGCCTGTCGGTCCTCGCGCCGCCCGCCGCGGCCTTCCTCTCGGCGGCCGTAAGGAATTCGTCATCCGCTCCGGGGTCGCCGACCGGCCGGGCGGGCGGCTTGAATGGCCTCGCCGGAACGGAAGGGGACGGGGATGGGGAAGCCGCGCGGGCTTTGGGTGGCGATGGGGACGGTCGTGGTGACGGCGGCCGTGGCGGTCGGGCTCTACTGGTTCCAGCCGTGGAAGCTGTGGGTGGACGAGACCGTGCGCGAGGCGGCGCCCGCGGCGCCGGCGGCCCCGGCGGGCTCCCCCGAGGCGCCCGCGCCCGCGCCGAGCCGTTCCGCGGGTCCCGTGACGGTCGCCCGGGGGGAGCTGATCAGCCATGAGCACGCCACGACCGGCACGGTCAGCCTGCTGCGGCTGGCCGACGGCTCCCATGTGCTGCGGCTGACGGACCTGAACACCAGCAACGGACCCGACCTGCGGGTGTGGCTGACGGACGCGCCCGTGAAGGAGGGCGCGGCCGGGTGGCGGGTGTTCGACGACGGCGCGTACGAGAGCCTGGGCCGGCTCAAGGGGAACAGGGGCGACCAGAACTACGCGGTCCCGGCCGGTGTCGATCCGGCGGCCTTCACCAGCGTGAGCATCTGGTGCGACCGGTTCGACGTGTCGTTCGGGGCGGCGGAGCTGACGCGCGTCTGAGCCGCGGTACATCCAGGCACACAAGATGGTCAACCATTTCGTTTGCGGTTTCGGCCGTCGTGGATCACCGGCCGAGCTGCGCCTCGCCCAGGACCTCGCCGCCGATCAGCGCGGCGAGCTTGCGGGCCCGGGGCAGGTCACCCCGGTTGCTCACGTGCACGAAGACCGTGTGCTGCTCGGTCCAGTCACCGATCTGGGCCTCGTCGCCGTGGAAGACGAGCGGGCGGGCCCACGCTGGACGTCGGCCCCGGTGACATGGCGGTGCTGCGCGAGGGCGACCGGACGACGTGGACGCTGCACCGGACGCTGCGCAAGGCGTACGAGATCAACCCGTGGGGCGGCCCACCTGTAGGGCGGCCATCGTCGGGAGTCGGGGGATGAACCCGCGACGGGGGTGCAGCCCCGCAAGGGCGGCGACCGGCGCGGCGCATCGGGGCGATCAGGCGACGGCCGGCGCGGTGGTGCCACGGATCTCCAGCGTCGGCACCGTGAGGTGGAGCCGCCCCTCTCCCCCGGGCGTCTCCATCCGGTCGAGCAGGCAGCGGGCGGCACGGCGGCCGACCTCGTGGCCGGCGTTGTCGACGGTGGTCAGCCACAGGTGGCGCAGCCGGGAGATGCTGGTGTTGTCGTAGCCGGTCACGGAGAGGTCGCCCGGCACGCTCAGGCCCAGGTCCTCGGCCGCCGACAGGGCGCCGACGGCGGCGATGTCGTTGGCGGCGAGGACGGCGGTGGGCCGCCCCGGGCGGGCGAGCAGCCGTACGGCGGCGCGGTGACCGCCCTCCTCGGTCAGGTCGCAGGGCTCGACCACGGCGTACTCGGCGAGGCCGTGCGCCCGCATCGTCGTCTCGAAGCTCCTCCGGCGCAGCTCGCCGACCGCGCCGTACCCGGCGAGGTGCGCGATCCGCCGGTGCCCGAGCCCGATGAGGTGCTCGGTGACCAGACGCGTGCCCCTGCCGTCGTCACCGGCGACGACGTCGACGCCGGGCGGCACCGGGTCGCGGGCGCCCGCGACGACGACCGGGATGCCGGCGGCGACCGTGCCGAGCGCGGCCGGATCGGGCAGTGTGCCGACGACGACCAGGCCGTCGACCCCGAGGTCCAGGAAGGGGCCGGTCAGGTCGTCGTCGGTACGGCGGTTGAGGCGGGCGTCGGCGAGCAGCATGCGCAGCCCCGCCGCGTGCAGCGGGGAGTTCAGGCCGTCGAGCAGATCGACGAACCAGGGGTTGCGCAGGTCGTTCAGGAGGACGCCGACGGTACGGCTGCGGCGTTCGCTGAGGCTGCGGGCGGCGGCGTTGGGCCGGTAGCCCAGCTCGCGCACGGACCGCAGCACGGCCTCCCGCTTCTCCGGGCGGACCTGGTCGGAGCCGCGCAGTACCAGGGAGACCAGCGACTTGGAGACACCGGCGTGCTCGGCCACGTCTCGGATGGTCGGCGGTCGTCGCATGACATGGACCGTTCCATGCGGCACGCCGAGTTGTCAAAGGGGTTGACACCTCGCGGAATGCGCACCCAAGGTGGCGTGGACGTGATGTGGACCGGTCCAAAGAGGGGCGCTGCCATGGTGAGGACGCTCGGTGTAGCCGTCGTCGGATTCGGCTGGATGGGCCGGGTGCACACCCAGGCGTACGCCCGCCTGCCGCACCACTATCCGCACCTCGCCCTGCGTCCGGAACTGGTGACCGTCGCCGAGGAGGTGCCCGGCCGGGCCGAGCAGGCCGCCGAGCAGTTCGGGTTCGCCTCGGCGACCCGCGACTGGCGCGAGGTGGCCGCCGATCCGCGCGTGCGGGCGGTCAGCGTCACCGCGCCGAACTTCCTGCACCGCGAGATCGGTGTGGCGATGGCCCGGGCCGGCAAGCACCTCTGGATCGAGAAGCCGGTCGGCCTCACGGCCGACGACGCCCGCGCGGTCGCCGACGCGGTGGCCGAGGCCGGTGTGCAGGGCGCGGTCGGCTTCAACTACCGCAACGCACCCGCCGTGGAGAGCGCCCGTGAGCTGATCGCCTCCGGTGAGATCGGCACGGTCACGCATGCCCGGATCCGGCTGTTCAGCGACTACGCGGCGCATCCCGAGGGCGCTTTGACCTGGCGGTACGAGCGGGAGCGCGGCGGCAGCGGGGTGCTGGGCGACCTGGCCTCGCACGGCGCCGACCTGGCCCGCTTCCTGCTCGGCGACATCGCGTCGCTCACCGCCGACACGGCGGTCTTCGTCCCGGAGCGGGCCCGCCCCACCGGCGCCACCGCCGGCCACTCCCGGGCCACCGGCGGCGTCCTCGGCCCGGTGGAGAACGAGGACTACGTGAGCTGCCTGCTGCGCTTCGCCTCCGGCGCCCGGGGTGTCCTGGAGGCCTGCCGCGTCTCGGTCGGCGAGCAGAACAACTACGGTTTCGCGGTGCACGGCACCAAGGGCGCGGTGTTCTGGGACTTCCGGCGGATGAACGAGCTGGGGATCAGCCGGGGAACCGGTTACCAGGACCAGCCCGTGAGCACGGTGTACGTCGGCCCGGGGCACGGCGAGTTCGCCGCCTTCCAGCCGGGCGCCGCCAACGCCATGGGCTTCGACGACCTGAAGGTGATCGAGGCGTACCGCTTCCTGCGCTCCGTCGCCGAGGGCACCCCCTACGGGGCCACGCCGGCGGACGCCGTGCACAGCGCCGTCGTACTGGACGCGATGGCGCGCTCCGCGGAGAGCGGCGGCTGGGTCGCCGTGGACGCGCGGCGGTGACCGAGCGCGTCAGCGGACGCGTCGGCCGATCAAGACCTTGACGGGGATCAGGGCCAGCCACCAGTACATGGCCGCGGACCCCACCAGGGCGGCCAGCGGGACGGTGAGCAGGAAGATTACGACGGTCGCGGCGGGGTCGAGCAGCTGAAGCCCGGTGCCCGTCTCGGGGGCGCCCTCGGCGCGCAGCCAGGGACGCCTGGCCAGCAGGACGCCCAGCAGCAGATGGCAGGCGCCGAGGGCGGCGACCGCCGTCGCGTAGAGGGCGGGCGAGACGGGTTCGCTGCCGTAGTCGGAGAGCAGCCGGGTGGGGAAGGGCAGCAGGGCCGCGACGCCCAGGCCCAGCAGGGAGACGAAGACGAGCTGGCCGTCCACCTGCTGGACGGCGCCAAAGATCCTGCGGTGGTCGCGCCAGAACCCGCCCAGCACCGCCACGCTGAGCGCGTACGCCCCGAGGTCGGGGAGCAGCTCCAGCAACGCCTCGTGGTACTGCTCGGAGTTCAGGTCCCGCGGCACGGACAGATCCAGAACGAGCAGGGTGATGGCGATGGCGAAGACGCCGTCGGCGAGCGCCACCAGCCGCTCGGGTCCGCCGTCCGGGATCGATTTCCACATGCCCAGGACGGTAGGGAGCCGCGGACCGGCGAGCGGGGATACACGCCCGGGTCACGCCCCGGGAGAGCTCCGACGTCACACGGCCGCCGCCTGCGGTGGCATGTTGTACGGCGTCACCACCTGGATCGCCGACGGCAGGATGGGCCCGGCGGGCGGCAGCGCGCCGTGCGCGCGCATCACCAGGTGGCAGGCCTCGCGCATGTCCTGCCGCAGGTCGTGGTGGAGCACGGCGGACAGGCGGTGCTCACGCAGCAGGCGGGTGTTGTCGTGGTCGAGGTCGTGCGCGACGAACACCGCGCACTCGCGGCCCAGGTCCGCGAAGGCGCGCAGGGTGGCGATGTTGCCGCCGCCGATCGAGTAGACCGCGCGGATGTCCGGGTCGCCTTCGAGGGCGGCGCGGACGAGGTCGTACTGCGTGGTGTCCAGGCCCTGTCCCTCGGCGATCTCGACGAGGGTGCGCTGCGGGTGCCGGGCGCGCATCGCGCCGCGGAAGCCCATCTCGCGCTCCTCCTCGTTGCGGAAGAACCCGCTGCTGAGGCTGGTGAGCACATGGCCGGGACGGTCGCCGAGCCACTGGCCCACCAGGTACGCGGCGGTCGCGCCGGCCGCCCGGTTGTCGATGCCGACGTAGCCGATGCGGGCGCTGGCGGGTAGGTCGGTGACCAGGGTGACGACCGGGATGCCCGCCGCGACCAGCCGGGCCACGGCGGCGGTGATCTCCGGGACGTCGGGGGCCTTGAGGACCACGCCCTGGGAGCCGCGCCGGGCGATCCGGTCCAGGACGTCCACCTGTTCCTCGGCCGGGCCGGTCTCCCGGAAGTGGAACCGCGAGCGCACCACGGCCGGGTGCAGGGCCGGCAACTCCGCCTCCAGGGCGGCGCGTACGGCGGTGGAGAACCGCTCGGGCGCCTGCATCACGATGTCGATCATGAAGGTGCGGCCGACCAGCCGGACCTGGGTGCGCTGCCGGTCCAGGTCGGCGATGGCGCGGCGGACCTCCTGGGCGGTGCTGTCGCGCACGCCGCCCCGCCCGTTGAGGACCCGGTCGACGGTGGCCTCGCTCAGTCCTGCCTGGCGTGCGATCTCCCGGATCGGGAAGGGGTGGCCCACGGACGGCTCCTTGAAGGGTTTTTGATGGGTTCCTGCTGATTGTTCGAGGGGTTTGTAATGACAAGAATGACATCGCCGCTCCACCCCGTCACCGCCCCTCCACCCCGTCACCGCCCCTCCACCCCGTCACCGCCCCTCCACCCCGTCACCGCCCCTCCACCCCGTCATTGCTGCGCCACCCCGCCACCGAGAGGACACCGATGTCCTTCGCCTCCGTACACCGCGGTGCCTGGCCGTCCGGTCGGGACTGCGACCTCGACGCCTTCCGGGCGCACGTCGAACGGACGACCGACGCGGACGACCATCCGAATGCCTTCGCTCGCGCGGGCGGTACCCCCACCACCGCGCACGCCCACCGCTGGGACCGCATCCGGATCAACGGCCTCACCATCGGGTGGACCGCGACCGAGGGTGAGGACGCCACGCAGCGCGCGTTCCACGGCGCCGGGGACGACTGGCGCGAACAGGCCGCCGCCAGGCTCCCGATGGGCCGGCTCGGCCAACCGGACGAGATCGCCGACTTCGTGGTCCTGCTGCTCTCCGACCGGTCGGGAGTGGTCACCGGATCGGTGATCGACTGGGACCAGAACGTCCTCGGCGGACTCGGCTGACGCCGCCCTCCACCCTCGTACGAGCCCCCATACGAGCCCCAAGGAGCAACACCCTCATGCGCATCGGAATCCTCGGCCTCGGCCGCATCGGCGCCTTCCACGCCGAGACCCTCTCCGGACTCGACGCGGTCGAGTCGCTCGTCCTCGCCGACCCGTTCGCGGACGCGGCCAAGACCGCCGCCGAGCGGTTCGGGGCCGAGGTCGCCGACTCGCCCGAGGCGGTGCTGGCCGCCGGCGTCGACGGCGTGGTGATCGCCGCCGCGACCGACGCCCACCCCGCGCTGATCCTCGCGGCGGTCGACGCGGGCGTGCCCGTGTTCTGCGAGAAGCCCGTCGCCCGCACCATGCCCGAGGGTGTGGCGGTGCTCAAGGCCGTCCAGGGCCGGGACGTGCCGGTGCAGATCGGGTACAACCGGCGCTTCGACGCCGGGTTCGTCGCCGCGCGGGACGCCGTGCTCTCCGGTGAACTGGGCGAGCTGCACACCGTCCGGTCGACCACGCTGGACCCGGCGCCGCCGTCGGCCGCGTACATCGCCGCCTCCGGCGGCATCTTCCGCGACTGCTCCGTGCACGACTTCGACATCGTCCGCTGGGTGACGGGCCGCGAGGTGACCGAGGTGTACGCCGTCGGCGGCAACCGGGGCGCGCAGTACATCGCACAGGCGGGCGACGCCGACACCACGGGCGCGCTGCTCACGCTGGACGACGGCACGATCGCCGTGATCTCCAACAGCCGCCACAACGGCCGGGGTTACGACGTGCGGATGGAGCTGCACGGCTTCCGGGACTCGATCGCCGTCGGCCTGGAGGACAAGCTGCCGCTGCGATCGGTGGAGCCCGGGGTGACCTTCCCGGCGGGCACCCCGCACGACTTCTTCATGGACCGCTTCACCGCCGCCTACCGCGCCGAGCTCACCGCGTTCACCGAGGTCGTCGCGGGGACCCGGCCCTCGCCGTGCACGGTCGCGGACGCGCTCGAGGCGGGCTGGATCGCGGAGGCGTGCACGCTGTCGCTCCAGGAGCACCGGCCCGTGCGCGTCGAGGAGGTCCGCGTCGTCCGGCTCAGTGGTGGAACGCCGGCCGCCGCGCGACATGGGACGTCGGTCCCTCGCTGAGGTGTCCGACGGCGGCGCGCAGGTCGTCCGCGAGCAGCGCGATCTTGTCGTAGCTGGTGCCGTGCCGTACCAGGACGCGCTGCACGACGGTGTCCTGCCGCCCGGGGGCGAGCGGGTACGCCGGGACCTGCCAGCCCCGGCGGCGCAGCTGGTCGGTGATGTCGTACAGCGTGAAGGGGCTCGCGTCGGGCCCGGTCAGCGTCCACGTGACGGCCGGCAGGGCGTCCTGGCCGTCGTAGAGGACGGTGAAGGGGCCCATCGCGGCGACCCGTTCGGCGAGCATCCGGGCGGTGCGCGCGCAGGCGCCGTGCACCTTGGCGTAGCCCTCGCGGCCGAGGCGCAGCAGGTTGTAGTACTGGGCGACGACCTCGCCGCCGGGGCGGGAGAAGTTCAGGGCGAAGGTGGGCATGTCGCCGCCGAGGTAGGAGACGCGGAACACCAGGTCCTCGGGGAGCAGGTCGGGTGAGCGCCAGACGACCCAGCCGACGCCGAGGGGAGCCATGCCGTACTTGTGGCCGGAGACGTTGATGGAGGCGACGCGGGGCAGCCGGAAGTCCCACACCAGGTCGGGCTGGAGGAACGGGGCGACGAAGCCGCCGCTGGCCGCGTCGACGTGCAGCGGGATGTCGAGGCCGGTGTCCTGCTGGATGCGGTCGAGTTCCGCGGCGATCTCGGCGACCGGCTCGTAGACGCAGGTGTAGGTGACGCCGAGGATCGCCACCACGCCGATGGTGTTCTCGTCGACGTGGTCGCGCAGTTGGTGCGCGCGCAGGCCCAAGGCGTCCTTCTCCAGCGGGACCTGGCGCAGTTCGACGTCGAAGTAGCGGGCGAACTTCTTCCAGCACACCTGGACCGGCCCGACGACCAGGTTGGGGCGGTCGGCGGGCCTGCCCGCGGCGCGGCGGCGTTCCCGCCAGCGCCACTTCAGGGCGAGTCCGCCGAGCATGCCGGCCTCGCTGGAGCCGGTGGTGGAGCAGCCGAGGGTGGTGGCGCCGTCCGGGGAGTTCCACAGGTCGGCGAGCATGTGGACGCAGCGGCTCTCGATCGCGGCGGTCTGCGGGTACTCGTCCTTGTCGACCATGTTCTTGCCGAGGCACTCGTCCATCAGCTGGTGCACCTCGGGCTCCGCCCAGGTGGTGCAGAAGGTCGCCAGGTTCTGCGAGGCGTCGCCGTCCAGGCTGAGCTCGTCGTGGATGAGGGCCCGCACGGCGCGGGCGTCGGACACGCCGTCGGGCATCCGGTGCTTGGGCAGCTCCTGCTCGCTGATGGGCAGGGTGTACACGTCGTCGGCGGGGTCCGGCGCCGGGCGGCTGGTCTGGTGCAGGGCCATCGGGTCGAACCCCCGGGTCGTGGGACGTCACGGCGGGAGGAGGCCGGGGCGAGTACCCGAGCGGCACGTGTGAGGGACAGCGACTCGCTCCCGACCTCCCTCAGTCGGCAATCTCGCACACGGCGGGCGCCCGCGCCCGTCGGACGCAGCCGTACGACGGCACCGGCCCACCCACCCGGCCCGCCGCACACCCGCAGGACGCCTTCCGCCACGCCGACACGCACGAACCCCGCCCCGGCCCCGCGGCCTCATCGCCTCACGCCGCCGACAGGACCAGCCGCCTGGCGACGTTCCGGTACCCGAGGCGGTCGAAGGCGGCGGCCATCGGGTGGTTCGTCAGGTCGGTGTCCGCCCGGACGACGTCCGCGCCGGCCTCCTGCGCGAGCACGCGGGTGATCTCGGCGAGCAGGTCGTCGACGTAGCCGTGGCCGCGCTGCTCGGGCAGGACGCCCAGATAGCCGACGACGTGCGAGCCGGTGTTGCGGGAGGGCAGCGCGAAGCCGACCGTACGGCCGCCCGCGTCCTCGGCCACCCGCCACCAGGAGCGCTCACCCGGCATCGAGTCGCGGTAGAAGGCGACGTCGGCCCGGGCCTGCGCCTCGGCGCCCACGGCCAGCGCCTGCGCCCGGGACGCGGCGTCGAGCGTGCCGTCGAGCACCCGGCGGAACAGGCCGGCGAAGACCTCGTCGTCGGCCTCGGGGCGAAAGCGCAGCCGGCGGGACGGCGCGGGGACGCCGCTGTCGCGGGTCCACTCGTAGCGCAGTCGTTCGACCGCCGTGGTGAGACCGGCGCGCCGGGCCGCCTCCCGCCGCCAGCCGAGGTCGGCGACGACGTCCGGGCGCTCCCGCCAGTCGGCGGGCAGCAGCAGATGGAACTCCGGCCGGGCTTGCCCGAAGGCCGTGTGGGCCGCGGCAAGGAGCTCGGCGGCGACATCCGTACGAGCCGGCGACGCGACGGCGTTGAGGGTGTCGAGCGCGCCGGGCCGCTCGTCACCGGGGTTGCCCCACCACACCGCCACGGCGTGCGGCTCACCGGTCTCCTCCGCGACCCACGTCCACTCGGGCCGGTACTCACCCGTGGCGAGCCGCTTCCGGAAGAGGTCCGCGTCGGCCCAGACGCCGACCTGGCCGGCGGGCAGCAGGGCGAGGACGCGGTCGAGACCGGACTCGGTGAGGGTGCGGAAGATCACGGGGCCTCCGGGGTCGGCTGGCGGTGGGCGCCATTTTGGTGTGTCCATGAGGGGTGCCCGCAACTGGTTTGTCACTCCGGTGCGTAGACGCCGCGCGGCGCCGGGGCCTACGGTCCCGGGGCAGCCAACACCCTGGAGTGCCGGATGCGCCGTAGCGCCTCACCCCTCTCCCTGGTCCTGCTGGGCCTGGGTGTCTTCCTGCTCGTCCTCGCGCCGATGCTCGTGTGGTACGTCACGCCGCGCGCGGCCGTGAACCCGGTGGACATCGACGTCACCGCCGTCTACCGGGGCCAGGGCAGCTATTTCGACGTCGAGGCGACCGAGACGGTCCACGACCGGCCCGTCACCGTCACGCAGCGGGTGCGCGGCGACGTCGGTGACAGCGACGGCGACCGGGCGGTGTGGGACGTGGTCACCACGGTCGACACGCAGAAGTCGCTGCCCGCCGCCGACCCGCACGACGCGCTGGACTTCTCGACCGCCCGCTGGGTCACCGACCGCAGGACCAACCGGCCCGCGCACTGCTGCCGGGAGCAGCCGTACCACGAGGGCGAGGCCTACCTGAAGTTCCCGTTCGACGTGCAGAAACGCCCGTACCGCTGGTGGGACAGCCAGCTCGGCTCGACGGTCACGCTCGCCTACCGGGGCACCGAGAGGATCCGCGGCTACCGGGGGTACGTCTTCACGGGCACGGTCCCGCCCACCAGGATCGGCACCCGTCAGGTGCCGGGCGCCCTGGTCGGACGGCCCGGCGCCGCGCAGGTGTTCGCCGAGGAGTGGTACTCCAACCACGGCATCAAGCTGGTCGTCGACCAGGCCACGGGCCGCGTCCTGTACGCCCGGCTGGGCCCGCGCCAGACCCTGCGCGCCCCGGGTGCGACGAAGGACGCCGTGGTCCTGCTGGACGTCAGGAGGCTCAGCCACACCCCGGACACGCAGAGGTTCGCCGTCGACAAGGCGAAGGCGGACGGCGCCCGGCTGCGCGCGGTCGGCCGGACGGTGCCGATCGCGGCGACCGCCGCCGGCTTCGTGCTCGCCGTGGTGGGCGGAGTGCTGGTGGTACGAGGGCGGGGGCGGCCCGCGGACGAGCGGTGACCGCCGCCCACCGGCCGCCCCTGGCCGCTCGTCAGGCGCCGCAGGAGCGCAGGAACTTCCGGGTGCGGACCGCGATCGGCAGCGGCTTGTCCGGCTCGCAGGGGTACATGTCCTGCTCGACGATCGCGAACAGCTCCACGCCCAGGTTCTGGGCGGCCGTGAGGACCGGCCCCAGCTCGGGGACGCCGGAGGGCGGTTCGCACATCACCCCGCGCTGCACGGCGGGCCCGAACGGCACCTGGTGGGCGACGACGTCCGCGAGGATCTCCGGGTCGACCTGCTTGAGGTGCAGGTAGCCGATGCGCTCGCCGTACGTCTCGATCAGTTTGACGCTGTCACCGCCGCAGTAGGCGTAGTGCCCGGTGTCCAGGCAGAGGTTGACCAGCTCGGAGTCCGTGGAGTCGAGGAAGCGCTCGACGTGCTCCTCGGTGTCGATGTGGGTGTCGGCGTGCGGGTGGACGACGATGTCGAGGCCGTACGTCTCCTTGACCTCGTGCCCGAGGCGTTCCATGCCCTTGGTCAGGTACGCCCACTGCTCGGCCGTCAGCTCCGGCGGCTCCAGGATCTCGGCGGTCTTGTCGTCGCGCCAGAACGAGGGGATCACCACGAGGTGCCCGGCGCCCATGGCCCGGGTGAGGTCGGCGACCTGGCTGACGTGCTCCCAGGTGGACTCCCAGACGGACGGTCCGCGGTGCAGGCCGGTGAAGACGGTGCCGGCCGACACCTTCAGGCCGCGCCTGTCCGTCTCGTCGGTGAGCCGCGCCGGGTCGGTCGGCAGATAGCCGTACGGTCCCAGCTCGATCCAGGAGTAGCCGGCCTCGGCGACCTCGTCGAGGAAGCGTTCCCAGGGCACCTGCCGGGGGTCGTCGGGGAACCAGACGCCCCAGGAGTCCGGCGCCGAGCCGACCCGGATGCGGTCGAGGACGGGGGTGTCGGCCATGTCAGGGGGTCCCTTCGGGAGAGGCCGGTGCGGCGGTGGGCGGGGTGGGGGACGCCGCGGGGGCGTCGGGTGCCGTCGCGGGCGCCGTGAGGTCCTCCGCCTCGGGGAGTTCCTCGACGTCGACGCCCCGCACCTGCGCCAGCTCGTGCTTGAGCGCGGCGAGTTCGGTGCCGCCCGCCATGTGGTTGGTCAGCTCCTCCGGGCTCACCTCGCTGCGGTCGGCGCTCAGTTCGAGCGTGCCGAGGCGCAGCACGCTGAAGTGGTCGCCGACCATGTACGCGTGGTGCGGATTGTGGGTGATGAAGATGACGCCGAGGCCACGGTCGCGCGCGGCGGCGATGTACTTCAGCACCACGCCCGACTGCTTGACGCCGAGGGCCGCCGTCGGCTCGTCCAGGATCAGCACGCGGGCGCCGAAGTGGACGGCGCGGGCGATCGCCACGCACTGGCGCTGGCCGCCGGAGAGCGTGCCGATGGGCTGCTCCAGGTCGTCCAGGACGATGCCCATGGCGCGCAGTTCCTCGTCGGCGGTCCGCTTCATGCGGGCGATGTCGAGACGGCGGACCGGCCAGGGGCCCTTGGTGAGCTCGGAGCCGAGGAAGAAGTTGCGCCAGACGGGCATCAGCGGGACGGTCGCGAGGTCCTGGTACACGGCGGCGATGCCCTTGTCGAGGGCCTCGCGCGGGGTCGAGAAGCGCACCGGCTCGCCGTCGACGAGGAACTCGCCCTCGGTGTGCTGGTGCAGCCCGGAGACGATCTTGATGAGGGTGGACTTGCCGGCGCCGTTGTCGCCGAGCACGCAGGTCACCCGGCCCGGGTGGACGGCGAGGTCGACGCCGTACAGGGCGCGGACGTTGCCGTAGGACTTGCCGGCGCGGCGCAGTTCGACGAGGGCGCCCTGCTGCCGGGGGGCGGTGTCCGGGAGCAGGGCTCCGTGGGCGGTGGTCATGGCGGTCACCTCCGGGTCGCGGTGCGCTGCACCCACAGATTGATGAGGACGGCACCGAGCAGCATCACACCGAGGAAGGCCTTGAACCAGTCGGGGTTCCAGCCCGCGTAGACGATGCCCTGCTGGACCATGCCGAACATGAAGGCTCCGAAGACCGGGCCGATCGCGGAGCCGTGTCCGCCGGTGAGCAGACAGCCGCCGATCACCGCCGCGGCGATGTAGATCAGCTCCTGGCCGACGCCCTCGCCGGACTGCACGGTGTTGAAGGAGAACAGCTGGTGCATGCCGACGAACCAGGCGCCGAAGCCGACCACCACGAAGAGGCTGATCTTGGTGAAGGTCACCGGGACGCCGACCGCCCGGGCGCTCTCCTTGTTGCCGCCGACGGCGAAGATCCAGTTGCCGTACTTGGTGCGCAGCAGCACCCAGGTGGCCAGGGCCGCGAAGACCAGCCACCACACCACAGTGATCTTCACCTGGACGCCGCCGACGTCGAAGGACGAGGCGAACAGCGCCCTGGCCTGGTCGAAGCCGTCCATGGTGCTGATGTCGTCGGTGGCGACGTTGCCGGTGACCAGCTTGGTGACGGCGAGGTTGACGCCCTGGAGGATCAGGAAGGTGCCAAGGGTGACCAGGAAGCTCGGCAACCCCGTCTTCACCAGCATCCAGCCGTTGAACGCGCCGACGGCGAGCGACACCACGAGCGCGACGATCACGCCCGTCCAGACGTTCAGGGTCAGCTGGTAGCTGAGCATGGCCGCGGTGAGAGCCGAGGTGATCACGGCCACGCCGGCCGACAGGTCGAACTCGCCGCCGATCATCAGCAGCGCCACGGGCAGCGCCATGATCCCGATGGTCGACGCCTGGTAGAGGACCGTGGCCATCGACCCGCCCTGGCGCAGGGAGGGCGCGGCGATCAGGAAGAAGACGAACACGGCGACCGCGCCGAGGAAGACGCCGACCTCGGGCCGGGCGAGCAGCCTCAGCACCAGGGGCCGCTCCCGGGTGCGTCCGTCGGTGTGCCGGGGGCCGGGGGCCGGCGGTGTGGTCACCGCCGGCGCGGCCTGCTGGGTCGTGCCCATCACCGGGTCCCCTTCGCGGCGTACCCGGCGACCCGCTCGACGTTGGACCGGTCGACGAACGCGGGGCCGGTCAGCACCGGCTGCTCACCGCCGCCGCTGTAGTTGCCGTTGTTCTTGTACAGCCACAGCCCGTCGACGGCGAGGTACCCCTGGAGGTAGGGCTGCTGGTCGACGGCGAACTCGATGTCGCCGCGCTGGATGGCGCCGGTGAGGTCCTTGTTGAGGTCGAAGGTCGCGACCTTCGCCTTGCTGCCCGCCTCGGAGACGGACTGCACCGCGGTCAGCGCGAAGGGGGCGCCGAGGGTGACGACGTGGTCGATGGCGCCGTCCTGCTTCAGCTTGGCGGTGATCGTCGACTTCACGGAGGGCATGTCGGTGCCGTTGACGTTCAGGATCTCCGTGGTTCCCTCGAACGTCTTCTTCACCCCGTCGCAGCGCTGGGTGAGGCCGATGTTGCCCTGCTCCTGGATCACGCAGACGGCCTTCTTCGCGCCCTCCTCGTTGAGCCGCTTGCCAAGCGCCTCGCCGGCCACGTTCTCGTCCTGCCCGAAGAACTGCAGCAGGCCGAGCCGCTTCCAGTCGCTCAGGCCGGAGTTGAGGCCGACGACGGGTATGCCGGCCTGCTCGGCCTTGCCGAGGACGTCCTTCAGGGCGTCGGGCTTGGCGAGGGTGACGGCGATGCCGTCGACCTTCTGGTCGATGGCGTTCTGCACCAGGTTGGCCTGGTTGCCGGCGTTGGGGTCGGCCGAGTACACCAGCTTGATGTTGTCCTTTGCGGCGGCGGCCTCGGCGCCCTTGCGCACGATGTCCCAGAAGGTGTCGCCCGGCGCCTGGTGGGTGACCAGGGCGACCGTCATCCGGGGGGTGGTGGCCTTGCCCGCCGAGGCGCCGTCCGCTCCCTCCTCGGCCTTCTTGCCGCCGGAGCCGCTGGAGCAGCCGGCGAGGACGAGGGCCGCCGCCGCTGCCACGGCCAGAGCGGAGGGGATTCTGCGAGAGCGGTCCATCTTTCCTGCACCTCACTGTGCGATGGGGGAAAGGCATTGTTGGGACGGGATCAAATCCCCTGGCGCGCCCAGTGTCAATACTTTGTCAAGACATCATTGCACGCAGGTCCTAATGTACATACAAAGTCCTACGGTGCGGGCCGGGAGGGACAGGACACCATGACTTCTGGCTGCCTCCGGGCTCGCCGCCGTACGGTTCGCACGCGACCGCACCAGCCCCGGGCCGCTCCACCACCAGCTCGTCCAGCAGTGGGAGGCGGCCGTCGCAGGCGGGGTGCTCTCGCCGGGCGATCGGCTGGGCGACGAGGTCGATCCATCCGTCCGCCTCGGCCTGTCGCGCCCCACGGTCCGCCAGGCCATCCAGTCCCTGGTGGACGAGGGCCTGTCGGTCCGCCGCAGGGGCGTCGGCACCCAGGTCGCGCGCCACCGGCCGAGCAGATCCTCGCCGTGGCCGCCCTGGCCGCCGTCGACCCAGAAGGCGTAGTCGTCCGAGGTGTCGACGAAGGTCCCGCCGGCCTCGACATGGCGGTCGAGGACGGCGGAAGGAGTCCGCTCGTCCGTGAGCGAGCCGAAGAGCACGGCGCCGAGGGCGAGCACGCTGACCGCGCGGCGGTTGTCCGGATCGGCGCCCATGGTGCGGTACTTCACGGTGGTCCATCCCGTTCGCACCCGGTTGTCCGGGCACGAACGGGAGACTTCGGTGTGCAGTGCGCTCCAAGTCAAGGCCGTGGCCGCTACCGCTTGGCGAACGGACCTTCGAGGGCGGCCCATTGCAGCAGCATGATGGTCTTGGCGTCGGCGATCTCGCCGGTGCGGATCATCTCCAGGGCCCGGGGGAAGGGCAGTTCGACGATCTCGATGTCCTCGCCCTCCTCGCCGAGCCCGCCGCCCTCGTGGGTGCGGGTCGACGGTCCGTAGGCGGCGGCGTAGAAGCTGACGCGTTCGGTGACCGAGCCGGGGCTCATGTAGACGTCGAAGACGTGCTGGACGGCGCCGATGGTGTGCCCGGTCTCCTCGATCACCTCACGCCGTACGGCCTCCTCCGGGTGCTCGTCGTCGTCGTCGAGCAGTCCGCCGGGCGTCTCGACCAGCATGCCGTCGGGGTGTCCGTTGACGTACACCGGGAAGCGGAACTGGCGGGTGAGCAGCACGGTCTCGCGCGAGGCGTCGTACAGCAGCATCGTGGCGCCGTTGCCACGGTCGTGCGTCTCGCGCTCCTGGGTGCTCCAGGTGCCGTCGGCGTGCTGGAAGTCGAAGGTGGTGGTGCGCTCCACGTACCAGTGGCTGGAGAGCAGCGTCACGTCCCGCACCCGCACCCGCGGATTGCCGGTCAGGTCGCGGCCGGCCCGGTCGAGCCCGGTGCGGCCGCGGCGGTCCGGGGTGTCGACACCGGCGGTCATCGGACACCGTCCGGGCGGAAGGGGATGAACTCATTGGTCATGCCCCGCTTGTACCATCCGGCCCCGTGAACCGACGGAAAAGGGGCCATCGAACAGATGGCCCCTCGCCGAACCGTCGGGACGACAGGATTTGAACCTGCGACCCCTTGACCCCCAGTCAAGTGCGCTACCAAGCTGCGCCACGTCCCGGTGCGCCTCATCGCGGAGAACCGCGTGATCGCGCGGACAGTACTTTACCCCACACCGCCGGGCGCGCCGAAGCGGGACCGGAGGCGGGACAATCGCGGTATGGGCAGCACACCGGAAGGACGGCGGACCGGCGCACGGGACCGCGACAGCGAGGGCCGCGCCCGCAACGCACGGCCGCGCGACGGGCTGGGACGGCCCCTGCCGTACGACGCGCAGGGCGTGCCCCGGCAGCCCGAGGGGGTCGTACGGACACCGGAGGAGACGGTCGCCGAGGCACAGGCGCTGCTGCAGGCGGGCAGGCCGTTCCACGCGCACGAGGTCTTCGAGGACGCCTGGAAGTCGGGCCCGGACGAGGAGCGCACCCTGTGGCGCGGCCTCGCCCAGCTGGCCGTGGGGCTGACGCACGCGGCACGCGGCAACGTCACCGGCGGGGCCCGTCTGCTGCGCCGCGGGGCGGGCGCGATCGAGGAGTGGACGGCACGGACGGGACGCAAGCGCCCGTACGACCTGGACCTGCCGGGGCTCGCGCAGTGGGCGCGGGAGTTGGCGGGCGACGTGGAGGGCGGGGCGACGGTGGACGCGGGGGCACGGGCGCCCGGGCTGCGGGGGGTGTGACGTCGTTCGGGGCGCTCGGCGTGAGGGGGCATGAGGCGGTGGGCTCGCTGTCGGTGGTGTGCGGCAGACTCGGGGGGTGCGAAAGATTCATGTCATCGGCATCGGCGCGGGCGACCCCGAGCAGCTCACCCTCCAGGCGGTCCGGGCGTTGCGGAGCACGGACGTGTTCTTCCTGCTCGACAAGGGTGAGGTGAAGTCCGACCTCACCCGGCTGCGCAAGGACATGCTCGACGCGCACATACCGGGGGACTCGTACCGCGTGGTCGAGGCGCGCGACCCGGAGCGGGACCGCGGCGCGGGCGGCGCGGCGTACTCACCGGCCGTCGGGGACTGGCGCAGCGCCCGCGCCGACATCTACGAGCGGCTGATCGCCCAGGAACTGGGCGAGGACGACACCGGCGCGTTCCTGGTCTGGGGCGACCCGGCGCTGTACGACAGCACACTGGGCATCCTGGAGGAGGTCCAGGGCCGTGGCAGGGTGGCCTTCACGTACCACGTCATACCGGGCATCAGCAGTGTCTCGGCGCTGGTCGCCCGGCATCGCACGGGGCTGAACCGGGTCGCCCGGCCGGTGCAGATCACCACGGGCCGGCGGCTCGCCGAGGGCTTCCCCGAGGGCGTGGACGACGTGGTCGTGATGCTCGACGCCCACCAGACCTTCCGGCAGTACGCCGACCATGACATCGACATCTACTGGGGCGCCTACATCGGCACGCCGGACGAGATCCTCGCCTCCGGCCCCATCGCCGAGGCGGCCCCGCGCATCGAACGGCTGCGTGCCGAGGCCCGGGAGCGCAAGGGCTGGATCATGGACACGTACCTGCTGCGCCGGAACCCCGGGGAACGGTAGCCCCGGGGAGCGGTTGGCCCGGGAAGCGGTAGCCCCGGCGGCACCCGAGCGACCTGTGGCGCAGGAGGGGCGTATGAGGCCAGGGCGCACGCCTTCGTCGCTCCCCCGCCGCGCGAGAACGCCGGCCGCGCACCGTCACGGCCGCTTTCTTGTGCTGCGCGCCGGCGTGGCGTCGGCTGCCGGACACCACAGCGTCACACCGAGCGGGCACGTTTCGGCCGTCCCCACCTGTCTCGCCTTGCATCCGTCCGCCCCGCTCCTACCGGGCGCGATGCGGAAGGACGACGTACGCCGTGTCCCTGCTTCGGCCCGCCGCCGCTCTCCCCAGCGCGCTCCCCGCCGCCGCCCCCGTCCGCTCCCCCTCCGCCGAACGTCTCTCCCGCCTCGCCCGGCACGGCCTCACCGCGCTGCCGCTGCTGCTCATCGGCGGGTGGGCCGTCGTCGACTGGCGCTCCGTACACGGCGGCGCCGCCCGGCTGGCCGCCGCCGACGCCGGCTGGCTGCTCGCCGCGCTGTTCTTCACCTGCCTCGGCTGGCCGGCCGCCGCGCTGGTGCGGCAGGGCGCCATCCCCGAACGGCTGCCGCCCGGACTGCTGGTCGCCTCGCAGTTCGCCGCCGGCGCCGCCAACCACGTGCTCCCCGCGAGCATCGGCGCCCACGCGGTGACCCTGCGCTTCCTGCAGGGCCAGGGCATATCCCTGGCCCGGGGCACCGCGTCGCTCGCCCTGTACTCGCTGGTCAAGCCGGTGGCGAAGACGGCCGTGCTGATCGTTTTCCTCGTGGCCTTCCCCGGCATGCTCCAGCTCGGCGAACTCGTCCCCGACGACCGGACCCTCCTGCTGGTCGCCGCCGGCGTGGGCGTCGCCCTCGTCGTCGCCGGCTGCCTGCCGGCCGTCGTCCCCGCGCTGCGCCGCCCGGCCGTCTGCTTCCTGCGCACCGCCCTGACCGACGCCCGGGTGCTGCACACCCGGCCGAGCCGCGTCCTCGCCCTCTGGGGCGGCGCGGCCGCCACCCCGCTGCTCCAGGGCAGCGTGATCGCCACCGTCGGCTTCTCGCTCGGGCTGGAGCTGTCCTGGGCGCAGGTCGTCTTCGCGTTGCTCATCGCCACTACGGCGGTCGGCGCGGTGCCCGCGCCCGGCGGGATCGGGCCGGTGGACGCGGCGCTGGTGTTCACGATGGCCGCGTTCGGCGCACCGGTGGGCCTGGCCACGGCGACCGTCATCGCCTACCGGGTGATCACGGTGTGGGTGCCGCTGCTGCCCGGCGCGCTGGTGCTGTCGGCCCTGGTGCACCGCAAGATCCTTTGAGTCGCCGCTGGGGCCTGTCGCGCGTGCCGGACCCCGCGTCCGCGGCGTGATCCGAACGACAGGCCCTAGCCCAGCCCCAGCCACGCCAGAGCGCCCGGCACGTCCGGCACGGCCGTCGTGCCCTGCGGCAGCGGCGGGCGGCGTACGACGACGACGGGCACGCCGAGGTCACGGGCCGCCGTGAGCTTGGCGGCCGTCGCCTCTCCGCCGCTGTCCTTGGTGACGATCACGTCGATGCGGTGCTCACGCAGCAGCGCCGACTCACCGGCGACGGTGAACGGGCCACGTGACAGGACGAGTTGCACGTGCGGGGGCATCGGCGGCTCGGGCGGTTCCACGGACCGTACGACGAAGTGGGTTCGCGTCAGGTGGGCGAAGGCGGCGAGGCCCAGTCGGCCGGTGGTGAGGAGCACCCGGCGGCCGAGGCGCGGCAGCAGTTCCGCGGCCGCGTCCAGTGAGGCGACCGGGTGCCAGTCGTCCCCGCGGCCCGGCCGCCAGCCCGGCCTGCGCAGCACCAGGGCCGGCGTCCCGGCCCACGCGGCGGCGTGGGCCGCGTTCGCGGTGATCGCCTCGGCGAAGGGGTGGGTGGCGTCCACGACGGCGGCCACCTCGTGGACGCGGAGCCACTCGGCCAGCCCCTCCGCGCCGCCGAACCCGCCGATCCGCACCTCACCGTCGACCGCCCCCGGCCGCGACACCCGCCCCGCCAGCGACGTCGTGACCCGCACCGCCGCGTGGGCCGCCAGCACGGCGGCGAGTTCGCGGGCCTCGGTGGTGCCGCCGAGGATCAGGACGTGACGGGACATGGCGCGAGCGTACGCCAGGGAAGCACGGCCGCCTGCCCTCGCCCGTGTCCCGTCGCAGAGGCGTCGAAGGGGGTGCCGGGGACGTCCGAGAGGGCATCCCTGGACGCGGCCGATCGGCCCGCCTCGCGCCTCCGCCGTCCGCCACGACCCGGCACACCGCACACCGCACACCGCACACAAGTGGCTATCGTCCGGGCATGGACTCAGTGCACGCCGTGCTCATCGACATCGACGGCGTCCTCACCGTCTCGTGGCGGCCACTGCCCGGCGCGGTCGAGGCGTTGCGCGAGATCCGGGACGCGGGACTGCCGGTCGCCCTGGTCACCAACACCACCTCCCGCACGCGCGCGTCCATCGCCGGGACGCTCGCGGACGCGGGCTTCGAGGTGACGGCGCGGGACATCCTGACCGCGCCGGCCGTCACCGCCGCGTATCTCGCCGAGCGGTTCCCGGGGGCGCGGTGCGCGCTGCTGAACAGCGGGGACATCCGGGAGGACCTGGAGGGCGTGAGCCTGGTGGACGACGACACGTTCGCCGAGGGCGCGGGCGCGCCGGTGGACGTCGTGGTCGTCGGGGGCGCCGGGCCCGAGTTCACCTACACCGCACTCAACCGTGCCTTCGGCCGGCTGCAGCGCGGAGCACGGCTCGTCGCCATGCACCGCAACCTGTACTGGCGCACGCAGGACGGCCTGCAACTCGACACCGGGGCGTTCCTGGCCGGGCTGGAGCGGGCCGCTCGCACCGAGGCCGAGGTGACCGGCAAGCCGTCGGCCGCGTTCTTCGAGGCCGCGCTGGGCCGGCTCGGCGTGCCGGCGGACCAGGCCGTGATGGTGGGTGACGACATCGAGTCCGACGTCCTCGGAGCACAGCGGGCCGGGGTGACCGGGGTGCTGGTGAAGACCGGCAAGTACCTGCCGGAGACGCACCGGGCGGCCGGCGGCACGCCGGACCACGTGGTCGACTCCTTCGCCGACGTACCGGCGTTGCTGGGGCTCGGCCGACGGCGCTGAGGGCGGCTAGCGCAGCAGCAGTTGCAGGCCGCCCAGCACCGTCGCCGCGATCACCAGCTGCTCGAACAGCCGCTGGTTGATGCGGCTCACAGCCCATTTGCCGATCAACGCTCCGGGCACGACGAACGCCACGAGGGCGGCGTCGAGCAGCAGCGACCGCCCGTCGATCAGTCCGAGCCCCGCGCTGAAGGGCACCTTGGACACGTTGACGATCAGGAAGAAGAACGCCGACGTGCCGAGGAAGCCCAGCTTCCGGAAGCCCGCCGACAGCAGGTACATGGACATCACCGGGCCACCCGCGTTGGCGACCATCGTGGTGAAGCCGCCGAGGACGCCGTACGAACGGGCCTTGATCCGGCCCGCCCCGCCGGTCACCGAGTCCGGCTCCTCCGCCGGCGCGCCCGCCGCGCGCCGGCGCCACACCGTCACGCCCGCCATCAGCAGCAGGATCACCCCGATCGAGGTCCGCACGACCTGGTCGTCGGCCCACACCAGGAACAGCGTGCCGACCACCACGCCCGCCGCGACCGCCGGGAACAGCCGCCACAGCG
Organism: Streptomyces chromofuscus; assembly: GCF_015160875.1. Lineage (NCBI taxonomy): Bacteria > Bacillati > Actinomycetota > Actinomycetes > Kitasatosporales > Streptomycetaceae > Streptomyces > Streptomyces chromofuscus. Next base: position 7,145,139 of record NZ_CP063374.1, on the reverse strand, counting down.
TGGGCCAGTGGGCGTGCCGCCGGTAGGTGAGGACCGCGAGCACGTCCCCGGCGATGAGGACCGGCAGCAGGACCCCGGTGGAGGCGCGGGCCGGCAGCACGGCCGCGAAGATCGCGAGGCTGACCGTGTTGGCCCCGCTCACGGCGGTCTTGGAGAAGCCGACCAGGAGCGCGGCGAAGGCCAGGGCGGCGAACTCCCAGCCGGTGATGTGCCAGAGCGTCATCGTGTCCATGCGGACACCGATGCTATGCCCATGCAACTGGCCGCCGTAAGCAGCGTCTCACCAGACGGCTCCCCGCACCGCGAGTGGCGCATCGCCACACCACACTGGTCCCGCCCGAGTCCGACGCCCGCGCCCACGTCCGACGCGTCCGCGCCCCCCGCCCGACACCACACGCCGTCTCCCCAGACCCCGACACCCGGCGCTCCCACCACCGAGCCCGACGCCCCGAGCCCGACTCCCCGGACCCCGCACCGCGCACCCCGCACCCCGCACCCCCGCACCCCGGACCCCGGACCCCGGACCCCGCAGTCGGCGTATCGGGTCCGCAGCTCCCGCTTCGGCGCTCCGGCGCTCCGTTTCCTGGCCGCGGCTCCGGCTGCTGCGGCGTGCGTCGAGCGACAGCCCCTAGCCCTGGTGCCGCTCCACCAGCAGCGCGCTTCCCTGCCCCACGCCCACGCACATCGTCGCCAGCCCGCGCGCCGCGCCCGTGCGGCGCATCCGGTGCAGCAGGGTGGTCAGGATGCGGGCGCCGGAGCAGCCCAGCGGGTGGCCGAGGGCGATGGCCCCGCCGGTCGGGTTGACCAGGCCCGGGTCGATGCCGAGGCGGTCCACGCAGGCGAGCGCCTGAGCGGCGAACGCCTCGTTGAACTCGGCCTCCTCGATGTCGCCGATGCTCCACCGGGCGCGCGCCAGCGCCTTCTGGGTGGCGGGGACGGGGCCGATGCCCATGACGTCCGGGTGGACGCCGGCCGAGGCGCCGGCGACGTACCGGCCCAGCGACTCGAGCCCCAACTCGTTCAGGGCCTCCTCGCTGACCAGCAGGAGTCCGGCGGCACCGTCGTTCATCGGGGAGGCGTTGCCCGCGGTCACCGTGCCGCCCTCGCGGAAGACGGGCTTCAGCCGGGCCAGCTTCTCGTACGACGTGTCCTCGCGGACGCCTTCGTCGCTGTCGACCACCACACCGTCGGGGCGGCGCACCGGCAGGAGTTCGTCGTCGAAGTGGCCGTTCTTGCGGGCGTCGGCGGCCAGCCGGTGACTGCGCAGCGCGAACTCGTCCTGGCGTTCGCGCGGGACGCCGTACCGCTCGGCGACCTCCTCCGCGGTCTCCCCCATGGACAGCAGGCCGTGCAGTTCCTTCATCGCCGGGTTGACCAGGCGCCAGCCGAGGCGGGTGTCGGCGGTCTCGATGCGGTGCGGCAGGGCCTCGTCTGGGCGGGGCAGGACGAAGGGAGCGCGGCTCATCGACTCGGAGCCGCCCGCGAGGACGACGTCGGCCTCGCCCGCGGCGATGGTGCGGGCCGCCAGGGTGACCGCTTCGAGGCCGGAGGCGCACAGGCGGTTGACGGTGGCGCCCGGGACGGACTCGGGCAGGCCGGCGAGCAGGGCGGCCATGCGGGCGACGTTGCGGTTGTCCTCGCCGGCCTGGTTGGCGGCGCCCCAGTAGACGTCGTCGATGCGGGCCGGGTCGAGCGCGGGGACGTCGGCGACGAGGCCGCGGACGACCGTCGCGGCGAGATCGTCCGGGCGGACGGAGGACAGGGCTCCGCGCAGTTTGCCGATGGGGGTGCGGCGGGCTGCCGCGAAGTGGACGGGACGCACGACAGGTCTCCTGACCGGGGGCCGGATCAGCAGCCCCGCAGGTTAATTAGCGCTGCTAGTTTCGGAGGATATACCAGGCGTCTCTTGTCCGGCTGGTGCGACGCGATCAGCTGGTGCGGGGCAACAGACGGATACGGCATTGACGCGGCTCTCGAGGCCATCGTGGAACGCATACGCACACGTGCACCACCCTTCGCCGCAGGATCAGGGCGTCACCCCAAGAAAAGGGAGGCGATGGTGCTGTCGGATTGATGGAGGTGCCCGCGCCTGCGGCGTTCTCCGCTTCGAGTTCGGCGTTGCGCGGGCTCAGTGCCTGGATGTGGTTGGCGTAGGTGGTGATGGTGGCGATCAGTGGGAGCGGTTCATCGCGGTGCGGGTGCTGCGCCGGCCACGGTCGGCGCCAGGCATGGCCGGCCGTCCACGCGGCTCTCGTCACCACGGTCGCCCACGGCCGGGAGGGCACCGGCTAGCGATTGACGGCCCGCAGCCGGTGGTCCAGGCGGGGTGTGGGTTGCCGGTCCGGCTGGGCGGGATCGATGGTCGCCTGCAGGAAGCGACCCTGGCGGACGACGGTGGCGAACTTGCGGAACACACCGGCGGTACGGGTCGCCTCGCCTTCGAACTGGGCGGCAGGCAGGCCGGTCTCCAGGGCGGTGCGGGCGGCGAGTTCCTCCTTGACCGCCTCCAGCTTGTCCGCGATGAGATCGAGGAGCGCGGCCCGCTCGGCGAGCCCGGTGTGGCTGTAGCTGTCGAAGGCTTCGTCGGCGAGACGGACCGCGCGGTCGACCTCGGCCGCACCGCCGAAGGCGAACTCGGGTTGGCCGGGGCTTGGCACACGGCCGCCATACGCAGCTGTCCCGGTCGGGGTCGGCACAGCCGACCTCGCCGGGACAGAACACTGCTATGTCTCAACATGGGGACCGGTCGTGTTACCAGGCGCTCGCACCGCCGTCCACAGCGTAGTTGGCGCCCGTGATGTATGCCGCGCGGTCCGAAGCGAGGAACGCGGCCAGCTCGACGACTTCCTCGGGGCGAGCGAAGCGCTTGAGGAGCGTCTTGCTGATGATCGCGTCCCGGGCGGCCTGGTTGTCCCCCAGGTCACGGTCGCTGGCCGGGGTCAGGACCGGGCCAGGACTGATCGCCACCGCACGGATCCCATGAGGGGCGCCCTCCAGCGCGAGCTGTCGCGTCATGCCGATGACACCGGCGTTGGCTGCCGTGTGCGCGACCATGGGGGGAGTCGAACCCGCGATCAGGCCGGCCTCCGACGCGACGTTGATGATGACGCCGCCACCACGGCGGACCAGATACGGCCAGGTGAACTTCGACACGAAGAAGGGAATGTCGAGTTCACCGGCTTCGGTCGCACGCCAGTCCTCCACCGAGAAGTCCGGCATGGGGCCGAAGCGCTGCATGGCCGCGTTGTTGTAGACCACGTCGAGCCCGCCGTAAGCGGCGGCGGCGTCATCGGCCAACTGCTGCACCGCGTCCGGGTCGGTGAGATCGACCGGCGCGATGCCCGTCATCTCGCCGCCGGCGCTGCGTACGAGCTCGATGGTCTCCTTGTTGGCCTCGACCTGGATGTCGGCGCCGACGACCTGTGCACCCTCTCTCGCGAAGATGAGTGCCGCGACGCGGCCCATGCCTCCGGCGGTGCCGGTGATGAGCGCTACCTTGCCGTCGAGTGTTCCCATGGAACTGCTCCTGGTTCTGATGTGCGCGGCGCCGGTGTGCACCGCGCGGGTGTGCTGGGGTGGCGCCGAGCCGCCCGGCCCTGAACTGCGCCAGGGCCGGGGGCCGACGCTGGTTTAGTTGGCGCTGGGGGTGACGGACTCCGGCGGCGTCTCACCGCGGAGCTCGTCCAGGAACCTGCCGAAGTTCCCCTCCGACCAGTGCTCGACCGACTGGCCCTGGACCACGCGGTCGATGGAGATTCCGCTCAGCGTGACCTGGCGACCGGAGGCGGGGATACCGAAGACCGTGCCGGTGTGGACGCCCGTGAAACTCCAGCGCGTGACGACCTTGTTGCCCTCCACGATCTGGTCAAGGATGGTCATCTTGAAGCCGGTGAGCCCCGCCTTGATGTTGAGGTCGCCCGCGAGCCAGGACTCGCGGTCCTCGGGCCCGTTGAACCCGTGCAGCAACAGGTCCTTCGAGATGTAGCGGTCGAAGCCGGCGGCGAGGTCTCCGTTGTAGCTGCCGTAGAACGCCGAGGAGACCTCCAGCGGCGAGAGGTAGTGCCGGTCGGACGAGTCCGCCGAGGACGAGGCCGCGGGAAGCGGTGCCTCGCTCTGCGCCGACGCCGGGACTGCTGCCGCGGTCAGGGCGGCGGCGACGGCCAGGCCGGCCATGGCACCGATCACCCTCCGGCGGCGCCGACGCGTGGAGGCGGAGCTGCGGGCTGATGCGGACTCAAGATCCTGCTGGGAAGTCACAGATCACTCCTGAGGAACGGTCGGCCTCTGCCGACCTCGCCAATTTTTGCTTGACTCATCAAGCATGTGCCTGAGTCTGACAGGCGTCAAGCTGTTCCGGGACGCGGGCACCTGCCTTCGCGCCACACCCCTCGGATGACAACCACCATGCAAGACTTGAGCCGCACACCCGGACGGACGACCACCCGCCGCGGCCGCCGCGAAGTGGCGGCATTCGACGAGGGGCAGGTCGGCACGGGTAACTCGCTGGTCGAACGAGGGCCATACGCCGACCCCCGGGGGCGACCGGCGCGACGGTCGACAGCGCGTGCGAACGACCCAGAGCGGACCGAAAGGCGGCGAACGGAAAGATGCCGGAGTGACCGACACAACACACGAGGTTGCGAAAATCAGGACGCGCGGCAAGTACACCCCGGTGGAACTGGACGAGAGCGAGATCCTTCGCCGCGGCCTCGACACCTTCGCCGAACTCGGGTATGCCGCGACCACAGTCCGAGAGCTGGCCCGGCGGCTCGGCGTCAGCCACAACTTCATCAACGACCGCTACAGGTCGAAGGAGAACTTCTGGCGCGCTGTCGTCGACTTCGCACTGCTGGACGTCCAGGCCGGGCTCGACGAGCGACTGGCGGAGTGCCACGACGACGAGGAACGACTGAGGAACGTCATCATCCAGCTGTACCGGCTGTCCGCGAACGCCTCGGCGATGAACCGGCTGATGGCGGATGAGTCGACTCGCGACTCCAGCCGCTTGGACCATCTCCACCGCCGGTTCGTCAAGCCGTTCTGGGACAGCATCGAGCCGACGATCAGCAACCTGGTGGCAGCCGGACGCATCCCACGTGTGCCGACGCACCTTCTGTACTTCGCCGTCACCGGGCCCGCGCTGGCTCTCGCGCAGGACCCGATCGCCGACCGGCTGAACCCCGCCGTCGCGCCGGTGGCGGAACAGGACAGGAACAGCATGGCGGACGCGCTCTCCACCCTCGTCCTCCACGGTCTGCTGCCGCCTTCGCGAAGCGACACCACCGCCTGACAAGGCATCCCTCCCGCAAGCACGGCGCGATCAGCGCCGTGCTTGCGGGAGCACGGCGCGATCAGCGCGCCGACGGCGCCCACCGCAGTCCTGCGGCCATGCAGCAGCACTACCGCCCTGCAGCCCCGCGGTCCTCCACCGCATACGCCCCTGCTGCCGTACGCCGCCGTACCGCGTCGGACACCGGTTTCGGACCTCAGGCCGACCTGCCGCGACTGGATGATTGCGAGCATCCACTTGCATGCGGAAGCCGCATTTGCACAGCAAGTATCCGGCTTGCTGGATGATGTGCGTAATCTTGCCATGGACCGCCGGGTCCCGCCCTGAAAAGATCCCTGAAAAGATCCCGGGAAGCCTTCACCGACGCAGTTGGGGTAACCATGGCCGACGCCCGCGAGCACCTCCTCACCGGCACCCGGGGAGCGATCAGCGCCCGCGAGTGGCCGCACCCGGACCCGGCCTGCCTCGTTCTCGTCTCGCACGGCTACGGGGAGCACATGGGCCGGTACGAGGGGCCGGCCGAGGTCTTCGGGGAGTACGGGGCCGCCGTCTTCGGCCCGGATCACCTGGGGCACGGCGGGTCCGCGGGCGAGCGGGTGCTGGTCGAGGACTTCGAGGACGTCGTCACCGATCTGCATACGGTCGCCGAACGGGTCGGGGCTGCGTACCCGGGCGTGCCGCTGGTGCTGGTCGGGCACTCCATGGGCGGCCTGATCGCAGCCCGCTACGCCCAGCGCCACGGTGCCGGACTGGCCGCGCTCGTGCTCTCAGGGCCGGTGATCGGCGCTTGGGAGACGCCTGGCCTGCTGCTCGCGCACGACGAGATCCCCGACGTCCCGGTCAACCCGGCCGCGCTGTCCCGCGACCCCGCCGTGGGGGCCGCCTACGCCGCCGATCCGCTGGTCTGGCACGGCCCGATGAAGCGGCCGACGCTGGAGGCGTTCGCCCGGACCCTGCGGGACGTGGCCGAGAGCGGGGACGTGGGCGCCCTGCCGGTGCTGTGGCTGCACGGGGACGACGACCGGCTGGTCCCACTCGCCGGGAGCCGGATCGGCGTGGAACGGCTGAGCGGGGGCGCCCTGACCGAACGGATCTATCCGGGCGCGCGGCACGAGGTCTTCCACGAGACGAACAAGGCGGAGGTCTTCGCGGACGTGACCCGCTTCCTGGACGAGGTGCTCGCCGGCTGAGACGCCGCCCCCGCCACAGGCGCCCGCCCGCTGACACGCCACCCCCGCCACGGGTGCCCGTCGACTGAGACCGCGCTCCCGCCACAGGCGCCCAACCGCTGACACGCCACCCCCCGCCACAGGCACCCAACCGCTGACACCGCGCCCCGTCTCAGGCGCCCGCCGGCTGAGACGGCGCCCCCGTCACGGGTGCCCACCCGCTGACACGCCACGGGTGCCCGCCGACTGAGACCGCGCTCCCGTCACAGGCGCCCGCCGACTCAGACCGCGCTCCCGCCACAGGCACCCGCCGACTCAGACCGCGCTCCCGCCACAGGCACCCGCCGGCTGAGACGGCGCCCCCGGGCCAGGTGCTCGCAGGTTGAGACATGCCGTTTGCACCGGTTCGCCCGGGGCACCCGCGCCCGCATGGAGTGGTTGCGGCGAGCCGCCTGCGTGGGTGAGGACCCTGAGATGTTCTTCCCCGTGGGCACGACGGGACCGGCGCTCCGGGACATCGCGGCCGCCAAGCGCGTCTGCGCCCGGTGCACGGTGATGGCCCAATGTCTGCGCTACGCGCTGAGCAGCGGGCAGACGTCGGGCGTGTGGGGCGGGACCGGCGAGCACGAACGCGCCGAACTGCTCCGTACGACAAGGACCAGGGACGACATGAAAGGGAGAAACGCACCATGACCGTCGTGAGGAGCACACTGCCCGACGAGGCGCGGCAGGTCACCGGCGACGCGCTCCAGGAGACCCTGGTGGATCTGCTCGGACTGTCGCTCACCGGGAAGCAGGCGCACTGGAACATCGTGGGCCCCCGCTTCCGCTCGATCCACCTCCAACTGGACGAGGTGGTCTCGGCCGCCCGCGGCTTCGCCGACACGGTGGCGGAGCGCGCCGCCGCACTCGGCACCCCGCCGGACGGCCGCCCCGAGACCGTCGCCGCCCGCTTCTCGCTGCCCGCCCCCAAGGACGGCTGGCTGCGCGACGACGAGGTCGTCCAGCTGATGGTGGAGGCGCTGGATGCGGCCATCGGCCGGCTGCGGTCGCGGATCGAGGCGACCGAGAAGCCGGACCCGGTCACCCAGGACCTGCTCATCTCCATCACCGCGGAGCTGGAGAAGCAGCGGTGGATGTTCGAGGCGGAGAACGCCCCGCGCGACTGACCGCCGCACGGCACGACCGTACGAAGGAGGGAGGGGCGGATGACCGATGCCCTCGAACTCGACGCGCTGTGGGAGAACTTCCACCGCGCGGTGAACATGACCTCGCAGGAGCTGGCCGCCTGGCTGCGGGTCCGCGACGCCGCCGAGGACACGGAACCGCTGCCGGAGCAGGCCGGCACGCCCACCGGACAGCACGTGCTCGCGATCCTGCAGAAGCGGCGCACCGACCTCACCGACGACGACATCCAGGTGATGTACGACGTGGTGGACACGGTCGGCGCCCTCGTGGACGTGGAGAACGAGCCCGAGCCGGAGCAGACCCGCCACCGGCACCAGCTGATGACGCTGGGCCACGACCCGCTGAAGCCATGACCGGCAGACAGCAGCGGGTCGTGCGCGAGCTGCTGAACGCGCACGGACGCACGTACGCCGAGGAGGCCGGCATCCGGCTGCGGGACACGCCGCAGCCGCTGTACCGGCTCCAGGTGCTGTCGCTGCTGCTCAGCGCCCGGATCCGGGCATCGCTGGCCGTCGCGGCGGCGCGCGCCCTGCACGAGGCGGGGCTGCGCGACGCGCGGCGGATGGCCGGGGCCGACTGGCAGGACCGGGTGGACGCACTGGGCCGGGGCGGCTACCGGCGCTACGACGAGCGCACGGCCACCCAGCTCGGCGACGGCGCGCAGCTGCTGATCGACCGCTGGGGCGGCGATCTGCGACGACTGCGCGAGGAGGCCGGCGGCGACGTCGACGCGCTGCGCCGGCTGCTGCAGGAGATCCCCGGTGTCGGACCCACGGGCGCCGACATCTTCCTGCGCGAGGCCCAGCGCGTCTGGCCCGAGGCCGCTCCGTACCTGGACGCCAAGGCGCTGTCCGGCGCGGAGCGGCTCGGCCTGCCGAAGGATCCCGACCGCCTGGTGGAACTCGCCGGTGACGCCGAGCCGACGGTGCTCGCCGCGGCGCTGGTGCGGGCGGCGCTGGACAAGGAGGTGGCCAAGGACAGCCTGCGCCGCGCGGCCTGACCCCACGCCACCCGACACCCGAGCACCCGCCACCGGCAGCGGCAGCGGCAGCGGCACGGAGGAACCCTCACCACCGGCAGCCGACGCCCAGTACCCCTCACCACCGGCAACCGGCGCCCCGGACGCCACCACCCGCAGCCGGCGCTCAGGCGGTCACCAGGCCGCCCACCGCCCGCAGCCGGCGCCTCACCCCACGCCATTCACCGAAGCGTGCCGGTCACACGGTCCGGGCCAGTCGGTCGGCGAGCAGCTTGGCGAAGCGTGCCGGGTCGGACAGGTCGCCGCCTTCCGCGAGGAGGGCCGTGCCGTACAGCAGCTCCGCCGTTTCGGTCAGCTCCGCGTCCTGCGCACCGCGCTGCTCGAACGCCGTGTTCAACCCGCTGACCAGCGGATGCTCCGGGTTCAGCTCCAGGACGCGCTTCACCGGCGGCAGCTCCTGGCCCATCGCCCGGTACATCTTCTCCAGCGTCGGCGTGAGGCCCTCGGCGTCGTTGACCAGGCACGCCGGTGAGCTGGTCAGCCGCGTCGTCAGCCGGACGTCCTTCACGTCGTCGAGCGTCTCGTTGAGCCAGGTCAGCAGTGCCGCGTATGCGCCTGACCGCTCCTGCGACACTTCCTCACCGGAGGGCAGGTCGACCGCGCCGCGGGCGACGGACTGGAACTCCTTGCCCTCGAAGTCCCGCACCGCCTCCACCCAGATCTCGTCGACCGGGTCGGTGAGCAGCAGGACCTCGTACTCCTTGGCCCGGAACGCCTCCATGTGCGGAGAGTTCTCGATCTGCGCGCGGCTTTCGCCGGTCATGAAGTAGATTTTGTCCTGGCCGTCCTTCATCCGGGCGACGTACTCGGACAGGGTGGTCGGCTCCTCGCCCGCGGTGGAGGCGAACGACGCGATGTCGAGGATCGCCTTGTGGTCCTCGGGCGCGCCGAGCAGTCCCTCCTTGACCACCCGGCCGAACTCCCGCCAGAACGTGCGGTACTTCTCGGGGTCGTTGCGCATGAGGTCCTTGACGGTCGACAGGACCTTCTTCGCGAGGCGACGGCGGATCATCTGGATGTGCCGGTCCTGCTGGAGGATCTCGCGGGAGATGTTCAGCGACAGGTCGGCGGCGTCGACGACTCCCTTGACGAAGCGGAGGTGGTCGGGCAGCAGCTCACGGCTGTCGTCCATGATGAACACGCGCTTGACGTAGAGCTGGACGCCGTGGCGGGCGTCGCGCTGGAACAGGTCGTGCGGGGCGCGCGCCGGGAGGAACAGCAGGGCCTCGTACTCGAAGGTGCCCTCCGCCCTCATCCGGATGATGTCGAGAGGCTCCGACCAGTCGTGGCTGATGTGCCGGTAGAACTCCCGGTACTCCTCGTCCTTCACCTCCGAACGCGGCCGTGCCCACAGCGCCTTCATCGAGTTCAGGGTCTCGTCCCCCATGCGGATGGGGTACGAGATGAAGTCCGAGTACCGCTTGACGATCTCCCGGATCTTCCATTCGTCGGCGTAGTCGTGGAGGGCGTCCTCCTCGTCGGCGGGACGCAGGTGAACGGTCACCGACGTGCCCTCCGGCACGTCCTCGACGGTCTCGATCGTGTACGTGCCGTCGCCGTCCGACTCCCAGCGCACGCCGGTCTCCTCGCCGGCCTTGCGCGTGAGCAGGCTGACCTTGTCGGCGACCATGAAGACGGAGTAGAAGCCGACGCCGAACTGGCCGATCAGCTCCGCCGGCTCCTTGTTCTCCCGGAGGCGGCGCAGCGTCTCGGCCGTACCGGACCTGGCGATGGTGCCGATCAGGCCCACCACGTCGTCGCGGGACATGCCGATGCCGTTGTCCCGCACGGTGAGCGTGCGGGCGTCCTTGTCCGCCGCGATGTCGACGTGCAGGTCGTCGGTCCGCAGACGGTCGTCCTTGAGACCGGCGAGACGCCGCTTGTCCAGGGCGTCGGAGGCGTTGGAGATCAGTTCCCGCAGGAAGATGTCCTTGTTCGAGTAGATCGAGTGGACCATCAACTGCAGGAGCTGCCGCGCTTCGGCCTGGAACTCCAGCGTCTCGGTGCTCATTGCATCCCTCCTGGTCGAACGATGTGCGCGAGCGGGTGCCATCGAAATCTGACATACCGGCGACAGCCTGCACAAGCGGCCTCGGCGCAACGCGCCGGGGCCTGCCGCCGCGTACCGGGCCGCGGCAGGCAGCGTGTGCCTGGTGAGCCGCCGGAGGCAGCCCTAGGAGCCGCCGCGGCCCAGTCGGCTCATGGCCGCCGACACCAGCGTCTGCACCCCGGGCACGAGCACCGACAGGTCGGGCGCGAACAGCGGGCTGTGGTTGCCGGGGACGCTGCCCAGCCGCTCCAGCAGGCCCTCGCCGGACGCCGCCTCCCACACTTCGGCCGGGGTGGTCGTGACGTACCAGTAGTCGTACGGCACTCCCGCCGGCGCCGGCAGGGAGAAGTCCTCGCTGCCCATCGCCGGGCCGAAGTCGCAGGGCGTCCATGTCGCCGCGCAGCCGGACGACCGGCCCGTCCCCGTTCGCGAGCACGCCGACGACGCCGGTACGGCCGACCCCTTCCGTCACCTCGTATCCCGCCGCGCGCAGCCGGGCGGCCAGCCGGGCGGCGGTCCGGTGTTCCTGGAAGGCGAGTTCGGGGTGGCGGTGCAGGTCGCGGTAGAGGTCCTTCAGGCCGTCGGGTTCGAGCCCGCGGTGAGTTCGAGGGTGAGGCGTGCGGCGGCCGGTTCGCTCATGCTGCTTCCTTCTCCTCCGACGTGGGCCCGCCCGGCAACGGTGGCGGCGTGCACGGTTGTTCGGCCTTGCGACGGTCATCCTGCCGTGTGCCCGCGCGGACCGGTCGGTCCTCCCCCGGGGCGGCCTCGCAGGCGGCACCGCCGCCGCACGGCCATGACGTCGACGAGCAGAGGGCGCTGCCCGACCGTCCGTTGCCGCCGTCGCACCTGTCGCGCTGCCGAAGCAAAAGGTCGCTCACCGGGCTGACGTCGGGTCCCGGCCCGGCCCGGACCCGGCGGTCGTCCGTACGGGTGATCAAGAGCACCGTTCCGCGGCCGGTACGCTGTGGCAGCTGCGGCAATCCCCACCTCACCCGCACCGACGGTGAGTTGTGGCCTGCGGCGCCGAGACGTCACACAGCATGAGGATGAATCACAGGTGCTCATAGCGGGCCGGTACCAGCTGCAGGATCCGATCGGGCGGGGCGCGATGGGAGAGGTCTGGCGGGCGTACGACGAGACGCTCGGCCGGCCGGTCGCGGTCAAGCTGCTGCTGCCCCAGGACTCCGACCCGACGGCCGCGTCACGCTTCCGTCTGGAGGCGCAGACAGCCGGGCGGCTGCATCATCCGTACGTGGTGGGCGTGCTGGACTTCGGCTCGTACGAGGACCGGCTGTTCCTGGTCATGGAGCTGGTCGACGGCGACAGCCTGGCCCGTGTGCTCGCCGAGACGGGCCCGCAGCCCGCGGAGCGCGTGGCGCGGATCGCCTCGCAGGCGGCCGCCGGGCTTGCCGCCGCGCACCAGCAGGGCATCGTGCACCGCGACATCAAACCGGCCAACCTGCTGCTGGACGCCGACGGCACGCTGAAGATCGGTGACTTCGGCATCGCCCGCTTCCTCGACGACCCGGCCGCCGCGCTCACCGCCACCGGCCAGATCGTCGGCACCAGCCTCTACCTGGCCCCGGAACGCGCGCTCGGCCGTCCCGCGGGGCCGGCCAGCGACGTGTACTCGCTGGGCTGCGTGCTGTACCAACTCCTCACCGGGCGGCCGCCGTTCCAGGCCGACACCCCCATCGCCATCCTCCACCAGCACCTCGACGCCGCCCCGGTCCCGCCCCGGCAGCTCGGCGCCCAACTCCCGCCCGCCTTCGAGAGCTACCTGCTGGGCCTGCTGGCCAAGCAGCCCGAGCACCGGCCCGGCGCCGCCCAGGTCGCCGACTGGTTCGCGGGGGGCGCCTGGCAGGGACGCCCCGAGCCGCTGCCCGCCACCGCGCCGGCGCCCGTCGCGGCACGTCGGGCGCCGGCGCCGGCGCCCGCGGCGGCGATGGGCGGGACGGGGCAGGCGACGACGTACAAGCTGCCGTCCTCCGGCAGGTCCGCGACGCGGCGCCGCAGCCGGCCGGGGGCGCGCGAGGTGCTCGCACGGCCGCGCGTAGCGGGCGCCGCCGCGGCGGTGGGACTGTTCCTGGCGGCGCTGATCGTCGGCATGGTGTGGTTCTCGCCCGACGACACCGCGGCGGAGGGTTCCGAGAAGGACGCCCCCGGCACCACGCCCACGGTCACCACCACCCCCAGCGGGTCGACGTCTCCGACCGCCCTGTCCGCCGAGACGTCACCCAGCCCCAAGGCGGCGCCGGTCAGCGAGACGGCCAAGGACGAGAAACGGGAACGGCGACGCCAGGCGGACGAGGAAGGCGACGACGAGGGCGAGGACTGACTCTCCGCCCGGCTCCATCCCTCGCGACGCTGCCCCCCAGCCGGGCCTGCCGCTCGCGAGGGTGCCGTCCCCAGCCAGGTCGGCCGCAGTCCGGCGCGGGCGGCGTGGTGCACTCGTACGAGGAGGCCCTCAGCACCCTGCAACTGGCGCGGCGGCCGGCGCTGGACGAGCCGGTGGTGCGGGCCGCCGAGCTGCTGGTGTACCCGGTGCTCACCCGTGACCGGCAGGCGATGGCCGACCTCGTGCTGAGCGCGCTGGGGCCGCTGCGCCGGGCCCGGGGCGGCGCCGAGCCGCTGCTGCAGACGCTGGAGGTGTCCTTCGAGGCGGGCTGCGTCGCCGCCGAGGCGGCCCGGCGGCTCGCGCTGAGCGTGCGCGCCCTGACCTGCCGTCTGGAGCGCATCCGCGAACCGACCGGCGCGAATCCGGCGGAGCCGATGCACCGATGCACCTTGCGGACGGCCGTGATCGGCGCCCGCCTGCTGGACTGGCCCACCCAGGACCTCTGACGCCCCGAACGGACCCGTCCCGGCCGGCCCAGCCATGCCCGGACGGGACACCGCCCGTCGTCCCGCGCGCCCCCGGAAGGGACCGCGCCCCTCGAAAACCCGACACCCCCGGACGGGCCCCTCCCCCGAAGTCCGCCTCCCCGGACGCGAACCGGCCCCGCGGTGTCCCGCCGGGCCGCCCCGCGGGCCCCGTACGGACCACCCCGCGCAATCCCGCACGCTCCCCGGGGGACTGCCCGGCGACCGGGACCGGCTGCTCGCACCTGCGACGATACGCCGGGGTGGGGCGGGCGCCGGGCCCGGCGCGGGACGGGCACGCCGAGAAGGAGCCGACCGAGCACCGGGGTCCGCGTTGACGAGCGGACACGCGTCGACGGGATCGGCCGGGCGCCGACGCGCCGCAAGGGGAGCCGGGAGGGTCAGCCGCCCGTGGCCGGCAGTCCGAGCACGCGCGTGATCGTGCGGAGCACACCGTCGTCCGTGTTGGCCGGGGCCAGGTGGCGGGCGCGGCGGACGACCTCCGGGTGGGCGTTCGCCATGGCGAAGGACCACTCGGCCGTGTCGAGCATCTCCAGGTCGTTGAGGTAGTCGCCGAACACCATCGTCTGCGCCGGCGTGATCCCGAGCTCGCGCTGGAGGCGGCGGATCGCGGCGCCCTTGTTCGCGGTCCGGTTCATGACGTCGACCCAGTGCTCGCCGGAGACGACGACCTGGTGGGTGGCGCGGAAACGGGCGAGGGCCGGGGCGGTGGTGCGCTCCGCGGGGCCGAAGTCGTACAGGGCGACCTTGAGGATGTCGTCGTCGACCGCGGTGACGTCGTCGACCGCACGGTGCTCGACGTAGTACTTGCGCACCTCGGCGAGGAACGGCTCGTCGGCGCGTTCGACGTACGCGGAGCGCTTGCCGCAGACGACGGCGCCCACGTCGACGCCGTCGGCCGCGAGCCCCCGCACCGCCTCCACGACGTCCGCGACGTCGGCCGGGTCCAGCGGGTCGGAGCTCAGTTCCACGCCGTCGCGGACCACGTAGGTGCCGTTCTCCGCGATGAACACCATGCCCTCGGCCGCCCGGGCGAACTCCCGGGCGAGCGTGGCGTACTGGCGGCCGCTCGCCGGGCTGAACAGCACGCCGCGCTCCCGCAGCCGCTCCAGTACCTCCCACAGTCCGGCCGGGACGCGCTTGTCGTCGTCGAGGAGCGTGCCGTCCATGTCGGTGACGACGAGCCGGATGTCGGTGGTGCCGGCCGCCGGGAGGTCGTACGGGGTCGGCAGGGTCTCGTGCGAGTAGGGCATGTCCGCTTTCCTGGGGCGCTCGGCCGCGCCGCTCGTCGTTCCGGGCGCAGCCGTCAACCCTACCGGGGCACTCCCCCGAACGAGTGAGGCCCGGTCCCCCGGTTACCGCCACGCGCCGATCTTGCACCCGGCACAATGGCGGCGACCGCGGTACGGGCGAGGAGAGGAAGAGACGTGAGCGAGGCCCCCACCCCGGCGGAGGGACCGGCACGCCTGAACACCGGTGTGGCCCACAACGCGCGGGTCTGGAACTACTGGATCGGCGGCAAGGACAACTACGAGGTCGACCACCAGGTCGGCGACCACGTCGCCTCGATGTTCCCGCTGATCCGGGACATCGCCCGCGCGGACCGCGACTTCCTGGGGCGGGCCGTGTCGTTCCTGGCCAAGGAGCGCGGGGCGCGGCAGTTCCTGGACATCGGCACCGGGCTGCCGACGGCGGACAACACGCACGAGATAGCGCAGCGCATCGCGCCCGACTCGCGGATCGTGTACGTCGACAACGACCCGATCGTGCTGATGCACGCCCGGACCCTGCTGACCGGCAGCCCCGAGGGCGTCACCGACTACATCGACGCCGACGTGCGCGACCCGGACGGCATCCTCGAACGCGCCGCGCGCACCCTGGACTTCACCCGCCCCGTCGCGGTGATGATGCTGGGCATCCTCAACTTCGTGCTGGACACCGACGAGGCCCGGGACATCGTCCGCCGGGTGATGGCCGCCGTCCCCTCGGGCAGCTTCCTGGTCATGACGCACCCCACGCACGACGCCGAGGTGGGCGGCGAGGGGCAGATCCCGGCCATGGAGTTCTGGAACGAGAACGCCACCCCGCCGGTCACCGCCCGCGGCGGCGCGGAGATCGCATCCTTCTTCGCAGGGCTCCAGATGCTGGAACCGGGCCTCGTGTCGTGTTCCGCGTGGCGCGCCGAGCTGCACGCTCCCGTCGTGGTACCGCAGTACGGCGCGGTGGCCGTGAAACCCTGACCCCGGGCCCGGCCCGGCCGCCGAGCCCGTCGAGGAGGACGTATGACGACCCTTGCCGACCCCGTGCCCGGCGGCCGTCCCGGTGACGTCGAGCGGGCCTGTGCGCTGAGCGGCGAACTGGCCGCGCGGGGGGTGCACGGGGTCGTCCTCGCGTACGTCGACACGGCGGGCATCGGCCGGGTGAAGACGATCCCGACGGCGAAACTCCCCTCGGCCGCGGCCTGGGGCGTCGGCATGTCACCGGTGTTCGACACCTTCCTGGCGGACGACTCCGCCGTCAGCACCGACGTGCTCGGCTCCCCGGACGGTGACCTGCGGCTCTACCCGGACCTCGACCAGCTGACCGTGCTCGGCGCACAGCCCGGCTGGGCCTGGGCCCCCGTGGACCGGATCACGCAGGACGGCGAGCCGCACCCCGGGTGTACCCGCACCTTCCTGCGCCGGGTCGTCGAGCTGGCGGCCCGGCGGCACCGGGTCGCCTTCCGGGCCGCCGTCGAGATCGAGTGGGCGGTCGGGCTGGGGTCGGCGCCCGCCGGGGAGTTCGTGCCGGCGGTGTCCGGACCGGCGTACGGCGCCGTCCGGCAGGTGGAGCTGAGCGACTGCACGGCCGACCTGCTGGCGGCGTGCGCGGCGCAGGGCGTGGACGTCGAGCAGGTCCATCCCGAGTACGCGGCCGGGCAGTTCGAGATCTCGGTGGGCGCGCTCGACCCGGTGGCGGCGGCCGACCGGAGCGTGCTGCTGCGGCAGACCGTCCGCGCGGTGGCCCAGCGGCACGGCCTGCGGGTCTCGTTCGCCCCGGCCGTGACCGGCGAGGGTGTCGGCAACGGCGGCCACCTGCACCTTTCCGCCTGGCGCGACGGCGTCAACCTGCACTCCGGCGGCACCCGCCGCCACGGCATGACGGCCGACGCCGAGTCCTTCGCGGCCGGGATCCTCGGCCATCTGCCGGGCCTCATGGCGGTGACCGCGCCCAGCCCTGCCAGCTATCTGCGGCTCAGGCCGGCGCAGTGGGCCGGCGTGTTCACCGCGTGGGGCCTCGAGACCCGGGAGACCGCCGTACGGGTGGTCAAGGGCACCGCCGGACTGCGCGAGCACGCCGCCAACCTGGAGGTCAAGCCCGTGGACCTGGCCGCCAACCCGTACCTCGCCCTCGGCTGCGTCCTCTCCGCCGGACTGGACGGCCTGGCGGCGGGCACCGCGCTGCCCGAGGAGACCACCGGCGACCCGGCGCGGCTGGGCGCCGAGGAGGCGGCGGCCCGCGGGGTGCGCCGGCTGCCGGTGTCGCTGGAGGAGGCCGTCGCCGCGTTCCGGGCGGACGAACGGGTGCGGGCGGCGCTGGGACCGGTGCTGGCGGACGCGGTGATCGCGGTACGGCTCGGGGAGATCGACGCCGTGGCCGGACTGGACGACGCGCGGGTGGCGGCGGCCTACCGCTGGGTGTACTGACATGGGCGCCGACGGACCGCTCGCACGGACGCTCGCCGCGCTGCCCCTCGTGGACCACCACTGCCACGGCGTCGTCACCGCCGGCCTCGACCGGGCGGGCTTCGAGTCGCTGCTCACCGAGGGTGCGGCCTGGCCCGGTGTCTCGCCGTTCGACACCCCCGTCGGTGTCGCCGTCCGCCGCCACTGCGCACCGCTGCTGGACCTGCCCCGGCACGCCCCGGCCGAGGAGTACGTGGACCGCCGGGCCGGGCTCGGCGCGGCCGAGGTGAACCGGCGGCTGCTGTCCGCCGCCGGGACCGAGGTGTTCTGCGTCGACACCGGGTTCGGCCCGGACGGCCTCACCACTGCGGGGCAGCTGGCCGAGGCGGCGGGTGCCGGCGCCGTCGCGTACGAGGTCGTACGCCTGGAAGGCGTCGCCGAGGCGGTGGCGACGGCCGGCGTCGAACCGGACGAGTACGCGGGGGTGTTCGAGTCGGCCGCGTGGGCGGCGGTGCGCCGGCCGGGGGTGGTGGCGGTGAAGTCGGTGGCCGCCTATCGCACCGGATTCGACCTGGACCCGGCCCGCCCGACGGACGCCGAGGTCACCGGGGCCGCCGGGCGCTGGCTGGCGCGCGGCGGCGGCCGGCTGGCCGACCCGGTGCTGATGCGGCACCTGCTGTGGACGGCGGTCGGCCTCGGGCTGCCCCTGCAACTGCACACCGGCTTCGGCGACAACGACATCCGGCTGCACCGCTCGGACCCCACCCACCTGACCGACTGGCTGCACCTGACGTCCGGGACGGTCCCGGTCATGCTGCTGCACTGCTGGCCGTACCAGCGCCAGGCCGCCTATCTGGCGGCCGTGTTCGAGCAGGTGTACCTCGACGTCGGCCTCGCCCTGCACCACGTCGGTCCGGGCCGGGCACGGGCGGTACTGGCCGAGGCGACGGAGATCACGCCGTTCCGCAAACTGCTGTACAGCTCCGACGCCTACGGTGTGGCCGAGTTCCACCTGCTGGGCGCCCTGGCCTTCCGGCGAGGGCTGGCCGCGCTGCTCCAGGAACGGGTGGACTCGGACGAGCTGAGCCTGCCCGACGCGCTGCGGATCGCGCGGTGGGCGGGGCGGGACAACGCCCGCCGGGTCTACCGGTTCACCGACGACACCTGAAAGTATGATCCAGCAATGTCTGACATGACCGAGACCACGCCCGGTTGGCTGACGCCCGACGAGCTCGAGAGCGCGCGCGCCCGCATGCCGATCCTGTACGTCGAGGCAGTACCGGTACGCGTCGACGACAGCGGTGAAGTCACCAGTATTGGCCTGCTGTTGCGCATCGGACCGGACGGGACGGTCAGTCGCACCCTGGTCTCCGGCCGGGTCCTGCACCACGAGCGGGTCCGCGACGCCCTGCTGCGGCACCTGGAGAAGGACCTCGGTCCCGTGGCACTGCCCCGGATCCCGGCCTCGCTGCAGCCCTTCACGGTCGCCGAGTACTTCCCGACCCAGGGCATCACGCCGTACCACGACCCGCGTCAGCACGCGGTGTCCCTCGCCTACGTCGTGCCGGTGACCGGCGACTGCCGGCCCCGGCAGGACGCGCTGGACCTGGAGTGGTTCAGCCCGCAGGAGGCGGCCTCACCGGCGCTCCAGAGCGAGATGCCGGGCGGGCACGGGGTGCTGCTGATGCAGGCGCTGGCGCACGTGGGGCTGGCGTTCTGACCGGCCGGCGCCCCGATGACACGGTAGGCGCGGGCAGGCACCGGCAGGAGCAGTGCCGACAGGCGCCGGCAGGAGCGGCGGCGGGCGGAGGGTGCCGGTGGAAGCCGGCACCCTCCTGTCGGTCAGGCGACCAGCGCGGCCGGCTCGTCCGCCGCCGCGAGCAGGTCGACGAGGGTGGCCCGGGCCCGGTTCACCCGGGAGCGGACCGTGCCGACCGGGCAGCCGCTCAGTGCGGCGGCCTCCGCGTACGGCAGCCCGAGCACCTGGGTGAGCACGAAGGCCTCCCGGCGTTCCGCGGGCAGCGCGCCCAGCAGGTCGAGCAGCGCGATGCCGTCGTCGAAGCCGGGTACGTCGCGCGGCTGGGCCAGTTCCACGGCCAGCCGCCAGTCGGGGACGTCGCACAGCCGCGGCCGGGCGGCGGCGTACCGGTAGCTGTCGATCACCGCGCGCCGCGCGATCGCCAGCAGCCAGGCCCGCGCGGAGGAACGGCCCTCGAACCGGTGCAGGCTGCCGAGCGCCCGCAGGAACGTGTCCTGCGCCAGGTCGTCCACGGCCTGCGGGTCGGCGCACAGATGGGCGACGTACCGCAGGACGTCCCGGTGCAGGGCCCGGACGAAGCGGTCGACCGCGACCGGGTCGCCGGCGCGGGCGGCCAGCGCCCAGGCCGTGGTCGAGTCGTCGGCGACCCGGGTGCCCCCGGCGTCGGTCCGGTCGTGCTCCTCGGTCTGCTCCGGGGTCTCGGTTCTCTCGCCTACGGCGGGCAGGGCAGGAGTGATCAACTGGTGTCCTTCTCGGTCGTCCAGGATCCCGACCGGTGGCGCGTGCGCGCGTGCCGTGGCGGGATCCGGTGCGTGGGGAGACGGCCGTACGGCATCCGCGCGGCGTCCAGCGGCCGCGCGGGCGTACGACCGTGGCCCGAGGCGCGTACGGGCGCCTCGGGTCACCGGCTGTCGTCAGACAGCGGTCCCCAGGGGCGGACCCCGAGAGGTGATCGCGTGGGCGAGGAGGAGCCGTCGCGGTGACCGCGCCGGCCTACGGCGTCGCGGGCGGGGGCGCGGGGGGTGCGGCGGGGCAGGCACGGCGAGCGGCAGCCGCAGCGGTGCCGCCAGCCATCCGGCCACGGCCCGCAGGATGCGGAACGCGGCCCGCTCGCCGTGCGCGAGCCACAGGCCGCACAGCAGCGCGGCCAGCAGGTGGGCGGCGAGCATTCCGGAGGAGGACGAGCCGCCCATGACGTGGCTCAGGTCGCCGGTGTGGCCCGCATCGACAGCGTCCCTGGAGTGCGTGTGGGTCGAGCCCATGGGCGTCGCCGACATGTGCGCGGCATCCATGGGCATCGCGGACATGGCGTGGCCCGTGGCACCCGGGTGTGTGGCCGTGGCGTCCTGTCCCCTGGCCGCCGCCTGGGCGGCCGAGAAGGCGGAGTGGAGGGCCGTCTGGGCGGTCACCACGACGGTGACGATCAGCGGCAGGCCGCGTTCCCGTGCGGCCAGCCCCCAGCCCACGGCGCCGGTCACTACGGCGCCGACGGCCAGCGCCCACCGGGGCACATGGCTGCCGGACATCAGCACGTGGCCCAGGGCGGCGAGCAGCACGCAGACGGCCGCGAACACCGCGGCCCGTACCGTGCGAGAACACCACCCGACAGTCATGACGGCTTTCATCCTTGCACCCGGTGCCCGGTCGTCAACGCCGAGTACGGAAACGGGTGGTGTCGCCGACCCAATCCGAGACGCGTGACACAGGCCACACGCATATGCCGGAACCGGCGGGGCGTTCTCGCGCCCGCGTCCTGCGCGGGGTGACGTGCGTGGGTCTCGTGGCGTTCCGACTGCCCTGCGTCCCGTCGAGGGGGACCGTGTCCCGCGCGGTCACCGTCCTCACCAGTCCCCCGGGTGTCGCCGTACGACGGGAAGACCCGGCCCGGTCCGACCTCGGCGAGGGGCGGTGAGCAGCGCGGCGGCGCGCGGTAGCCGGGTCATCGCGCCGGCCTCGGTCCCCGCGCCGGCTGCCAGGTGCGCAGCCGGAGGCTGTTCCCGACGACCAGCAGCGAGCTGACGGACATCGCCGCGGCGGCGAGCATCGGGGTGAGGAGCCCGGCCATGGCCAGCGGCAGCGTCACGGCGTTGTAGCCGAAGGCCCACACGAGGTTGGCGCGGATGGTGCCCAGCGTCCGGCGGGCCAGCCGCACCGCGTCGGCCAGCGCCTCGATGTCCCCGCGCACCAGCGTCACGTCCGCCGCCCCGACGGCCACGTCGGTGCCGCCGCCCATGGCGATGCCCAGGTCGGCGCCGGCCAGTGCGGCGGCGTCGTTCACGCCGTCGCCGACCACCGCCACCCGGCGTCCGTCCGCCTTCAGCCGCCGTACGAGACCGGCTTTGCCCTCGGGGGTGCAGCGGGCGTGCACCTCGGTGATGCCCAGGTGCGTCGCGACGGCCCCCGCGGGTGCCTCGCTGTCGCCGGTGGCCAGGACGGGCTCGACACCGAGGCGGCGCAGTCGGTCGACCGCGCGGTAACTGCCCGGCCGGACGGCGTCCCCGGCCTCGATGACCGCCTCGGCCGTGCCGTCCACCCGGACCAGCACCGGCGTACGCGCGGCGGCCTCGGCCGCCTGCCGCGCCCGGGCCAGCACGTCGGGCAACTCGCCCTCGCAGGCGACGACTTCGACCAGCCGGCCTTCGACCCGGCCGCGCACTCCCCGCCCGGCCTCGGCGACGAAGTCGCGCACCTCGGGCAGCGGTCGTCCCGCGCGGGCGACGACCGCCCGGCCCAGTGGATGCTCGGAGCCCTGTTCCACGGCGCCGGCCAGCCGCAGGACGGCCTCCTGGCCCAGCCCGCCCGGCAGCGTGGTGACCTGGGCGACGGTCATGCGCCCGGAGGTGAGCGTGCCGGTCTTGTCCAGGACGACGGTGTCGATGTGCCGCAGTCCCTCCAGTGCCTGCGGCCCGGTCACCAGTACGCCGAGCTGGGCGCCGCGCCCGGTGGCGGCCATCAGCGCGGTGGGGGTCGCGAGACCCAGCGCGCACGGGCAGGCCACGACCAGCACGGCCACGGACGCGGTGATCGCGGCCTGCGGATCGGCCCCCGCGCCCAGCCAGAACCCCAGCACCGTCACCGCGAGTGTCAGCACCACCGGCACGAAGACCCCGGCCACGGCGTCCGCGAGCCGCTGCGCCTTCGCCTTGCCCGTCTGCGCCTCGGTCACCAGCTCGGTGATGCGGGCGAGCCGGGTGTCGGCCCCGACGGCCGTGGCCCGGACGAACAGCAGCCCGCCGGCGTTCACCGCCCCTCCGACCACCGTCGAGCCCGGCCCGACCTCGACGGGTTCGCTCTCCCCGGTGACAAGGGCGAGGTCGACGGCGGAACTGCCCTCCACCACCTCGCCGTCGGTGGCGACCCGCTCGCCGGGACGGACGACGAAGACCTGACCGACGGTCAACCGCTCGATCGGGGTGAGCGTCTCGCCGCCGTCGTCGTCCCGCACGGACACGTCCTTGGCGGCCAGCCCCGCCAGTGCGCGCAGCGCCGCGCCGGTGCCGCGCCGGGCCCGCGCCTCCAGGAAGCGGCCCCCCAGCACGAACAGCGGTACGGCGACGGCCGCTTCGAGGTAGACGTACGCGACACCGTCCGAGGCGGACGGCAGCAGGCTGAACGGCATCCGCATGCCGGGCACCCCCGCGCCGCCGAGGAAGAGCGCGTACGCCGACCAGGCGAACGACGCCAGGACGCCCAGCGAGACCAGGGTGTCCATGGTCGACGCCGAGTGCCGCAGCCCGCGCAGGGCGCGTGCGTGGAACGGCCACGCGCCCCACACGACGACCGGTGCGGCAAGGACGAAGCAGAGCCACTGCCAGTTGCGGAACTGCAGCGCGGGCGTCATCGACAGCACCAGCACGGGCACCGCGAGCAGCGCCGTCACCACGAGCCGGTCGCGCTCGGGGCCGTCCCCGGCGCCGGGTTCGCCGTCTCCGGGCGGGGCGGCCGGGGCGGCCGTGTAGCCGGCCTTCTCCACCGTGGCGGCCAGTTCCTCGGGGCGGATGTGCGGCGGGTGGGTCACCCGGGCACGGCCGGTGGCCAGGTTGACGGTGGCGGTGACCCCGTCCAGCCCGGCCAGGCGCTTCTCCACCCGCTGCACGCAGGCCGCGCAGGTCATTCCGCCGACGGTGAGGTCGGTCGTCATGACGACGGCGGGTCGGGTGCTCATGGGGCGTGGCCTTCGGGGTGGTCGCCGTGCGTGCCGGAGCCGGTGTGCGGGTCGGTGTCGCCGGTGCCGGCGTCGGTGCCGGCATCGGTGCGGTGCATGCCGGGGCCGATCGGGCCGACGGTGGATCCGACGCCGTACGACACCACGAAGACGGCGGCGAGCAGCAGAAGGAAGGCACCGAGGGCGGGCGGGGGCAGCGGGTTCCACGGCGCCGCGGGGGCGGGTGGTCGGGGATCGTCCATCACCGGTCTCCAGATCGCGTGGCACGGAGTCCATCGGTTCGCGCCGTGCCGGTACAGGAGTCGGGGACGGGACGGCCGGAGTTCCGCGCCGCCGGTGTGGGATGGATCACACTACGTTGCGATCCCACTACGGTGAGACATCAGCAAGCACCCGTCTTCCGTCTCCGAGGTGTTCCCCCATGCCCTTGAGCATCCGCAACCAACTGTCCGGCACCGTCACCGCCGTCACCCCCGGCGAGGTCATGGCGACCGTGGCGGTCCGTCTCGCCGGCGGGCAGGACATCACCGCGGCGATCACCATGGACGCGGTGCGGGACCTGGCACTGGCCGAGGGCAGCGCCGTACGCGCCCTGGTCAAGTCCACGGAGGTCGCCCTCGCCACCGGCACGGTGGACGGGCTGTCCGTCCGCAACAGGCTGCACGGCACGGTGCTGGGCGTGGGCACGGGCGGCGCGATGGCCTCCGTCAAGGTCGCGGTGGAGGGCGGGGAGCTGACGTCGGCGATCACCCGGGACGCGGTCGAGGAGCTCGGCCTGGCCCCCGGCGCCCCCGTCGTCGCCCTGGTCAAGGCGACGGAGGTGTCCCTGGCGGCGGGGTGACACCCTTTCGACTCCTCCCACGCCTCCTGCCCGTACGGCTCGTCGACGCGGACCACCGGCAGCCACCACCGGCAGCCACCGTCGGCAGCCGCCGCGGCGGGCGCTGCCCGGGTCGCGCGCCCGGGTGAGCGCCTTCTCTCGGCCGGCAGCTCCCTGCGGGCGGCCGGCCGCCCTTGCGGGAGACCCCCTCGGGCAGACCCACCATGACCGCCGTTTCCCCGCGGCTCGGGCGCCCCCGCCGGCCCCCGCCGTCGCCCCCTGCGGTCGTGCCCTCCACCGCGCCGACCGGGGAGAACGGACGTCGTCCGACCCGGCACTCGATGTAACCATTCGTTTTCTTGAACCGTTCGTGTTTAGCGCGATAGGTTCTCCGCCATGACCGCGTCCCGGCACCCGACCACCGCCGACGAGCTGCGCGGTGCCGGCCTGCGGGTGACGGCCGCCCGCGTCGCACTGCTCGAGACCGTCCGGCAGGGCGACCACCTGGGCGTCGAGGCGATCGCTTCCGGAGTGCGCGATCGCGTGGGCCACATATCCCTGCAAGCGGTGTACGAAGCGCTGCACGCGCTGACCGCGGCGGGACTCGTCCGCCGGATCGAGCCGGCCGGCAGTCCGGCCCGCTACGAGGGGCGCGTCGGCGACAACCACCACCACCTCGTGTGCCGGTCCTGCGGCACCGTCACCGACGTCGACTGCGCCGCGGGGAGCGCCCCCTGCCTCACCGCCTCCGACGACCACGGCTTCTCGATCGACGAGGCCGAGGTCATCTACTGGGGCCTGTGCCCCGACTGTTCCACCCGCAGTACCTGAGCACCGTGATTCAAGCCCAGAAGAAGGATGTCCATGGCTGAGAACCCTGATGCAATCGTCACCGACCCCAAGGCGGAGGGCGAAGGCGGCTGCCCCGTCGCGCACGGGCGCGCCCTCCACCCCACGCAGGGTGGTGGCAACCGCCAGTGGTGGCCGGAGCGCCTCAACCTGAAGATCCTCGCCAAGAACCCCACCGTGGCCAACCCGCTCGGTGAGGAGTTCGACTACGCCGAGGCGTTCAAGGCCCTCGACCTGGCGGCCGTCAAACAGGACATCGCGGAGGTGCTGACGACCTCGCAGGACTGGTGGCCCGCCGACTTCGGCCACTACGGTCCGCTGATCATCCGGATGGCCTGGCACAGCGCGGGCACCTACCGCATCAGCGACGGCCGTGGTGGCGCCGGCGCCGGCCAGCAGCGCTTCGCGCCGCTGAACAGCTGGCCGGACAACGCCAACCTGGACAAGGCCCGCCGTCTGCTGTGGCCGGTGAAGAAGAAGTACGGCCAGAGCATCTCGTGGGCCGACCTGATGATCCTCGCCGGCAACGTCGCCCTGGAGACGATGGGCTTCGAGACCTTCGGCTTCGCCGGTGGCCGCGAGGACGTCTGGGAGCCGGAGGAGGACGTCTACTGGGGTCCCGAGACCACGTGGCTCGACGACCGGCGCTACAGCGGCGACCGCGAGCTGGAGAGCCCGCTCGGCGCCGTCCAGATGGGCCTGATCTACGTCAACCCGGAGGGCCCCAACGGCAACCCGGACCCGCTGGCCGCGGCCCGCGACATCCGTGAGACGTTCCGCCGGATGGCGATGAACGACGAGGAGACCGTCGCCCTCATCGCCGGTGGTCACACCTTCGGCAAGACGCACGGCGCCGGCCCGGCGGACCACGTCGGCAACGACCCCGAGGCCGCCTCCATGGAGGAGCAGGGCCTGGGCTGGAAGAACACCTTCGGCACCGGCAAGGGCGGGGACACGATCACCTCCGGCCTGGAGGTCACCTGGACCAGCACGCCCACCCGGTGGAGCAACGGCTTCTTCAAGAACCTGTTCGAGTTCGAGTACGAGCTGACGGAGTCCCCGGCCGGCGCCAAGCAGTGGGTCGCCAAGGACGCCGAGGAGATCATCCCGGACGCGCACGACCCGTCGAAGAAGCACCGCCCGACGATGCTGACCACCGACCTGTCGCTGCGCTTCGACCCGATCTACGAGCCGATCTCGCGCCGGTTCTACGAGAACCCGCAGGAGTTCGCGGACGCCTTCGCCCGCGCCTGGTACAAGCTGACCCACCGTGACATGGGCCCGAAGTCGCAGTACCTCGGCCCGGAGGTCCCGGAGGAGACCCTGCTGTGGCAGGACCCGCTGCCGCAGGCCGAGGGCGAGGTCATCGGCGCCGAGGAGATCGCGGCGCTGAAGGCCAGGCTCCTGGAGTCGGGCCTGACCGTCGCGCAGCTGGTCGGCACCGCGTGGGCGTCCGCTTCGACGTTCCGCAGCAGCGACAAGCGCGGCGGCGCCAACGGCGCCCGCGTCCGCCTGGAGCCGCAGCGCGGCTGGGAGGTCAACGACCCCGACCAGCTCGCCTCGGTCCTGCGCACGCTGGAGAACGTCCAGCAGGAGTTCAACGCGGGCTCCGCCAAGAAGGTCTCCCTGGCCGACCTGATCGTGCTCGGCGGCTGCGCCGGCGTGGAGAAGGCCGCCAAGGACGCCGGGTACGACATCGAGGTGCCCTTCACGCCGGGCCGCGTCGACGCGACGGAGGAGCACACCGACGCCGAGTCGTTCGCCGCGCTGGAGCCGACCGCGGACGGCTTCCGCAACTACCTCGGCAAGGGCAACCGCCTGCCGGCCGAGTACCTGCTGCTCGACCGGGCGAACCTGCTGACGCTGAGCGCCCCCGAGATGACGGTGCTCGTCGGTGGTCTGCGCGTCCTGGGCGCCAACGCCCAGCAGTCGAAGCACGGCGTCCTCACCGAGAACCCGGGCACGCTGACGAACGACTTCTTCGTCAACCTGCTGGACCTGGGCACGACGTGGAAGTCGACGTCCGAGGACCAGACCACGTTCGAGGGCAGCGACGCGGCCACGGGCGAGGTCAAGTGGACCGGCACCCGCGCCGACCTGG
Organism: Streptomyces chromofuscus; assembly: GCF_015160875.1. Taxonomy (NCBI): domain Bacteria; kingdom Bacillati; phylum Actinomycetota; class Actinomycetes; order Kitasatosporales; family Streptomycetaceae; genus Streptomyces; species Streptomyces chromofuscus. The sequence continues at coordinate 7,118,161 of NZ_CP063374.1, read as the reverse complement.
TCTTCGGCTCGAACTCCGAGCTGCGCGCGCTGGCGGAGGTCTACGCGAGCGACGACGCGAAGGAGAAGTTCGTGCGGGACTTCGTCGCCGCGTGGGACAAGGTCATGAACCTCGACCGGTTCGATCTGGTCTGAGCCTGACGTCAGTCAGAGAAGAGGCCGTCCGGGCCGGGCACCGACAGGTGCCGGCCCGGACGGCCTCGTCCGTTTCCGGACCTGCTCACGGGCGGCGCCGCGGTCGCCTCTCCTGCGGGTCGTGGTGCTGCGGAAGGGCGGGCCCCCGTTCCGGCTCGGGGTTCGGAACGAGAGCCCTTTCCCTTGCGACGACCACTTCGCCCCGGGACGGGCGAGCGGATGCACCCGGGACGACTTCACACCTTCGGCCGCCCGGTCGCCCCGGACGCATCCGAGGGCAGCTCTCGCACCGAACAGATGATTGCGTCATGTCCCGATATGCGGCCGTTCGAGGAGGGTTCATGATCGTCAAGCAGCTGCACGAGGCCGGCGTCAGAAGCGAGCACGCCTACCTGGCCGCGACGGCCTCGATCGGCCTGTCCCTCGTGTCCTGGCTCACCTCCAGCAGGAACGGGAGTCTGCAGCGCGCCGACCGTTGGGGCATCCTCGTCGGCGAGTGGGCACCCACGTTCTTCGGTGTGGGTCTGGCCCTGGCGAACTACGAGCAACGGGCGCCGGCCCGCGGCGGCGTGACCCCTACCTGTGCCGTCCGGGGGGTGTGACCATGAGCGAGCCGTTGCCTCCTCCCGGCGAGACGCCTCCCGTCGAGGGGTCGACCGCCGAGGCCCACCATGAACGCCCGGACGGCGGCATCTGGGAGCACCCGTACCTCTGGCTGGTCCTGATCACGATCGGCTGTCTGCTCGTCGCCGCCTTCTTCCTGGTGCGCGTCATCACCCTGTGAGTCGGCCAGGTCGCCCCGGCGGCCCGACCGCGCCACCGGGCGGGCCGTCGGCGCTGACGAGCGCCGTGCGCCGGTCCCCAGGCCGGTCAGCTCGGGGGGCCCGGCGGCGGCAGGAGCGCGGGGCGGCCGAACCGCACCGGGACGCCGGGCGCGAACAGGACGCTGTCGGGTTCCGCCCGCACCGGAGTGAGGCCCACCGAGGCCAGCGGGGACGCGTCCCAGCCGAGGAGGTCGCAGCGCCGGAAGGTCCATGCCGGATGGACGTTGGGCATGTAGTACGACCGTGACAGCCCGCGCTCGTGCAGACCCCAGCGGTAGGTGAGGAACGCGTCCAGCGGCCGGGGCGTCACGACGTCGTCCGAGACCTGGACCCAGACCCGGCCGCCGGGGTTCTTGTGCACCCGGCCCCGCGTGCCGTACAGCAGACGCCGTCCGTGCCACTGGCGGGAGATCTGCGCCCAGCGGTAGGGCAGTCCGAAGCCCGCGCGGGCGACGAGCACCGGCAGCAGTCGGTCGCAGTCCAGCGACCGGAAGACGACGCCCCGCCGGCCGAGCGCGTCGCGGCTGTACAGGCGCACGTTGACTTCGTTGAAGGTGCCCAGGTACGGCAGGGGCGGGCCGTGCCCGAGAGCGAGGTCCTCCATGTGGAAGAAGACCAGGCCCGCGTAGGCGCGGCCGCGGTAGAGGTCCGGGACCGTTCCGGACGGCAGGAGGCCGGCGACCTCGAAGGGGTCCACCTCCCAGTGGAGGAACACCAGGTCGCGCCAGAACTGGCGGAACAGCACCCGGCGCACGTGTCGGGGAGCGAGTGGCGTGAGCGACTCGACGCCACGGGTGTGCCGTTCGACGCGACGGCTCATCGCGCACCCCTCCCGACAGGTGGCGGACCCACGCCGGCACAAGGACGCCGCGCGGCGTCACGCCGGGGACGTGGATCATTCGGCCGGAGGCCGCCGGACGGTTGCACCGGGAGCCGGAGCACCATGGGCCCGAGGAACGTCGCGTTCGGCCCGCACATGATCGAGGGGCCGTTCCAGATTGCTCTGAAACGGCCCCTGATCTGCGACTCTCACAAGTCGGGACGACAGGATTTGAACCTGCGACCCCTTGACCCCCAGTCAAGTGCGCTACCAAGCTGCGCCACGTCCCGGTGCGGTCTGACCTGGGGTTTCCCCCAGATGAACGCGCAGGGAAACCATACCGCACTCGGGTCGGTGGTCGCGCACCCGTTTCCGGCCGCCGCACCCGACGGCGATCACGCCGGAGGGACGGAGGGAGGGACGGACGGAGGTGCGGCCGGAGGCGCTGACGACGGCGCGCGGGTGACGGGAGTGTCGACGCGGACCAGACCACGTATCGCGGGCACCGAGAGCAGGGCGATCACGACGACGAAGCTCATCGCCCCGGAGACCAGCAGGACCCGGTCCGCCCCGAGGGCCACGGCGGCGGGACCCGCGAGGGCCTGGCCGACCGGCAGCATCGCAAGGGAGCCGGCCACGTCGTAGGCGTGGATGCGGTTGAGGACGCCCGGCTGGACCTGGGTCTGGACGCTGGTCGCCCACATGACACCCCAGAAGGACATCCCAGCCCCGGCGACGGCCGCGCCGGCCGCCATCGCCGGCACGTCGAGGCCGAGCCCGACGGTCGCCGGGAATCCGGCGAAGCCGAACAGGGCGATCGCCCCGGCCCGCAGCATCCGGCGCGGGCGCAGCCGCAGGGCGAGGAGCCCACCCACGACGGTGCCGGCGCCGAGGGCGGAGTTGACCAGGCCGTAGGCGCGCGGACCGTGCTCCTGGACCACTTCCGTCGCGACCAGCGGGACGGTCGGGCCGAAGACAGCGATCATGTACAGGCACCAGACGGCGATCACGCCCCACAGCCAGGTGCGAGCTCTGAACTCCCGCCACCCCTCGACCAGATCGGCCTTGAAGGCGCTCGCCCCGCGCCCCGGGGAGCGACTGCCCGCAGCCGGCGGCGGCAGCCGGAGCAGCAGCAGGCACAGGGCGCTGATCGCGTACGTCGCCGCGTGCGCCGCGAAGACGCCGCCGGCCGACGCGAGGCCGACCAGCACGCCCGCGACCGCGGGGCCGGCCAGCTGGGCCGCGGACTCGGCGATGCGTATGGCGCCGTTGGCGCCCTGGATGTCGGAGGAGAGCCGGGGCACCATGCCGGCGACGCCGGGCTGGAACACGGCGCTCGCGACGCCGTTGACGACGCCGATCGCGCAGATCTCCCAGAGCACCACGCGGTCGGCGAAGAACAGCGCGGCGGTGAACGCCTGGGTGCCCAGCCGCACCAGATCGGCCCAGATCATCAGCTTGCGGGTGCTGAAGCGGTCGGCGACGACCCCGCCGAAGACCACCAGCCCGGCGAACGCCCCGGCCGTCGCCGCCATGGCGAGGCCGACCGCGCCGGCGCCGTACCCGTGCTGGAGCAGGCCGGCGGCCAGGGCCACCGGCAGCATGGTGTCGCCGAGGCGGGCGACGGCCCGGCCGACGAAGAACAGCGCGAAGTCGCGTGACCAGACCGGTGGCGCGCCCGGTCCGCCCGCCTCCCCGCTGCCGGCCCGCCCCTCTTCGGCCTCCCGCGACTCGGCAACGTTGTCCGGCGTCCCGCCCATCCGCTCGCGCTCCCCTCCCCACGGCTCCACGAGAGCCCCCGGCCGCCTCAGCGACCGGGGCCCCACCCCCCTCACCCCTGCGGATCATGCCACCTCCCACTGACAACGCCGGGGGAATTTCATCCCCCTGAAAGCGGGGGCCGCACGTCTCACTCCCCGGCCGGCAGCCCCAACTCCGGGTACGCCTCCAGGAGCCGGGTCGGCGCCGCCTGCCGCCAGGAGTCGGCGAGGATGTCCCGCAGCTCCTCCTCGTCCTCCAGCGCGGCCAGCCGTGCCCGCACCCAGGCGAACTGCGCCTCGTGGTCGGCGATCCAGAACTTCTCCGGCTCGGCCATGACCAGTTCGTCGCGCTCCTCCTTGGGGCAGCGCACGGCGAGGGAGGTCTCGTCCTCCGGCAGCGTGGCGAACATCTTGCCCGCGACCCGGAACGTGGGCATGCTCCAGGCGATCTTCTCGGTCGTGTCCGGCAGGGACAGGGCGATACGGCGTACGTCTTCGGCGTCCGGCATGAGACGCAAGGTAGCGCCTCCCACTGACAGTCACGCGGCGCGAGCGCCCGCTCCGACCTGCTTGTAGTAGATGGTGGTCGGCCGCAGCACGCCCGCCGGGCTCGCCGCGTAGTCGGGGATCTCGCCGAGCCGGGTCCAGCCCGCAGCCCGGTAGAGGTGCTCGGCGGGGCTGTCGGTCTCGGTGTCCAGGTGGAGCAGCGTGACACCGGCCGCGACGGCCGCCCGCTCGGCGGTGTCCAACAGGCGCCGCCCCAGACCGCGCCCGCGTGCCTCGCGGTGCACCATCAGCTTCACCAGTTCCGCCCGGTGCCGGCTGTTGGGCTTGTCCGGGAAGACCAGGCTCACGGTACCGACCACCCGCGTCCCCTCGTACGCCGCCCAGACGGCGAGCTCGCCCGTGGCCATCGCGGCGGCCCGTCCACGCCACCAGGCCAGCGCCTGCGCGGCGTCGAGCGGCGCGAGGAAGCCCACCGACGCGCCGCCCTCGACCGAGTCGACCAGCAGCGCCGCCAACTCCTCGGCACGATCGAGCAGTCGGGCCTCGTCCAGCGGTTCGGTGATCACGGCAGCACCACCGCCAGCAGGTACCGAGCCTCCTCGTCCCCCGCGCACCGGAACAGCGTCGCCCCCCACACCCGCATCCGCAGACAGTCCCCGGCGTCCAGGCGGTGCTCGACGCCCCGCACGGTCACCGCGAGGGCGCCGTCCAGTACCCACACGTGCTGCTCCAGACCGGGCACGGGCGGCCGGTCGTAGGCGATGTCCGCGCCCACCGCGAGCCGCGCCTCGACGAGTTCGCCGCGCAGCCCGGTGTGCGGCGGCGACACGGACCGCCGGACGAGTCCGGAGGCCCGGTCCTGCCACACCGGCTGCTCAGCCGGCCGCACCAGCAGCGGGGACTCCCCCTCGACCTCGCTGAGCAGCTGGGACATGGTGCGCCCGAAGACGGCGCACAGGCGGTTCAGCGTGGATGCCGTGGGACTGATCTCCGCCCGCTCCGCGCGGGACAGCGTCGACCGGCTCACCCCGCTGCGCTCCGCCAACTCGCCCAGCGACCAGCCGTGTTCGGCGCGCAGTTCGGCGAGCCGCGCACCGAGCCGGGCGTCGACGCCCTCCAGGGCGTCGAGTTCCTCGTGTTTCACATCCGGGAGGCTATCCCGGATATGAGACAGCGTGGTGACGGAAGGCTCACGCCCGTGCCGCCTGCTCCAGCGCCTGGAGCACCGGCCGGATCAGCGGATGCCCCTCCGCGCCCCGGCGCACGGCGGCGAACACCCGGCGCGTCGGCGCAACTCCGTCCACCGGCCGGACCACGACACCGGTGAGGTCGGTCCCGCGCAGCGCGGAGCGGGGCACGAGGGCGACTCCCACGTCGGCACCGGCCAGCGCCACGACCGCGCGGAAGTCGTCCGAGGAGTGCTCCATGCGGGGCTGGAACCCGGCGCTCTCGCAGGCCAGCACCACCACGTCATGGCAGGGGTTGCCGGGGTAGGGGCCGATCCACGGGTCCTTGGCCAGCTCCGCCAGCGGCACCTCGCTCACGTCGGCCAACCGGTGACTGACCGGCACGACCGCGTCGAACGGCTCGGCGTACAGCGGGACGTGCGCCAGCCGCGGATCGTCGGCGGGCGGAGCCCCGCGGTACTCGACGGCGACCGCGACGTCGACCTGCCGGTCCAGCACCATGGGCAGGCTGGCGTCGCCCTCGGCGTCCCGGACGCGGATGCGTATGCCGGGCGCGCTGTGCGCGAGACGGGCCACGGCCGGCGCGACGACCTGGGCGATGCCGGTCGCGAAGGACGCGACGGTGACCGTGCCGGCGGCGCCCGAGCCGTACGCGGCGAGCTCCGCCTCCGCCCGCTCCAGCTGGGCGAGGACCGCGTTGGTGTGGCCGAGCAGGATCTCGCCGGCCGGGGTGAGCCGGACGCCCTTGGCGCCGCGCTCCACCAGCCGGTGCCCCGTCTCCTGCTCCAGGGCGGTCAGCTGCTGGGAGACCGCGGAGGGCGTGAGGTACAGCGCGGCGGCAGCCGCCGTCACCGTGCGGTGGTCGGCCACCGCACGGAGGATGTGGAGCCGCCGCGCCTCGATCATGCACCCGATTGTCTCAGGTCAGGCGTCCAGCTCCGCGCGGGCGGCGACGAAGGCGTCCACCGCCCGGTTCACGTCGTCCGTCGAGTGCGCGGCAGAGAGCTGCACCCGGATCCGGGCCTGGCCCTGCGGCACCACCGGGTACGAGAAGCCGATCACGTACACACCGCGCTCCAGCAGCAGCTCGGCCATCCGGCCGGCCGTCGACGCGTCGCCGATCATGACCGGGGCGATGGCGTGGTCGCCGGGGAGGATGTCGAAGCCCTCCTCGGTCATCCGGCGGCGGAACAGCGCCGTGTTTTCGGCGAGGCGGACCCGCAGGTCGTCGGCGGACTCCAGCAGGTCGAGGACCTTCAGGGAGGCGGCGGCGATCACGGGGGCGAGGGTGTTGGAGAACAGGTACGGCCGGGAGCGCTGGCGCAGCAGGGCGACGATCTCGGCGCGAGCGGCGACGTAGCCGCCGGAGGCGCCGCCGAGTGCCTTGCCGAGGGTGCCGGTGACGATGTCGACGCGGTCCATGACACCGTGCAGCTCAGGGGTGCCGCGGCCGCCGGGGCCGACGAAGCCGACGGCGTGCGAGTCGTCGACCATGACCATGGCGTCGTAGCGGTCGGCGAGGTCGCAGATCTCGGCCAGCGGGGCCACGTAGCCGTCCATGGAGAAGACGCCGTCGGTGACGATCAGGCGGCGGCGCGCGTCGGAGGCGTCCTTCAGCTGCCGCTCCAGGTCGGCGAGGTCACGGTTGGCGTAGCGCAGGCGGCGGGCCTTGGACAGGCGGATGCCGTCGATGATGGAGGCGTGGTTGAGGGCGTCGGAGATGACCGCGTCCTCGGGGCCCAGCAGCGTCTCGAAGACGCCGCCGTTGGCGTCGAAGCAGGAGGAGTACAGGATCGTGTCCTCCTGCCCGAGGAACGCCGACAGCCGTGCCTCCAACTCCTTGTGCACCTCCTGCGTGCCGCAGATGAAGCGGACGGACGCCATGCCGTAGCCCCAGCGGTCCAGGGCCGCGTGGGCGGCGGCGATCACCTCGGGGTGGTCGGCGAGGCCCAGGTAGTTGTTGGCGCAGAAGTTGAGGACCTCGCCGGGGCGGCCGCCCGCCGAGACGTTGACGGTCGCGGACTGCGGGGTGTCGATGACGCGTTCGGGCTTGTGCAGGCCGGCGGCGCGGATCTCGTCGAGGGTGGCGCGCAGGTCGTCGCGCACGGAGTCGAACATGGGAAGCTCCTGGAGAATGCGGGTGAATGTCGCGGGTGACTTACGCGGCCCAGTCGAGGATGACCTTGCCGCCCTTGCCGCTCGCGGCGTCCGCGAACGCCGCCTCGAAGTCGCGGTAGCCGTAGCGGCCGGTGATCACGGGGGCGAGGTCGAGGCCGGCTTCCAGCAGGACCGACATGGCGTACCAGGTCTCGAACATCTCGCGGCCGTAGATGCCCTTGATGGTGATCATCGAGGTGACGATCCGGGCCCAGTCGACCGGGAACTCCTGCGCCGGCAGGCCGAGCATCGCGATCCGTCCGCCGTGCGTCATGTTCGCGATCATGTCCTGGAGGGCCTCCGCGCGGCCGGACATCTCCAGGCCCACGTCGAAGCCCTCCCGCAGGCCGAGCGCCCGCTGCCCGTCCGCGATCCGCGCGTCGCGCACGTCGAGCGCGAGGCTGACGCCGATCTTTCGGGCGAGGTCGAGCCGCTCCTCGCTGACGTCCGTGATGACGACGTTGCGGGCGCCCGCGTGCCGGGCGACGGCGGCGGCCATCAGCCCGATCGGGCCGGCGCCGGTGATCAGCACGTCCTCGCCGACCAGCGGGAACGACAGCGCGGTGTGCACGGCGTTGCCGAACGGGTCGAAGATCGCGGCGACGTCGAGGTCCACGGGGACGCGGTGCACCCAGACGTTGCTCGCGGGCAGCGCGACGTACTCGGCGAAGGCCCCGTCGCGGCCGACGCCGAGGCCGACCGTGGCCCGGCACAGGTGGCGGCGGCCGGCCAGGCAGTTGCGGCACTTGCCGCACACGAGGTGGCCCTCCCCGCTGACCCGGTCGCCGACGGCGATGTCGGTGACGTCACGGCCGGTCGTCACGACCTCGCCGACGAACTCGTGCCCGAGCACGAGCGGGGTGCGGATCGCCTGCTGCGCCCAGCCGTCCCAGGCGTGGATGTGCAGGTCGGTGCCGCAGATGCCGGTGCGCAGCACCTTGATCAGTACGTCGCCGGGTCCGACCTCGGGGTCGGGGACGTCCATGAGCCTCAGTCCCGGCTCCGCCTTCTCCTTGACCAGCGCCTTCACGCTACGGCTCCTGACGGTGAGATCCCTGCCGCGGGCATGCCGAAGGAGCCCCCGGACGGGGAGAGCAGTGGAATCGGACAGCAATCTGCCGTACCCCGCCGTGCTGGTCCATCGAGACTTTCTTAACCGCCGCCGCAGCTTTCCTTCACGCCCGCCGACCCGGGCTCCGCCCTGCGCGGGCTGCTCGGAACGCACGACCGCACGGACCTCTCAGAGCGGGAGCCCGCCGGTCTCGGGCGCCTCGAGCCGTACGACGAGATCCGCGGCCGTCGCCTTGATGCTCTCCAGGCCGGACCGTCCCCAGGCCCGGGGTGAGACGTCGGCGACGCAGACGGTGCCGAGCACCATGCCCGTGGTGTCGATCAGCGGCGCGCCGAGGTAGGAGTGGATGCCGTACTCGTCGACGACCGGGTTGCCAGCGAACCGCGGATAGTCGCGCACGTCCTCCAGCACCAACGCCTTGTGCCGGACCACCACATGGGGGCAGAACCCGTGGTCGCGGGGCAGAAAGCGGCCCATCACCGGCCGCGTCCCGTCCTCCCTCGCGACGAGTCCGACGACGGGCGCGTGCAGGCCCGCGAAGAACTGGCCGTGCTCGCCGAGGAAGTTGACCATGGCGTACGGCGCACCGGTCAGCGACGCCAGCCGGCTCGCGAAAGCGTCGAGGGCGGGCTCAGGGCGCTCCCCCAGGCCCAGGAGGCGCAGTCGCCGCGTCCTCTCGGGCGCCTGCTTGTCCTCGGGGGTGAGCAGCAGCCGACCGGCCGGGCGCGGCGGGTCGTACCTCATGGCCGGGTCCCGTCGCTGTGGGCGTACGTCATATGCGGCTCCGGTGCGGTGTGTGCGGGTGTCACATGTGGGCGCCGTGGCTGGGCGCGGGAGTGACGGGTGCGTGGGCGATGAGATGGCGGACGAGGGTGAGCAGGGTCTGCACGCCGGAGGCGGAGATCCGGGCGTCGCAGCGCACGACGGGGATCTGGGGGTCGAGGTCGATGGCGGCGCGCACCTCGTCCGGGTGGTAGCGGTGTGCGCCGTCGAACTCGTTGACGGCGACGATGAATCCGAGTCCGCGCTCCTCGAAGAAGTCGACGGCCGCGAAGCAGTCCTCCAGGCGGCGGGTGTCGGCGAGGATCACCGCGCCGAGGGCTCCCTCGCAGAGCTCGTCCCACATGAACCAGAACCGCTCCTGTCCGGGTGTGCCGAAGAGGTACAGGACGTGGTCCTGGTCGAGGGTGATGCGGCCGAAGTCCATGGCCACCGTCGTCTCGACCTTGTTCTCGATCCCTTCGAGGTCGTCGGTGGCGGCGCTGACCGTGGTGAGCAGCTCCTCCGTGCTGAGCGGCGCGATCTCGCTGACGGCGCCGACGAAGGTCGTCTTGCCGACCCCGAACCCGCCCGCGACCAGGATCTTGAGCGCGGTGGGGAACGGGTCGGCGCCGTCGTCGTGGTCGCCGTCGTAGCCGTGATCAGAGCTGTCGTCGTAGTCCATCGAGCACTGCCTCCAGAAGGGCCCGGTCCGTCGGATTGTGGTGGAACTCCGGGGGTTTGGTGGTGAGCGCCCCGCAGTCGACGAGGTCCGCCAGCAGCACCTTGGTGACCGCCGCCGGCAGCTTGAGGTGGGCGGCGACCTCGGCGACCGAGACGGGCGCCCGGCACAGGTCCAGTGCCTGGGCGTGCTCGGGGCCGAGGTAGCCGAGGGGGGTGGCCCCGGTGACCATCACCTGGGAGATGAGGTCGAGCGCGACGGTGGGGCGGGTGCGACCGTTGCTGACGGTGAACGGGCGCACCAGCCGTCCGGCCGCGTCGTCGAGCCAGGGCCCGTCGCCGGCCGCCGTCACGCTCAAGGCCTCATCGCCGTGGGTTCGACGGACTGCTGCCGGGGAGCGGTGACCAGGTAGGGGCGGACGCTCTTGACCAGCATGGCCATCTCGTAGCCGAGCACCGCGGCGTCGGCCTCGCGGCCGGCCAGCACGGCGAGGCACGTGCCGGAGCCGGCGGTGGTGACGAACAGCAGGGTCGAGTCGAGTTCGACGACGACCTGCCGGACCTCACCGCCGTCGCCGAAGCGGACTCCGGCGCTGCGGCCGAGGGAGTACAGACCGGAGGCCAGGGCGGCCATGTGGTCGGCGCTGTCGGGGTCGAGGCCGTGGACCGATTTCACGAGCCCGTCGCACGAGAGGAGCACCGCGCTGGTGGTGTGCGGTACGCGCTGGACGAGACCGCTCATCAGCCAGTCGAGATCGGAAACATGGCCGGTGGGGGCATCGGTCGCCATGGTGGATCGACTCCTTGGGGTACGTGGGTTCGCGGGCGCGCCCGTGGGTGCGCCGGCGGTCATTGCGGTGGGGGTGGCGGCGGCGGCAGCTGCGGTGGTCATCCGGCTGGTCCGCTCCCGTCGTGCCGGGCGGGGTGGTCCGGGGGCACGGGTGCGGCTTCCCTGTGCGAGGGCGCGTCCGCGTGGGTCCCGTCCCGGTGAAGGGGGACAGCCCCGCGGGTCCCGTCCATGTGCTGTACGCCCGCCTGCGGTACCTCCCTGTGCGGTCCGTCCCTGTGCGATACGGCCAGGGGGACTTGTGTCGGCATGGGGGTCGGGTCTGTGCGGTGGGCATCCGGCGAGGAGGCCGACGGGGTGTGCATGCGCTCCATGTGCGAAGGGTCCACGTGCGGGTGCTCCATGTACGGAGGCTCCACGTGCCGGCGCTCCGCGTGCGGTGGGGCCACGTGCGGTGGGGCCGCGTGCGGTGGGGCCGCGTGCGGTGGGGCCGCGTGCGGGCGCTCCGTGTAGGCGGCATCCGCATGCGGGGGGTCCGTATGCAGGGGCTCCATGTGCGAGGGCGCGACGTGCGCGTGCTCCGCGTGCGGGGGCGCGACATGCACGGGCTCCATGTGCGGGGGCGCGACATGCACGGGCTCCATGTGCGGGGGCCTCACCTGACCGGAGTCCGCATGTGCCTGCGAGGGCTGCGCATGCGCCTGCGGGGGTTCCACCCGCGTCGGCGTCGGCTGGGCGGACTGTGCCTGCTGCTGGGCCTGGTGCTGGGCCTCGGCGAGGCCGATGCCGCGCTGGAACGCCGCCATCAGGCCGGGGTCGTGGCCGACGGGGTGCTCGGCTTCCGGGCGCGGGGCCGGCCCACCGCGCAGCTGGGGCACGATGTGCTGCTGGGCACGGCGCCGGGGCAGTTGGGGCTTGTCCATGGTGCCGCGGACGACGCCGGCGCGCGGGGCGAGCGGCGCGGCGGTGTGCTCCTCGACGACCGGCCGGTCGTCGGGCCGGATGCCGGGGACGGCCTCGGCCGGGTTCGGCCGCTCGGCGTGACTGTCGCGCACCGGCAGGGACGTGGGTCCGGGGCCGACGGGAGCCGGTGACGTCGCGGCGCCGGGTGCGGGCGGCTGGTGCTGCGGGGACGCGACCGGGCGGTCGGCGTCGGGCCGGCTGCCGAGCAGGGCCTGCGGCACGACGAGGACGGCCTGGACACCGCCGTAGATGTTGGTCTGCAGGCGGACGGTGATGCCGTGCCGCCGGGCGAGCTGGGAGACGACGAACAGGCCGATGCGGCCGTCGGCGAGCAGACGGGCGACGTTGACCTGGTCGGGGTCGGTGAGCAGGGCGTTCATCTTGTTCTGCTCGGCGACGGGCATGCCGAGGCCGCGGTCCTCGACCTCGACGGCGAGCCCGGAGGTGACGAGGTTGGCGCGCAGCAGCACCTGGGTGTGCGGCGCGGAGAACACCGTGGCGTTCTCGACGAGTTCCGCCAGCAGGTGGATCACGTCGGCGACGGCGTGGCCGCGCAGGGTGCCGTCGATCGGCGGCACGAGACGCACCCGGGAGTACTGCTCGACCTCGGCGATGGCCGAGCGCAGCACCTCGGTCATGGAGACCGGGTTGCTCCACTGGCGCCGGGAGACGGCGCCGCCGAGCACGGCGAGGTTCTCGGCGTGGCGGCGGATGCGGGTGGCGAGGTGGTCGACGTGGAAGAGGCCCTTGAGCAGGTCGGGGTCCTCGATCTCGTTCTCCAGCTCGTCGAGGATCGCGATCTCGCGGTGCACCAGCGACTGGAGGCGCCGGGCGAGGTTGACGAAAACCTCCAGCTTCTGCTCGCTGCCGGCCTGGCTGGAGAGCTGGGCGGCCTGCACGACGGCGGTGACGGCGCCGTCGTGCGCGCGGGCAAGGTCGGCGGCGAGCAGCTCGAAGTCGTCCGCGTCCTCGGGCGGACCGCCGCGCGCCTTGCGCTGCGGTGGCGTCTCGCCGCGGCGCAACGCCTCGACGAGCGTCCGCAGATCGGCCTCGCGGCGGGCGCTGCTGCGGCGCAGCGCGCCGACACGTTCGTGCACGGCCCGGGCGGTCCGGCCGGCGGCGATCGCGGCGATCCCGATGCCGGCGAGCGTCACGCACACCGCGCAGCCGAGCACGGCCCACAGGGTGAGGCCGGTGCGGGCGCCGGTGGAGCGGACGGTGAACAGCACGGCCGCGCAGGCGCTGAGGGCGACCGCGATCGGGGGCAGTACCGCGAGACGCAGCAGCTGGGGCCGTATGTGCGCCTCGGGCAGCGAGGGAACGGGGCGGGCGACCGGCCGTCCGTGCCGCCCGCCCTCGCGGCGGTCTGCGCGTGCGGCCGATGCGCGGAGGTGTGACATCGGGCGTCCTCGTACTGGTCCAGCGGTTGGGGGCCGGGGCGGGCCCGGTCTGACGCGACTCGGGCATGCGGCGGCTCGGTGCCGGTCGACGACGCCGAGGAGTTCGGCCCTGCGTCGCCCGACGGACACTGACAGTAGTCGGCAACCCATCATGTGCGGTGGGCAGTTGACAAAGTCCTACGGCAAGCGTCCCGCTCTGGTATGAGGCCTCGTACGACAGGCCGATAAGCGCGTCAGGGCGATGACGCAAACGCCGTAAACAGTCGATCCGACCCGATCAGAATGGGTCGCCGAGGGTGCGCCCAGGAAAGCCTTCACCGTCACGCACCACAGCCGGCAAAGGCCCGTCACCGCACCACGAGCGGCCCCGAGCGCACGGAATTCGGTGCGCTCCAGGCAGATTCCGGTGCGCGGCGAGGCAACTCCGGCCGTGCCGACTGACGCCCTGCCACCTCGCCCTCGGGCACGTCTTCGTGGCCGACATGACCGGCAACGTGGTCTTCCTGAGAGTTCGCGCCGGCGCGTTCGGACGAGTTGTCCGCGCCCGCCTCGGTGGTGTCGCTCGCGGCGTTCCTCGCCGGGGCGCCGGCGGGCGGCCGGCCGGGCGCGCGCTTCGCCGGCCACCGCGGCCGGCTGCTGGGCGCGGCCTCGGCCGTGCAGTCGGTACTGGTCGCGGTCGATCGGCCGCGGCTCACCGGTCTCCGCGCCGCCCACGTGGCCCGTGTGACGGCCGGGTCCGCTACCGGTCGCCCGCGAGGTCGAGGTCGCCCTGGGCGGCCGGCGCGTCGTCGGCACCCGTGGCGCGGAGCCAGTGACGGGCGACAGGCGCGGAGACCGTACGCCACCACGGGTCCGCCGGAAGCTTTCCGGCCGGCTCGAAGGGCTCGCCGGGCCGCGGCAGCGCCACCGCCGCTCCGGCCGCCCCGGCGGCGTCCTTCGTCCACTCCCCGGGCTCGGCGTAGGGGTGCGGCGCGAGGTTGAAGGTCCCCCAGTGGATCGGCAGCAGCACACCGGAGGCGGCGTCGCCGCGCTGCAGGTCCAGATGTGCGTGCACGCCCTCGTCGGGAGTCATGTGGATGTCGGGCCAGAACTCGCTGTACGCGCCGATCTGGATCATCGTGGCGTCGAACGGGCCGTGGTCGGCGCCGATGTCCCGGAAGCCGTCGAAGTACCCGGTGTCACCGCTGTGGAATATCCGGTGCTCCTCGCCCGCGACGGCCCAGGAGGCCCAGAGCGTGTGCTGGGTGTTGCGCAGGCCGCGACCGCAGAAGTGGCGGGCCGGGGTGGCGGTCAGGGTGAGCCCGCCGACCTTGGTCGACTCCTGCCAGTCCAGCTCGCGCAGCCGGTCGGCGGACACCCCCCAGTGTTCGAGGTGGGCGCCGACGCCGAGCGGCACGGCGAACAGCGTGTCGGTGCCGGCCAGCGCCTTGATCGTCGGCATGTCCAGGTGGTCGTAGTGGTCGTGCGAGATGACCACGGCGTCGACCGGGCCGAGCGCCGTCAGGGGCAACGGCACCGGGTGCAGCCGCTTGGGCCCGGCGAAGGCGAAGGGGGAGCAGCGCTCGCCGTACACGGGGTCGAAGAGCACCCGCTGCCCGTCGATCTCGGCGAGGACGCTGGAGTGCCCCAGCCAGGTCAGCCGCAGGCCGGTGGCGGGCGGCCGGGCGAGGTCGGCGGCCGTGGTGGGGTGCAGCGGGATCGCGCCGTGCGGGGTGCGGCGGTTGCGCGCGTCCTTGTCGAAGTAGGTCTTGGCGAACTCCACCGTCGAACCCGACGGGCGGATCCGCGAGGGACCTCCGGGGTTCTGGAAGACGCCGTCCCGGAAGTGGGGCGATCTGCGAATGCGCGCCATGCGCTCACCGCTCGGATCCACACCGAAGGCCGCGGGCCGCAACGCCCGGAGTCCGGAACGCGAAGAACGGGAGCCGGCCACGGTACCTCCAGTGGAATCGGTGAAGACCTCCATTATGGTCCGCCCCACCGACACCACCCGGCGCCCGGGGGCCGATACTGACAGATACTGACTCAGTATTCAGTAAATGGGCCTCACCGCGGGGTGAACGCCCTCGGCCGCAAGGAGCTTCCGTGACCGCCCCTCTCCTGTCGCTCACCTGGACCGACGACGTCACCGGCCGCCAGGGTTTCCTGGTCGTCGACCGGTTGGTACGCGGCGTGGCCAGCGGCGGGCTGCGGATGCGCCCGGGCTGCACGCTGGACGAGGTCGCCGGGCTCGCCCGCGGGATGACCGTGAAGGAGGCCCTGCACTACGACCCCGGGGCCCGCTACGTCCCCCTCGGCGGCGCCAAGGGCGGCATCGACTGCGACCCGCGGGATCCGGCGGCGTACGGGCTCCTGGTGCGCTATCTGCGGGTGATGCGGCCGTACATCGAGACCTTCTGGACCACCGGGGAGGACCTCGGCCTCACCCAGGACCTGGTGGACCGGGCCGCCGCCGAGGTGGGGCTCGTCTCGTCGATCCAGGCGGTGTATCCGCTGCTCGAGGACGAGACGGCGGCCCGGAAACGGCTCGCCGAGGCGTTCCGGGTGCGGGTGGACGGGATCGGGCTCGGTGAACTGGTGGGCGGCTGCGGGGTCGCGGAGTCGGCCCTCGCGGCCCTGGACCGGGCCGGCGTGCCGTACGCGGGCACGCGGGTCGCCGTGCAAGGGTTGGGCACCATGGGCGGGGCCACGGCACGCTTCCTCGCGCGCGCGGGCCTCACGGTCGTGGCCGTCGCCGACATCAGGGGAACGATCGCCAACCCGGCCGGCCTCGACGTCGACGCGCTGCTCGACGCGCGGGACCCCTACGGCACGGTGGACCGCTCGCGGCTGCGGCCCGGTGACCGCGAACTGCCCGGCGAGGCCTGGCTGTCCGCCGACGTGGAGGTCCTGGTGCCCGCCGCCGTCTCGTACGCCATAGGCACCGCGCACCAGGACCGGATCACCGCCCGCTGGATCGTGGAGGCGGCCAACATGCCCGTCGTGCCCGAGGCGGAGGCGCTACTGACGGCACGCGGGATCACGGTCCTGCCCGACGTGGTGGTCAACTCCGGGACGAACGCCTGGTGGTGGTGGACCCTGTTCGGCGACATCGACGCGGACGCGGCCGAGGCGTTCGCGTACACCCGGCGCTCGATGCGCGCCCTGACCGACCTGGTGCTGGCGCGCGCGGAGGCCGACGGCAGCACGCCCCGTGCCGCCGCGCACGCGGTGGCCGCGGACCGGCTGCCGCTGCTCGCCGAGCGCTACGGGACGTACCGCTGACGGGGACGTCACCGCCCGGCAACCGCCCGGACGCGGCCCGTTAGGGTGACCGGGTGGCCAGAGTGCGTTTGAGCGTGGCGGAGCGGCGCGAGGAGTTGCTGCGTGCCGCCGTGGAGCAGATCGAGGCGCGGGGCGTGGCGGCGGTGCGGATCGCCGATGTGGCGTCCGCGCTCGGTGTGAGCAACGCGCTGGTGCTGTACCACTTCTCCACGAAGGAGAAGCTGGTCGCCGCCGCGTTCGCGTACGCCGCCGAGAGCGACCTCGCCCATCTGGGCAAGCTGCTCGGCCGGCGCACGACGGCCCTGCGCCGGCTGCGGTCGGCGGTGCGCTGGTACGCGCCGACGGGCCAGGCCAAGGGCTGGCGGCTGTGGATCGAGGGCTGGGCCGCGGCGCTGCGCGAACCCGCGCTGCGGGAGGTCACCCGGGATCTCGACAAGCGGTGGAAGGCGGCCATCGCCGAAGTGATCGCCGAAGGCGTGGCGGCCGGCGAGTTCCGCTGCCCCGACCCCATGGGCGCGGCCCTGCGCCTGACCGCCCTGCTCGATGGGCTGGCCGTGCAGATGACGTCCTACTCCGGAGCGGTGTCACGCGCGCGTGCGCAGGAGTGGGTCGACGAGGCACTGGGCCGGGAACTGGGTCTGGCGGAGACGACGACACCCCGGCACGGGTGAGCCACTGCCCGATTTACACCATTTGTCGGTCACTTTGCGACTGCTTCCGCGGCTCACTTCGTTGCCGCGTCCGCGAGTCGGCTTCGTGGCGGCTTCCGCGGCTGGCTCTGCGGCGGCTCCCGCGGCCGACTTCGTTGCCGCGTCCGCGGGTCGGCTTCGGGGCTTCCGTGGGCGGACTGTGCGGCCGCGTGCGTCGCATGCCCGCCCGTGCCCGGGAGTGCCGTCGCGGGCCGACCCGGCCCCGACGTCCGGGGCGGCCCGCTCCGGGCGCGGCGCCCCGGGGGCCGCCACAGGTGCGCCTCAAGCCACCGACGCGATCCGCACCTTGATGTCGCGCGGCGACAGCGTGCCCTTGGCGGTCACATGGTCGCCCGACGACTCCCCGCGCAGTCGCCGTCCGATCCACGGCACCAGGTGCTCGCGCGCCCAGTGGACGTCGTCCAACCGCACCTCCAGGGTGCCGCGCGGCGGCAGCGGCGGCCAGGACTGCTCCGGGTCGGCGGGGACGGCGAGGCCGAGGGCCCGACCGGCACGCAGCGCCACGCGCGTGTGCCCCTCGGGTGAGAGGTGCAGCCGGTCGTGGTCCCAGGCACGGCGGTCCTGCACGGACTTGAGCGACCACAGGTCGAGCACCGGGCACCCGTACCGGTCGGCGATGGCCCGCACATGCCCGTTGTAGGTGGCGATCTTGCCGCGCAGGTGCCTCAGGAGGGGGACGCCCCGGGTGTCGAAGCCGGTCGTCACCAGCACGGTGCCCGCGGCGGCGGTCAGGGCGGCGACCGCCCGCTCGAAGCGCTCGGCGACGTCGTCCGGGTCGGTGCCGGGACGGATGATGTCGTTGCCACCTGCGCAGAACGACACCAGGTCCGGCGCGAGTTCGACGGCCCGCGGGACCTGCTCCGCCACGATCTGGTCGAGCAGCCTGCCCCGCACGGCGAGATTGGTGTACTGGAAGTCGCCCTCGGGCCGGCGGTCCGCGAGCAGTACGGCGAACCGGTCGGCCCAGCCGACGAACGCCCCGTCCGGGCCGGGGTCGCCGACGCCCTCGGTGAAGCTGTCCCCCACCGCCACGTACGACCCGATCACTGATCTGCTGTCATTCTTCGAATCGTCTGCCACGTCGGACCATGATTCCTCTTCGAATGTGACCTACGCGACCGTAGGCAAGGCTTGACGGACGGTGAGAAAGGCCACGGCCAAAGGATTGGTCAACTGCGGAATAAGGCCGTCGGCCGACCACACCGAAGGCCGGACCCGGGGAACGGGGTCCGGCCTTCGGAGCCGTGAGGGGCGTGCGTCAGCCGACGGAGACGCCCTTCGACCGGAGATAGGCGATCGGGTCGACGTCCGAGCCGTAGTCCGGCGTGGTGCGGATCTCGAAGTGCAGGTGCGGCCCGGTCGAGTTGCCGGTAGAGCCGGAGAGGCCGACCTGCTGGCCCGCGGTCACGCTCTGGCCGCTGGAGACGGACAGCGAGGACAGGTGGGCGTACTGCGCGTAGTAGCCGTCGGCGAGTTGGATGACGACCTGGTTGCCGTACGCGCCGGCCCAGCCCGCGGAGACGACCGTGCCCGCGCCGACGGCCTTGAGCGGGGTGCCGGTCGGGGCCGCGAAGTCGACGCCCGTGTGGTAGCCGCTGGACCACATGCTGCCCGCGACGCGGTAGGCGGTGCCGACGCCGACGCCGTCCACGGGGGCGGAGAAGCCGGCGGCCGGGGCGGTGTCATCGGTCTGGGTGGAGGTCGAGACCTCGGTGGTCTGCGCGGCGGCCTCGGACGCGCCGGCGGACTCGGACACGTCGGAGGACTGCGACGCCTCGGTCGAAGCGGACGACTCGGACGAGGAGGAGGACTCGGACGAGAGGGGGGACGAGGCGGACTCGTCGCTGCTCGCCGCGGCCTTCTTGCCGATGGTGAGCTTCAGACCGGGGTGGATGAGCGACGGGTCCTCGCCGACGACCTCACGGTTGTCCTCGTAGAGCCGCTGCCAGCCACCGCTGACGTTCTGCTCGTCGGCGATCTTCGAGAGGTAGTCGCCGACCTTCACCGAGTACGTCCGCACGCCCGCCTTCTCGGCGGTGGACTTCTTCACGGCGGCGTTCTGCTGGACGGCCGTCTTGCCGGCCGGGGCGGACTGAACGGCCTTTTCCGCGGCGGTCTCGGGAGTGGCGGCGTGGGCGCCGGCGGCCCCCATCAGCGGGAGGGCGAGTGCGGCGCCACCGGTTCCGGCGACGGCGATGGAACGGGTGAAGCGCTGGGTCTTCGGACGGCGGTGCTTACCCTTCGCGGGCATGGGCGAATTCCTCTCCGGCGCCTGCGAGGTGAGCTGTCGGGTGCGGACTGGAGATGTCCGGCCGCGCCGAAACGCGGCTGTACCCCGAGCCGTTCCGGAGACCGGAACAGGCGTTTCTACCTGTGGGTCCCCCGCTCCTGCCGAACACGGGTGAGTTTGCGCGGGCACCGGGCGGCGGCAGGATTCGGCGTCCGCCCGGATCGGTGTGGAACGTAAGCGAGCAAGACGCAAAGGGACAAGCAAGAGGTTCCGCAGGAACGCCGTTTTCGTGATCCGTTCACCCGAATTCCGGTCACACTCCGTGTATTACGGCGCCGCTCTTTTCCGTAAACGCCCTTGATAGCCTCAGGGATTACGTGCACCTGCCAGGCGACGCTCGGTCACGAATATGACGCTGCTCACTGAGCCTGCTCCAGCTTTCAGCGAAACCAGGCGAGTTCGGCCTAAAGGGCCAATTCAGACAGAGGGCTTAGATGGGGCACGGCAGGAAAACAGCCGCATCGATGCCGTTCTGCAGAGCTCGCCAATAGTCGAGCCGATTGACCCTTTACGTCCGATTTGATGCCTCTTCGTACGTCAAGTGCTGGACTCCCTCGATCGGGTTCCGGGAGTCCGCTCACGCGCGGGGACGATCGGGGTCCGGGACCTGGGGGGCAATGCCTGCGGACAACTCCTTCAACTCCCCGTGACCGCCTGTGGACAACTCATTGCCCGAGGAATCCGTGTCGTATCGTCAAGGCGTGCCCGTCGACGAGCCGCGCCGACGGGGCCGATGGGAGGGAGCCCCCGTGACGCAGCAGGTGCCGTCGACCGAGCCCGAACTGGCCGGAGTGCGCAACTTCCGCGACGTGGGCGGACTGCCGACCGTGGACGGGCGCCGGGTACGGCACGGGGTGCTGTTCCGCAGCGGTCACCTCGCCCACGCCACGGCCGAGGACGCCGCGTTCCTCGCCTCCCTGGAGCTGCACACGATCTTCGACTTCCGCAATGCCGCGGACCAGAGGCTGGAGGGCCCGGACGTCGAGCTGCCGGGCGTGCGCAACGTCAACCTGCCCCTGACGGACCCGGCGGACGGCGCCGAGTTCTGGCAGATGGTCCGGGACGGGGACGTGGAGCAGCTGCGCGGGATCCTGGCGGACGGCAGGGCCGCGGACCGGATGATCACCTCGTACCGCGCGATCATCAAGGAGCGCACCGCCGAGCACTCCCGGGTGCTGCACGCGCTCGCCGAGGACAGCGTCCCCGCGCTGATGCACTGCGCGGCGGGCAAGGACCGCGCAGGGCTGTCGATCGCTGTCACGCTGCTCGCGGTGGGCGTGGAGCACGAGGCGATCCTCGCCGACTACCTGGAGTCCAACGCCAAGCACCGCCGCTACAAGGTGCACCGCAGCGGCAGCGCCGCATCGGCCTACTCCCCCGAGGTCATGGAGCTGCTCAACCCGCTGTTCGACGCGCGGGCCGAGTACCTGCTGGCGGCGATGGAGACCATCGAGGAGACGTGGGGCGGTGTCGACGCCTACCTGGGGCAGGGGCTGGGCCTCGCTCCCGAGACCCGGGAGCGGCTGCGCGAGCGCCTGCTCGACTGATCCCTACTTGGCTCCCACCTCGAACAGCAGGTAGAGGAACGCGGCGAAGAGGTGTCCCGCCACGATGTAGATGAACAACCGGACCCAGATCGCCCGGGGAATCTTCTGCTCGATGTCGCTCATGGTGTGTCTCCCGTGATGGGGCCGAGGCACAGCGCGGCCGTGGGGCTCTGCAACAAGGTGTGGACGAAGAGAAGGTCGACCCCGCCCCGGTCCAGGGCGGCGATGCGGTGCGGGGTCAGTGAGTCGAAGTGGGCGCTGTCGCCCGGGCCGAGCGGGTGCGCGGCGTCCCCGAGGCGCAGCCGCAGCCGCCCGCTCAGGACGTACAGCCACTCCTCACCGGGATGCACCCGCACGATGTCGCCCTGAGAGCCGTACGGCACGTGCACCCGCAGCGCCTGCATGCCCCTCCCCGGGGCACCGGCCTGCCAGTACGTCCAGCCGCCCGCCCCGGTCGGCTCCATGTCGGCGGCGCGCACGACGGCGTCCTGGTCGCCGACCGTCTCGCCGAGCAGCGCCGAGACAGTCGTACCGTAGACACGGGCGAGCGCCAGCAGCATCGGCAGCGAGGGCTGACGCTGTCCCGTCTCCAGCCGGGACAGATGGGCGGGCGACAGCCCGGCGGCACGCGCGGCGGCCTCCAGGGTGAGGGAGGCTCGGCGGCGCAGGTCGCGGAGTCGCGGGGCGAGCACCGGCAGGCCGCCGGCCGTCTCGTCCCCGGGCTCGGAGGAGGAGCTCATGCCTCCATTCAGCCGGATGCTTGCCCCTCAGGCAAATTTCTTGCCTGTGAGGCAAACCCTGCCGTCGCGTGCGCCAGTCAGCGGTGGGCCACCGCCTGCTTCACGAGGGTCCTGCCGAAGTCCCACACCAGTCCACCGCTGCTGTGCGCGTCGTCCATCACGGCCGTGAAGGCGTCCACGAACCGGTCCACCTCCCGCTCCCCGACGATCAGCGGCGGAATCAGTTTGATCACCTCCAGGTGGTCGCCGGAGACCTGGGTGAGGATCCGGTGCCGCTGGAGCAGCGGTACGACGACCATCTGCGCGAACAGCCCCTTGCGGGCGGCCTGCAGCATGGCCCAGCGGCTGCGCAGCTTCAGCGACCGGGGCCGCCCGAACTCGATGCCGATCATCAGCCCACGGCCGCGCACGTCGGCGAGCATCTCGTACTTGTCGATCAGCGCGGCGAGCCGGGACCTGAGCAGTTCGCCCGTGGCCCGGGCGTTCGCGACGATCCGCTCGTCCGCCATGACGGACAGCACCGCCAGGCCGGCCGCCATGGCCTGGGCGTTGGACCCGAAGCTGGCCGAGTGGACCAGCACCCGGTCCATGGACGAGTAGACCTTCTTGAAGATCCAGTCCTTGCCGAGTGTGGCGCCCACCGGCACATATCCGCCGGACAGCGCCTTCGCCACGCAGACCAGGTCCGGCTCGACGCCCTCCTCGTGCTGGTAGGCGTAGAAGTCGCCGGTGCGGCCGAGGCCCGTCTGCACTTCGTCCGCGATGAGCAGCGCCTTGTGCCGGTGCAGCAGCTCCTGCGCGGCCCGCAGATAGCCGGACGGGGCCTCGTGCACGCCCTTGCCCTGGATCGGCTCCACGATCAGCGCGGCGACGTCGCCCTTCTTCACCTCCCGCGCCAGAGCGTCGAGATCGCCCAGCGGTACGGCCGTGTCGGGCAGCAGCGGGTCGAAGCCGTCCCGGAAGCCGGCCTCGCCGTTCACGGACAGCGAGCCGGTCGTCAGGCCGTGGAAGGCGTGCGCGCAGTAGAGGATCCTGGGTCTGCCGGTGACGAACCGGGCGAACTTCAGTGCCGTCTCCACGGCCTCGGTGCCGCTGTTGCCGAAGAACACACGGTCCAGGTGAGGGCTGTGCGCGAGCAGCCGTTCGGCCAGCAGCCCGGGCAGCGGCTGGCAGTCGAACCGGGTGAGGTCGGCGAGCCGGGCGTCCAGGACGTCGTGCAGCGCCTTGCGGACGACGGGGTGGTGGCGGCCCAGGCCCATCACCCCGAACCCGGCGAGCATGTCCAGGTAGTCGTTGCCGTCCGCGTCCCAGAAGTAGGCGCCCTCGGCCCGCTCGTACACCTTGTCGAAGCCGATGGTGTGCAGCATGCGCGGCAACTGGTGGTTGAGGTACCGGGCGTGCAGCTCGTAGCGCTCGGCTCCGCGCTCGGCGAGCAGCGCGCCGAGGTCGAACCCGCCGTCGGACGGCGAGGGCGGGGACGCGGATTCGGCGGTGGTCATGGGTGGCTCTCCTCGGACAGCGGTTTCCCGGCGACGGTCTCCTTGGACGACTGTCCCGGCACAACGGTCTCGCGGGACGGTTCCGCCTGCACGGCCAGGCTCGCGCTGATCCGCCCGGCGATCTCGACGGCGGTGAGGCCGATGTCGGCCAGCACCTCGGCCCGCTTGGCGTGCGCCAGGAACTGCTCCGGAATGCCGAACCGCCGTACCGGCACATCCACGTCGGCATCACTCAGCGCCAGCGCCACGGCGGCGCCCACCCCCGCCGCCCGGCTGTTGTCCTCGACCACGGCCACCAGCCGGTGCCCGGCGGCCAGACCGGGCAGCGCGGGATCGACGGGCTTGACCCACCGCGGGTCCACCACCGTGCACCCGATGCCCCGGGCCCGCAGCAGTTCGGCGGCCTGCAGGCACACCGGTGCCATCACCCCGACCGCGACGAGCAGCACCTCGGGCGCCTCGCTCCGGTGCAGCACGTCGATGCCGCCCACCCGGTCGATCGCCGGGACGCGCGGGCCCACGGACTCCTTCGGGAAGCGCACCAGCGTGGGCGCGTCGTCGACGGCGACCGCCTCGCGCAGCTGCGCCCGCAGCTGGTCGGCGTCCCGCGGCGCCGCGATCCGCAGCCCGGGCACGACCTGGAGGATCGACATGTCCCACATACCGTTGTGCGAGGGACCGTCGACGCCGGTCACCCCGGCCCGGTCCAGGACGAACGTCACCCCGCAGCGGTGCAGCGCGACGTCCATCAGAAGTTGGTCGAAGGCGCGGTTGAGGAAGGTGGCGTAGACGGCGACGACCGGGTGCAGTCCCCCGGTCGCGAGGCCGGCCGCCGAGACGGCCGCGTGCTGCTCGGCGATACCGACGTCCCACACCCGGTCGGGGAACCGCTCGGCGAACGGGCCGAGGCCCACCGGGTGCAGCATGGCCGCCGTGATGGCCACGACGTCCTCCCGCTCCTCACCGATCCGCACCAGTTCGTCCCCGAACACCGAGGTCCAGGACGGTCCGCCCGAGGGCGCCAGCGGCTCGCAGGTCAGCGGGTCCATCACGCCGACGGTGTGGAAGTGGTCCTCCTCGTGCGCGAGGGCGGGCTCGTAGCCGCGGCCCTTGACGGTGAGGCAGTGCACCAGCACCGGCCCGTGGAAGCGTTTCGCGCGCCGCAGCGCCGACTCCACGGCCCGCACGTCGTGCCCGTCGATCGGCCCGACGTACTTCAGGCCCAGGTCCTCGAACATCCCCTGCGGCGCGAAGGCGTCCTTGAAGCCCTTCTTGGCGCCGTGCAGCGCCTCGTACACCGTGTGCCCGACGACCGGCGTGCTGAGCAGGACGTCCTTCCCCCAGGCCAGCACCCTCTCGTAGGAGTCGGTGGTGCGCAGCGCCGCGAGGTGGTTGGCGAGGCCGCCGATGGTGGGGGCGTACGAGCGCTCGTTGTCGTTGACGACGATGATCAGCGGCCGGTCCTTGGCGGCCGCGATGTTGTTCAGCGCCTCCCAGGCCATCCCGCCGGTCAGCGCGCCGTCGCCGATCACCGCGACGACATGGCCCTTCTCCCCCTGCACCTGGCGGGCCTTGGCGAGCCCGTCGGCCCAGCCGAGCGCGGTGGAGGCGTGGCTGTTCTCGATGACGTCGTGCTCGGACTCCTCGCGCGAGGGATAGCCGGACAGACCGCCCTTGCCGCGCAGCTTGGAGAAGTCCTGGCGCCCCGTCAGCATTTTGTGCACGTAGCTCTGATGGCCGGTATCCCACAGGATGCGGTCGACCGGTGACTCGAAGACCCGGTGGAGGGCGATGGACAGTTCCACCACGCCCAGATTGGGCCCGAGATGGCCGCCGGTTCTGGCGACCGCGTGCACCAGGAACTCCCTGATCTCTTCGGACAGCTCGCCAAGTTGCGCCTCGGACAGCGCCTTCAGGTCGCGTGGTCCCCGGATGCTCTCAAGAATCGACACGCTCGGGCCCCCTCTCGGTCCGTGCCTTGCGTCAGCTCACAGTCACTTCTGGTTTCCCTGTGACGTCGGGTGCGCCCGTGGCTGCCCCGTCCCGCTCCATCCGCTCGGCGATCTTCATCGCCTCTTCGATCAGCGTCTCGACGATCTTCGACTCGGGAACGGTCTTGACGACCTCGCCCTTGACGAAGATCTGCCCCTTGCCGTTGCCGGAGGCGACGCCGAGGTCCGCCTCGCGGGCCTCGCCGGGGCCGTTGACGACGCAGCCCATGACGGCGACGCGGAGCGGGACCTCCATGCCGGTGAGGCCGGCCGTGACCTCTTCGGCGAGCTTGTAGACGTCGACCTGGGCGCGGCCGCAGGACGGGCAGGAGACGATCTCCAGGCCGCGCTGCCGGAGGTTCAGCGACTCCAGGATCTGGATGCCGACCTTGACCTCCTCGACGGGCGGGGCCGACAGGGAGACGCGGATGGTGTCGCCGATCCCCTGGCTGAGCAGCGCGCCGAAGGCGACCGCCGACTTGATCGTGCCCTGGAAGGCGGGGCCGGCCTCGGTGACGCCCAGGTGCAGCGGGTAGTCGCACTGCGCGGCGAGCTGCCGGTAGGCCTCGATCATCACGACCGGATCGTTGTGCTTGACGGAGATCTTGATGTCCCGGAAGTCGTGCTCCTCGAAGAGGGAGGCCTCCCACAGCGCCGACTCGACCAGCGCCTCCGGAGTCGCCTTGCCGTACTTCTGCAGCAGGCGCCGGTCCAGGGAGCCCGCGTTCACGCCGATGCGGATCGGGGTGCCGTGCTCCTTGGCGGCCTTGGCGATCTCCTTGACCTTGTCGTCGAACTGCTTGATGTTGCCGGGGTTCACACGGACCGCGGCACAGCCCGCCTCGATCGCGGCGAAGACGTACTTGGGCTGGAAGTGGATGTCGGCGATGACCGGGATCTGCGACTTGCGAGCGATGGTGGCGAGGGCATCGGCGTCGTCCTGGGTGGGGCAGGCGACCCGCACGATCTGGCAGCCAGAAGCCGTCAGCTCGGCGATCTGCTGGAGGGTCGCACCGATGTCCGACGTACGGGTCGTGGTCATGGACTGCACCGAGACCGGCGCGTCCCCGCCGACCGGCACCGACCCGACCTGGATCTGCCGGCTCTTGCGGCGCTCGGCGATCGGGCGCGCCGGTACCCCGGGCACGCCCAGGGGGATGGCGGTCATGGCGTCACTCCCGGTTTCCGGAGACCGTCTCGCGCATGGCGCGCAGGGACTCCTTCAGCGACCCCATGGTGGCGAGCACGGCGGTGGGCTCGTAGCCGCAGTGCGCCATGCAGTTGGCGCAGCGCGGGTCCTTGCCCCGGCCGTACCTGTCCCAGTCGGTCTCCTCGACCAGTTCGCGGTACGTCGGCACGTACCCGTCGCTCATCAGGTAGCAGGGGCGCTGCCAGCCGAAGAGCGAGTAGTTGGGGATGGCCCAGGCGGTGCACGGGAAGTCGACCCGGCCCTCCAGGAAGTCCAGGAAGAGCGGCGAGTGGTTGAGCCGCCAGCGGCGCCGGTTGCCGCCCGCGAAGGCCTTCCTGAACAGCTCGCGGGTCTGCTCCACGCCCAGGAAGTGCTCCTGGTCGGGCGCCTTCTCGTAGGCGTAGGCGGGCGAGATCATCATCTCGTCGACCTTGAGGTCGTCGTTGAGGTAGTTGAGCACCTCGATGACGGTCTGCGGGGTGTCCGTGTTGAAGAAGGTGGAGTTCGTGGTGACCCGGAAGCCGCGCCGCTTGGCCTCCTTGATGGCCGCCACCGCCTCGTCGAACACGCCCTCCTTGGCGACCGACTCGTCGTGCCTCTCCCGCAGGCCGTCGATGTGCACGGCGAAGGCGAAGTACGGGGAGGGCTGGAACTTGTCCATCTTCTTGCGCAGCAGCATGGCGTTGGTGCACAGGAAGACGTACTTCCGCCTGGCCACCAACTGGCGCACGATCTCGTCGATCTGAGGATGCATCAGCGGCTCGCCGCCCGCGATCGACACCATCGGCGCACCGGACTCCAGGACCGCTCCCACGGCCTGCGCCACCGGCATGCGCTGCTTCAGGACCCCTGCGGGGTGCTGGATCTTGCCGCAGCCCTCGCACTTCAGGTTGCAGGCGAAGAGCGGCTCCAGCTCGACGATGAGCGGGAACTTGTCCCGCCGGCGGAGCTTCTGTTCGGCCAAGTATGTAGCGACCTTGATGGACTGGCGCAGCGGCATGGCCATCGGGCTCACCTCCTGGGGAGCAGCACATTACGGTGCCATTCAAAGAATGCGGGAAGAATGGAACGAAGGACGCGGAAAGCCGATATTCCACCGCGCACCGTGCCGATACGGACGAGTTCATGTTCCGGAGCGTCCACGACCACCCGGACGGCCGCAACCGGACGTGCTCCTGTGCGCCCGGCGCTCAGAAGCGTTGCGGCCGACTCCATGTCGGCCGCGATCGCGCCGGTGGCCAGCAGGTCGGCCCGCTCCTGACCGCGTACGACGTGGTCGGAGCCGGTGACCGGGCCGGTGTGGACCGTGCGGCCGGGCGCCGCACGCGTGAGTTCCCTGACGAGCAGTTCGGTGCCCACGCAGGGCGTGCTGCCGCGCGGGTCCCGGGTCTCCTCGGCGACCACGAGGTCGCCGGGGTGCATGCCGGGCGCCAGCCCCGCGCAGAAGCCGGTGGCGAGCACGGCGGCTCCGGCGAGCGCCGGGTCGGCCAGCGCCCGCGCGACGGAGCGCTCGGCCGCGCCGGGTCCCATGCCCGTGCGCAGCACGGTCACCGGCCCGCAGGCGGCGTGACGTTCGCCCAGCCGCAGCGCCAGCCGCTCGATGCCGAGCGCGCAGGCGATCAGCAGCGGCGCCGGCGCGGCGGGCGAGCTCATCCGGCCACCTTGGCCTCGGCGAGCGACGTCGGGGCGAACGGCTCACCGTGCACGTACCGCCCCAGCGCGGTGAGCGGGAAGACCTGCCGGTAGAGGTGGTAGTTGATCGAGAAGTCCCACGGGAAGCCCGTCCCCGTGAAGTACACCTCGTCCCAGGAGCCGTCCTCCCGCTGGGTCGCGGCCAGCCACTCGATGCCGCGTTCGACCGCCTTGGAGTCCCGCTCCCCCGCCGCCAGCAGCGCCATCAGCGCCCAGGCGGTCTGTGAGGCGGTGGAGGCGCCTCGGCCGCTCCACTCCTTGACGTGCCGGTAGGAGCGCAGGTCCTCGCCCCAGCCGCCGTCGTCGTTCTGCACGCTCTCCAGCCAGGCGACCGCACGCCGGATCGCCGGATGCGAGGCGGGCAGTCCGGCGGTGGTGAGCGCGGGCACCACCGATCCCGTGCCGTAGATGTAGTTGACGCCCCAGCGTCCGAACCACGAGCCGTTGGGCTCCTGTTCGGCGAGCAGCCACTCGATGCCGCGCCGGGTGCGCGGGTCGTGGGCGAGGCCCTCCACCGCGAGCATCTCCACCACGTGCGCGGTCACGTCGGCGGACGGCGGGTCGATGACCTCGCCGAAGTCGCAGAAGGGCAGCCGGTTGGGGAAGGGGCTCGTGTTGTCGACGTCGAAGGCACCCCAGGCGCCGTCCTTCGACTGCATGCCGAGGTTCCAGCGCACCCCGCGTGCGATGGCCTTCTCCACCCGCTCGGGATCGTGGTGTTTCACACGACGCAGCGCGAGGACGACCTCGGCGGTGTCGTCGATGTCGGGGTAGTTGTCGTTGTGGAACTCGAACGCCCAGCCGCCCGGCGTCAGTCCGGGGCGGCGCACGGACCAGTCGCCGGGCCGCACGACCTGCTCCCCCAGCATCCAGTCGGCCGCCTTCACCAGCTGCGGATGGTCGGCGGGGACCCCCGCGTCGACGAGCGCGACGGTCGCCAGGCAGGTGTCCCACACCGGCGACTGGCAGGCCTCGATCATCCGGGCTCCGTCCCCGCGCTGGACGGCGTACCGGTCGAGGGACTCCAGCCCGGCGCGCATCACGGGGTGCCGCAGGTCGTAGCCCAGCAGGTGCAGGGCGATGAGCGAGTACACGGCCGGCGGCTGGATGCCGCCCCAGCAGCCGTCGTTCTCCTGCCGCTCGATGATCCAGCGCGCGGCCGACCGCATCGCCGCGCGGCGCAGCTTCCTCGGCACGACCTTGCGCAGGGCGTGCAGGCCCTTGTCGAGCCGCTGGAAGGCGCCGTCCCACGTCGCGGCCGGGGCCAGTGGCTTCACCGGGTTGGGGTGGTCGGGGTCGGTGTGCAGTTCGTCCAGCGGGAACGGCGCGGGCCGCACCGGGCGTTTGGCGGAGACGATGGTCAGCGGGACGATCGTCTGCCGGGCCCAGCACCCGAAGTCGTAGATGTTGAGCGGCATCCACTTCGGGAAGTAGATGAGTTCCGGAGGCAGTTCGGGCAGGTCCTCCCACTTCCACCAGCCGAACAGG
The DNA here is from genome assembly GCF_015160875.1 of Streptomyces chromofuscus. NCBI lineage: Bacteria > Bacillati > Actinomycetota > Actinomycetes > Kitasatosporales > Streptomycetaceae > Streptomyces > Streptomyces chromofuscus. The sequence goes on along the minus strand of NZ_CP063374.1, from coordinate 7,088,700 downwards.
GCGAGCCAGATGCGGGTGAAGACCCGGGAGGCCGCGATGCCGCCCTGGGCGCGGATCCACTCCGCCGCCTTCGCCATGTGCGGCGCGTCCGGCGCGTCACCGGCCAGGCGCAGGGCGACGTACGCCTCGATGGTGGTGGAGAGTTCGCCGGGTCCGCCGTGGAAGGTGGCCCAGGTGCCGTCCTCGCGTTGCTCGCCGCGGATGAAGAGGGCGGCGGCCAGGGTCGTCGACTCCTCGCGGATGCCCAGGAACTGGCGGAGCAGAAGGTCCTCGGCGTCCATGGTGACGTTCGTCTCCAGGTCGCCCTTCCACCAGCCCTCGGCGTCCTGCCGGGACAGCAGGAAGTCGGTGGCGCGCCGGACGGCGTGTACGGCGGCTTCGTGGACCCCGGCCGCCACCGGGGTGGTGCTGTCGGTTTCGCTGGCCGCGGCAGCGCGGGGCGGCAGGGCCCCGGTGCTTCCGTCGGTCGTCGCTGTCATGGCTTCCCCTTCGTGCAGTGCTGCAAGTGGTGCGTCTGCTGTGGGTCCGCCGTCGGCCGGTGCGCACGAATCCGCGGCACCGGCCGGCGACTACGCGAGGGCTATTCGACCGATAGTGATCATCTCTTTCGTACGACGACGAAGTCGGCGAGCGCCGCGAACCGGTCCCGCACCCGGTCGGGCATGTCGACGGCGTCGAGGGCTTCGATGGCGATGGTGTGCTGACGGCGGGCTTCCTCGGCGGTCCACTCGCGGCCGCCGGCCTGCTCGATCAGGGCGGCGCGGGCGGCGAACTCCTCCTCGGAGAAGGTCTCGACGTCGCTGCTCTTGGCGTCGGCGGCGAGCAGCTCGGCGAGCTGCTCGGAGGCGCCGCCCCCGGCCGCGAGCGCGGCGACGACCGGCAGGGACTTCTTGCGCTGGCGCAGATCGCTCCAGGTCTGCTTGCCGGTGGCCTCCGGGTCGCCCCAGATGCCGAGGAGGTCGTCGACGGCCTGGAAGGCCAGGCCCAGGTGGTAGCCGTACTTCTCCAGGGTGTCGGCGGTGCGGTCGTCCGCGCCCCCGAGCACGGCGCCGATGGAGCTGGCGCAGGCCAGCAGGGCGCCGGTCTTGTTGCCCTCCATCTCCAGGCACTCCTCGACGCTGACGCGGTCGCGGTGCTCGTAGGAGATGTCCTGGGCCTGGCCGTCGATCAGGGCACGGGTCGCGGTGGTCAGGCGGCGGGTGGCGCGGCCCGCCTCGACGGTGCCGAGTTCCAGCAGGATCTCGTTGGCCAGCGCGAACAGGGCGTCGCCGACCAGGATCGCCTGGGCGGGTCCGTGCACCTTCCACACGGTGTCGCGGTGCCGGCGCTGTTCGTCGCCGTCCATCAGGTCGTCGTGCAGCAGCGAGAAGTTGTGGACCAGTTCGACCGCGACCGCCCCGGGGATGCCGACCTCGGGCGCACGCCCGGTGACCTCGGCGGACAGCACGGCGAGTGCGGGGCGCACGGCCTTGCCGCCGTCGCCGTCGGCAGGGTTGCCGGCGGCGTCGATCCAGCCGAAGTGGTAGGCGGCGACGGTGTCCATGGGAGACGCGAGGCGGTCGACGGCCGCCCGCAGTACCGGTGTGGCCAGGGTCCGGCCGCGCTCCAGGAGCGCGGCCACGTCCGCCGCGGTCTCTCGAGCGGCCTTCGAGGCCGGGGGCACAGTGGGCACAGTCTCTCCTCTTGTTGCGGTACCAAAGGTGCGGGGGCCTGCCGCGCGCCGCTCGGTCGTCACGCCGCCTCCTCGACGTCGAAGAGATGGCGGGGGCGGGGCCGGCCGAGGGCACGCAACGCGGCGTCCGCCGCGCCGATGCCACTGCGGACCGCACTCTCCATGGTCGCGGGCCACCCGGTGGCGGTCCACGCTCCGGCCAGGTACAGGCCGGATGCCTTGGTACGGGCGCCGGGCCGCAGCCGTCCGACGCCGGGGGCGGGAGCGAAGGTCGCGGTGCGCTCCCTGGTCACGAAGAAGTCCTTCACCTCGGCGCCGCGGGCCGACGGCAGCAGGCGCTCCAGTTCGGGCAGGTACCGCTCGCGCAGCGCGGCCACGGGCGCGTCGATCTCGTCCTGCGCGGCCGACTGCGACAGCGCGAGGTACTGGCCGCTCGTGAGCCCGGAGGCGTCGGTGCGGTCGAAGACCCACTGCACGGGTGTGCCGAGCGCTGTGAGGAAGGGTGTGCCGACGACCTTGCGGTCGTAGACGACGTGGATGTTGAGGATCGGCGCGGTGCCGATGCGCAGCAGCCGCTCCGGGTCGTCGAGCGCGCCCTGCGGCAGCAGGTCGTAGGTCTCGCGCTGGGGCACGGCGAGCACGATCGCGTCCGTGTCGACGACCTCGCCGGGAACCTGGACCCGCCAACGGCCGTTGTCGAGTGGGGAGATGGAGGTGACGCGTGAACGGATCCTGGTACGAACGCCGGCGGAGTCGAGCGCCCTGCGGGCCAGCCGGTCGTGCAGTTCACCCAGCGGGACACGCGCCCAGCCGATGTCGGCGGCGCCCGGGTCGGACAGCAGACCGGTCTTGAACACCATCGCGGCGAGCCCCAGGGAGGCGTCGCCCGCGACCGCGTTGAGGGTGGCGACCCCGACCAGGTCCCACAGGGCCTCCACGGCACGCGCCGACTGACCGTGCGCGGTCAGCCAGCTGCCGAAGTCCTGTGCGTCCAGCGTCGGATCGGTGAGGTCGAGGCCCTTGAGCGCGAGCGCGGCCCGGCCGACCCTGGCGCGCTCGGCGAGTGAGAGATGCGGGTACGTCGCGAGGCTGCGCCCCAGATGCAGGGGCACCGGCAGCGCGTCCCGGCGCAGCCTGCCGAGCCGCCGGCCCTCGGGCCTGGTGACGTCGAGAACGGGCACGTCGAGACGATCCTGCAGCGGAGCCAGCGCCGCGCCGTTGATCCGGTCGAGGAACCAGCGGTAGGCGGTGCAGCAGCGCAGATAGACGTGCTGGCCGTTGTCGACGGTCAGCTCGCCGCGCTGGAAGGAGAAGGCCAGGCCGCCGAGTCTCGGCCTGCCTTCGAGCAGGGTGACGCGCACCCCGGCGTCGGCGAGCGCGAGCGCGGCGGTGATTCCGGCGAGCCCTCCGCCGACCACCACCGTCTCCCGTGCGGGCCCGGACCGCATGCCGTCCGTCATCGCGCACCCTCCCCTGCGCACCCGCCGCGGCACGGGGACGCGCCCCGGCAGGCCGTTGCAGTCAGGGACGCGACCCGGCGGCGGAGGGTTGCCTGCCGCTTGTCGCCGTCGGCGTCACTGTGCTCCGCGGTGTCCATCAGGCGCGCCTCCTGACGACCCGTCGGGTGACGTGCCGGGCGTCCAGACCGGACAGGCCGCGCACGGCGACGTAGGCCTTCTCGCGTCCGGGCAGCGAGACCCGGCCGCGCAGCACCGCCTCGGGGTCGCGCTCGATGCGGTCGAGGAGGCGGCGGTAGATGCCGGCCATGGCGGCGACGCAGGCGCCGCTGCGCCGGTCGAGCATGGGCAGCAGTTGGTAGCCCTCGGCGAACAGGGCGCGGGCGCGGCGCACCTCGAAGTGCACGAGGCCCACGAAGTCGGAACCCTCCGGTGGGTTCGGCCCGCCGAACCCGGCCGAGCAGCCGAACTTGGCCAGGTCGTCGGCGGGCAGGTAGGTGCGCCCGCCGACGGCGTCCTCGCGGACGTCCCGCAGGATGTTGGTGAGCTGGAGCGCAAGCCCGAGCGTGTCGGCGTACTCGGGCGCGCGCTCGGCGCCACGGGCCCCCGGTTCCGTGCCGAACACGCCGAGCGAGAGCCGGCCGATGGCACCGGCCACGCAGCGGCAGTAGGCCTTCAGGTCGTCCCAGGTCTCGTAGGTCTCGCCGCGGACGTCCATCAGGACGCCGTCGATCAGTTCGTCCAGGCCGTCCAGCGGGATCGGGAAGTGCCGGGCGGCATGGGCGAGGGCGACGCCGACCGGGTCGGTGTCGTCCTCGCCGACCGCGTCCTCGCGGATGCGGGTGAGCAGCGAGCGGGTCTCCTGGAGCCGGGCGAACTTCACGTCGTCGGTGAGCGCGCCGTCGCCGATGTCGTCGACCCGCCGGGAGAACGCGTACAGCGCCGACATCGCGCGGCGCTTGGGCGCCGGCAGCAGTCTGATGCCGTAGGCGAAGTTCCGGGCCTGCTGCCCGGTGACGGCCTCGCAGTAGCTGTAGGCGGCGAGTACCGGTGCGGACACGTGTGGCGCAGACTCCACGCTCCGGATCACCCCTCTCCTCGCAGGGTCACGCCCACCTCACGCAGCAACCGGAGCTTGCCGGGTCGGGGCGGGCCGGGAAGTACGTCGTGGTCGGCGGCGGCGATCGCCTGGACGGCCGCCCTTCCCCCCGCCACGAATCCCGCGAGCAACAGCCTCAGCCTGCCGTGGACGCTACCCACGAGGGGGGCGCCTTCATTCAGGAGGTCGCGGGCGCGTTGTGCTTCGTGGGCGACCAGTGCGCGCACCGACGCGCCGGCGGTCGCCGCGGCGAGATCCGCCTCCTGGACGTGGAAACGTTTCATGTCCTCGGCAGGCAGGTAGATGCGGTCACGGGCGAGGTCCTCGGCGACGTCCTGGAGGTGCTCGACGATCTGCAGGGCCGTGCAGATCGCGTCCGAGCGGCGGATCCGCTCGGGGGTGGAGGTGCCGGTCACGGCCAGCACGAGCCGGCCCACGGGGTTCGCGGACAGTTCGCAGTAAGCGAGGAGGTCGTCGTAGGTCTCGTACCGCTTGACGAGCTGGTCCTGGCGGTTTGCGGCGATCAGGCCCAGGAACGGCTCGGGGGTGAGCGAGTGGCGGCGGACGGTCGGCTGGAGCCGGCGCAGCAGGGGGTGGCGCGGGGTCGAGTCGAAGACGCGGCGCAGGTCGGCCTCGAAGGCGTCCAGCAGGGCGAGCCGGTCCTCGGCCCGCTCGGGCGACACGCCGAGCAGGCGGGCGTCGGCGCCGCCGGGGGCGAGGTCGCCGTCGCCGATGTCGTCGACGAGGCGGGCGAAGCCGTAGACGGCCATGAGGTCGGTGCGCCAGGCTCTGGGCAGGAAGAACGGGGCCACGGGGAAGTTCTCGGAGGTGGCCTTGTCGAGGGTCGCGCGCTCCGGGTCGTCCGTGCGCGTCGTGGCGGTTCCCGTCACCGTTCGCTGCCCAGGGCGGGGACGGCACATGCTTCGCGGAGCTGGGGAGTTTCCGTAGCCATTGCCGTCACATCTCCCGTTCTACACTGCCGACCCAATACGCACTATTTCGGACACGCCGCCCGGTGTTCCGGTGGCGGCCCCGGGGGCGGGTGTCGCGCATTATCGCCCTACTTGCCGTGTTTCGGCACCGGTACAGCTTACGTTGTACAGCGCGGCGCGGACCGAGGGGGTGTCCAGCGCATCACAAGAACACACCGATTGGCTTCAAGATTCCTACGCCCAACCAGAGTTGACGTTTCCTTTGCGGGCGGCACAGGTGCCCTTTGCCGACGACGCAGGGCTCTGCCGGAGCAGTTCCGGCAGAGCCCTGAACGGCTTTCTACTTGCCCGTGAACTTCTCGTACTCCTTGAGGACCTCGTCGGTGGGTCCGTCCATGCGCAGCTCGCCCCGCTCCAGCCACAGCACGCGGTCGCAGGTGTCGCGGATCGACTTGTTGTTGTGGCTGACCAGGAACACCGTGCCGGCCTGCTTGCGCAGCTCGCGGATGCGCTCCTCGGAGCGCTTCTGGAACTTGCGGTCGCCGGTGGCGAGGGCCTCGTCGATCATCAGGACGTCGTGGTCCTTGGCCGCGGCGATGGAGAAGCGCAGGCGGGCGGCCATGCCGGAGGAGTACGTCCGCATCGGCAGGGTGATGAAGTCGCCCTTCTCGTTGATGCCGGAGAAGTCGACGATCTGCTGGTAGCGCTCCTTGATCTGCTCACGGGTCATGCCCATGGCCAGGCCGCCCAATATGACGTTGCGCTCACCGGTCAGGTCGTTCATCAGGGCCGCGTTCACCCCGAGCAGCGAGGGCTGCCCGTCGGTGTAGACCTTGCCGCTCTCGGCGGGCAGCAGCCCGGCGATCGCCCGCAGCAGGGTCGACTTGCCGGAGCCGTTGGAGCCGATCAGGCCGATGGCCTCGCCCCGGTAGGCGGTGAAGGACACCCCGCGCACGGCGTGCACCTTGCGCACCCCGCGCGCGTCGTCGCCGGAGCCCCGCCTGAGCATGCGGCTGAGGGCGGCGGTGGCGCTGCCCTTGCCGGTCTTGGCGCCGTTGACGCGGTAGACGATGTGCAGATCGTCCGCGATGACGGTGGGGACGTGTCCCTCGGTCGTAGGGTCAGCCACGGCCGTACCTCTCCTCCGCCTTCCAGAAGTACACGAAGCCGCCCAGGGCGAACAGGACGGCCCAGCCGCCGGCGATGGCCCAGACGTGGTCCGGGAGGTTCTCCGAGCCGTAGCCGTCGATCAGCGCGAACCGCATCAGGTCCATGTAGATCGCGGCCGGGTTCCACTGCAGAACGTTGGCGATCCAGGACGGCTTGTCGGCCAGCATGATCGGGATGGAGTACATGACGCCGGAGGCGTACATCCACGTGCGCATCACGAACGGCATCAGCTGCGCCAGGTCCGGGGTCCTGGCGCCGGCCCGGGCCATGATCAGGGCGAGGCCGGTGTTGAAGCAGAACTGCAGCGCCAGCGCGGGGACGATCAGCACCCAGGACAGGTCCGGGTAGCTGCCGAAGGCACTGGTCACGGCGAACAGCACGATCATCGAGAACAGCAGCTGCTGGAGCTGCTGGAGCGCGAAGGAGACCGGCAGCGAGGCGCGCGGGAAGTGCAGCGCGCGCACCAGGCCGAGGTTGCCGGAGATCGCCCGCACGCCCGCCATCACCGAGCTCTGCGTGAAGGTGAACACGAACACCCCCGTCACCAGGAAGGGGATGTACACCTCGCGCGGCATGCCCCGGTCGGCCTCCAGGATCACGCCGAAGACGAAGAAGTACACGGCCGCGTTCAGCAGCGGCGTGACGACCTGCCACAGCTGGCCGAGCTTGGCCTGGCTGTACTGGGCGGTCAGCTTCGCCCGCGAGAAGGCGAGGATGAAGTGACGCCGGTCCCAGAGCTGGCGGACGTACTCGACGAGGGAGGGCCGGGCGCCGCTCACGGACAGCCCGTACTTCGCGGCGAGCTCCGCCGCGGTCAGTCCCTCGTCGGGCGACACGGGCGCGGTCACCGCGACTGTGCCGTCGTGTGTGGTCTCACTCACTAGTTGAAACTTTCGTCTTCGAGATGCACGGCCTGGGGGCTGGGTGCAGCCGGGAGCCGAGCGTTACGCCCCGAATGCTCTCAGGGACGAGCTTGTCAGATGACAGGAGGTCGGCCCAGTCGAGTCAGCCGCCACACCGTACGCCACTTCATGGGCCGGCGGGGGCCGCAGGGCGACGTCCAGCCTTCCCGGAAGCCGCCGAACCATGCCCGCAGGGCCGGCCGCGAAGGGCGGCGCAGCAGTGTCAGGGCGAGCCAGATGCCCAGGTAGACCGGGACGAGGGCGGCCGGCAGGTTGCGCCGGGCGAGCCAGACGCGGTTGCGGGCCACCATGCGGTGGTAGACCGCGTGCCGGGAGGGCGCGGTCGTCGGATGGTGGAGCACCATGTCGGACCGGTAGTCGATCAGCCAGCCCGCGTCGAGGGCCCGCCAGGCCAGGTCGGTCTCCTCGTGAGCGTAGAAGAACTCGTCCGGCAGGCCGCCGACCTCGGCGAACACCTGGGTGCGGACCGCGTTGGCGCCGCCGAGGAAGGTGGTCACGCGCGAGGAGCGCAGCGGGTCTGAGGCGCGCAGCCGGGGGACGTGGCGGCGCTGGGTGACGCCGGTGTCCGGGTCGGCTATGCGGAAGCTGATGATGCCCAGCCTGGGGTCGGCCTCGAACGCCTGGCGGCACAGCTGGGCGGTGTCGGTGCGGGCGAGCAGGCCGTCGTCGTCGAGGAACAGCAGGATGTCGACGTCACGGCCGCTGGGGCCGAAGGCCTCGATGCCGACGTTGCGGCCGCCGGGGATGCCGAGGTTCTCCGGCAGTTCGACGGTGCGCACGCCGACGGGGACCTCGGGCACGGGCGAGCCGTTGCCGACGACGACCACGTCCACCGGGTCGCCGTCCTGCTTGGCGACCGACTCCAGCAGCGCGCGCAGTTCCTCGGGACGGTTGCCCATCGTGATGACGACCGCGCCGACCCGCATCCCCGGGCTCACCGGAGCCTGCTCGACACGAGGATGGAGACCAGGTGCAGCACCGTCTGCAGCAGCGCGATCCCGGCGAGCACGGCGACGCCGAGCCGGGTGAAGAACAGGTCGCCGCGCATCGCGTCCGCGATCGCCAGGGCGAGGATCAGCAGGGACGCCTCGATGCCGAGGATCAGGCGGTGGAACTTCAGCGCCGCGGCGGCCCGGCGGGCCAGCGCCATGCCGGAGGAGCGCGGCTCGGACGCGGCCTCCTTGACCGGCGGCAGCCCACCCTGGTGCCGGGCGACGCCGACCAGGTCGGTCTCGGCCTTGATCAGGATCGCGCCGAGGGCGGCCAGGGTGCCGAGGAAGGCCCACAGCCAGTCGATCCGCCCGGAGCCCCACAGGTCGGCGGCGCGCAGCCCGAGGCCGACGAGCACGGCCGCGTCGGTCAGGTAGGCGCCGACCCGGTCCAGGTAGACCCCGCCGAGCGAGAACTGCTGCTTCCAGCGGGCGATCTCGCCGTCGACGCAGTCCAGCAGGAGATACAGCTGGACCATCACCACGCCGAGCACCGCGCCCCAGACGCCCGGCACCAGCAGGGCCGGGGCGGCGAGCACGCCGAAGAGGGTCATCAGGTACGTGAGCTGGTTGGGCGTGACCCTGGTGTTCACCAGGTAGCGGTCGACCCGCAGCGACACCTCACGCATGTAGAGGCGTCCCGCCCAGTGCTCACCGCTGCGCCGGTCCTTCACCCCGGCGGGGTGGACGACGGGGCGGAGTTCAGCTACCGATGGCCTTGACATAGTCGGCGTAAATGTCCTTGATCTGGTGGGTTTGCAGGTCGAGGTGTTCGAGGATCGTGTAGCGGCCGGGCCGGGTCTCCGGGGCGTACTCCACGACCCGGACGAACTCGTCCGGGGTGAAGCCGATCTCCTCCGGCAGCACCGGCAGCCCGTGCCGGCGCAGCACCCCCGCCATGTACGCCGACTCCTCGTGCGCGCCGCGCAGGTACATCGCGAAGGCCGCGCCCAGTCCGCACTGCTCGCCGTGGGCGGCCGCGCGCCGGGGGAAGAGCAGGTCGAAGGCGTGGTTGATCTCGTGGCAGGCGCCGGAGGACGGGCGGGAGTCGCCCGACACCGACATGGCGATGCCGCTGAGGACGAGCGCCTCGGCCAGCACCTGGAGGAAGTCGTTGTCGCCGATGCCGCCCGGGTGCCGCAGCACCGCCTCGCCGGCCTGGCGGGCCATGGCGGCGGCGAGGCCGTCGATCTTCTCGCCCTTGACGCGGTGGGCGAGTTCCCAGTCGGCGATCGCGGAGATGTTGGAGACCGCGTCGCCGATGCCGGCCCGGACGAAGCGGACCGGGGCCTCGCGGATGACGTCCAGGTCGATGAGGACGGCGATCGGGTTGGGCACGCCGTACGAGCCGCGGCCGGCGTCGTTGTCGAGGGTGGCGACCGGGGAGCACAGGCCGTCGTGCGCGAGGTTCGTCGGTACGGCGACCAGCGGGAGGCCGACGCGGGCAGCGGCGAACTTGGCGCAGTCGATGATCTTGCCGCCGCCGAGCCCGACGAGCGCGTCGAAGTGGCCCGCCTTCATGTCGGCGGCCAGCCGGACGGCGTCGTCGAGGGTGCCGCCGTCCACCTCGTACCAGGTGGCGCCGGGCAGCTGCGGGGCGACGCGGTCGCGCAGCTTCGCGCCGGAGCCGCCGCTGACGGCGACGGCGAGCCGGCCCGAGTGGGATATGCGCTCGTCGGCGAGCACGCCGGCCAGGTCGTCGAGGGCACCCGGGCGGATGTCCACGACGACCGGCGACGGGATGAGCCGGGTCAGTAGCGGCACGCGATCTCCCGTCCCCGGGCCAGGTCGTCGTGGTTGTCGATCTCGACCCACGGCACGTCACCGATCGGGGCGACGTCGATCCGGAAACCGCGGTTGACGAGCTCCTGGTAGCCGTGCTCGTAGAACTGCTGCGGCTCGCTCTCCCAGACGGTCCGCAGTGCGTCCGCCAGTTCGGGGGCGGCGTCGCCCTCGATGAGGGTGACGCCGATGTACTCGCCGGTGGCCTCGGCGGGGTCCATCAGCTTGGTGATCCTCCGCACGCCGTGCTCGGGGTCGGCGACGACCTTCATCTCCTCGTCGGCCAGCGACTTGACGGTGTCGAGGGCGAGGATGATCCGCTTGCCGTCGCCACGCGCGGCGAGCAGCGTCCTCTCCACGGAGACCGGGTGGACGGTGTCGCCGTTGGCGAGGATCACGCCGTCCTTGAGCGCGTCACGGCCGCACCACAGGGAGTAGGCGTTGTTCCACTCCTCGGCCTTGTCGTTGTCTATCAGGGTGAGCCTGAGGCCGTACTTCTTCTCCAGCGCGTCCTGGCGCGCGTACACGGCCTCTTTGCGGTAGCCGACGATGATCGCGGCCTCCGTCAGGCCGATCTCGGCGAAGTTGGCGAGGGTCAGGTCGAGAACCGTGGGACCGTCCTCGTCGCCCGCGGGCCCCACCGGCACCAGCGCCTTGGGCAGGGTGTCGGTGTAGGGGCGCAGACGCCGGCCGGCGCCGGCCGCCAGCACGAGGCCGATCATGCGGGTTCTCCTTCGTCGTGTACGGCGGGTGCCCCAGCGGACACCCAGAACCGGATGCTCTCCAGGAGCACCACCAGGGCGACGGCCACGGCGAGGACCGTGAGCGCGACCTGGAACTGTGCGGCGGTCAGCGACACGGCGAGCGCCACGACCACCAGCGTCCGGCCCTCGTGCCCCCCGATCGCCCGCACCAGCCAGTGCGGGGGCGCACCCGCGTTGCCGCGGATGCGGTAGACCGTGTCGTAGTGATGGTAGGCGACGGCCGCAACCAGCCCGAAAGCAGCGGGAAGTGCTCCGTTCACCTCCGATTCAGCTGCCAGGATCAGCACGGTCCCGTACTCGGCGGCCCGGAAGAAGGGCGGAACCAGCCAGTCGAGGGCGCCTTTGAGGGGGCGTGAGACGGCGGCCGCCGACAGCACGACATGGGCGAGCGCGGCGAGCAGGGTCGGCCAGGACGCGCCCCAGACTGCGGCGGAGGTCACTACGAGGAGACCGCCGACGGCGGCGCAGAGCGGGGCGGCCGGGGCGCGGACCGCGCGCGCGAGCAGCTCCACCAGCGGCCCGCTGTCCGCGAGGTCGGCCAGCGCCCGCGCCGCGCGGTCGGTGCTCCCCCAGTGCTTGACGCCCGGGGGGACCCCCATGGGCCTGCGGGTCAGCGACCGCAGGAGACGGCCCGCCGTGGTGTAGGCGGCGGCGAAGGCGCAGCCGGCCAGCAACGCGTAGAAGGTGATGCGCGGGGTCGTGACGGCGGTGAGGACGGCGATCAGCGCCCAGCGTTCGCCGATCGGCAGGACGATCATCCGGCGCAGCCACACCGTCCAGCCCACACTGTCCAGTTTGTCCGAAAGTGCGGCTGTCGGGCTGGTGTTGGCGGCGGCGTCGTGGTTCGCCTCGTTGAAGGAGAAGTCGACGACGTGCCGGCAGGTCTGCAGCACCATCGCGCCCAGGGCCAGGGCCCAGACGTCGTCTCCGCCGCGGGCCGCACCGAGGGCGAGGCCCGCGTAGTAGGCGTACTCCTTGGCCCGGTCGAAGGTGGCGTCGAGCCAGGCGCCGAGGGTGGAGTACTGCAGGGAGTAGCGGGCGAGCTGGCCGTCGGTGCAGTCGAGGACGAAGGAGGCGATCAGCAGCACGCCGGCGGCGACGAAACCGCCACGGGTGCCGGTGGCCGCGCAGGCCGCCGCGATCAGCGCGGTGAGCAGGGAGGCGGTGGTGACCTGATTGGGGGTCAGTCCGCGCCGGGCGCACCAGCGGGCGATGTAGCGGGAGTACGGGCTGACGAAGAAGGTGGTGAAGAAGCCGTCGCGGGCCTTGACGGCCGACTTCAGGCGTACGGCCTCGTCGTCGACGGCGGCGACGGCCCGGCGTGCCTCGTCGCGGGCCTGCGGGTCGGCGGGGACGACCGCGACCAGGCTGCCGAGCTCGGGCCGGTGCACGTCGACGTCGAGCGCGCCGGTGATCCGGTCGGCCAGGCCGTCCACCAGCAGCGTGCCCCGGGCGGAGGTCTCGCGGGCCAGCGCACGCGTCAGGGCCTGGCGGCCGGCGGGCTGGGCCGTCACGGCGCCGGGGATCGCGGCGAGCGGGAAGCGCGGGTCGGTCAGGCCGAGGCGCAGGGCGTGCAGGTGGCCGACGAACCGGGCGTCGACGACGGCGACGCGCCGGTCGGCCGGCACCTGGGCGAGGACGGCCTCGGTGTCGGCGGGGTCGGCGGCGATGCGCACCTCGAAGCCGAGCGACCGCAGATCGCCCTCGATCGACGATCCGGGGACCGGCGAGCCGGTGAGGATGGCGGTCGACAACCGAACTCACTCCCTGGGGGCCGACGTTTCCGCCGGTCGCGTGCATGGTGGGGTGTCCTGTGGGGCAGGCGGAGCTGCACCGGCGGACGGCATGTCGGCAGAGGCTATCGGATGATAGGAAGACCGTGTTCACCGCCCGTTAACGGTCCGGTCGACACGGTCTGCCGGCACCTGCGCGGCGATCATCATCGTGGATGCCCTGGCCGGCGTACAAGATCGCACTGACGGATGCGGGCATTCCATGGCGTTCGGGACCGGTGCGGGAGCCATCCGCGCGCCGGGCGGATTAGGGTGGGCCACCATGACATGGCTGATCACCGGCGGTGCCGGATACATCGGGGCGCATGTGGCGCGGGTCATGGCCGGGGCCGGGGAGCGCGTCGTCGCGCTGGACGACCTCTCGGCCGGGGTGCCCGCGCGGCTGCCCGCGGACGTACCCCTGGTGCGGGGCTCGTCCGGGGACGCCGAGGTGCTGAAGCGGGTGTTCGCCGAGCACGCGGTGACGGGTGTGGTCCACCTCGCGGCGCGCAAGCAGGTCGGCGAGTCCGTCGAGCAGCCGACGCGGTACTACGAGGAGAACGTCGGCGGTCTCGCGACCCTGCTGGACGCGGTGGCCGGGGCCGGGATCCGGCGTTTCCTGTTCTCCTCCTCCGCGGCCGTCTACGGCAACCCCGATGTGGAACTCATCACGGAGGACACGCCCTGCGCCCCGATGAGCCCGTACGGCGAGACCAAGCTCGCCGGTGAGTGGCTGGTGCGCGCGGCGGGCCGGGCGCACGGCATCGCCACGGTGTGCCTGCGCTACTTCAACGTGGCCGGCGCCGCATCGCCGGAGCTGGCCGACACCGGCGTGTTCAACGTCGTCCCCATGGTCTTCGACCGGCTGACCCGCGACGAGGCCCCGCGGATCTTCGGCGACGACTACCCCACGCCGGACGGCACCTGCGTCCGGGACTACATCCACGTCGCCGACCTCGCCGACGCGCACCTCGCGGCGGCCCGGCGGCTGTCCGCCCCGGACGCCTCGGGCGACCTGACCGTGAACATCGGCCGCGGCGAGGGCGTCTCGGTGCGCGAGCTGGTCACCCTGATCGGTGAGGTGACCGGCGACATCCGTCCCGCCGTCGTCGAGGCGCGCCGCCCCGGCGACGCCCCGCGCGCCGTCGCGTCCGCCGCCCGGGCCGGCCGGGAGCTGGGCTGGACCGCCCGGCGCCCGGTACGCGACATGGTCGAGTCGGCGTGGCGGGGATGGCTGCTGCACCACGGCCGCTGAGCGCCTCCCCATCACCGCGGCGCCCTGACCAGCCCTTCGTTTCCGCAGGTCAGGGCACATGACAACGGTGTTCAGTCCCGCGTTGCCGGGTACCCCCTGCCCGTAGTTCACTGGGTCGGGACCCGAACACAGGAGGCGGCTTTTCATGGGGGCTGGGCACGACCACGGGCACACGCACGCCGCGCCGGTCACCGGTACGGCGGCCGCGGCGTACCGCGGCCGGCTGCGGATCGCGCTGTCCATCACGCTCACCGTCATGGTGGTCGAGATCGTCGGCGGTGTGCTCGCGGACTCCCTCGCGCTGATCGCGGACGCCACGCACATGGCGACCGACGCGCTCGGCCTCGGCATGGCGCTGCTCGCCATCCACTTCGCCAACCTCCCGGCCAGCGCGAACCGCACTTTCGGCTACGCGCGCGCCGAGATCCTCGCCGCGCTCGCCAACTGCGTGCTGCTGCTCGGGGTCGGCGGCTATGTGCTGTACGAGGCGATCCAGCGGTTCATCACGCCGGCCGACACCGAGGGCGGGCTGACCGCGCTGTTCGCCCTGATCGGTTTGGCCGCGAACATGATCTCGCTCACGCTGCTCATGCGCGGCCAGAAGGAGAGCCTGAACGTGCGCGGCGCCTTCCTGGAGGTCGCCGCCGACGCGCTGGGCTCGGTCGCGGTGCTCGTCTCGGCGGTGGTGATCCTCACCACCGGCTGGCAGGCCGCCGACCCGATCGCCTCGCTGCTCATCGGCCTGATGATCGTGCCGCGCACGCTGAAGCTGCTGCGCGAGACGCTCGACGTCCTGCTGGAGTCGGCGCCCAAGGACGTCGACATGGCGGAGGTACGGGCCCACATACTGGCGCTCGACGGCGTCGAGGACGTGCACGACCTGCACGCCTGGACGATCACCTCGGGCATGCCGGTGCTGTCCGCGCACGTCGTCGTCCGCTCCGAGGTGCTGGGCGCGATCGGGCACGAGAAGATGCTCCACGAGCTGCAGGGGTGCCTCGGCGACCACTTCGACGTGGAGCACTGCACGTTCCAGCTGGAGCCGAGCGGCCACGCGGAACACGAGGCCGGCCTGTGCCCCTGAGGGCCGTGCGGCGGGCGGACGGCGGAGCTCCGACAGCGCGCGACCGCCGCTCACGCCCCGGCGCGCACCGGTCCGGCGCGCGCCCCCGTCCTTCCCACACAGCCCGTGCCCGACGGTTCCTCGCGCGGCGGGCCGGGCACGATCACCTACCGGGTCCCTCTTCCGGTGCCGACGCGCCGGGAAGTGCCGGGAGTGCCGGATTCGTACGGCAGACTGGGGCGCGAGGAACGAGGCGAAGGATGGGTATGCCGATCACACCTGCCACCGCGACGGACAGCTCGTCGAACGGCACCGCGGAAGCGATCCTGCTGGAACTGGTCGACGAGAACGGCGTGACGATCGGTACCGCGGAGAAGCTCGCCGCCCATCAGCCGCCGGGTCGGCTGCACCGGGCGTTCTCGGTGTTCCTGTTCGACGAGTACGGCCGGCTGCTGCTCCAGCAGCGGGCGCTGGGCAAGTACCACTCCCCCGGCGTGTGGTCCAACACCTGCTGCGGCCACCCCTACCCGGGCGAGGCCCCCTTCGCGGCGGCGGCCCGCCGGACGCACGAGGAACTCGGCGTCTCCCCGTCGCTGCTCGCCGAGGCGGGCACCGTGCGCTACAACCACCCGGACCCCGCCTCGGGTCTGGTGGAGCAGGAGTACAACCACCTCTTCGTCGGACTGGTGCAGGCGCCGCTGCGGCCGGCCCCGGAGGAGGTGCACGCCACGGCGTTCGTCACCCCGGACGAGCTGGCGGAACGGCACGCCAAGGACACGTTCTCGTCCTGGTTCATGACGGTGCTGGACGCGGCCCGTCCCGCGATCAGGGAGCTGACCGGCCCGTCCGAGGGCTGGTGATTCTCAGAGCAGCCGGACGGGGTTGAGCGGCAGGGCGGCCCAGATCACCTTGCCGCCGCTCGCCGTGTGCTCGACGTCGCACACCCCGCCCAGCTCGTGGGTGATCTCCCGCACCAGCAACAGGCCCCGGCCTCCGGTGCGACCGTGGTCGGTCTCCAGGGCGGTCGGGCGGTAGGGGTGGTTGTCCTCGACGGACACCCGCACCCACTCGGCGCCGACGGCGACCTCCACGGCGAGCATCGGGGAGAGCACGGCCGCATGCCGTACGGCATTCGTGACCAGCTCGGAGACGATCAGCAGCAGCCCGTGGACCACGTCGTCCACGACCGGCACCCGCTGACGCATCAGCAGGTCCCGTACGGCGTGCCGGGCCTGCGGGACCGAGGCGTCGAGGGCCGGAGCGGTGAACCGCCAGACGCCCTCGTACGGCAGGGGCTCGCGCGTCATCGGCTCGACGGGTGTCCCAGTGTCGCCTTCTGGGCGTGGGGCGGGCCCGCGCCCGTGGTCGTCCATCGTCCGGTCGCCACCCTTGTGCTCGATTGTCGCCACACGTCGAGTGTTGGTATCCCACCGGTCGCCGCCGGAGGACTGAACACAAGTCAGCGACTATCGAGCGCTTCTGACCGCCTGCGTATGACACGGTCACGTGTGGGACTGCATCCTGTCCCGCCGGTGCCGCCTTCGCGAACTATTCGGCTTGTACGGGTTTCGGGGCGTCTCCGTCGCCGGCGTCACCGCCGCGCGCGGCGTCCTCGACCAGGCCCACGATCCGGCGGCCGCCGAAGCCGGTGGCGATCAGGCCGAGGCCGTCGAACAGCAGGGCCAGCGAGAAGAACGTGCCGATGACGTACTGGCTGCTGCTCGGCCAGGAACCCAGCACCAGGACGCCCAGCAGCAGGTCGAAGGCGCCCAGCAGCAAGGTCCAGCCGAACTGCGGCCCGCGCACCACCAGGCCGCCCACCAGGCGGAAGATCCCGGCGGTCAGGAAGAGCAGGGCGGCGAACATGGCCAGCGCGTCGGCGGTCGCGTCGGGGGTCCACAGGACCACGACACCGGCCGCGATGTTCAGGGCCGCGACGATCACGGCGAGCCAGAAGAAGTTGCTGCCGCGTCCCTCGATGGCGTGCAGCAGGCCCACCACGCCGCCGATCAGCAGCAGCCAGCCGAACAGGACCATCGACGTCAGGGTGGCGACGCCGGTGTAGACGAGCCCGACGAGACCGGCGACGACCAGGAGCACTCCCAGCGCGACCAGCCTGCCGAAACCGCGCCGCAGTTTCGCCTTCTCGTCCTTCGCGGGTCGGGCCATCGGGCCGCCTCCTCTCACCAACCCCCTCGTCGATGGTACGGAGCGGGGGTACGGCTAGCATCCCGCGCATGGAGCCCCAGCTGCTGCACCACGTCGCCGACTCGGTGGCGACCGTCGTCATCGCCCATCCGGCCAAGCGCAACGCCATGACGGCCGGGATGTGGCGGGCGCTGCCCGAGCTGCTGGACGCCCTGGCGGCCGATCCGGTGGTGCGCGCGCTGGTGCTGACGGGCGAGGGCGGCACGTTCTGCGCGGGCGCCGACATCTCCACGCTGCGCGCCTCGCCCGCCGAGGCCCAGGGGCTGTCCGTGCTGGCGGAGGAGGCGCTCGCCGCGTTCCCGAAGCCGACGCTGGCCGCGGTCCGCGGGCACTGCGTGGGCGGCGGGGCACAGCTCGCGGCGGCCTGCGACCTGCGGTTCGCGGAGGAGGGGTCGCTGTTCGGGGTGACGCCGGCGAAGCTGGGGATCGTGTATCCGGCGTCCGCGACCCGGCGGTTGGTGTCCCTGGTCGGTCCAGCCACCGCCAAGTACCTGCTGTTCTCCGGTGAGTTGCTCGGCGCCGACCGGGCGCTGCGCACCGGGCTGGTCGACGAGGTGCTGCCGGAGGGTGAACTCGGCAAGCGGGTCGCCGAGTTCACCCGGATCCTGGTCTCCCGCTCGCAGCTGACGCAGGCCGCGGCGAAGGAGTTCGCCGACGGTCGCACCGACCGGGACGCCCACTGGGCCGGGCTGGCACGCGGCAACGCCGACACCGCGGAGGGCGTCGCCGCCTTCCTGGAGCGCCGGCAGCCGCGCTTCACCTGGACGGTGCCTACGTCAGGATGAATCGGCTCCGCGCGCGGATCTCCTCGACGATCGGCGCGGGCGCCTTCTGCGGCGACCCGGCGTCGTAGGGCGGCTGCGGGTCGTACTCCGTGGCCAGCTGTACCGCCCGGGCGTAGTCGTCGCCGGCGATCCGGCCGAGCAGGGCGAGCGCCATGTCGATGCCGGAGGAGACACCGGCGGCCGTGACGTACTTGCCGTCGAAGACGACCCGCTCCTCCGTCGGTGCGGCCCCGTACCGCTCGAGGTGACCGAGGGCGAGCCAGTGGGAGGTGGCACGGCGTCCGGTGAGCAGGCCGGCGGCGGCGAGCAGCAGGGACCCGGTGCAGACGGAGGTCGTCCAGGTGCTGGTGGCGTCCACGCCGCGCAGCCAGTCGATCAGGACCTGGTCCTCCATCAGGGCGCTCTGTCCGGGGCCGCCGGCGACGACCAGGACGTCCGGGTGGGGCACCTCGTCGAGCGCCTTGTCGGCGGTGAGGGCCAGCGCTCCGGTGTCGGTGCGGACGGGGCCCGCCTCCTTGCCGACGAAGACGATCTCGGCGTCCGGGATGCGGCAGAGGATCTCGTACGGGCCGACGGCGTCGAGTGCGGTGAACCGGTCGTAGACGAGCAGGGCGATCTGCATCGGGGGCCTTTCGGTCGGAGTGTGCGGTTGGCGGGTGCGGTCGGAGGGTCGGGCCGTGGGTGTGCGCCGGGGGCGGTGGGGCTGTTGGCCGGTGCGGGGTGAAGATGGCCGCGGGGCTCGGCGCGCCGGCGGGGCGCGAGTGGGCCGGGCCGGTGAGGTGTGCGGCCCAGAACCCGGTGGGCCGGTCCGTCAGTGGGCCTGGCGCGGGTGATGCGCGCGGTGGGGTGTCAGTGGGCCGGATGCCCGAGAGGCCGGCGAGTGGGCCGGGTGTTCGGTCGGCTGTTGGCTGTTGGCCGGGGTCGGGCGGGAGTTCAGTGGGTCGGTCTCGGGTGAAAGCGGCTGCGGTATGCGGCGGGGGGTGTCCCCAGGGTGTTGACGAAGGCGCGGCGCATGGCCTCGGGGGTGCCGTAGCCGCTCGCGCGGGAGATCTCCTCGATGCCGTCGCCCGTGTCCTCCAGCAGACGGCGGGCGTGTTCGAGTCGGACGCGGTCCACGTAGCGGCCGGGTGTCATGCCGGTCTCGGCGCGGAAGGCGCGGGCGAAGTGACGCGGTGAGAGGCGGGCGCGGGCGGCGAGCGCCTCGACGGTCAGCTCACCGGCGGGATGCTCGGTGATCCACTGCTGAACCTCGCGCAGCGGCTCGCGCCGGGCGGTCTGGGCGGCGAGCTGGGCACTGAACTGGGCCTGGTTGCCGGGGCGGCGCAGGAAGACCACCAGGTGCCGGGCGACGGTGAGGGCCACCTCGCGGCCCAGGTCCTCCTCGACCAGGGCGAGGGCGAGGTCGATGCCCGAGGTCACGCCGGCCGAGGTGGAGACGTGTCCGTCCCGCACGAAGATCGGGTCGGCGTCCACCCGCACGGCCGGGTGGTCACGCGCGAGCTTGCCGGCGTACGCCCAGTGGGTCGTGGCGCTCCGGCCGTCCAGCAGACCCGCCTCGGCGAGCAGGATCGCCCCGGTGCACACGGACACCAGGCGTTCCGCCCGCCGCCCGTGCGCGCGCAGCCACGCGACCAGCCGCGGGTCGGGCCGACGGGTGCCCCGCCCGCCCGGCACGACCAGGGTGTGCGAATCGGAGGTGTCGGCCAAGGGCTCGTCCGGTACGAGGGTCAGCCCGCTGGAGGCCCGGACCGGGCCGCCGTCCAGACCGGCCGTGCGGATGCGGTAGCTCCCCGGGACGAGCGCCTCGGCCCCGGCGAAGACCTCCGCGGGACCGGAGACGTCGAGGCTCTGCACGCCGTCGAAGAGGACGACCAGAACGGTTCGCTGCGCCATACAGGCGATTCTTGGCGCGTCCGGGCATGGCCGCAATGACGAGTTCCCCACCTTTCCTGCCATCGCCGCGCCGTCCCTCCACGGCATGCGGGCAGGGGCACGCGCGCGTGTGCCCCGCCGCCGGGCATGACACGCGGCGAACGCGGTACCCGGAGGTCACCTGGTCGCCGGGAAGGACGCGAGCAGGAGACGAGAAGCCAGAGGAAAGGGGATTCACGTGTTCCGTGCCATCGCGGATGTCCTGCGGCAGATCGGCGGTGCCGTCGCCACGGTGGTGACGCTGCCGTTCCGGGCCGTGGCCCGCCTCCTCGGCGGCGCCTCCGGGGCCGGCCGGCGCGGCGCGCGCCGGGCCTGACGGGCCGACGCCCCGCCACTTGCCGCCCTGCTCCCCCGTTGTCGGTGCCACCTGCCACAATTGCCGCGCAACCCGAAGTGGAGAAGGCGGTACCGGATCGTGACGACACCCGGGTCCCTGGCAGTAGGGTCCATCGAAGGCAGGATCGCCGAGGAACTCGGCGTACGGGAGCGGCAGGTCAAGGCCGCCGTCGAGCTGCTCGACGGCGGTTCGACGGTGCCCTTCATCGCCCGCTACCGCAAGGAAGCGACCGAGATGCTCGACGATGCGCAGCTGCGCACGATCGAGGAGCGGCTGCGCTATCTGCGGGAGCTGGAGGAGCGGCGGGCGGCGATCCTGGAGTCGGTGCGCGAGCAGGGCAAACTCACCGAGGAGCTCGAGGCGCGGATCCGGGGTGCCGAGACGAAGGCGCGCCTGGAGGACATCTACCTGCCGTACAAGCCCAAGCGGCGCACGAAGGCGCAGATCGCCCGTGAGGCCGGTCTTGAGCCACTGGCCGAAGGGCTGCTCGGCGACCCGACCGTCGAGCCCCTCGCGGCCGCCGCCGCGTTCGTGGACGCCGACAAGGGCGTGGCCGATGCGCAGGCCGCCCTGGACGGCGCCCGGTCCATCCTCACCGAGCGCTTCTCGGAGGACGCCGACCTGATCGGCGAGCTGCGTGAGCGCATGTGGGTGCGCGGGCGGCTGGCCGCCAAGGTGCGGGAGGGCAAGGAGGAGGCGGGCGCCAAGTTCGCGGACTACTTCGACTTCGCCGAGCCGTTCACGGAGCTGCCCTCGCACCGCGTCCTGGCGATGCTGCGCGGCGAGAAGGAGGAGGTCCTCGACCTCGTCCTGGAGCCGGAGGAGCCGACGGAGGGGCCCTCGTCCTACGAGGGCATCATCGCCGCCCGGTTCGGGATCGCCGACCGCGGGCGTCCCGCCGACAAGTGGCTGACGGACACCGTCCGCTGGGCCTGGCGCACCCGCGTCCTGGTCCACCTCGGCATCGACCTCCGCCTCCGGCTGCGCACCGCCGCCGAGGACGAGGCGGTCGGCGTGTTCGCGGCGAACCTGCGGGACCTGCTGCTGGCCGCTCCGGCCGGTACGCGCGCGACGCTCGGCCTCGACCCCGGCTTCCGTACGGGGGTGAAGGTGGCCGTCGTGGACGCGACCGGCAAGGTCGTCGCCACCGACGTCGTGTACCCGCACGTCCCGGCCAACAAGTGGGACGAGGCGATCGCCAAGCTGGCCCGGCTCGCCAAGGAGCACGCGGTGGAGCTGGTCGCGATCGGCAACGGCACGGCGTCCCGCGAGACCGACAAGCTGGCGGGTGAACTGATCGCGAAGCACCCGGAGTTGCAGCTCACCAAGGTGATGGTGTCCGAGGCGGGCGCGTCCGTGTACTCCGCCTCCGCGTTCGCCTCGCAGGAGCTGCCCGACATGGACGTGTCGCTGCGCGGCGCCGTGTCGATCGCGCGCCGGCTCCAGGACCCGCTGGCCGAGCTGGTGAAGATCGACCCGAAGTCCATCGGCGTCGGCCAGTACCAGCACGACCTGTCCGAGGTGAAGCTGTCGCGTTCGCTGGACGCGGTGGTCGAGGACTGTGTGAACGGCGTCGGCGTCGACGTCAACACGGCGTCCGCGCCGCTGCTCGCGCGCGTCTCGGGCATCTCCTCCGGGCTCGCCGAGAACATCGTGGCGCACCGGGACGCCAACGGCCCGTTCACGTCCCGCTCGGAGCTGAAGAAGGTGGCGCGGCTCGGGCCGAAGGCGTACGAGCAGTGCGCGGGCTTCCTGCGCATCCGGGGCGGCGACGACCCGCTGGACGCGTCCAGCGTGCACCCGGAGGCGTACCCCGTCGTCCGGCGGATGGTGAAGACCACCGGCCAGGAAGTGGCCGCGCTGATCGGCAACACGGGCGTGCTGCGGTCGCTGAAGCCGCAGGACTTCGTGGACGAGACGTTCGGTCTGCCGACGGTCGGCGACATCCTCAAGGAGTTGGAGAAGCCGGGGCGCGACCCGCGGCCGGCGTTCAAGACGGCCACCTTCAAGGAGGGCGTCGAGAAGCTGTCCGACCTCGAGACGGGCATGGTCCTGGAGGGTGTGGTCACCAACGTGGCCGCGTTCGGGGCGTTCGTCGACGTCGGCGTGCACCAGGACGGTCTGGTGCACGTCTCCGCGATGTCGAAGACGTTCGTCAAGGACCCGCGGGACGTCGTCAAGCCGGGTGACATCGTGAAGGTGAAGGTGCTCGACGTCGACATTCCGCGTAAGCGGATCTCCCTGACCCTCAGGCTGGACGACGAGGCCGCGCCCCAGGAGCGGGGCCCCGGCGAGCGCCGTCCGCAGCGGGGCGGGCGGCCGCCGCAGCAGCGGCAGGGCGGCCGGGGCGGCCACGGAGGCGGGGCCGCCCGCCAGGCGCCGGCTCCGGCGAACAGCGCGATGGCCGACGCCCTGCGGCGGGCGGGTCTGCTCGACCCCAAGAAGGGCGGACGGGGCTGAGACGGGCGGGCCCGGATTCCCGCTGTTGCGGGGGGTTCGGGCCCGGTCGGCGCCTCAGGGTGGCGCGACGTGCGGCGTCCGACTCCGACCATAGGGTGGCGGTATGACCACTTCGCGTGCGGTGACCTGGGACGTCATCGCGAGCCATGGCTACGAGACCGCCTGGGTCACGTTCGACGGGGAGTCCCTGCGGGCGCGGGGGCGGGCGGTGGGGACGGATCCGGAGCCGTACTGGGTGTCGTACGAACTGCGGACCGGCGACGGATACGTGACGCGGCGGCTCCAGGTGACCGCCGAGACGGCGGAGGTGACGCGGACGCTCGATCTGCGGCACGACGGGCGGGGCGCGTGGACCGCCGACGGGGAGCAGGTGCCGGACGTGCACGGGGCGCTCGACTGCGACCTGGGGCTGTGTCCCCTGACCAACACCATGCCCGTGCTCCGGCACGGTCTGCACCGGACGGCCGGTGAGCGGGAGTTCCTGATGGCCTGGGTGTCGGTGCCCGACCTGACCGTACGGCCGTCGGTGCAGACGTACACGCACCTCGCCCGCACCGACGGCGGCGGGCGGGTGCGGTTCGCGTCGGGTGACTTCACCAGCGAGCTGGACTTCGACGCGGACGGCCTGGTCGTCGACTATCCGGAGCTGGCGGCCCGGCTGACGCCTCGTTAGCGCTCGGTCACCTTGCCGTCCGCGACCTCCAGCCGGCGGGTGACGCGCACGGCGTCCAGCATACGGCGGTCGTGGGTGACCAGCAGCAGTGTGCCGGTGTAGGCGTCGAGGGCCGACTCCAGCTGTTCGATGGCGGGCAGGTCGAGGTGGTTCGTGGGCTCGTCGAGGACCAGGAGGTTGACACCCCGGCCCTGCAGGAGGGCGAGGGCGGCACGGGTGCGCTCGCCGGGCGAGAGGGTGGCCGCCGGGCGCAGGACGTGGTCCGACTTCAGGCCGAACTTGGCCAGGAGCGTACGCACCTCGACCGGTTCGGTGTCCGGCACGGCGGCGCGGAACGCGTCCAGCAGCGCCTCGGGGCCGTGGAACAGCTTGCGGGCCTGGTCGACCTCGCCGACCAGCACCCCGGAGCCGAGGGCGGCGTGCCCCGCGTCGAGCGGGACGCGGCCGAGCAGGGCGCCGAGCAGCGTCGACTTGCCCGCGCCGTTCGCGCCGGTGACCGCCACCCGGTCCGCCCAGTCGATCTGGAGGGTCACCGGGCCGAGGACGAAGTCGCCGCGCCGCACCTCGGCGTCGCGCAGGGTCGCCACGACCGCACCGGAGCGGGGTGCCGAGGCGATCTCCATGCGCAGCTCCCACTCCTTGCGGGGCTCCTCGACGACCTCCAGCCGTTCGATCATGCGCTGGGTCTGCCGGGCCTTCGCGGCCTGCTTCTCGCTGGCCTCGCTGCGGAACTTGCGCCCGATCTTGTCGTTGTCGTTGCCCGCCTTGCGCCGGGCGTTCTTCACGCCCTTGTCCATCCAGGAACGCTGCATCTGCGCGCGGTCCTGCAGGGCGGTCCTCTTGTCGGCGTACTCCTCGTAGTCCTCGCGCGCGTGCCGCCGGGCCACCTCGCGTTCCTCCAGGTAGGCCGCGTAGCCACCGCCGTAGAGGTTGATCTGCTGCTGGGCGAGGTCGAGTTCGAGGACCTTCGTGACCGTGCGGGTGAGGAACTCGCGGTCGTGGCTGACGACGACCGTGCCGGCGCGCAGTCCGCGCACGAAGCGTTCGAGGCGCTCCAGGCCGTCCAGGTCGAGGTCGTTGGTGGGCTCGTCCAGCAGGAAGACGTCGTAGCGGGAGAGCAGGAGCGAGGCGAGGCCGGCGCGGGCCGCCTGGCCGCCGGAGAGGGACGTCATCGCCTGGTCGAGGCCGACGGCGAGGCCGAGCGAGTCGGCGACCTCCTCGGCGCGTTCGTCGAGGTCGGCGCCGCCGAGGCCGAGCCAGCGCTCCAGGGCGCCGGCGTAGGCGTCGTCCGCGCCGGGCGCTCCTTCGACCAGGGCCTCGGTGGCCTCGTCCATGGCCCGCTGCGCGTCGGCGACGCCGGTACGGCGGGCGAGGAACTGCCGTACCGTTTCGCCCGGCCGCCGTTCGGGCTCCTGCGGCAGGTGACCGACGGTCGCGGTGGGCGGGGACAGGCGCAGTTCGCCCTGCTCGGGGGCGTCGAGCCCGGCGAGCATCCGCAGCAGCGTGGACTTCCCGGCGCCGTTGGCACCGACCAGCCCGATCACGTCGCCGGGCGCGACGACCAGGTCGAGTCCGGTGAAGAGCGCGCGGTCGCCGTGGCCGGCGGCGAGGTTCTTGGCGACGAGGGTGGCAGTCATCAGACCGCCGATCCTAATGGCCCTCCGGCCCGGATCTCGCGTCGGTCCTCACCGTGCCATCGCCTCCACCAGCACGCTTCCCGCCGTCCTCGCCACCACGTACGACTCGCCCTTCACGGCCCTGGCGTCCAGGGGGATACGGTGGCGGCCCGGTTCGAGGAGCCCGTCGAAGACCTCGTGGGTGCGGGTGCGGGAAAGACGGTCCAGACGGTAAGCGGTGAGCCGGACCCGGCAGGCCGAGGTGACCTCGACGCCCGCCTCGCCGTCGGCGGTGACCAGGCGGGTGAGGCGGCGCTGCTCCACCGGGCTGCGGTCGAGGGCGTGTTCGATCTGGGCGACGAGCAACGGGACGATCGGGGCGAGTCCGTCGACGTACGCCACCTCGACCCCGGCGCGTTCGAAGGCCCGCCGCACGGCCGCGCGCTCCTCCTGGCCGGCCTCGCGGCCGAAGGCGACGGCGCCGTAAGCGCGCAGCTCGTCGGCGGGGACGCGGTCGGCGTCGCGGGTGATGTCGGCGCCGATGCCGATGGTGCGCAGGGCGGCGGCCAGTCTGGCGAGCACGGCGACGCGGGCGCCGATCAGCAGGACGCGGCGGCGGCCGCCGGGACCCTGGGCGTCCAGCAGGGAGTGCAGCGCCGTGCGGTAGGCGTCGCCGTGGAAGCGGAACGGGCCGATGCCCCGGTAGCCGTTCAGCTCCAGGTCGACCTGTTCGCCGGTCTGCCAGGCGAAGTCCCGCCAGACGTAGTCGTCGCCGGCCCGCTCGATCACCGCGGTGACCGCGCCGCACGCCACGTCGGCGCACTCGGGACAGCCGTAGATGACGTGCCGCCCCCCGGCCAGCGGAGCGTCGGCCTCCAGCAGCAGGCCGCGCACCTGGGCGGTGAAGATGGCGGGCGGGACGTCGGAGGCGAGCGGGGAGACGGCGTCCAGGTCCGAGAGCCGGAACAGCAGCGGGCGCCCGTCGACGATGAAGTCCACGAAGTCCCGGTGCACCTGGAAGCCACCGTCCGCGAGAACTTCACCGGCACGCATCGCCGGTGCCAGGCCGAAGGTCGCGTACGCGGCAGACATACGGTGAGTATCCCCACAGTTACGGCACTCTGATCGCAGCATGACACATTCCGCTACCGTCCCCGCATGAGCAGCGACGCGAAGGGCGACGTGATCGTCGTCGGCGGGGGTGTCATCGGGCTGACCACGGCCGTGGTGCTGGCCGAGCGGGGCCGGCGGGTGCGGGTGTGGACGCGGGACCCCGCCGAGCGCACCACCTCGGCGGTCGCGGGCGCGCTGTGGTGGCCCTACCGCATCGAGCCGACCGAGGCGGCGCGCGGCTGGGCGCTGCGCTCCCTGGTCGTCTACGAGGAGCTGGCCGAGCGCCCCGAGTCCACCGGCGTACGCCTGGTCGAAGGGGTCATGGGTGAGACGGGCCTGGACGAGACGGGCTCCTGGGCGGCGGGCCGGCTGAAGGCGCTGCGCGCGGCGACGCCCGAGGAGTACGCCGGGCCGGTGGGGCTGTGGGCGCGGCTGCCGCTGATCGACATGTCGACCTATCTGCCGTGGCTGCTGGGGCGGTTGGCGGCTGCGGGCGGGGTGGTGGAGCGGCGCACCGTGTCGGCGCTCACGGAGGTGGACGCGCAGGTCGTGGTCAACTGCACGGGGCTGGGCGCGCGGGAGCTGGTGCCGGACGCGTCCGTGCGCCCCGTGCGCGGCCAGCTGGTCGTGGTGGAGAACCCCGGGATCCGTACGTGGGTCGTGTCCAAGGACGTCTCCGGCGAGCTCGCGTACGTCTTCCCGCATCCGGGGCGGCTGGTGCTGGGCGGCACCTCCCAGCAGGACGCGTGGTCGCTCGAGCCCGATCCGGCGGTGGCCGAGGCGATCGTACGGCGGTGCGCGGCGCTGCGGCCCGGGATCGCGGGGGCGCGGGTGCTGGAGCACCGGGTGGGGCTGCGACCGGTGCGGGACGCCGTCCGGCTGGAGCGCCAACCGCTGCCGGACGGGAGGGTGCTGGTGCACCACTACGGGCACGGCGGTGCGGGCGTGACCGTTGCGTGGGGATGTGCCGAGGAGGCGGCCGACCTGGCCGGTCCGGCCGCCTCCGGGTGAGACGCGACGACGCAGGCGCCCCTCGTGGTGAGGGGCGCCTTTCGGCGGCTCAGTCGGTGGTGCGGGGGCCGGGCACGCGCTCGGCGGGGCGCGCGTCGTCGACTCCTCGGAGCGTTTCGTGCGGCGCCGGGGCCGGGGCCGTCGCGGTGCCCGCCGTGGCCCGGGCGAACGCCGCCGTGCCGCCGGCCAGCGGGACCCGGGCGGAGGTACGGGCGAGGTCCAGCGCGAGCGTCGGCCTGTCGGCCGGAGGGTCGATCAGGTCCTTGTCGGTGCCCGCGACGATCAGGGCCAGCCGGTGTCCGGCCGGGACGACGTGGTCGGTCGCGGCCAGGTCGAGGGTGATGGTGTACCGCTCGCCCGGGGTGAGCGGGCGGCCCGTCAGGTCGGAGGCGTGGTTGCCGAGGTCGGCCCAGCCGCGGCTGACGACGGTGTGGTCGACGTCGGTCCTCTTGGCCTCGGTCTCCTTGAAGCAGGCGCTGTCGCCGCTGGTGGACGCGCCCCAGCAGGTGCGGTCGGGCAGGGTGGTGATGCCCTCGGCGGCGTCGGCGTAGTCGCGGATGGTGGCGGGGCCGAGGTCCACGAGGACGGCCGACAGGTGGGCCGTGGGCGTGCTGGGGGTCACGGTGACGGTGACCTCGGAGGAGCCGGACAGGCGCAGGTCGCGGGTGAGCGGGCCCGTGACGAAGCCGGCCTTGTCCGGGGTGGTGTGGTCGATCCACGCGGCCCAGTCGGTCTCGCCGCGCCCCGGGTCGTCCGTGAAGGTCTCGGTGCCCCGGCCGGCGCGCAGGCCCAGGCTGCCGACGCCGGGCCGGGCGCCATGAGCGGGCCTCAGACGCACGGTGTCGGTGCCGCGTGGCGGCCAGACCTTCGACGTGACCCATTGGTCGGGGTGGCGTTCGATGTCGGCCATCGGCTCGCGGTCGATGCCGTTGTCGTAGCCGAGCAGTTCGTGGTCGAACCAGCGGTGCAGGGTCTCGACCCAGTGGGCGCGGCGGAAGTCGAACGGGTCGACGTGGCCGGTCTGGGAGAGCCAGATCTTGCGCTCGACGCCGTTCCTGGCGAGGGCGTCCCACCACGGTCCGACGTGCTGCATGCGCACGTTGAGGTCCTGCGCGCCGTGGACCAGGAAGACACTCGCCCTGACCCTGCTCGCGTCCCGCACGTGGTCGCGTTCGCTCCACAGCGGCGTCCAGTCGCCGGTGCGCGGGGCGCCGTCGGCGAGTCGCCGCTGGACGGCGGCGCACTTGGCGCGGGCGTCGGGGCTGTTGACGTAGTTCGACAGCCAGTCGGGGCCGGAGCCGTACAACGGGGCGCCCTTGGCGAAGTAGTAGTCGTACCAGGAGGAGATGGCGCCGATCGGCACGATGGTCTCCAGGCCCTCGACGCCGGTGGCGGCGACGCCGTTGGCGACGGTGCCGTCCCAGCTCTTGCCGATCATTCCCGTCCGGCCGTTGGTCCAGCCGGCCTCGGCCCTGGCGGTGCCGGTGCGGGTGGTGTAGGCCGTGCCGCGCCCGTTCAGCCAGTCGACGACGGCCTTCGCGGACTGGACGTCGGAGCGGCCGCCGACGTCGACACAGCCGTCGGACCGGTTGGTGCCGGCGAGGTCGACGGCGACGAAGGCGTAGCCGCGCGGTACGAAGTAGTTGTCGTAGTACAGCGGCATCCGGACGATGTCGCCCTCGGCGTCGTACGTCTTGCGCTGGCTCTCGTTGCCCCGCCCGCAGCACGAGTAGTACGGGCTGGCCTCCATGATGACCGGCACCTTGCGGCCCTGCTGGGCGGGTTCGCGCGGGCGGACGATGTCGACGGCGACGCGGTCGGTCCTGCCGTCGCCGTCGCCGTCGAGGCCGGTGTCCACCCAGACGGCCTCACGGACGGCGGTGTCGTACGAGTAGACGGGACGGCTCTCCCGCGGGGCGCCGTGTGCGGCGGCCGGGGTGAGCAGGGTGGCCGTCAGGGCGGCGGTGGCCGCCGTCGCGAGCGGTCTCCAGGTCGTGCGGCGCATACGTGTCGGCATGCGCCGGACGGTACCGCCGTCAACTGCCGTGCATAAGGGTGCGTCTGAGTGCACCTCAGGGTGGCCGGAAACCGGTGTGGGCCGTCCGGGTGCATGACGGCCGAATGGCGATCTCATGACAGCGGTTGTTGTGGACAGGGCAGTCACGGCCGGGCCTGAATAGGCTCCGAACGGACCCTCGCCCCCCCACGACTCGGAGTTTCCGTGCACCGCAGAATCACGACGCCGGGCGCGCTCGCCGCCGCCTCCCTGCTGCTGGCGGTCCCTGCATCGGCCGCGAGCCACTCCCCCGGCGCTCCGGGTGTCGGCGACCCCTACTACCCGGCGTACGGCAACGGCGGTTACGACGTCTCCCACTACGACCTCCGGCTGAAGTACCAGCCCGCGGAGGACCGGCTGGAAGGCACGGCGACCCTCCTGGCCCGCACCACGCAGGACCTGTCGCGGTTCAACCTGGATTTCCTGCTGGACGTCAGCGAGGTGCGCGTCAACGGAGCGAGGGCCGTCTTCGCGACCTCGGGCGAGCACGAACTGGAGATCACGCCGAGCAAACCCCTGGCCAAGGATGCGTCCGTCACCGTGGTGGTGCGCTACAGCGGGGTACCGTCGTCGAAGCGGGCGTACGGCTTCACCAGCTGGCTGCGGACGCCGGACGGCGGGGTCGCGGCCGGTGAGCCCGAGTCGGCGTGGTGGTGGTTCCCGAGCAACGACCATCCGCTGGACAAGGCCACGTACGACGTCTCGGTGCAGGTGCCGGACGGCAGCCAGGCCATCTCCAACGGCACGCTGCAGTCGACGGGTTCACGGGCCGGGTGGACCCGCTACAGCTGGCGGTCCGACAAGCCGCAGGCGACCTATCTCGCCACGCTCGCCGTCGGCAGGTTCGACATCACGACCGCGACCACGGACGGCGGCATCCCGGTCGTCAACGCCTACAGCAGGGATCTGGGCGGCACCGACGGCGCGGCGCGGGCCGGCGTCGAGCGGACCGGGGAGATCGCCGACTGGCTGACCGACTACTTCGGGCCGTACCCCTACAACGCCCTCGGCGGATACGTGCCGAACACCACCACCGGGTACGCGCTGGAGACGCAGACCCGGCCCTTCTACAGCCCGCGGCAGTTCGCCGCCGGTTCGAACACGTCGGTGGTCGTGCACGAGCTGGCCCACCAGTGGTACGGCGACCTGGTGTCGGTGTCCCAGTGGAAGGACATCTGGATCAACGAGGGCTTCGCCCGGTACGCGCAGTGGCTGTGGTCCGAGCACGAGGGCGAGGGGACCGCGCAGGAGATCGCGGACTACGTCTACGCGTCGCGTCCGGCGGACGATCCGTTCTGGACGGTGCGTCCCGGTGACCCGGGGCCGGAGAACCAGTTCCACCTGGCCGTGTACGACCGGGGCGCGCTGGCCCTGCAGGCGCTGCGCAACAGGATCGGCGACGAGGACTTCTTCGCCGTCCTCGAGGGCTGGCCACGGCGGTACGCCCATGGCAACGCCTCGGTGGCCGACTTCCGCGGGTACGCGGAGCGGGTCTCCGGGAAGCGGCTGACCGCGCTGTTCGACACGTGGCTGTTCCAGCCGTCGAAGCCGGGGGCGCCGGCGGCGCGCGACGCCTCGATCGCCGCCCCGGCACCGGGAGCGAGGGCGGCCGTGGAGCAGCCGAGGTCGTGGAAGAAGATCGCGGCGACCAACGGCGTACACGATCACGGCCACGCCGAATAGGGCTCACCCCTCGACTCCCGTCGACGCATGGGGCGCACCGACCGGTTTGGATTCGGGCGAGCCGCGCTGGCGGAGGTAGACGGAGAGAATGGCCATCGAGGCGACCGCCAGGAACTCGGACTGCCGGTTCTGCAGGGTTCTGCTCCAGAAATCGGCCGAGCCCAGATATTCGCCCCAACCGATGGGCGCCTGGAGTTGTCTGAGTTGCCGCTCGTTGTACGCGGCGACTCCGGCGGTCGCCTGCACCAGCCAGGACAATGCGAAAATCGCGCCCATCACCAGACCGAGCGAGCGGGAGAAGACCGCCTGCCGAACACCGCCGACCCCAGCGTTCCCGTTCGGCGCACTGCTCTCACGCTGCCTCTGTTCCACGGGACGGGCACTTCCACGCCCCGTCGTTCACCGCCGTGTACCCCTTCTCCGGCGGAACAAGCAGCGAGCGAGCGGCAGGGCGGGTGCCGTCGGCCTCTTCAGTGCGGCAGCGCGGCTGCGCGCTCGAGGAGTTCGGCCCGCCCTATCGCCTCGGCCTCGGTGGACGGCACCGTGCACGCATGGGCACCGGCCACCGCGCCGTACAGGGCGCATCGGCGGGGTGGTGCGCCGCCCAGGTGGCCGAAGAGGAAGGCCGCGGCGAAGGCGTCTCCCGCGCCGTTGGAGTCCACCACCGGCGCGGGGGGCGGGACCGCCGGGACGCGCGTCAGGTCGCCGTCGGTGAGGAGGTACGCGCCGTCGGCGCCGGCGGTGGCGACGACCGTGTGCGCGCGGCCGTGCTCGACGATGCGGCGCATGGTGCGCTCGGGGTCGGTGAGGGCGGCGGCGGAGAGGAAGACGATGTCCGCGGCGAGGGCGAAGGGCTCGTGGTAGGGGTTCTCGCCGTCCCAGTCGTGCAGGTCGGTGGAGAGGGGCACGCCGGTCTCGCGCAGGACGGGCAGGGCGTGGGCGCAGGGATGGGTGATGGACACGTGCACGTGGCGGCTGGACCGCGCCAGCGCCCGGACGGTCGCCTCGGGGAGCCGGTCGCCGGCGTGCGAGCGGCTCGTGTCGTACAGGGACAGGCGCCGGCCGTCGGGGCCGACGAGGTTGACCGCGCGTTTGGTGCCGGCGGGCTGCGGGATCGCGGTGAGGGCGATGCCCTTCGCGTGGTGCAGGGCCCGGACCAGGTCGCCCTCGGGGTCGTCGCCGAGCAGGTCGAGGTGGTGGGTGCGCAGGCCCAGCGCGCCGAGGCCGAGGGCGACGAAGTCGCCGGTCTGGCCCGCGCGGGTGCGGATGCCGGAGTCGATCATGTAGCTGTCGGCGTAGGGCAGGGGCATCTCCGGCACGTACACGATGGTGTCCACGCCCGCGCCGCCCAGCACGAGAACGTCCGTGTTCACGCCCGACTCCCGTCCGCCCCGTGGTCGTACACCGTCACGGGGATCCCCTGCCGCACCAGCCGGCCGACGACGAGAGGCTCCACACGGGACCACCTGCCACCGGCCAGGCCGCAGCCTATCCGCTCCGCTCAAGGGGGCGCCTGGCTCTGTGGCCGTGGGCCTGCGGGCGGTGGGCGTCTGCGGGACGTGTGTGGCTGGTCGCGCAGTTCCCCGTGCCCCTTCGGCGCGCACACGCCCGAGACGCCGTGTCGATCTCCGACATGACGCCACCGTAGGCGGGCAGCAGGGTCTTGCGGCCGGCCTCGGGGTCGTTCCACAGCATGCCGGGGCAGGCCAGCAGGAAGGCGATCGTGGCGAGCTCCGTGACCGGGTTGCCGGGGAGGCGGAA
Source organism: Streptomyces chromofuscus (assembly GCF_015160875.1). Lineage (NCBI taxonomy): Bacteria > Bacillati > Actinomycetota > Actinomycetes > Kitasatosporales > Streptomycetaceae > Streptomyces > Streptomyces chromofuscus. Next base: position 7,056,187 of record NZ_CP063374.1, on the reverse strand, counting down.
GTGCGGCCGCCGCACCAGGCCCGCCACGTCTCGCAGCATTGCTTCTCACTCCGTCGGCGCACGGCCGTTTCACGATCGTCCCCGGTCCCTCACAGGGGGCGTGCGAGGTGTCACACAACTGGTGGGACAGCGATACTGCTGCGCATGACGACCGACACCGAGGAGCCGACCCTCACGATCGACGAGCTGGCCGCGCGGGCGGGCGTCACGGTGCGTACCGTGCGTTTCTACGGCAGCAAGGGCCTGCTGCCGCCGCCGGAGATCGGGCCGCGCCGGGTGGGTCGCTACGGCAGGGAGCACCTGGCCCGGCTGGAGCTCATCGAGGAGTTGCAGCGGCAGGGCATGACGCTCGCGGCCATCGAGCGCTATCTGCGGCAGCTGCCGCCGGACCTCAGCGCCCACGACCTGGCGATCCACCGGGCGGTCGTGGCCTCCTGGGCTCCGGACGCGGTCGAGACGGTGACGCGTCCGGAGCTGGACCGGCGGGCGGGGCGGCCCCTGGCCGACGGCGACGTCGAGCGGCTGGCCGCGATGGACGTGGTGCGGCCCGCGGACGGCGGCGCGTACGACGTCGACCTCGGTCTGCTGCGGCTCGGCGTCCGGCTGCTGGACGTGCCGCTCTCCCAGGAGGCGATCCTGGCGGCGCGCGAGGTTCTCGTCGAACATTCGCGCGCCGCGGCCGGCGAGCTCGCCCAGCTCTTCCGCGGCGAGGTGTCGGAGCGGGGGGCGCGGGACGTGAAGTCCCTCTCCGCGCACATGCACCCCTTGGTGGTGCAGGCGCTCCTGACGACCTTCCAGCGGTCGCTGAAGGAGGAGCTGGGCGAGTGGCTCACGGGGTCAGGAACGGGCTGAGTCGGTGAACCGCTCGCCCTTCTCGGCCTTCTCCACCAGCAGCGCCGGCGGGGTGAAGCGGTCCCCGTAGCGCTCGGCGAGCTCCCGCGCGCGGGCCACGAAGCCGGGCAGGCCCCCTTCGTAGCCGTTGATGTACTGCAGGACGCCGCCGGTCCAGCCGGGGAAGCCGATGCCGAGGACGGAGCCGATGTTGGCGTCGGCGACCGACGTCAGCACGCCCTCCTCCAGCAGCCGGACCGTGTCCAGCGCCTCGGAGAAGAGCATCCGCTCCTGCATGTCCCGGAAGGGGATCTCGGTGCCCGCGCGCGTGAAGTGCTCCCGCAGGCCGGGCCACAGGCCGGCGCGTCTGCCGTCCTCCGCGTAGTCGTAGAAGCCGGCGCCGCCGCTGCGGCCGGTGCGGCCGAACTCGTCGACCATGCGGTCGATGACGGCCTCCGCCGGGTGCGGGGTCCAGGTGCCGCCCGCCTCCTCCACGGCCCGCCTGGTCTCGCCCCGGATCTTGCGCGGCAGGGTGAGCGTCAGCTCGTCCATCAGGGACAGCACCTTGGCCGGGTATCCCGCCTGGGCCGCCGCCTGTTCGACGGACGCGGGCTCGACGCCCTCGCCGACCATGGCCACGCCCTCGTTGATGAAGTGGCCGATGACCCGGGAGGTGAAGAAGCCCCGCGAGTCGTTGACCACGATCGGCGTCTTGTTGATCTGCCGGACCAGGTCGAAGGCGCGGGCAAGGGCCTCGTCGCCGGTCCGTTCGCCCTTGATGATCTCGACCAGCGGCATCTTGTCGACCGGCGAGAAGAAGTGCAGCCCGATGAAGTCGGACTGGCGCTCGACGCCCTCGGCGAGGGCGGTGATCGGCAGCGTGGAGGTGTTGGAGCACAGCAGCGCGTCCGGCGCCACGACCTGCTCGATCTCCTGGAACACCTTGTGCTTGAGCGCGGTGTCCTCGAAGACGGCCTCGATCACCGCGTCGCACCCGCCGAGGTCCTGGACCTCGGCGGTGGGCGTGATGCGGGCGAGCAGCGCGTCGGCCTTCTCCTGCGTCGTACGGCCCTTGGCGACGGCCTTGGCGCACAGCCTCTCGGAGTAGTTCTTGCCCTTGAGGGCCGCCTCCAGGGAGACGTCCTTCAGGACGACCTCGATGCCGGCCCGCGCGCACGAGTAGGCGATGCCGGCGCCCATCATCCCGGCGCCGAGGACGGCGACCCGGCGCACCTGGCGGGGCTCGACGCCCTTGGGGCGGTTGGCGCCGGAGTTGACCGCCTGGAGGTCGAAGAAGAACGCCTGGATCATGTTCTTCGAGGTCTGACCGGCGGCCAGCTCCACGAAGTAGCGGGCCTCGATGACCTGGGCGGTCTCGAAGTCGACCTGCGAGCTCTCGACGGCGGCCGCGAGAATGTTGCGCGGCGCCGGGTAGGGGGCGCCGTTCGTCTGCTTGCGCAGGTTGGCCGGGAAGGCGGGCAGGTTGGCCGCGAACTTCGGGTGGGCGGGGGTGCCACCGGGGATCTTGTAGCCCGGCCGGTCCCAGGGCTGCTGCGACTCGGGGTGGGCGTCGATGAAGGCCCGGGCCTTGGCGAGCATGTCCTGCGGGGTGTCGGCCACCTCGTGGACCAGGCCGTTCTCCAGGGCGCGGCGCGGGCTGTACTGGGTGCCCTGGAGGAGGACCTTCAGCAGGGCGTCGGCGATACCCAGCAGGCGGACCGTGCGGACCACGCCGCCGCCTCCGGGCAGCAGGCCGAGGGTGACCTCGGGGCAGCCGATCTTGGAGCCGGGTGCGTCGAGGGCGACGCGGTGGTGGCAGGCGAGGGCGATCTCGTAACCGCCGCCCAGGGCGGCGCCGTTCATCGCGGCGACGACCGGCTTGCCCAGGGTCTCGATGCGGCGCAGGTTGCGCTTGATCGCCAGGCCGCCGTCGAACAGCTCCTGCGCCGTCTCGGGGGTGACGCGGATCAGGTCGCGCAGGTCGCCGCCGGCGAAGAACGTCTTCTTGGCGGAAGTGAGGATGATCCCGCGGATGGAGTCCTTCTCGGCCTCCAGCCGGTCGGTGATCGCGGCGAGGGAGTCCCGGAACGCCCGGTTCATGGTGTTCGCGGACTGGCCCGGGTCGTCGAGGACGAGGGTGACGACGCCGGTCTCGTCCTGCTCCCAGCGGATGGTGGTGCTCTCGGTCATTGCTTCTCCGTATCGGGATCTGGGACGGGCCGGTCAGACGCGCTCGACGATGGTGGCGATGCCCATGCCGCCGCCGACGCACAGCGTGGCGAGGCCGAACCGCTTGTCCTGGCGCTCCAGTTCGTCGACGAGGGTGCCGAGGATCATCGCGCCGGTGGCGCCGAGCGGGTGGCCGAGGGCGATGGCGCCGCCGTTGACGTTGACCTTGTCCAGGGACAGGCCCATGTCCTTCACGAAGCGCAGGACGACCGCGGCGAACGCCTCGTTGATCTCGACGAGGTCGATGTCGTCGATGGTGAGCCCGGCCTTGGCGAGCGCCTTGCGGGTGGCGGGGGCGGGGCCGGTGAGCATGATGGTGGGCTCGGAGCCGGAGACCGCGACGGAGACGATCCGCGCGCGCGGGGTGAGGCCGTGGCGCTCCCCCACCTCCCGGGAGCCGACCGCGACGAGGGCTGCGCCGTCGACGATGCCGGAGGAGTTGCCCGCGTGGTGGACGTGGTCGATCTTCTCGACCCAGTGGTACTTCTGCAGCGCCACGGCGTCGAAGCCGCCGAGGTCGCCGATGTCCGCGAACGAGGGCTTGAGCTTGGCGAGCGAGTCGGCGGTGGTGCCGGGACGCATGTGCTCGTCGTGGTCGAGGACGACCAGGCCGCTGCGGTCCCTCACCGGCACGACCGAGCGCTCGAAGCGGCCCTCCTTCCAGGCCGTCGCCGCCCGCTCCTGCGACAGCGCCGCGTACTCGTCGACGTCGCGGCGGGAGAAGCCCTCGATGGTGGCGATCAGGTCGGCGCCGATGCCCTGCGGGACGAAGTTGACCGCGAGGTTGGTCATCGGGTCGTTGAACCAGGCGCCGCCGTCCGAGGCCATCGGCACCCGGGACATCGACTCCACGCCGCCCGCGAGGACGAGGTCCTCCCAGCCGGAACGGACCTTCATCGCGGCCATGTTGACGGCCTCCAGGCCGGACGCACAGAAGCGGTTCTCCTGCACGCCCGCCACCGTGTCCGGCAGCCCGGCGGCGACGGCGGCGATCCGGGCGATGTCGGAGCCCTGGTCGCCGACGGGGCCGACGACACCGAGCACGATGTCGTCGATGGCGGCGGGGTCGAGGCCCGGGAACCGGTCGCGGAGCTCGTGGATGAGGCCGACGACGAGGTCGATGGGCTTGGTGCCGTGCAGGGCGCCGTTCGCCTTGCCCCGTCCGCGCGGGGTGCGGATCGCGTCGTACACATACGCATCGGTGGTCACTGGGGGGCCTTTCGGTGAGGGGCTGTCGAGAGGGCTTGAGAGGCTTTCGAGGGGGCCGGGGACGGCGCCGGCCCGCCTGGCATCAGTCCCGGCACGTCCCAGTCGCGGGCCACGTCCGCGGTGTCGGCGCCGGGCCTGGACGGGCCGGTGCGCACGGCGGTCGGGGTGGCGGAGAAGCGGGGTGCGGGGGCGGGCTGGGTGATGCCGCCGTGGTCGGTGAAGGTGCCGCGCGCGGCGAGGTGCGGGTGGTGCGGGGCCTCGCGCAGCGACAGCACCGGCGCCACGCAGGAGTCGGTGCCCTCGAAGAGGGCCGTCCACTCGTCCCTCGTTCGGGTCTTGAAGCGGGCGGCGACGGCCTCGCGCAGTTCCCCCCAGCGGGTGACATCCTGACGGGCCGGAGCCTCGTCGGCGATGCCGAGCACCCGCACGAACTCGTCGTAGAACTGCTGCTCCAGCGCGCCCACCGCCATGTACCCGCCGTCGGCGGTCTGGTACGTCCCGTAGAACGGGCAGCCGCCGTCGAGGAGGTTGGCGCCGCGCCGGTCCTGCCAGCCGCCGGCGGCGAGCATGCCGTGGATCATCGCGGCGAGGTGGGCGGCGCCGTCGACGATGGCGGCATCGACGACCTGCCCGGCGCCCGTGGCGCGGGCGTGGTGGAGGGCGGCGAGGACGCCGACGACGAGGTACAGGGAGCCGCCCGCGTAGTCGCCGACCAGGTTGGCGGGGACGGCCGGGGCCTCGTCGGGGCGGCCGATCATGCCGAGGGTGCCGGTCGGCGCGATGTAGGCGATGTCGTGTCCGGCGCGGTGGGCCAGCGGGCCCTCCTGGCCCCAGCCGGTCATCCGCCCGTACACGAGGGCGGGGTTGCGGGCGTGGCAGGCCTCGGGGCCGACGCCGAGGCGCTCGGCGACGCCGGGGCGGTACCCCTCGATCAGGACGTCGGCGCGCGCCGCGAGGTCCAGGACGCGGGTGGGGCCGTCCGGGGACTTGAGGTCGACGATCACCGAGCGCTTGTTGCGGTTGGTGAGGTCGTAGTCGGGGTCGATGGCCAGGCCCGCGCCGCCGGGACGGTCCACGCGGACGACGTCGGCGCCGAGGTCGGCGAGGAGCATGGCGGCGAAGGGGCCGGGGCCGATGCCGGCCAGCTCGACCACGCGCACGCCGGTGAGCGGGCCGTGCGGTGGCGGCGTCGTTGCCGTGGTCATCCAGCCCCCTAGCTGTGACACAACTGATGTAACACCGGTGATGGTAAGAACGTGCCCCAGGGGGCACAAGGCCTGGACGAGCAAGCGCTTAGACATCCAGGGTGCCAGGCGGAGGGCCGTACCACCACGCCAGAGCGGCGTCAGCGCTCGTCCAGCTCCGCGATCAGGCGTTTGGGGGCGATGACGCGGTAGCTGTCCTCCACCCAGTCGCACAGGAGGTCCGTTGTCGGGGCGTCCTTCGGCTCCAGCGGGATGCTGACCCAGCCGGACCGGCCCAGGCCGTAACCGGCGGGCTCGGCGCCGGGTGCGGTCATGGCGTGGGCATGGGTGATGTCGTCCTTGAGCTTGACGGTGACGCCCAGCGGGTAGCTGCCGTCGTCGACGCCGAGGAAGACGAACACCTTCTTGTTCACCTTGGCGACGGAGTCGCCCCAGGGGAACTCCTCGGTGGCGCCGGGCAGTCCGAGCGCGAAGTCGCGCACTTTCTCCCACTTCTTCAGGGCGTTCCTGGGTACGGCCACCGGCCACCTCCGGGCTCGTCGTCGGGCTCCGCACTGCTCACGCTAGCCTCAGCCACCGACAGCGGCGCGGGCTGCGGAATCGAGGGGTGCCATGAGCAAGCGTGACAGGGCGGACCGTCCGTACGACATCGTGCTCTTCGGAGCCACGGGCTTCGTCGGGCGGCTGACGGCCGAGTACCTCGCCGCGCACGCCCCGAAGGACCTGCGCTGGGCCGTCGCCGGGCGGAGCGAACTGGAGCTGGCGCGGCTGCGCGAGCAGGCCCGGGGGGGCACGGAGGTGGGGGTGCTGCGGGCCGACGTGACCGAGCCGGCGTCGCTGCGCCGGCTCGCCGAGCAGGCGCGGGTGGTCGCCACGACGGTGGGCCCCTACGTGACGTACGGCGAGGAACTCGTGGCCGCCTGCGCGGACCTGGGCACGGACTACCTGGACCTGTCGGGTGAACCCGAGTTCGTCGACCTGATGTTCGTCCGGCACGACGCACGCGCGCGGGAGACTGGCGCCCGGCTGGTGCACGCCTGCGGGTTCGACTCGGTGCCGCACGACCTGGGCGTGTACTACACCGTCCAGCAGCTGCCCCAGGGCGTGCCGCTGACGGTGGACGGGTTCGTGACCGTCGACGCGACCTTCTCGGGCGGGACGTTCGCCTCCGCGCTGAACCAGTTCGCCCGGCCCCGGCAGATGGCCGCCGCCGCGCGGGAGCGGCACCGGCACGAGCCGCGGCTGGTGGGGCGGCGGGCGACGACGCCGAACGGGGCACCGCGGTTCGTCCCCGAGGTGCGCGCCTGGGCGCTGCCGCTGCCGACCATCGACCCGCAGATCGTGCGCCGCTCGGCGAAGGCGCTGGAGCGGTACGGGCCCGACTTCCGCTACCGGCACTACGCCGCGGTGCGGCGTCTGCCGGTCGCGGTGGGCGGGGTCGCGGCGCTGGGCGCGGTCGTGGCGGCCGCCCAAGTGCCGCCCGCGCGGCGCTGGTTGTCCGACCGGCTCAAGCCCGGTCGGGGGCCGAGCGCCGAGAAGCGGGCGAGGAGCTGGTTCTCCGTGCGCTTCGTGGGCGAGGGCGGCGGCCGGAAGGTGTTCACCGAAGTCGCGGGCGGCGACCCCGGGTACGGCGAGACGGCGAAGATGTTCGCCGAGGGTGCGCTGTCCCTGGCCTTCGACGAGCTTCCGCCGACCGCCGGGCAGGTCACCACGGCGGTGGCGATGGGCGACGCGCTGCTGGAGCGGCTGCGCGGTGCGGGGATCACGTTCCGGGTGGCGGCGACCCGGTAGTCCCGGCCCGCTACATCGACCACTCGGCCAGGGTGTAGATCATCCCGCCGAGCCAGCCGAGACCGGCCAGGACGGCCGGCACGAGCGCGAACGTCACGGAACGCCCGACGGGGCGGCCGGGACGGGCGAGGGGCTCCTGGGCACGGTGCGTCGTCATGTGCCCCAGGCTGCCGATCACGCCGGCACACCGGCATCCGTACGGATACTCAGACGGCCTGCGGCCGGCACTCGCGCGTACTCAGGAGGCCCGGCCGACCGGCGCCGTATTCAGAGAGGCCCTCGCCCCGCACGCGCGCGTCCTCAGGAGGCCTCGACCGGCACGCCCGCTGCCTCACGCACGCTCCGGCGCAACCGTGGGCGCCCGCGGCGAAGGCGAACGGACAGCCACCACGCGCGCGTGCCCGGCGGTCGGGCGACCGCCGGATCGAACAGGCAGCGCCCGACCGCCGCGTCCGGCAGGAAGGCCGCCCCGAGGCCCCGGCCGGACTGCCGCGGGCGGCGTTGGAACAGCGCGCGGACGAGATGACCACCCAGGCGGCGTCGCTCGCGCGGGACGGGAGCCGACCGGGCCGCGACCCGGGCGGGGCCGCCCGGAAACCCGCCTCCTCAGAAGTACGCCGTAAGCACTCCCCGCCTCAGCCGCCGGGGGCCTCCCGCAGGGCGCGGCGGCATCGGGCGTCGGCGAGGCGGGTCGACTCCGGCAGGCGGTAGCGCGGGGTCAGGCGCAGGACGTGGGCGCAGGCCGTGTCCAGGTCGACGCGGTGCCCGACGGACACGTAGACCGGCTTGACGCCCTGCTGGGTGCGCAGCGCGCGGCCGACCTCCTCGTCGCCCGCCAGCAGCGGGGACGACGACCCGCGCGCGGGGGCCGGGTCGGCGTACGTGAAGGTGAACGGGTTCTTGGCGACGCCGATCGTGGGCAGGCCGGTGAGGACGCCGAGGTGACTGGCGAGCCCGAAGCGGACCGGGTGGGCGAGGCCGTAGCCGTCGCACACCACCAGGCCGGGCGGGCAGGGCAGGTCGGCGAGGGCGGCCAGGACGGTGGGGATCTCCCGGAAGGCGAGCAGGCCGGGCACGTACGGGAAGGAGATCCGCCCGACGGCGGTGGAGGCCGCGACGACGTCCAGGGTCGCGGCGTCCAGCACGACGGCCGCGGCGGCCACCACATCACGCTCGTCGTCGTAGGCGACGTCGACGCCGGTGACGTGGCCCGTGCCGGGCGGCGGCCCGGGCTCGTCCAGCACCACCCGCGGGCGCAACTCGTCCTGGATCGCGCGGGCCTCGTCCTCTGTCGTGGGCCAGCTTTCGGGAATGCGTACCGTCGTCGTCATGGTGAGGTCGAGGGTACGGTCCCGGGCGGCCGGCCCGGGCGGGCCGGCCGGGACCGGCTCACTTGCCGAGCGCCTGCTGCAGCTGCTGCTTGTTCATGTCCGAACGGCCATGGATGTTGCGCCGCTTGGCCTCCTCGTACAACTGGTCGTAGGTGGGGCCCTGCGACCCCTTGCCGGACCGCTGGCCGCCCCGCTTGCCGGACGGCATGTCCTGGGTGGACGAACGGCTCGCCGTCTTCGACTCGCCGGAGCGGGCGCGCTCCTTGTTCACCGTGCGCGCCGCGATCTCCTTGGCGCGCCCCGTGCTCTCGCCCCGCTCCTGAGCACTCTTCTTGATGTGCTCGTACTGCCGTTCCCGCTTGGGGCTCGAACCGCTTGGCATGTCCGCTCACTTCCTCTCACCTCGGGCGAACGAGTACCCCCCATCGTGGGCGCGTACCGCGATCCGGGCGCGGTCAGCTCTCCGGACGGGCGCACGGTGACGGAGGTCACTGCGCGCGCGGGTGCACGGATGCGCCGATTCCGTCGTCTCACCCAGTGCCCGGCCTCGTCGCCGGCAGTCCGTCCGGCCGTCACAAGGGAGCAAGGCGATGTCCACCGTCATCGAGCAGCCGGTCGAGGCGCGCCTCGTCGCCGCCGCCCCGCGGATGCAGAGCATCCCCGCGACGCTCGGCTACGACCTGGCCGATCCGTTCGCGATCCGCATGACGTTCCCCGCCCAGGCCACGCTGGAGGACGAGGAGGTCTGCTGGACGTTCTCGCGCGAGCTGCTGGCGGCCGGCCTGCAGGGACCCGAGGGCCACGGTGACGTGCGCGTGCGGCCGTACGGCTACGACCGCACCGTGCTGGAGTTCCACGCCCCCGAGGGCATCGCCGTCGTGCACGTCCGCTCCGGCGAGCTGCGCCGCTTCCTGCAGGCGACGCGCGCGCTGGTGCCCGAGGGCCTGGAGCACGCCCATCTGGATCTGGACCACGACGTGGCGGAACTGATGCGGGACGCCTGCTGACCCGCCCTCCCGCGACGTGCCGGTGAGCCCCGGACGCGGACGCCCGTTAATCCGTTGACACCCCCCGGCGCCCCTCCTACGGTGGTCAGCGTCCTGTTGCCGCCGATTGGAGAAGGACGTTGCTCGTCTGAGGTCATGAGACACCGCGTCACACCGTCCGGTGTGCACGCCGCGTGCGACCTCGGCGTTGAGCCGTCCTTGCGAAGCAGGGCTTCTCTCGTTCTCCCACAGCCTGGGCCCCGGCCCGGCGCGGTGGTCGCCGCCTTGCCGGTGTCTCGACACGCGTTGCCCCTGCCCCCTTCACGCAACCGCGAGGCCCGTATGCATACGTCGATCACCTGTACGTCCCTCTCCTTCGCCTGGCCCGACGGCACCACCGTCTTCGACGGCCTCGACGCCTCCTTCGGCCCCGGCCGGACCGGCCTCGTCGGCGTCAACGGATCGGGGAAGTCGACCCTGCTCAAACTGATCGCCGGCGACCTCGCCCCGGCCGACGGCGCCGTGCGCGTCGCGGGCGAGGTCGGTCACCTCCCGCAGAACGTCACGCTGGACACCGCGCTGCGCGTGGACGAGGCCCTCGGGATCGCCGCCCGGCGGGCGGCGGTGCACGCCATCGAGGCCGGTGACGTGGCCGAGGAGCACTTCGAGACCGTCGGCGACGACTGGGACGTCGAGGAGCGTGCCCTCGCCACCCTCGGCGAACTCGGTCTCGGCCACGTCGATCTGGACCGCACCATCGGCGAGGTGTCCGGCGGGGAGTCCGTCCTGCTGCGGCTGGCCGCGCTGCTGCTGCGCCGGCCGGACGTGCTGCTGCTGGACGAGCCCACCAACAATCTCGACCTGTACGTGCGCAGGCGGCTGTACGCGGCCGTGACGGCCTGGCCGGGGGTCATGGTGGTGGTCAGCCACGACCGCGAGCTGCTCGAACTGGTGGACCAGATCGCCGATCTGCGCTCCGGGGAGATCTCCTGGTACGGCGGCAACTTCTCGGCGTACCAGCGAGCGCTGGCGACCGAGCAGGAGGCGGCCGAGCGGATGGTGCGGGTCGCCGAGGCCGACTTCCGCAAGCAGAAGCGCGAACTGGCCGACGCCCAGGTCAAGCTGGCCCGCCGCAAGCGGTACGGCCAGAAGATGTTCGAGCAGAAGCGTGAGCCCAAGATCGTGATGGGGGCGCGCAAGCGCGCGGCACAGGAGTCGGCGGGCAAGCACCGCATCATGCACGAGGAGAAGCTCGCCGAGGCCAGGGAGCGGCTCGACGAGGCGGCGGAGGCGGTACGCGACGACGACGAGATCCGCGTCGACCTGCCCTGCACGGCCGTACCGCAGGGCCGGACCGTGCTCACCGTGCGGGACCTGGAACTGGCGTACGGGGCCCGCGTCGAGGGCGGGCTCGACGTGCACGGTCCCGAGCGGATCGCGCTGGTCGGGCGCAACGGCGCGGGCAAGACGACGCTGCTGCGCACCATCGCCGGACAGCTCCCGCCGGTCGCGGGCGAGGCGACGGCGCACGTTCCGCTGCGCTTCCTGCCGCAGCGCCTGGACGTCCTCGACGGCGGGCTGACGGTCGCCGAGAACGTCGCCCTGTTCGCGCCGGGCGCCACCAACAACCGGATCCGGGCGCGGCTGGCCCGCTTCCTGTTCCGGGGCGCCCGCGCCGACCAGCGGGCGGCGACGCTGTCCGGCGGCGAGCGCTTCCGCGCGACACTGGCCGCGCTGATGCTGGCGGAGCCGGCGCCGCAGCTGCTGTTGCTGGACGAGCCGACGAACAACCTGGACATCGCGAGTGTGCGGCAGCTCACCACGGCCCTGGAGTCGTACGAGGGGGCGCTGATCGTGGCCAGCCACGACCTGCCGTTCCTGGAGTCGATCCGGATCACGCGCTGGCTGCTGCTGGACGGCGCCCTGAAGGAGACCACGCCGGAGGCCGTCGGCGATCCCGCCTAGGGCCGGCCTGTCGTCCGCGGCACGCTCCGAACGACAGGCCCCGGCCTGCGGCGGGCCCGCGTGCGTCCCCTCGTCGGAGCCCGCGCGCACCACGCGACCGGGTCGGCGTCCTGGCGCCCGGCCCGGCGAGGGACATTTCAGCCGGACGGCGGTGTGCGCGGGTCAAGGCGTCCGGCGTCCGGCGGCGCCGCCACCGGCACGACCGGCCGAACGGGCGGCGGCGCGGGACTCGTCCGGCCCGTGCGGGGCGCGGGGCTGTCCTCTCCGACAATGTCCCTGCATGATGTCGGCCGACCCCGGCAGATTCCGGCCCCGTCCGGGTAGTAGCAGGACCAGCAGGACCGCCCATCCGATACGGAGACCGCACGTGCCCAGCAAGAAGGCCCTCATCCGTCGCCCCGGCCCGCGCCTCGCCGAAGGCCTGGTGACGCACATCCAGCGGGAGAAGGCCGACGTCGAGCTGGCGGTCCGGCAGTGGGAGGCGTACGCGGAGGCGCTGCGCACGCACGGCTGGGAGACCGTCGAGGTCGATCCGGCCGACGACTGCCCGGACTCCGTGTTCGTCGAGGACACGGTGGTCATGTACAAGAACGTCGCCCTGCTCACGCGCTCCGGTGCCGAGTCGCGGCGGGAGGAGACCGCGGGCGTCGAGGAGGTCGTCGCCCGGCTGGGCTGCTCGGTGAACTGGATCTGGGAGCCGGGCACGCTGGACGGCGGTGACGTGCTCAAGATCGGCGACACGATCCACGTCGGCCGCGGCGGCCGCACCAACGCCGCCGGCGTGCAGCAACTGCGGGCCGCCTTCGAACCGCTGGGGGCGCGCGTGGTCGCCGTCCCCGTCAGCAAGGTGCTGCACCTGAAGTCCGCGGTCACGGCGCTGCCCGACGGGACCGTGATCGGGCACATCCCGCTGATGGACACGCCGTCCCTGTTCGGGCGTTTCCTGCACGTGCCGGAGCCCTCCGGCTCCCATGTGGTGCTGCTCGGCGGCAACAAGCTGCTCATGGCCGCCAGCGCCCCCAAGACCGCGGAGCTGTTCACGGACCTCGGCTACACGCCGGTCGTGGTGGACATCAGCGAGTTCGAGAAGCTCGAAGGCTGTGTGACGTGCCTCTCGGTCCGCCTGCGGGAGCTGTACTCCTGACCGGCGGGCGCCGACTTGGGCCGAGCCCGGGGACCTGCGCGACCCGGGGCATTACCGCACGACGCGCACGGCTGCGGGAAGAGGGCCTGAGCAGCCGTCTTTACCGCGCCCTTAACCTACGGCTTCGTAACCTACGGGTTCGTAGCCTACGATCCCGTAGGTTCCGGCACCGCTCGCCGGTCCGACTGCCTTAGTCCCACGTCCCCCTGGAGTACCCGTGACGATCACCTCTCCGCACCTCGGCAGCCCCTCCGTCTGGACCGACGCCCGGCTGCTGTACGCCTTGGAGGAAGTGGTCGAGAAGGAACTCAATCGCCATCTGAAGGTCGCCAAGGACTGGATGCCGCACGAGTACGTGCCGTGGACCGACGGCCGCAACTTCCCCGGTCTCTTCGAGGACGGCGAGGCCTGGGACAAGGAGCAGTCCAAGGTCACCGAGATCGGCCGGATCGCGCTGGTGGTCAACCTGCTCACCGAGGACAACCTCCCCAGCTACCACCACGAGATCGCCTCGCTGTTCGGCCGCGACGGCGCCTGGGGCACCTGGGTGCACCGCTGGACCGCCGAGGAGGGCCGGCACGGCATCGTGATGCGGGACTACCTGCTGACCTCGCGGGCGGTGGACCCGGACAAGCTGGAGCAGTTCCGGATGGCGCACATGAGCGAGGGCTTCGAGTCGGACAACCGGCACTCGATGCTGCACTCGGTCGCGTACGTCGCCTTCCAGGAGCTCGCGACCCGTATCTCGCACCGCAACACCGGCCACCAGTCGGGCGACCCGGTGTGCGACCGGATGCTGGCCCGGATCGCCACCGACGAGAACCTGCACATGGTCTTCTACCGCAACCTGCTGAAGGCGGCCTTCGAGCTCGCCCCCGACCTGACCATGCAGGCCGTGCGGGACGTCGTGGTGAACTTCCGCATGCCCGGCCACGGCATCCCCGGATTCGAGCGGGCCGCCGCGCAGATGGCCATCGGCGAGGTCTACAACATGCGCATCCACCACGACGACGTGCTCCAGCCGGTGCTGCGCTTCCTGAAGATCATGGAGATCGACGGGCTCGGCCCCGAGGGCCTCAAGGCCCAGGAGGAGCTCGGCCTGTTCATGGACGGGCTGGACGCGGAGGCCTCGAAGTTCGACGAGAAGCTCGCCGCGCGCAAGGCGCGGATGGCGGCGCGCGCCATGGCGTGACCCGCGCCGGGCGGGGGGCGGGGCGGCTGGATTCGAACCAGCGTGCTCCCGGTTTTGGAGACCGGGCGCGTCTGCCTCTGCGCTACGGCCCCGCCCTTGCCGGCAGAGCCCGGCGCCGCTGCCCGCGGCGCGGGCCTCACCGGGCGGGGGGCGCCGTCCGGTGCACGCTGCGCACGGCCGCCACGTCCGCCGGGACCGCCGGTGGCGGGATGTGGGCGCTCAGCGCGTCCAGGCGGCGCTTGACGCTGCCGGCGACGCCCCGCCCGAGCACGAAGCGGGTGGCCGTGACAGCCCTCGGCGCGGTGTCGAGGAGACGGTGGGCCTCGCGGCTGCGCATGCCGGTGTGCGTCAGCACCAGGTGGGCCAGGCGGTGCCCGGCGCCGGCGAGGGCCTGCGCGACGGTGTCGGCGGCGGCCAGGTCGACCTGGTTGTCCGCCGCACCGAGCACGGTCGCCGCCTTCACCCGGCCCAGGTCGAGCAGCGTGACGCCGGCCGCGGTCGCCGCCGTCACCAGCCGGGCTGCGGCCCGTGGGCCGATGCCGTTGCTGGCGACGGACAGCCGGCTGAGCCGCCCGTACGGCGCCCGTTCGAGGGCGTCGGCGAGGACGGTGGCCCCGGCGTCACCCAGCCGGGCGGCCGACACGTACAGCTCACCGACCGCACCCCCGGCGACCACGGCGGCGAGCGCCTCCGCTCCCGCCGCGCCGAGGGGATTGCCCCCGACGAACAGCCGCTCGATCCGCCGCCCGCCTCCCGGGGCGCCCGTCCCGCCGCTCGCGTCGGGTGCGGTGCGGAGGCGCGCCCCCTCGCGCCCGTCCCCCGCAGCCGTCAAGAGCGCGTCGGCCAGCTCCGCGGCGCCCGCCGCGTCCAGGCCCGTCTGCACCAGGTCCAGCGTCCGCAGGGAGCGGGCCGAGTCCAGCAGTTCGGCGGCCGCACGGCCTCCCCCGCCGCCCAGGGGGTTGCGTTTGAGCCAGACGCCCGTGACGACCTGGGGCGAGGCGCGCAGGCGGTCGGCGATGCGGCAGGCGCCGCCCGCGGTGATGCCGTTGCAGCCGAGGTACAACGTCTCGACGCCGCTCGCGCCCGTACCGGCCGCCGCGGCGGCGCCGGCGTCGCCCAGGGCGTCCGTGCCGAGCAGCAAGTGCCTTACGGAGGACGGCCCTTCGGACAGGGCGGCGGCCAGTGCCAGGGCGCCGTGCGGGCCCAGGGCCTGTTTGCACAGGTCGAGGCGGCCGTCGGGCAGGGCCGTACCCGCCGTGAAGTCCAGCCGGTCCTCCGCCGGGGCGCCGGTGCGCAACCAGTGCAGTAGGGGGGCGAGTTCGACCACCGGGCGCGGCACGACGTGCGGGACGCCCGCGAAGCCCGGCGCCCGGACGCCGTCGTCGGTCACCACTCCGCCTCCCGGTAGTCCTTCAGGAACACCCCGGACACCGGGTCACCGGCCTCGCCACGCACGATCGGGTCGTACACGCGTGCCGCGCCGTCCACGACGTCCAGCGGTGTGCGGAAGCCCGCGTCGGTCATGCGGGCCTTCTTCGGCGCCGGGTTCTCGTCCGTGATCCAGCCGGTGTCCACGGCGCACATGTGGACGCCCCGTTCGGCGAGTTCGGCGGCGCTGGTCCGGGTGAGCATGTTCAGCGCGGCCTTGGCCATGTTGGTGTGCGGATGCCCGGGCATCTTGTTGCGCACGGCGAAACGGCCCTCCACGGCGGTCACGTTGACGACGTAGCGGCGCGGGTGCGGGGAAGCCAGCAGCAGCGGCAGCAGGCGGTCGCACAGGAGGGCCGGGGCCAGGGCGTTGACCAGCTGGGTCTCCAGGACCTCGGCCGGGTCGAGCGAGCCGAGCCGGGCCGACCAGGAGTTCTCCGGGGACGGATCGGGCAGCAGCCCGGCCTCGTCGGCCTCGCGCAGGGCGGCGGGCAGGGCGGAGACGGAGCCCCCGAGCCCCTCCAGCATCCGCATCGGCGTGAAGCCGGGAGCCCGGCGGGCGCGCTCGGGCAGCGCGTCCCGCTCGCCGACGGCCAGCAGGGCGTACGACTCGGGCGGCCTGCGGACGGTCTGCGCGGCGTTGTTGACGAGGATGTCGAGCGGCCGGCCCTCCCCGCGCAACTCCTCGCACAGGCCCAGCACCTGGCGAGGGTCGCGGAGGTCGACGGCGACGACGGTCAGCCGGCCGAGCCACTGCTCGCTGCCCGGCACGGCTAGGAAGCGGCGCAGGGTGTCGTGCGGAAAGCGGGAGGTGACGAGGAGTTCGGCGCCGTCGCGCAGCATCATCAGGGCGAGCTGGAAGCCGATCTTCACCCGGCCGCCGGTGAGCAGTGCTCTGCGCCCGCTCAGGTCGGTGCGCAGGGCGCGACGCGCCGCGTTGTCGGCGGCGCACGCCGGGCAGAGGCGGTGGTAGAAGGAATCGACCTGTCGGTATGGCGACTTGCAGACATAGCAACCGCGCGGCTTGTGGAAGACGCCACCCGTGCCCGGAGTGTCCAATGGGGCGTCCTCGCGCCGGTCGGGTGCGCCGGTGGCGGTCGCGGCCATCGTCGCCGCGTCGGCCGCCGACGTCTCGGAGCCTCGCGCCCTGCGCCGCCGCAGCCGGCCGTCCCGGGCGAAGGATGCGGCGACCTGCTCGGTGCGCAGTCGTACGGGATCGTCGGCGGGCAGCGCCCGCAGCTTGCCCACCAGCCGGTGGAAGGCCGCCAGCTCCGCCTCGGTGACCGTGTCCCCGTCCGTCATCCGCCCCACGCCCCCACGCACCTGTTCGAGCGGGGGCCCCGGCCGGATTCGAACCGGCGTATCCGCCCTGAGAAGGCGGCGAGTCTGCCTCTGCTCTACGAGACCCCCTGCGCAGCCCGGGGAACGGATTCGAACCGGTGTGTCCCACCTCAGCCAGGTGGGTGCGCCTGCCTCTGCGCTACGCCCGGGTGCGTCCGAGGATCGTAACCGCGCACCGGGCGGCGGCCGTAGCGAATATTCGCGGGTCAATGTGGTCGGTGCGGTCAGTGCGGTCAGTGCGGTCAGTGCGGTCAGTGCGGTCAGTGCGGTCAGTAGGAGGTACGGCGCAGCTGGAGGCGTTCCTTCTCGGACAGGCCGCCCCAGACGCCGAAGCGTTCGTCGTTCGCCAGGGCGAAATCGAGGCAGGCGGTGCGCATCTCGCACAGGCCGCAGATGCGCTTCGCCTCACGCACCGAGCTGCCCGGCTCGGGAAAGAAGAAGTCCGCCCCGGTCTGTGCGCACAGGGCCTCGGCCTGCCAGGCGGTGTCCACGGGGGTGCTGGTTTCGAAGTGCATGACCCAGAGCGTGCCGGGGCGTGAAAAACGTTCGATCAACGCGGGCTCAACGCCGCGGTCCCCGGCCCGGGGGCCGCCGTGATGATGCCCGCCCGCCGGGGCGCGGCGCACGGCGGCGCGCGGGAGCGTCCGGAACGAGGCGGAATCCGATCGTCACCGGTGGTGACCGGTGAGCCGTCGGGAGCCGGAGCCGGGTGTCCGGCACGCGATTGTCGGTGGGCGGTGCGAGACTCGGCACTGCAGGCAACGGGCCCCTCCCGGAGGCGATGATGCTCACCACCCGTTTCGTCAACGGCGCTCCCAACTGGATCGATGTCGGCACCTCCGACATCGACGGCGCCATCCACTTCTACGGCGGTCTCTTCGGCTGGCAGTTCCGGTCGGCGGGGCCGGAGGCCGGGGGTTACGGCTTCTTCCAGCTCGACGGCAGGACCGTGGCCGGGGCGATGCAGATCACCGGTGAACAGGGCCCGCCGTCCTGGACGGTGTACTTCCACAGCCCGGACGCGCAGGCCACGGCGAAGGCGGCCGAGCAGGCGCGGGGGCGGGTGCTCGTGGCGCCCATGGACGTGATGGGCCAGGGCCACATGGCGATCCTGACCGACCAGCAGGGCGTGTCCTTCGGGATCTGGCAGCCGGGGCTGACCAAGGGCGTGGACGTGATGAACGAGCCGGGCGCGCTGGGCTGGCTGGAGCTGTACACGCCGGACATCGCGTCGGCCGCCGGGTACTACAACAGGCTGCTCGGCTGGGAGACGTCGTCGACGGACGTCCCGGGCGGCTTCTACACCTGCGTCAACCCGGCCGGGGAGGATGAGGACGCCATGTTCGGCCATCTGGTGCCGCTGGCCGACGACCCCTCTGAGGACACCGCCCACTGGCTGCCGTACTTCGAGGTCGCCGACGCCGACGCCGCGGCGGACAGGGCGCGGGAACTGGGCGGCACCGTGCGCGTGGAACCCGTGGACCTGCCGGACGTCGGCCGCATCGCCAAGCTGACCGACCCGTTCGGCGCCCGCTTCGCGGTGATCAGGAGCGCGGCACCACGGAGCTGAGCCTGTGCCGCGGTGCGTTTCGGCGTGTCCGTCGCCGCTGAGCCGGGCGCCTGCGTGGAGCCCGGCACCGGCGCGGAAGCCCGCGGGCCGGCGCAGGCCCGTGCAACCTGACACATGCGCAAAACGTGCGACTGGCACCACCCCGTCCCTCCGCGGAACCCGGCACCGGCGCCGAAGCCGCGGCCCGGCACAACCTGCCCCCTACAGCCCGGCGCATACGCGGAACCCCCGACTGGCACCACCCCGTCCCTCCGCGGAACCCGGCACCGGCGCCGAAGCCGCGGCCCGGCACAACCTGCCCCCTACAGCCCGGCGCATACGCGGAACCCCCGTCCCGGCACAATCTCCCCCTTCCGTACAGCCCGGCGCATGCGCGGAAGCCGTGGCCCGGCGCCGCGCCGCGTCGCCGTTCAGTCGGCTGGCTGCAACGCGCCCCGGCTGAGGCGCCCCCTACGCGGAGGCCCGGCGTACGAGGGTGGTCGACAGGACCACGCCGGCCGCCGAATCCGCCTCCGTCTCGTCGGGGCGTCGGCGCAGGCGGCGGAGCAGGAGGCGGGCCATCAGACGGCCCATCTCCTCGATGTCCTGACGGATCGTGGTGAGTGGCGGGTCGGTCTGCTCGGCGACGGGCAGCATGTCGTCGAAGCCGATCACGGCGACGTCGTCGGGCACCCGCCGCCCGCGTTCGCGCAGGACGCGCAGGGCACCCGAGGCCATGAGGTCATTGGCGGCGAACACGGCGTCCAGGTCGGGGCAGCGGTCCAGCAGTGCGCGCATCGCCCGCTCGCCCCCGGCCGGGGTGAAGTCCCCCTCGGCGATCAGCCGCGGGTCGGCGTCGCCCATGACGTCCCGGTAGCCGTCGAGCCGGTCCACCGCCGACGTCTGGTCCAGCGCCCCGGCGATGTGCGCGACGCGCCCGCGGCCCAGGCCGACGAGATGACGTACGGCCTCGCGCGCGCCGCCCCGGTTGTCGCTGTCCACGTACGCGGCGCCGCCCTGGCCGCCGCTCCAGCCTGGCCGCCCGCCGAACACCGTCGGGACACCGGCGCCCTGGATCAGTGCGGGCAGGGCGTCGTCGAGGTGCAGGGAGAACACCAGCGCGCCGTCGACGTGTCCGCCGGCGAGATAGCGGCCGACGCGGGCGTGGTCGTCGCGGCCTTCCGTGAGCAGCAGCACGAGCTGGTTGTCATGGGCGGTCAGCTCCTTGCTGATGCCGCGGAGCTGGAGCGCGAAGAAGGGGTCGGCGAAGACGCGGGTCTCCGGCTCGGCGATGACGACGGCGACCGCGTCATGCCGCTTGGTCACCAGGCTGCGGGCCGCCTGGTTGGGGACGTACCCGAGTTCCTCGACGGCCCGTCGGACCCGCTCGACCAGCGGCTCACGCACCCCGTCCCCGCCGTTGACCACCCGCGAGACGGTGGCCCGCGACACCCCGGCCCGCGCGGCCACGGCCTCCAGCGTGGGACGCGACACTGCCTCGGACACTTTCGGAACTCCTCACCGGCGCTTGCCGATCAGGATAACCGCGGACCGCCGAGACGGCCCGATTGCGGGCGTCGGGCAAATCCCTTGCCCCACGCGGCGCCCGCCGGGTGACCATCACGGCATGACGACGAGAAGAGCCCATGCCGAGTCGGCCCGCCGACACGCGGCTCGTTCCCGGCGGTGACCACCAAGGCTTCGTACGGCCTCCGTGGCGAACCGGGCGGTGTCCCTGTCCCGGGCAACGGGCGCCCGTACGAGGCACAACTCAGTGCCGTCACCGCGCGCTTTCCCCCACCTCGCCGCTCTCCCCGCCGGCGGCTTCGTGCCGGCGGACGGCCGGTCGAGAGCGGGCGAGGAACAGGCCAGGTCTTCGACGCGCCGGGCCGCCCCTCGTGGACGGTCCGGGTCGGCGACGCCATCGAGCGTCTGCTCACCGGCGAGTCGGGCGACCTGTGGGTCGGCCACTTCGGCCAAGGTGTCCACGGTGACCCGCTCAGCGCGCCCGGCGTGCGCCACTGGACCACGACGGGCGAGAGCGTGAGGTCGTATCAACCGGCCGACGGGGCCCGCTGGATCGACCACTACTGCTGCGCGCCGACCGTGTCGTGCTGCTCGACCGCGACGAGCGGCAGGTCGACTGCCGGCTCGGCGACACGGCCGTCGAGCCGCTGTCCGAGGGCCGTCCGGTCCGTCCCGACGGCGGCCCGCTCGGCCGCCGCCGGGTGGTTGGCCGTGGCCCGCGTCTCCACGTCCAGGAGGTACCCGGATCGGACTGCACGGCCCTGGACATCGGCCGAGGTCAGTGCTGGTGAGCCCCGGCGTCGCCCTGAGCCCCCTCGGTGCTCCCGGCGGCGCCGTCCGTCGGATGCGGCTCGTGCGGGTCATGGGGCTCGTAGCCCGGGATCGTCCCGTCCGTCTTCTTCACCAGGAACAGGCCCACCATCCCCATGTCCGAATGGCTCTGCACATGGCAGTGGTACATCCACGCGCCGGCCCCCACGCCCTCCCCCGCGATCACCTGGAAGCCGAAGGAGTCGGCCGGGCCCGTGATCTTGTTGTCGATGACCTGGCTGGGGTCGTCGGGGCCGGTCAGCATGCCGGTGCGGTTGTCGGCCCAACGGTGACCGTGCATGTGGAAGGTGTGGTAGTACTCGCCGTGCGTGATCACCACGAACTCGACGCGATCGCCCACCGTGGCCTCGAAGTTCGGACCCGTGTGCGGTGGCCTGTTGTTGATGAGCAGGTCGTTGAAGACGATCGTGTGGGTGCGGTCCGGCAGGACGTCGCCCTTCCTGCGGACGATCACTGGGCCGTACAGGCCCTTCCTGATCCCGCCGGTGCCGTGTTCCGTGCCCACCACGTGGTCGTGGTAGTGCCAGTAGCCCGCGCTGCCCGCCCGCCAGGTGCCGTCCTTGCGGCGGCCGGGCGCGTGGGTGCGCCAGGTGTAGGTGCGGGTGCCACCCGGCTCCACATGGCTCTTGCTCAGTTTCGTGCCGTCGCTGGTGATTTCGTAGTCCAGGCCGTGCACGTGCAGGCTCGCCGCCACGTCCGTGGTGTTCTCGAACTCGATGTGCAGGGTGTCGCCCTCGTTGAGCTCGATCAGCGGGCCCGGGATGCTCGCGCTGCCTTTCTCGAAGCCGTAACCGAGCTGCCCGTCGGCGAGCTTCTCGGCGTAGAGCTTGATGTGCCTGACCGCGCCTCCGGCCGGCGCCGTCCGCGCCGTCGTCTCACCGGCGCCGGTCGCCTCCGAACTCAGGGACAACGATGTCGCGACGGCGGCGCCACCCAGGAGGACGCGCCGGTTGAACCCACGTCTGTCCATGCCGAACTCCCCACTCCGGTACGGGATTCGAGACGGTAGCGGGACGGCAGGCGTTTATCCACACCCAGGACAAAGTTCGTCCGATCGCGGTCATACCTATTGGCGAACCGTGCAAAGAGGTCTACCTTCCTAGGCGCTGTTGCTGTGACCGACGAGGGGTGGATGACCACATGCGGTCCACATCGCACCACAAACCCACGAGTTCAAAGGAGTTAGGCCGGAAAAGGGCCGGAAAGCGGACCTTGACGGCCGCCTTGACGGCCGGGCTCGTCACCGCGGGCCTGCTCTCCGGCCCCGCCGCGGGCGCGCTCCCGGCTCCGGATCCCTCCCTGACAACGATGTCCATCAAGTCGCCGCCCGGCGGCGCCAACGTCCGCGTGCTCGTCTTCCACGGGTCCGCCGCCGCCGGCGACGAGTCGCCCGTGGTGAACGCCGGCATCGAGGCGATCGAGCGCATCGGCCTGTCCGGGCCGGTGAACCAGCGCTTCAAGGTCGAGGCCACGGACGACGCCTCGGTCTTCACCAATGAGACGAAGCTGGGCCGTTACAACGCGATCGTGTTCCTGACCGGCGGCGGCGACGTCCTGGAGCCGGAGCAGGAGGCGGGCCTGGAGGCCTACATGGAAGCGGGCGGCGGATTCGTCGGCGTCCATGACGCGGCCCGCGCTGAGCCGTACTCCGACTGGTTCACCGGCCTCGTGGGCGCCCGTCCGGCGCCGAACGGCCCGACGGCCGTCCAGCGGGCGACCGTCGAGGTGGGCGACCGTCTGCATCCGGCCACCAAGGACCTGCCGGTGGAGTGGAAGCGCCCCGACCAGTGGCCGAACTGGGTGAAGAACCCGTCCGGCGAGGTGCACACCGTGGCCCGGGTGCGCGAGTCGACGTACCGGCCCGGCGCGAGCGCCAACGGCTGGGACCACCCGATCAGCTGGTGCCGCGACTACGACGGCGGCCGCTCCTTCTACACCGGCATGGGCGGCACGGTGTCGTCGTACGACGAGACCGACTTCCGTACTCACTTGCGCGGCGCCCTGCTGTGGACCACCCGGCTCGTCCAGGCCGACTGCAAGGCGACCATCAACGGCAACTACAAGGCCGAGCGGCTGACCAAGCCCAACCAGCCCGGGCACAACGACCAGATCGGCGAGCCGCACGGCCTGGTCACCGCCCCCGACGGCCGTGTGCTGTACATCGGCCGCGGCGGCGCCGCCTCCTCCCAGCCGGTGATCACCGACTGGAACAACCCGGACATCGGCAAGGGCAAGGGCGAGATCCACGTCTACGACCCGAAGACCAAGCAGGTCACCCTGGCCGGCGCGCTCACCGTCTTCGGCAACAAGGGCGGCGGCGACGAACTGGTCAAGGTCGAGGAGGGCCTGCTCGGCATCGAGCTCGACCCGCGCTTCGAGGACAACGGCTGGGTGTATCTGCACTACACGCCGCACTCGCGGATCGACCGCGACACCCGGATGGCCGAGCGGCGCGTCTCCCGCTTCACCCTCGACCTCGCCACGAACAAGCTCGACCTGAGCAGCGAGAAGGTGCTGCTCGCGTGGCCGGTGCAGATCCACAGCTGCTGTCACGCGGGCGGGGGGATGGCCTGGGACAGCAAGGGCAACCTGTACATCGCGACCGGCGACAACAACTCCAGCCGCTTCAGCGACGGTTACTCCGGCAACAACCCGCAGCCGAACTACAAGGGCGTCTCCTTCGCCGACGCGCGCCGCACAGCCGGCAACACCAACAACCTCAACGGCAAGATCCTGCGCATCCACCCGGAGCCGGACGGCACCTACACGCTGCCGGAGGGCAACCTCTTCACCGGCAAGGAGACCGACGAGGGCGGCGGGAAGACGCGCGGCGAGATCTACGTGATGGGCGTCAGGAATCCGGCGCGCATCTTCGTCGACAAGACGACGGACGTCCTCTACGCGGGCTGGGTCGGCCCGGACGCCGGGGCGCCGTCGACGACCTGGGGCCCGGCGAAGTACGACACCTTCGCTGCCATCACCGAGGCGGGCAACCGCGGCTGGCCGTACTGCATGGGCAACAAACAGCCCTACCGGGACCGCAACCTGCCGGACCCGACGCAGCCGCTCGGCTGGTACGACTGCGACCACCCGAAGAACGAGTCCCCGAACAACGACGGTCTGGTGAACCTCCCGCCGGTCACCGGCAACAACATCTGGTACTCGCCCCAGGGCGGCGCCCCCGACTTCCCGCGCGACGCGAGCGGCGTCCCCTCCTACAAGCAGGAGGAGGCCACCTACCGGCTGCCGTGGCTGAAGGGCGGTGGGCAGGCCGCGATGAACGGGCCGGTGTACCGGTCCGAGGACGTGTCGGCGGACAGTGGCGTCAAGTGGCCGGCGTACTGGGACGGCAAGTGGTTCGTCGGCGACTTCTACGACGCCGACCAGCCGCGCAACGCCGTGCTCATGGATCCGAGGACCCTGGGTGACGGCGGGCTGCCGGTGCACTCGGAGTCACTGAAGAAGATCGTGCCGATCGGCAACGACGGCATCAAGAACCTCATGGACTGGAAGTTCGGTCCGGACGGCGCGCTGTACGTCCTCGACTACGGGCGCGGCTTCTTCACCTCGGACGCCAAGTCGGCGCTGTGGCGCGTGACGTACACCGGCGGCGGTCCGACGCCGGCCGCCGACCAGCTGGCGAGGGGGACACAGCAGTGACAGGTCAACGCAGAGTATGGGCGGCGCTGCTGGCAGCGCTGCTGATGGTGCTCGGTCTGCAGGCCACGACGGCGACCGGGCAGAGCGAGCCGTCCGGGCGGGAGTCCGCCGCCGCGGCCGCCCAGGTCCTCACCTGGACGGCGGGCAACAACATCGACAAGTACCTCTCCGCGCCGACGACGGCGGTGGCCGGGCCGGCGACGATCGTCTTCGAGAACAGCGCGGCCACCGGCAACACCACCGGCATGCCGCACACGCTGACGTTCGTCACCAGCGATCCGGAGTTCAACAGCGACGTCCAGCTCAACATCCTCGCCAGCCCCAACGACGACCAGGGCGGCCGGCACACCGCCGAGGTCACGCTCACCCCGGGCCGGTACTTCTACCACTGCACGATCCCCGGCCACGGGCAGATGCAGGGCATCCTGACGGTGACCGAGGGCAGCGGCGACGACACGACGGCGCCGGAGGTCTCGGCGCACGTCAGCGGCACGCAGAACCAGCAGGGCGCGTACGTCGGTTCGGCGAGCGTGGCGCTGCACGCGACCGACGACGTCGGCGGCTCCGGCGTCGACCGGATCGAGTACGCGATCGGGGACGCCGGCGCCTGGCAGCCGTACACCGCGCCGATCGTCGTCGACCAGGTCGGCAGTCACACGGTCCGCTACCGGGCGTTCGACAAGGCGGGCAACGTCTCGGCCGAGAAGAGCGCGGAGTTCACGGTGGTGGCGCCGCAGACGGACGACACGACAGCGCCGGAGACCTCGGCGACGGTGAGCGGCGAGAAGAATCCGGACGGCACCTATGTCGACATGGCGACGGTCACCGTCACCGCGTCCGACACGGGGTCCGGAGTCAACACGATCGAGTACGCGATCGGCGCGTCCGGGGCCTGGCAGCCGTACACCCAGCCGGTGATGGTGCACCAGGTCGGCACCCACACCGTCCGCTACCGCGCCACCGACAAGGCGGGCAACGTGGCGGCGGAGAAGAACGTGCAGTTCACGGTGGTGGCCGCACCGCCGCAGGACACCACTCCGCCGGTGACCGGGGTGACCGTCGAGGGGACCCGGAACTCCGACGGGGCGTACGTGGCGAGCGCCAAGGTCACCGTCAGCGCCACCGACACGGGAGGGGTCGCGAGCATCGAGTACTCGCTCGACGGCGGGCCGTACCTCGCGTACACCGGGCCCGTGATCGTCGACCGGGCGGGCGCGCACACGCTGGCGTACCGGGCGACCGACACCGCGGGCAACACCTCCGCCGCGCAGACCGTGAGCTTCACGGTGGTGGCGGGCGGAGTGCCCGCGCCGCCCTGCCCGGAGTACGACGAGCGGTTGACGGTGATCGTCGGGACGGTCGACTCGGGTGTGCCGAACCGGCTCACCGACAGCCGGTGCCGGATCAACGAGCTGATCGAGGACGAGAAGGAGTGGACGTCCCACGCGCTGTTCCTCAAGCACGTGAAGACGGTCCTCGACCAGCTGCTCGCGGAGGGCGTGATCGACCAGCGCGAGTACAACCGGATCACCCGGGCCGCCCGGCAGTCCGGCATCGGCAAGCCCGGCCAGACCGAGGGCTATCGCTCGCTGTTCGACGGCAGCGCGGAATCCTTCGCCAAGTGGCAGCACGTGGGCGGCGGTTCGTTCGCGGTGAACGCCGACGGGTCGATGACCAGCGGCACCACCAGGGCCGGGCTGGGCATGCTGTGGTTCCCGCAGCGCAAGTACGGCGACTTCTCGCTGAAGCTCCAGTGGCGCGACGACGCTCCGGACACCGGCAACGCCAACTCCGGGGTGTTCGTGCGGTTCCCGTACGTCCATGACCACCCGGAGGAGCCGCGGCCGGAGTGGGTCGCCATCAAGTACGGGCACGAGGTGCAGGTGCTCGACCGGCCCGACGGCGACATGTACAAGACGGGGTCGGTCTACGGCTTCGACCGGGTGGGGCTCGCGGGCGCGGGCGTCACGCAGAAGGGCACGTGGAACGACTACGAGATCCGGGTGGTGGACCAGCACTACTCGGTCTACCGCAACGGCAGGCTGATCAACGAGTTCGACAACACCGGCGGCCAGGAGTTCTACCCGCCCCGCTCGGACGACCCGGGCACGGACGGGCGGCGTTTCGCCTCCGGCTACATCGGGCTGCAGGTCCACGGCACGACGGACGTGATCTCGTTCCGGGACATCCGGATCAAGGAGCTGTAGGGATCAGGGAGTCGTAGGCCCGGATTTCCTCGCGCGGCTCGGCTGTACCCGCTTGGGCTCCCCCGGCATCTTGGGGTACTCCGGCGGGTACGGCAGGTCACCGAGCCCGTGGTCGCGCTCGTCCTTGTTGGCCAGCTCCAGCAGCGCGTCCAGCGCATAGCGATGGTCGTCCATGTCCGCGTGCACGTCGCCGACTTCGGCGAAGCGCGCGGGCATGGTCGCGAGGTCGAAGTCGCGGGGGTGGGCCACCCCGACCTCCTCCCAGCGCAAGGGTGCCGAGACGGGAGCGTGCGGGCGGGGGCGCACGGAGTAGGCGGAGGCGATCGTGCGGTCCCGCGCGGTCTGGTTGTAGTCGACGAAGATCCTCTCGCCCCGCTCCTCCTTCCACCACTTGATGGTGACGTGCTCCGGCATCCGGCGTTCCATCTCCCGGCCGACGGCGATGGCCGCGCGGCGCACCTGGGTGAAGGTCCAGCGGGGCTCGATGGGCACGAAGACGTGCAGGCCACGGCCGCCGGATGTCTTGGGAAAGCCGCGCAGGCCCCCGAACTCGTCCAGTACCGCGCGCAGTTCATGGGCGGCGCGGACCGCGTCGTCGAAGTCGGTGCCGGGCTGCGGGTCGAGGTCGATGCGCAGTTCGTCGGGGCTGTCGACGTCGTCGCGGCGCACCGGCCACGGGTGGAAGGTGAGCGTGCCGTACTGGGCGGCCCACAGCACGGCGGCCTCCTCGGTGGGACACATCTCGTCGGCGCTGCGGCCGCTGGGGAAGGTGATGTGGGCGGTGGGGATCCAGTCGGGCATGTTCTTCGGAGCCCGCTTCTGGAAGAAGGACTCGCCGCCCACGCCGTCCGGGTAGCGCTCGAGCGTGGTGGGCCGGTTCCGCAGGGCACGCAGTATGCCGGGGCCGACGGCGATGTAGTACCGGGCCAGGTCCAGCTTGGTGAAGCCGCGCTCCGGGAAGAACACCTTGCCGGGACTGGACAGCCGTACGGTCCGGCCGCCCGCTTCGAGTTCCACCGCGTCACCCATGCGAGCCACGGTAGGCGCACCGCACCCACCGCGCACCCGGGCGTGGGGCCGTGCACCAGTCTGGCTCCGCCGACGCGGCGCCGCATCCGGAGTCCGCCTACAGTCGAACCATGGATCTGCCGGTGATGCCGCCCGTCAAGCCGATGCTCGCCAAGTCCGTGGCGAAGATCCCGCCCGGCATGCACTACGAGGCGAAGTGGGACGGGTTCCGGGCGATCGTGTTCCGGGACGGGGACGAGGTGGAGCTCGGCAGCCGCACCACCAAGCCGCTGACGCGATACTTCCCCGAGCTGGTGGCGGCGCTGAAGGAGCGGTTGCCGCAGCGGTGCGTGCTGGACGGTGAGATCGTCATCGCGCGGGAGGGGCGGCTGGACTTCGACGCGCTCACCGAGCGGATCCACCCGGCCGACTCGCGGGTGCGGACGCTGGCCGAGCGGACGCCGTCCTCCTTCGTCGCCTTCGACCTGCTGGCGCTGGCCGACCGGTCGCTGCTGGACGTGCCGCTCGCCGATCGCCGTGCCCTGCTGGTCATGGCGCTGTCCGGGGTGACGGCCCCGGTGCACGTGGCGCCGGCGACGACCGACATCGACGTGGCGCGGCAGTGGTTCGAGCAGTACGAGGGTGCGGGCCTGGACGGTGTGGTCGCCAAGCCGCTCACGCTGCGCTACCTCCAGGACGAGCGTGCCATGTTCAAGGTGAAGCACGAACGCACGGCGGACGTCGTGGTGGCCGGCTACCGGCTGCACAAGAGCGGGCCGGTCGTCGGGTCCCTGCTGCTGGGTCTGTACGACGACCGGGGCGCCCTCCAGCACGTCGGCGTGTCCGCCGCCTTCTCCATGGCCCGGCGCGCGGAGCTGATCGAGGAGCTGGAGCCGCTGCGCATGGACGACGTGGCGGGGCATCCGTGGGCGGCCTGGGCCGAGGAGGCGGCGCACGAGACGGCCCGGCTGCCCGGGGCGCCGAGCCGTTGGTCGGGCAAGAAGGACCTGTCGTGGGTGCCGCTGCGGCCGGAGCGGGTGTGCGAGGTGGCCTACGACCACATGGAGAACGGCGCCCGGTTCCGCCACACGGCCCGGTTTCGCCGCTGGCGGCCGGACCGGACCGCCAAGAGCTGCACGTACGCGCAGCTGGAGGAGCCGGTGCGCTACGACCTCGCGGAGATCTTCGCACCGCAGGCCTGAGCCGCCGCGCGCCCGAGCCGGGCGCTCGGGCCCCCGTCACGGTCTCGCGCCGCGGGCCCGAGCCGGACCCGGGATCAGGGCTGCATGACGACCTTCACTGCACCGTCCCGCTTGTGCTGGAACATCTCGTACGCCCGGGGGGCGTCGTCCAGCGGCAGCCGGTGGGTGGCGAAGTCGTCGACGCCGAGCGGGTCCTCGTCCGTCAGGTACGGCAGGATGTCGTCGGTCCAGCGGCGGACGTTGGCCTGGCCCATCCGGATCTGGAGCTGCTTGTCGAACATGGTGAGCATCGGCAGCGGGTCGGCCATGCCGCCGTAGACACCGGACAGTGAGATGGTGCCGCCGCGCCGCACCAGGTCGATCGCGGTGTGGAGCGCGGCGAGCCGGTCCACGCTGAAGCGTTCCGACATCGGGCCGCTGAGCTTGCGCGGCAGCAGCGCGGCGGTGTTCTGCACCAGCCGGGCCACCGCGCTGCCGTGCGCCTCGGTGCCGACCGCGTCGATCACGGCGTCGGGGCCCCGGCCGTCGGTCTGGTCGCGGATCGCGGCGACCAGCTCCTTCTCGCTGTCGAAGGCCCGCAGGTCGTACGTCTCCACCCCGCGCGCCTCGGCCCTGCGCAGCCGGTCGGGGACCAGGTCGACGCCGAAGACCCGTCCGGCACCGCGGACCTGGGCGATCCGGCAGGCCATGTCGCCGATCGGGCCGAGCCCGAGCACGGCGATGGAACCACCCTGGGGGATGTCGGCGTACGCGACCGCCTGCCAGGCGGTGGGCAGCACGTCGGACAGGTACAGGAACCGGTCGTCGGGCGGGCCCTCGGGCACCTTGATCGGGCCGAACTGGGCCTGCGGGATGCGCAGGTACTCGGCCTGGCCGCCCGGCACCGCGCCGTACAGCCGGGTGTAGCCGAACAGGGCGGCGCCCATGCCCTCGCCGGTGACCTGGGTGGTCTCGCACTGGGTGGGCAGCGAGTTGAGGCACATCCAGCAGTTGCCGCACGCGATCTGGAACGGCACGACGACCCGGTCACCCACCGCCAGGTCCGGTACGCCCGGGCCGACCTCCTCGACGATGCCCATGGGCTCGTGTCCGAGGATGTCGCCCGGCGTCATGAACGGGGTCAGCACCTCGTACAGGTGCAGGTCGGAACCGCACAGCCCGGTCGAGGTGACGCGGATGACGGCGTCGGTCGGCTCCTCGATCCGCGGATCGGGGACGCTCTCCACCCGTACGTCCCGCTTCCCCTGCCACGTCACAGCCCTCATCACCCGCACTCCCTCCGTCGCAACCACGCCTGCCGGTACTGCGGTGGGAGCCGGGTACCCGTGGGTCCCCGGGCGAACCGTCGGACCGTGGCCGGTGTGGCGGCTGGGCCGACCGGCCCAGCGGGCGTGCGCGATCGGCGTACGCGTGGTAGAGCGTCCGATCCGACCGGGTAGGGCCATCGATGAACATACAAGCGCACAATCGATGGCACAGAACGGGTCGGGTGGCAGCGGTGGGTAGGAGCACGGGACGAAGAACCCGCATGCAGCGGGTCGCCGTGGCGGCGGTGACGGGCGTCGTGACGGCGGGCTCGCTGGCGGTGGGCTGCACGGCCGAGGACGGGCCGCACGACGACGGTCGGGCGCCCGAGCCGACGGCGCCGCCGTCGCCCTCGCGCGGTGCCCGGGGCGCGGGGCCGGTGCTCGCCGTGAAGGTCGACAACGCGCCCGGGGCCCGGCCCCACACCGGTCTCGGCGCCGCGGACATCGTCTACGTCGAGCAGGTCGAGGGCGGTCTGAGCCGGCTCATGGCCGTGTACGCGACGCGGGTGCCGGAGGCCGTCGGGCCGGTGCGCAGCGCGCGGGAGACGGATCTGGAGCTGCTGCGCCAGTTCGACCGCCCCGTCCTCGCCTTCTCCGGCGCGCAGACCAGACTGCTGCCGCTCGTCGACCGGGCTCCGCTGCGCGCCGAGCCGCCTGCCCGCAGCCCCGGCGCCTACTACCGCGCCGGCGACAGGGCCGTCCCGCACAACCTCTACCTGCGCCCGCTCGACCTGCTGCTCTCGGCCCCCGGCAAGGACGCCCTCACCACCGGCTTCACCTACGGCGCCGCCCCCGAGGAGGGCCGGACGGAGACCACCCGGACCGTCCGCTATCCGGCCGCGCGCTTCACCTTCACCTGGGACGGGAGCCGGGGCTCCTACCGGGTCGCGATGGACGGAACGCCCGCGGTGACGACCGAGGGCCGGGCGCTCGCCCCCGCGACGGTCGTCGTGCAGTACGTGCGGGTGCGCCGCTCCGGCTACTTCGACTCCCGGGGCAGCAATACGCCGTACTCCGAGACCGTGGGCTCGGGCACGGCGAAGGTGCTGCGCGACGGGAAGACGTACGACGCGCTGTGGAAGCGCCCGGAGGCGGGCGACGGCACCCGGTTCACCACGGCCGACGGCGAGCCGGTGAACTTCGCCGACGGCCAGGTCTGGGTGGTGCTCGCCCGCGCCACGGACCAGAGCTGAGTCAGGGCCACGGTCGGGCGTGCCTCGTGCCCATGGGCGGGGTGTGCGGGTCAGGGTTCGGGACCAGAGCCACGGGCACGGTGTGGCAGGTCGGGGCCCCGGACCGGAGCCACGGGCCGCGCACACCTCACGGCCCCGGACCAGCATGCGTCAGGTCCGGGCCGTGACGGGTTGCGCGGGGCCGCCCGGGTCGCCCGGGTTGCGCAGCCCCTCCGCCGCGTCCGCGACCCGCCGGATCAGGTCCAGGAACTGCGTCTGCTCCGCGGCGGACAGCGGCGCGAGGAACACCTGGTTCATCCGGGCGGTGCGTACCACCAGCCTGCGGTGGGCGCGCATGCCCTCCTCGGTCGGGCGCAGCAGGAAGCGGCGGCCGTCGCGCGGGTCGCGGACCTTGTCCAGCAGGTCCCGGCGGCCGAGCCGGCTGATCACCTCGGCGACGGTGGACCGGTCGAGCCCCACCCGCTCCCCCACCGTGCGCTGGTCCAGCCCCGGCTCGTCGACGAGCGCGTTGAGCACCGCGAACTGCGGTGAGGTGATCTCCTCGGAGACCATCGCGTTCCACAGCAGGTAGTGGGCCTGCTGCAGCCGCCGGGCCAGATGCCCGGGCTGGTTGGTGAGATCCACCGACGCCATGTCCACTCCCGACGTCTCGACATACTCAGTGCACTGAACGATACCCTCGCAGATCCGCGCTGTCGCCGGTACCCCTGTCGTCGGCGCAGGGCTTGACGGCGGAGACCCGCGAGTGGCAGCGTGAAGAAAACTTCACTGAATTGCTCAGTGTGCTGAGTACACGTCCGCGGGAGAGAGGACATCTCGGATGGACAAGGTGGTCGCCACGGCCCTGGAGGCGGTGGCCGACGTGGGCGACGGCGCGTCGCTCGCGGTCGGCGGCTTCGGATTGAGCGGTGTCCCGAACGTGCTGATCGACGCGCTGCACGAGCGCGGCGTCGGCGGACTGTCGGTGGTGTCGAACAACTGCGGCGCCATGGAGTTCGGCCTGGCGGTGCTGCTGGCGGCC
Organism: Streptomyces chromofuscus; assembly: GCF_015160875.1. Classification (NCBI taxonomy): domain Bacteria; kingdom Bacillati; phylum Actinomycetota; class Actinomycetes; order Kitasatosporales; family Streptomycetaceae; genus Streptomyces; species Streptomyces chromofuscus. The sequence continues at coordinate 7,024,030 of NZ_CP063374.1, read as the reverse complement.
GGCCGGATCGCCCGGGTGACCGGCAGCTACATCGGCGGCAACAAGGAGTTCGCCCGTCAGTACCTCTCCGGCGAACTGGAGCTGGAGCTGATCCCGCAGGGCACGCTGGCCGAGCGGCTGCGGGCGGGCGGGGCCGGCATCCCCGCCTTCTACACGCCGGCCGGGGTGGGCACGCAGGTCGCCGAGGGCGGACTGCCGTGGCGCTACGACGGTGACGGCGGGGTCGCTCTCGCCTCACCGCCCAAGGAGGTACGGGAGTTCGACGGCGTGGAGTACGTGCTGGAGCACGGCATCCGCACCGACTTCGGCCTCGTGCGCGCCGCGCGCGGCGACCGGCACGGCAACCTCGTCTTCAACAAGTCCGCCCGCAACTTCAACCCCCTCGCGGCGATGGCCGGCCGGGTGACGATCGCCGAGGTGGAGGAGCTGGTCGAGCCGGGCGACATCGACCCGGACGCCGTGCACCTGCCCGGCGTCTTCGTCCAGCGGGTGGTGGCCCTGACCCCGCGGCAGGCCGCTGACAAGCGGATCGAGCAGCGGACGGTGAGCACCTGATGGCCTGGACACGCGAGCAGATGGCCGCGCGGGCCGCGCGTGAGCTGAGGGACGGGCAGTACGTCAATCTGGGCATCGGCCTGCCGACCCTGATCCCCCATCATCTCCCGCCGGGCGTGGAGGTGGTGCTGGAGTCGGAGAACGGCATCCTCGGCACCGGCCCCTACCCGGCCGAGGAGCAGGTCGACCCCGACCTGATCAACGCGGGCAAGGAGACCGTCACGGTCCTGCCGGGCGCGTCCTTCTTCGACTCGGCGCTGTCCTTCGGGATGATCCGCGGTGGGCACATCGACGTCGCCGTGCTGGGCGCGATGCAGGTCTCGGCCGACGGGGACCTGGCGAACTGGGCCGTGCCGGGCAAGCTGGTCACCGGCATCGGCGGGGCGATGGACCTGGTGCACGGCGCCCGTACGGTCATCGTCGTGATGACCCACACCGCCAAGGACGGCGGCCCGAAGATCCTCGACGAGTGCACCCTCCCGCTCACGGGCAAGGCGTGTGTGAACCGGATCGTCACCGACCTCGGCGTGCTCGACGTGACCGACGGCGGCCTGGTGCTGACCGAGTGCGCGCCGGGCGTCACCGCCGAGGAGATCACCGCGAGGACCGCCGCGAAGGTGCGCGTCAGCGAGGAGTCGCAGTCATGAGGGACGTCTACGTCGTCGACGCGGTACGCACGCCGATCGGCCGGTACAACGGCGCCCTCGCCGCCGTCCGCCCGGACGACCTGGCCGCCCACGCCATCCGCGAACTCCTGGCGCGCACGCCCGGGTTGGACCCGTCCCGGATCGAGGACGTCTACTTCGGCAACGCCAACGGCGCCGGCGAGGAGAACCGCAACGTCGCCCGCATGGCCGCCCTGCTCGCCGGCCTGCCGACCTCCGTGCCCGGCGTGACCGTCAACCGGCTGTGCGCCTCGGGACTCGAGGCGGTCGTCCAGGCGGCCCGCGCCGTCGCGTGCGGGGACGCCTCCGTCGCGGTGGCCGGCGGCGTGGAGTCGATGACCCGGGCGCCGTACGTGCTGCCCAAGAACGACAAGCCCTTCCCGGCCGCCCACACCGAGCTGTACTCCACCACCCTCGGCTGGCGCATGGTCAACCCGGGGATGGACCCGCAGTGGACCGTTCCGCTCGGTGAGAGCGCGGAGTTGATCGCCGACAAGCACAACATCACCCGTGCGCAGCAGGACGAGTTCGCCCTGGCCAGCCATCGTAAGGCCGCCGAGGCACAGCTCAAGGGGCTCTTCGACGCCGAGATCGCTTCCGTGGCCGTCCCGCGCCGCAAGGGCGACCCGGTCGTCGTCGCCGCAGACGAGTGCGTCCGGCCGGACGCCTCGCTGGAGGCGATGGCCAGGCTCAAGCCGTCGTTCCGCACGCAGGACGGCACGGTCACCGCGGGCAACGCCTCGCCGCTGAACGACGGCGCCGCGGCCCTGCTGCTCGTGGACGAGGAAGGGCTCAAGGCCACCGGACGCGAGCCCCTCGCCCGCGTCTCGGCGACCGGCGTCTGCGCGCTCGACCCGCACTACTTCGGCCTCGCCCCGGTCGAGGCCGTGAACCGGGCTCTCGCCAAGGCGGGCAGGGGGTTCGGTGATCTGTCGGTCCTGGAGCTGAACGAGGCCTTCGCCGCGCAGGTGCTCGGGTGTGTCGCCGAGTGGCCCGAGTTCGACCCGGCGATCCTCAACCCGCAGGGCGGCGCCATCGCCCTCGGCCATCCCCTCGGCGCCTCCGGCGCCCGCCTCGCCGGCACGGTCGCCCACCAGCTCGCCCGCCAGGGCGCCGGCACCGGCGTCGCCACCCTCTGCATCGGTGTGGGCCAGGGCCTCGCCCTCGTCCTCGAACGGTAGGACTCGAACGGTAGGAACGGTCATGGCTCTCACTCAGCACGACATCGACCAGGAGATGGCGGCCGAGCACGCCGCCTACGAAAAGCGCGTCGCCGACGGCGGGCCCGTCGAGCACCACCCGCGCCGGGACTACGCCCCGTACCGCTCCTCGCTGCTGCGTCACCCGAAACAGCCGCTGGTCGCGATCGACGTGGCCCAGGACCCGGAGCTGGTGGAACTCGGCTCCCCCGCCTTCGGCGAGCGCGACATCACCGAGATCGACAACGACCTGACCCGGCAGCACACCGGCGAGCCGATCGGCGAACGCATCACCGTCTCCGGCCGGCTGCTCGACCGCGCCGGACGGCCGGTCCGCGGCCAGCTGGTCGAGATCTGGCAGGCCAACTCGGCCGGCCGGTACGCCCACCAGCGCGAGCAGCACGACGCCCCGCTGGACCCCAACTTCACCGGCGTGGGCCGCACCCTCACCGACGCCGACGGCTTCTACAGGTTCACCACCGTCCAGCCCGGCCCGTACCCGTGGCGCAACCACGTCAACGCCTGGCGCCCGGCGCACATCCACTTCTCGGTCTTCGGCACGGCGTTCACCCAGCGGCTGGTGACGCAGATGTACTTCCCCAACGACCCGCTCTTCGCGTACGACCCGATCCTCCAGTCCGTGACGGACGACGCCGCCCGGCAGCGCCTGGTCGCCACCTACGACCACGCCCTGTCCGTGCCGGAGTTCTCGCTGGGCTACCACTGGGACATCGTGCTCGACGGCCCGCACGCCACCTGGATGGAAGAGGGACGCTGACCACCATGACGAAGATCGACACGAGCAGCCCGGAGAACGTGCTGCCCACCCCGTCGCACACGGTGGGCCCGTTCTACGGCTACGCGCTGCCCTTCCCCGGCGGCGAGGACATCGCGCCCGCCGGGCACCCGGACACGATCACCGTGCGCGGGTACGTCACGGACGGCGAGGGCAAGCCGCTGCCCGACGCCTTCGTGGAGCTGTGGGGCCCCGACCCGGACGGCACGCTGCCCCGGGTCGACGGCTCGATGCGCCGCGACCCGGCGTCCGGCGGCTTCCTCGGCCGCAACGGCGTCGAGTTCACCGGCTGGGGCCGCGTCCAGACGGACGCGAACGGCCACTGGTACGCCCGTACGCTCCGGCCCGGCGCGCGCGGGAACAGCGCCCCCTACATCAGCGTCTGCGTCTTCGCCCGCGGCCTGCTGACGCATCTGTTCACACGGATGTACCTGCCGGGCGACGACGCCGCGCTGGCCGCGGACCCGCTGCTGTCGCGGCTCGCCGGGGCGCGCCGCGACACGCTGGTCGCGCGCGCCGGGAGTGACGGCACCTACCGTTTCGACATCCGCCTTCAGGGCGAAGGCGAGACGGTCTTCCTGGAGTTCCAGTGACTTCTGCGGTTCCCGACACCGGCCTGCTCGCCCCCGGGTGGGCCGGCTCCCCCGCCGCGTCCGCGACGAGCGACACCGCCTACCTCCAGGCCCTGCTCGACGCGGAGGCGGCCCTGACCCGTGCGCAGGCCTCGCTCGGCCTGGCCCCCGCCGACGCGGCGACGGCGGTCACCGAGGCGGCGGACGCCGGCCGGTACGACCTACGGTCCCTCGGTGAACGGGCCCGCGCCGGCGGCAACCCCGTCATCCCGCTGGTGGCCGACCTGACGAAGGCGGTGGGCCAGGAGCACGGGCCGTACGTCCACCGCGGCGCGACCAGCCAGGACATCATGGACACGGCGACGATGCTGGTCGCCGCGCGCGCACTGAACCTGATCCTGGCCGACCTCGCCCGCAGCGAGCGGGCGCTGGCGCGGCTGGCCGCCGAGCACCGCGAGACGGCCATGCCGGGGCGCACCCTCACGCAGCACGCCGTACCGACGACGTTCGGTCTGAAGGCGGCCGGCTGGCGGTCGCTGCTGCTGGACGCGCGCGACCGGGTGGCGGCCGTACGGGACGCGCTGCCCGCCCAACTCGGCGGGGCCGCCGGGACGCTGGCGGCGTTCGGGGCGTACGGTGCGAGCGATCCCACCGCGCTGCCGGAGGCGTACGCCGGCGAACTCGGTCTGCAGGCGCCACAGCTGCCCTGGCACACGCTGCGCACGCCCGTGGCGGACCTCGCCGGGTGCCTGGCCATGACCGCCGGGGCGCTCGGCAAGACGGCCGTGGACGTCCTCACCCTCTCCCGGACCGAGATCGCCGAGGTGACCGAGGGCAGTGGCGGAGCGTCGTCCGCCATGCCGCACAAGGCCAACCCCGTCCGCTCCACCCTGATCGCCGCCGCGGCCCGGCGGGCCCCTCAGCTCGCCGCCGCCCTGTACGCCTCGATGGCCGCGGAGGACGAGCGGCCGGCCGGGGCCTGGCACGCGGAGTGGGAGCCGCTGCGGGAGCTGCTGCGGCTGGTCGGCGGTGCTGCCCGGGATGCCGCCGAACTGACCGAGGGACTGCGGGTCCACCCGGACGTCATGCGCGAACACCTCGGCCTCACCCACGGGTTGATCGTCTCGGAGCGGCTGTCCGCCGAGCTCACGCCGGTGCTGGGCCGGGCCCGGGCCAAGGAGCTGCTCACCCGGCTGGCCGCCGAGGGCCGTCCCCTGGCCCGGGCGCCGGAGCTGAAGGACCTCGACCTCGATCCCGCCCACTACACCGGCTCCGCCCCCACCCTCACCGATCGTGCCCTGGAGCGACGTTGAAGCTGCTCGACCACCGTGCCGAAGGGGCGGCTTCCGCTCCCCCGCTGCTCCTGGGGCCCTCGCTGGGCACCTCCTGCGCCCTGTGGGACGACGTCGCGCCGGAGCTGTCCGTCACCCACCGGGTGGTCCGCTGGGACCTGCCGGGGCACGGCGGTTCGGCGGCCGAGCTGATCGGGGCGGGCGCCACCGTCGGTGACCTCGCCGATCTGGTGCTCGCGCTCGCCGACTCGCTCGGCGTGGAGCGGTTCGCGTACGCCGGGGTGTCGCTGGGGGGTGCGGTGGGGCTCCACCTCGCCGTGCACCACCCCCGGCGGGTGTCGTCCCTGGCGGTGATCTGCTCCTCGGCCCACTTCAACGGGGCGAAGCCGTGGCAGGAGCGGGCCGCTCTGGTGCGGCGCGAAGGGGTGGCCTCGCTCGCCGCGACCGCCGACGCCCGCTGGTTCACGCCCGGGTTCACCGTGCCCCGGCTGGTGCGGGACCACCAGGAGGCGGACCCGGAGGCCTACGCGGCGTGCTGCGACGCGCTGGCCGCCTTCGACCTGCGGGAGCGGCTCGCGGACATCTCGGCGCCCACGCTGCTGATCGCCGGACGCGAGGACCCGGCGACGCCGCCCGCGCATCTGCGGCAGATCGCGGACGAGGTGCCGGGGGCGGCGCTGGTGGAGATCCCGGGAGCCTCGCACCTGGCGCCGGCGGAGCGCCCCGAGGCCGTGCTCACGGCGCTGCGGGCGCACCTCGACGGGCCCTCCCGGCGCGGCATGCAGGTACGGCGCGAGGTGCTCGGCGACGCGCACGTCGACCGGGCGCAGGCGCGGCAGACGCCGTTCACCGCGCGGTTCCAGGACTTCATCTCGCGCTACGCCTGGGGGGAGATCTGGACCGACCCGACGCTTCCCCACCGCGAACGCAGCATGATCACGCTGACCGCGCTGGTGGCGCACGGCCACTACGAGGAGCTGGCCATGCACGTCCGGGCGGCACGGCGGAACGGGCTCACGCCCGAGGAGATCGGGGCGGTGCTGCTGCAGACGGCGGTGTACTGCGGGGTGCCGGCGGCGAACTCGGCGTTCGCGGCGGCACAGCGGGTGCTCGCCGAGGAGGACGACGGCCGAGGGTGACCCCGCTGGTCGTAGCCCCAGCAGGATCTCCCGGCGGCGCGGGCGGCGTGCCTGGGCTGGAGGCATGTCCACTGTCCTGATCACCGGCGCCACCTCCGGGCTCGGCCGGTACGTCGCCTTCGCGCTGGTCCGTTCCGGGCACCGGGTCCTCGTGCACGGCCGCGACCCGGGCCGCACCGAACGACTCGTCGCCGAGCTGCGCGCCGAGGGCACGGCCGAGGGCTTCGCCGCCGATCTGGCCTCGCCGGCCGAGGTGCGCGAGCTGGGCGCGCGGGACTCCGAGGCCCACCCCGAGCTGGACGTGCTGATCAACAACGCCGGGGTGGGCAGCGGGCCGCGCGGTGCGGCGCGCGAGCTGAGCGCCGACGGGCACGAGCTGCGGCTCGCGGTGAACTCCCTGGCGCCGGTCGCGCTCACCCGCGCCCTGCTGCCGGTGCTGCGCGCGAACGCGCCCGCGCGGATCGTGAACGTCGGCTCGGCCGGACAGGAGCCGCTCGCCCTCGACGACCCCGAGTTCGGCCGGGGCTACGACGGCTTCTCGGCGTACTGCCGCGCCAAGTTCGCGCTCGCCTCGTGGACGTTCACCCTGGCCGAGGAACTGGCGGGCACGGACGTCGCGGTGAACGTCCTGCACCCGGCGACCTTCATGGACACGGCGATGGTCCGCGAGGGCGGCGTCACCCCGTGGAACTCGGTCGCCGACGGCGCGCCCGGAGTGCCGGCACTGGCCACGCGGGACATGGGCTCCGGCGGCTACTTCGACGGCACCACCGCGGCCCGGGCGCACGAGGCGGCGTACGACCCACGGGTGCGCAAGCGGCTGACGGCGGTGACCGGGCAGCTGCTCACCCTGTGACGCGGCCGGCCCTCAGGACTCCAGCTCCGCCAGCCCCAGACGCGCCTGCCGTGCCAGGCCGTCCGCGCCGCACGAACGTGCCAGCGTCAGGCCCCGGTTGAGCTCGGTGGTGGAGCGGGCGGCCAGGCCGTACTCGACGCGCGCGGCGGCGTGTTCGAACTGGCAGGGCGAGGCCTCCAGGTAGGTGACCGCCTGGGCGGCGAGGTCCACCTTGCGCCGGCCGGTCTCCAGGCGTGCGGCGCAGCGCAGGGCCTCGCCGATGGCCGTGTCGGTGCCGAACCGCTCGGCCTGGCGCCGGGCGTCGGCCGCGAGCCGGGCGGCGCGGGCCGGGTCCTGGGCGGCGAGGGCGCCGGCGAGGTCGACGGTCCAGGGGGCCAGCACCGGGTTGTGCCCGCCGCGGGCGGCGGCGGCCTTCTCGGCGGCCTCCAGTTCGTTGACGCCGTCCTCGGTACGGCCCACGGCGAGCAGCAGCCGGCCGCGCACCGAGCGGGTGTCCGGCAGCACGATGGTGGACGGGTAGGGCGGGGTGAAGCCGTACTGCTCGGCGGTCGACCAGGCCTCCTGGACGTGCCCGCGGGCGAGCAGGGTGTCGACCAGGCCGCAGATCGCCGACCAGTACAGCGGCAGTCCCCGGCCGACCCGCTCGGCGAGGCGCAGGGATTCGCGCAGGACCGTCTCGGCGTCCTTCAGGCGGCCCTGCCGGCGGAAGGCCAGGCCCAGGAAGGCGTTGGCGAGGGCGAGGTGGCCGCCGCTCCAGCCGGCCGTGGTGTAGGTGCGCAGGGCCTCGGCGAACAGGTTCTCGGCGCGGTCGAGGCGGTCGGCGTAGGCGTAGGAGCTGCCGAGCATCATCAGCAGTTCTATGCCCCACTCGGTGTCGGTCCAGCCGAGACCCGGGGCGAGCCGCCCGTTGACGAGGGCGCGGTCGCACACCTCGACGACCTCCTCGGCGTTCTCGCCGTGGGTCATGGCGTCGAAGCCGCGCAGGATGAGCAGCGCGCGTTCGGAGTTGTCGCGGCCGGTGCAGGTGCGGGCCAGGTCGGCGAGCCGCTCGGAGCGTTGCGGGGCCTGCGCCTCTCCGGCGTGGATGCCCTCCCACATGTACTGCACGGCCCGCAGCCGCAGCCGGGCGGGGCCCTCCTCGAGCCGGGCGGCCTCGGCCTCGACCGTGCGCACGGCCTGCTCCAGCTGGTCGTTGTGGAGCAGGGCCTGGGACAGGCGGAAGACGGCGTCGACGCGGGCGGGGCCGTCGAGGCCGGGCATGGCGAGCGCGGTCTGGAGGTGGTCGATGGTCCGGGAGGGCGCGGTGAGCAGGGTGGCGCAGCCGAGTTCGTACAGCACGCGTGCGTGCACGTCGGGCCGGGGCGGTTCCCGCAGGGCGCGCTCCAGGCAGCGGCGGGCGGCGTCGGGGGCGCCGACGGCGAGGTGTTCGCGGGCGGCCTCGCGCAGTTGCTCGACGAGTTCGGCGTCGTCGTCCGGGTGGACCTGGAGCAGATGCCGGGAGGCGGCCGCGGCGCCGCGGCCGGAGTCGGTGACGATCTGCGCGGCGATGCCGTGCATGGCGGTGCGCAGGGCGTCGGGGATGGAGTTGTAGACGGCGCTCGCGATCAGCGGGTGGACGAACTCCAGGTCGCCGTCGTCGGCCCCTGCGCCCGCCGGGTCCGGTTCGGTGAGAATTCGGGCCGTGCACAGCAGATCGGCGCAGCGCACCGCCTGTTCGGGGCGCATGGTGGTGAGCCGGGCGACCAGGCCGACGGAGATGCCGGTGCCGAGTATGGCGGCCGCCCACGCGAACCGGGTGGCGTCGATGCCCAGCCCCTCCAGGCGGGCGACGAGTCCCCCGCCGCGCGCCGAGCGGTTCAGGGCGCGCAGTTCACCGGCCGAGGGCTCGGTCGGCTCGATCTCGCTGTCCTGCACCTTGGCGAGCAGTTCGACGGTCTCGTAGGGGTTGCCGGCGGTGACGGCCCAGACCTCGCGGCAGAACGGGGGGTCGGCGTGCGGGCCGACGGTCGCGCGGGTGAGCCCCGCGGTGGCGTCCGGGGTGAGGGCGCTCAGCGTGGTCTCCGGTCGGCCCGCGGCGGCGGCGACCGCCTCGAGGTGGCGGGCGCTCTCACCGCTCACGTCGCCGGGCCTGCGGGCCACCACCACCAGCACGGACAGGTCGTGCAGCCGCTCGGCGAACGCGGCGAGCCAGCGCAGCGTCTCCTGGTCGGCCCAGTGCGCGTCGTCGATCAGCAGCACCAGCGGCCATTCCCGCCGGGCGAGCCGGCGCACCGCGGCGACCAGCCCGTCGCACACGCCCTGCGGGTCGGCCTGCCGCCCGCCGGGGTCGGCGATGCCGAGGGCGGGACCGGCGATGTCGTACCAGTCGCCGAGGTACTCCCGGGCCTCTCCGGGCAGCAGGGACACGAGGGCGGGCTGCAACAGCTGGCGCACGACGTTGAAGGGGACGGACCGGAGGGTCTCGCCGCCGCGCGCCGACCACACCGTGCAGCCGCGTTCCTCGGCCAGCCGGCGGGTCTCGGCGAGCAGCGCGGTCTTGCCCAGCCCGGCCTCGCCCCGGAACACGAGCAGACCGCCCGACGAGGAGCGGTCCGCGCGCAGGGCGTCGAGCGCCTCGACCACCCCGGCTATCTCCTCTTCGCGCTCCCACAGGGAAGCCGAGGCGCCCGCCGCCGGCGGTACCTCCGTCATCCCGCTACCTCCCCCAGTCGTCCGAACGACGTACAGGGCGAGCGTAGTCCCACGGCAGGTCCGCCGGTGGGTGGTCGGGGCAGTGTGGCCGACCCGGGTGACGTCCGCGGGGAGGTCATTGACAGCCGACGCCCCGTCAACTGACGCTGATCCTCCATCAGCGCGCGCGGCCGGGCCGGGGCCGCCGGACGGGAGGCACCGGATGAACGCGCCCGCGTCGGCGGCCGGCACCGGGCCCGAGCGGTCCCGCCGGGCACTGGTCGCCGGCTCGGTGGGCAATGTCATCGAGTGGTACGAGTTCGGCGTTTACGGCTACTTCGCCACCGTCATCGCCGCCAAGTTCTTCACGCCCGAGGGCGGAAGCGATGCCGAGGCGCTGGTGCGGACGTACGCCTCGTTCGCCCTGGCCTTCTTCTTCCGGCCCGTCGGAGCAGCCCTGTTCGGGCGGCTGGGCGACCGGCTCGGCCGGCGTCCGGTGCTGATCCTGGTGATCGGTCTGATGACGGGCGCGACCACGCTGATCGGCGTGCTGCCGACCTACGAGACGGCGGGGGCCCTCGCGCCCTGGCTGCTCACCTTCCTGAGGGTGCTGCAGGGCCTTTCGGCGGGCGGTGAGTTCGGTGGCGCGGTGTCGGTGATGACGGAGTTCGCGCCGCCGGGCAGGCGCGGCCTGTACGGCTCGTGGCAGTCGTTCACCGTCGCGCTGGGCCTGCTCGGCGGGGCGGGCGCGGCGGCACTGCTCGCCACCGTGCTGACGGAGGCTCAGCTCGGCGACTGGGGCTGGCGGCTGCCGTTCCTGCTGACGCTGCCGATGGGGCTGGGCGCGCTGTGGCTGAGGCTGCGGCTCGAGGAGACCCCGGCGTTCGCCCGGGAGCGGGAGCTCACGCGCCCGCCCGCGCGCGAGGTCGTACGGGCCGTCGCGCTGGGCGCCGGGCGGATCATGGGCTGGGCCGCGGCCGGGTACACCTTCCTGGTCGTGCTGCCGTCCTACCTCCAGAGCAGTCTCGACGCGAGCTTCCAGCAGGCGTTGGTCGCCACCGTGCTGGCCAATCTCGGCTTCGCGGTGACGATCGTCCCGGCGGGGCTGCTCAGCGACCGGGTGGGGCGGCGGGCCGTGATGCTGGCCGGTGCGCTGCTGGTGGTGGTCCTCGCGGTGCCGCTGCTGGACCTGCTCCAGGACCCCGGGGTGTCCACGGCCGCCAAGGGCCTGGCCGTGTTCGGCGCGGGCGCCGTGGTGGGGCTGATGGCGGGACCGGGCCCGGCGATGCTGTCGGAGATGTTCCCGACGACCGTGCGCTGCACCGGCCTCGGACTCGCCTACGCCCTGTCCAATGCGGTGTTCTCCGGCGGTGCCGGGCTCATCATCACGGAGACGATCGAGCGGACCGGCGACGTGGACGTCCCCGCCTACTACGCGGCGGCCACCTGCGCGGTCAGCGTGCTGGCCCTCGCCACTCTCCCGGCGAGGGGCGCTCCGAGGGAGGCGAGGGGAACGGATGCGGGTGATCGGGCTGATGTCCGGGACGTCGTACGACGCCATCGACGCGGCGGCGGCCGAACTGGACCTCGTCGGTGACGGTCTCGTCCTGAAGCCGCTCGGCATGGTGAGCGAGCCGTACGACGAGGAACTGCGGGCGGCGCTCGCGGCGGCGCTGCCGCCGGGGACCACGTCGGTGGCGGACGTGTGCCGGCTGGACACCCTGATCGGGCGGGCCTTCGCGGCGGCGGCCGTGCGGGCCGACCGGGAGCTGTGCGACGGGCGGGCCGAGGTGGTGGGCTCGCACGGGCAGACCGTGTACCACTGGGTGGAGGGGGGCCGGGTGCACGGGACCCTTCAGCTCGGGCAGCCCGCGTGGATCGCCGAGGCGACGGGACTGCCGGTCGTCGCCGACTTCCGGCCCCGGGACATCGCCGCCGGCGGGCAGGGCGCGCCGCTGGTCAGCCTGGTCGACCTGATGTGGCTGCGCGGCCGGCCGGGCACGCCGGTCGCCCTGAACCTGGGCGGGATCGCCAACGTCACCGCACCCGACGGCACCGCCTTCGACACGGGCCCGGGGTGTGCGCTGATCGACGCGGCGGCGCACGGTTTCACCGGCGGGCGGCTGGCGTACGACGTGGACGGTGCGCTGGCCGCCCGCGGCAGGGTGTGTCCGGCGCTGCTGGAGCGGCTGCTGGCGGAGCCCTACTACGCGCTGCCCGCGCCGAAGACCACCGGCAAGGAGCTGTTCCACGTCGGCCATCTGCGCGAGGCGCTGGCCGCGGTCGGCACGCTGTCCGCCGAGGACGTCGTCGCGACGCTCACCCACCTCACCGCGCGCACGGTCGCCGACGCCGTGCGGACGCTGGGCGCGACGGAGGTGATCGCTTCCGGCGGCGGCACCCGCAATCCGGTCCTCACGCGGATGCTCGGGGAGCTGCTGCCGGGCGTGGCCCTGCGCCGCAGCGACGAACTCGGGCTGCCGTCGGACGCGAAGGAGGCGTACGCGTTCGCGGTGCTCGCCTTCCTGACGGTGCACGGTCTGCCCGGAACTGTCCCGGCGAGCACGGGGGCGCGGCACGCGAGCGTGCTGGGGTCGGTGACGCCGGGGCGGGACGGGCTGCGGCTGCCCCCGCCCGTCGGGGACGGCCCGGTGCGGCTGGTGCTGGAATGACCGGGCGTCGGTCCGTGCCGTCCGCGGGCTTCGTGATGCGTGCGGGAGGCAGCCCTCTCATCCGGCTTTCACCGACGCCTCATACGGTGGGCGCATGACGCAGGTGACTCCCCCCGGGTGGTACCCCGACCCCGGGCAGACAAGTGACGGTCCCGCCACCGAGCGCTGGTGGGACGGCAAGGCGTGGACGGACCGGACCCGTCCGGCGGGGTCGGCCGCGGGCTGGGGTCCCCCGGCGGGGCCTTCGCCGGCCGCCGACGCGCAGCAGGCCCAGCCGACGTATCCCGCCTACCCCGGGGGCCCCGCGGCTCCCGGGTATCCGGGGCACCAGGCGTACCCGGGACATCCGGGGTACCCCGGGTATCCGGTCCAGCCGCCGGGCGGGCGGCGCCGGGCGCTGCGGATCGGGACGGCCGTCGTGGTGGCGGTCGCCGTCCTCGCCAGCATCGGCATCGGCGTGTACGCGCTGACCAGCGACAACGGTGCCGGCGCAAGCCGCGCCGACTCGCAGCAGCAGGGGCCGGACGGGCAGGACGGCGGCCAGGACGGGCCGTTCGGCGATTCGGGCGGGCCCGGCGGGCAGTCCCCCGCGCCGGAGGGGTCCCGGGCGCCGGAGGTCGAGGGCGGCGGCACGCTGTCCGACCCGGTGAACGGGATCAGCCTGCCGGTGCCGGAGGGCTGGACCGGCCAGGCGTTCGGCGTGGGCGCGCAAATGACGTCCGACGACAGCTACAAGTGCCCCGGCGACACGTCCAAGTCGTGCACGAAGGGCGGCGCGTACTCGGCGCCCGCCCAGGTGCTGGGCACCGAGGGCAGCACACCGGAGGAAGTCGCGAAGGCGGACATCGCGGAGAACGCCGAGGAGGCCTACGGCGGCAACACCTACGGGAAGATCACTTCGCACCAGGTGCTGGCCTCGAAGGCGGTGACCGTGGCCGGGCAGAAGGGCTACCTGGTCCGCTGGAAGGCGATCACCAGCAAGGGCGCCGACGGCCTGGTCGAGTCGCTCGTCTTCCCCTCGCCCGCCGACTCCGGGCAACTGGTCGTGGTCCGCTTCGGCATCGACGCCGACCAGAAGGCGTCGGTGATCGACGAGATCACCGAGGGCATCAAGGCGTCGTCTGGAGGCGACGGGCACAGCGTCTGACGCCCGCACGGCGCTGTCCGGCCGGCGGGGCGGCCGCCCTCGCGGGGGCGCCGCGCCCGGCCCGGAACGCCGTTCGGCCGGGCGGGGCACCTCTCCGCTCCAGAGGTACCCCACCCGGCCGGGGGTGCGCGCCGCCCCCGTCCCCACGGTGCGGCGCGAGCGGGCCGGTCGTCCTGTCATCCCTCGGACGACGCGGCCCGGGTCTTCATTCGAGGCCGAGTGCCGGCAGCACGGCGACCTCCACGAACCTCAGCAGGTAGTCCGGGTCGGCTTCCTGGCCCTCCAGCATGGGGCGCACCCGCAGCACGCCGAACATCTGCGAGGGCACGTACGGCAGCGCCGGATGGTCCGCGGCGATCTCCCCGCGTGCCACGCCGCGCCCGAGGATCTGCTCGACCGCGGCGATCTCCGGCTCGACCAGCGTCTCGCGCAGCGCCTGCGCCAGCTCCTGGTCCTCCAGGACGGCGTGACCGAGCGCCTGGACGAGCCGGTGGTCCCGGCCGGACCACTGACCCAGCACCCGCGCGACCTGGCGCAGGTCCTCGGCCAGCGAGCCGCTGTCGATTCCCTCGAAGCAGACCCGGCGCCGCGAGCGCAGCGCCGCGGCCACGAACTGGGGCTTGGTCCTCCACTGCCGGTACAGCGTGGACTTGCTGCACCGCGTGCTGGTGGCGACGCCGTCCATGGTCACGGCGTCGTAGCCGCACTCGCGGATCTGCTCGATCACCGCGTCGAAGAACTCCTGCTCACGCTCGCGCGTCAGCTTGGAGCGGCGCGAGGCGCCAACCGTCTCCGGTCGGTCCGCGGCCTGCGACGTCATCGGTCCGTCTCCTCGCTCCCGGCACTCCCGTCCTGCCCGCCGGGGTTCGCAGTCCAGTGTGTCGTACGCAATCGATACGCCAGTGTACCGGTACTCGCCCGTATCGGTACACTGCCGTATCGGTACGCTAGCGTATCGATTGCAGTCAGTGCACCACCGTCAGTGAAGGGGCCGGGGGATGAATGCCCGCACCGAGCCTGCGGAGGGGGACGCCGCGCCGGCGCGCCCGCCCCTCCTGAGAGAGTTCCTGCTCGTCGCGGGCCTCTTCCTCCTCTACAAGTCCGGCCGGCTACTGGCGACCGACCACACCCGGGAGGCGTTTCGCAACGCGCACCGGGTGTGGGACCTGGAACGTGCCGTGCGGCTTCCCGGCGAGGGCGCGGTGCAGTCCCTGCTGCTGCACGGCGACGTCCCGGTGCAGGCGGCGAACACGTACTACGCCACCGTGCACTTCCCCGCGACCGCCGCCTTCCTGGTCTGGCTGTACCTGCGCCGCCCCGCCCACTACGTGTGGGCCCGCCGGGTGCTCGCCGCGCTCACCGCCGCCGCGCTGGTGCTGCATCTGGCGTTCCCGCTGGCGCCGCCGCGGATGCTGGCGGCGACGGGGCTGGTGGACACCGGGCGGGTCTACGGACCGTCGGTGTACGGCTCCCCGCAGACCGACCAGTTGTCGAACCAGTTCGCGGCGATGCCCTCGCTGCACTTCGGCTGGGCGCTGATGGTGGCGGTCGGACTGCTCGTGGCGACCCGGTCGCACTGGCGGTGGCTGTGGCTGCTGCACCCGCTGCTGACCCTGCTGGTGATCGTGGGCACCGCGAACCACTACTGGCTCGACTCGATCCTCGCGGCGGCGCTGCTGGGCGGGGCGCTGACGGTGATCCGCCCGGCGGCGCGCACGGCCGCGCCGGGCGCCCGGGTCGTCGTACCGGCACAGCGGCCGGCGCTCGTCGAGGCGGGCCGATGAGCGCCACCGTGCTCGCCGTCGTCCTGTCGCTGTTCTCCGCCGTCGCCTACGCGGCCGCCGCCGTCGCTCAGGAACGGCTCGCCGCCCGTTCCGCGGACTCGGGTGCGCTGCGACTGCTGGGCAGCACGGCGTGGTGGATGTCGGTGGCGCTGAACGCCTCCGGCGCGGTGCTGCACGTCGTGGCGCTGAGGTACGGGCCGCTCACGGTGGTGCAGCCGCTCGGAGCGCTGACGCTGGTCGCGGCCGTGCCGATGGGGGCGAGGCTCGCGGGGCGGCGGGTCAGCGCGGTGGAGTGGCGGGGCACCGCCCTCACCCTGGCCGGCCTGGGGGCGCTGCTGGTCACGGCGTCCGGGCCGGCGCCCGACGACGTGCTCGGCGTGACCGAGGCGCTGGCCGTGGCCGGATCGGCGTCGGTGCTGATCGGCGCGCTGGCCCGGCCCGGCACCCGGCCCGGGCTGCGGCACGCCACGGCGTCCGGGGTCGCCTCCGGGGTCGGCTCCGCCCTCACCCAGACGGTGACGGTGGCCGCGACGGACGAGACGGGGCCGGTGCTCGGCGTCCAGGTCGTCTCGGTGGCGCTGCTGGTCGCGGCGTTCGCGACCGGCGGCCTGCTGTTGTCCCAGATCGCCTACCGGGGCGGGCTGGGGGCCCCGCTCGCGGTGGTCACCCTGAGCAACCCGGTGGCCGCGTCGGTGATCGGCCTGTCCCTGCTGGGCGAACGGCTCCGGGGCGGGGCGGCCGGCATGCTCGTGGCGCTCGCCGGCGCGCTGCTGGCGTCCTGGGGCGTGGTGCTGCTGGCCCGGACGGCACCGGACGACCGTCCGGCCATGCCCGAACCGCAGACGCTGGTGCCCCGGCCGTCACGGCCGGGGCACCTCACGCACCTCTGAGCGCTACGCCTGCCGCACCGCCTACTCGGTGATGATCGCCGGGTCGCTCACACCCGGGCGCCCGTTCTCGACGTGCCCCGCGAAGCGCCGCAGGAACGCGGGGTCGGCCTCGGACGTGACCGTCAGGTCGTACCAGCGCCGGCTCGCCGCCAGATCGACGACGTGCTGCACGGACGAACCGGCGCGCACCTTCAGGGTCCTCGTCCGGCCGGTGTAGCCGTCGGCCACCTTCAGCTGGACGGTGCCGGACCCCTTGTTGGTGAGGCTCAGCACGACGTCGTCGCCGTGGTGGCGCGCGGTGACCTCCGGGCCGGCCGCCTTGTTCGAGCCCTGGAAGAAGCGCACGAAACCGTTGGGGCCGTGCACGGTCAGGTCGTAGGAGCCCTGGGAGTACGCCGAGTTCCAGGTGTCGGAGATGCTCTTGCCGGCCTCGGTGGTGTACTGCCACGGACCGTCGGTGCGGTTGCCGGAGGTGACGTGGAAGGCGGCACCGGCCTTGGCGCCGGAGGCGAACGTCAGCGTGAACCTGCCGTTCGCCGCGTCCACCGAACCGTCCACGTAGGGGGCGTACTTGAGCGGGCGGGCCAGGCGCAGGCCGCGCTCCTGCTTGGGCATGCGGGGGTCGGCCGGCGGCGTCGGCCTGTAGTCGGGGTGACGCTCGCGGTCCTGCGGCTCGTACTCGTCCGTGTCCGGCAGGGCGGCCGGGCGGCTGTCCTTGCGGGAGAAGTCGAAGGCCGAGGTCAGGTCGCCGCAGACGGTCCGGCGCCAGGGGGAGACGTTCGTCTCCTCGACGCCGAAGCGGCGCTCCATGAACTGCAGGATCGAGGTGTGGTCGAGGGTCTCGGAGCAGACGTAACCGCCCTTGCTCCACGGCGAGACGACAAGCATCGGAACGCGCGGGCCGAGGCCGTAGGGGCCGGCCGGGCGCTTGCTGTCGCCCTTGTAGAGGTCGAGCGCCACGTCGACGGTGGACTTGCCCCGGGAGCCGTCCTTCGGCGGCAGCGGCGGCACCACATGGTCGAAGAAGCCGTCGTTCTCGTCGAAGGTGATGAACAGCGCCGTCTTCGACCAGACCTCCGGATTGGAGGTGAGGGCGTCCAGGACCTGCGCGATGTACCAGGCGCCGTAGTTCGTGGGCCAGTTGGAGTGCTCGGAGAAGGCCTCGGGGGCGGCGATCCAGGAGATCTGCGGCAGCTTGCCGGCCTTGACGTCGGCCTTCAACTGGTCGAAGTAGCCGTCGCCGTTCTTGACGTCGGTGCCGGTGCGGGCCTTGTCGTACCAGGGCTCGCCGGGCTGGGCGTTGCGGTACTTGTTGAAGTACAGCAGCGAGTTGTCGCCGTAGTTGCCCCGGTAGGCGTCGTTGATCCAGCCCCACGAGCCGGCCGCGTCGAGGCCGTCGCCGATGTCCTGGTAGATCTTCCAGGAGATGCCGGCCTGCTCCAGGCGCTCGGGGTACGTCGTCCAGTCGTAGCCCAACTCGTCGTTGCCGAGGACGGGGCCGCCGCCCTTGCCGTCGTTGCCCGTGTAGCCGGACCACATGTAGTAGCGGTTCGGGTCGGTGGAGCCGATGAACGAGCAGTGGTAGGCGTCGCAGATGGTGAACGAGTCGGCGAGGGCGTAGTAGAAGGGGATGTCCTCGCGGGTCAGGTACGCCATGGTGGTCGTGCCCTTGGCGGGGATCCACTTGTCGTACTTGCCGCCGTTGTAGGCCTGCTGGCCGTCGGTCCAGCCGTGCGGCAGGCCCTCCAGGAACTGCATGCCGAGGTCGTCGGCGTCCGGGTGGAACGGCAGGATGTCCTTGGTGCCGTCCGACTGGTGCCAGATCGACTTGCCGTTGTCGTGCGCCACCGGCCGCGGGTCGCCGAAGCCGCGGACGCCGCGCAGCGTGCCGAAGTAGTGGTCGAAAGAACGGTTCTCCTGCATCAGGACGACGATGTGCTCGACGTCCTCGATCGTCCCGTTGCGGTGGTTGGCCGGCAGTGCGGCGGCGCGCTCGATACTGCTCGCCAGGGCGGTGAAGGCCGTGGTGGCCCCCGCGATCTGGAGGAACTTGCGCCGGTTGACTTCGGGCATGAGTGAGGGACCTCTCGTCCTGGGGGAGTCTCACCGTCCGGGTGATGACGGAATGCGCGCGGAAGGAGTGTTCCAAGAGCACCAAACGTCAGGGAAGGGTCTGATGGCGCGGCTGTGAAAGTCACGCGTACGCGGGGTGCGTCAGGGAGCTTCTCCCCCATTCCGGGTGTCCGTGACGAGTCGGCGGCGCCGGTGAACAGCCGCGGCTCGGGCAGGCCGACCGGCGCGTCGTGCATCTTGGCGCGGGCGTAGTCGCCGAGGAAGCCGTCGCCGGGGGTGAGGAACATGTGGTCGAGCCACTTCAGGCCGGCCCGGATCTGCTCGGGCGTCGCCTTCTTGTGGAACATGTAGCCGTCGCCGCCGATGAGGGTGGCCTTGCCGCCGGGCATCGGCGCGATGGCGATGTCCTCGTACTCGGCGCCCTTCTCCTTGACCAGGATCGGGATGTTGTCGGGGGCGGCGAGGTACATGCCGAGCTTGCCGGCGCCCATCATCTGCTGGACGTCGTTGATGACGAGCAGTTGCTTGCTGCCCATCGAGTCGTCCTCCCAGCGCATGTCGTGCAGGGTCTGCAGGACCGCCCGCCCCTCGGGGGTGTCGACGGTGGCCTTCTCGCCGTCGGCGCTGACGACACTGCCGCCCTGCGAGTAGAGCTCTGCGGTGAAGTGCCAGCCGCCCTGGTTCTGGGCGCTGTAGTCGGCGTAGCCGACGGTGCCGTCGCCGAGCGCGGCGATCTTCTTGGCGGCGGCGCGCACCTCGTCCCAGGTGGCGGGCGGCCGGTCGGGGTCCAGGCCGGCCTTCTCGAAGAGTTCGCGGTGGTAGATCAGGCCCATCGAGTAGCCGGTGCGCGGGATGCCGTAGACCCTGCCGTCGACGGTGTAGATCTCGCGCAGCTGCTGCTGGATGGTCTCGTAGCTCTTGAGTTCCTTGACGTACGGCGTGAGATCGGCGGCCTGGCCGATGTCGACGACGTGCCGGGCGTCGGTGAAGTACGTGTAGAACACGTCCTCCATCTGGCCGCCGGCGAGCTTGGCGTCGAACGTCTTGGGGTCCTGGCAGGGGAACGCGTCGTGCGGGACGACGTCGACGTCCGGGTTCTGCTTCTCGAACGCGGCGACGTCCTCCTCGAAGAACTGCCGGTCGACCTTGGCGCTCTTGGGCGGCATGCAGTTGACCGTGATGCGGGTCTTGCCGCTCGCGGAGTCGTCCTCGCCGCCCGACCCGCAGGCGGACAGGGCGAGGGAGGAACAGGCCAGGAGCGTCAGAAGGGCGTGGCGGAACCCGGTGCTTCTCATCGGTGGACCCCTTTGGGCAGGAGCGGTGGGCGCCGCACACTCAAGCACCGCCGACATCGTCACGGAAGATGTCGCGCAGATATTGCAATTATTCGACAGAACGCCGGATCTACGGGATCTCAGTCGCGTGGCGCTTGCGCCGTGGAGCCCCGCACCACCAGCTCGGGCTCGAACAGCAGCTCCTCGGCCGCCACGGCACTGCCGCCGATCTGCGCGTTCAGCAGCTCCACGACCGCCCGGCCCATGGACTCGATGGGCTGGCGGACGGTGGTCAGCGGGGGTTCGGTGCAGTTCATCAGCGCGGAGTCGTCGTAACCGACCACGGAGATCCGTGACGGCACGCCGAGCCCCTTGCGGCGGGCGGCGCGCACGACACCGAGGGCGAGGGGGTCGCTGGCGCAGATGAAGCCGGTGACGCCGCGGTCGATCAGCCGGGAGGCGGCCGCGTGGCCGCCCTCGATGGAGAAGATGGCCCGCGCCACGTGCTCGTCAGGGAGGTCGCCGGCGATCGCCCGCGCGGCGGCCAGCTTGCGCGCCGACGGCATGTGGTCGCCGGGTCCGAGGACCAGGCCGATCCGCTCGTGGCCGAGGGAGGCCAGGTGCCGCCAGGCCTGCTCGACGGCGACCGCGTCGTCGCAGGAGACGCCGGGAAAGCCGAGGTGCTCGATGGCCGCGTTGACCAGGACGACCGGGATGTTGCGGTCGGCGAGCAGCCGGTAGTGGTCGTGCGGGGCGTCGGCCTGGGCGTACAGGCCGCCGACGAAGACGACGCCGGAGACCTGCTGCTGCAGCAGCAGGGTCACGTAGTCGGCCTCGGAGACCCCGCCCTTGGTCTGCGTGCACAGCACCGGGGTCAGGCCGAGCTGGGCGAGCGCACCGCCGATGACCTCGGCGAACGCCGGGAAGATGGGGTTCTGCAACTCGGGCAGGACCAGGCCGACGAGGCGGGCGCGTTCGCCGCGCAGCTGGGTGGGCCGCTCGTAGCCGAGGACGTCGAGCGCGGACAGCACGGCCTGCCGGGTGGCTTCGGAGACCCCGGGTTTGCCGTTGAGCACCCGGCTGACGGTGGCCTCGCTGACCCCGACCTTCTTCGCCACTTCCGCAAGTCGTCGTGTCATGCACGCAAGAATAGCGCAAGTAATGCAAGTGGCTTGCGTGCTGCGGGGTCGGTACTCAGGCCCCGCTCATGACTCCCCCGGCCCGACCGTGGCGCCGTCGGCGACCTGAACGCCGGCGGTGCCCGGTCAGGCCTCGGGGGTGGCGGGCACCACCGTGAGATGGCTCGCGGTACGGCGGTCGCGGGACCGGCGGCGCGGGGCGGCGGGGCGGCGGGGCTCGCGCAGCACCATCGTGAACCGGGTCCAGCCCATGTCCTGCAGGGTCCGGGGCGTCTCGGCGACGATCCGGCAGTCG
The DNA here is from genome assembly GCF_015160875.1 of Streptomyces chromofuscus. Taxonomy (NCBI): domain Bacteria; kingdom Bacillati; phylum Actinomycetota; class Actinomycetes; order Kitasatosporales; family Streptomycetaceae; genus Streptomyces; species Streptomyces chromofuscus. The sequence goes on along the minus strand of NZ_CP063374.1, from coordinate 7,003,012 downwards.
GTGGCGCCCCAACGGGGGTCCGGGTGCAGCAGCGGACGGACCGCCCCGTCGTGTTCGACGGCCGCCTCGCCGACCGCGCGCACCCAGTGCGGCAGCCCCTGCCGGTAGGCGGCCTCCATGATGGGGTCCTGCGCGATCTCCCGGCGGATGGCCTGCAACCCGTGGTCGTGGCCGTGCCGCTCCACGGCGGCGGCGAAGTGCGCCAGCATCGGCAGGCACCAGCGCGACTCGTGCTCGCCCAGCACCCCGGCGGCGTCCGGGTGGAACAGCACGAACCTCAGGAAGTTGTCGCCCGGCATCGCCGTCGGGTGGGGCGCGACCCCCCGGAAGAGCGAGTGGAAGGCGCTGTTGGCCAGCACGACGTCCCAGCGATGGTCGACGACCACGGACGGGAAGGGGACCGCCTCCATGAAGGCGGCGTAGTCCTGGAGATACGACTGGGCCTCGGGATCCTCGGGGACGGACCGCAACGCGGACCGCTGCCCTCCTGCCTGCTGTGCCATCGGGAGGTCACCCCTCTTGCCTCTGCGGCCTTCACGCGGCGCCCCGATCCTGGTGCCCCGACGCTTCCGGTGTCAACTATCGTGGCATTCCATGCCGGTTGACGGCTGAAATTGGCCACAGTTGTGGCGAGACCTGGATGTGAGTTCGAAGCAACCGCTACTCTCCGGGAAGTTCACGGCAACCACTCGCGAGAAGTACGTGAGAGACGTAGGAGACCTGTCGGTGACGGATGGCTACGAGGTTCCGGGCGCCACGGCGACGGCCACCCTGCCGGCCGTCATCGCCCGCGTCACCGCGCTCGCCGACCGACTCGGCGTGCCGCACGCGGAGGTCTTCGACACCGCCCGGCTCTCCGTGGCCTGCGGTGTCCCCGAGCCCGTCGTCCGGGACCTGCTGCGCGGCCGCCCCGCCGGCGAGCCGGACGTGCAGGCGCGGTTCCTGCAGCGCCTGGACCTGCTGCGCCGCACCCGGCTGAAACCCAACGGGCGCAAGTACACCCAGCAGGAGATCGCCGACGGCGCCGGGATGTCGCGGCAGCAGGCGGGCGCCCTCATCAACGGCGACCGGCGCCCCACCATGGAGCACTGCGACGCCATCCAGCGCTTCTTCCGGGTGCGTGCCGGTTTCCTCACGGCCGAGGACCCCGAGGCGCTCGCGGACACACTCCAGCGCACCGAGCAGGAGCTGTTGCAGAAGCTCGCCGACCGGGAACGGGAGGCGGCCGCGGCGGCCGACGACCCCCTGGAGCGGCTGCTCCAGGACCACGGCGTGCGCGGAATCGCCTGGCGGGCCGCCCAACTGCCCACCGACCAGCACCGCGACAAGGTCGCCGAATGGCTGGACATGCTCCTGGAGAGCGTCAAGCGGCCCGAGTCGTGATCCGGGAGAGAAGTGTGGGCATCGGTAAGGAAATGCGCCGCCTGTGCGGCGAGCTGGTCGCGGAGCTGACCCTGCCCGTCCCGGCGCGCCCGGGCGACCTGTACGCCGCGCTGTGCGACGCGATGAGCAGACGCCGCGGCCGCCCCGTCCACTGCCGTACGGCCGCCTTCCCGCCGGGCACCGCCAGCGGGCTGTGGCTCGACATGGCCGACCAGGACCTCGTCGTCATCGAGGAACGCACCGCCCCCGAACACCAGTTGGTGATCCTCGGGCACGAGCTGTGGCACATGAAGGCCGGGCACTGCAGCCACCACGTCGAGGGCGCCGCGGTCGCCGCCCGTTTACTCGACGACAACGCCGACCTCCAGGCGACGGTGCTGAAGGTCGCCGCCCGCACCCGCTTCGACCTCGCCGACGAGAAGGAGGCGGAGCGCTTCGGGCTGCTGCTCGCCAGCAAGTGCCGTACCTGGCTGGCCGGTTCGGCACTGCGCGGGCCCGTGCAGCGCGACCACCTGGCGGGCCGGATCGAGGCGTCGCTGGGCTACGTCGGACCCCAGCACTAGGGCCTGTCGTTCGGATCGGGTCGCAGGGCGCCGACGGTGCTGATCGGTGCCGGTGAGCGGGGTCCGGTGCGTGCAGCTGCAAGGCAGGGGGAGGGAGTTGACGCGAGGCGTCGGCGACCGACGACAACGCGGCAGATGCGCGTGCCGGACACCGCGTCCGCTGCGTGATCCGCACGACAGCGCCCAGGGGCAGCCGCCCTTCGAAGCAGGCTGCGCACCGGCGCCAGGCGGCTGTTCCGCGCCGCGTCGCGATGTGCTCGCGCCTCCGCTGAGCGGGGGAACCGGGGCGCGGCCGGGCCGGATTGTCAGTGGCGGACGGCAAGCTGGGAGTGCGCCGTCGAATACGGGGGCGTACGTGCCGTCGGGGCGCGTGTTGCGACGAGGAGGCGGGGAGAGCCGACCGATGCCCACTGCCGTACTGACCGACCGGGAACGCACCGCCGTGCAGGCCTATCTACGCCTGCTGCACACCGTACGAGCGGCGTTCGACACCGCGGCCGGCCCGCCGGACGCCCGTCGACCACCCGTCGTCCCGCCCGCCGTCCTCGCCGAGGCCGAACAGGCCCTGGCGCGCGCAGGCCTGACGGGCAACGAGGAGGCGTTCTTCCGCCTGCTGCAGACCTGGTGCCCGGAGCACTGAGAGGGCGGCGGCCGCACGCCGTCAGGCGTGCGGCACCGTCACGGAGGTCGCCACCAGGCCCCGTTGGACCGTCCAGCGGCCGTCGAAGGCGCCGAGGCGGCGACCGCCGACCACGGGACCGGGGACGAGCAGCTCGGCGCGGAAACGGCCGTGCGTCGCCCCGTCGGGTCCGACGGCGATGTCCATGTCGGCCTCCGAGAAGTCCAGCCACGTCCGGGTGAGCGGGTACCACGCCTTGTAGACGGACTCCTTGGCGCTGAACAGCAGGCGCTCCCAGTGGACGCCCGGGTGCCGCGCGGTGAGCCGGCGCAGCCGGTCCCGCTCGCTCGGCAGGGCCACGGCCTCCAGCACGCCGGCGGGCAACGGCGCGTGCGGTTCGGCGTCGATCCCGAGTGACGCCAGGTGGGTGACGCGGACCAGCGCGGCGGCGGCGTAGCCGTCGCAGTGGGTCATGCTGCCGGCCAGCCCGGCCGGCCAGCCGGGGGCGCCGCGCTCGCCGGGGAGGACGGCCTGCGCGGGCACGCCCAGTTTCTCCATGGCGCGGCGGGCGCAGGCGCGGACGACGGCGAACTCGCGCCGCCGTTTGGCGACCGCCCGCGCGACGACCGCCGCCTCCTGCGGGTACAGCGGCGCGGGCTCGGTCCCGTCGTCGCCGTGCACCTCGACGGCCGCCACCGAGGCGGGCAGCAGCTCCTCGATCACGGCGTCGCGTCCTCCACCGGCAGGATGCGGCGCAGCCGGCCCGGCGGCTCCTCGCGCTTGCGCCACTCGCGCGGGTATCCCACCGACACCTCCTCGAAGCGGACGCCGTCGTGCCAGGTGGTCCGCGGGATGTGCAGGTGGCCGTAGACCATCGTGGCGACCCGGAACCGGTGGTGCCAGTCGGCGGTCAGCCGCGTGCCGCACCACATGGCGAACTCCGGGTACCAGAGCACCTCGGTCGGGTGACGGTCCAGCGGATAGTGGTTGACCAGCACGGTCGGCAGGTCCTCGGGGATCTCGGCGAGCCGCCGCTCGGTCTCGGCGACCCGCGCCCGGCACCACTCCTCCCGGGTGGGATACGGGTCGGGGTGCAGCAGATGCTCGTCATTGCACACGATCCCGGTCGAGTACGCGTACGCCAGCCCCTCGTCCTTGGTGGCGCAGCCGTCCGGCAGGAACGAGTAGTCGTACAGCAGGAACAGCGGCGCCACGGCCACCGGGCCGCCTGGGCCCTCCCAGACCGGGTAGGGGTCCTCGGGGGTCGTCACGCCCAGCTCGCGGCACATCTCGACCAGGTACTCGTAGCGGGCGACGCCGCGCAGGGTGACGGTGTCGGAGGGGTGGGTCCACAGCTCGTGGTTGCCGGGAACCCAGATCACCTTGCGGAAGCGGCCCGCGAGGGTTTCGAGCGCCCAGCGGATGCGGGACACGCTCTCCGCCACGTCCCCGGCCACCAGCAGCCAGTCGTCATCGGTGTCGGGGCGCATCTTCTCGACCAGCTCGCGGTTCTCCGCGTACCCGATGTGCAGGTCGCTGATGGCCAGCAACTGCCCGGCACCACCGGCCGTCGACGTCACCTTTCGGCCCCCTTCACGATCACACGGACGGGACCACGAGAACACACCCGCTCCCGGGTCGGCAAGGGCCAGCGGAGTGTACTGGGGGGACGGCGGGAACCCGCGCGACGGATGGGCGTGACCGGGAATTCCGTAACACGCACGTTGCACGCGGCGCGCCCGGGAAGCCGTATGATCGCCCCGACACCACCGCCCTCCCTCTCCCTTCACACGGGGCGGTTCGGTGACCCTCCAACCACCCTCAGGCCGGGCCGGCCTCGCTCCGCCGTGCCCGCGAACCGTGAAAGGCGGCCTGCATGGTCTCTCGCGTACGCGTCTGGCTCAACCGCACGTACGCGGAGAACGTGTTCTTCATGGATCAGCTGCGGAGAAATCCCAGCGACCGGGCCGTCGAGATCCACGCCACCCACGGCGACCCGGACTCCCCCGTCCTCGCCGCCGCGGACACCGCCGATCTGGAGCCCGAGGGGCTGTCCCCGGCCGCCTACGTCGAGTACGCCCTGGACGTGTGCGCCAAGCGCGCGATCGACGTGTTCGTGCCGCGGCTGCACCAGGCGGCGGTCGTGGCGCACCGCGCGGAGTTCGAGGCGGTCGGCACGGCGCTGCTGGCCCCGCCGCCGGAGGCCGTGGCCGTGTTCGAGGACAAGGTGATCGCCTACGAGGCGGTCCAGGCGATCGGCGTTCCGGTGCCGCCGTGGTGGCGGGTGCGCGACGCCGACGAACTCCTGGCGGCCGTGGAGGAGTTGGAGGCGGGTGGGCACCGGGCCTGCTTCAAGCCGGCGTCCGGTGCGGGCGGGGTGGGCTTCCGGGTGGTCACGCGCGCCCCCTTCTCGCTGCTGCACCTCAGCGGCTTCCCCACGCCGTACGTGCAGCTGGACATGGTGCTTCAGGCACTGCGGCAGGCCGACGAGCCGGTGGACTGGCTGGTGATGCCGCGACTGGAGCAGCCGGAGGTGTCCGTCGACTGTCTCACCGGGCGCGACAACGTCGTCCGGCTGGCCGTCGGGCGGACGAAGAACGGGCGTCGCCGCGGCTTCACGCTGCACGAGCGGTTCGTGGAGCCGGCGCGACGGATCGCCGAGGGCTTCGGGCTGCACTACCTGTCCAACATCCAGTTCCGGATGTTCGGCGAGCAGCCGGTGCTGATGGATGTCAACGCGCGTCCGGCCGGTGGGTTGCACCAGCTGTCGCTGTGCGGGGTCAACGCGCCGTGGGCCGCCGTGCGGCTGGCTCTCGGCGACGACCCCGGGCCGATCGAGCCGCCGTTCCTCGGGCAGGACTACACGGTGGTGGCCGCCCCGCGGCCGGTGCGGCCGGTCGGCGTTCCGCCGCAGCGGACGCAGGAGGAGGCCGCCGTGGTGCCCGCGGCCGTCGCCGAGCCGGCGCGCGTGCAGTCCGCGGCGCAGGCGCTGCCCCTGTAGGCCGTCCGCCACGCCGGTGGGCCCACCCGACCCGAGATGCGGGCCGGCCGGTATGCGGGCCGGGCCGGTATGGGGGCCGGCAGGCACGTGGTCGAGCCACGCCTGTGCGCACGCACCCGACCCGGGATGTGGGCCGGCAGGCAGGTGGGCCGGCCGGTATGTGGGTCGGCCGGCGGTCACCACCGGCCGGACCCCCGGTACAGCTCCAGTTCGCCGTCCAGTTCGACGGCGAGCACCGTGGCGTGCGGGTCGAGGGCGTCCTCGGCGGGCGGCTCGATCCAGAGCACCCCGGGCGTCTCGTGCAGGCCGCCGGTGACGTCGTGGGACAGCTCGGTGCCGGTGCCGAGCACCGTCACCCGGCGCACCCGGCTGAGCAGGCCGCGCACGTTGATCTCGGCGCGCGGGGCGTCGAAGAGGACCAGGTACAGCGTGCGGCGGTCCGGGGAGAGGGTGCTCGGGCCGTAGTGGTGCCCGGCGGGCAGGCCCCGCACGGTCCCGTACACGGCCTCGGCGTGCCGGCGGATCCAGGCGCCCAGGCCTTGAAGCCGTTCCGCCTGTTCCACGGGTATGGTGCCGTCCTCGCGGGGTCCGACACCGAGCAGCAGGTTGCCACCGCCGCCGATCGTCTCGGTGAAGTACCGGATCAGCTGGTCCACCGACTTGTGGTGGTGGTCGTGGTGCTGGTGACCCCACGAGTCGTTGACCGTCAGGCACAGCTCCCAGGGGCCTTCGGGCGGGACCACCGGGGCGCCCTGTTCGGGCGTGGCGTAGTCGCCCTCGCCGAGCATGCGGGCGTTGAACACGACGTCCGGCACCCGAGAGCGGATCAGGGCGGCGAGTTCGGGGATGCGCCACTGCTCCGCGCTGCGCTCCCACTCGCCGTCGAACCACATCAGGTCGGGCCGGTAGCGGGAGGTGAGTTCGCGGATCTGGCCGTCCCGGTAGGCGAGGAACCGTTCCCAGGCGGCCGGGTCCTCGTCCTCGGCCGCGACCTCGGAGTAAGGGCTGTCCTCCAGCTCGGGCGGCCGGCCCGGCTTGCGGGTGGAGGCGTAGTCGGGGTGGCTCCAGTCGGAGTGCGAGTAGTACAGGCCGACCTTGAGGCCCCGCTCGCGCAGGGCGCCGGCGTACCCGGCGATCAGGTCGCGGCCCACGTTCAGCTCGCCGTGGGCGCTGTCCCACAGGGCGACTCCGTCGTGGTGCCGGCTGGTCAGTACGGCGTACCGGGCGCCGGCGCGCGCGAACAGCCCGGCCCACGCACGCGGGTCGTAGCGGGCGGCGGTGAAGCGGTCCAGCTCCTGGACGCCGTCGACGGCGTAGATCCCCCAGTGGACGAAGATCCCCAGTTTGGCGTCGGCGAACCACTGCTGCAGGGGCACCGGTCAGCGCCTTCGCAGCCGCAGCGTCAGGATCTGGAACGGTCGCAGGGTGAGGGGCACACCGCCGTCGCCGTCGGTGGCCGCGTCCTTGAGCGGGCGTTCCAGCAGGTCGGTCACCTGGGCTCCGGCCAGCGGGAAGCCGGTGCGCAGTACGCCGGCGGCCCGGCCGCCGCGGGACTCGTAGAGCCGTACGACGACGTCGCCGGACCGGTCGTCGGCGAGCTTGACCGCCTCGACGGTCACGCCCGCGCCGTCCACGGAGACGACGGGCCGCGGGGCGCCCGCCGAGTCCGCGACGCGCAGCGGCAGGTTCAGGGCGTAGCCCTCGGCGACCGTCTCCTCGACGCCCGCTCCGGGCAGCAGCGCGTACGTGAAGCGGTGACGGCCCTGGTCGGCCTGCGGGTCGGGGACGCGCGGGGCGCGGACGAGGCTGAGGGCGACGGTCGTCGTCGTGCCCCCGTCCTCGCGGACCGTGCGGGAGACGTCGTGGCCGTAGGTCGAGTCGGTCAGGACCGCGACGCCGTAGCCGGGTTCGGCGATGTGCACCCAGCGGTGGCCGGAGACCTCGAAGCGGGCCGACTCCCAGCTGGTGTTGGTGTGCGTGGGGCGCTGCACGTGGCCGAACTGGATCTCGGCGGACGAGTGGGACGCGCGGATGTCCACCGGGAACGCCGCCTTGAGGATCTTCTCCGCCTCGTGCCAGTCGATCTCCGTCTCGATGTCGATGCGAGGGCTGCCGGAGCGGAGGGTGATCGTCTGGGTGATCTTCGAGCCCCGGCCGAAGGAGCGCTCGACCTTCAGCGCGCCGAGCAGCGGGTCCTGCTCGACGACGGTGACGGAGTCGGCGTCCAGCAGGTCGGTGTGGCGGTTGCGGTAGTGCTTGTCGATGTCCCAGGCGTCCCAGTGGTTGGGCAGGTCCGTGTGGAGGCGGAGCAGGTTGCCGGGGCCGGCGAGGACCTCTCGGTCCGCGCGGAGGTCGCGGACGGAGGCCAGGGTGCCGTCGTCGGCGAGTTCGACGCGGACGAGGCCGTTGTCGAGGGTGCGGTCGGTCACGATCACCATGTCGTGGGTCAGGGTGTTGCCCAGGGGCGCGCTGCCGCTCGCCGGCACCCTGACGACGGTGGTCTCGCCGTCCGCCCCGCGGACCACCTCGTCCCGGTCGAAGGGACTGGTGTTGAACGCTTGCGGTTCGCCCGTGCCCAGCGCCGCGATCGCCTCCCGCGTCAGCGTCTCCAGCTCCGCGGCCACCCGGGCGTACTCCGCCTCCGCCTCCCGGTGCACCCAGGCGATCGAGGAGCCCGGCAGGATGTCGTGGAACTGGTGCAGCAGCACCGTCTTCCACAGGCGGTCGAGCGCCTCGTACGGGTAGGAGTAGCCCGGCGCGTGCAGGGCCGCCGTGGTCGCCCACAACTCCGCCTCGCGCAGCCGGTGTTCGCTGCGACGGTTGCCCTGCTTGGTGCGGGCCTGGGAGGTGTAGGTGGCGCGGTGCAGCTCCAGGTAGAGCTCGCCGACCCAGACCGGGGCGTCCGGGTACTCCTCGCGGGCGGCGGCGAAGAAGGCGTCCGGGTGCTCGATGCGGACCTTGGCCGAGCCCTCCAGGTCGGCCAGGCGCCGGGCGCGCTCCAGCATCTCGCGGGTGGGACCGCCGCCGCCGTCGCCGTGGCCGAAGGGGGCCAGGGACCTCGTACCGCGCCCCTTGTCCTGGTAGTTGCGGACGGCGTGGGCCATCTCCTTGCCGGAGAACTCGGCGTTGTAGGTGTCGACGGGCGGGAAGTGGGTGAAGATGCGGGTGCCGTCGATGCCCTCCCACCAGAAGGTGTGGTGCGGGAACTTGTTGGTCTGGTTCCAGGAGATCTTCTGCGTGAGGAACCACTCGTTGCCCGCGAGCCTGGCGAGCTGCGGGTAGGCGGCGGTGTAGCCGAAGGAGTCGGGCAGCCACACGCCCTTGGTCTCGATGCCGAAGTGCTCCATGAAGAACCGCTTGCCGTGGATCAGCTGGCGGGCCAGGGCCTCGCCGCCGGGGAGGTTGCCGTCGGCCTCCACCCACATGCCGCCGACCGGCGCCCAGCTGCCGTCGACGACGGCCTTCTTGATCCGCTCCCACACCCGCGGGTAGTGGTCGCGCACCCACGCGTACTGCTGGGCCTGCGAGCAGGCGAAGACGAACTCCTCGTACTCCTCGGCGAGCGCGGTGACGTTGGAGAAGGTGCGGGAGGTCTTGCGCTTGGTCTCGCGGATCGGCCACAGCCACGCGGAGTCGATGTGCGCGTGGCCCACGGCGGAGAGGGTGTGCGCGCTGGCGTGCGCGGACCTGGCCAGGACGGGGCGCAGGACGGCGCGCACGTCGGCCGCCGTGCCGGAGACGTCGTCCAGGTCGACGGCGTCCATGGCACGGTCCAGCGCGTGGGCGATCTCGTGCCGGCGCGGGTCGTGCTCGCCCAGCTCCAGCATCAGCTCGCGCAGCACCTGGACGTCGAGCGAGAGGTGCCAGACCTCCTCGTCGAGGACGGCGAGGTCGGCGCGGCGGAAGGTGTAGAGCGGCGCGTCGCCCGCGGTGAGCACGTCGCCGAGGGGCGTGGGCGCGGCGAAGTCGTTCGCCAGGATGTCGGGGTTCGAGGCGGCCTCGACCAGGTAGTCGACCTGCTCGCCTCCCGCCGCGGGGTGCGCGACCGGCACGTACTGGTTCTGCGGGTTGACCGCCTTCAGCGGGGTGCCGTCGACGCGGTGGACCAGGGCCTCGGCCTGGTTGCCGGGCCAGTCGCCGACGAAGCCGAGGTCGATGACGGCCTCGACGCGCCGGCCGGCCCAGTCGGCGGGCACCTGTCCGCGCATCCGGAACCAGGTGGTGCCCCACGGCGGACCCCACGGGGTGTCCATGGCGAAGGGCTCGTACGGGGCGGCGGCGGCCTCGGCGAAGGGGACCGGCTCGCCGGGCGCCTGCCAGGACTCGACCGCGAGCGGGACGGTGGCCGCGTAGATCGCGGGCTTGATGCGCTGGTTGTGGACGCGCTCGACGCGCTCCTCGATCCGGCGGCGTTCGTCGTGCATGGGACACCTCTCTGGAGGGCTCTGCGTCGAGCCCTGGGGCTCTACTTGAGGTACGAAAGGCCGGGGTGGACGGCCGTGTAGCCGTCGACGAGCCGCCGGGCCACGGTGACCGAGTCGACGAGCGGATGCAGCGCGAAGGCCTTCACGGCCGTCGCGCGGCAACCGGACTCGGCGGCCGCCAGCACCTCGCGCTCGACCGCCTTCACCGCGCAGACCAGGCCGGTGGCGTGGTCCGGCAGCGGGTCCACGGCGACCGGATGCGCGCCGTTGGCGTCGACCAGGCACGGAACCTCGATCACCGCCTCGGGGTCGAGCACCGACAGGGTGCCACGGTTGCGGACGTTGAGGATCAGCGTCGTCCGCTCGTCCCGCGCGATGGCCCGCATCAGCGCCAGCGCCACCTTCTCGTAGCCGCCGGACAGGTCGTCGGCGGCGCGGTCGCCCGCGCCCGCCGCCTGGCGGTTCTCCGCCATGTACGTGGCCTCGCGCTCGGCGCGGGTGGCGTCCCAGGCGAGCAGGGCGGAGACGTCCGGGTCGCGCGTGCGCGCGTAGAAACGGGCCTGCTGGTCGCGCAGGAAGGCGCCGCGCGTCCGCTCGGCCTCCTGGTAGGCGCGGACGGCTTCCCGGTTGAAGTAGTAGTAGTGCAGGTACTCGTTGGGGACGGCGCCCAGCGACTGGAGCCAGTCGGCGCCGAAGAGCCTGCCCTCCTCGAAGGAGCCGAGCAGGCCGGGGTCGGCGAGCAGCCGCGGCAGTTCGTCGCGGCCCGCCACGCGCAGGCCGCGCACCCAGCCCAGGTGGTTGAGGCCGACGTAGTCGATCCACGCCTGCGCGGGGTCGTGCACGCCCAGCACGCGGGCGATGCGGCGGCCGAGGCCCACCGGCGAGTCGCAGATGCCGATGACGCGGTCCCCGAGGTGGCGGGACATGGCCTCGGTGACCAGTCCGGCCGGGTTGGTGAAGTTGATGACCCAGGCGTCGGGCGCAAGGCGGGCGACGCGCCGGGCGATGTCGACCGCCACCGGAACCGTGCGCAGGCCGTACGCGATGCCGCCCGCGCCGACCGTCTCCTGGCCGAGGACGCCCTCGGCGAGCGCCACCCGCTCGTCGTCGGCGCGGCCCTGGAGTCCGCCGACGCGGATCGCGGAGAACACGAAGTCCGCGCCGCGCAGGGCCTCGTCCAGGTCGGTGGTGGCGGTCACCTCGGGCGCGTCGGGGACACCGGCGGCCTGCTCGGCCAGCACCCGGGTGACCGCGTCCAGCCGGCCGGCGTCCAGGTCGTGCAGCACGACCTGTGTGACCCGGCCCTCGGCGTGGTCCCCGAGGAGCGCCCCGTACACGAGCGGCACCCGGAATCCGCCGCCGCCCAGAATCGTCAGCCTCACGCCTGCACCTTCCCTGCCACGACCACCTCGACACCGGCCTCCTCCAGGGAGGACCGCGTCGCCGCGTTCACCGGCGCGTTCGTCACCACCACGTCCAGCTCCTCCGGTCCGCAGACCTTCGCCATGCCCGTACCCGGGAACTTCGCCGAGTCCGCGAGCAGTACGACCTTGTCGCTCGCCCCGATCATGGCCCGCTTGACCGGCACCTCGACGACGGTCGTGTCCATCACCTGCCCGCCGGGCCGCACCCCGCTGGTGCCGAGGAAGAGCCAGTCGGCGTGCAGCTGGCGCAGGTTGTCCTCGGTGAGGAAGCCGACCAGGGAGCGGTACTCGCGGCGGACCATGCCGCCGAGCAGCACCAGTTCGATGCCCTCGTCGTCGGCGAGTTCCTCGTACACCACCAGGTTGCTGGTGATCACGGTGAGCCGACGGCCGTGCAGGTGGCGGGCCAGCCGGTAGGCGGTGGTGCCGATGTCGAGCAGCACCGACTGACCGTCCGCGATCATCGCGGCGGCGTGCGCGGCTATGGCGTCCTTCTCGGGCACGCGCACCTCGGCGACCTCGGCGAAGGGCTGGTCGCCCTCCTCGGCCACGGCGCCGCCGTGCACCCGGGTGAGCAGGCCGTCCTCCTCGAGCTTGACCAGGTCGCGGCGGACGGTGGCGGGGCTGACCCCGAGTTGCTCGGAGAGATCGGTCACGGCCGCGGGTCCGCCGGAGCGCAGGGCGCGCAGGATGAGTTGGTGTCGTCGTTCTGCCAGCACGCGATGCACAGTACTCGTCATCTTCAATCACCGCCATGCTCATTTCTGCTCGGGTATTGACCAATCTCCGCGCGGGGCGCACGATTCCGGTCACCGAATTGAAGAGTTCTGACGAGAGGACGTTCTCCGTGGACGACGACCGGCCCGATGTGCTGCTGACCGGGCTGCTCTTCTACGACCTCGTCCTCACGGGTCTGGGCGGGCCGCCGACGCCGGGCGAGGAGATCTGGACGGCCGGCATGGGCTGCGGACCGGGCGGAATCGCCAACCTCGCCGTGGCCGCCGCCCGGTTCGGTCTGCGCACCTCACTGGCCACGGTGTTCGGTGACGACTTCTACGGCGCCTACCTCCGGGAGGTCCTGGCGGGCCAGGAGGGCGTCGACCTGTCCCCGTCCCGCACGGCGGACGGCTGGCCCACCCCCGTCACCGTCTCCCTGGCCGTCGGCCACGACCGGGCCCTGGTCACCCACGGGCAGGAACCGCCCTACTCGCAGGACGCGTTGATGGGCGACCCGCCCGCGGCGCGCACCGCGCTGGTGCACCTGGAGGCGGAACCGCGCGCCTGGCTCGCGAAGGCGGCGGCGAACGGCACGCACATCTACGCCGACGTCGGCTGGGACCCCACGCGGGCCTGGTCCCGGGACCTGCTGGACCAGCTCGCGCTCTGCCATGCCTTCCTGCCCAACGAGCAGGAGGCGATGGCGTACACCCGCACCGACAGCGCGGTCGCGGCCCTCGGCGCCCTGTCCGAACGGGTGCCGGTGGCGGTGGTGACCCGGGGCGACCACGGCGCGGTCGCCGTCGACCAGCTCACCGGCGAGTACGCGGAGGTGCCCGCCGTGGACGTCGACGTCCTGGACGCCACCGGCGCCGGTGACGTCTTCGGGGCGGGCTTCGTCGCCGCCTCGCTGGGCGGCTGGCCCCTGGCGGAGCGGCTGCGGTTCGCGGTCCTGGCCGCCGGGCTCTCCGTACGGCACCACGGCGGCGCCCTGGCCGCACCCGGCTGGTTCGGCGTCGACCGGTGGTGGCGCTCGCTGACCGACCCCGGCCTCCGACAGGCGTACGGCTTCCTGGCCGACCGGCTTCCGGCCGATCCCGGGCCGCCGGTGACGTACGCCCCCGTGACCCCGCCCGTACGGCGGTACTGACACCCCTTTTTCCCCTGCTTCCCCTGCGAAGTCCCGAACAGATCCGAAAGGCGGTGGGAGCTGTGCGGCTCTCACGAAGAGGCCTGCTGCGCGCGGGCCTGGCCGGTACGGCCGCCACGGCGCTCGGCGGCCTGGCGTCCGGCTGCGCCGTTCCGACCGGTTCGACCGGCCGGAACATGGTCCTGTGGTACTGGAGCGGCGGTCTGAGCGACACCGTCGTCAAGGAGGCCCGAGCCCGCTATGACAACGTAGTCAGCCTCGAGGCGCAGCAGATCGGCGGCTACTACCGGTCCAAGCTGATCACCACGATGGCCGGCCGCGCCCACATCCCGGACATCGCGGGGCTCAAGGGCGAGGACATGGCCTCCTACCTGCCGAACGCCGACCAGTTCGTGGACCTGCGCACCCTCGGTGCCGACCGGCTCAAGAGCCGGTACCTGGACTGGAAGTGGCAGCAGGGCATCGCCCCGGACGGCAGCCTCGTCGGGTTCCCGATCGACGTGGGGCCGGTGGTGCAGTACTACCAGCCCGCCGTCTACGAACGGGCCGGGCTGCCGTCCGAACCCGGCGACGTCTCACGGGAGATGGACACCTGGGAGAAGTTCTTCGCGGCGGGCGAGCGGCTGAAGAAGCGGATCCCGGGGACGTACATCCTGACCGACGTCAGCAGCGTCTTCGAGATGTCGATCGGCCAGGGCACCACGCGGTTCGTCGACGAGGACCGCCGCTTCATCGGCGACGGCGAGCACGTCCGCGCCTGCTGGGACCGGGCCGTCGAGGCCAAGCGGCGCGGGATCGTGTCGAACATCGTGACGGGCACGCCCGACTCGATCTCGGCCACCGAGAAGGGGCACCTGCCCAGCCAGCTGAACGCCTCCTGGGCGGCCGGCGACCTCAAGCTGCAGTATCCGAAGACGGAGGGCAACTGGCGGGTCGCCGACTGCCCCGGCGGTCCCTCGAACGTCGGCGGCTCGTTCCTGTCGATCACCAAGGCGTGCCGGGAGCCGGAGCGGGCCTTCGAGATCATCACCTGGATGCTCGACGCCGACAACCAGGCGCAGGGCTTTGTCGAGGCCGGGCTCTTCCCGTCCACCCCGGCCTCGTACGGGATGAAAAAGCTGCGCGAGCCGGACCCGTTCTTCGGCGGCCAGATCACGATGGACGTCTTCGGCCCGGCCGCCGAGAGGATCCCGGTCGCCTTCAACAGCCCCTACGACATCGCGCTCGGGCAGCCGATCAGGGACGAGATCAAGAACGTCGGTGTCCTCGGCAAGGACCCCGGGAAAGCGTGGGGTGACGCCATGAGCAAGTGCCGGCGCATCGCGGACCACCTGGGGGTGAGCCACTGATGGCCACCCTCCCCGCGGTGCAGGATGCCCCGGCGGCCGTGGCGGACACGCCGGCCGCGCGGCCCCGGAGCGGCCTGCGCAGGTACTGGCACCTGTACGCCGCGATCTCCCCCTTCTATCTCCTCTTCCTCGCCTTCGGCCTGATCCCCGTCGGCTTCTCGCTGTACCTCTCGTTCCACCGCTGGGACGGCCTGGGCCCGATGGAGTGGGCGGGCGCGGCGCAGTACCGGTACCTGCTGGCCGACAGCGACTTCTGGCAGTCGATCGGGAACACGATCGTCATCTGGGCGCTCGCCACGTTCCCCATGATCTTCCTCGCCATGGTGACGGCCGTGATGCTCAACTCGGCGGTGCGCTTCAAGAACGTCTACCGGTTCGCGTACTTCCTGCCGAACGTCACCTCGATCGTCGCGGTCGCGATCGTCTTCGGTTCCGTCTTCTCCACGAACTTCGGCCTCATGAACGCCCTGTTGCAGGCCGTCGGCCTGGACCAGGTGGCGTGGCTGAACACGCCGTGGGGCATCAAGGTCGCCGTCGCCACCCTGATGACCTGGCAGTGGACCGGCTACAACGCGATCATCTTCCTCGCCGGGCTGCAGACCGTCCCGAGCGAGCTGTACGAGGCGGCGCGCATCGACGGCGCCGGTCCCGTACAGACCTTCTTCCGCGTCACGCTGCCGCTGATGCGGCCGGTGCTGCTGTTCGTGCTGATCGTCTCGACGGTGACCGGACTGCAGAGCTTCGCGGAACCCCAGGTGCTGCTCCAGACCACGGCCAACGAGTCGACCTTCTCCGGCGGCCCCGACCACGCCGGGCGGACCATGGTCCTCTACTTCTTCCAGCAGACCTTCGACAACAACGACTTCGGCTACGGCGCCGCCGTGGCCTGGGGGATCTTCCTCGTCGTCGTCCTCTTCTCGATCATCAACTGGCGCCTGGTGCGGCGCCGGGGCGAAGCATAGGGAGGCCGGTCACCATGGCATCCACCCTCAGGGGCCCCCGCCGCCGGGGCATCGCGCTGCACGCCGTCCTCGTCGCCGGTCTGCTGCTGTCGGCCTTCCCCTTCTACTGGGCCGTGATCATGTCGACGCACACGTCGACCGAGATCTTCTCCTACCCGCCGAAGCTGCTGCCCGGCTCGCACTTCGCGGAGAACGTCCGCCATCTCTTCGACAACATCGACTTCTTCGGGTCGATGCTCAACTCCCTGCTGGTCGCCGTCTCGGTGACGGTGCTGGTGCTGTTCCTCGACTCGCTGGCGGCTTTCGTCTTCGCCAAGTTCGACTTCCCCGGCCGCAAGGTGCTGTTCGCGCTGCTGATGGCGATCTTCATGGTGCCGGCGCAGCTGGCGGCCATCCCGCAGTTCGTGATCATGGCGAAGATCGGCTGGATCGGCTCCATGACCGCCCTGATCGTCCCGGCGGCGGCCAACGCCTTCGGCATCTTCTGGATGCGCCAGTACATGAAGGGGGCGATCCACGACGAGCTGCTCGACGCCGCCAAGCTGGACGGCGCCGGATTCCTGCGCCAGTACTGGCACGTGGCGCTCCCGGTGGTCCGGCCGGGCCTGGCCTTCCTCGGCATCTTCACCTTCATGGCCCAGTGGAACGACTACGCCTGGCCGCTGATCGCCCTCACCGACCCGGACAACGTCACCCTCCAGGTCGCCCTCTCCCAGCTCAACGGCAACCACGGCACCACCGACTACGGCATGGTGATGACCGGCGCGCTGCTCGCCCTCGTCCCGCTGCTGATCGTGTTCGCGGTCGGCGCCCGGCAGATCATCGGCGACCTGGCCAAGGGGGCCGTCCGCGGATGACCGCTCCCTTCTCCTGGCTCCGCCCCTGGGAGGCACCCGAGGTGACCTCCTGGGGGCGGCTGCCGATGTGCGCCGTCGACCGGCGTCGCCAGGCCGTCGTGCTGGACGGCGAGTGGCGTTTCCAGCTGCTGCCGTCGCCGGAGACGGCGGTGAGCGACGCGTGGGGGTCGTCGTACGTCCCCGGTGCCTGGACGCTGCAGGACACGGACGACCTGCCGCAGTACACCAATGTGCGGATGCCGTTCCCCGAGTTTCCGCCGCACGTGCCCGCCGCCAACCCCACCGGGGTGTACGAGCGTGCGGTGGACGTGCCGGGCGAGTGGGCCGGGCGGCGGATCGTGCTGCAGGTGGGGGCGGCCGAGAGCGTGCTGCTCGTGGAGGTGGACGGGCGGCCGGTGGGGATCTCCAAGGACTCGCATCTGGCGGCCGAGTTCGAGCTGACGGACGTCGTGCGTCCCGGCTCCCCCGCCCGGGTCCGGCTGACCGTGGTGAAGTGGTCGGACGCCTCGCACATCGAGGACCAGGACCAGTGGTGGCACGGCGGCATCACCCGCTCGGTGCTGCTGTACGCCACGGACCCGCTGCACCTGGCGGACGTGACCGTGCGGGCGCGGCGCGACGGCGACCTGCGCGTGGACTGCGCTGTACGCGGCCCGCTGCCCGACGGCTGGTACGTCACCGGCGACCTCGATGGGCAGTTCCTCGCGCAGGACGCCGAGTTCGACCGGGCCAACGCCGAGGACGAGCGGGTCTCCGGCTTCCTCGGCGAGGCCCGCCTGCGCGCCACCGTGCCCGGCGTGCGCACCTGGACCGCCGAGACGCCCGAGCTGTACGGGCTGACCGTCCGGCTGCACCGCCCCGACGGAACGGTCGCCGACACCTCGCACCACCGCGTCGGCTTCCGCGACGTCGAGATCGTCGGCCGGGACCTGCTGATCAACGGCGAGCGGGTGTTCATCCGAGGCGTCAACCGGCACGACTTCCACCCGCTGACGGGACGCACGGTGTCGTACGACGACATGCGGGCGGACCTGGTGCTGCTGAAGCGCTTCGGCTTCAACGCGATCCGCACCGCCCACTACCCGAACGACCCCGCGCTGTACGACCTCGCCGACGAGCTGGGCTTCTACGTCGTCGACGAGGCGGACATCGAGTCGCACGACCACGCCCACGAGATCGCCGACGACCCGCGCTATCTGAACGCCTTCGTGGACCGGGTCTCGCGGATGGTGCTCCGCGACAAGAACCACCCGTCCGTCATCATCTGGTCGCTGGGCAACGAGTCCGACTACGGAGCCAACCACGACGCGGCGGCGGGCTGGGTGCGCCGGCACGATCCGACGCGGCCGGTGCAGTACGAGGGGGCGGCCAAGCGGGGCTGGGCGGATCCGGACGTGGCCTCCGACATCGCCTGCCCGATGTACGCGCCGATCGAGGAGTGCGTGGCGCACGCGCTGTCCGGGAAGCAGACCAAACCGCTCATCCAGTGCGAGTACTCGCACGCCATGGGCAACAGCAACGGCACGCTGGCCGACCACTGGGCCGCCATCGAGGCCACCCCGGGTCTTCAGGGCGGCTTCATCTGGGAGTTCTGGGACCACGGCATTCTCCAGCGCGTGAGCGACGGAAGACCGGCCGGGCGCGCGGGCGCCGGGCTGTACGAACGGGGCGTCGCCGCGCCCGGCCACCGCTGGGCGTACGGCGGCGACTTCGGCGAGGTGCCCCACGACGGCGCCTTCATCGCCGACGGTGTCGTCCTCCCGGACCGGACGCCCAAGCCGGTGCTGTACGAGCACCGGGAGATCGCGGCGCCGGTGCGGCTTCAGTGCCTGAGGCACGAGGGCGTGGTCATCGGCAACCACCAGCACTTCCGGGGCCTGGACTGGCTGACCGGCGAATGGCGGCTGTCCCTCGCGGACGGCCGGACGCTGACCGCCCCGGCCGAGCTGCCGGATCTGCGGCCGGGCGAGACGGCGGCGGTCCCGCTGCCGTTCGAGCTGCCGGAGGGCGGGGGCGAGGCCTGGCTGACGCTGAGGGTGACGACCGCGCGGGACGAGCCGTGGGCGCCGGCCGGCACGGTCGTGTGCCTGCCGCAGGTGCGGCTCCGGGCGACTCCCGTGCAGCGGACCCTCCCGGTGGCCGACCGGACCGTCGAGGTCGACGCGGACGGACTGCTGGTCCACCCCCTGCTCGTCGCCGCCCCCACGCTGTCGCTGTGGCGGGCGCCCACCGACAACGACGAGCTGGGCGGCATGGCCGGCCGCTGGCGCGACTGGGGGCTCGACGCACCCGTCCGCGAGCTGGTCGCCGTACGCCGGGCCGGGTCGAGCGTCGGCGTGCTCGCCGAGTACGTCTGCGCGGCCGGGGTCGTCCGGCACGAGCAGGTGTTCACGGCCGTCGAGGGCGGGATCCGCGTCGAGGAGTCGGCGGAGCTGCCCGAGACGCTGAACGACGTGGCCCGGGTCGGGTCGGTGTTCGAGACGGTGGCCGGCCCGACCCTGCTGGAGTGGTTCGGGCAGGGCCCCTGGGAGTCGTACCCGGACCGCAGCACGGGCGCGCCCGTCGGCCATCACTCCCTCCCCGTGGACGAGTTGTTCACCCCCTATCTGCGGCCACAGGAGAGCGGTGGCCGGCACGGCGTACGGCACTTCACCCTGTCCGCGCCGGACGCCACCGGTCTCGCGGTGGAGCTCGCGCGGCCCAGCCAGATCTCCGTCAACCGTTACCGGGCCGCCGACCTCGCCGCGGCCGCCCACCACGACGAACTTCGCCCGCGCGCCGGCTGCGTCGTGCACATCGACGCCGCCCACCGCGGCCTGGGCACCGCCTCCTGCGGGCCCGACACCTCACCGGCGTACCTCGTCCCGACCGGCACCCACCGCTGGGGCTGGGTCCTGCGCGTTCTCTGAGCCCCTTCTCGTTCCCCTTTCAACGGAGCTCCCGTGTGCACTTCGCATGACCACGACCTGGGCGAGGCCCCGCAGGCCGACGCCGGCAGACGCAACTTCCTGCGGGCCACCGCGCTGATCGGCGCCGCCGCCACCGCCGGGGTCGCGCTCCCGGCCGCCGCCGAAGCGGCCGGGCAGGGTGGCCGGCGACCGGATCCGCAGAGCAGTCGCTTCACGTTCGTCGTGATGCCGGACACGCAGTACCTGTTCGACGGGCCCAGCATCGACCCGAAGCCGATCGAGGCCTCACTGCGCTACCTGCTGGAGCAGGGCCGGGAGGAGAACATCGTCTTCCTGTCCCACCTGGGCGACCTCACGGAGAACGGCACCGCGGCCGAGGTCGAGGCGGCGAGCAGGGCCTTCCGGATCCTCGACGCGCACGGCGTCGGCTACAGCGTGCCGGCCGGCAACCACGACGTCCGCTCGTCCACGGACGACCAGCGCGGCCCGACCCCGTTCCTGGACGCCTTCGGGCCAAAGCGCTTCGAGGGCAAGGACTCCTTCGGCGGTGCCTCGCCCGACGGCTACAACACCTTCCACCTCTTCGAGGCGGCCGGGCGCCAGTGGCTGGTGATGTCCCTGGACTGGAGGCTGTCGGCGAAAGGATTCGCCTGGGCGAAGGAGGTCATCGCCCGGCACCCGAAGGCGCCCGTCATCCTCACCACGCACGAACTGGTGTACGGAGACGACGCGCTGTCCTCGTACGGGCAGAAGCTCTGGGACCAGCTGATCAAGGACCACGACCAGATCTTCCTCACCCTCAACGGCCACTACTGGCCCGCCGCCCGCGCCGTCCGCCGGAACGCCGCCGGGAACGACGTTCACCTGCACCTGACGAACTACCAGAACCGTTACTACGGCGGCGCGGCGATGATCCGCCTCTACCGGTTCGACCTCGACCGGAACACCATCGACGTGGAGACGGTCTCCCCCTGGATCCTGGGCCGGGCCGCCAAGGGGCTCAACGAGCTGGAGCGGCAGGAGATCGAACTGACCGGTCCGCAGGACCGTTTCTCCGTGGCGATCGACTTCGAGCGGCGTTTCGCGGGCTTCGCCCCGGTGCCCGCCCGGCCCGCGCGCCCGGCCCCGGAGCTACTGGTGCGGGGCACGGTCGCGTACTGGCGCTTCGACGGGCACGGCGAGGGCGCGGCCGTGGACGGCACGGTCCGTGATCTGTCCGGACGGGGCAACGACCTGACCGTGGTCCGGGTGGGCGACGGCACCCTCACCTGGTCGGCCGACCACCACCCGGACCAGCCGGGTCACGGCAGCCTGCGCTTCCGTGGGGACAAGTCGCCCCTGGTGGGCGCCTATCTTCGGACGGTGGACCGGGCGCCGCTCAACTCGGCCACCTTCGAGCGCGGTTACACCGTCGAGGCGTTCTACAAGGTGCCGAGCACCTGGACCTCGTCACGCAACGCCTGGGGCGGGCTGGTGAGCCGGACCGGCACGGGCGGTGCCGCGGGCAAGACCGAGGGCGACCCGGACGAGCCGCTCGCCACGCTGTCACTGTCCGACGGGCCCGGCCCGCAGTGGGCCGTGCGGCCGGTCGACCAGCAGGGCATCGCCACCAACTGGGGCCACGAGACGGCCCGCGAAACCTGGTGGCACGTCGCCGTCGTCAACGACGGGCGGCACACCACGATGTACGTCGAGGGCTGCCCCGTCGTGCGCAACCCCACCGCCCGCTCGGTCGGGCTGACCTCGCTCGGGCTGCCCTGGCTGCTCGGCGGCTACGAGTACGGGGGCCGGATCGACCAGATCCACAACGGGTGGCTCGGCGACGTCCGGATCGTCGACCGCGCCCTGCCCGTCTCCCAGTTCATGAACCACTGACCCTCTCGAGGATCCCGATGACCGAGCAGCAGCTGCCCGAGTGGGCCGACCCCTCCGTCCCGCCCGCCGACCTCGACCCGCAGGGCGTCTCCCGCCGCCAACTCCTAACTGATCGACAGGGGCGGACGGTGGGCCGCGTGACCACGGAAGCGTCGTGGCGGCCCCGGTCCCCGGCCACCGCGCGCGGCACCTCGCCCCTCCGGGCGGCGGACGGGGCTCACCCCTCGGGCCGGTGCGTGGGTCCCGGTCGACATCCCTCTCACCGGTGAGGTCCCGGCGCCACACCGGCCGGATACTGGTACGGCCCTTGCCCCGAGGAGCCGCTCGTGTCCGCCCCGTCCCGGATCACGCCCGCGCTCGCCCGGCTGCGGACGACGCATCCGTACGTCGTCGACGGCTCGCTCGCCGCACCGTGCTGTTCGCGGCCTCACTGCAGTGGATCTTCCCCGGCCAGAAGTCCGAACTCCTGTCCTGGCAGGGGTTCGTGCTCGGCGCCGGGACCGCGCTGCCGCTGGTGTGGCGGCAGCGGGCGTTCCTGACGGTGCAGGCGGAGATCTGCGCCAACGAGACGGGCTGGTGACCCCGGGCGCCCCCGTGAGCGTCAACGCCCGCCGGTGCCCGCATCCTTCCGCACCGCGGGGCGCGGCGGGGTGCGGGGGCGCTGGTCCCTCGCGGCCGGCGGGCCGGAACGAGGAGCGGGCGAAGCGGGCCGTCCCTCCGCGGGGCCGACCGTGTCGGTCAGCGCGGTGCCGCCTGCTCGAAGGTCTCGCGCACGACGCGCACCGCGCGCTCGGTGTCGGCGCGCGAGACGTCCAGGTGGAACACGAAGCGCAGCCGACCCGGGTAGCCCGCGCACAGCAGGCCGCGCCGCGCCAGCCGGTCGCGGACCTCGTCGGTGTCGAAGCCCGGAGCCGGCTCGGCGAAGACCATGTTGGTCC
The DNA here is from genome assembly GCF_015160875.1 of Streptomyces chromofuscus. Lineage (NCBI taxonomy): Bacteria > Bacillati > Actinomycetota > Actinomycetes > Kitasatosporales > Streptomycetaceae > Streptomyces > Streptomyces chromofuscus. The sequence goes on along the minus strand of NZ_CP063374.1, from coordinate 6,980,841 downwards.
GGGCGGGCTCCACCGTCAGGCCCGGCACGTCCTTCAGGCCCTCGGCGAACAGCGCGGCGTGCGCGTGGTCGTCCACGAGCCGCGCCACATGATGGTCGAGCGCGTGGAGCGCCGCGGCCGCCAGCACGCCCGCCTGCCGCATGCCGCCGCCCAGGACCTTCCGCCAGCGCCGTGCCCGTGCCACGAAGTCCCGCGATCCCACGAGCGCCGAGCCGACCGGTGCGCCCAGACCCTTGCTGAAGCAGACGGAGACGCTGTCGAAGTGCTCGGTGATCAGACGCGCCTGCTCGTACGGGTCACGCCCGCCGGCGACCGCCGCGTTGAACAGGCGCGCCCCGTCCAGATGCGTGGCGAGTCCGTGGTCGCGAGCCACTCCCGTGGCGGTCCTCAGGTAGTCCAGCGACACGGCCCGGCCCTCGATGGTGTTCTCCAGGCACAGCAGCCGGGTGCGCGCGAAGTGCGGGTCGTCCGGCTTGACCGCCGCCGCGATGTCCGCCGGGTCCAGCGTTCCGTCCGACCGGTGCGGCAGCGGCTGCGGCTGGATGCCGCCGAGCACGGCGGCGCCCCCGCCCTCCCACCGGTAGGTGTGGGCGGACTGGCCGGCGATGTACTCGTCCCCCCGGCCGCAGTGCGCCAGCAGGGCGCACAGGTTGCTCTGCGTCCCCGAGGACACGAACAGCGCGGCTTCGAAACCCAGCAGCGCGGCGATCCGCTCCTGCAGGGCGTCGACGGTGGGATCGTCGCCGAACACGTCGTCGCCCACCTCGGCCTCGGCCATGGCCCGCCGCATCGCCTCGCCGGGCCGGGTGACGGTGTCACTGCGCAGGTCGATGAGCTGCCCCGGCGGCTCGTGGGTGACCTCGGTGGGGCCGACGGCGTCGGCGACATCGGGGGCGGGGACGGCAGAAGCGCGATCGACGGCGCGGGTGTCATCACTGGCGAGCATGGGCTCACCCTGCCATGCCGGGGCCGGCCCGGTCTGCGGGGCCCCGGTGGAACGTGAGCCGCCGTGTGCCACCGTGCCGGCGGCGCCCCCGACATCGCCCACTCCCGGTCGGCGACCGGTTCTGCCCGGCCCCTGTCCTCCCTGCGGCGACCGAGGCGCCGGGGCGTCGTCCCTCGTCCGGGGGGAGGCCGGACACCGCTCCCGTCGGCGATCCGGCGGCACCGCCCTCGCGACGAGTCCGAGGGGCGACGCCGACCGACCTCTCGCCGGGCGTGACGGCTGTTGGGCGCCGAGGGCCTGGGCGCGCTGAGCATGACCGCCCCGCCCCTGATCATCGCGATCGCGTTCGGGCTCGCCATGGACTACGAGCTGTTCATCCTCGCCCGGAAGCGCGAGGCCCGGGGCGGAGCGAGGACGACGAGGAGGCCGTGGTGAGCGGCCCGTTGCGGTCCGGCCGCGTGGTGAGCTGCGCCGCGCTGCTGCTCGCGGTCGTCTTCGGCGCCTTCATGACAGGCGGCTTCTCGCCCGTCCTGCGGGTCGGGCTGGGGCTCATCCTCGCGGTGCTGAGCGACGCCGCGGTCGTACGGATGCTGCTGGTCCCGGCGACGATGGCACTGCTCGGACGGCACGCGTGGTGGGCTCCGAAGCCACTGCGCCGGGCGCACGACCGGTTCGGGCTGCAGGAGGAGGCGCCTCCTGGGGCCGTCCGGCTGCCGGAACGGGTCCGAGAACGCAGGGGTGCCGGGCACGCGGGCGCCCGGCCCTCGGCACGGCAGCGGTGTCCGCCGATGTCCCACCGGTCCGCATCCGGACGTCCCTTCACGAAGTGAACTCCCCAGCCCTGCTGGGACTTTCACGACTGCACCTCTTGACGACCGGAGCGCCCGGGAGCACATTGTCCGCGCAGCCCTTGTGTGAGAGCGCTCTCAGAAATCCCCCGCTGGCGTTCCGGCACAGGATCCCGCGCACCCCCACTCCGCACCGAGAGGCACCCCATGAGCGAAACCTCCGGCACCCCCGCGAGACGCCGGCCCCACCGGCGGGCACTGATCGCCGTCCTGAGCACGCTCGGCCTCGCCGCGCTCGCCGCCACGACCGTGACGCCGACGGCGACCGCTGCCGCGCCGCCGCCCCCGTCGGGCTGGACGCAGGTCTTCGTCGACGACTTCGACGGGGCCGCCGGCTCCGGCGTCAACACGGCCAACTGGCAGTACGCGACCGGGAAGGGCTACCCGGGCGGCCCCGCCAACTGGGGCACCGGCGAGATCGAGACGATGACGTCGAGCACCAGCAACGTCTCCCTCGACGGCAGCGGCAACCTGCGCATCACCCCGCGCCGCGACGCGGCCGGCAACTGGACCTCGGGGCGGATCGAGACCAACCGCACCGACTTCCAGCCCCCGGCGGGCGGCAAGCTGCGCGTCGAGGCACGCATCCAGATGCCGAACGTCACCGGCGCCGCCGCCCGCGGCTACTGGCCGGCCTTCTGGATGCTGGGCGCCCCGTTCCGCGGGAACTACTGGAACTGGCCGGGCGTCGGCGAGCTGGACATCTTGGAGAACGTCCAGGGCCTCAACACCGTCTGGGCGACGATGCACTGCGGCACCTCGCCCGGCGGCCCCTGCAACGAGACCACCGGCATCGGCGGCTCCACCGCCTGCCCCGGCGCCACCTGCCAGTCCGGCTTCCACACGTACCGCATGGAGTGGGACCGCTCGACCAGCGTCGAGGAGATCCGCTTCTACGTCGACAGCACGCACTTCCACACCGTGCGCGAGAACCAGGTCGACGCGACGACCTGGGCCAACGCCACGGAGCACGGCTTCTTCATCATCCTCAACGTGGCGATGGGCGGCGGCTTCGTCGACGCCTTCGGCGGCGGACCGGACGCGGCCACGGTGCCGGGTCACCCGATGGTCGTCGACTACGTCCAGGTGCTGTCGGCCGGTGGGAGCGGTACCACGCCTCCGCCGACCGGCAACCGGGACGCCTACAGCGCCATCCAGGCCGAGTCGTACGACGGGCAGTCCGGCACGATCACCGAGGCGACCTCCGACACCGGCGGCGGCCAGAACATCGGCGCGATCGCCAACGGTGACTGGGCGCTCTACCGGGGCGTCGACTTCGGCTCCACGGCGGCCAGGCAGTTCAACGCCCGGGTCGCGAGCGGCGCCGGAGCGGGTGTGAGCGGTCTGGTCGAGGTGCGGCTGGACAGCCGCGGCAACGCACCCGTCGGGAGCTTCGCCGTCGGCAACACCGGCGGCTGGCAGTCCTGGCGGACGATCCCGGCCAACCTCTCCTCGGTGACGGGCACCCACGACGTCTACCTGACCTTCACCAGCGGCCAGCCGGCCGACTTCGTGAACGTCAACTGGTTCACCTTCGGCCGCTGATCGGGCCGTCGCAAGCAGTGTTCCAACCCGGGCCGGGGGTGTGGATGCCCCCGGCCCGACCGCCGACACGCCTTGTGCGCCACGGCTCACGTACAGTCCGGCAGCACCTCGTTGAGACGCTTGAACCCCTGCTCCCAGATCCGGTCCAGTTCGGGGAAGTTCTGCTCCGGCAGCGTGCCCTCCGCGCCCGGCACCAGGGGAAGGCTGCTCAGGATGGCCTTGGTGACGATGTTCGTGGCGTCCCACGTCCTGACCACGCCCAGGCCGAAGTACTCGGAGAGCTCACCGTCGAACTGGGGGTAGATCTCCTCGAAGACATTGGCCTCCTCGCCGGCCTTGTGGCTCACGATGGTGAGCCGCTCGTGCCGCACGAAGGCCTCGACCAGGTACTTGTGGGTTCGGCCGCTGTCGGTCTGGACGTCGATCTCCACCGCCAGGGATCCGACATGGGCGCTCAGGTCGAACGGGTACTTCTCGTACCGCCAGACGTACTGGCCCCTCAGCTTCGTCAGGTAGTAGTGGTGCCACAGCTGCCGTGCCGGGGCCAGTCGCGTGTTGTCCGACCTCAGCGTGCTGGTGAGCGAGTCCTCCAGGACATCCGTGATGTGCTGCAGGGTCTCGCGGTCCGAGGCCCTGGCGACCATGATGCTGATCACGGCACCGACGATGCCGCCGCCGACGGCCGTGAGCACACCCGAGATCTCCTGGTTGGCCAGTGAGATACGTCCGTCGTCACCGACCGCCGCGGCGGCGAAGGCGACGCCGAATCCTGTGGTGGCCACTCCCAGAACCAGGATGAGCCAGCTCCGCGCCTGACCGCTGGCCCAGCTTCCGTCGCGTCCCGCCCCGCCGTGCCTGGACATCGCCTCGTCTCCCCCCGCAATGCCACACCCCATGACGTCATTCCATGACGAAACTCATGAAGACGCGGTCGCGTCCGCGCCCGTAGTAGTCCTTCCGGAACTCGCCGTCCCGGAATCCGTATGTGTGGTAAAGACGGTGCGCGGAGTCGTTGTCCGGACGCACCACGAGATGCATACGGCGCGCCCCGGCAACTCTGGCATGGCGCACAGCCGCGTCCAGCAGTGCCCATCCACAGCCCTGCCGCTGGAATTCGGGAAGGACGCCGAGAGCGAGCAGCCAGGCGTACTCCTCACCGGACGCTTGCACAGCCAGCGCATATCCACACAACACACCGTCCCGCTCCAGCAGAAGGAAATCACGGCGGTGAACGTCGAACAGTTGCCTGAGAAAGAAGTCGGGATACGCCTCGTCTTCTCCGAATGCTTCGTGGTCGAGCCGGTACAGGTCGGGAAGATCCACTTCCCCGGGGGTCCGGAACCGATCTTGCCCGCCGGTTGAGGTACCTGAGGGCAAAGCTTGATCCTTCTCACGAGAGTGCCGTACGGATCCTCGTAAAGTAGCACCAGATCAGGGGAGTTGGTAGTACTCTCTGCTGTCCAGGCTGGGCTCGCTCCGGGGAGACGCATGGCAGGGAACGCTGCGTACGACTGGGATGCATTCGACTCGGAGGACTACCTGGAGCACAATTACGCCAACCTGCACGACGAGGACCGGAAAATCCTGAATTTCGTGCGCGACTTCCTGTGCGGCCAGTCCTTCGACCCGGAGACCCGCGGTGTCGACGTCGGCACCGGAACCAATCTCTATCCGGCGCTCGCCATGCTCCCCTTCTGCCAGGAGATAAACCTGCTGGAATTCTCGGCCGCGAACAGGAATTGGCTTCTGAATCAGCTGCGCCACTATTCCAAGAACTGGGACAGCTTCTGGCAGGTTCTGAGCGAGCAGGAAATTTACCGAACGGTCGCACGTCCCCGCGAGCGGCTGCATCGCATTACCACCGTCCGAAAATGGGACATTCTCGATCCCGACCCGGAGCAGAAGTGGGATCTGGGCACCATGTTTTTCGTCGCCGAGTCGATCACCAGCTTCCATGAGGAATTCACCGCGGCCATCGGGAAGTTCTGCGCCCTGCTCAGGCCGGGGGCGCCGTTCGCCATGACCTTCATGGAGAACTCCAGCGGCTACGAGGTCGGGGGCCGTCCCTTTCCGGCCCTGCGGATCGACGTGACGGACGTACGGGAGGAAATGTCAGGGCTGGGAAACGGCCTGGAGTTCCATCGCGTCGACGTCGGCGCCCAGCCGCTCAGGGACGGCTACAGCGGCATGATCCTGGTCCACGGTCACGTCAAGTAGCGCTGGACGGAGGGCTTTGGCGCATGATGATCCAGCCTCGCCGGAGGTTGCTCGACATCTGGAGTTCGCTGCTGAGGTGTTCCCTCGGCGACAGCGGCTGGGTCAATCCCGGCCGTGGCGGCAGCAACTCGATCAGCGACGCGGAGCAGCTGGTCTGCCTGTTGTATCCCGCATTCAAGATCTCCGGCCTCGGGTTCTCCGTGCCCGACGCCACGGAGCGGGACGTCCAGGAGGCGCTGTCCCCACTGGGTGACTGGGCCGGGGTGCCCAGGGGCCTGGCCGGGATCATCGACGGTTTCCTGGAGACCTACTCCCGCGACGACGGCCTCCCGGTGTTCCCGCCCGGCGGCCGGCTGCGGGCACTGGACCCCGGGGCCGAGCCGTCGCCGGAACAGACCCGGCTGGAGACGGTCGAGGCGTACTCGATGTCGGTGACGCTGTCCCTCGCCGCCCTCGCCTTCGTCAAGAGCTTCGCCAAGCACGTGCGCGGCGCGGAACTCGGCACCGCGCTCAGGACGACGGAGGAAGCTCTCGACCGCAGGCTGACGCATGCCATGCGAGGGTTGCTGGAGAGCTTCGCCGTGGACGTCTTCCCGGAGGACTCCGCGATGGGCAACACCCTGCTGCGGACACTCGACCAGAGCCGTCAGTCCCGTGGCCTCCTCGCCGACCGCCTCAGAGCCGAACTGCAACCGATCCGGGCCGGATTGAGAGGTCTGCCGCTCGGCTCGTCCGGCGCTCCCCTGCTCGGGGACGAGGCGCTGCTGTTCCAGTGCGGCTGGGCATGGGGGCCGGTGCGGGCCGGCGACGACCATCCGCTGCGTGTTGCCGATCCTGTGCCGTCCCTGCACTTCACCGTTGCCGCGATGGACGGCATCGTGGACTTCTTCTCCCGGCAGACCCTCCTGCTGGGCCTGCTCAGCCCGGAGCAGCAGGCGCTCGCCCACGCGCTTCGCCTGCGCTGGGAGCTCACGCAGAGCTACTGGACCACGCTCGCCCGGTTCGGCGGCGCCCGTTGGCCCTTGGAGGACATGCCGTGGCGCACTTCGGAGACCGAGGAGTCCGACTACGCCACGCTCCAGGTCGCCTCGATCGTGGTGCACAACCTGATGCGCCAGCACGGCGTGGACGACGGCGCGCCCGTCGACGACCTGACACCGATGGCCGACGTGCTTCAGGAGCTGGCCGCGCGCGGTGGCATCACCCGGCGGCCGTCGGCGCGCGGGCGCACCGTGGAACTGCACGACCCGGGAGAGCTGCTGCCCCTCCCGGGCAGCGAGCGCCACGGGCCGGTTCTGGGATTGCTGGTGTCGGACTACGCCCCGATGCTCCTCAAGCGGATGCTCCAGGTCGCCGGTCTCACCCAGGACCTGCGGCAGCGCGACCGGCTGCTGTCGCTGGCGGACGAGCTGACGGACCACCTGTGGCGCCGCCGTCTGACCAGAGGGCCGGCGGCAGGGCTGTGGGACGCCCCGGACGCCGTGTACGCCCTGCCCGTGCCAAGCCCCGCCGCCCCTTCCTGGCACCTGACGGAACGGGTCGTGGAGGTCCTGGTGGTCGCGGCGACCACGGTGAGCTCCGCGCCGACGCGCAGCGTGCCGCTGTTCGAGACCGCGGGCGAACTGCTGCGCGAGGCGGAACACCTCTTCGCCCAGGAGCTGATGAGCCGACCCGTCGCCGGCAGCCCGGCCGCGACGGTCCTGGTACGCATCGAGGCGACCCTGCGGCGGGCCCGCGACGTCGTCGACTCCCGTCCCGGTGTCGCGGTCGCGCTCGCCTCCGAGGCGCTGCGGGAGCTCGACGGCCTCGCGCTCGCGAGGACCCAGGCCTCGAAGGGAGGCTGACGCCGTGATCGTCTTCGCAACGTCGGACAAGGGCGGTACTGGCCGCTCGGTCACCTGCGCCAACATCGCCTACCGGCGTGCCCTCGGCGGTGACGACGTCGCCTACGTCGACTTCGACTTCGGCTCGCCCACCGCCGCGACCGTGTTCGAGCTGGGTTCGGCCGTGCGCAGGGCGGCGGACGGGGGCGTGCACTCCTGCCTCCGCGGCCAGGTCGCCGAACCGGCCCGGCTGGATGTGTGGCTGCTGTCCGAACGCGAGGTGCTGCGCCGTTCGCTCGCGGGTGCCGGACGGCTGTGCCTCGTGCCGGGTGATCCGGGCGGCGGGGAGTTCCCGGCCGACGAGGCCATGACGCGGCGCTGCGCCGCACTGCTGCTGGCGATGGAGCAGGAGTTCGCCGTGACCATCGTCGACCTCAGCGCCGGCCGCTCGTACGCCATCGACATCGCGTTGCGGACCACGGCGCGGCCGGAGTTCCGGGATGTCGTCACGCGGTGGCTGGTCTTCCACCGGTGGACCCGCCAGCACATCGAGGCGACGGCGGCCCTGGTGGGGCAGGAGCGCGGAATCCTCCAGATCGGCGCCCACTGGGGCCATGACACGGAGGATCTGGTGCGGCGGATCCGGTACGTGCGGGCCGCTGTGCCCGGCAGCGACGCCTCGTCCGCGGCCGGGCTGCGGGCCGAGCAGGCGGAGTGGCTGCGGTCCGTCGACGCCGAACTCACCCGCCGCTCGGGCCGGCTCGGACTGGGCCGAACGGCGACCCTGGGGACCGTGCCGCTCGACCCCGTCCTGCAGTGGAGCGAACAGCTCATCACCGACGAGGACGTCCTGATGCCGCCGATCGCCAACGCGGACACGGTCCAGGCGTTCCGGGACCTGGCGGACGCCCTGACGGACGACGAGAGGTGGCAGACCCTGTGACCCCGAGCGACACGGACGCCGACGCCCCGCGCGGCTCAGAACGGGCCGAATGGGCGTTCCGCGAGTCGTCGGCCGACCACCGCACCCGGGCGGTCCCCTACTCCCACCTGTCCGTGGAGCTGGGGCACCTCTACATGGAGGACTTCGCGGAGGGTCCTGAGCGGCTGCGCGCGCACTTCGCCCAGGTCGCGCCCTGGGCCGCGACGGCCCGCACGCTCGCCGGGCCGAAGCGGCGGGTCAGCACCTGTTTCCTCATCGACGACTACTTCACCCCGTTCTCCTCCCCCGCCGAGGTGATCCCGATGGTGATGCGGGCCGCCGACCTGGCCGGTCTGCGCATCGACTACCTGGCGCGCGAATCGGGATGTGCCTCGGCGGCGGGCGTGGAGACCGCCGCGCTGCTGCTCGCCCGGCTGGTTCCGGAGCCGCCTGTCGGCAGCAACGGAGCCCGGCCGCCCGCCGAGGAGTCCGGATGGCTGTGCAACGGCGAACGCTCGCCGTCCGACGTCACCCCGGAGGCCATGTCGGCGCCCGTCTGGCAACCGCCGGTGGAACTGGGCGCACGCCGCCACTCCGTGTTCCTCGACGCCCAGTTGTGGTCCGAGGACAAGGCGGGCACGCGCCTGTGGTCGTGTCCGTTCCTGGCCGCCGTGTGGCAGATGCTGCGACTGGGGCTGCTGCGGAACCGGGGTGAGGTCGTCCTGACGGCACAGCCCTGGGCCGAGGAGGAGTTCCCCCACGACTGGCGGGACCTGAGTCCGCTGGTACGGCTGAACCCGCAGGCCGCGCCGTTCTGCGCGTACCGCACCTTCTCCGTCCTGGACAGCCGCTTCCTGCCGGTCGAGCACGCCGTGCGCGTGATCCTCGACCACACCGCGGCGGACCCGGCCGCGATGCGGCAGGTCGCCGAACGCAGCGCGGCCGAAGGTCTGCAACTGCCGAGTGCTGTGAGCGAACGGGTTCTGTACGCCTTCACCACGACCGGCACCCGAGGGGGCGGCACGTGACGGGGCCGGCCGGGGAGCGGGGGGAACCGCTCGTCGTGGTCGGCGAGATCCGCACCGGGCTGCTCATGAACGTACGGCCGCTGCCACCCCCGGCGGTCACGACGCTGCTGGACCTCGTGCCCGGGGAACGCGTCCGGGCGCGGGAGCGGCCCGTCCGGCGGGCGGTGTCCGCGGACGTCCTGCACGGCGTCGACTGCCCGATGACCACCGGGTCCGGTGCCCGCGTACGGGGAGTCGGCACTCTGGTGACCCGGGTGGGCGTGGTGGACGGCCGGGTCGTCCAGGGCTCGACGCGTGCCGTGCTGACCACGGGGGGCGACCGCAGGCTGCCCTGGGGCCACTACCTGGGCCGGCCGGGTGTCGTCGAGCTGAGCGGCCGGGGTACTGCGGCGGAGGTCGCGACCCGCTTCCTGACCGCTCGTGATCCCGCAGACCTGGACCCCGGAGCGGTGAGCGAGGCACTGCTCGGTCGGCTCCGGTCGGCTCCGTTGCTCGATCGGCGGGCCCCGTTGCGGGCCCGGCGCACCCGGCTGCGCTGGGCCTCGGTGCTGGGCGGCGACGGCTTCCGCGGCGCGTTCACCCTCCTCGACCAGGAAGTGCGGACCTTGCGGCTGGGCTTCGCCGCGACGGCCACGGCCACACCGGAACAACTGACCGCCCTGTGCGAGGACGTGGCCCTGCACGACTGGCTCCTGAGCACCGTTACGCCCGTGGTCGACCGCGCCTGCTCCGGCCACGGTCCCGCCGCGGCGCCGGGCGACCTGCGCACCGTCGTCGACCAGTTGCTGCACCTGTGGCTGCCGGCGGTCGACGTCGCACCGGGCCTCGACGAGGTGTGGACCCACCTGGAAGCCCGCCCGGGCTTCACCCGCCAGTGGCAGACGTGCGTCCAGCGGATCCGCGACCATCTGGCCCTGCGCACCCTCGACCTGCACGCGGGCAGCGCGTGACACGCCAGGACCCTCTAGTCAGGGAACCCGGCGCAGCTCCGCCCGGAACGCCGCCGGCGTCATGTCGGTGTGCTGGTGGAAGAACTTGGAGAAGTTCGCCGCGTCCGGGAAGCCGACCGACGCGCCGACGCGGCCGATCGGCAGGTCGGTGTGGGCGAGGAGACGTTTGGCCTCCAGGACGACACGCTTGTCGATGAAGGCCTTGGGGGTGTCGCCGGTGGCGGCGCGGACCGCTCGGACCAGGGTCCGGCGGGAGTAGCCGAGGCCGTCGGCGTAGGCGCTGACGCTGTGGTTGGTGGCGAAGTCCCGCTCGACCGCGTCCCGGAAGAGCGTGAAGGTGGTGTCCGTCTGCTGCCCGTCCGCCGCCGAGCCGGCCGCCAGGTGCGACAGCCGCAGCAGGAACGCGCTGAGGGAGTGGCGCAGTACCGCGGTGTGCAGGCTCAGCGGGAGCGTCGCCGCGTCCTCGTACTCGCGGCGCAGATGGGACAGGGAGGCGCGCAGGGCCGCGAGGCGGGCGGCGTCGGGGCGCAGCAGGGGCGGGAGGTCGTAGCGGTACAGGCCGGTGGCCTCGACCGTGGCCCGGGGGAGGAAGCCGGGCTGCATGGCGAGGACCGTTCCGCGGTACTCGCTCGTGGCCGCGAAGCGGTGCACCTGTCCCGGGCGGATCCACAGCACGTCGCCGGCGCTCGCCTCGTACTCGGTGAAGTCGACCATGTGCCGGACGGGTCCGCCACTGAAGACCATCACGACATGGAAGTCGATGCGGTGGATGCGGTCCAGCGGAGCGTCGGAGCGCCAGACGTGGCCGGGGTCCATCGTGCCGATCTGCATGCCGACGCCGCAGACGGTGCGCTCCACCGGGAAGGCGAACGTGCGGATGTCGTCCCCCGTGCCACCACCTTGGATAGTTCTGTCCGTCATGTCCCTCTCGTGCCACCTCTGTGCGCGTGGGCGTGTCCCACATTCACCACAGGCTGGCACACCCCAACCTTCCGAACGAAAAGTCAGACTTTTAAGGTTCAACGCGTCCGACCAGCCGAAACGCTGGATTCATTGACCTTTTGAAGAGGACTTCCTGCAGATGAGCACGCAGACACCCGACGGCCCCGGCAGTTTCGAGTGGACCGACCTCGACCGGCGTGCCGTCGACACCGCCCGCCTGCTGGCGGCCGATGCGGTACAGCGGGTGGGCAACGGCCACCCCGGCACCGCGATGAGCCTCGCCCCGGCCGCGTACACGATCTTTCAGAAGCTGATGCGGCACGACCCGGCGGACCCGGAGTGGGCCGGCCGCGACCGCTTCGTCCTCTCCCCCGGGCACACCTCGCTCACCCTCTACACCCAGCTCCACCTCGCCGGGTACGAGCTGGAGCTCGACGACCTCAAGGCGTTCCGCACCCACGGTTCGCGGACCCCGGGTCACCCCGAGTACGGGCACACCGCGGGCGTCGAGACCACCACCGGGCCGCTCGGGCAGGGTGTCGCCAACGCCGTCGGCATGGCGATGGCGGCCCGCTACGAGCGCGGCCTGTTCGACCCGGACGCCCCCGAGGGCACCTCGCCCTTCGACCACACCATCTGGGCGATCGTCTCCGACGGCGACCTCCAGGAGGGCGTCTCCGCCGAGGCCTCGTCGCTGGCGGGCCATCAGCGGCTCGGCAACCTCGTCTTCCTCTACGACGACAACCACATCTCCATCGAGGGCGACACCGCGACCGCTTTCTCCGAGGACGTCCTGAAGCGGTACGAGGCCTACGGCTGGCACACCCAGCGGATCGAGCCCGCCGCGAACGGCGACATCGACGTCCCCGCGCTGTACGCGGCGCTGAGGGCGGCGCAGGCCGAGACCGGCCGCCCCTCCATCGTCGCGATGCGCACGATCATCGCCTGGCCCGCCCCGAACGCGCAGAACACCGAGGCCTCCCACGGCTCGGCGCTGGGCGAGGACGAGGTGGCGGCCACCAAGCGCGTCCTCGGCTTCGACCCGGAGAAGACCTTCGAGGTCTCCGACGAGGTGCTCGCCCACACCCGCCGGGCCCTCGACCGGGGCGCCGAGGCGCACGCCGAGTGGGACAAGCGGATCGCCGCCTGGCGGGACGCCGAGCCGCAGCGGGCCGCCGAGTTCGACCGCGTCAGCAAGGGCGAGCTGCCCACGGGCTGGGAGGAGAAGCTGCCGGTCTTCGAGGCGGGCAAGGCGGTCGCCACCCGGGCCGCGTCCGGCAAGGTGCTGCAGGCGCTCGGCCCGGTGATCCCCGAGCTGTGGGGCGGCTCCGCCGACCTGGCCGGGTCGAACAACACGACCATCGACAAGACCTCGTCCTTCCTGCCCCGGGGCAATCCGCTGCCGGAGGCCGACCCGTACGGCCGCACGGTGCACTTCGGCATCCGCGAGTTCTCGATGGCCGCGGAGATGAACGGCATCGCCCTGCACGGCAACACCCGCGTCTACGGCGGCACGTTCCTGGTCTTCTCCGACTACATGCGCAACGCCGTGCGCATGTCCGCGCTGATGCAGCTGCCGGTGACGTACGTCTGGACGCACGACTCCATCGGCCTCGGCGAGGACGGGCCGACCCACCAGCCCGTCGAGCACCTCGCCGCCCTGCGCGCCATCCCGGGGCTGAACGTCGTCCGTCCGGCCGACGCCAACGAGACGGCCGTCGCCTGGGCCGAGATACTCCGGCGGCACACCACGAACCCCGCGCCGCACGGCCTCGCCCTCACCCGGCAGGGCGTACCGACCTACGAGCCGAACGAGGACGCGGCGCGCGGCGGTTACGTGCTGTTCGAGGCCGAGGGCGGCACGCCCCAGGTCCTCCTCGTCGCCACCGGATCCGAGGTGCAGCTGGCCGTCGAGGCGCGAGAGCGCCTCCAGGAGGCCGGTGTGCCGACCCGGGTGGTGTCGATGCCGTCCGTGGAGTGGTTCGAGGAGCAGCCGCGGGAGTACCGCGAGCGGGTGCTTCCGCCGTCCGTGAAGGCGCGTGTCGCTGTCGAGGCGGGGGTGGGGCTGACGTGGTACCGCTTCGTAGGTGACGCAGGACGCATCGTCTCCCTCGAACACTTCGGCGCCTCCGCCGACGCGAAGACCCTGTTCGCCGAGTTCGGCCTCACCGCCGAAAACGTCGTCGCCGCAGCCCGGGAATCACTGGCTGCCGCGCGTGGTTGATCCGATCGCCAGAAAGAAGATGATCACTGTGACCGAAGCATCCGCCACCGCGGGAGCACTCAAGCGCCTGTCCGACGAGGGCGTGTCGATCTGGCTGGACGACCTGTCGCGCAAGCGGATCACGTCCGGCGGCCTCACCGAACTCGTCGCCACGAAGCACGTCGTGGGCGTCACCACCAACCCGTCCATCTTCCAGGCCGCGATCGGCTCCGGCGAGGGGTACGAGGAGCAGCTCGCCGACCTCGCCGTGCGGGGCGTCACGGTCGACGAGGCGGTGCGCATGATGACCACCGCCGACGTCCGGGCCGCCGCGGACGTCCTGCGGCCCGTGTACGAGGCCACCGGCGGCCGGGACGGCCGGGTCTCCATCGAGGTCGACCCGCGCCTCGCCCACGACACGGCGGCCACGATCGCCGAGGCCCGGCAGCTCGCCTGGCTCGTCGACCGGCCGAACGTCATGATCAAGATCCCGGCGACGAAGGCGGGCCTGCCGGCGATCACCGAGGTGATCGGCGCCGGCATCAGCGTCAACGTCACGCTGATCTTCTCGCTGGAGCGCTACCGCGAGGTCATGGACGCCTACCTGGCCGGCCTGGAGAAGGCACAGGCGGCGGGGATCGACCTGGCCGGCATCCACTCCGTGGCGTCCTTCTTCGTCTCCCGCGTCGACACCGAGGTCGACAAGCGGCTGACGGTGCTGGGCACGGACGAGGCGCTGGCCCTCAAGGGCCGGGCGGCGCTCGCCAACGCGCGGCTCGCCTACGCGGCGTACGAGGAGGTGTTCGGCTCCGCCGGCCATCCGACACCGTCTGCCGCCCGGTGGACCGTCCTGGCCGGGTCGCGGGCGAACAAGCAGCGGCCGCTGTGGGCCTCGACCGGTGTGAAGGATCCCGCTTACAAGGACACCCTGTATGTGGAGGACCTGGTGGCGCCCGGCACGGTGAACACCATGCCGGAGGCCACGCTGAACGCCACCGCCGACCACGGCGACATCCACGGCGACACGGTGAGCGGCGGCTACGCGCAGGCGCGGGCCGATCTCGCCGCCGTCGAGCGGCTGGGGATCTCGTACGACGAGGTGGTGCGGCAGCTGGAGGACGAGGGTGTCGCCAAGTTCGAGGCCGCCTGGCAGGAGCTGCTGGACGCCGTGACGAAGTCGCTGACCGGCAAGGGAGTTGACGGGGAATGAGCACGGAAGACAGGACGCGGGAGCAGATCGCGAAGGAGGCGTCCGCGCCGGTCGCCCCCTCCGCCGCCTGGACCAACCCGCTGCGCGACGCCCAGGACCGCCGCCTGCCCCGGATCGCCGGCCCCTCCGGGCTGGTCATCTTCGGCGTGACCGGCGACCTGTCCCGCAAGAAGCTGATGCCGGCCGTCTACGACCTGGCCAACCGGGGCCTGCTGCCGCCGGGCTTCTCGCTCGTCGGGTTCGCCCGCCGGGACTGGGCGGACCAGGACTTCGCAGAGGTGGTGCACGACGCGGTGCGCGAGTACGCGCGGACCCCGTTCCGGGAGGAGGTCTGGCAGCAGCTCGCCGAGGGCATGCGGTTCATCCCCGGCGACTTCGACGACGACGACGCGTTCAAGCAGCTGCGCTCCGCCGTGGATGAGCTGGACGCCTCCCAGGGCACCAGCGGCAACTACGCCTTCTACCTGTCGGTGCCGCCGAAGTTCTTCCCGAAGGTCGTCCAGCAGCTGAAGAAGCACGGGCTGGCCGACGCTCCGCGGGGTTCCTGGCGGCGCGCGGTGATCGAGAAGCCGTTCGGCCACGACCTGCGGTCGGCCCAGGAGCTCAACGCGATCGTGCACGACGTGTTCGACCCGGAGCAGGTGTTCCGGATCGACCACTACCTGGGCAAGGAGACCGTCCAGAACATCCTGGCGCTGCGCTTCGCCAACCAGATGTTCGAGCCGATCTGGAACCGGTCCTTCGTCGACCACGTGCAGATCACGATGGCCGAGGACATCGGCATCGGCGGCCGGGCCGGCTACTACGACGGCATCGGCTCGGCCCGGGACGTCATCCAGAACCACCTCCTGCAGCTGATGGCCCTCACTGCGATGGAGGAGCCCGCCGCCTTCGACGCGGCCTCGCTGCTGATGGAGAAGCTGAAGGTGTTGAAGGCGGTGAAGCTGCCCGAGGACATCGGCCTGCACACCGTGCGCGCCCAGTACACGGGTGCGTGGCAGGGCGGCGAGAAGGTGCGCGGCTACCTGGAGGAGGACGGCATCGATCCGGCGTCCACGACGGACACCTACGCCGCGATCAAGCTGAACGTCGACAACCGCCGCTGGGCGGGTGTGCCCTTCTACCTGCGCACCGGCAAGCGCCTGGGCCGCCGGGTCACGGAGATCGCGGTGGTCTTCCAGCGGGCGCCGCACTCCCCGTTCGACTCGACGGCCACCGAGGAGCTCGGCAAGAACGCGATCGTGATCCGCGTCCAGCCGGACGAGGGCATGACGGTCCGGTTCGGTTCCAAGGTGCCGGGCACGTCCATGGAGATCCGGGACGTGACGATGGACTTCGCGTACGGCGAGTCGTTCACGGAGTCCAGTCCGGAGGCGTACGAGCGGCTCATCCTCGACGTCCTCCTGGGTGACGCCAATTTGTTCCCCCGTCACCAGGAGGTGGAAGAGTCCTGGAAGATCCTCGACCCGATCGAGGAGCACTGGGCCGCACACGGCAGGCCCGCGCAGTACGTCGCGGGCACCTGGGGTCCCGCGGAAGCCGACGAGATGCTCGCACGAGACGGACGGAGCTGGCGCAGGCCATGAAGATCGACCTGACCGACACCACGGCAAGCAAGATCAACAAGGCGTTGGTGCAGGGCCGCCGCGCCATCGGCACGCCGGCCGTGGGCATGGTCCTGACGATGGTGATCGTCACGGACGAGGAGAACGCCTACGACTCGATCAAGGCCGCGGAGGAGGCCTCGCACGAGCACCCCTCGCGCACCCTGGTCGTGATCAAGCGGCACGCGCGCTCCCCGCGCGACCGCACGCAGTCCCGGCTCGACGCCGAGGTGCGCGTCGGCTCCGAGGCCGGCACCGGCGAGACGGTCGTGCTGCGCACCTACGGCGAGGTGTCCGACCACGCCGACTCCGTGGTGCTGCCGCTGCTGCTGCCCGACGCGCCGGTCGTCGTGTGGTGGCCGGTGAACGCGCCCGACGTGCCCGCCAAGGACCCGCTCGGGGCGCTCGCCCAGCGCCGGATCACCGACATGTACGCCGTCGAGGCACCGCTGGCCGCGCTGGAGACCCGCTCCCGGTCCTACGCGCCCGGCGACACCGACCTCGCCTGGACCCGCCTGACCCCCTGGCGCTCGATGCTGGCGGCGGCCCTGGACCAGGCGCGGCTGCCGATCACCTCGGCGGCCGTGGAGAGCGAGGCCGACAACCCCAGCGCCGAGCTGCTGGCGCGCTGGCTGGAGGCGCGGCTGCACGTCACGGTCCACCGGGTGGAGACCGCCGGGCCGGTCGTGACCGGCGTACGGCTGGGCACGGAGACCGGCGAGATCGTCATCGACCGGCCCGAGGGCCCGCTGGCGACCCTGTCCCTGCCCGGCCAGCCACCGCGCACCCTGGCGCTGAAGGTGCGCCCGACCTCCGAACTCATCGCCGAGGAGCTCAGGCGCCTCGACGCCGACGAGATGTACGCCGTGGCCCTGCGGGGCCAGGGCGCCGAGGAGACGCTCTCCCATGTCTGACATCCCCGTGCTGACGCGGCGGCCCGAGTGGACCGCCCTGGAGGACCACCGCTCGGAGGCGATGCAGCGGCCGCGGCTGCGCGAGCTGTTCGCGGCCGATCCCGGGCGCGCCGAACGGTACGTGGTCCGGGTCGGCGACCTGCGCATCGACTACTCCAAGCACCTGGTCACCGACGAGACGCTCGCCCTGCTGCAGGAACTCGCCGCCGCCACCGGCGTGTCCGGTCTGCGCGACGCCATGTTCCGCGGTGAGCGCATCAACATCACCGAGGACCGGGCGGTCCTGCACACCGCGCTGCGCGCCCCGCGGGACGCGGTGATCGAGGTCGACGGCGAGAACGTGGTCCCGAAGGTGCACGCCGTCCTGGACAGGATGAGCGCCTTCGCCGAGCGAGTCCGTTCCGGCGAGTGGACCGGCCACACCGGCAAGCGCATCCGCAACGTCGTCAACATCGGCATCGGCGGCTCCGACCTGGGCCCGGCGATGGCGTACGAGGCGCTGCGCGCGTACACCGACCGCTCGCTGACGGTGCGGTTCGTGTCGAACGTCGACGGCGCCGACCTGCACGAGGCGGTCCGGGACCTCGATCCGGCCGAGACGCTGTTCGTCGTCGCGTCCAAGACGTTCACCACCATCGAGACGATCACCAACGCCACCTCGGCGCGGTCGTGGCTGCTCGCCGGGCTGGACGGCGACCCCAAGGCGGTCGCCCGGCACTTCGTCGCCCTGTCGACGAACGCCGGGAAGGTCACCGAGTTTGGCATCGACGCGGACAACATGTTCGAGTTCTGGGACTGGGTCGGCGGCCGCTACTCGTACGACTCGGCGATCGGGCTGTCGCTGATGATCGCGATCGGTCCTGAGCGGTTCCGGGAGATGCTCGACGGGTTCCGGATCGTCGACGAGCACTTCAGGACCGCGCCCGCCGAGGCCAACGCCCCGCTGATCATGGGCCTGCTGGGCATCTGGTACGGCAACTTCTTCGAGGCCGAGTCGCACGCCGTGCTGCCGTACAGTCACTACCTGTCCAGGTTCACGGCCTACCTGCAGCAGCTCGACATGGAGTCCAACGGCAAGTCGGTGGACCGTGACGGACGCACGGTGGGGTGGACCACCGGGCCGGTGGTGTGGGGCACGCCCGGCACCAACGGGCAGCACGCCTACTACCAGCTGATCCACCAGGGCACCCGGCTCATCCCCGCCGACCTGATCGGCTTCGCCCGCCCCGCCGGTGAGCTGAGCGACGAACTCAAGGCACAGCACGACCTGTTGATGGCCAACCTGTTCGCGCAGGGTCAGGCGCTCGCCTTCGGCAAGACCGCGGACGAGGTCCGCGCCGAGGGCGTGCCCGAGGAGCAGGTGCCGCACCGCACCTTCCTGGGCAACCACCCGACCACCACGATCCTGGCCCCGGCGCTGACCCCGTCGGTCCTCGGCCAGCTGGTCGCGCTGTACGAGCACAAGGTGTTCGTGCAGGGCGCGATCTGGAACATCGACTCCTTCGACCAGTGGGGCGTGGAACTCGGCAAGGTTCTCGCCAGGCGCGTCGAACCCGCCCTGACCGAGGGCGCCGAAGTCCCCGGTCTCGACCCCTCCACGGCCGCGCTGGTGGCCGCCTACCGCGAACTGAGGAAAGTGAGCTGACATGCAGATCGGTCTTGTGGGTCTCGGCAAGATGGGCGGCAACATGCGCGAGCGTCTGCGCAGCGCCGGTCACGAGGTCGTCGGATACGACACCAATCCCGAGCTCTCCGACGTGAAGAACCTGGTCGAGCTCGCCGACCGGCTCCAGGCGCCGCGCGCGGTCTGGGTCATGGTCCCGGCCGGCCACGCCACCCAGGGCGTGATCGACCAGCTCTCGAGCGTGCTCAAGCCCGGCGACACCGTCATCGACGGCGGCAACTCCCGCTGGACGGACGACGAGAAGCACGCCGAGGAACTCGGCAAGCACGGCATCGGCTTCGTCGACGCGGGCGTCTCCGGCGGCGTGTGGGGCCTGGAGAACGGCTACGCGCTGATGGTCGGCGGGGAGAAGGAGCACGTCGACCGGCTGAAGCCGATCTTCGACGCCCTCAAGCCGGACGGGCCGTACGGCTACGTCCACGCGGGCAAGGTGGGCGCGGGCCACTTCGCGAAGATGGTCCACAACGGCATCGAGTACGCGATGATGCAGGCCTACGCCGAGGGCTGGGAGCTGCTGGAGAAGGTCGACTCGGTCGACAACGTCCGCGAGGTCTTCCGCTCCTGGCAGCAGGGCACGGTCATCCGCTCCTGGCTGCTGGACCTCGCGGTCAACGCCCTCGACACCGACGAGCACCTCAACAAGCTGCGCGGCTACGCGGAGGACTCCGGCGAGGGCCGCTGGACGGTGGAGGCGGCGATCGACAACGCCGTGCCGCTGCCCGCGATCACGGCCTCGCTGTTCGCGCGGTTCGCCTCCCGGCAGGACGACTCCCCGCAGATGAAGATGGTCGCGGCGCTGCGCAACCAGTTCGGCGGGCACGCCGTCGAGTCGTCGGAGAAGTGACCGACCGTGGGGGATCTGCTGCTGGTCCGCCACGGTGAGACGGAGTGGAGCGTCACGGGACAGCACACCAGCTGGACCGACCTGCCCCTGACCGGGCACGGCGAGGAACAGGCCAAGTCCCTCGCTCCACTCCTCACCGGCCGGACGTTCGCTCTCGCGCTGACCAGCCCGCTGGGCCGCGCGACACGCACCGCCGAACTGGCGGGCGTCGTCGGGGTCGTACCGGACCCCGACCTGCACGAATGGGACTACGGCGGCTACGAGGGCGTGACCACCCGGGAGATCCACCGCACCCGTCCCGGCTGGAACCTGTGGACGGACGGAGTGCCGCCGGGCGCCGAGGGACACCCGGGCGAGTCGCCGGCCGAGGTCGGCGCCCGCGCCGACCGGGTCCTCGCCCGGGTCGGGGACGCGCTCGCCGACGGCGACGTGGTCCTGGTGGCGCACGGCCACTTCCTGCGCGTCCTGACGGCCCGCCGGCTCGGGCTGCCGCCCGCCGACGGGCGGTTGTTCCAGCTGGCGACGGGCACGGTGAGCCGGCTGTCGACGGAGCACGGCCGGCCGGTCGTCGCGGAGTGGAACGTACGGCCGTAAATGCCCCGTTGACACGCGTGGTTCGGTCGGGTCAGAGTCACCCGCGATGGAGATCGACGATCTGACACCGGCCGAACTGCGGGTGTGGCGGGCCTTCCCGCGCGGCGAGTCCGTGGACTTCCGCACGAGGGCCGACGAGGACGTCGCGGCGGGGACGGGCTGGGGACCGGAGCGGACCGTCCGGGCGGCCGTGCTGCGCTCGCTGCTCCTCACCGCGCCCCAGGACGACGGGGAAGTCGCCCTGCTCGACCTGGCGGGCGCCCGCGTCACGGGCGTGCTCGATCTGCAGTACGCGACGCTCGACCACCCCGCCCGGCTGCGGCACTGCCACTTCGACGAAGTGCCCCGCTTCTACGGCTGCCGGCTGCGCGAGCTCAACATCAGCGAGTCCCTGCTGCCGGGGCTGGTCTCCCACGGCATGCACGTCGACGGCATCCTGCGCATGACGCGGTCCCGGTTCCGGGGCGTGGTACGGCTCGGCGGGGCCCAGATCGCCGGGACCCTGTACATGGAGGGCGCGCGGATCAGCGCGCCGGACGGGGCGGAACCGGTGCTCCAGCTCAACCAGGTGACCGTGGGCGACGACCTGTGGGCACCCGGGCTGCGGGTCCGGGGTGAGATACGGCTCACCGGCGCCGACGTCGGCGGGACGGTCAACCTCAACGAGGCCGAGCTCGGCCATTCCGGACTCCCCGCACTCGACGCGGAGACGCTCGGTGTCGGCGGCCACGTCCTGATGCGGCACGCGCACGTCCAGGGCTGGATCGGACTGCGCGGCGCCCGGATCGGAGGGCGCCTCGACCTGTCCTACTCGCGGCTGTCGAACCCCTCCGGCCCGGCGCTGCGGGCGAGCAGCAGCACGATCGGCGAGCTGTGGCTGCGCCAGGGCCCGCGCGTGGAGGGCACGCTCAACCTGCGGCGCGCCCAGCTCGAAGTCCTCTTGGTGGAACCGGAGATGCTGCCGGAGCGGGTCCTGCTCAACAGCCTCACCTACACCACCCTCACCCCGCACGAGCCCGCCGAGCGCCGACTGCCCATGCTGGAGCGCGACGGGGACGGCTATGTCCCGCACGCCTACGAGCAGTTGACCGGCGCCTACCAGCGCATCGGCGACGACCGTGCCGCCCGGCTGGTGCAGCTCGCCAAGCAGCGCCGCCACCGCGGCACGCTCTCCGGGCTGCAGCGCCTGTGGGGCCATCTCCAGGACGCCACCGTCGGCTACGGCTACCGGCCGCTGCGGGCGGCGGGCTGGCTCCTGTCGCTGATATGCGTCGGATCCGTCGTGTACGCCCTGCGCCACCCGCCCGCGCTGAAGCCGGCCGAGGCGCCCGACTTCAACCCGGTGTTCTACACGCTCGACCTGCTGCTGCCGGTGATCTCCTTCGGCCAGGAATCCGCGTTCGCCCCGCGCGGCTGGTACCAGGCGCTGGCCTACGTCCTCGTCCTCACCGGCTGGATCCTCGCCACCACGGTCGCCGCGGGCGTGAGTCGGATGATCAGCCGCCAGTGACCGCCCGCACCGCCTGCTGGGCGGCCAGCCGGACGGGGGCGTCCACCGCGCCGTAGCCGCGGTAGCCGCCGTCGCGCTGGACCAGCTCGATGAAGACCCGGCCGACGGTCCGCGTGGAGCAGTGGCGGAAGACTCCGTGCGCGTCCCGGTCGTACAGCACGCCCAGCTCGCGGTACGTCGAGAGCTCCTCCTCCGGCAGCTCGTACCGGGCCGCGAGGTCGTCGTAGTAGTTCGCGGGGACGGGCAGGAGACGGCCCCCCGCGGCCCGGAAGCGCCGGGCCGCGGCGACGACGTCGTCGGTGGCCAGCGCGACGTGCCGGGCGCGGACCGTGTCGTCGGTGGGCGCCGCGCCGACGGAGAGCGCGATCCGGACACTGCCGTCGTCGTTGGTGACGGCACGGCTGCGCAGCAGGCCGTAGGGGTCGGCGACGTCCACGCTCTCCTGCGCGTGCAGGCCGAGCACACTGCGGAAGAAGAGGGCCGCCTGGTCGAAGTGGTGCCAGGGCTGGGTGAGCGCCAGGTGGTCGATGTGCCGCACCCCGGAGGCGGCGGGGTTGTGGGCGACGGGGTCGAAGTCGGCGCGCCACCGGTCGGAGCCGCAGAAGTACAGCTCCGTGCCGTCGGGCGCGGCGACCGCGTCCAGCGGTGCGTCCCGCGAGTCCCGGCGGCGGGGCAGCACCGGGGCGAGGAGCGCCTCGGCGCGTTCGGCCGCGGCGGCCGGATCGGGCGACTGCAGTCCCACGGCGGCGAGCCGGGTGCCGCCGCGGCGTACGGCCGGTCCGGTGGTGACCAGGATCCGGGCCTCGCCCTGCTGCCAGAGGTCGACCGGCTTGGTGCGGTGGCGTGCGGTGCGGGCGAAGCCGAGGGCGGCGAGCAGCGCCGAGACGGGTTCGGTGTCGCTGGTGACCAGCTCGGCGAAGGCGACACCGGTGGGAACGACGGGCGCGGGCAGACCGGCCGTGCCGACGGCCTCCTGCAGCACCAGCAGGGAGCGGCGGGCGTCGACGGCCGTCGGGCCGGCCTCGGCCTGCCGGAAGACGTCGTTGAAGACCTCCAGGGAGAGCGGACCGGCGTACCCGGTGCGCAGCACGTGCCGCACCAGCCCGACGACGTCGAAGCCGCCCTGGCCGGGGAAGCAGCGGTAGTGGCGGCTCCACCGCAGGACGTCCATCGCGAGCAGCGGGGCGTCGGCGAGCTGCAGGAAGAAGATCTTCTCACCGGGGATGTCCTCGATGCCCTTGGGGTCCGAGCCGCAGGAGAGGATGTGGAAGCTGTCCAGGCAGGTACCGAGCGCCGGATGGTCCGCCCGCTCGACGATGCGCCAGGCGTGGTCGTAGGTGTGGACGTGCCGTCCCCAGGCGAGCGCCTCGTAGGCGACGCGGATGCCGAAGTCCTGGGCGAGGTCGGCGAGCCGGCTCAGCTGCTCGGCGGCGAGGGCGTCGTCGTCGACGGCGAGCGGGGAGACGCTGGAGCAGACGAGGCCGGTGCCGGCACCGAGCCTGCGCATCAGCTCGAACGTGTGCCGGGCGCGGCGCAGGTTGCGGGCGAACTCCTCCGCCGGGACGGCCTCGACGTCCCGCATCGGCTGGTAGAGGTCGATGCTCAGGCCCAGGTCGGCGCAGCGGGCGCGGATCCCCTCGGGGGTGAGGGGACTGGCGAGCAGGTCGTTCTCGAAGAGCTCGACGCCGTCGAAGCCGGCCCGGGAGGCGGCGGTGAGCTTCTCGGTGAGCGATCCGCTCAGGGAGACGGTGGCGATGGACGTACGCATGGGAGCACCTCCTGTCCCGCGCATGCCGGATCCTCCTACTTCCCGGCCGGAACGGTGCCCGCCGGCTCGGCGATGTCGCGAGCATCCGCGCGCTGTCGGGTTCCCGCCCGGTGAGCAGCCGGAACCTGGGTGTACCACGGGGCGGTGTCGTGGGGACCGGTCGTGTCAGTGGCGTGCTGCAGAATGCCGCGAAGAGAGATCAACAACGGCCGTGCCGGGTAGTCGGTCTCGATCACCCACCCGCGAAAGGTTGCGACGATGCCGCTCACCTCCGGCCCAGCTCCCGCCCCGCAGGACCGACGTCCGGCCAGGCTCGTGTCCCGCACCCGGTCCTCCGCCCCCGCCGGCCGGACCGGCGCGGACATAGCGCGCATCGTCTCCGACCCGAGCACCCCGGTGTTCGTCACCGTGCACGCGGACGGCCGCCGCCGCTACAGCTACTGGCGGCCCTACGACCCCGCGACCGGCCAGGGCAGCTGCTACGTCGCCCTGCCCACCGACGAGTGCGACCGGCTCCACGCGGCGGGCCGGATCACCCTCGGCGAACCCGTGGTCGACGCGACGAGAACGACGTACCGGGTCCGGCTCGCGCGCACCCCGGCCAAGCCCTGGCGGGCGGTGACCCGCCGCACGCTCGCGGCCTGACCGGATCCGGTGGGTCCGTAGCCCGCGCGGGCCAATCCGCGTGCGCTCGGGTGAGTACGCCGTCCGCATCCGGGAAACCGGCGCACGCTGGAAGTTCGCACCGCCGCGCAGACCGGACGGAGACCACCATGGCGACGACCGCACCCCGGGCGGGCACCGCTCGGGCGCCGGCGAGCCTGCGACTGCCGGGGCTGGTGCTCGGGGTCGGGCTCGGCGGCTTCGTCGACGGCATCCTGCTGCACCAACTGCTCCAGTGGCACCACATGCTCTCCAGCACCAACACCGACAACGTGGGTATCAGGTACTACGACCCGAAGACGGTCCCGGGCCTGGAGATGAACACCGTCTGGGACGGCCTCTTCCACACCGTCTGCTGGATCGCCGTGCTGCTCGGTCTCGCCGTCCTCTACTCCCGGGAGACCCACGACCGCCGCCGCGTGTGGACCTCGCGCGTGCTGTGGGGGTGGATCCTGGCCGGCTGGGGGCTGTTCAACCTCGTGGAGGGCGTCGTGGACCACCACGTCCTGGGCATCCACCACGTCTACGCGGGTGACGGCCAGATCTGGTGGGACATCGGCTTCCTGGTCCTCGGCGCGCTGCTGGTCGCGGGCGGGTGGCTGCTCCAGCGCGGCGGGCGGGCCTTCGACCCCGAGACCCCGGGCGCCGGGCAGGGACATGGGAACGGCTGATGGACCACGGCCCGCACGCCCCGCAGAACCCCGCGGACGGCGGCGCCCTCGCGGTACTGCTGCTCGCGCCGACGCTGCTGCTGTGCACGGGTGCCTACCTGCGCCTGGCCCACCAGGCACGGCGGCGCAACCCGGCACGGGGCTGGAGCCGGTGGCGGACGGCCGGTTTCCTCGCGGGGCTCGCCCTGCTCGCTCTGGCGCTGCTGCCTCCGGTGGGGGCCCGGGCCCATGCCGACTTCCGCCTCCACATGACCCAGCATCTGCTCGTCGGGATGTACGCCCCGCTCGCCCTGGTCCTCGGCGCTCCCCTCACGCTGCTGCTGCGCACCCTGCCCACGGCGCGCGGCAGACAGCTGTCGGCCCTGCTGCACAGCCGCCCCGCCCGGGCGCTGGTGCATCCGGCCACCGCGTGGCTGCTGTCCACCGGCAGCCTCGTGGCGCTGTACTTCACCCCGCTCTACAACGCCACCACGACCTTTCCGGCGGGGCACTGGCTGCTGCACGCCCACTTCCTGCTCGCCGGCTGCCTGTTCGCCCATGTCGTCGCCGGACCCGACCCCGCCCCCGCCCGGCCCGGCGTCCGCGCCCGCCTGGTCTGGCTGGGCGCCGCCATCGCCGTACACGCCGTCGTCTCGCAGCTGATGTACGGCGGTTTCTGGGTCGACGTCCGCGCTCCCGCCGCCGAGGTGCGCACAGCGGCGGAGATCATGTACTACGGCGGTGACATCGCCGAACTCCTGCTCGCCGCGGCCCTGATCACGACCTGGCGCCCCGAGCCCCGCACCCGCCGGGCCCCGCCCCGGCCCGGCGGCCCGTCCGAGCACGCCCCGCCTCGCCGCCCGGCCGAGCACGCCCCGCCCGGCCGCCCGTCCGAGCACGTCCCGCCCGGCCACCTGGCCGATCAGCGGACCGTGTGCCGTGTGTCCGGCCCGGAGCCGGGAAACCGGCACGTCGGTACGGACACGACGGCAGGCGGCGGCAGGGAGCGGTGATGAGCGCGAAGGCGCGGGCGGAGGGGAACGGCGGACCGTCCGGCCGCAGGGCCGCCGGGGCCGATCCGAGGCGGTGGCGCGCCCTGTGGGTGACGTTGGTGGCCGGGTTCATGAGTCTGCTGGACGTCACGATCGTCGCGGTCGCGCTGCCGTCCATGCAGCGCGACCTGCACGCGTCGGCGCCCGCGATCCAGTGGGTCGTCTCCGGGTACGCCCTCGCGTTCGCCCTGGTCCTCGTCACGGCGGGCCGCATCGGTGACGCGATCGGCCGGCGCCGCATCTTCCTGGTCGCCCTCGGCGGCTTCGTGGCGTGCAGCGCCTGCGCCGGAGCCGCTCCGTCCATCGTGCTGCTCGTCGTGGCCCGCGTCGCCCAGGGTCTGTGCGCGGGGTGCCTGGCACCACAGAACTCCGCGCTCATCCAGCAGCTGTTCCGGGGCGCCGAGCGGGGCCGGGCCTTCGGCCTGTTCGGGGCGACGGTCGGCCTCTCCAGCGCCGTCGGCCCGGTGGTCGGCGGGCTGATCCTCACGCTCGCGGACGGCCCCGGGGGCTGGCGCTGGATCTTCTACGTCAACGTGCCGGTCGGTGCGGTCGCGCTGGTCCTCGGCCTGCGCCTGCTGCCCAGGACGGCGCCCTCCGGCGGGCAACGGCTGGACCTGCCCGGCGTCGCGCTGCTCGGCGCGGGCGTGCTGACGCTCATGCTGCCCCTGGTCCTGGCGGAGTCCGGCGGTGTGCGGGCGCTGTGGTGGCTGTTTCCCGTGGGGGCGGCGCTCCTGGTGCTCTTCGTTCGCTGGGAACGGCGTGTCGTCGCGCGGCACGGCCAGCCGCTGCTCGATCCCCGGCTGGCCACGTCGACGCGCGGGTACGTCACGGGCGCCGTCATCGCCACGCTGTACTTCGTGGGCTTCAGCGGGGTGTGGCTGGTGTTCGCGCTGTTCTTCCAGAACGGGCTGGCTTACTCACCGCTGGCTTCGGGGCTCGCCGTGACGCCGTTCGCCGTCGGGTCGGCCGTGGCCGCGGCGGTGGCCGGGCGGCTGGTGGAGCGACTGGGACGGCTGCTGACGGTGTGCGGGCTGGCGGCCGTCATTCTGGGGCTGGGCGGAGCCGCGGCCGTCCTTCGCTGGGCGCCCGCCGACACGGCGGCGTGGCTGCAGGCTCCGGCACTGCTCCTCGGCGGCCTCGGCAGCGGCTGTGTCATCTCGCCCAACGTGACGATGACCCTGCGGGACGTGCCGGTGCGGATGGCGGGCGCCGCGGGCGGCGCCCTGCAGACGGGCCAGCGACTGGGCGGTGCCGTGGGTACGGCGGCGCTGCCCGGCCTCTTCTACCTGGCTCTCGGCGACGGAGGCGAGGCGCACTACCGGTCCGCCGTCGCGCTCGCCGTCGCCTGCGGCGTGCTGCCGATGCTGGGCGCGTTCGCACTGGCCGTACGGGACTGGCGGTGCGACCGCGGGGGCGGCGGCCGGGGCTGCCCCGACGAGATCTCGCACAGCCACACCCACGCCGGCCAGCCCTGAGGCGGCCCGGCGCGGTCCCGTCCGGGCGGGAGGCGGTCCCGTCCGGGCGGGAGGCGATCCCGTCCGGGCGGGAGGCGGTCCCGTCCCGCTTGGCACAGCCCCGTCCCGCGGTCCCGTCCCGCCCGGCACAGCCCTTTCCCGCCCGGGGCGTACCGCCGGTGCGCGGTCCCGTCAGCTCGGCCGGAAGGTCTCCGTGACCTGGCCGAGGCGCAGTTCCTCCAGGGTGGCCTGCTGGCGTTCGGCCCGCTCCAGCAGCTCGTCCAGCAGCCGCGCGTCGAGCCGTCCGTCCGTGTCCGCCAGCCGGCGCAGTGTCTGCCACGCGGCGGCCTTGCCCTGCACGGCGAGCCGCAGGAACTCCAGCTCCACCAGCGAGGTCAGCGGCGAACGGCCGACCAGGCGCCCGTTGCTCTTCAGCCGCCCGACCCTCTCCGCCGCCCAGGCCAGGGACACCTTGTAGTGCCGTACCGGAACGCCGAGCATGTCCATGATCGCGAGCAGACTCGCCCGGTCCTCGCCGATCTCCTGCGCGACGGTGCGCAGCGCCGGTCCGGACGGTGACCCCTGGAGCGCCCCCGCCAGGGAACGGGCCCGCTCCGTGCCCGCGGTGGCGCCGGCCAGGTGGTCGTTGAGGTAGATGCCCAGCAGGTCGGCGCCGGTCGTGCCGGTGCCGACCGCGGGAACCGCGTGCGCGTGCGCTTGGTCCTTCATGAGCCTCTCTTCTCCGGCGAGTGCCGCCCCGGCCGTCCGGGCGGGCGTTTGCCTCGTTCCGAAGCGCCGAGTACCCCGTGTGCCGGTCTCCCGCTCGTCCACCACGCGGTGAGCGGGCAGCCGACACGGCCGATCCGGCGGGAGACGACCAGCCGCCGGTCTCAGG
Source organism: Streptomyces chromofuscus (assembly GCF_015160875.1). Classification (NCBI taxonomy): domain Bacteria; kingdom Bacillati; phylum Actinomycetota; class Actinomycetes; order Kitasatosporales; family Streptomycetaceae; genus Streptomyces; species Streptomyces chromofuscus. The sequence goes on along the minus strand of NZ_CP063374.1, from coordinate 6,952,575 downwards.
CCCGCGGAGCGCCGTAGGCCCGCTCCACCCGGAGCCGGATGACGAGGCGCCGGTCGCGGACCATGGCGGCACGGTAGTCGTCCCAGTCGGAGTGCTCACCGCTGATGTCGCGGTAGAGCCGGACGAGTTCCTCGACCGTGTCGTCGTGCGGGTCGGCGGCGACGGGCGTGAGGTCGGCCGTTCCGTCGACGACCGTGTAGGCCCAGCGGTCGGCGGTGGTCACGTGGTACGACGCGCGCGGGTCGCGGCGCAGGTTGCGGGTCTTGGCGCGGTCGTCGGTGACCGAGATCCGGATGATCCGCTCGTCGGGACTGTAGGCGTGCATGACGTTCGACAACTGGGGCCGACCGTCGCGCCGGAGGGTGACCAGCACCCCACTGTTGCTTTCGGCAAGCAGCTTCAGCAGTGCGTCCTCACTCATGCCTCGGTCAACCCGCCCCGCGGGTCGGCACATTCCCGGCCGCCCGCCGCGAGCGGACAGTGGTGCTCTCCTGCGGACCATCGGCGCGTTCCTGCGCGACGATGAGGTCTGAGGGCGCCCGGGCGGGGTATTCCCGATCGCACCTCGACGAACGAGAGCGGAGGTAGAGCGATGGCACTGCTGCGACAAGAGGTGGAACCGGGCGAGGTGGGGCTGGACGGGAAGGCACTGGACCGGCTCGACCAGCACTTCGCCCACTGCGTGGACGAGGGCCGGCTGCCCGGCTGCCTCGTCTCCGTCGCGCGCGGCGGCCGGGTCGCGCACCTCACCACGCACGGCCACCGCGACATCGCCGCCCAACTGCCCGTCGAACCCGACACGCTGTGGCGGATCTACTCGATGACCAAACCGGTCACCTCGGTGGCCGCGCTGATGCTGGTGGAGGAGGGCAGGCTGTCGCTGGACGACCCGGTCGCCCGGCATCTGCCGGCCTTCGCCGACGCGCGGGTGTACGAGAGCGGCTCCGGCGCGGACATCCGTACCCGCCCGGCGTCGGGGCCCATACTGATCCGGCACCTGATGACCCACACCTCGGGTCTGACCTTCGGCTTCTACCACACCCATCCCGTCGACGCCCTCTACCGCGACGCCGGACTGGAGTCGTCGGTGCCGCCCGGCGCGGACCTGGCCGAGACGATCGACGTGTACGCGAGCCTGCCGTTGCAGTTCGATCCGGGCACGCAGTGGAACTACTCCGTCGCCAGCAACGTGCTCGGCCGGGTCATCGAGGTGGTCTCCGGGCAGCCGCTCGACGTGCACCTCGCCGAGCGGATCTTCCGCCCGCTGGGGATGGCGGACGCCGGCTTCGAGGTCAGCGACGAACAGGCGGTCCGGCTGGCCGAGATGTACGGGGAGAAGGAGGACGGCACCGGGATCGAACCGATCCCCGGACTGCCGCTGCGGGGCCGACCGCGGTTCCTGTCGGGCAGCGGCGGCATGGTGGCGAGCGCGTACGACGTGCACCGCTTCATGGAGCTGCTGCGCCGCCGCGGCGAACTCGACGGGGTCCGGCTGCTCACGCCCGGGACCGTTGACATGATGACCACCAACCAGTTGCCGGACGGCGCCGACCTGCGCTCCTTCGGCAGCCGCCCGGCCCACGACGAGCCCGGCAACGACGGCGTCGGCTTCGGGCTCGGCGTCTCCGTGGTGATCGACCCGGCCCGCACGCTCGCCCCGGCCGGGCTCGGCGCCTTCGGCTGGAGCGGGGTGGCGACCACGACGTTCTGGGTCGACCCGGGCCGGGATCTGACGGTGCAGTTCATGACGCAGGTACGGCCGCGCACCTCGCACACGATGTTCCGGGACCTGAAGCAACTGGTGCACGACGCCGTCAAGGACGAGTGATCGGGATTCAGCCGCGGGCGAGTTCGTCCAGCCACTCCTCGGACCGGGCCGCCGTCCCGGCGGCCCGGCCGAGGCCCGGCGGCAGCGAGCCGTCCAGGATGTGCCGCACCCCCACGGCCGGCGGACGGGAGACGCACCGGGCCATCGCGCAAGGCGATGCCGGTGCCCATCACGCCGCCGCCGATGACGACGACGGACGCCTCACGGACCACGTGCACGCTGCCTCCCGGCGGAGGGTGTCACACCTGTCTGCCACCAGGACACCGTCCGCACGCGGTCAGGACCAGTGCGCCACGGCGTCCAGATGGGGCAGGTGGTGGTCCAGCCGCTCCCGCTTGGTCCGCAGATAGGTGATGTTGCTCTCGCACGGCGGTATCAGCAGTGGAACCTGTTCGGCGACCTTGATGCCGTGCTCGAGCAGCGCCTCCCGCTTGCGCGGGTTGTTGGACATCAGGCGGACCGAGCGCACCCCCAGGTCCTCAAGGATCCGCGCGGCGACGCCGTAGTCGCGGGCGTCGACCGGCAGCCCCAGGGCGAGGTTCGCCTCGACGGTGTCCAGGCCCTCCGCCTGCAGGGCCATCGCCCGCAGCTTGGCGAGCAGGCCGATGCCGCGGCCCTCGTGTCCTCTCAAGTAGACGACGACGCCGCGTCCTTCGGCGACGACGGCGCGCAGCGCGGAGGCGAGCTGGTCGCCGCACTCGCAGTGCTGCGAGCCGAAGGCGTCGCCGGTCAGGCACTCGGAGTGCAGCCTGGTCAGGACATCCTCGGTGCCGATGTCGCCGTGGACCAGGGCCACTTGCTCGTCACCGCGGTCGTGGTCGAGGTAGCCGACCGCCCGGAACTCCCCGTACACCGTGGGCAGGGGGGAACTGACCACCCGCTCCACGCCCGTGAGCTGCGGTGACTTCTTGCCGAGTACGCCGATTTTTTCTGTCATGATCTGGTTCCTCAACAGAGACGAAAGGCCGTGAACGATGAGCGATGCGGGTATGCGGTCGGCGGCACACGGTCTGCTGCCGGCGGACACCACGGAAGACGTACGGAAGCGGGGCGCCGATGTCTCATGGCAGGTCGCCGTCCTCCCCGTGGGGAGTTTCGAACAGCACGGCCCGTACCTTCCGTTGGCGACCGACACGCTCGTCGCCTGCGCCGTCGCGCGGGAGATAGCCGACACGTACCCGGTGCACCTCCTTCCTCCGGTGACGATCTCCTGCTCGCACGAGCACGCGGCCTGGCCGGGGACGGTGAGCATTTCCTCGGTGACCCTGCACGCGGTGATACGGGACATCGCCGACTCGCTGCGCCGGTCCGGCGTCGAGGCGCTGGTCCTCGTCAACGGGCACGGCGGAAACTATGTCCTGGGAAACGTCGTTCAGGAATCCTCCGCGCGCGGTGAGCACATGGCGTTGTTCCCGGCCGCGGAGGACTGGGAGACGGCGCGGGAGCGGGCCGGGGTGCGGACCTCGCTGCTCACCGACATGCACGCGGGGGAAATCGAGACCTCCGTTCTTCTGCACACTCATCCGGAATGGGTCAGGCCCGGTCACGAGACCGCCGATTTCGTCGCGGACGACCGCCGTCATCTGCTCAGCCTGGGTATGTCCGCCTATACCGATTCGGGAGTCATAGGCCGCCCTTCGCTGGGGGACGCGGAAAAGGGGAAGGCGCTGCTGGCGAGTCTCGCGGAATCGTTCGGGGCGTATTTCTCGCTGCTGACCGCCGCGGAATAGCCCGGTGTCCGCCTCAGGCCCGCGGACCAGCGGGCCACGAGGACGAGGACGCCGGGCAGGCTCGCCACGAGACTCAGCACGCCGTACACGACCGCGACGGCCAGTCCGTTGTCCGCGCCCAGCCCCGCGGCGCCGAACGCCCAGGCGGTGACGCCCTCCCTCGGCCCCCATCCGCCGACGTTGAGCGGCAGGCTCATCGCGAGCAGGGCGAGCAGCGCGAGCGGCAGCAGCACGGCCGGGGACGCGGTGGTGCCGGTGACGCGGGCGGCGAGCAGGAACATCGCCACGTATCCCGCGAGGACGACGACGGACGAGCCGATGACGCCGGGTCCGTTGCGGCGGGACAGCAACGCCTCGCGGGCCTCGTCGAGCAGGGCGCGGCGCCGGCGGGCGGCGGGCGTCCGGTTCATGCGCAGGGCGAGGCCGATCGCGAGGGCGCCGGCCGCGGCGCACGTCAGCAGCAACAGCACGTGCCGGGTCCCGGCGAGCACCGGGGACGGGACGGTCAGCAGGACGGCCGACCCGACGACGGCCAGCACGATCTGCCCGGCGGCCCGTTCGAGGACGACCGAGCGGACGCCGCGGCCGAGGTCGCCGGTGCTCTGCCCGTGCCGTACGGCCCGGTGCACGTCGCCGAGGACGCCGCCGGGGAGGGCTGCGTTGAGGAACAGGGCCCGGTAGTAGTCGGCCAGCGCGGGTCCGAAGGACAGCCGGATGCGCAGGCCGCGCGCCACCAGCTGCCAACGCCAGGCGCTGAACGCGGTGGTGACCAGGCCGACGCCGAGGGCCGCCAGCAGCGTGAGGGCGTCGATCCGGCGCAGCCCGTCCAGCAGGACGCCGGTGCCCGTCCGCCACAGCAGGACGGCGAGGATCGCGACGCCGGCGAGGGTGCCGAGGTGGGTGCGCAGGGCGCGGGCGGTGAGACGGGGACGGGTGCGCGGCGGGACGGATTCGGGCGGCCTCGGGGCAGGGGCCGGCGGCGCTGACACGCTCGGGGCACTGCCCGTCGGGGCGCTCACCGTCGGCGCGCTCATGACGACCCGCCGGTCGGGCGGGCCAGCGCGAGCAGGTCGGTGTGGTGGACGGTGACGCGCAACTCGCCGGTCGCGCAGGACGCCAGGCGAGCGGCCAGGTACTTCTGGGCCGGTGCCGCGAGTTCCGGCCGCTGTTCGACGGCGGCGCCGACCCAGCCGCGCAGCCACTGGGCGGTCAGCCCGGCCTCGTCGGGACCGAGCCGCCAAGGGCTCGGTCGCAGGTGGACGGTCGCGCCGTGCCCGGCGAACGCCTCGCACGCCGCCGTGACCGCGTCCGGGCCCAGCAGGCCGGTACGGCGCTGGTGGGCGTTGAACGCCTCGGTGATCTCCGCGTCGAGCGGGAGCTTGGGGGTGAGGTCGACGCGGCCGGCCACGGAGAGGGTCAGCAGCGCCGGGCAGCCGGCGCCCGCGCAGGCGGCGGCGAGGGTGTCGACCTCCTCGCGGGTGAGGACGTCGAGGAGGGCCGAGGCGGTGACGAGGGAGGCGCCGGCGAGGGCGTCGGGGGTGAGGCGGGCGACGTCGCCGCGCCGCGTCTCGACGCTGACGCGGCTGCCGTCGGCGGTGGAGCGCGGGGAGGCGACGGCGGCGAAGTGCAGCAGGTAGGGGTCGCGGTCGTGTAGGACCCAGTGCTGGGGCCCGTCGAGCCGGGGCGCGAGCCAGCGGCCCATGGACCCGGTGCCGCAGCCCAGGTCGTGCACGACCAGTCCCCCGGTCCGCCCCGGCAGATTGGCCAGCCGGATCCGCAGCGGGTCCAGCAACTCGTGCGCCCGCGCGACCGCGTCGGCCCCTTCCCGCAGCTCCAGCCACTCGGGCGCGTACCGGGGCTGCTCCTCCTCCCCGGTGCCGGCGCCGGACTCCCGCAACCGCAGGGTGGGCCGCTCCGCCGGCCGGGCGACCGGACCGGCACCTGGGATGACAGGGGCGGCGGAGGATGCGCGGGGGGCGGGCACGGGATGAGCGGAATTGTGGGTGAGGGTCGCTCGGGTTGCGGGAATCGCGGACGCGGGCCCGCCGCCCGGCTCACGCCCGTCAACCGGTGCGCTCCGCGGGCCGTTCGCGCCGGACCCGGACAGCGCGGAGGCCGCGGGAATCGCGGACGCGGACCCGCCCCGCTCACGCCCGTCAACCGGCGCGCTCCGCCCGCCGCTCGCGCCGGACCCGGACAGCGCGGAGGCCGCGGGAATCGCGGACGCGGACCCGCCCCGCTCACGCCCGTCAACCGGCGCGCTCCGCCCGCCGCTCGCGCCGGACCCGGACAGCGCGGAGGCCGCGGCAATCGCGGACGCCGACCCGCCCCGCTCACGCCCGTCAACCGGCGCGCTCCGCCCGCCGCTCGCGGCGGACCCCATCAGCGGCGCGCCCGGGGAGGCGTCGCGCCCACTCCCGGCGTCGCGCCCGCTGCCGGCCGCCGCCTCCCGCCGCCCCGGTCGCGCGGGCGTCGCGTTCCCCGTGTCCTGCGCTGGCGTCGTCGTTCCTTTCATGCCGCCCTCCGGGGTGCGTCGGGGAGCCGGCTGAGGACGCCGGCCAGGTGCTTCGCTGTGGTGGCCCAGCCGTCGAGCGCGGCGCGCCGGCCGCGCGCGGCCGACTTCAGGCGGCGCCGTACGTCGGCCTCGCCGAACCAGTGGCGCAGTTCGGCGGCGAGCGCCGCGGGGTCCTCCGGCGGGACGAGGATGCCGGGCACGCCGCCGTCCGGGGCCCGGCCCAGCGCCTCGGGGAGGCCGCCGACGTCCGTGGCCAGCACCGGGATGCCGCGCGCGAGCGCCTCGGTGACCGCCATGCCGTAGGTCTCGGCGTAGGAGGCGAGGACCATGAGGTCGGCGGCGGCGTAGCTGGCGTCGAGGTCCGCCCCCGACCGGGGCCCCGCGAGACGGACGCGGTCCGTGAGGCCGTACTCCCGGATCAGGTCCCGCAGATGAGCGACGTACTGCGGGTCCTGGCCGAGCCCGCCGACGCACTCGCAGCTCCACGGCAGGTCGGTCACCTGGGCGAGCGCCTCCACCAGCCGGTGCTGCCCCTTGCGCGGGGTGACGGCGGCGACGCACAGCAGACGGGAGACGCCGTCGGTGCCGGAGGCGAGGGGCGCGATGTCGGCGCCGGGGGCGGCGACATGGACGCGCTCGGGGAGGAGGCCGTGGTGGGCGACGAGCCGGCGGACCGCCCAGTCACTGGTGGCGATCACGGCGGCGACGGCCCGCAGGACCGTGCGTTCCCGGGCGTGCAGGTCGGCGGCCACCGCGGGTTCGAGTCCCGTCTCGTCGCCGAGCGGCAGGTGCACCAGGACGGCGAGGCGCAGCCGTTCGGCCTCGGGGACGACGATCTCCGGTAGGCCGCAGGCGACCAGCCCGTCCAGCAGCACCACCGCGCCGTCCGGCAACTCCCGCAGTGTCCGGGCGAGTTCCGTGCGGGCTGCGGCGCCCGGCCGTGGCCAGGCGCCGTCCACCGGCTGCTTGTGGACCCGCCAGCCGAAGGCGGCCAGGTCCAGGCAGACCCGCCGGTCGTAGGCGTTGCCGCCGCTGGGCGCGGCCGGGTCGTCCACGCCGCCCGGCATGACGAAGTGCACGGTGCGCAGGGACATGGGGACGATCTCGCCGTTCCTGGGGGCCGCCTGGGCGGGCACGTGGGAGAGCTTCCGCACGGTCGTGTCGGTCACAGGCCACGCTCGTAACTCGCCCAGGCGACATGCGACTCGTGCAGGGTGACTGTGATGCCCGCGAGTCCCTTGGCGCCCTCCCCCAGCGCGCCCTTGTGCACGCGCTCGGCGAGCCGGTCGGCGACGACCTTCGCCAGGAACTCGGTGGAGGTGTTGATCCCGGCGAACTCGGGCTCGTTGTCGAGGTTGCGGTAGTTCAACTCGGCTACGACGGCGCCGAGTTCCCGCGTGGCCAGTCCGATGTCGACGACGATGTTGTCGTCGTCCAGCTGCTCCCGCCGGAACGTGGCGTCCACCAGGAACGTCGCTCCGTGCAGGCGCTGCGCGGGCCCGAAGACCTCGCCGCGGAAGCTGTGGGCGATCATGATGTGATCGCGGACGGTGACACTGAACAACGGACGACCCTCCAGGTGCGGGGCATGGATGCCGAGTAGTACGGCTCCTGTCCTTCCCTTGTTCAGCGGCTCCTACGTCTTTTCTGAGGTCAGACGGTTCCGGGTCGGGCGTCGTCCGGGTACCGCACCCGGTGGCAGAGCGCCGGGATCTCCCCCGAGGCGAGCCGGGGCAGTACGTCGGGGAGTTCCGCGAAGTCGCACTCCCCGGTGACGAGCGCGTCGAGCGCCGGGTCGGCGAGCAGGTCCAGGGCGAGGGCGAGCCGGTCGGCGTACGTCCGGCCGGGTCGGGCCGGGGAGACGGTGCCCACCTGGCTGCCGCGGATCGTCAGGCGCCGGGAGTGGAAGGCCTCGCCCAGCGGCAGGGCGACGCGCCGGTCGCCGTACCAGCTCAGCTCGACGACCGTGCCCTCGGCGGCGAGGAGTTCCAGTGACCGGGCGAGGCCCTGCTCGGTCGCGCTGGCGTGCACGACGAGGTCGCACTCACCGAGGGCGGCGGCGGGTTCGGCGAACCCGACGCCGAGCGCCTCGGCGACCTGAGCCCGCCCCGGGTCGGCGTCCACCAACTGCACGCGCACGCCGGGGAAACGGGCCAGCAGCGCTGCCACCGAGCAGCCCACCATGCCGCCGCCGACCACGGCGATCCGGTCGCCGACCAGCGGCGCCGCGTCCCACAGCGCGTTGACGGCGGTCTCCACGGTGCCGGCGAGGACGGCACGGGCGGCGGGCACACGCTCCGGCACCGGGGTCACGGCGGCGGCGGGGACGACGTACCGCGTCTGGTGCGGGTACAAGCAGAAGACGGTACGGCCGACCAGGTCCGCCGGTCCCTCCTCCACCACGCCGACGTTGAGGTAGCCGTACTTCACCGGCCCCGGGAAATCGCCCTCCTGGAACGGCGCCCGCATGGCCGTGTACTGGCTGCGCGGCACACCGCCCCGGAAGACCAGCGTCTCCGTGCCGCGGCTGACGCCGGAGAAGAGCGTGCGGACCAGCACCTCGTCCTCGGCGGGATCCGCGAGCGCGACGTCCCGGATCTCCCCGCGCCCCGGGGAGCTGAGCCAGAACGCACGTGCGGCGCGGATCATCGGCGGTCCTCCTGAACGATCGGCGAGCGGTGCACGTACCGAGGTGCACAGGCCGCGCAGAGTACGCGGCCTTGATCGACTCTGTCACCTGGCCGGAGGAATGTGCGGTGGCCCTGAACAACACGTGTGACGCGAGGCTGGTCCAGCAGGAGACCGCGGTGGGCGCGGGCGTGCAGATCCTGTTGCTGGCCCTGCTCGGATCGGCGATCGGCATGGGACCGGCGGGCTGGCTGACCGGCCTCGCCTTCGCGATCGCCAGCTGGGCGGTGCTCTCGCGGGCCCTGCACCGGTCGCAGCTGCGGTCGTTCGGCCCGGCCAACCGGGTCACCCTCGGCCGCGCCACCCTGGTCGGCGGGGTGACCGCGCTGGTCGCCGACTCCTTCGAGAGCGCACCGCCCATGGCGCTGCTGGTCGGCCTGACGGCGGTGGCGCTGATCCTCGACGGGGTGGACGGCAAGGTCGCACGGCGCACGGGCACGACGTCGGCGCTGGGGGCGCGGTTCGACATGGAGGTCGACGCGTTCCTGATCCTCGTGCTGAGCGTGTACGTCTCGATGTCGCTGGGGCCGTGGGTGCTGCTGATCGGCGGTATGCGCTACGTCTTCGTCGCCGCCGCCCGTTTCCTGCCGTGGCTGAACGCGCCCCTGCCGCCGAGCACGGCACGCAAGGCGGTGGCCGCGGTGCAGGGTGTCTTCCTGCTGGTGGCGGGCGCCGACCTGCTGCCGTGGGTGGCGAACGCGGCGGTGGTGGCGCTGGCGTTGGGGCTGCTGGTGTGGTCGTTCGGGCGGGACGTGCTGTGGCTGTGGCGGACGTCGCGGGTCCGGCGGGCGGCGTTCCGCCCGCCGGCGCGGGGCGGGGAACGCACGGGCGGCTCACTTCGGTACGAGCACAGCTACTGAACCGGTCGACGGGTTCAGGGACTGCTGAGCCCGCCCTCTCCGCTCCCGGGGCAGGAGCGGGGACCCGTTGCCGTGCCGCCTCACCGCTCCTCGTGGCCGTCGCGTCGAGCAGCCGGACCCGGTCTGGACACCTGCCCGAACAGGTGGGTCGGTCGGCCGTCATCAGCACCATGTGGCCGACGGTCTTCCCCGCCCGCCAACAGTGGTCGCACCGCAACCGGCGGTTGCCGACGCCCAGGCTGTTCGTCACCGACCGCGCGCGGCGGACGTCCGCGACGACACAGGTGGGCGCGACCCCACCACCATGAGCGACCGCACCCTCCGGCCTGTGCACCACCCCCCACGGACGCCGTTCCCGCAGGGAGCGGTTGTACGGGGCAAGCGCTATCCTCACAAAGCGCTTGCGACACATGCGTCTTACGACCATGGGGGGTGTCCATGCACGGCCGTGGCCAGAGTTTTCCTCAGGACTGTCCGGGCGGTCACCCCGGCATGTCGACCGAGGCGGGAATCGACGTCCAGCGGCAACTGGAGTCTTTGATCCAGGACTTCCGGACCAACGACCCCTTGATGCCGGTCATCGTGCTGCACGCCGAGGACCCCGCCGACGACGACCGCGTCACCGAACTGGTCGACGAGCTGCGCGAAGGGCAGCAGCGTCACGGTACGCGCCTCGCGGTCGCCCCGACCGAGCCCCAGCCGGGCGACCTCGATCCCACGGCCCGGGCCGGGCGGCTCCTGTGCGATCTCGGCGACTCCGGGAAGTGGGGCGACCGGTCCGCCGCCTACCGCCCCTACGCCTTTCCCCGCCTCAATCTCGTCCGTGCTCTTCAAGAGGCCACCGACGACCCGGAGATGCGCGAGCACTGGCCGACCGCCCCCGTCGGCACTCCGGACGGGAACGCCCAGCGGGAGCAGGCTCAGACGCACCTGCTGCGCATCCTCGCCCGGCAGCGCTGGCGTCCCCGCAGACCCTCGCGCCGCCAACGGCAGACGCTGCTCACCGATGTGCAGCAATTCCTCCCCATGGGCGTCCTGGGCGCCTTCACCGCGCTGCTCACCCGCCCCGAGTGGTACATCGCCGCTCTGGCGGGCATCGGGCTGATGATCCTGCTCGCGGTCCTGAACCACGTCCCCGGACGCGCACCCCTCTTCCTGTGGCTGCGCAGGGAGAGCCGGTGGTTCCTGACCACGACGTTTCTCCAGTCCGCCGCCCGCCGCCGGTCGACCAGCGTGCGGCTGCTGCGGCCCGTCCGGTCCTGGAGAGCCATAGCGGCCCGCGCCTACGACGTGGCCGAGGCCATGCGGGAGGGCGGTCCGTTCCCCCTCCAGTTGTACGTGCTGGCGCTCTTCGAGGACCTGCGCGACAACCACCGGCGCGGCAGCTGGGACTTGCGGGGGTTCAAGAGGACCCGTCCGCCGGTGCTGTTCCTGCGCCGGATAAGCCGCGAGAACGGCGGAATAGAACTGATCAGGGCGGTCAGCGACGTCCGCAGCCGACGCAGTGAACTCGACCCGCTGCTGATCGTGGCGGGCGTGGCGGCGGACGACGCGGCACTGCTCGACCGGGGTGCGGACGGAGGTCCGCCGGCCGCCCTGCCGCAATCCCCGCCCCTGCCCCCGCGCCTGTCCCCGCGCCTTCAGCAGCGGTTGGGGCACTGGTACGACGAATGGGCCGGGAACCTCCGGGCCGACCAGTCGCCGAGCAGGACCAACGCCCTGCCCTGGGTGCTCAGGATCCCGCTGCCGCGTGAGGAACTGGTGCAGCTGCGGCAGGCGGACTGGCGGTGTGTCAGGGCCCGGAACCGGCCACCCCTGGCTCGCGTGGTGTGGTCGGCGTACAGCCTGCTCCTCGTCCTCGTCCTCGCCGTCACCGCGGGTGTCGTCCACTCCCGCGAGCTGCACCGGACGTACTGCTCGGCCGGCCTGCTGACCGCCGATCGCGACACCGAGAGGCGCCCCGCGCCCGGTGGGGGCACGGAGTGCGTCGGGATAGCCACCGGAGACGTCCGGTTCGGTGCGCAGCTGCGCGGCGGGGCCGACGAGGAGGGCCGGAGGCTGCGCGATCTCGAAGAGCTGGTGCGCGAAGAGAACGCCGAGGTGCTGCGCGGCCGTCCCGGCACCTACGTCACGGTGGTGTACGCGGGCCCGCTGAGCTCCTCCCCGGTGGACCCCTCACTGGTCAAGGGGGCCGAGGAGCTGGCCGGCGTGTACCTCGCCCAGCGCGTGGTCAACGAGAACTACACGGTGAAACTGCGGGTACTGCTCGCCAACGGCGGCGCCGACATGGGGCACCAGCGCGTCACGGCCGACGCGATCGCCGAGTACGCCGACCGCGACCCGACCGTCGTCGGTGTCGTCGGCTTCGGCCGTGACCTGCAGAGCAGCCCCGACGTCACGCGTCGGCTGCACAGGGTGGGGCTGCCCATCGTCTCCGGCACCAACTCGGCGACCTACCTGCCGAAGGACTTCTCCAACTGGTTCAGCCTCGCGGCTCCGGACGAACACCAGGCGGACGCGCTCGGTCTCGTCGCCCGGCAGCTTCGCACCCTGGACAGAGCCCCGCGCGCCCTGGTGCTGGCCCGCGACACCGAGGAGTCGCAGGACCGTTACACCAGCGAACAAGCCCTCTACGGCGGGGAGATGCTGAAGCGGGAGGGCTTCCGGCTGCTGCCCGCGCAGAACTACCGGGTGGCGAACGGCAAGCCCGAACTCCGGCTGCACGCGGAGAACATCTGCCGGGGCGAGAGCGTCCCCTCGGTGATCTACTTCGCCGGACGGGTCGAGGACATCGGTCCGCTGATGACGCAGCTGAGCACCGAACCTGGTTGCGCAAACAGGGAGATCTCGATCCTCACGGGCGACGACCTGAGCAAGGCAAGGTTCTCCGGCGCGGGCGGCCGTGACGGCGTGGCCCCGCGGATCACGCTGTACCACGCGGCCCTGGCCGAGCTGAAGGAGGCCGCGTCCGGGACCGCCTTCTACGAGGACGCCGCCAAGCACCTCCCGTGGATGCGCAACGGGGAGGCCACGTACGACGCCGCCGACTTCGCCAGCGGGCAGACGGCCCTCTCCCACGACGCCACACGCGCGCTGTACTGGGCGGCCAGCCTCGGGGACGTACGCCAGAGCCGCGCGGCGACCTGGGTCAACCTCAGAAGCGTCAAGCTCGACGGGATGGCCACCGGAACGATCGATTTCACCGACGCGCCCCTGTACGGCGAACGGCGCGGCCACAGCATCGTCCTCAAGCGGGTCCGGAGAACGCCGGAGGGCATCTCGGAGGCTGACGTCCTGTGCAGCAGGCCGGCCGGCGACACCGAGCCGCTCGACGTGAGGGAGTGCGCGATCGAGTGAGGGGAAGCGGACCGCGGCACCGGAAGGCGGGCGGGTGAGCCCGGACCAGCGGTTGTTACGCTCCCCGGGTGAGTATTCCGGGACCCGGAGAGATCCGCGCGATGTTCCGCCGGACCCCGTGTCCTGTGCCGGCGAGCAGGCGCAGGTCCAGGTGACCGCCACCGACACGGCCTGCCCCACCGGCTATGGGAAGTCGTACTGGAGTTACCGGTCCTCCACCACCGGCGACACCACGAAGCTCTGCCTCAGCCGCGTCTACCACGCCAACTACTGCCTGCTCGGGCAGCAGTCCGGCGACGCGATCTCCCTCGCCCTGATGACGGCCGTGGCCTGCCGACGCGAGCCGGTGCCCGCGTCCCGTACAACCAGATCATGCACATCACCGGCGTCTACCGTGCCCCGGCGGGCGCCGACGCGAACAACTGCCGCCGGGTGGCCGGCGACCAGACGCGCTACTGGGCCGCCCTGGTGGACGACGGCGCCACGCTGCTGTGCACCACGATCTACCAGGGCGGCTGACCGACAGCTCAGCGCTCCCACCACCCTCTGCGCCGAGCCGAACGACTGAGAAGGCGTCCTCGGAGCCGACAACATCGCCAAGACCACCCGGGCGGTCCGCGACGACCCCAAGGAGCGTTCCCCATCCTGGTCATCACCAACGATCCGGACGCCTACGGAACTTGATCAAGCCCTGCTGACGGCAGGCGACGGATCCACGCTCCATGATTGACGTGGACTCGTCGGAACAAGTTGACTGTCGCCGCTCACCTGTTCCACACAGTCCCTTTCCCGTGTTCCGCGGGGTCCCGACGGACCGGCGGCGACGGAAAGACACTTTCGAGGTGATAATGCGGCCACGAACAGCACTTCTCCTGGCGGCCACCGGAGCCCTCGTGTCCGGTGTGCTCAGTGCTCCCGCCAACGCCCAGCCCGATCGCGAGACCCACGCCGACCTGCCGCGCTCTGCGGAGCTGTCGGAGACGACCCGCCTGGCCGACCGCCGTGCGGTCAGCGTCGGCAGCCGATTCTACTCCGTGGGTACCGCGGACGGCCTCTACCCGGCTGCCGGCTGGCACATTCGCGGGGAGATGGGCGGTATGTGGACCCAGTCGATCAAACTGCTCGACGGCATGTGGTTCGGTCTGAACGGCGCATGGCTGGGTGGTCAGGCCAAGGCGGAGAAGTTCACCAGCGGCTGGGGTTACACCCGGATCGACTATGCGGCGACGGCAGGGGTCAGCGCGAGCCGGACGAACTTCGCACCGGACGGCCTGCGTGCCGGGCTGGTGGGGCTGACGCTCACCTCCGAGCGGGACTCGAAGGTGAAGCTCGCCCTCGACGCCCACTCGGAGCTGATGAACTCCTACCCCTGGGGCTGGACGCAGCCGGACCAGCTGAAGTTCAACCTCCCCGACGAGGGCTCCTACTCCGGAAAGACCCTCGTCTTCCGCGAGAAGGGCACCCCGGACGTTCCCCACGCCGATGCGCATGACTATGCGGCCGTCGTCGGCAGCAGACTGACTCCGGAGACCCACCAGCTGGGTCCGGACCACCGTGGTCCGCAGAGCGATCCGGTGATCTGCCCGGCCACCGGCGAGGCGCCGAAGAGGTGCGACGACAGCGAGGCCGGCAAGGGCACCGGCGGCCGGATGAACTACAGCGTCGACTTGAAGGCCGGCACGCCGACGACACTGTGGTTCGCGGTCGCCGGCTCGGAACAGGGGCCGAAGGACGCCCGCACCCAGTTCGACCGGGCGCTGGCCGACCCCGAGCAGCTGCTGGAACAGAAGATCGCCGAACGGCGCGCGGTGGCGGCCCGCACCTCGGTCGAACTGCCCGGTGACAACCTGCTCCAGCGCAGTGTGGAGTGGTCCAAGCAGAACCTCGCCGACTCCGTGCAGGAGTCCCACGGCCTGCGACTGCGTCTCGTCGATGAGGGCAGGCAGTACCCCGCACCGACCGGCGAGCTGGCGTCGGCCCGTTGGCTGGGGGCGGGCTGGCCCGACTACCCATGGCTGTTCGGGACCGACGGCGAGTACACCGCGTTCGCCAGTGTGGCCATGGGCCAGTTCGACGACATCATGGCCCACCTTCGGTCGCTGAAGGACGTCAGCGAGCTGGTCAACGAGGGCAGCGGCAAGGTCATTCACGAGATGACGCCGGACGGCTCGGTCTACTACGGCGCCAACGACGATCCCGGAAACACCGACGAGACCGCGAAGTTCCCGAGCGCCGTCGCCCTGTTGTGGCGTTGGACGGGGGACGACGCGTTCCGCGATGAGATGTACGACTTCGCCGTGCGCAACATGAGGTTCATCTACCGCACACTCGACAAGGACGGCGACGGATGGCCCGAGGGCACGGGCAACGTCGAGCGATCCGGCATGGGTGCGGAGAAGCTCGACAACGCGGTCTACACCGCCCGCGGCCTTCGTGACCTCGCGGACATGGCGCACAGCAAGCACGACTCCACGACGGCATCATGGGCGACGAAGCGCGCCGAGAAGCTGGAGCAGCGGTTCGAGCGCACCTGGTGGGCCGGTGGTGACACCGACCAGTACGGCGACTCACTGCAAGACACGGACAACAGCCCCATGTTGCAGCGCCACTGGATCGGTGTGACGCCCATGGACGCGGAGCTGGTCCGTCCCGGCAGGCCCACGGTGCCGCTGGCCTCGTCCGAGCACGGCCGACTGGCACTGGCCAAGCGCCAGGAGAGCTGTTACTCCGGAGAGTTCGGGCTCTATCACACGGGTACCGGTCCCACCTCGGCCGAGGGCGGCAACAAGGGTCCGTCCTGCGACAGCACGGTGTCCGCCGTGCAGAGCGAGCGCGCCATCTACTCCCTCAACACCGCGATCATGGCGGTCGCCGAGGGGAACTACGGCCGCCTGGGCCACCACGAGCAACAGCGCTACACCACCGCGAACGCACGGATCCAGCTCGATCCCTCGGTCTGGGAGATGCCCGGTGCGATGCCGGAGATCGCGCCGAGCCCGGACGCACCGGCGAATATCGAGCGTCCCCTCACCGAGCGTTCGATGGCGCTGCAGGCCTGGGGCGCGTACGGCGTGCTGTGGCCGGTGGTGCACCAGCAGCTCGGGGTCTCGCCCGACCTGGGCCGAAACCGGGTCTCCGTCGTCTCTCAGGTGCCCACGGGCCAGGAACGGATCGCCGGCAGCAACATCAGGCTGGGGAAGGGGTCGGTCGACGTCCGCGCCCGGCATGTGAGCAAGACCTTCACCACCGAGGTGACCCGGCACCTGGAGGCCGACCTGTCCATCGGCCACGTGGTGCCGCCGGGCTCGGAGATCGATTCGGTGACGCTCGACGGTCACCCCGTGCAGTACCGGACCTTCACGACCGCACGCGGCCAGCAGGTCATCGTCTCGGCGCCGAGCGGTGAAGGCCGCACCACCCTGGTAGTCACGCTCAAGTGACCGACCGAGGCTGGGAGGGCGGCGTACCGCGGTACGCCGCCTGACCCTCCCGGCGACCCGCCGTCGGCTGGGCGTACTGACGGAGCAGGCCCGGAGCAGATGCCGCCGACTCCCGTCAGGTGCTGCACGTGTTCGCGACGGAGTCCCGGCGGGCGCCCAGGTTCAGTCGCCGCGCAGCGCGCCGAGCAGCATCGGCAACGAGGCGTGCAGTTCGCGTTCCCAGTACGGCCATGTGTGGGTGCCTGGGCCGTAGAGGTGGGTGGTGACGTGGCGGGCGCCGACGTGCTTCAGTTCCGCCGCCAGCGCCAGGTTCTGGCGGTTGAAGTCGGCCTCCAGGGCGCTGGTGGCGCCCGGTGGGTCGAGGGGGCCGGGGGTGCCGTCGCCGCACGACAGGTAGACGGGGAGCGACTTGAGTCGCTTGGCCAGGTGGAAGGGGTCGTGGGCCTGCCAGATGCGGCGCTGCGCCACCGGGTCGCCCCAGACGCGCAGCGGGTCGTTGCCCTGGCCGGCGAGGAGGCCCATGATGCGGTCGGTCGACTCCTCGTTCAGCAGCGGGTGCGCCGAGCCGGAGTACGCGGCGGTCGCCTTGAACATGCCGGGGTGCCGTGCGGCGTACATCAGGGCACCCTGGCCGCCCATCGACAGGCCGGCCACCACACGGTCGCTGCCGGCACCCCAGTCACGCTCCAGGAGCCTCCGGAGTTCCCTGGTGTGGAACGTCTCCCACGCGGGGTCGCCGCCCTCGCCGTGGTTCCACCAGTCGCTGTACCAGCCGTTCCAGCCCGCCTCCGGCATCACCACGAGGACGTCGCGCAGGCCGGCGGTCTCCGCGACGTCGGTCATGCGGGTCCACGAGGTGTAGTCGCCGCAGCAGCCGTGCAGCAGCCACAGCGTCGGCCAGTGCTGCCGCCGGTCGGCGGGGTTCCAGCCGTCGGGGGTGAGCAGACGGACCTTGACCGTGTGGCCGCCCAGTGCGGCGGACCGCACGGACAGGTCGACCTGCCGGTCGGCGACCTGGGTGACGGCCACGACCTCGGCGCCGCCGGGCTTCCCCGACCGGACGGCTCCCGCGGCGGTGGCACCCGGCGCCGGGCTTTCGGCGACGGTGGCGAGCGACGGCGTGGCCGGGGCGAGGGCGGCGAGCAGTACGGCGAGGACGAGCAGGACACGGGGCCGAAGGGAGGTCAGGGCGGCGGTCACGGTCGTGATCACAGCGGCTCCTCGCGGTGTGATGGCCTGCTGCCCGAACGGTTCGGCGCGGTCGTGCCGGAGCGCGGCACGGCTGTGGGTGATGGTGCCACCGAACGGAAGCGGGCGGGAGACGCACCCCGGTGCTTTCGGCCAACTGCCCTGCCCTGCACGGCTGCTCAGCCCTTCTGCTCCCTCCGCACCCGGTCCACCTTCGCCTGTACTCGTGAGCGGCGTTCCTTCCGAGCATGCGGACATAGCGGCCGGTGGCGGGGGACGAGATGCGGACGTCAGGTCGTGGGGCCGTGCGGCCGTGGGGCCGTGCGGCCGTGGGGCCGTGCGGCCGTGGGGCCGTGGTGGGCGCGGGCTCCCTCCGCGCCCACCACGGGGTCGTACGCCCCCTCCGCCGGCCGCCCTACGCGGCCTTGCGCGCCCGGCCCTGGTGGTCGCGGACGATCTCCGCGTACCGGTGGCCGGAGCCCTTGATCGTGCGGACCTGGGTGGCGTAGTCGACGTGGACCAGCCCGAAGCGCTTGTCGTAGCCGTACGCCCACTCGAAGTTGTCCAGCAGCGACCAGGCGAAGTAGCCGGCCAGCGGGGCACCCTTGCGGGCCGCCGACGCGCACGCCGCCAGGTGCCCCTCCAGGTAGGCCCGGCGCTCGGGGTCGTCGATCGTCCCGTCCGGGCGGACCACGTCCGGGAAGGAGGAGCCGTTCTCCGTGACGTACAGCCTGCGCGGGCCGTACTCCGAGGTCAGGCGCAGCAACAGCTCCTCGATGCCGCTCGCGTCGATCTCCCAGTCCATGCCGGTGCGCGGCACGCCGTCGCGGCGGACGTCGCGGACGAACGGGGCCGGGGCGGTGGGGTCGTCGGCGACCGTCTGCGGGAAGTAGTAGTTGAGGCCAAGCCAGTCCAGCCGGCCCCCGATGACCGCCGCGTCGCCCGGCTGCTCGGGCAGGTCGACGCGGTACACCTCGCGCATGTCCTCGGGGAAGCCGCGGCCGTGCACCGGGTCCAGCCACCAGCGGTTGGTGTGGCCGTCCATGCGGCGGGCCGCCGCCAGGTCCTCCGGCCGGTCGGTCGCGGCGTGGATCGTGGAGAGGTTGTTGACGATGCCGACCTGGGCGTGCGGCGTCGCCGCCCTGATCGCCTGCATGCCCAGGCCGTGGGCGAGGAGCAGGTGGTAGGAGGCGCGGACCGCCGCAGTGAGGTCCGTCCAGCCGGGGGCCATCGTGCCTTCCAGGTGGCCGATCCAGGCCGAGCACAGGGGTTCGTTGAGCGTCGTCCAGTGCGTCACGCGGTCGCCGAGGCGCTCGGCCACCACGGCCGCGTACGCCGCGAAGTGCTCGGCCGTCTCCCGCTCCGGCCAGCCGCCGCGGTCCTGCAGCGCCTGCGGCAGGTCCCAGTGGTAGAGGGTGACGGACGGGGTGATGTCCGCCTCCAGCAGGGCGTCGATCAGTTCGTCGTAGAAGGCGAGGCCCTTGGCGTTGACCGGGCCGTCGCCGCCGGGGACGACGCGCGGCCAGGCGATGGAGAGCCGGTAGGCGTTGGTGCCCAGGCGGCGCATCAGGGCGATGTCCTCGCGCCAGCGGTGGTAGTGGTCGCAGGCGACGTCGCCGTGGTCGTCGTTCGCGATTCTGCCGGGGGTGTGCGAGAAGGTGTCCCAGATCGACGGCGAGCGGCCGTCCTCCGCCACGGCTCCCTCGATCTGGTACGCCGAGGTGGCCGTGCCCCACAGGAAGTCGTGCGGGAGTGCGGCGAGGTCGATGGTCACGGAAGTCCCTTCGGATGCGGATGCGTTGGTCACTTGACGGCCCCGGCCGTCAGCCCGGCGACGAGGTAGCGCTGGAGCAGCAGGAAGCCCGCGACCACGGGGACGCTCACCACGAGCGAGGCGGCCATGATCTGGTTCCAGTACACGTCGTTGAGCGTGGCGTAGCCCTGCAGGCCGACCGCGAGGGTGCGAGTGGTGTCGTTGGTCATCACCGACGCGAACAGCACCTCGCCCCAGGCGGTCATGAAGGCGTAGACGGCGACGGCGACGATGCCGGGGATCGCGGCCGGCACGACGACCCGCACCAGGGCGCGCAGCGGTCCGCAGCCGTCGACCAGCGCCGCCTCGTCCAGGTCGCGCGGCACCGAGTCGAAGTAGCCGATCAGCATCCAGATCGAGAACGGCAGCGAGAAGGTGAGGTACGTCAGGATCAGGCCGCCCCGGGAGCCGAACAGGGCGATGCCGGTGGCGTTGCCGATGTTGACGTAGAGCAGGAACAGCGGGAGGAGGAAGAGGATGCCCGGGAACATCTGCGTCGACAGCACGGTGACCGAGAAGACGCGCTTGCCGGGGAAGTCGTAGCGGCTGACGGCGTACGCGGCGAAGACCGCGATGACCACCGAGCAGACCGTCGCCGCGCCCGCCACGATGAGCGAGTTCACGAAGTACTTGGCGAGCGGGACCGTCGACCAGATGTCGATGTACGGGCGGATCGTCAGCTCGCTCGGCAGCCAGCGGAACTCGCTCGACACGTCCTGCAGCGGCTTCAGGGAGCTGGAGACCATGACGTACACCGGCAGCAGCACGAAGCCGGTGAGCAGGGTCAGGAAGATCCGGCGGGTCCACAGGAAAGAGCGGGGGGCCGCCATCGGAGACCTAGGCATGGGTGGACCTCCGGCCGCGCGACGTCAGCAGCAGGTACACGCCCGTCACGACGAGCAGGAAGAGCAGCAGCAGGACCGACATGGCGGAGCCGGTGCCGAAGTTCCAGGTGACGAACGACGACTGGTAGATGTGGATGGAGATCAGGTCGGCGGCGGCGGGCGCGGCCTTGCCGAACAGGACGTAGGGCGTGTTGAAGTCGTTGAACGTCCACAGGAACAGGACCAGGATCAGCACCTGGTTGACCGGACGCAGCGACGGCAGGGTGATGCGGCGGATCTGCTGCCAGACGCCGGCGCCGTCCAGGGCCGCCGCCTCGTACAGGTCCTTGGGGATGTTCTGCAGGCCGGCCATCACGATCAGGAAGGCGAACGGCCAGCCCTTCCAGACGGAGACGACGAGCAGGGCGACGAAGCTGTTGTCGCCGATCAGCCAGAAGGAGGGCTTGTCGGTGAGGCCGAGCTGGTCGTGCAGGACGTGGTTCACCAGGCCGTTGTCGTGCTGGAACATGAACGCCCAGGTGATGACGGCGGCGTAGACGGGCAGCGCGTACGGCACCAGGAACAGCGCGCGCAGCAGGCCCCGGCCGCGGAACGTGTCCTGCATGCAGATCGCGGCGGCCGTGCCGACGAACCAGCACAGGCCGACGGACAGGACGGTGAAGCCGCAGGTGACGAGGAACGAGTGGAGCAGTGCCTCGCCGACGGGGGCGTCGAAGTCCACCGAGATGCGGTAGTTGTCGACGCCGGTCCACGGGGCGATGCTCCAGTCCCGGATGTAGAACTGGGTGAGTTCCTTGAAGCTCATCACGATGCCGATCACCATCGGCACCAGGTGGACGAGGAGTTCCAGGACCAGCGCGGGCAGGAGCAGCAGGTAGGGCAGGCCGATCCGGCGGATCCGCCCGGTGCGGCGGCGAGGACCGCGCGCCGCACCGGGGGAGCTCTTGCCGACCGTCCGCTCACCGGGCCGTGCCGAGGCGGTGGTGGTGGTCATGGTGGTGTCCGTGCTCACTTCGTCGGCATCTGCTGCTGGGCCTTGGCGAGTGCCGCCTTCACCGACTCGGTGGTCACCGGGCGGCCGGCCGCGGCGTCGGCGAACAGCTCCTTGACCGCCGTGCCGACGGCCGTCTCGAACTGGGACTCGTCAGGGACCTGGGGGAGCGCGGTGGCGCTGGTGGCGAGGGTGTCGCGCAGGACGGCCGTGGCCGGGGAGTTGAACGCCGGGTCGGACTGGGCGGCCTTGACCGGCGGGATGGAGCCGTAGGCCTTGTTGAGGATCTTCTGCTCGGCGTCGCTGGTCATGAACTTCACGAACTCGGTGGCGCCGTCGATGTTGTCGGTGTTCTTGAAGACCGCCATGTTGATGCCGGCGACCATGGAGTTGGTGTTCGTGCCGGTGCCGGGTTCACCGGACTGGACGGGGGCGGGGGCGACACCCCACTCGTCCTCCTTCATGCCCATCGACGCGAAGGTGGCCGAGGCGGTCTGCCAGAGCACCATCGCCGTCTTGTCCTTGGCGAAGTCGCTCAGCGACTGGTTTTGCGCGTACTCGGCGTTGCCGGGCGCGATGATCTTGTCCTTGGCCATCAGGTCGACGTACTGCTTCACGGCCGCGACCGCGCCGTCGGAGGTGAAGTCGGGCTTGCCGTCGGCGGTGAAGAAGTCGGCGCCGTGCTGTTTGCCGAGGACGAAGACCTGGTGGATGTTGTTCGACAGGTTCGAACCCTCCGCGCCCAGGGCCCACTTGCCGTCCTTGGAGATCTTGCGGCCGACCTCGACCAGCTCGTCCCAGGTGGCCGGCGGCTGGGTGACGCCCGCGTCGGCGAACATCTTCTTGTTGTAGTAGAGCGCGTACGCCATCGAGTACAGCGGCACGGCGGCGGGGTCCTGGCCGTGGACGCCGGTGGAGCCGAGGGCTGACCCGACGAAGCGGTCCTTGCCGCCGATCTTGTCGAAGTTCTTCTCGTCCCAGGGCAGCAGCGCGCCGGTGGCCTGGAGGGAGGCGCTCCAGGTGTTGCCGATGTTGAGCACGTCCGGGCCCTGGCCGGAGGTGGTGGCGGTGAGGATGCGGTTGAGCAGGTCGGACCAGGGCACGACCTCCAGCTCCACCTTGATGCCGGTCTGCTTCTCGAACTTGTCGAGTTCGGGCTGGAGGACCTTCTTGTCGACCTCGACGCTGGCGCCCTGGTTGGAGGCCCAGTAGGTCAGCGTCTTGGGCGAGTCGTTGGACCCGCCGCCCGAGGCGGAACCGCCTCCGCAGGCCGAGGCGGCGAGAGCGAGAGACAGGGTGACGGCGCCTACGGCCGCGGCTCGGATGCTGCGCATGGCTCCTGGTGTCCCTTCCGGGAGTCGAGAAGTCCGAGGACGGTTCGGAGGCGCGCGACGCCCGTTCGCGTTCACGCCCCGAAGCCCCTCATGGCTTAATTTAGGACGTGAGTTAAACCTCAAGAGAAAGGCCCGTCAAGATGTGCGGCACCGTCTCTTGACGGGTGCGGCGGGGCGCGGGGCGGCGGGCTGTCCCGGAGCGGCGGCTGAACCGGCCACGACCTGCGGCGATGGGGCGACCCCGGGCGGCGCGGGCCGGGGTGGTGTTGTGCAACGGTTGGGTCTCGGCCGGGGGTTGGGGGTGGGGTGGGCCAACAAGGTGTGTAGGGCGGTGCGTGGGAGAGGGCCTGTCGGAGGCGGTTGCTCGGCCCGCCGGCAGCTCGTTCCGGTGGCGCCTGCTCCGGCGGGCCCGGGCTCGGGGCCCGTGGCGGTGCCCCGGTGGCGGATCGGCCGCGCGCTCCTTGCCTTGGCCACTGTGCCACCGGCCTGTTCGTGGAGCACTTCAACCAGTACGCCGTGCAGTGGTTCGGGCAGCGGGGCCGCACGTCTTCTTCCGGAACGAGAAGGCGTACGACGCCCCGAGCCGGGCCGCCGTCCACAACGGCCCGATCCTGGGCTACGCCGTCCACCGGATCGGCGACAACGTCACCGAGCACGAGGGCCGGGACCTGGGCAGCCACTGCTACGACGACGTCGCCCGGACGATCGTGCAGCACCACGGCTTCGCCGCGCCCGTCCGCCCGGGCGTGCGCTTCCACGGCCTGCTGGTCGTCTCCCTCGGCGGCAACGGGCAGTACGCGCACGTCATCAACGACACCGGGGCTCCGACGTCGGGAACGTCGACGGTGTTTTCGACGGTGGTGTCGTACCCCTGACGGCGCTGACGTCGCGCGTACGGGCACGGCGGCCCCGCCCGTGCGTGGACGGGGCCGCGGTGGTGCTACCGGGCGGCCGGCGCCGTAGTGCTACCGGCGGCCGGCGCCTGGTGTTACCGGCCGGCCGGCGCCGGCGCGTACCCGGTGGGCCGGGCGGTGAAGGTGCCGCGGCCCTGAGTGCGGCTGCGCAACCGGGTCGCGTAGCCGAACAGTTCGGCGAGCGGCACGGTGGCGGTGACGACCGCCGCGCCGGCCCGGGTGACCGAGCCGGTGACCCGGCCGCGCCGGGCGGCGAGGTCGCCGAGGACCCCGCCCACGGCGTCCTCGGGCACGGTCACCGTGACCTCGACGACCGGCTCCAGCAGCGCCATCCCGCTCACGCGCAGGGCACCGTGCAGGCCGGCCCGGCCGGCCGTCCGGAACGCCATCTCCGACGAGTCCTTCACATGCGTCGCCCCGTCGGTCAGCGTCACCCGCACCCCGGTCACCGGATGCCCGCCCAGCGGTCCCTCCGCCAGGGCGTCCCGGCAGCCGGCCTCGACGGCGCGGACGTACTCCTGCGGCACGCGCCCGCCGACGACCGTCGAGCGGAACTCGAACCCGGCCTCCAGGGGCTCGACGTCCAGGACGACATGGGCGAACTGGCCCGCGCCGCCGTCCTGTTTGACATGCCGGTGGACGTGCCCGGTCACCCCGCGCACGACCGTCTCCCGGTACGTCACCCTGGGCCGGCCGACCTGGACGTCCAGCCCGTGGCCGCGCCGGATCTTCTCCACCGCCACCTCCAGGTGCAGTTCGCCCATGCCCGACAGCACGGTCTGCCCGGTCTCGGGGTCGGTCCGCACCACCAGCGACGGGTCCTCCTCGGTCAGCCGGGCGAGAGCCGTGGCCAGCCGGTCGGTGTCGGCGGACGTACGGGCCTCGACGGCCACGGAGACGACCGGTTCGGCCGTGCTCGGCGGTTCGAGGACGAGCGGCGCGTCCGGCGCGCACAGGGTCGACCCGGCGTGGGCGGACTTGAGCCCGACCACGGCCACGATGTCCCCGGCGACCGCCCGGTCCACCGGCGCGTGCCGGTCGGCCCGCACGCGCAGGATGCGCCCGATCCGCTCGGTGCGCCGCGCACCCGCCTCCCACACGGTGTCCCCCTTCTCGATCGTCCCCGAGTACAGCCGGACGTACGTCAGCCGTCCGGTCGGCGTGGCGCTCACCTTGAACGCCAGCGCCGCGAGCGGCGCCCGCGGGTCGGCGGGGCGTTCCTCTCCGCCGGTGCCGCGCACGGGAGGCACGTCCAGCGGCGACGGCAGATACGCCACGACCGCGTCGAGCAGCGGCTCGATGCCGCGGTTGCGGTACGCCGAGCCGCACAGGACGACGACGCCGTCGCCGGTGCGGGTCAGGTCGCGCAGGGCCGCGGCCAGCGTCCGCTCGGACAGCGCCCCGGCCGTGCAGAACTCCTCCAGCGCCTGCGGATGCAGCTCGGCGACCGACTCCTCCAGGAGCCGTCTGCGCCGCCGCGCCTCCTCGCGCAGGTCCGGCGGCACCGGTTGCGCCACGGCCGTCTCCGCGCCGTCGGCCCAGATCAGCGCGCGCAGGCGCACCAGGTCGACGACGCCGGTGAAGCCGTCCTCCGCGCCGATCGGCAACTGCACGACCAGCGGGGCCGGGTGCAGCCGGTCGCGGATCGAGGCGACGGCGGTGTCGAGGTCGGCGCCCGCGCGGTCCAGCTTGTTGACGAAGGCGATCCTCGGTACGCCGTGCCGGTCGGCCTGCCGCCACACGGACTCGCTCTGCGGCTCGACGCCCGCGACGGCGTCGAACACCGCGACCGCCCCGTCGAGCACCCGCAGCGAACGCTCCACCTCGTCGGCGAAGTCGACGTGCCCGGGGGTGTCGATCAGGTTGATCCGGTGCCCGTCCCAGGCGCAGCTGACGGCCGCGGCGAAGATGGTGATGCCCCGGTCGCGTTCCTGCGGGTCGAAGTCGGTGACGGTGGTGCCGTCGTGGACCTCGCCGCGCCGGTGCGTGGTGCCGGTGGCGTAGAGGATCCGTTCGGTGACGGTGGTCTTGCCGGCGTCGACGTGGGCGAGGATGCCGAGGTTGCGGACGGTGGTGAGGTGTCGGTTCAGTGCGGTGCGCACGGCCCTTGGCCTTTCGGGGTGATGCGGTGGAAGGGGGCGGCGCGATCGTCCGGACGGACGGGAGCGGGCGGGCCGGCTGCGGTGCCGGCGAGGCGGTGTGACTCACTCGTGCCGGCGGCGGCAGGTGGCGCTGTGCCGGCGAGGTGGTGCGACTCGTCGGCGCCGGCAGCGGGCAGGTGCGCGCTGTGCCGGCGAGGCGGTGCGGCTCGCTTGCGCTCAGATGTTCGTCACGGTCCTCCGGTGCCGGCCGCGCAGCGGGCACCGGGCGGCCGGAGACACGAGGATCACCTCGTAGCGGGAGCGGGGAACGACGACAGCGGTGCGGTCACGCACGGCCCGGCTCCCCTCACTCGACTCGCTGTTCGACAACGAGGCGAGTGTAGGGAGACGGGTCCGTGCACCGCACGGGATTTTCGAACGGTGCCGCCCTTACGCCGGCACGGCGTCCGGCGACGCGTAGAACCGCTGCCGGACCCGCCGCAGCCACGCCTCGGCGGGCCCCTCGTCGGGCTGTTCGGGAAGCACGCCGCGCGTCCCGTCGAACGCCGCCTCGAAGTGGCGCAGCAGCGGCAGCGCGGCCGACGGGTCGGCGGCGACCCGCTCGCCGAAGGCGTGGTAGCCGTCGGGGTCGTCGACCCGGATCGTCAGCCGGCCGGTGGTGTAGAGCTCGTAGCCCTGGGTGCACAGCCGCTTGAGGTGGCGGGCGTGCTTGGCGGTGCGCCTGCGGGTGTCCGCGGAGAACGTGCCGTCGCCGCGGCTGGTCAGCTTGCGGAACTGCTGCGTGGCGTACCCGAGGTAGGCGTCGCGGACCCGGCGGGCGCCGAGGAAGGACGAGCGGATTCCGATCAGCTCGTCGCCGAGGGGTGTCCTCACCTCGTACAAGTCGTCCGGCAGCCAGACGAGTTCCATGACGGTCGGGTTGCCGCCGAGCGCGAGGCGGCACCATTTCGCCGCCTCGTGGAGGGTGCGGTCGGGGTGGGTGGAGACGTGGGACTCCTTCGGGCCGTGCAGGCCGTGCAGGGACTCGGTGGGCGCGGCGAACAGGCCGAGCCGGTCGACGTCGGAGCCCTCGCGGGCGAGTCCGTACGCGGTCGAGCCGACGACGCCGGACAGCAGGATGTTGGTCACGGTCACTGGGCCCCCGGGTGCGTTCGGTCGCGAGCCCTCGTGATGGCGAGGGCGGCGTGGCGGACCGTCATGATGCCGCGTCCACCCGCCGCACGGCCTGCTGTTTTCCGGGCACCGGCTCCTGTGACCCCACCCTGGGGTTCCTCCAGCGTTCACAGCCACATCACATGCAGGTTCACTGGGCGCGACCGGAGTCGAACTAGCGTCCTGAATCGCCCCATCCCGAACGAGTGAGGTTGCAATGTCCGCACGACAAGTCCTTGCCGGCCTGGCCCTGGTGCCGGTGCTCGCCGTCCCGACGGCCGCCCAGGCGGCCACGGAAGCCCCCGGTCCGTCCGCCCACGAGGCGCACTTCGACCTGCAGGCCCACCGCGGCGGCCTCGGCATGACCACCGAGAGCACCCTGGAAGGGTTCGGCAAGGCGCTGCGGCTGGGCGTGTCCACGCTGGAGCTGGACACCCAGGTCACCAAGGACCACAAGGTCGTCGTCACACACGACCGGCAGGTCAGCGCGCAGAAGTGCCGGGACACGGCGCCGGCCGTGCCGGGCGACCCGATGTACCCGTACGTCGGCAAGTACATCAAGGATCTGACGCTGGCGCAGATCAAGACGATGGACTGCGGTTACCAGCAGTTGCCGGGCCACCCCGAGCAGGAGCAGGTCAAGGGCGCCCGGATGGTCGAGCTCCGGGACGTGCTGAACCTGGTCAAGAGCTACAAGGCCAAGAAGGTCACCCTCAACGTCGAGACGAAGGTCGAGGCGGGCGCGCCCGAGCAGACCGCGCCGCGCGAGCTGTTCGTGCGCCGTGTGTTCGAGGAGATCCGTGACTCGGGCCTGGAGCGCCAGGTCACCATCCAGTCCTTCGACTGGGGCGCGCTGAAGGCGATGCACGAGCTGGCGCCGAAGTGGCCGCTGGTGGCGCTGACCAACTACGACTTCCTCCAGGTCGGCAAGCCCGGCGCCTCCCCGTGGCTGGGCGGCATCGACGCCGACGACTACGACGGCGACTTCGTGAAGGCCGCCGCGGCCGTCCCCGGCGTCAAGGCCCTCTCCCCCGTGTACGGCTTCCCGCAGAACGGCAAGATCGGCGACCCCGGCTTCCGCTTCTACCCCGACCGCACGATGATCGCCGACGCGCACGCCCGGGGCCTGAAGGTCGTCCCGTGGACCTGCGACGACCCGGCCACCGTGGAGGCGCTGATGGACATGGGCGTCGACGGCATCATCACGAACTACCCGGACCGGGTCCGCGAGATCATGGCCGACCGCGGGATGGGGCTGCCGAAGCAGTACTTCCCGCGCCACTGAGCGAGGGCGTCCCGTGCGGGCCGGCACAGCCCGGTCCGCACGGGTCGTGATCGCCACCGCGCCGCGCACCACAGCGCGGAGACGCGCCGCGCACGACAGCGCACGGAGACGCCGCGCGCCGCAGCACGGCCTGGTCTACGACGACACCGCGTTCACCGCCTACGCCTGCGGCATCTGGGTCATGAGCCGGCGCCAGGTCACCCTGCCACCCGGTGCGTCCTTCACCCTGCGGCGGCGTATCGTCGCCGTCGACAACCAGGGCTCGACGGATCCCTTCGCGGTGCTCGACCGGCTGTGATCGCGAGGGCGGGCCGGCAGGCCGTACGGCAGGGTGGAGGGTGGCCATCGGAAAGGCCGATGTCGCGGGGTTCCGTGGCTGGGGGCGGCTGGATGCGAGCGGGTGGACGACGTTCACCCGAGGACGCGTGCCCGCGGCCCTGGCCCTCCTGGTCACCCTCCTCCTGCTGTTCCCCTCCCTCGTGCCCAGCACACCGGGGAATCCGGGCGGTCTGATCGAGAACTTCCTGCCCTGGCTCGGAGTGCCGATCCTGGCGCTGCTCGCCGTGGCGGTCCTGCGCCGCTCGGCGAGCGCGCTGTTGGCGGTCCTCGCGGCGGCAGCGGTCTGGCTCGCCGTGTTCGGCCCGTCCCTGCTGCCGCGGAGTCCCGGGGAGCACGGCCTGACGGTGGTCCAGCACAACGTGAGCGACGTGAACGGGGACCCGGCGGCCACTGCCCGCACGATCGTCGACGCCGACCCCGATCTGGTGGCGCTCGAGGAGCTGACGCCGTCGGGTGTCGCGGCGTACGAGAGGGCGTTCCAGAGCCGTTACCCGCACCATGTGGTCGTGGGGACGGTCGGGCTGTGGTCCCGCTTCCCGTTGACGGACACGGAGAAGGCGGACATCAGGCCGGAGGCGGTGACGGGCGACTGGAGTCGGGGACTGCGGGCGGTTGTCCGGGTGTCACCGGATCGCGACATCGCCGTCTATGTGGCGCATCTGCCGTCGGTGAGGATCAGGCCGGGCAGCGGATTCGACACGCGGTGGCGTGACGAGAGCGCGGGGCTGCTGGGCCGGAAGATCGCCGGCGACGACTCGGCCACGGTGATCCTGGCGGGCGACCTCAACGGCACCACCCGGGACCGCGGCCTCGCACCCCTCACCTCGCGACTGGGCACGGCGGACGAGGACTTCGCGTTCAGCTGGCCCACGGCCTTCCCCGTCGCCAGGATCGACCAGGTGCTGGCGCGGGGGGCCGCTGTCGTCGACGTGCGAACCCTCCCGGAGACGGGCAGCGACCACCTGCCCGTCGTGGCACGGATCAGGCTGGACGACCATGCCTCGTAGGGCCCGTTCCGGGTCGTGCTCATAGGTACCTGCGAGCGAGCTCAGGCCGGCTTCTGATCGTCGGCATCGACGATGGCATGCATCGCCAGTCGCTACACGCGTCCAGCAGTGCCCGGTGGCGCTGCGTCGTCATGGCCGGCAGGCGTTCGTGGACGACGTCGCACGTCTGCTCGCCGGCCGTGGTGATGTGCTTGAGGATGCCTTGCGGTGTCACGGATGCGGAGGCTGTCCGGTCTGGAGGGCGTACGGGTCGACTTCACGCCGCCGCGCCGGGTGAGCGTCGGCCCCCGGCTCCCGAAGGGAGTCAGCCCCAGTCCACTGCCAGGAGGAGAACTTCATGAGCACCCCCGTCGTCTCGATTGCCTACCACTCCGGCTACGGCCACACCACCGTCCTCGCGGAGGCCGTGCGTGACGGCGCCCTGGAAGCCGGGGCCGTCGTCCACCTGGTCAAGGTCGACGAGATAACCGAAGAGCAGTGGGAGCAGCTCGACGCCTCCGACGCGATCGTCTTCGGTTCGCCGACATACATGGGCACGGCCTCCGGTGCCTTCCACCAGTTCGCCGAAACCACCTCGAAGCGCTGGTTCGTCCACTCGTGGAAGGACAAGCTCGCCGCCGGCTTCAGCAACTCGGGCGCCAAGAGCGGCGACAAGCTCCACACGCTCCAGTACTTCACTGTCCTGGCGGCCCAGCACGGCATGACCTGGGTGAATCTCGGCCTGCACCCGGGCTGGAACAGCACCACCGCCTCCGAGGAGGATCTCAACCGCCTCGGCTTCTACCTGGGGGCGGGCGCCCAGACCCACACCGACCTCGGCCCCGAGGAGGTCCACAAGTCCGACATCGCCACCGCCGAGCACCTCGGTCGCCGTGTCGCGGAGCAGGCGCGCGTCTACATCGCCGGGCGGGCAGCCGTCGGCGCCTGAGCCGACGGCTCGGGGCCTGCCCCGCTCCGCTCGGGCCTCCCCGCTGGTCCGCGGGCTGCGGATGCGGCGGGAGAGCCCTTGGCGGGCGGCGCAGTGACCGCCCGGGCCGCGCGGGACCCGCGCGGCCCGGCCGCGGAAGGTCGGCGCGACCACCCTCGACGAGCCGGTCGCGGAATTAAGAAGATCACGAAAGCGGTCCACTGCACGCTGTAGACGCTGTCGGGCTGCACCCGCAGTATCGACAGGGCAATCATCGCGCCCGCTGCTCCCGTGCTGAGGGCGGTCAGCCAATGGATCAACGACGCACGGAGAGACACCGGGGCGGCGCGCAAGACGCTCGACCGGCTCCCCATCGTCACCCGGAAGTAGACGTCTCCACTTGACGCGCAACAGATCCGAGAGATCTCTGACAGTGTTCGAGACGTCGCACAGCGCATCCACACAGCCGACGCCGAAGGCCCACTCCACGAAGCTCTCGGCATCACCATCGGCCAAGAAAACGCAACGAGGACCGCGACCGTAAGGTCGAGGTCCTGGTGACCGTATCGTCGGTCATTGTGTCCGAGGGGGACGCAACCCCACAGGACCTGCGACGACGCACCAGGGTGAGTCGCTCCTGGCGCACGGGCAGGCCGGAGTCTCCAACAGAGTCGGAGCGGTGCATCAAAGCCGGCGAGCCGGACCGATCTCAGCGGCCATAGACGGGATCCATCGGCTGCCGACACCTGCCGCCGCAGTGGAGCGAGCTACTGGCGCACCCGGATATTGCCCCGGAGTCCAGAAGCCGGTCAGAGTCCTCCCGTCACCACGCCCTGCGGCTCGCCGTTGACCGTTACCGCCGGATCCGCCGCCACCACGCGCACGGACATGTCGATCGGTGCGGGGCGTGCGTTGGCCGTTTCGGCTGCCGAGAGATGCCGGACGCTGGAGGAGCCGTCGGCGAACGGGCGAACGGTGTGGGCCAGGAGGCGGGTCAGCTCGTCGTCGAGGCCGTGCTGCAGCGGGGTGCCGTCGGGACCGAAGGAATCGATCTCACGCTCGGCGAGCACCACGCCGGTGGCCACGTGGGTGGCGGTGAAGCGCAGGATGCCGCTCTCGTTGTAACGGAACCTGATCTCGATCCTGTTCCGGTGGACGTCCTGTTCGCGGGTCGGGAGAGGCACTTCGATGTTGGCCAGGGGGAAGGCCCGGTCGCTGTCGGCCCGGGAGCCGAACTCTCCCTCGATCACCGGCACGCGCACGAAGGAAGCCCGCGGCGTGTCCGGGTAGAAGTTGGCGGAACCTTCCGCTGGGAGCGTGGCGTTGCGTCGGATGATGGCGCGGAAGCCCTTCTGTTCGCCCGCGCTCACGGCCGTGCCCAGGTCGTAGCTGGTCACCAGGGAGAAGTCGCTGTCGTCGCCGAGTTCACCGTCGAGGGAGGCCGCGTAGATGGCCGCGCCTCGGGCGACGGCGGTCATGGGCCGGCACAGGCCGCTGTCGACGATGCGGTCGTGGCCGAGGAGCTCGCCCAGGGCGTGACGCACCTGGGGGATCTGCGAGGTGCCGCCGATCATCAGGACGGAGTCGATGTCTTCCGGGGTAATGGCCAGGTCTTCCAGGGCCTGCTGGACCGCCTCCAGGGCGCGGGTGATGAGCGGGGTGATCGCCTCGGTGTACTCGGCCGCGGTGATCCTGACCTCACGCTTCGAGTTCGAGGGGGCGAGGCCGACCGGGAGGTCGAAGAAGAGCGCGCCGTCCATCGGCACGGACGACAGGGCGATCTTCGTCAGCTCGACCGACCGGCGCCACCGACGTCGTTCGGCCTTGGTGAGCTGGTCTGCGGTAAGGCCGATCTTCTGCTGGATCAAGTGGGCCAGCGCGTTGTCGAACTCCAGGCCTCCTAGGGCGGTGATACCGCGGGAGGTCTGCTCCTCGAAGAGTCCGTCGTCGTATTCGAGGACGGTGACGTCGATGGTTCCGCCGCCCCAGTCGAAGACGAGGAAACGGCCGGGGATCGGGACGTCGCGGACGTACGAGATCGCAGCCGCGGTGGGCTCGTTGAGCAGGGCCCGGACCCTCACTCCGCCGAGCGCTGCCGCGGCACGGGTGCGGTAGCGGGCGCCGCCCGTCGCCTTGGCGGGGACGGTGACGACCGCGTCGGAGAGGTCGAGCAGTTGGGCGGAGACACCTTCCTTCATGCGGCTGAAGAGGGAGGCGGCCGCGACCGTGCTGTGGAACTTCTCCGAACCGACCCAGGCGTGGTGTTCCTCGAGCTGGGCGGCGACCTTGAGGCCGTCGACGTCGCCGTCCTTCTTGGCACCGGAGCGGGTGCCGAGCATGCGCTTCACGGCGTCGAGCGGCTCGCTGGTGCCGGTCTTCGCCTCCCAGCCGAAGCAGAGGGTGCGCTGGAGGTCGCGGACGGACAGCACAGAGGGGAAGAGCTGCTCGAACTCCGACATCTGCCACTGGGCGGGCACGTTGCTACCGTCGACCGGCAGCACTTCGGTGGTGTGCCCGTTCCAGTGGGCCACCACGGAGTTGCTGGTGCCGAAGTCGATACCGAAAGTCATCGCGTTCCCCTTTGCGTCATGCCAAGTCGCCTGCTCACCGCAGCACGCAGCGTCTGCCTGTAGGTCAGCACCGGAGCCGGGTCCTCCACACGTGTTGCAGCACTGGGATCGACAATCCCTGGCGCCGGAGCTTCCTGCCCGGCAACGGCCCGCAGCCAGCCGCGTTCGACAAGCTGTCCGGACTCCTTGTCGACGTAGGCCGGCGCAACGAGTTCAAAGGTGACCGGGCCTCCATGCATCACGCCAGGCTGGTCCTCCACGACGTTGAACAGCGACTGATCGCCGGTGTCGCCGACGATCTGCAGGCCGGCCTTCGCCGCCTCGTGGTCGAGGCGGGTCAGCACCACCTTCAAGGTCTTCGCGTCCAGCGCCTGCCGGTGCAGGACGGCCAGCTGGGCCAGGTGCATCTGGCGTGTGCGGATACTCTCCAGCACACCCTTGCGCACTGCTTCGGTGAACTGGGGAAGCACCCGGCGCATCAGCTCGGTCCGGAGGGCGGAGACCAGATCGGCCTTGGTCTCCTTGTCGGCCAGAGCTGCGCCCAGTTTCTCCGTCGCCTCCTCCAACTCCTTCTCCACTACGGGCAGGAGCGTCTCGTTGACCGACTCCAGGATCGCGGCGGCGTCCAGGGTCCCCGGGGTGAACTCGGCCAGGTGGCTCTCGGTGAACCGCCAGGGAGCAGCCTCGGCCGCCCTGCGCTCCCCACGATTCCGCACGCTTCCGCTGTTCGGCCCGCGACCCCGGTTCCGCCGGAATCCGTCACGGGGGTCAGAACCACTGTCGCCTTTACCGGCTTCGTTGCTCACGATGTGCTGCTCTCTGGGTCTTCAAGGGCTGCGGGGTCTTCAGCAGCCGGGTAAAAACGTTCTGTCGCCCTGGTGATTATTTCTCGGGCCGCCTCGGTGCGAGACCACGCGCGGTCGCTGTCCGTGGGCGGCTCGGTGAGCCTGTGCAGAGGCTCGGGCGGGAGTTCCAGCCGGTGGCTCGTGCCGGTGGGGTCCTTCCAGCGGTGCGGGGCGAGCGGGACGGCGAACCGGGGTACTTCCTGCTGCTCCCGCTCGGCCTTCTCGATCATGTCCTTGGCGCGGTTGATCCGGACACGGCCGCTGTCGTCGAGTTCCTTCCTCAGGGCTCGCCAGGCCTTCTTCCAGTCGTCCGCCCCG
Source organism: Streptomyces chromofuscus (assembly GCF_015160875.1). Classification (NCBI taxonomy): domain Bacteria; kingdom Bacillati; phylum Actinomycetota; class Actinomycetes; order Kitasatosporales; family Streptomycetaceae; genus Streptomyces; species Streptomyces chromofuscus. The sequence continues at coordinate 6,918,547 of NZ_CP063374.1, read as the reverse complement.
TCGGGCACGCCGAGCACCAGATAAGGGTTGAGCGGCTGGTCGCGTTCTCCGAGGGGCCGGTCCTCCAGGAAGCCCCGGTTCTTCCGCAGCGTGACCACGGCGCCTCCGCCGAGCTGGTCCCGCACCGGGGGACGGCCTTCGGCGTCCTGCTCCAGGAGTTCGAGGGACTCCGTCATCTCCTGGCCGGCACGCAGGTAGGCCTGGATGTTCTGGGCTTCCCAGCGCACCGGCTGTGAGTGGTGCCGGAGCCTCGCGGCCATGGTGAGCGCCGCCTTCCTCCGCTGCTCCGCCGTCTCGTCGTCCCCGCGGAGGAGGGCATGGTGCATCTGCCGCACGGCCCTGATCAGGGTCCGCACGCCGATCCAGCCGTTGAACTTCTTGTTGCTCGCGCTGCGCACGCGGGGGTGGATCCGCTCCAAAAGGACCCACAGCCGCTCGTCGGCGACGAGGTCGTCCGGGACCTCCCCAGTCCGCCGCACCTCGCGCAAGGCGTCGAGGAGCTTCTGTGTTGGCGGAAGGAGGTCGGTCCACTCCTCCGCGATGGCCTTGGCCTCGTTGGCCTGCAGTCTCACCAGCAGGCGCCAGTCCTGCGGCCAGTCACGGCCGGGTTCCGTTCCCGGGCCGGCCTCCCGGCGCTCCCGTTCCAGGGGCCAGGCCAACAGGTCCATCTCCTCATCGGTGAGGGACGCCGGGTCCAGGCGGGCACGGAAGTAGGCGGCACGGGAGGTGCCGTCGCGCTCGGGGACCGCGCCGATCCACTCCTCGTCGATGTAGTCGTCGAGAAGCGGCCGGGGAAGCTTCGCCAGGAGCGCCCTCTGCCGAGGGGCCGGCAGGTTGATCTCCATCAGACGACGGTCGTCCTGGTAGATCTGCCACATGCTGCCCGGCTCCCCCAGGAGCGGCAGTGGCTTGTCCTCCAGCAGGGCGCGGGCGCGGTCGTCGAGCCGGCCGTTGAAAACGTCCAGTCCGTGGTCCTGTGCCATGACGAGCAGGGAGACGCCCTCGACCGGGTCGTCCTGCCGGGACGCTGCGTCGGCCGCGGCCAGGGCCAGCTTCTGCGCGGAGAGTGTTCCGGTCTCCGCCTTCAGAGCGTCGGGCAGCATGAGTTCGGCGAAGGAGCGGGCGCGCTCCCAGGCCTCCCGGTCGGCGAATCCTTCGGGGACCGGCTGGGGCACGACCGGTCCCGGCTCCGGCTGCTTCTGCGGCGGAACGACCGGAGCGGGGCTGCCGGCAGCTTCCGCGACCTCCGGAGCTTCCCCAACGGTCCGGCCCTGGGCGCGGGCCTGGCGGAGGGCGAGGCGGCGGGCGATCTCGCGCTGCCGCAGCTCCTCCAGTCGGGCCTGCTCGTCGTGGCCCGCTCCCAGCGGGATTCCTGCCGTCATCAGAGCTCCTCCGCGAACATGTGCACCTGCTCGATCACCGCGGCAGGGGTCCGGTCCAGGCTGTAGGAGTCGGCGAAGGCGATCCTGGTGGCGAGGCCACCGGCACGGACCTCGTGACGCAGGGCCTGGAGCCGTTCGTTCCCGCACTCCTCGGTGGCGGACTCCAGCGGATGCTTGACGGCGACCGCGACAGGCTCGCCGGTGAAGTCCGAGGTGAAGAGCGCCACCGGTCCAGCGGGGGTCTCCTTGAGGCTGACGGTGGGCTCCTCGTCCGCCCAACCCTTCAACAGGACGGCGTGCTCGTTCGGATCGATCTGCAGTTTCCGGCCGCGCAGGGCATCGGTCAGGTCGCGGGCGAGCCGCCAGTCGTACAGCGGGTGGAGGCGCATGTTGGAGTAGTCGCGCAGGCAGGCGTAGCAGGAGCTGCGGCAGTTCTGCGCATGATGGTCGGCCTCCAGGTCGTGCACGTACCGGTCGACCGCCTGAAGGAACTCCTCGATGTGTTCCTCCGAACCGAGGTAGGTGCTGAAGCCTGCGCCGTTGTCGAGGCTGTCCGCCAGGTAGGCCATGACGGGAGCGGCCACCGGGGCGTCCGAGCCGTGGATGCCACTGAGGAGTTCCTCCGGCTGCACGTCCAGGTGCGGGGCGGCGGCGCGGCGCAGCAGGGCCGCCAGCGAGTACCAAGCGGCGCGCCGGCCGTGGTACGCCTCGGGAAAGCCGTCGATCTGCTGGGACTTCGAGATGTCGAAGCGGAGGCCCCGGCTCGTGTCGAGGGCGCCCTTGGCCCCGATGAAGAGCATGTCGGTGTGCTGGGTGGCGCCGAGGGCGATCTCCAGGTCGGCTTCCGCCTTGGGGTGGTCCAGAGCGACGTATCCGCCCCAGGGCCCGGTGTTCTTGACGAACCGGAAGAGCTTTCCGGCGTTGGTGTTGACGATGTAGCGGTCGCCGCTTCCGGTGTGGACGACCATCCAGTCGTCGGCGGCACGGTGGATGCGCGGGGCGGTCTTCTCCAGGTCGGTGGCGGTCCGCGCGCTGGTGGCGTTGGAGCCGAGCTCCCGGTAGCCGTCGTAGTCCCGTGCTTCGTGGGCGGCCCGGAAGCCTGCGGGCTCCCGGAAGGGGACGGCCTTGTAGTACTTGCTCTCCGCGCCGCAGGCGGGGCAGGTGCCGGCGCCCCCGGTTTCCGGGTCGACGGCGGCCTGCGGGTCCACGTGGGAGCAGATCCGGCACATGGCGACCAGCTGTTCCGGTCCGAACGGGTCCTCGGCGGCCTGTACTCCGCGCCCGCTCGGGACGAGGGAGACCACTCCCTTGGAGCGGAGCAGACGGCCGTCCTGCGGGGTTTCGCTGCCCGGTGCGAACTTGCTGAGGGCGACGGCCAGGTCGCGGTTGACGGAGTCGGCCGGCGGCCAGGGGAAGGTCTTCCGCGGGATGCTCCGGTAGAGGAGGCGGGAGCGGGTCGGGAAGCCGAACATGGGCAGGAGACCCGCCTCTGCCAGACGCTGGCTGAGGTCGGAGTGGCCGACCGTCCGGGCTGCCACCTCGTCGACCTGGCCGAGGAGTTCGCCGATGGCGGCCACCGGATCGATGGCGGCGATGCTCTCCGGTGTTCCGGCCTGGAGGGCGGCGGCAGCGGCTCTGATGCGGTCCGGGTGCTCGGCGATCCAGCGGCGGACGGCACCGCGATGCATCGGCCAGTCGGCGGCGAGGCCGAACTGTCCGTGGACGTTGGTCGTCATGTCCGGCCCCTTCCGGCGGTCCTCCGGCTGCAGGGGCTCGAAGGCCTGGCGCAGGATCTCTCCCAACAGGACCCGCCGGAAGACGGAGACCATGCCGAGGACCAGGTAGGGCGGCGGAGTCGGGTCGTTGGTGATGGCTTCCGGGCGGGCGAAGTAGTGCTCGTCGTGACTGCGGCCGCGGCAGACGGTGAGGGCCACGGCGACCGGGCTGTTGCGTCGGCCCGCGCGCCCCACCCGCTGCTGGTAGTTGAAGCGGGTGGGCGGCATGTTGGCCATGATCACGGTGTTGAGGGGGCCGATGTCGACGCCGGCCTCCATGGTCGTGGTCACGGAGAGCAGTTCCAGGCCGTCCGCCTGCGAAACGTCGTTGTCGCCGAGGAAGACGTCCTGGAAGAGGCTCTGCCGGCGCTGGGCCTCCAGCCGGTCCGTCTGGCCGGTCAGCTCCGCCGTGCGCAGGGGGAAGTCACCGGTGCGGTGGGCGGCCTTCCACGCGTAGTAGTCGTCTTCGAGGACTCCGCTGTACTGCTGGGGCATGGCAGGCAGCGGGGTCAGGCACTTGGTGCACAGCCCCGTGCCCGGGTGAAGGTGGGGCCGGTGGCAGGAACGGCACGTCCAGGTCTTGTTCTCGCCGGGGCGGAGCGCCGCCTTCTCCGGCTTGATGACGTAGTCGACCACGGCGTCCTTCCAGACGCCGAGCACCCGGTCCTCGACCGTCCGCACATCGGTGCCCTGGCGTTCGGCGACCTGCTTCCAGAAACGCTTCAGAGGCGCAGGCGGCCTCTGCAGAGAGGCACGTATCCGGGTGAAGCGCCGCATCAAGCCGAGAATCCGCAGACTGGCACGGGCCACGGCCTGATCGCTGTCCGGGCCGATCTCTTCAGGCGAGCGGTCATCGCGCAGGCAGAGCCAGCCGAGTCCGAGCGATTCGAAGTCACGGCCGCCGCCGGAGAAGAGGCTTCCGATGGTCTCGAGGCGGAGGCGGGAGCGGATGCGGCCCAGCAGTTCCTCCTGTGCCTGGGTCTCCGCCACCGCTTCCCGGTTCCGCTCCCAGTTGTAGAGCGCGGTCCAGGGCTGTCCGGCCGAGGTCTGCTGGAGCGAGGCCGCGGGACCGGCGGGGTTGGTGCCGTACTGCAGCAGCATGCCTTCGAGGTCGGAGGCGAGGTCGTCCAGCGAGGGCAGTTCGGAGAACTTCCGCTCCAGGTCGGGCAGGATTTCCGGTTCGGCGTCGAGGTCGTCGACAAGGATCGCCTTCAGGCGCCCCCAGTCCGCCGGGTTGCGGTCCCGCAGCCGTTCCATGGCGGCACGGGCGGCCGCACGATCGACCGACTCCCCGGCGTAGTGGGCCTTCACCAGCTGAAGGTCTCCGAACGGATCTCCCTGGTTGTCGACGGCCCGGGCGCTGAGCAGGCGGAGAAGGTCCTGGTGGTGGCGCAGGGCAAGACCGCTGGCGAGCTCGGAGGCGTCGTCACGGCTGTCGGAGAAGGCGATCGCCTTGCGCCGGCCGTCGGGGAGGTGGCCGAGGGCCTCGGTCACCAGCACCTGGTTGATCTTGTAGAAACCGGTGCGCATCCGCCGGACCGGCGCGTTGCGCAGCCGGTCAGGAGATTCCAGCGGGATGAAACGGCCGTCGCGGTCGTACTTGATCTCCCAGTCGTCGCCGCAGGCGGGGCAGCGGGTGGGGAAGGCCTGCAGCCGGGCCGGGTCGTAGGCCGACTTCTTGCCCTCCTTGTCCAGGGGCACGGAGATGTGGAACGACCATCCGGTGTGCTGGACGTCCCGGTTCTCCAGGCGGCCGGTGGCGGGCTGGTAGGCGCTGCGGCGGAACTCGAACTCGACCTGCGGCCCGCCGTCGGACAGGCCCGCGTGCCAGCCGGGATCGTCGAGGCCGAGGCCCTTGGTGCGCGGCCAGTACACGACGTAGTTCGCCGCGGTGGGTGCGCCACTGGCCTCGTCGGGGAGCAGGTCCAGGTCCGGGAAGTCGGTGTGGAGGGCACCGGTGAACTTGCGCCGCTGGGTGTCCTTGGGGCTGGCGTACCCGCCGAGCATGAGGTCGCCGCAGGCCTGGCAGGAGAGAAGTTCCAGTACGCGGGCGCCGCAGGTGCAGCGGGACGTGGGCTCGGCGAAGAGCCGGCCGACCCGCCGTTCGGGGCCGTGCTCCACGGGGATGTCCGGGCACTGCGGGTCGGAGCAGGCCCAGATGCCCTCGATGTTCCGGAAGAAGAAGTGGGCGCGGAGCTGGGGAAGTTCGGGGTCCTGGGCGGAGCCGAGTATGCGCAGTACGCCGTGGAGCGCGTCCTGGCGCTGTTCCTCGGGGACGTCCGGGAAGAGGTTCTTGGCCAGTGCGGGGGCGGGCAGGGCACGAGGCCTGCCGTCTGGAGTGAGTGCGCGCTGGAGCGCCGGGCCGAGGCCTGTCTCCCGGGCCAGGGCGACGGCTTCGTCCTGGGTGACGGGGGCCTTCGCGGCCTGCGCGAGGCGTTCGGCGTGTGCGGCCACGCCGCCCTCGCCGTGGATCTCCTTCGCCTTTCCAGAGATGATCACGCGCCGGGATCCGGGCAGGGCGAAGAACCCGTCGAGGAACTCGTCGTCCCGGCCGGCCTCCAGGGAGGCGGATGCGGCGAGCACACGGAACTTCTCGGGGCTCTTGTCGAGGCCGAGACGGTGGCGGAGGTTGCGCAGCAGGTAGGCCACCTCGGTGCCGGCCGTACCGCGGTACATGTGGAGCTCGTCGAGGATCAGGGTGAAGCGGGCGTCCGGGGTCTCCTCCAGCCACTTCCTCGTGGCGCTGAAGATGTGCTCCTCCTGCTTGCGGAGCAGCATGATGTTCAGCATCGAGTAGTTGGTGACCATGATGTCCGGCGGCGCGGCCTGCATGTCCCAACGGGCGTGCATCTCCGCTCCGCCGAGGCGCGGGATGAAGGGCCGCAGCTCCTCGCCGAGCTTCTCGTCGGCCTTGCGCTGCCGCTCCTCGACCTCCCGCAGGTACTGCCGGAGACGGAAGTTCGCGGGCTCGGAATCGCGGCTGCCGGAGACAGGGGTGGCTCCGGTGTAGCGGCCGAAGTAGAAGCGGTGTCCGTTGCGTTTCCGGTCCAGCCATTCGTGGGCCTCGCGGCTGTCCAGCGACTTCCGGAGTCGGACCAGCTGGTCGTCGGCGAGGGCGTTGGTGGGATAGAGAACCAGCACGCGCAGGGCGGCGGGATGCCCGTGCTCGCTCTGTCGGCTGGGCACGTGGTCGCCGTCTTTCTGCCACCATTCCCGCTGCACCGCACGGGTGCCCTGCCAGTGGGCGGACTCGGCGACCAGGTCGGCGAGGACGGGCAGCAGGAAGGACTCCGTCTTTCCGGAACCGGTGCCTGCGGTGACCACGAAGTCCTTGCCCTCGCAGGCGGCGACCAGGGCGTCGTGCTGATGCCGGTAGAGGCTGGTCACGCCGTCGGGGAGCGTGAACCGGGCGAACTCGGCCGCGTCGGGGTGCGCCCCTGCTTCGGCGAAGGAGTCCGCGACGCTGACGCCCCGGGAGGCGTACTGCGGGCGCAGCTCGATCAGCGGGTCACGCCAGGCCCCGTTGTCCCGGTTCAGGAGGGCGCGCCGTTCCTGCATGACGGAACGGTCATCGACGCCGAACGGGGTGTCGTAGTAGCGGAAGAGCGCGCTGCGCAGGTCGTCGAAAGTGCCCATGACGTCCTGGACATCGGTGTTCGTCACCGCCGCTGTCTGCTGTTCGACGCTCACTTGGTCCTCCCGCCGGTGGCCGCCACCGGTCGCGGCATGATCTCCAGGTTCTGCTGCAGCGAGGCCGCGATCGCCTCGGCGAGCGCCCTCGGCACGTTGTCGTACGCGCGGGTCTGCGTCTGCTTGCCCATCGAGGGCGGGAAGCCGCTGCACAGGACGGCCGCGCGTTCGTGCAGGGCGGGCAGGGGCGCGTACCGGTCGACGAAGAGCCGGCCGATGCCGGCACGGCCCTTGCCGGATTCCGGCCGCCAGCGCATCGCGCCGGTGCGGTGACGGGCGAGCTCCAGGTAGATGCCCGTCTCGCGTTCCACCGCATGGAAGACGCCGTTGCGGCGGACGCGGGTCAGGCGTGCGTAGTCGGCTCCGCGCCACCGGTACAGGCCGTCCTCGTCGTCCCTTTCCGCGGGGACGAACCGCTGGAGGCGCAGCTCGTACTTCTCCAGCGTGCTGGCGGTGCTCCCACCGGGCGGTGCGGACTCGGGGCCCGGCGCCGCCTGCGGAAGCAGCACCGTCAACTGCAGGGCGGCGCAGGGCACGTAGCGGGCCCCGAGGAGCTCGGCGGCTTCCTGCAGGGTCCGCAGGTCCTCGTACTGGAACAGGAGGGTGTCGGGCAGCGGCGCCTCACCGGCCTCCGGCCGGTGAGGGACGGTGATCAGCTCCATCCACTCCTGTGCCGCCTCCTCGATGCGCGTGCTGATCCGGGCGGTGCGCGCGCCGGTCAGCAACGCGAGGCCGTCGGCGTGGGGCAGCCGGGTCAGCACCGGCGGGGCCACCGACCAGCGATCGGCGCGCAGGTCCACGTCGATGAAGCCGAGGGCGGTGGCCTTGCGCATCCAGTCCCAGTCGGCGTACTCCTTCAGCTCCAGGCCCCATGCCCGGGCCTGGCCGCGGACCCCGTCGCGCAGTGCGGACGCCTTGCCGCTGCGGCTCTCGCTCAGCCAGCGCAGGAGGATCCCGCCGAACTCGTTGCTGCTCATCGGTCCCGTCATCGGTCCAGCTCCTTCGCTGCCTGCACGTACGCGGCCCACGAGGGCTCGACGGACGCCTGCTGGGCGTTGAGGACGGCACGGGCCCATGCCCGCGGGTTGCCGGCGCTCTTCGGCTTCGGCGTTCCGGGGTTCACCGGGCGGCCCTTCCAGCGTCCGCTCCGGCGCTCCAGGAGCCAGCCGCCGATGCCGTGGAAGTCGGCCTCGAAGCGGAGCGGGGCGGGGGTGCCGGGGAGGCGTTCCGTCCACCAGTCCGGTTGCTCCGGGGCCTGCAACGTCCACAGCCGTCCGTCGGCCGCCGCGAACAGCACCTCGTCCGCGTCCCGACGGCACAGCTCCATGACGGCTGCCGCGCCCCGGGCCGTGGCGCCCGTGCAGTGGGCGCCGGTGACGCCGGTCGGCAGGGTCTGCTCGACGAGGAGGGAGGGTGACTCCGAGGCCGTGCCGTCCACGACGATGAAGCCGCAGACCTTGGTCATCTTCGGCTCGACGACGGCCTGGTCCGCGGTGGCGAAGTCGATCTCCACGCCCGCGTAGCTCACCGTGTGGCGGCCCGGCTCCAGCCGGAGCACGGCCAGGGGGACGGGACGGCCCGCGGCGACCGCCTTCCTGAGCTCGGGCCGCTCCTTTCCGTCGACCAGGAGGGCGCCCGTGCCCTCCGTGGCGTCCGGGAGGACCACCTGGGGCTCGCCTCCCCGCAGATACAAGTGGGAATCGAGCGAGGGTGCGAGCTTCAGTCCGCCCTCGAGGCGGAGCTTGAACTGGGCCGGGGGCTGCAGGAGGCCGACCGCGCCCTGGACTTCCTGGAGCGACCGGCGCAGGGTGACCGCGTCGTCGAAGGTGACAGGCTTGTGCAGGGACCAGCCCTGCGGCACCCAGGCCAACTTGCTGGTGTCGGCGCTCCGGCCCGTGGTCGCGGCCTTGTCCAGCAGCCGCTGCACGTCCCGCTGCGCGGTGGGGGCGGCGAGCACCACGTGTGCCTCGCCCGGGCGGAAGCCGTCGGTGCCGGCCCAGACGCCGAGCACGTCGTCCCGTGCGAGCACCAGGACGGAGGAGGAGGGGCGGCTGAGCACCAGGTTGTCCCCGTCGCGGCGGATGCCCCTGGTGAGGGTGTCCGCGCTCGGGGCGGGCAGGCCCGTCACCTCGTAGTAGGCGGTGTCGCCGAGCTGTTCGAGGACGACGCCGTCCTTGAGCTCGATACGCTTCTTCTGCTCCGCGGACCGCAGGCGCGCCACCCAGCTGAGACGCCCCGCGTCCAGCCGCACCAGGAGTTCGGCCCGGGTGACACCGGTGGGCACCAGCTCGTCCGAACCGTCCCAGGAAGCGGCGTAGTTGCCGATCAGCTTGGCGAGGAAGGGGCGGAACTCCTCCTCCTGCAGAGCGTTGCGGAAGCCCTTGGAGAAGTGCTGTTCCATGCCCCGGATCTCGATCTGGGCCAGCAGCGTCTCCCCCGGCAGCGGCCAGGTCGTGCCGTGCTCCCGCAACGACCGGAAGAACTTCGGCATGAAGGACCGGTCCGCGCCGCTGAGGAGCGCCTGGGACTGGGCGAACCCGATCATGCTGCGGTTGGAGGGCAGGTCGGCGGGGGCGGGGATGGTGCAGAGGCCCCGCGCGCCCTTCTGGCTGTGCTGCCAGGAGGCCAGCACCTGCCACATGCGGGAGACGGGCTCGTAGTGGTGGCTGCCCAGTTGCTTCTCGTGGCCGGTCAGCAGCTCGGAGAAGCGGGCGTGGTAGGCGGTGGCCCGGTGGTTCCGGTCGTGCACCATCCGGGACGCGGCCATCACCGAGCAGGCCAGCAACGGCAGGAAGGCGGGCACGCCGTCCCTGTCCTGCTGCCGCTTGCGCCAGCGGTAGTCCTCCAGCGCGCTGTACGGTTCCGCGGTCCCCAGCCGCAGGAACTTGCCCACGCACTGAGCCAGGGGCTCCTCTATGCCGTATCCGTGCCTGAGCTCCTGCTCCACGTCGTCGTCGACGTAGAACAGCGTCGGGTGGCCGGCGTGCTGCCGTCCGAAGAACTCTTCGGCCAGCACTTCCTGCCACGCCTGATAAGAATCGTCCACTCTGTCCCCAAAAGAGATGTTCCAACGCCCTCTTCGTGAAATTCCCCGGCATGGAACGGTCTTCCGCGTCACCCTAAACCCGCCGCCGATGGCGTCGGCACCGAACGCCCTCTCGGACTCAGCCCTCGACTGCCACTGCCCGACGTAACCCCACGACGCGCAACTCGAGGAAACGCCCCCACCTATCCCCCAACCGTTTCCAGAAGAACGGCAGTGCTCGCAAAAGCACCCGAAAGAGATGGCCAGAGCATCACCGCCAGTTACGCACCCACAGTGATCGCAGGGGTACCGCGACTGCCCCGACATAGAAATCGATGCACCCCGCAAGCAAAGGTTGCCTGTGTAGATGATGTGATTGAAATGTGGAGGTCGTCAATCGTTCTGGTACCGAAAGGTGCGCTCTGGGCACGCGCGTTGAACGACGGTGACGCCGGTCGCCTGCACACCCAGCGGCGATCGCCCCGGCGTTTGCCGTCCAATCCGCCCGGCTTCTGGCACACGACGCCCTCTACGCCGCGTCCCCCGACGCGACGGCCCCCGTCTTCATGCGCGGCTCCCTGCCGAAGAACGCGCGGTACTTTTCGACCGTCCCGATCTCCTTTAGGATCCTTCTTATCCATGCTTGGGTGTAGACGTATTGGTCGAAGGCTTCGTTGTACGAGCAGTACCTGGCGACGGTGGCATAAGGGTTGTCGGTGCCCTTGACCGGACGGATCCCCAGCCGCTTCCACATCTCCGCGTGTTCTCTGGATGCGCCGAAGCGGAAGGGCAGTTGCTCCTCGATGCGCGCGGCGACCTGCGTCGGGCGCATCCTGTTCAGGTCCGCCACCTCGACATGGCGGTCCCGGGTGATGACGGTTCCCTTGCGCCCGGCCTGGACCATGATGCGTCGCTCGTCCTCGCTCAGGTCGTCGAGCTTGACGAAGTTGATCGCCAGGTCGGCGTCAGTCTTGGAGCCGGTGATGGGCACCAGCCGTACGCGGTAGTCGTACCTGGGGTCGTCGAGGACGGACGGATCGATGCCCGCCTCGTACCTGGCCACCAGGTCACGGGTCTTCCTGGGCAGCTCCCTCGCGGCCTTCCGCATCTCCTCGTATCCGTCTGCGGTCAGCGCATGGACGGAGAGCGGGAAGCGAAGCCGGTCGGCGAGGCTGTAGCCGGCGCCGAAGTGGCTGGTCATCTCCTGCTCGTAGTTGATCACGTAGGCCTGCGCCCTGCCGCCCGTGACGATTCTCAGGTTGTGCTCGTAGCGGTGTTCCACCTTGTTGCGCAGGGCGACGAAGAGCTCCGCGTTGAGGCGCACCGTGTCGCCGCTGTCGGGAAAACGCTCCTTCAGGCACTTCTCGAGGTCCCAGGCCTTGGATTCGCCGTCGATCATCTGGTGGCGGGCGGTCTTGGGATCCCGGTAGTGGTAGTCGATCTCGGCCTTGTGGAATTCCGCGTGGAGCAGGTAGTGCCAGGCCTTGTGCATGTGGGTGAGGAAGTCGCTGTAGTCGCCGCTGGAGCAGTTCCATTCGTCGAGCGCCTTGAGGGCGTGACGCTGGGACTCCATAAGGATGTGGTGCCACCGGGGATGGGCCATGAAGAGCGTCGCTCACTTTCGTCCGGGGATGGGGAGATCGGTTCGCAGGGTGGTAGGGCTGTCCGCAGACGGCGTGATGTGGGCTGCCCCGCGTCACCTGCGGCTGTCCGCCTCGGGCCATGGGCTCAGGCAGCGGCCGAGAGGGGACCGGCCCCGGAGCCGAGCGAGCGCAGGATCCGCACCTCCTCCTTCCGGGCGGCGGAAGGAGGGATTCGGCCGGTGGCGCGGCGGAGGGCGAGGCGGGCGAAGGCGTCGGCGGTTTCGTTGAGGTCGTGTCCGATGTGGCCTTTGAGCCAGCGGACCTGGACGCGGTGGCGGTGGCGCAGCAGACGGTCCATCAACTGCCGGCTCTCCGGGAAGAGAAGCGTGCGGTGGGCGACGGTCGGGTCCGCGGAGCGCAGGGTCGAGTCGACTGCCTCGACGCTGTCGCACAGGAGGACCACGGGTGCGTCCTCGTGGTGCTCGAGGAGGCTGAGGGCGGCCGCGCAGATACCGATGACTTCGGCTTCGCCACTGCTCGAGGCCAGGGAGTCGCCGTATCCGGTGGTCCCGTCTTCGGCAGCCCAGCCGTAGCCGCACAGTGCGGACTCGTCACCGACGGCGGCGTCGGCGACGGCCACGACGGCGGTGTCGGGAAGGTCGGCGAGCACGGCGTAGCGATCCACGTCGGCCGGAACCGTTGCCGTCGGATGTTCGCCGTCGCCGTCCTCGCCCGTGTCGGCAGGATGGACGTCGGTGAGGAGGGCGGCGAGAGCGCGGTGACAGCGCGGACAGCCGTCCGCCTGTTCGGGGCAGTGCGCCTGGTGCCTCACGGTCAGCTCACGCACGCCGTGCCACAACTCGGGCTCGGCGTCGGCGAAGCGCGCCAGAGCCGCGGCGCGACACTGCGCGATGAGCTCCGCGAAAGGCCCCGTGGTCACGCAGGCCCACATCCGGTCGTGGAGTTCCGTGACCCGGAGCAGGGCTTCACGGGAGCGGGCAGCGAGAACCGCGGTGTCCTGGTAGGCGTCGTCCAGAGCGTCGAGTCGGGTGCGCCGTACGGAAGGGGCACAGGCGAGTACGTCCCGTTCGGCCTGGCCGATCGCGTAGCGGCCCCAGGCCAGCGCGGCACGGGCGTGGCGGCTCCACCGTTCGACCACCGCGTCGTGCGGGAGGTACGGGTTCTCTTCCTCCCGGGCATCGCGCAGGAGGGCCTGGACGAAGGCGTCGTCGTCGCAGTCACGCAGTTCACGTACCGGTGCCGGCGGTTCGCCGCCTGCCGCTTTCCGGTCCCAGACCCACTGGGCGAGGTCGCTCTCCGGCGCCTGCGGTGTGCCGTCCGGCAGTCCCCTGGCGCGGAGTTCCTGCCGCAGGGCCTCGGCGAAGGACGCCGGGGATGCCATGCGCGCCACCCTCAGCTCCAGCATGTCCACCGGCCGGGAGCGGCCGACGAGGCAGCGGGCACGCTGCTCCTTGCACACGGCCTCCGCCTGCGACCGGGCCTGTCGCACCCTGCGCGCGTGTGCGCGCAACCGTCGCAGCCGCTCGGGGGGTTGAGCCGAGAGTTCCGCGCGCCGGACGGCCCCGCGAGCGAGGACGTCGGCGTGGGCGAGAGCGATGGTGATGGGACCGGCGAGCGAGGCGTGTTCCAGGGCCGCGGCGATCTCCGGAGCGCAGATCCCGTTCATGCGGGCGAGGACGGCCTCCTGCAGGGCGGTGAAGTCGTCGGCGAAGCGACGGATCAGCTCTGTGCGCTCAGTGATCGTCACGATGGCCTTCCAGGTCGCGGGTGGTGGTGAGCGGGGCCGCACAGGGTGTGTGGTCGGGTGTGGATGCGGGCGGGCCCGTGGGCCCGGCATCGGGGTGCACCCGATGCCGGCGGAAGCGTGAGCCGCCGCCGTGCGGAGACGCGGACGGCACCCAGCCGGGTCCCGTCCGCGGTCCGGGCTACTGCACCTGGCCGGTGAAGATGGCCGTGCGGTACCAGCCGGAGCCGGAGGTGTCGGTCGGTGTGATCTCGATCTGGGCGCTCCTGGCCGTCTTGGGGAACACGCAGGCCGCCTTCCAGGTCTGCGACTTGCCCGGCAGCAGGTGCGTGTCCGGCGTACCGCTGAAGCCCGCGTCCGTGTCGAAGATCTCCTCGGCGCCGTCCGGGCAGGACAGGCTGACCATGCTCAGGTCGATCGTGGACTTGGAGCCGTTCTGCATGGTGACGGAGAAGGCCAGGTAGGCCTTGCCGGACGGGCTGGCGTACTCGCCGGAGGTGCCTCGGCTGAAGCCGCTCAGGTGCGCCTTGACGCCGTTGTTCCACGTGGCGGTCTTGTCCAGCGCGACGGTGAAGGTGTCACTGTCGGAGTCGTCCTGGGTGTCCTGCGCACCCTCGGCGCTCTGGGTGTCCTGTGAGGCGCTGACGGTGGCCGCAGGCGGCGCGGTGTCGGTCTGGGTGCCGCCGGTGGTGGAGCAGGCGCACAGGGAGCAGCCCACGGCCGTCGCGGCAACGGCGAGGACGGTCCTGCGCGCACGGGCCAGGGGCACCGCGATCAGTGCGAGGAGCGTCGAGGCGCCATGGGTGAGCCGCGCTCCGCACCACGACGGCTTCCTCCCGGCTGACGGCTGCGCGGCTTCGAGGGCGCGCGGGTCCTCCTCCTGACGCGGTGACGGCACGAGGCGTACCAGCGTCACGAGGGACATGGTGCCGATGACCGCGTCCTCGCGGAACGGCATGACGGTGAGCGGGATTCCTTCCGGGGTGCCGCTCGGCATGGTCAGACGCATGGGTTCCCCGTGGTGGTGGTCGATCGGCCGTTGCCTGGTTCCGAGGCGTCGCACGTCGCCCGGCATCCCGCCAAGAGAGAGGGCGGGGCGGCACGAAGGGCTGGGCGCTCAGGGACATGGCTGCGGCAAGGGACGTGACGCTTCACGCCGTAGAGGGCCACTCTCCGCCGGAAGCGACTACATGTAAGCACGACCGTGAAAGCATTGTCCAACAGCTTGCGGGAGTTGACTCGTGCTGTAGGGTGTGACCACGCCGACCATCGGAGCCAGGACTCACCCATGCCGCAGCCACCCGCACCATCCGCCCAGGTGACAGCCGCCGAGATCTCCCGCATCGCGGGCGTCACGCGCGCCACCGTCAGCAACTGGCGCCGCCGGCACGAGGACTTCCCGGCACCCTCGGGCGGCACGGACAGCAGCCCGCTGTACGACCTGGAGGAGGTCCGCGCCTGGCTCGCCTCACGCGGACAGCACACGGCGGCCACGCCCAGCGGGGAGCTGCGCACGACCCTGCGCCTCCGCGAGCCGGCCGGTGCCGGCGCGTCCGACCTGCTCCTGCTGGTCCTGGCAGCGGCCCGCCGCCTCGCGGACGACCTCACCGGTCTGCTCGCGCTGCCCGACGACGACCTGGTGAAGCAGGCGAACGACGCAGCGGCCGGGGTCGCGGACGTGGTGCCGGACACGCAACCCGTCCAGTTCACCGCCGCCGACACGGCGATCCTGCGCGCCCTGCTGCTCTGCGTCCGCGACGAGGGCGCGCAGACGGCGCTGGGCGTACTGGCGGAGAGGGAGCTGGAGGACAGCGCCGCCAGCGGCGCCTACCGGACGCCGGCCCCGCTCGCCGACCTGATGGCCCGCCTGATTCTGGACTCTCCGGCCCGGGCTCTCGACCCCGCCTGCGGCAGCGGCACCCTTCTGACGGCCGCCGCCGCGCGCGGCGCGCGCGAGCTGTACGGGCAGGACAGCCTTCCGGTTCAGGCTCGGCGCACCGCGGTCGGCCTGACCCTGACGGCCGGGGAGAACGCGGACGTCACCGTGCGCACGGGCGACAGCCTGCGCGCCGACGCCTTCCCGGACCTCACCGTCGACGCCGTGCTGTGCAACCCGCCCTACGGCGACCGGGACTGGGGCCACGACGAACTGGCCTACGACTCGCGCTGGGCGTACGGCTTCCCGCCCCGTGCCGAGTCCGAACTGGCTTGGGTACAGCACGCGTTGGCCCACCTCGAACCGGGCGGCCACGCCGTGCTGCTCCTCCCGCCGGCCACGGCGTCCCGCTCCTCCGGCCGCCGCATCCGCGCCGAGCTGATCCGCAGCGGCGCACTGCGGGCGGTGGCGGCCCTGCCACCGGGGGCGGCGATCCCGCTGCACATCGGCCTGCAGGTGTGGGTGCTGCAACGGCCGGAGCCGACCCGGCCGGCGTACCAGACGGTGCTCTTCGTCGACACGGCGGGCGAGCCCACGGCTCCGGGGCGCGGCGGGAGCCGTGCCGGTGCGGTGGACTGGGCGCGGGTGACCGAGCAGATCGTCTCCGCATGGACGGCGTACGCCGAGGATCCGGACGGGTTCGAGGCGCAGGCCGGTGTGGCGCGGGCGGTGAGCGTGGTCGACCTGCTCGACGAGGTCGTCGACGTGACCCCGGCCCGGCAGGTGCGTGCATCCCAGGCGGACCTGGACCCGCGGGAGCTGGCCGACCAGGACGTCGCGGCCCGGGAGGCGCTGACGGATGCGGCACGGTCGGTCGCACGGCTGGCCGGCACAGAGCGGTGGGACGCCGCGGGCGCCTCGCCCCGGCAGTGGCGTTCGGCCACGGTGTCCGACCTAGCCCGGGGCGGCGCGCTGAAGGTCCTGCGAACAGCCCCCGCGTCGCCAAGGCAAGCGGACAGCGAGGGCGATCCGGAGGCGAGTAGCGGGACGAGCCGACCTGCCCTCACCGGCGGCGACATCGCCAGCGGAAGCGGGCCGACGGGGCGGATCGAGGAGGGGCAGGCAGCTGACCAGGTGCCTGAGATTGCCGCGGGCGACGTGTTGGTGCGTGGCCTGATCGGCGGCCGGGGCCCCGTCGCGCGCGTCGCGGGCGAGGACGAGGCGGGCGTACTGCTCGGTTCGGGCGTTCACCTCTTCCGGCCCGACCCGGCGCGGCTCGACCCATGGTTCCTTTACGGCTTCCTCGGCTCGGAGGCCAACCTGACCGGCGCCTCCACCGGCAGCTCCACACTGCACCTCAGCCCGGGCCGGCTGCGCGTTCCCTTGCTGCCGCTGGAGGAACAGCGACGGTACGGGGAGGCTTTCCGGCATGTTGCCGCACTGCGCGAACAGTCCCGCCGAGCCGAGGAGTTGGCCGAGGAGACGGCACGGCTCGTGGCCGACGGCCTCACGGGCGGGCAGCTCGTCCCGAGCGAACCCGAGACTGTCGAGCTCCACTCACTTCTGATGCGGATGGACGAGGACCCCACCCTCCCGCCGCGCTCCACGTCATCCGTACCGGCCCTTGAAGGGAAGCGGAAGAAGTCTTGAACAGCATCAAGCACACGGAGTTGGCGAACCACGCATGGTCTGTCGCCGACCTCCTGCGGGGGGACTACAAGCAGTCCGACTACGGCAAGGTCATCCTGCCGTTCACGGTGCTGCGGCGACTGGAGTGCGTGCTGGAACCGACCCGCGAGAAGGTCGCGGAGATCGCGGAACAGCACAAGGACAGCGGGATCGACCCGGACCGCTTCCTGCGGCGGGCCTCGGGCCACGCCTTCTACAACAGGTCCAGCCTGACCCTCAAGAAAATCGCTGCGGACCCGCAGAACGCGGCCAAGAACCTCGCGGTGTACGTCGGGGCGTTCTCCGACAACGCCCGCGGCGTCCTGGACCGCTTCGAGTTCGCCCAGCAGATCAAGCGGCTCGACAGCGCGGGGCTGCTCTACCAGGTCATCGGCAAGTTCACCGACCTGGACCTGCGTCCCGAGATCGTGCCCAACCACAACATGGGCTACATCTTCGAAGAGTTGATCCGCCGCTTCTCCGAGCAGTCCAACGAGACAGCCGGTGAGCACTTCACGCCGCGCGAGGTCATCCAGCTCATGGTGCGGCTGCTCGTCGCCCCCGACGGCGACGCGCTCCAACTTCCGGGCGCGGTGCGCACGGTCCTCGACCCCGCGTGCGGCACGGGCGGCATGCTCTCCGCGATGGACGACCTGATCACGGAGCTCAACCCGGACGCAACGGTGGAGGTGTACGGGCAGGAGCTCAACCCCGAGTCGTGGGCGATCTGCCGGTCCGACCTCATGATCAAGGGCCAGGACCCAGAGAACATCGCGTTCGGCAACTCCTTCTCCGACGACGGCCACAAGCGCAAGACCTTCGACTACATGCTGGCCAACCCGCCGTTCGGCGTGGAGTGGAAGAAGGTCAAGGACGAGGTCGAGGCCGAGCACAGGCAGCTCGGCGACGCCGGCCGTTTCGGCGCGGGCCTGCCGCGGATCAACGACGGCTCGCTGCTGTTCCTCCAGCACATGATCGACAAGATGAAGCCGGTCGACGTGAACGGCGGGGGCGGTTCGCGGATCGCCATCGTCTTCAACGGCTCGCCCCTCTTCACGGGCGCGGCCGGCTCGGGCGAGTCGGAGATCCGCCGCTGGATCCTGGAGAACGACTGGCTGGAAGGCATCGTCGCCCTGCCGGACCAGCTCTTCTACAACACCGGCATCTCGACGTACTTCTGGATCCTGACCAACCGCAAGAGCCCGGACCACAAGGGCAAGGTCGTGCTGCTGGACGCCCGGGACCAGTGGGAGAAGATGCGCAAGTCGCTCGGCGACAAGCGCAAGCAGCTGGGCGCGGACCACATCGCCACGGTGGTCAAACTGTACGGCGAGGCCCTTGCGGTGGCGGGGGACGCGGAGCACCCGCTGCACGGCAAGGTGAAGGTCTTCTGGAACGAGGACTTCGGGTACCAGCGGATCACGGTGGAGCGGCCGCTGAAGCTGCGGTTCGAGGTGACGGAGGAGGCGCTGGCCGCGCTGGAGGCGTCGAAGGCGATCCAGAAGCTGCCGCAGGCTCCGGTGCTGGCAGACGCCTTCAAGACCCTGATGGGCAGCAGTTGGGGTACGAAGCAGGAGGCCTGGCTCGCCCTGAAGGACGCGGTGGTCACGGCTGGCTCGACATGGCCCACAGGTGCGCCCTTCAACAAGGCCCTGCGCGACGCGATCGGGGTACGTGATCCGGAGGGTGAGGTCCAGCTCATCAAAGGGCAGCCCGAGCCGGACGCGGAGCTCCGGGAGTACGAGAACGTGCCGTTGGGTGAAGACGTCGAGGAGTACCTGAAGCGGGAGGTCCACCCGCACGTGCCGGACGCGCGGATCGACCACAGCAAGACGAAGATCGGATACGAGATTCCGTTTACGCGGCACTTCTACGTATACGAGCCGCCTCGGCCGCTTGCGGAGATCGACGCGGAGCTGAAGGCGCTGGAGGCGGAGATTCAGGGACTGTTGAGCGAGGTGACGGAATGACGACGATCCCATGGCTCGGCCAAGTTCGTCATCCTGTCGGAGCTGCAAGGCACGCCTTCAAGATCACGCTCGGCAAGATGTTCCAGGCATCGCCGTCCAATTCGACGGATGTCGAGGTTCCCTACTTCAAATCCATTTCTGTCCAGTGGCACGGAGTGCAGCTCAGTCAGGAAATCCGCATGTGGGCAACACCAGCCGAACGTCGCGATTTGGCAGTTCGGACCGGCGACCTGCTGATTTGTGAAGGTGGCGACGTTGGGCGATCAGCTATCTACGACGGACCGGACGGTTTCATTTTCGAAAAATCCGTACACCGAGCACGACCTATCGACGGCTCGAGCACGCGCTACTTCTGGTACGTGCTACAAGCTTTGCACGGTAGCGACTGGCTTGACGTCTTGTGCAACAAGGCTACGATCCGACATCTGACAGGCGAGAAGCTGGCGTCATTGGAAATACCGATTCCCCCACAGGAAGAGCAGCGTCGCATCGCACACTTCCTCGATGCCGAGACTTCCCATATCGACAGGCTCAGGGCCAAGCGGCGTGAACAGATGGAACTGCTGGACGAGCGCCGCACTGCCGCATTGGCCGAGTGTGTCTCGTTGAGTGGACCCGACTCGGTTCGGCACCCCCTTGTGGGCACCGTGTCTCGCTCTTGGCCCGTACTGCCTCTGCGTCGGGTCATTCCTGCAGTGAACGTAGGCGTCGTCATTAACCCGTCAACGTACTTCGAGGAAGACGGCGTTCCCTTCATCCATGGATTCAACGTGCGGTCTGGATGGATTGATCCTCATGGCATGAAGTTCATGTCGTCAGACAGCAATGAGGAGCTGGGCCGGTCACGCGTCTATAGTGGTGACGTCCTGGTAGTCCGTGCCGGCTCTCCAGGACGGGCCGCCGTGGTGACCGAAGAATACGACGGAGCGAACTGTGCATCCGTCCTGATCCTACGGCGCGGCCAAGCAATGCTGCCTCAGTTCCTGTCGGCTTTCATCAATTCACCGGCAGGACAGGGCCAGGTGCAGCTGTCCCAGTACGGAGCTGCACAGGAGGTCATCAGTGCAGCGCAGGCCCTCTCCTTCGTGGCCCCTGTTCCGAATTTGGCCGAGCAACAATACCGAGTGGACCGCTTGAATGCGGCCTTGGAAGCCCAGAACCGCGTCCTCAGCAAAATTCAGCATCAGGCTTCTTTGCTCAGCGAACGCCGCCAAGCCCTCATCACCGCCGCCGTAACCGGCCAATTTGACGTTTTCACCGCCAGCGGCCGCAACGTAATCGAAGGAGTAACCGTATGAGCCCCGTGCACGGCGAGTCCTCCTTCGGGTCCGCCATTGTGGCCGCCCTGTGCGAACGGGGCTGGCGGGAGGTCAGCCCCGAGGCCTACAAGGCCGATCTCGGGCTCGACACCGACGAGCTGTACGAGTTCGTCCGCGAGACCCAACCCGACGAGTGGAGCGAGCTCCTCACCGTCTACGGCGGCAACTCCGACGAGGCCGAGCGCGGCTTTGCCCAGCGCCTCGACCGGGCCATCGCCGATGACGGCCTCCTCCACGTCCTCCGCAACGGCGTCAAGGACCGAGGCGTCCGTCTCCGTGTCGCCTACTTCAAGCCCAACCTCATCTCCGCCGACTCCGTTCGCGACGGCTACCGGGCCAACCGCCTCACCGTCGTCCGGGAACTGCGTTACGCCACCAAGCAGGCCGACTGGGGCCACGAGCTCGACCTGACCCTGTTCCTCAACGGCATCCCGCTCGCCACCGCCGAGCTGAAGAACCCGCTCACCGGTCAGGGCGTCGAGCAGGCCAAAGAGCAGTACCGGACCGACCGCGACCCGACCGAGCTGATCTTCACGCGCCGCGTCATCGCGAACTTCGCGGTCGACCCGGACCTGGTCTTCGTCACCACCCAGCTGCGCGGCAAGAGCACCCGGTTCCTGCCATTCAACACCGGCTCGAACGGCCCCGGTCAGCCCGGCGGGGCCGGCAATCCGGCGCCGACCGCCCACGGCAAGTACGCCACGTCCTACCTCTGGGAAGAGGTCTGGCAGCGGGACAACTGGCTGGACCTCCTCCAGCGTTTCGTGCACCAGCAGAAGCACAAGACGCCCGGCGGCGGCACCACCAAGTCGACGATCTTCCCCCGCTTCCACCAGTGGGACGTGGTCCGGAAGCTCACCGCGCACGCGTCCGTGCACGGCGCCGGCCAGAACTACCTGGTCATGGCCTCCGCCGGCTCCGGCAAGTCGAACACCATCGGCTGGCTGGCCCACCGCCTCAGCGACCTGCACGCCCGCCGCGATCCGCACGTTCTTCGACCCGACGCCCTCGCCGACGGCCGCATCAAGCCCGGCGAACCGGTCTTTGACAAGGTCATCGTCATCACCGACCGGCGCGCACTGGACGCCCAACTCTCGGCGACCGTCGGCAGCTTCTCGCAGACCGACGGCCTGGTCGTGAAGATCGACGAGAAGCACGGGGCGAAGAGTGAGCAACTGGCTCGTGCCCTCTCCCGGGACACCGGGAAGATCGTCACGGTCACCCTGCACTCGTTCCCCGCGCTGCTGGACTACATCAAGCGCAACCCGACCGAGATCAAGGGCACCCGCTTCGCGATCATCGTGGACGAGGCGCACTCCTCCCAGTCCGGCGACGCCGCCACCGCCGTGAAGTCGGCCCTGCGTGACCTCGGTCTGGACGCCGACTCGGACGACGAGGGTACGACCAAGGTCACCGTGGACGACAAGCTGAAGGCGAAGGCGGTCGAGCGTTCCCAGGCCGCCAACCTCTCCTACTTCGCCTTCACGGCCACTCCCAAGTCGAAAACGCTCGAACTCTTCGGCACAGAAGGCGTGGAGAACGGCAAGACCGTCTACCGCCCCTTCCACACCTACTCCATGCGCCAGGCCATCGAGGAGGGCTTCATCCTCGACCCCCTGCGCAACTACGTCACCTACAACACCTACTGGAAGCTCGCGAACCTCAACCACGACGAGAAGGAGGTCGACCCCTCCAAGGCGAACAGCCTGCTCGCCCGGTTCGCGCTCATGCACGAGCACACGGTGTCCCAGCACGCCCAGGTGATCGTCGAGCACTTCGTCGCCCACACCCGCGGCCGGCTCGGTGGGCGGGCCAAGGCCATGGTCGTCACGGCGTCCCGCCACTCCGCCGTGCAGATGGCCCGCGCCATCCGCAGCTACATCGCCGACCGCGAGTACGACACCAAGTACCCGGACCTCGGCGTCCTGGCCGCCTTCTCCGGCTCCCTCACCATCGACGGTGAGGAGACCACCGAGAGCAAGGAGAACGGCGGTCTGCCGGAGAGCGCGCTGCCCAAGGCGTTCGGCTACACCCGCGCCGACGACAAGGCCGCGAAGGCCGGCGGCAAGGGGCAGCAGGAGTACCGAATCCTGGTCGTCGCGGAGAAGTACCAGACCGGCTTCGACCAGCCGCTCCTCACGACGATGTACGTCAACAAGACGCTGACCGGCATCGCCGCCGTGCAGACGCTCTCGCGCCTCAACCGCACCGCCGACCGTAAGTCGCAGGCCGACCTCGCCGTCCTGGACTTCGTCAACGATGCCGAGGACATCCAGGACGCCTTCCGCCCGTACTTCGAGGAGGCGCACACCCTGCCCTCCGACCCGAACCTCCTCTACACGGCCCAGAGCCGGGTCATGTCCGCGCCGATCATCTCGGAGCAGGACATGGACGAGTTCGTCGCCGCGTACTTCGAGGCGCAGGAGAAGGCCGGCGGCTCCCAGGCCAAGTGGGAGAAGCTGCACGCCGACCTGTACCGGCTCCTCTCCCCCGCCGTCACCCGTTTCAGCACTCTCCTGGAGAGCGAGGAGGAGGACGACGTAGAGGCCGCCGAGGAGTTCCGGGCCCACCTCAACGACTACGTCCGCAAGTACGGCTTCCTCGCGCAGATCGTCCCCTACCAGGACGCCGACCTGGAGCGCCTGTACCTGTACGGGCGTTACCTGCTCAACCGGCTGCCCCGCCTCGCCGACGGTGGCGTCGACATAGGCGAGGTCGACCTCAGCCACCTGCGCGTCGAGAAGACCGGCGAGCACGACAAGTCCCTGCTTCCCGAAGGCGCTGCCGAACTGAAGGGGTTCGGCGACGGGGTCGGCGGCGGCAGGGACGCCGAGAAGTCGCTGCTGTCCGAGCTGATCGAGAAGTTCAACGCGAAGTTCGGCACGGAGTTCACCGAGGAGGACGTCCTCCCGGCCTTCAACGCGACGAAGAAGGACCCGAAGGTCCGGGCCGCCGCCCTCGTCAACGACGAGGAGAACTTCGGCGTCGTCTTCGACAAGAAGTTCGAGGAGAACATGATGGACCATGTCTCCACGATCGACACCCTCGGCAAGCGGTACTTCGGCGCGGACCGGGACTTCAAGTCCAACCTGGACCGCAGTGCGCGCCGCGCGGCCTGGCGCATGATCCGCCGGGAGGAGGGGCTGGACGATTTCTGACAGCGGCTGGAGCCCGGCGCCCACTCGGTGCCGGTGCCCCGGACGCGCCTACCTGCCTCAGCCGCGCGCGGCCCGCCTCACGAACTCGGCCCAGGCCTTAGGCCCGAGCGTCAGAACGGGCCCTGCGGAGTGTTTCGAGTCTCGGACCAACACAGCGTTGGGAGCGGCAGCGACCTCGACGCATTCACCGCCGTTGCCCGTGCTGTAGCTGCTCTTGAACCATGCGACATCGCCTACAGACGGCTCGGTCCGCTGGGCGCTCATGTCTCTCCCATCAGTTGCACAATGAACGCTGCCGACTCGCTCGGGGTCAGCGCCTGTGACCGGAGGATGCCATAACGCGCTTCAAGCGTGCGTACATACTTGGCGTCCGTATGAAGACGGCTGTGGTCCTGCACTTCGGCGTACGCGATCCGCTGATCGTCATCAGTGTCGATCAAGGTGAAGGGGCCTCCGAGCGCACCATGGTCGGCACGCCCGGTCGGCATGACCTGGATCTCCACGTTCCGGGACTGACCGAGAAACAGGATGTGCTCCAGCGCCTCCCGTAGAACTTGCGCCCCGCCCAGTGGCCTCCTGAGGACCGCCTCCTCGATGACGAAGCTCATCAAGGGAGCCGGCCGACGACTGAAGATCTCTTGTCGTTGCAGGCGCGCTTCAAGCCCTTCCTCGATCACCTCGTCACTGAGCAGAGGGCGTTCCATGTGGAAAACAGCCCGGGCGTAGGACTCGGTCTGCAGCAAGCCAGGTACGGCGTAGACGGCGTACACGTTCAGCGCGGACGACTTTGCCTCGAGCCGGGCGGCATCCTGGAAGAAGACGGGATACCGCGCCCGGCCGACTTCCTCCTTCAGCGCCATCAACACCCCGCCCGTGCCCAGCACTTCGTCCGCCTGCTCAATGAACCGCGGCTGCGGTACCCGACGCCCCTGCTCGTACGAGGCGATGGTGTCCGGCGAGTACCCGACCCGTTTGCCGAACTCCGCCCGGTCGAGCCCTGCCCGGGTCCGCATCAGTTTTAGCTGCCGCCCGAACGCTCCGATCAGCCCACGGCCAGCCTCGTCCTCGATGCGCCTCTGCCCCGGCACCTCACCGTCGCCCTCACCCAACGCCACACACCCCACTTTCGCCGTCGCGCACGTAGCCGTACCGCCAAGTACACGGGGAGCGCCCTCAGGTACTCCCCACCGCGTCCGCGCGTCACCGCTGGTCACGCTATGCCACGGCCCGGGACGCTGCGTACGTGAATCACACAGAACAACCCGCACCGGCGACCCCCGCCCACGCCTGCTTCACCCTCCGCTTCAGCTCCACCCCACGCGGCGCGCGGCTGGCCCGTCGGCTCTGCTCCGAACGGCTCGACTCCTGGGGCGTGCCCTACGGCAGTGACGACCACGACGTGCTGAGCCTGCTCGTCTCCGAGCTCGCCACCAACGCCGTCACCCACGGCCACGTGGCCGGCCGCGACTTCCGCGTCCACCTCCTCGCCCTCTCCGCGCCTGCCGCCGCATCCCTCACCGTCCGCGTGGAGGTCACCGACACGCGAGGCGACAGACTCCCCGCGCCCGCTGCCGAACCCGCCACCGGGCACGCCCATACCGGCGGACGCGGTCTGCTCCTGGTCGAAGCCCTCGCGGATCGCTGGGGTTGCGAATCGCGTCCGGACGGCCCCGGCAAGACGGTCTGGGCCGAGTACACGGTGGCGCGATACGCCTCGTCCGCCGCTCCCTCGTAGGACCAGGCTGGACGCACTGATCCCTTTCCGGGGAAACTGGCCGCGAACCAACGGGGCTCGGGGGACGAGCGAGCGCGAGCGCAGGACGCGGGGCGGGGACAGGTGCCGGACAGACCGATCGCGGGCCGCTACGAGCTGCTGGAGCAGCTCGGCAACGGCGGTATGGGCGACGTGTGGCGGGGCTACGACGCGGTCCTTGACCGGCCCGTCGCCGTGAAGCGGATCCGGCCGCAGGCCGTCGCCGCCACGCCCCAACTGGCCGAGGAGCTGGAGCGGTGCTTCCGCCGCGAGGCACGGATCACCGCCCGCATCCAGCACCCGGGCGTGCCGCAGGTGTACGACGCCGTCCTCGACAGCACCTACGAGCACCTGTTCCTCGTCATGGAGCTGGTGGAGGGCGTCCCCCTCACCCGGTACGTGCACGAGGAGCGGCCCCTGCCGGTCAGCTGGGCGGTGGCGGTCGCCGCACAGGTCGCCACCGTGCTGTCGTACGCGCACGACGTGCCCGTGGTGCACCGCGACCTCAAGCCGTCCAACATCCTGGTCGCGCGGGACGGCACGGTGAAGGTCCTCGACTTCGGCGTCGCGGCGATCCTGCAGACCGACGTCACCAGGCTGACGGCATCCGGTCGGCCCATCGGCACGCACCAGTACATGTCGCCCGAGCAGGTGCGCGGCACCCGGGTCACCCCGCGCACCGACCTCTACGCCCTCGGTTGCGTGCTCCACGAGCTCCTCTGCGGCAAACCGCTGTTCAGCGCGCGCAGCGACTTCGAGCTGATGGACCGGCACGTCCGGGCCGCGCCCACCCCGCTGCGGCGTCTGCGCGCCGACGTGCCGGAGGAGCTGGAGGCGCTGGTCCTGCACCTGCTCCGCAAGACACCGGAGAGTCGGCCGGTGGACGTGCAGGAGGTGTACGAGCGGCTGATGCCATTCCTGCCGGCCCCCGGAGAGTCCTCCGCCCTCGGGGAGGCCGGGCCGCCCGGGGCGCCGGACCCGACCGGGCTCTACCGCCGCCCCTACGCGCCCCGCGCCCGGGTCGAGAGCCGCCCCCGGGTCGCCCCGGACACGGCGGCGCCCGGCCAGGTCGCCGAGTACGTGGTCTCGCCGCCCGAGCGGGAGCTGCTGCGGGCCCAGCTGCGGGAGGTCGACGAGCACTACATCGCCCTCATGGAGGAGGAGCGCTACACGCAGGCCGCCGAGGTCGCGGGCGAGATGATCGAGCCGCTGGCGCGGGCCCTGGGCGCCGAGAACAAGGCCGTCCTCCGGCTGCGGCGCCGCCGGGCGGTCAGCCGGCAGCTGGCGGGTGACCACCGGGCGGCCCTGCCCGAGTTCGAGGCGCTGGCCGAGGCGTACGGCCGCATCAACGGGCCGACCGACGAGGCCGCCCGCGACTGTCGCGCCCAGGCCGCCCGCTGCCGCGGCGAACTCGGCCAGGTGACCGAGGCGCTGGCGGAGCTGCAGGGCGTCCTCGAGGTGGAACGGGCCGTCGAGAGCGACGTCAGCGACGCGGCCGTGGAGCTGCGCCGTGACATCGGCATGCTGCTGCTCAGCCAGGGCAGCCCGGAGGAGGCCCGGGCCTGTCTGGAGGCCCTGTACGAGGACGTCGTGCTCGTCCACGGCCCGAGCCACGACGTGGCCGTCGAAGCCGCGGAGGTCCTGGCCATGCTCCGACGGGAACTCGACGGCGAGTGACCGGCGGAGTCCGACCGGAAAGCCGGTGAACGAAAGCCCGAACGGCCTGCGGCCACACCGTGGCGGCCTAAAATCCCGTCATGCCGCACCTCGCCTTCGACATAGCCTTCTGTCAGCAGCTGGAGAAGCTCGAGAAGCACGTCAGGAACGGCGTGTTCGACGCCTGGGAGAAGTTCGAGCGGCTCACCCTCGACCAGCTCTTCAAGGACCCGGGCCTGAAGCTGGAATCCTTGAAGGGCGCCAAGGACCGGCAGATCCGGACCATCCGGATCACCCAGGGGTACCGCGGCGTGGTCCTCGCGCCCGAGACGGGGGACACCTTCGTGCTGCTCCGGGTCGGCCCGCACGACGAGGCCACCGAGTGGGCGGTGAAGCAGAAGGCGACCATCAACGCCGTCACCGGTGCCGTGGAGCTCCGCGAGATCGCCACCCTGGAGGAGCTGACCCCCACCTACGAGCGCATCGCGCCCGCCGAGGAGCGGCGGCTCTTCGCGAAGGTCTCCGACGGGGAGATGGCCGCGCTCGGCATCGACGCCACCACCCTCGCGCAGGCACGCGTGCTGACCAGCCTGGAACAGCTCGACGTCTTCGGGCGGTTCTTCCCGCCGGACCAGTACAAGGTGCTGGAACACCTGGCCCTCGGCGCGGGTGTCGAGCAGACGTGGCAGGAGGTCGTCGTGCCGGCGTTGGCCGACGCGGCCTCGCAGGAGCCCGTCGACACCTCCGACTACGCGACCGCCATCGCGCACACCCGCACCCGGATCGCCGTCGTCGCGGACGCCGACGAACTGCGCGACATCCTCGACAAGCCGTTCGCCGCCTGGCGGATCTTCCTGCACCCCGCCCAGCACAAGGTCGCCTATCGTCCGTCGTACTCCGGCCCCGCGCAGGTGACCGGCGGGCCCGGTACCGGGAAGTCCGTCGTCGCCCTCCACCGGGTGCGGCACCTGCTGCGGCACCTGCGCGACGGGGACCGGATCCTGCTCACCACCTTCACCAACGCCCTCGTGGACTCCCTCAACGAAGGGCTCTCCCTGCTTGTCGACGATCGGGACCTGCGCGACCGGGTCGACGTCATGACCGTCGACGCCTTCGCCGGACGCGTGGTCAACACGTCCCGTCGGCCGCTCACCGGGTACGAGGAGACCGCCCGGTGGGAACAAGCCGCGGAAGCCACCGGCTTCACCGGCACCCCGCAGTTCCTCGCCCAGGAGCACAAGCACGTCCTCCTCGCCCAGGACATCCGCAGTCGGGAGGAGTACGAGCGCTGCGAACGGCGGGGCCGCGGCAGCGCGCTGCCGGTCTCTGCCCGGCCGCTGGTGTGGCGGACCGTGGAGGAGTTCGTCCGGCGTCTGACCGAGGACGGGCTGCGCACCTACCTCGGCACCTGCGTGGAGGCCACCGACCTGCTGACCGAGCAGGGGCCGTGCTACCGGCACGTCGTCATCGACGAGGCCCAGGACCTCCACCCGGCCCAGTGGCGGATGCTCCGCGCGGCCGCCCCGCGGCGCCCCGACGACCTGTTCGTCGCGGGCGACCCGCACCAGCGGATCTACGACAACCGGGTGTCGCTGAAGTCCCTCGGTATCAGCGTCGCCGGCCGTTCGACCAAGCTGCGCAAGAACTACCGCTCCACCCAGGAGATCCTCAGCTGGGCGACGGGACTCCTGCTCGGCCGCCCCTTCGCCGAACTGGCCGACAGCGGACGGCACGACACCCTGATCGGGTACAGCTCGGCCCTGCACGGTTCCGGGCCGCGCGTCCACGCGGCGGAGACGGAGGAGGACGAACTCGAGGCCTTGGTCGAGCAGGTGCGTGAGTGGGTGGGCGGCGGTGCCGCGTACGGGGAGATCGGGATCTGCGCGCGGTTCAACAAGACCTGCGAGAAGGCCAAGGAGCGTCTGATCGCGGCCGGGGTCCCCGCCAGCCGGGTCCGCGCGGGAGTCGCCCGCACCGACGACGCGGTCAACGTGGGCACCATGCACACCTTCAAGGGGCTCGAGTACCGCTACACCGCCGTCGTCGGCGTCAACGACCGTGCCCTGCCGAACCCTTCGGCCATCACCCCGGAGGAGGCCGACCGGCTCCAGCACGAGGCCGACCTCGCCGCGGAACGCTGCCTGCTGTTCGTCGCCTGCACCCGGGCCCGGGACGGCCTGTACGTCTCGTGGACCGGGCAGCCGAGCCCGTTCCTGGTGGAGGCCGGCTGCGGGGCAGGGTAGCCGTCGGCGAGCTTCCGCCAGTTCTGTACAGCAGTTTGACGACGCTTTCACTCTCATGGGAAAGTGTGACCGCTTCAGCTCGCTGAGGGCGGCGCGACGGCGAACGTCGCGACGCGAGGGGTGGACGGGCGGTAGCGAAGGGGGGTGGCTTCGGCCGTCCGCAGCCAGGCCCGAGAGGCCTGCACCGGGTCCCTTCTCCTGCCCGCAACGGTGCGGGGTGCCCCTTGGGCGGGGTGCTCACGAAAGGGGACGCGTAATGACTGACGAAAAGACTCCTGACGAGGGCGCGGTCGAGAAGACCGGGCAGTGGATCGCCGGTCTCGCAGAGAAGGTCATAGTCCACGGCGTAGGGCCGGTCACCGGGTCGGCGACCTGGGCCGAGGACCGCCTCGCGCGCCGACAGGGCGCTGACTACAGGGCGCCTGAGGACGAAGAGCGCCGCTCCCCGCAGGACATGAAGGACGACATCGACGCAGTCGTGGCCCGCCTCATCAAGGAATCCGTCGCCGCGGCCGGCACTCAGGGCTTCATCACCGGGCTTGGGGGTCTGGTCACCGCCGGCGTGACCATCCCGGCGAACGTGGCCGCGTCCCTCGCCATCAACCTGCGGATGGCCGGTGCCATCGCGCACCTCCGGGGGTGGGACGTCCGCGACCCTTACGTGCGGAGCGTCGTGATGATGCTCGGAATCGGGATGAGCGCACAGAGCGCGGTGGCTGCCCTTGGGGTGAAGGTCGGCCAGAAGATCGGTGAGCAAATGATCAAGAAGCTGCCGATGGCGATCATCCACAAGATCAACAAGCTGGTCGGCTTCCACCTCGTCGCGAAGTTCGGAACGAAGCGTGCCGCGATCACGCTCGCCAAGGCGATCCCGATCCTGGGAGGCGTGGTCGGAGGAGCGGTGGACGCGGGAGCGACCGCTCTCATCGGACGGGCGGCGGACAGGGCCTTGCGTGACGGCGCTTTGCAGGGAGGCGACGAGCCGGAGTAACGAAGAAGCGAACCAGGTGGACGAGCGCTCGCCGTTCGTCGCCGCGCATGGAGGAACAGCGCGCGGACTTCCGGCACTTCCCGTGCTCGTCGCCGCCTGACCTTGTCACGCCACGCCCCGCCGCAATTACACGTGACCGCGCCACGGCCGCGTCCGCCTTCACCGACTGGGTCCCCTTCGTCGCCGCCTCCGGTCTCCCGTGGCGGAAGTTGCCCGCGGGCTTCCCGCACTGGGACCGGATTCTCAAGCCCCCGCCCCTGGCGCGGGTCTCAGGTTGCGTCCGTGGCGGATGAGCACGCTCTCGGTGTCGTGCCGGCCGAGTCGGTCGGCTGCTCCGGCCGCGACAGGGATCGGGTGCCGAAGGAGCCGATAATGTCCCGGCTTCTGTCCTCATACCCGACGGACCATCCCTGCCGCTTCGCGAGCTGAGGGATTGGACGGGGCTGATGCCTTGTCAGCGAAGCGTTTCTGATGAATGTTTCCACTGGGTACGGGCGTATCGCCCGTAGCGGTGCCGGGGAGCACCGTGGGGAAGGACGTACATGAGCACCACACGTGAGGAAGTCATCGCCCTCGAGCAGAGGGCCGTGGACCACGCGTACGACTGCTACGAGGCGCGGCTGGCCGACATGAGCGGGAGCTCCGCCGCCATGGCCTCGGCGAGCGGCAAGGACAGCATCGCCGTCCGCAAGGCGGCGGAGGCGCGGGCCGAGGAGTATGGGGGACTCGGCAACGAGGCGCTGGTCTTCGCGCGTGTCGACGCTCCGGAGGAGCCGGGACAGGAGCCCCGCCCCTGGTACATCGGCCGCCGCAGTGTGCTGGACTCGGAGCGGGACCCGGTGGTGCTGCTGTGGACCAGCCCGCTGGCCGACAGATGGACCAGGGTGCTGCCCGAGAAGCCGGGGGATGTGGTTCTGCGCCGACGGCTGCAGTGCGCGCGGCGTGTCGTCGAGGGCTACGTCGACGAGATCGCCGTCTCCCGGCCCGCCCTCGACCGCCCCTCCGTCTCCGGAGATCCCGTCCCCGCCCTGACGCGGATCCCGAAGCCGCGGCCGGCGGCCGACGACCGGGGCGAGGTGGAAAAGCCGCAGGACTCGAACGTGGCCGATCCGTCGGCACCGGCCCCCGAATCGGTCCCGGAATTGGTCCCGGAAGAGGTCGCAGAGCCCGGTGGCTCGCGGCCCGGGCGGCGCCCGCCGGCCCCCACGCCGGGTGACGTGGCGCGTGTCCGGCGGCGCAAGCCGCTTCAGCCGGACGAGTTGCTGCTGCGTGAGCTGCAGCGTTCGCGCAGCGGCCGGATGCGGGACATCGTCGAGACGATCCGCCGCGACCAGATGGACCTGGTGACGGGTTCCCCGACCGACATTCTCGTCGTACAGGGTGGCCCGGGAACCGGCAAGTCCGCGGTCGGTCTGCACCGGGTCACCTGGCTGGTCAACAACGAGCACTTCAAGGCTCAGGACATCCTCGTCATCGGCCCTCACCAGCGGTTCCTGGAGTATGTCGGCCAGGTGCTGCCCACCCTCGGCACCAGGGACGTCAACGCCGTCCAGCTGTCCCGTCTCTGGGACGCCGACACGCCTGGCACCGACACCGTGCAGGCGCGCCGGGTGAAGTCGGACGAGCGGATGGCGGCCGTGCTGCGCAACCGCGTCGAGAGCGAGTTCCGCCCCGAGGCCCTCGACGACCTAACCGCTGCCCCCGCCTTCGAGGGTGACGAGCCCGCCCTCATGGTCACCGCCGCCGGCACGACCTTGCGCGTCCCGCGCTCCCAGGTCCTCGACCTGCTCACCGCCGCCCAGGACGGCGGCGGCCCGTACCGGCAGCGCCGGGACCGCTTCCGCACCCTGCTCGTCGACCTCCTCCTGCGCGAGCTCACGGACATCGCTCCGCGCCGCGGCCAGTCGCCCACCATCCGCAGGGAGTTCGAGCGCAACCGCCGGGTGGAACGGCTCGTCGAAAGGATCTGGCCGTCCCCGAGCGCCAGGGAGGCCCTGCGCAGCCTGTACGACTCCCCCGACCTGCTCCGGTCCTGCGCCGACGGCATCCTCGACGAGGACGAACAGGCGGTACTGCACCGGCCCCGCGCCGCCACCGCCGATGCCGAGCCCTGGACCCTCGACGACCACGTCTGCCTCGAGGAACTGGAATTCCTCATCAGCGGCGAAGTCCCGCCCCGCTACGGGCACATCGTCGTCGACGAGGCCCAGGACCTCACTCCCCTGCAGGCACGCGCCCTGCGCCGCCGCTGCGCGGCCGGAGGCTCGATGACCGTCCTCGGCGACCTCGCCCAAGCCACCGGTCCGCACACCCACACGAACTGGGAGCGCCTCGGCACGCTCCTGTCCGACCAGGGCGACTGGCGCGTCGCCGAGCTCACCACCAGTTACCGCGTACCCGCGGAGATCATGGAGTTCGTCGCCCCGCTCGCCCGCGCGGTCGCCCCCGGTCTGCCCTACCCGCGGGCGGTGCGCGAGGTGGGCGAGGACGCGGTACGGACCGTGGAGACCGAGCCGTGGAAGCTCCTCGAGGACACCATCACCCACGTGACGCGCCTCGTCGGTTCCAGCGACGACGGGAACAACCTGCGCTCCATCGCCGTCATCGTCCCCGACGACTCCATGTGGCTGGACGAGATCACCCGCCTCCTGGACCGGAACGACGACCTCACCGGCCCCCGTCGCGAAGCGGTCTCGGTGCTGGCCGCCGCACAGGCCAAGGGCATGGAGTACGACCACGTCCTGGTCCTGGAACCCGCCACCATCGCCGCCCGCGGTCCGGCCGGCCTGCGCCAGCTCTACATCGCTCTCACCCGCAGCACGCAGACCCTGACCGTGCTGCACACCGCACCGCTCCCGGAGGCCCTCGCGAACACCGTCCCCTCCCCTGCCCTCGCCGGAATCCCCAGCTCCTCTCCCGCCGAGGTCCGGCCGGACCACGAGGCCGCCGTCCCGGAGATCGGCACGGACGTCCGGGTGAAGGTCGTCGGCCCCGGCCCCGGCGGCCGCTACAAGGTCACCGCCCTGGCCCCGGCCCTCGACCGCCCGATGATGCTCACGGTCCGGCACGGTTCCACCCCTCCCCGCACCGGCGACGAGCTGGACTGCTGGGTGTTCGCCAACGAGACCAACCAGACCGTGCTCACCACTGACCAGCGTGGCCGTATGCCGATCTCGCCCACCATGGCGCCCCGCTACATCGCGGCCCTGGGCGTACTCGACGAACTGGTGTCGGTCACAGGCGGCGAGCCGCAGGACGCCCGCGCCCGCCTGTCCGAGCTGAAGGGCATGGCCAACCGCATCCTCCGCCGCGACCAGGCGGACTGGGTGGACGTACGACGCGTCCTCGGATCGCCCGACAGGCAGCGGTTGAGTCTGCTGCGCGATCTCGCCGCGGGCACCCACCGAGCGCTCAAGGACGGCACTCTGGACATCGCCGCCCTCCGGGACCGGCTCACTGGGTCCGGCTGGGCCGACGCCCTCCTAGAGGCTCGCGACACCCTTCGCGCCCGCATGGACGACGCCACACCCACCGCCCCGGAAAAGGCACCCAGCGCCGCTCCCACTCCCGAGCGGCAGCCTGAACAGAAGGAAACCGAACCCGTGCCCGCCTCCGAAACAGCGCCCGCCGCGCCCGTCACCGCCTCCGAGACCGTGGAGCAGTCCGCCCTGCTTCAGGCGCTCGAGGCCTGGGCCACGGCCGACCGCACCTGCAAGAAGCACCAGGCGGTCCGCCACGCCCTGAAGGCGGCCCTGTTGTGGGCGGACCTCGAGCCGGTGGACTCCCCGATCGTCGACGTCAGTTGCGACACCGACCAGGGTCTGCACCTGTACGAGGTGCTCGGCGCCGGCCGTTCGACCTACCAGGACCTCCGTGAGGGGGCGACGCGTCTCCTCGAGATCAAGCACACCCTGCACGCCCAGGCCACCGGCCTCTACCTCGTCCTGTGCGAACCCCCGGCCGAGGACTGGGCCGCCGAAGCCGTCCGCGACATCTTCACCGTGCACGTCCTGTGGCGCACCCCGGACGGCTGGGGCGGCGAGGTCGTCGGCACGGCGCTCGGAGGGTGATCCGCTCCGTCCCCTTCCGACAGCGCCGACATGCCGGGGAGCATCGGCGCATGAAGTGGCGCCGGTGAGTCAGGCCGTGGCGTACGAACAGCCGTCACCCGTCGCCGGCACCAACCTTCGGGCGCTTCGGCACCGTTACTCAGGAAAGACAACCCCGTACGGAGTACCGGCGGGCCGACCGAAAAGGCACGGCATGCAGATTTCGCAGATCCTGCACAAGATCGATTCCGGGGACATCGCCCTTCCGGAGTTCCAGCGCGGCTACGTCTGGACCCGTGACCAGGTTCGTGCGTTCTTCCAGTCGCTGTACCGCGGCTATCCGATCGGGGGGTTCCTCACCTGGAGCGCCAAGGCCGACAGCACAAGCACCCGCGGAGGCGGCCCGGAGAAGGACGGCACCGTACAACTGCTGCTCGACGGTCAGCAGCGGGTGACCACCCTCTACGGCGTCACCAAGGGACACTCACCTCGCTTTTTCGAGGGCAACCAGGCGGCACTGACCGGGCTGCACTTCCATCTGGAGACCGAGACCTTCGAGTTCTA
Organism: Streptomyces chromofuscus; assembly: GCF_015160875.1. NCBI lineage: Bacteria > Bacillati > Actinomycetota > Actinomycetes > Kitasatosporales > Streptomycetaceae > Streptomyces > Streptomyces chromofuscus. The sequence continues at coordinate 6,884,080 of NZ_CP063374.1, read as the reverse complement.
CGCACCGGCCAAGATGAAGGACAACCCTCTCTGGGTCGACGTCACCGCCCTTTTCCAGGGCGGTCTTGGCACGCTGCTGCCCTCCATCACCGCGCTGGCCGGAAGTGACGGGTCCCTGGTGGCGGCCTACATCGAGCGCCTGAACCGGATCACCCAGATCAAGGACCGCAACATCCACATCGAGGAGGTCACGGGTAAGGACATGACCATCGACGTCGTCGTGGAGATCTTCAACCGCGTCAACTCCGGCGGTACCAAGCTGTCCAAGGGCGATCTCGCGCTGGCAGCGATCTGCGCGTCCTGGCCCGACGCCCGCCCGACCATGAACACCGCTCTGAAGAACTGGTCGGACGCCGGTTTCGCCTTCAAGCTGGACTGGCTGCTCCGCAACGTCAACGCCGTCCTGACCGGTGAGGCCCAGTTCTCCAAACTGGGCGACGTCGAGATGCCGGAGTTCCGGACCGGCCTGAAACAGACCATCGAGTCCATCAGCTACCTGCTCAACGCCCTCGGCGGCCGCCTGGGCCTCGACCACGGGCGGGTACTGAACGGCCGGGCCGCCTTTCCCGTCATGAGCCGTCTGCTGCACCACCACTCCGGCAAGTTCCCCGACGCCATGACCCGCGACCGGCTCTTCTACTGGTTCATCCACAGCTTCCTCTGGGGTCGGCACACCGGCGCCACGGAGACCGCCCTCAACCAGGACCTCGAGGCGGTCGACGCCGGCGGGGTCGACCGGCTGATCGAGACTCTGCGGCAGGCCCGCGGCGGCCGGCTGGAGGTCCGGTCCGACGATTTCCAGGGGTCCAGCATGGGATCCCGTTTCTACCCGCTGCTCTACATGCTAACCCGGGTCCACGGGGCACAGGACCTGGGCAGCGGGGTCCCGCTGAAGGACGGCATGCTCGGAAAGCTCAGCTCCCTCCAGGTCCACCACATCTTCCCCAAGACCCTGCTCTACAAGCACGGCTACGACAGGGCCGAAGTCAACGCGGTCGCCAACTTCTGCTTCCTCACTCAGGACACGAACCTGCAGATCAGTGCCAAACGGCCGGAGGACTACCTGCCGGAGATCGCCCAGAAGGTTCCGGGTGCCCTCGAATCGCAGTGGATCCCGACCGACCCGGAGCTGTGGCGCATCGATGCCTACCGCTCGTTCCTCGCCGCCCGACGCGAACTCCTCGCCGAGGCTTCGAACAGATTCCTCACCAAACTGCTCGAGGGACCGTCTCCCGTCGGCTTGGCCGCATCCGGCCACACTACGGTCCTCAGGTCGGCCGCCGCTCCGGTACCCGCCGCTAACACGGACGAGGACATGCCCGGCCTGGCCCAGCTGCTGGAGGACCTGCGGCGGCAGGGCTTCGCCGAGCCCGAGCTGGACAGCGAGGTGACCGACCTGGTCCCCGGCAGCCCCGTCCTCGTGGCCACCGCGTTCTGGCCCCAGGGCCTGCAGGAGGAGGTGGGCGGCCCCGTGGTCCTCGTCCCGGAAACCACCCCGGACGAGCAGGCCGCCCTCGAGGCGAGTGACTACCGCGTCTTCCACAGCGTGGACGCCTTGCGGCGCTACGTCGGCAATCTTCACGAGGACCAGGCGGCGTGACAACGGCGGGGCTCACGACCACAGATCGCTGGGTCAGGGCGTGGCCACGTGATCCGGGCAGGCCGCCACACACCGGCCAACCGGACGCCCCTGTCACACTTGAACCGCCGACTTGTACAGGGGTAGCGGACGCGGCCGGGTTGGCCGCTCGTAGCGTGCCGTAGGACGCCGTGCCGGGTGACTCGTGAACCGTCTGCCGCTCTTCGGGGCCGGCTCTCCCCGGGTATGTCGCCGGTCCGGTGTCCGTCCGCGGTCTCACTCGACACAGGCGTGTCCGGGTCATCTGGTTCCGGAAGTCGGCGTGTCGACCGTGGCTGCCCTGTCGTCCGACCGTAAGGAGCACAGCCCCGTGATATTGCTGGTGTCGATCTCCACAAGTCCACCCACCACGCCACGGCAGTCGAGCCGGAATCGAATCAGCAGGTCGGCACGGTGCGGATCGAGGCCAGCCTGACGGAGTACCGGCGGCTGCCGGCCTGGGCCAAGCGGTGGCCGCAGCTCAAGTGGGCTGTGGAGAACGCCAACGGACTGGGCCGGCATCTCGCCCAGTGGCTCATCGCACGCGGCGAGAGCGTCGTCGCGTGGTCTGCCACGTCCTGGACCGGTACATCACCCGGGCCTTCGCCCCCGACCGGCTCACCGCCACCCTCGAAGCCCTCCCCCACGCCGGCGCCACAGCAATCACAGCAGGGACCCACACACCCGGGCAGGCCCAAGCACGCAAGACGGTCGAGGAGTGCGAGCGGCGCCTCGCCCGCTACCCGGCCGCCCTCGAAGCCGGCGCCGACCCCACCGTCGTCACCCAATGGATCAACGAGGCACAGGCGGACAAGGAGACAGCACGCAAGAAACTCGACCCGCCACCCGAAAGAAGAAAACTCCGCTCACAGCCGGCCAGATCCGCGAGATCACTGAGAAACTCGGGAACATCGCACAACGCGTGCACACCGTCGACGCCGAGAAGAAGGGCTCACTCTACGAAGAGCTCGGCATTACGGTCAGCTACAAACATGCAGGCAGAGCCACGACCGTAAGGTCGAGGCCCTCATCCGCGTATCGCTGTAACGAGTGTCCGAGGGGGGACTTGAACCCCCACGCCCGATAAAGGGCACTAGCACCTCAAGCTAGCGCGTCTGCCATTCCGCCACCCGGACCAGGTGTCTGCCGCCTTGCAGGAGGTGTTCCGCGCGGCGACAGAGACAACAATACCAAGGTTTCGGAGTGCCCTTCACCTGCGTTTCCGTCCCAGGTCGGGCCCGGGTGGGTGACGGAGGGTGCCCGCTATGTCACAACCACGGGCACCCCTCCGGCGGACGCCACCGGCGCCCTACGGCATCAGGTGGTACTCCGGGAAGTTCCCCGGCAGCCGCTCCCCCGCGGGGCCCTGCGTCACCGCCCGCACCAGCAGCTCGCCGCCCACGAAGGCGCCCCGCCAGGACGCGCCGAAGCCGCCGAACAGCTCGTCGCGGTCGCCCCGGGAGCGCGGCTTGCCGTGGCCGGTCTTGAAGGCGCGGATCTGCGGGGCCAGCCGTTCGTACGTCGCCCGGTCGTCCGTGGACAGGGTGGCGACCAGCGCGCCGTTGGACGCGTTCATGGCGGCCAGCAGCTCGGCCTCGGTGTCGACCAGGACGATGGTGTCGACCGGGCCGAAGGGTTCCGCGTGGTGCAGCGGGGAGGACGGCGGCGGGTTGAGGAGCGTGACCGGCTGGACGTACGCCGAGGTGTCCTGGCCGGGCAGGAAGCGCGCGTCGCCGAGCTTGCCGCGGTGCAGCGGAACGGCGCCGCGGTCGACGGCCTCGGCGACCTGGTCGTTCAGCTCCTTGGCCTTGGCGGCGTTGATCAGCGGTCCGAAGTCCAGCGCCGGGTAGGGGTCGTCGCGCTGGTCCACGGCGAGCGGGTGTCCGACCCTGAGCGTGCGCACCGCCGGGAGGTACGCCGCCAGGAACTCGTCGAACAGCGTGCGCTGGACGACGAAGCGCGGGTAGGCCGTGCAGCGCTGTTTGCCGTAGTCGAAGAGCTTGGGCACGACCGCGGTGAGCGTGTCCCAGTCCGAGTAGTTCCAGATGCCCCAGGTGTTGAGTCCCTCCTGTTCGAGGATGTGCCGCTTGCCGAGGTCGGCGACGGCCGTGGCCACCGCGGCGCCGGTGTCGCGGCCGCCGACGAAGGAGACGCAGCCGATCTCGGGCGCCCGTACCAGCACCTCGGACAGCTCGCCTCCGCTGCCGCTGACGAGGGTGACGGGCAGTCCCTCGCGGGCGGCGAGCGCACAGGCCAGGGTCAGACAGGCGACACCGCCGTCGGTCGGGGTCTTGGCGATGACCGCGTTGCCCGCCAGTGCCTGTACCAGCATGGCGTGAACGAGCACGCTCATCGGGTAGTTCCAGCTGGCGATGTTGGACACCGGCCCGTCGAGCGGGGCCCGCCCGGCGACCATCGGCTCGATGCCGTCGACGTACCAGCGGACCCCGTCGATGGCCCGGTCGACGTCCGCCTGCGCCAGCCGCCAGGGCTTGCCGATCTCCCAGACGAGCAGCAGCGCGAGCAGTTCACGATGCTCGGTGAGCGCGTCGAGGGTGGCGGCGACGCGGGCGCGGCGTTCGTCGAGCGGGACGTGCCGCCAGGTGCGGTGCTGGTCGAGCGAGGCGCGCACGGCCGCGTGGGCGGTGGCGCGGTCCAGGCGGGGCGGGCCCGCGATGGGGGTGCCGTCGACGGGCGTGGTGGCGGGCAGGGCGCGGCCGTCCGCCTGCCAGCCGGCGTTCCAGAGGTTGAGTACGCGGTCGTCCCGGAAGGCCTCGGGGGCGACGGCGAGGCAGCGTCGCCAGGCGTCGGCCCAGGCGGTGCCGGCTTTCAGGGTGAGGGCCTGCGGTCCGGTGCCGTGGGTACCGGGGGTGAGGGTGGGTGCCATCGTTTCGCTCCGCTCTCGGTGCACAGTCGGGCGGGAGGTGCATGGCTGCGCCGCGCAGGGCTCGCACTGCCGTGCGCGGCGCCGTACTTCGAGGGTGTCGCAGAAGGAAGCTACTGACGAGTCAAGAAGCGCGACAGTCACCGGCCGGCGACTATGAGTGACGTCACTTCGTGGCTTCCAGCGCGGCCAGCACCAGGCGGGCCGTCTCGGTCGGCGTGCTCCCCACCCGTACGCCGACCGACTCCAGCGCCTCCTTCTTCGCCTGCGCCGTGCCGGACGAGCCGGAGACGATGGCGCCGGCGTGTCCCATCGTCTTGCCCTCGGGAGCCGTGAAGCCGGCGATGTAGCCGACGACCGGCTTGGTGACGTGCTCGCGGACGTACGCGGCGGCCCGTTCCTCCGCGTCGCCGCCGATCTCGCCGATCAGCACGATCAGCTCGGTGTCGGGGTCGTCCTGGAAGGCGGCCAGGCAGTCGATGTGCGTGGTGCCGACGACCGGGTCGCCGCCGATGCCGACGCAGGTCGTGAAGCCGATGTCGCGCAGCTCGTACATGAGTTGGTAGGTCAGCGTGCCGGACTTCGACACCAGTCCGATCCGGCCGGGCTTGGTGATGTCGGCCGGGATGATGCCCGCGTTGGACTGGCCGGGGGTGATCAGGCCGGGGCAGTTGGGGCCGATGATCCGGGTGCCCTTCTGTCGCGCGTACGCCGTGAAGGCGACCGAGTCGTGGACCGGGATGCCCTCGGTGATGACGACCGCGAGGCCGATGCCGGCGTCGGCGGCCTCCACGACCGCCGCCTTGGCGAAGGCGGGCGGCACGAAGACGACCGTGACGTCCGCCCCGGTCGCCTCCATGCCCTCGCGCACCGAGCCGAAGACGGGCACCGCACGGTCGTCGAAGTCGACGGTGCGGCCCGCCTTGCGCGGGTTGACGCCGCCCACGACGTCGGTGCCGGCGGCGAGCATGCGCCGGGTGTGCTTCATGCCCTCGGCGCCGGTCATGCCCTGGACGAGGACCTTGCTCTCCTTGGTGAGGTAGATGGCCATGTCCGTCTCCTTAGGCGGCGTTGGCGAGCTCGGCGGCGGTGCGGGCGGCGCCGTCCATGGTGGTGACCTGCTGGACCAGGGGATGCGCGCGCTCGTCGAGGATCGCCCGGCCCCGCGCGGCGTTGTTGCCGTCGAGCCGGACGACCAGCGGCTTGGTCAGCCGGACGGTGTCCAGCGCCTGCACGATCCCGTCGGCGACCGCGTCGCATGCCGTGATGCCGCCGAAGACGTTGACGAAGACCGACTTCACGGCCGGGTCGGAGAGGATGACGGACAGGCCGTCGGCCATGATCCGGGCTGAGGCGCCGCCGCCGATGTCGAGGAAGTTGGCGGGGCGGGCGCCGCAGCCCGCGACGACGTCGAGCGTCGACATGACGAGTCCGGCGCCGTTGCCGATGATGCCGACCTCGCCGTCGAGCTTGACGTAGTTGAGGCCCCGCTCGGCGGCCACCGCCTCCAGCGGGTCGTCGTGCTCCGCGCCCTCGGCGCCCCAACGGGTCTGGCGGAAGCGGGCGTTGTCGTCCAGGGTGACCTTTCCGTCGAGCGCGAGGATCTGCCCCTGGGCGGTGCGGACCAGCGGGTTGACCTCGACGAGCAGGGCGTCCTCGCGGACCAGCACCTCCCACAGCCGTACGAGGACGTCGACGGTCTGCGGCGGCAGTCCGGCCGCCTCGGCGATCCGGCCGGCCGTGGCGGAGGTGACGCCCTCGGCCGGGTCGACGGGGATGCGCGCCACGGCCTCGGGCCTGCTCGCGGCGACCTCCTCGATGTCCATGCCGCCCTCCGCGGAGGCGATGGCGAGGAAGCGGCCGGCCGCCCGGTCGAGGACGTAGGAGACGTAGAACTCGGTCTCGATGTCGACGGGCTGGGCCAGCATCACCTTGCCGACCGTGTGGCCCTTGATGTCCATGCCGAGGATCTGGCGTGCCGTCAGTTCCGCCGCGGCCGGGTCGGCGGCGAGCTTCACGCCGCCCGCCTTGCCGCGCCCGCCCGTCTTGACCTGGGCCTTGACGACGACCCGGCCACCGAGCCGGCGGGCGATCTCACGCGCCTCCTTGGGTGAGTCGGTGACCTCGGCCCGCGGCACCAAGATGCCGTGTTCTGCGAAGAGTTCCCTTGCCTGGTGTTCGTACAGGTCCATCTCGGCTCCTGACTACTGAGTCATCCGGGGCGACGCCGAGACTCCCGAAAACTGCCGCACGCCCCCTGGACACCACCCACCGGATGCGGGATAACAAGCTTCATACAGTATTCGTCGACTGTATGCAATGTACCGCGAGAGCGTTCCAACCCCCTAGGAAGGGACAGGACTTCGCCATGCCCGACGACACCCAGGACGTCATTTCCGGCGGTCATCTCGTCGCCAAGGCCTTGAAGGCCGAGGGGGTCGACCGCATCTACACCCTGTGCGGCGGCCACATCATCGACATCTACGACGGCTGCGTCGACGAGGGCATCGAGGTCGTCGACGTCCGTCACGAGCAGGTCGCCGCGCACGCCGCCGACGGTTACGCGCGGATCACCGGCAAGCCGGGCTGCGCGGTCGTCACCGCCGGCCCGGGGACGACGGACGCCGTCACCGGAGTCGCCAACGCCTTCCGGGCGGAGTCGCCGATGCTGCTGATCGGCGGTCAAGGCGCCCTCACCCAGCACAAGATGGGGTCCCTCCAGGACCTGCCGCACGTCGACATGATGACGCCGATCACCAAGTTCGCGGCGGCCGTGCCGGACACGGCGCGCGCGGCGGACATGGTGTCGATGGCGTTCCGCGAGTGCTACCACGGTGCGCCCGGCCCCTCCTTCCTGGAGATCCCGCGCGACGTCCTCGACGCCAAGGTGCCGGTGGACAAGGCACGCGTGCCGAAGCCCGGCGCCTACCGCGCCTCGACCCGTTCGGCCGGCGACCCCGAGGCGATCGAGAAGCTCGCCGACCTGCTGGTGCACGCCGAGAAGCCCGCGATCCTGCTGGGCAGCCAGGTGTGGACGACCCGCGGCACCGAGGCCGCCATCGAGCTGGTGCGCACGCTGAACGTCCCGGCGTACATGAACGGCGCCGGCCGCGGCACCCTGCCGCCCGGCGACCCGCACCACTTCCAGCTGTCGCGCCGCTACGCCTTCTCCAACGCCGACGTCATCGTCATCGTCGGCACGCCCTTCGACTTCCGCATGGGCTACGGCAAGCGGCTGTCGCAGAGCGCGACCGTCGTGCAGATCGACCTCGACTACCGCACCGTCGGCAAGAACCGCGACATCGACCTCGGCATCGTCGGCGACGCGGGACTGGTACTGAAGTCGGTGACCGAGGCGGCCTCCGGGCGCGTCAACGGGGGCGCGTCCAAGCGCAAGGAGTGGCTCGACGAGCTGCGCGCCGCCGAGCAGACCGCGCTGGACAAGCGGCTGCCGCAGCTGCGCTCGGACGCCTCGCCGATCCACCCGTACCGGCTGGTCAGCGAGATCAACGACTTCCTCACCGAGGACTCGATCTACATCGGCGACGGCGGCGACATCGTCACCTTCTCCGGGCAGGTCGTGCAGCCCAAGTCACCGGGTCACTGGATGGACCCGGGCCCGCTGGGCACGCTCGGCGTCGGGGTGCCGTTCGTGCTCGCGGCCAAGCAGGCGCGGCCCGACAAGGAGGTCGTCGCCCTCTTCGGCGACGGCGCGTTCTCGCTCACCGGCTGGGACTTCGAAACCCTGGTCCGCTACGACCTCCCCTTCGTCGGCATCGTCGGCAACAACTCCTCCATGAACCAGATCCGCTACGGCCAGGCCGCGAAGTACGGCAAGGAGCGCGAGCGGGTCGGCAACACCCTCGGCGACGTCCACTACGACAAGTTCGCGCAGATGCTCGGCGGTTACGGCGAGGAGGTCCGGGACCCCGCCGACATCGGCCCGGCGCTCAGGCGCGCCCGCGAGTCCGGCAAGCCGTCGCTGATCAACGTCTGGGTCGACCCGGACGCGTACGCCCCCGGAACCATGAACCAGACCATGTACAAGTGAGGTGATCCGGTGACCGCAAAGGCTCTCGAAGGCATCCGCGTCCTGGACATGACCCATGTCCAGTCGGGGCCCTCCGCGACCCAGCTCCTCGCCTGGCTCGGCGCGGACGTCGTCAAACTGGAGGCGCCGACCGGTGACATCACGCGCAAGCAGTTGCGTGACCTCCCGGACGTCGACTCCCTCTACTTCACGATGCTCAACTGCAACAAGCGGAGCATCACCCTCAACACCAAGACCGAGCGCGGCAAGGAGCTCCTCACCGAGCTGATCCGGCGCTCCGACGTCATGGTCGAGAACTTCGGACCGGGCGCGGTCGACCGCATGGGCTTCACCTGGGACCGCATCCAGGAGATCAATCCGCGGATCGTCTATGCCTCCATCAAGGGGTTCGGCGACGGCCCGTACACCAACTTCAAGGCGTACGAGGTCGTCGCGCAGGCCATGGGCGGGTCGATGTCGACCACCGGCTTCGAGGACGGGCCGCCGCTGGCGACGGGGGCCCAGATCGGGGACTCGGGGACAGGTGTGCACGCCGTGGCGGGCATCCTCGCAGCGCTGTACCAGCGGGAGCACACCGGGCGCGGGCAGCGGGTGAACGTGGCCATGCAGCACGCGGTGCTCAACCTCTGCCGGGTGAAGCTGCGCGACCAGCAGCGCCTGGCACACGGCCCGCTCGCCGAATATCCCAACGAGGACTTCGGCGACGAGGTTCCCAGGTCCGGAAACGCGTCCGGCGGAGGACAGCCCGGCTGGGCGGTCAAGTGCGCGCCGGGCGGCCCCAACGACTACGTGTACGTCATCGTGCAGCCCGTCGGCTGGAAGCCGATCAGTGAGCTCATCGGCCGGCCCGAACTGGCCGACGACCCCGAGTGGTCGACGCCGGAGGCGAGGCTGCCCAAGCTCAACAAGATGTTCCAGCTGATCGAGGAGTGGTCCTCGAGCCTGCCCAAGTGGGAGGTGCTGGAGCGGCTCAACGCGCACAACATCCCGTGCGGGCCGATCCTGTCCACCAGGGAGATCATCGAGGACGCCTCGCTCGCCGCGAACGAGATGGTCGTCCGGGTCCCGCACCCCGAGCGCGGCGAGTTCGTGACCGTGGGCAGCCCGCTGAAGCTGTCCGACTCCCCCGTTGACGTGACCAGTTCGCCGCTGCTGGGCGAGCACAACGCGGAGGTGTACGTCGGCGAGCTCGGCCTCGGCGACGAGGAGCTGCGCCTGCTCAAGTCGAACGGAGTGATCTGACGTGATGGCCGAAGACCGGATGCTGAGGGTGCGCACGCTCCTCGACACCGTCCGGGCCGAAGGGCGTACGGCGCTGACCGCTCCCGAGGGCAAGGTGGTCGCGGACGCCTACGGGATCGCCGTGCCCGGCGAGGAGCTGGCGACCGACGTCGACGAGGCCGTCGCGTACGCGGCGCGGTTCTCCGGGCCCGTCGTCATGAAGATCGTCTCGCCCGACATCCTGCACAAGACCGACGCCGGCGGGGTGATCGTCGGAGTCGAGGGCGCCGCCGACGTACGGGCCGCGTTCCACACCATCGTCGACAACGCGCGCGCGTACGACGCGAACGCCCGTATCCAAGGCGTACAGGTGCAGGAACTGCTCCCAAAGGGGCAGGAGGTCATCGTCGGGGCGGTGACCGATCCGACGTTCGGGAAGGTGGTGGCCTTCGGGCTCGGCGGGGTGCTCGTGGAGGTGCTGAAGGACGTCACCTTCCGGCTCGCTCCGGTGGACGCCGACGAGGCGCTGTCCATGCTGGACTCGATCCGGTCGGCGGAGATCCTGCGCGGCGTGCGCGGCGCGGCGGGCGTGGACCGGTGGGCGATCGCCGAGCAGATCCGCCGGGTGTCCCAACTCGTCACGGACTTCCCGGAGATCGCCGAGGTGGACCTCAACCCGGTGATCGCCACCCCGGAGGGCGCGGTCGCCGCGGACATCCGGGTGATCCTGTCCGAGGCGCCGGTGAAGCAGCGCCGCCGCTACACGCGCGAGGAGATCCTCACGTCCATGCGCCGGCTGATGCAGCCGCGCGCGGTCGCCGTGATCGGGGCCTCCAACGAACAGGGCAAGATCGGCAACTCGGTGATGCGCAACCTCATCGACGGCGGTTTCTCCGGGGAGATCCACCCGGTGAACCCCAAGGCCGATGACATTCTGGGCCGCAAGGCGTACAAGAGTGTCACGGACGTTCCCGGTGAGGTGGATGTGGCCGTGTTCGCCATCCCCGCCAAGTTCGTGGCCGCTGCGCTGGAGGAGGTGGGGCGCAAGGGGATCCCGAACGCCGTGCTCATTCCCTCCGGGTTCGCGGAGACCGGCGAGCACGAACTCCAGGCGGAGATCGTGGCGATCGCCGAACGCCACGGCACCCGGCTGCTCGGCCCGAACATCTACGGCTACTACTCCACCTGGCAGGACCTGTGCGCCACGTTCTGCACGCCGTACGACGTCAAGGGCGGCGTCGCGCTGACCTCGCAGTCGGGCGGCATCGGCATGGCCATCCTGGGCTTCGCCCGCACCACCAAGACGGGCGTGTCGGCGATCGTGGGCCTCGGCAACAAGTCGGACCTGGACGAGGACGACCTGCTGACCTGGTTCGGCGAGGACCCGCACACCGAGTGCATCGCCATGCACCTGGAGGACCTGAAGGACGGCCGCGCCTTCGTGGAGGCGGCGCGCGAGACCGTGCCGAAGAAACCGGTGGTGGTCCTGAAGGCGGGCCGCACGGCGGCGGGCGCGAAGGCCGCCGGCTCGCACACCGGCGCCCTCGCGGGCGACGACGCGGTGTACGACGACATCCTGCGGCAGGCGGGCGTCATCCGGGCACCCGGGCTGAACGACATGCTGGAGTACGCACGCGCGTTGCCGGTGCTTCCCACCCCCAAGGGCGACAACGTCGTGATCATCACCGGGGCCGGCGGCAGCGGCGTGCTGCTCTCCGACGCGGTGACCGACAACGGCCTGTCCCTGATGGAGATCCCGCCGGACCTGGACGAGGCGTTCCGCACGTTCATCCCGCCCTTCGGAGCCGCGGGCAACCCGGTGGACATCACCGGCGGCGAGCCGCCGTCGACGTACGAGGCGACGATCCGGCTGGGCCTTCAGGATCCGCGCATCCACGCGCTCGTCCTCGGCTACTGGCACACCATCGTCACCCCTCCCATGGTCTTCGCCGAACTCACCGCGCGCGTGGTGGCCGAGTTCCGCGAGCGCGGGATCGAGAAGCCGGTCGTGGCGTCGCTCGCGGGCGACGTCGAGGTCGAGAAGGCGTGCCAGTACCTCTACGAGCGGGGCGTCGTGGCGTACCCGTACACGACGGAGCAGCCGGTGGCCGTGCTGGGCGCGAAGTACCGGTGGGCGCGCGCGGCGGGGCTGTTGGGGGGCGGTTCATGACGTGAGGTGAGGGGGGAGCCGGCCGACGGTGCGCGTCGGCCGGCCCCGGGACCCGCGCGCGCACGAAAGGCATTGGACAGGGGGCGCTGGCCAGAACTTTCGACGCAAGGGGTGCAACACATCGTGACAACTACTGACGTTCCACAGGTCGTCTCCTACCGGGAGGTGACCGACAAGAACGGACGCGTCTATCGGGTCGGTGAGTCCGACATCGACATCATGGGGCGCAAACGCAAGTGGATGGTGATCCTGCCCTGGGTGGGCATGATGGGCATCTCCTCCGCGGAATACGCGTTCGCGTCCGCCGAAGAGACGATCCACCAGGCCCACCACTGGTCCGAGAACAGCATCTTCTGGATGCTGAGCGTCTGGGTGTTCTTCCAGGCCGCGGTGGCCTTCCCCGCGGGACGGCTGCGTGAGACCGGCAAGCTGCCCGCGCGCTGGGCGATGATGCTGGGCGCGGTCGGCACGCTGATGGGCTATCTGTCACTGGCCTACGCACCGCACGTCATACTGGCCTTCGTCGGCTTCGGTATGTTCAGCGGTATGGGCGCGGGCATGGTGTACGCCACCTGCGTCAACATGGTCGGCAAGTGGTATCCGGAGCGAAAGGGCGGCAAGACCGGCTTCGTCAACGGCGGCTTCGCCTACGGCTCGGTGCCCTTCGTCTTCCTGTTCACCACGGTGATGGACCTCTCCAACTTCAAGGTCATTCTGGTCACCGTCGGCTGCTTCCTCGCGCTGACGGTCGCCGTCGCCGGCTTCTTCTTCCAGGACCCGCCGAAGAACTGGTGGCCTCCCCACATCGACCCGCTCAACCCGCCGGACGATCCTCGCGCACGCCGTTCCCTGGAGAAGAACCCGCCGGCCGTCCACCAGTACAGCCCTTCGGAGGCCTGGAAGACCGGCCGTGTGGCGCTCATGTGGTTCTGTCTCGCCTGCACCTCGGGGGTGAACATCTTCGGTATCGCCTTCCAGGTCGAGATCGGCGAGCACGCGGGATTCGCCGCCGGAATCGTGGCCACGGCCATGTCACTCAAGGCGATCGTCAACGGCACCGGACGCGGCGTCATCGGCTGGCTCTCCGACCTGTACGGCCGCAAGCAGTGCCTGCTGTACGTCTGTGTCATCCTCGGCCTCGCCCAGTTCGGCATCATCTGGTCGGCCGAGATCAAGAACCTGCCGCTGTTCCTGTTCTTCTCCGCGGTCTCCGGCTTCGGTGGCGGCGCCATCTTCCCGATGTTCGCGGCGATGACCGCGGACTACTTCGGGGAGAACAACAACGCGACCAACTACGGCATGGTGTACAGCTCCAAGCTGGTCTCCGGCCTTGGCTCCGGCATGGGAGCCGTCGTCGTGACGGCCTGGGGCCTCAACGGCGCCTTCATCCTGGCCGGCTCCATCTCGTTCTTCGCCGGCTTCGTGGCGCTGTTCCTCAGCCCGCCGGGACGGCCCAAGAACAAGCGCATCACGCCCAACCCGCAGCCTCTCGGCGAGGAGACGGCCTGACCGGACGCGTTCGCGACGCCGCACACCGTCCCTGCCCCGCACCGACCGACTCGAGAGTTTCGTGCACACGGACCGGGCGGCCCTTCCCGCAGCACGCGGGAAGGGCCGCCCGGTCCGTCGTGCGGTTCAGTGGCGCCGCTTGCGCAGGGCCGCCATGTTGTCGTAGCCGATCTTGGCCTCGCGCAGCGACTGGCCGGGGTCGGTGGCGCTCGGGGCGTTGTCGTCCTCGATCATCGGGTTGTGGTAGTTGCGCTGCCCGACCCGGGAGAAGAACGTCGTGTAGTCGATGACGCCGGTGCCGAAGGGCACCATCTCGTACCCCATGCCGTTGGTCGTGCTGACGACGCCGTCCTTGGCGTGGAACAGCGGGTAGCGCTTGTTGTTGCGGGCGACCAGACCCGCCGGGTCGAAGACGCTCCTGCGGGTGGAGCCGTCGTGGGCGGTGTACGTGTGGAACTTGTACTGGGCGACGTGCGCCCAGAAGATGTCCATCTCCAGCCAGACGACCCTCGGGTCGGTGATCCGCAGGAAGTACTCCAGCTTCCGGATGCCTGAGCTGCGGGTCGGCCGGCCCTGGTCGTCCAGCGGACCGCCGTCGAGCAGGAAGCCGTACGCGCTGTCGTGGTTGTGGGTGTAGAGCTTGATGCCCTCCCGCCGGGCGATCTCGCCGAGGGCGTTCCACTTGTCGGCGGCCACGTCCCAGTCGGCGCGGTAGGAGCTGCCGGTGGGGTCGCCACCGGTGCCCATGTGGTCCATGCCGATGATGTTGGCGATCTCCAGGTGCTTCTTGAAGGTGTCCAGGTCCGCCGTGGTCAGCGGCCAGGACGGCGGGATGAAGCCGTGGTTGCCCTGGGCGCGCAGCCCGTATTCGTCGAGCCAGGAACGCAGCAGCCTGGCGCCCTCGACGGTTTCCAGGTTGGCGCCGCCGGGCGCGTTCGCGTGCTGGCGGTAGCCCGCGAACTCCACCTGGCGGTAGCCGTGGCGGGCCAGTTGCTGGAACACCTCGCGGAAGCCGGAGGGCAGGTCGGTGGAGAGGGGGTCGCGGCCGGTGGCGTCCCGGACGGTGTAGAGGATGATGCCGCGCTTGTGCGGCGGGACGAGCACCTGCCCGCCGTGGTCGTGGTCTCTGTCCTGGTCCTGGGCCAGGGCGGGGGCCGCGCCGAAGACGGGGGCGGCGACGGCTCCGGCCGCCACGGCGGTGCAGGTGCTGAGGAACCGGCGCCGGTTCACGCCGAGGCTGCGGCGCAGTCCCTCGTCCGGGGAGTCGGCGGCGGATGCGGCGGCCTCGGTGCGGGAGGGGTCGGAGTGCAGGGTCACGAGTGTCTGCCTTTCCGGTCGTGGCCGGTTCCGGTGCCGCCGGGACCGGCCATTGTCAGTGCCGTGTGTTTCACTCTCGGTAGCTGGATCTCGGAGGTCGCACGTGGTGGTGCGTCAGCCGAGACCGGCCAGGTGGAGCAGCAGTGACTTCACGTCGGTGGCCGCCACACGGTCACCGACGGCGCGGGGGGTGGAGCAGATGAGGAGCGGACCGTCGTCGTCGCTCGCGGGAAGGCGGCCGTGGCTGCCTCGAATAGGTGAGGGATCCAGCGGCACGACCGCCATGCGGTAGCGCATGCCGAGCTTCTTCCGGGCCAGCGCGGTGGCCGCCTTCACCTTGACGTAGGGGTCGAGGGGATCCATGAACAGTTCGACCGGGTCGTAGCCGGGTTTGCGGTGGATCTCGACGAGCTGCGCGAAGTCGGGCGCCCGGGCGTCGTCGAGCCAGTAGTAGTACGTGAACCAGGCGTCCGGCTCCGCGACGGCGACCAGCTCGCCGGCCCGCGGATGGTCGAGGTGGTGGGCCTTCTTGCCCTCGTCGTCGAGGAGGTGCTCGATGCCGGGCAGTCCGTCGAGCGCCGCGCGGGTCGCGTCGAGGTCCTCGGGGCGGCGCACGTAGACGTGGGCGATCTGGTGGTCGGCGACGGCGAACGCCCGGGACGCCATCGGGTCGAGGTACTCCATGCCGTCCTGGGTGTGCACTTCCAGCAGGCCGGCGCGGCGCAGTGCGCGGTTGATGTCGACGGGCCGGCTCACCCGGGTGATGCCGTACTCGGAGAGCACGACGACGGTACGGCCCTCCGCGCGGGCGTCGCCCAGCAGGGGAGCCACGGCCGCGTCCAGGTCGGCGGCGGCCCTCAGGGAACGCGGGTCGTCGGGGCCGAAGCGTTGCAGGTCGTAGTCGAGGTGAGGGAGGTAGCACAGGGCCAGGTCGGGGTGCCGGGTGCGCAGGATGTGACGGGTCGCGTCGATGATCCACCGGCTGGAGACGAGATCGGCTCCGGGGCCCCAGAAGTGGAACAGCGGGAAGGTGCCGAGCTCCTCGGTGAGTTCGTCGTGGAGGTCCGGCGGGCGGGTGTAGCAGTCGGGTTCCTTGCGGCCGTCGGCGTAGTAGATCGGACGGGGGGTGACGGTGATGTCGGTGTCGGCGCCCATGGCGTACCACCAGCAGATGTTGGCGACCGTGTAACCGGGGTGGGCGCGGCGGGCGGCGTCCCAGAGCTTGTCGCCGGCGACCAGACCGTTGTGCTGGCGCCACAGCAGGACGTCGCCGAGTTCGCGGAAGTACCAGCCGTTGCCGACGATACCGTGCTCGGAGGGCATGGTGCCGGTCAGGAACGTGGACTGGGCGGCGCAGGTGACGGCGGGCAGGACGGTGCCCAGTGGGGCGTGGGAGCCGGACTGGGCGAGGGTCTTCAGGTGGGGCATGTGGTCGAGGAGACGGGGGGTGAGGCCCACGACGTCGAGGACGAGGAGCGGGGTGGGGCGCGCTGTGCCGGGGGCGTTCACGGCAGCTCCTTCAGTCCGAGGTCCGTCAGCAGGTCGCGGGCGAGGGTGAGTTCGGCCGCGATGCCGTCCGTGAGGTGGTTGCGGGCGCGGGGCCGCAACTGCGGTGGGAGGGCCTGCCAGGTGTAGGTCTCGACCTCCAGGTGGTGGGTGAGCGGGCCGGGGCCGCCGACGAGGCGGGCCAGCGCGGTCTTCAGCACGTCGAGCGTGGAGGTGAGGGGCGCGGCGGGGGCCGCGTGCAGCGGGACGTGGAAGTGGGCCCGCCAGGGCGAGGCGTCGGGCAGGGCGTCGTCCATGAGGGCCGGGCCGAGGTCGTCGGTGCCGCGCAGGCCGGCGGCGGTGGCGGTGCGGGTCTGGTGCAGGAAGCGGGGTTCGTCGAACGCGGCGAGGGCTCGGCGGACCTCGGGGAGATGGGGGTGTTCGGCGTGCAGTGCGGCGGAGAGCTGCGACTTGACGACGGGAACACCGGCCTGGACGAGGGCGTCGAGGGCGGTGCGCGGGTCCTCGAAGGAGGTGGCGAGGTGGCAGGTGTCGACGCAGATGCCGATGCGGTGGTGGGCGATCGCGGTCAGCGGGGCGATGGCGTCGCCGGTGGTCTCGATGACACACCCGGGTTCCGGTTCCAGGCCGACGCGGATGGAGCGGCCGGTCAGCTCCCGCAGGGCGTCCAGGCGTTCGCCGAGGGTGCGCAGCGCGGTGTGCGCGGCGTCGGCCCGCCGGCTGTCCTGCGCGGTGCGCCAGGCGAGCGGGAGGGTGGAGATGCTGCCCTCGGTGACGTCGTCGGGGAGGAGGCCTGCGAGGAGGCGGGCGAGGGCGGTGGTGTGGTCGAGGCGCTCGGGGTCGGCCCAGTCCGGCCGGTACACGCGGTACTTGACCTCTTCGGCGCCGAAGCCCTCGTACGGGAAACCGTTGAGGGTGACGACCTCGAGGCCGCGCCGGTCGAGTTCGGTGCGCAGGGTGCGCAGCGCGGACGGGTCGGTGACGAGGGCGCGGGCGGCGTCCCTGGCGAGCCACAGGCCGATGCCGAGCCGGTCGCGTCCGAGGCGGCGGCGGACGGGTTCGCAGTGGTCGCGGAGCTGGGCGAGGACACCGTCGAGGGTCTCGGCGGGGTGGACGTTGGTGCAGTAGGCCAGGTGCACCGTGGAGCCGTCGGGGTGGCGGAAGCGCATGGCTCACTCCCCGCCGCGCAGGATGGAATTGCCCTCGTGGGTGGCGTCGGTCGCGGTGATGTCCAGGTTCAGCCGGCCGCTGATCCCGTAGAACGCGACGGGGTTGCGCCACAGCACCTGGTCGACGTCGTCCTCGGTGAAGCCCTCGGCCAGCATGAGATCGCCGACCTTGCGGGTCTTGAGGGGGTCGCTGCGCCCCCAGTCGGCGGCGGAGTTCACCAGGACCTGCTCCGGGCCGTGGGCGCGCAGGATCGCGACCATCCGGTCCTCGTCCATCTTGGTGTCCGGATAGACGGAGAAGCCCAGCCAGCAGCCGCTGTCCTTGGCCTCCTTGACGGTGGTCTCGTTGAGGTGGTCGAGCAGGACGCGCTCCGGCGGCAGGGCGGACTCCCGCACCAGGTCGAGGGTGCGGCGCAGACCGGCCGCCTTGTCGCGGTGGGGGGTGTGCACGAGCGCGGGCAGCTCGTGGTCGGCGGCGAGCTGGAGCTGGGCCGCGAGGGCGGTGTCCTCGGCCGGCGTCATCGAGTCGTAGCCGATCTCGCCGACGGCCACGACCTGGTCCTTGACGAGATAGCGGGGCAGTTCGTCGAGGACGGGGCGGCAGCGCGGGTCGTTCGCCTCCTTGGGGTTCAGGGCGATCGTGCAGTGGTGGGCGATGCCGTACTGGGCGGCGCGGAAGGGCTCCCAGCCGAGGAGGGAGTCGAAGTAGTCGAAGAAGGTGGCGGGCGAGGTGCGGGGCTGGCCCAGCCAGAAGGCGGGTTCGACGACGGCACGGACGCCGGCGGCGTGCATGGCCTCGTAGTCGTCGGTGGTCCGGGACGTCATGTGGATGTGGGGGTCGAAGATGCGCATCAGGACTCCTTGCCGTGGGGGGTGTCCGATCCGTCCGCTCCGTGCGGTGCCGGCGCGGGCTCGGTCAGGGCCAGGACGCGGTGCAGGTCCTCGGGTACGGGACGGCCCGCGGCGGTCCGTTCGGCGGCGTAGTCACCGAGCATGCGGGCGAGTTCGGCGTCGGCACGGGCACGGCGTTGCAGCTCGGCGACGTGGTCGACGGGGACGCCGGTGAACAGGCACTTCAGTACGGCGTGACGCCAGGCGTGGGCATCGAGGTGCCGGGCGGCGTAGGGGCCGACGGCGGCGGCGACGAGCCGGGTGTCGTTGGTGCGCAGGGCGTCCTCGATCAGCGGGAGCGCGTCCGCGCCGGGCACCAGGTGGGGCAGGGAGTACAGGACGGCGCGGCGCTCGGCGGCGGTGCCCTGGCGGTAGACGCGGCTGAGCGCGGCCGGGTCGGCGTCGGCGGCGTTCAGGACCAGCACCCGGGCGGCGTCGGCGTACTCGTCCCCGCAGCGCCGGCCCGCCTCGGCGACGCGCAGCTCCCACACGGAGATGGGGCCGTGCGTGCCGGGGTGGGCGGCGGCCTCGGCGAGGGCCTGGTCGAGCCAGGCGCGGGCCGCCCCGGGGAGGTGGGCGTCGAGGTGCGTGTGCAGGGCTTCGAGGGGGGTGCGGGCGGGATCGGAGGGGTCGACGGTGTCGGTGCGCGTCGTCGCGTCGCCGGTTCTCGCCGCCGGGGTCGCCGGGCCGGCGTGGGGCTGCTTCACGGGGTGCTCCCTTCAGGGGTGGCGGAGGGTTCGCCGAGGGGGGAGACGGGCCGCGTCGGTGGTGGGACCGGCCCGTCGGGTGGCGCGGCGGCGCGCAGGAACGGCAGGGAGAGCCCGGCGTGGTGCGGTCCCGCGTGGGAGTGGCGGGGCAGTTCGACGACGGTCAGGCCCTGGTAGCCGGTGGCGGCGAGGGCCTCAAGGACGGGCGGGAAGTCGATCTCGCCCTCGCCGAAGGGGAGGTGTTCGTGGACGCCGCGGCGCATGTCCTCGATCTGGACATGCCGCAGCCAGGGTCCGGCGGCGCGTACGCAGTCGGCGGGAGGCAGGGGTTCGAGGCACTGGCAGTGGCCGATGTCGAGGGTGAGACCCAGGAGGCCGGGGTCGCCGAGGGTGCGGCGCAGCCGGTGAAAGTCGTCGAGGGTGGCGAGGAGGTGACCGGGCTCGGGCTCGACGGCGAGCGGGACGCCGGCGGCGTCCGCGGCGTCCAGGACGGGGCCGAGGCTGTCGGCGAGGCGTTTCCAGGCCGTGTCCTCGTCCGTGCCGGGCGGGAGGATCCCGCTGAAGCAGTGCACGGCGTGCGCGCCGAGGTCGGCGGCGACCCGGACGGCCCGCAGCAGCAGGTCGACGCGGCGGGCGCGGTCGTCGGCGTCCGGGTCCAGGAGGGAGGGGCCGTGTTTGCGGCGCGGGTCGAGCACATAGCGGGCGCCCGTCTCCACGGTGACGCCCAGCCCGAGCGCGGCGAGCCGGCGGGCGACTCGTTCGGTGCGGGCGGGCAGGTCCGAGGCGAGGGGGTCGAGGTGCATGTGGTCGAGGGTCAGGCCGACGCCGTCGTAGCCGAGGTCGGCGAGCAGGGCGAGGGCGTCGTCGAGGCGGAGGTCGGCGAGGCCGTTGGTGCCGTAGCCGAAGCGGAGCGGATGGGACGGGGCTTGGGCACGGGCAGGGGCTTGGGCGTGGGAAGGGGGATGGGGAGGGGGAGGGGCCGACGGTTCGCCGGGGTCGTGCGCCGGGTGGGACCGGGTGCTCACGTGATGCTCACCTTCCTCGCGTACTTCCGCCCGATCGGGGCGAGCGCGGCGATGGCCACGGCGGTGAGGCCGGCGCCGGCGCGGGCGGCGAGCGCGGCCTGGAGGGGGATCGTGGCGCGGATGCCGCCGCCGACGGCCCGCTGGGTGAGCGGGGGTGAGGGGTTGAGGACGGCATGACCGTACGGGCGGCCTGCGGTGGCGGCGTAGGCGGTGGCGAGGGCGGTGCGCAGGACGCCGTCGAGCGACGGGCGGACCCGGTCGTCTCCGGGCGACACGGCATCGGGGGTCGCGGCACCGGGAGGTGCGGAACCGGGCGACACGGCACCGGGAGGTGCGGGCGTCGCGGGGCGGGCCGCGCCGCGTGCCACGACCCCGCTGAGCAGGGCGGTCGCGGCCAGGGCGGCCAGGGGCGGCAGGGACGAACCTCCCTGGGTCTCCCGGCGGGAGACCACGGTCACCGCGAGGGTGTGGGTGCCGAGGAGGGCGGCGGAGGGCAGGGCCCCGCCGGGGCGGCCGGTGGTGGCGGCCGCGCCCAGCAGGTGGTCCAGGCCCCGGGCGGCGGCCATGGCCACCGGGCCGGCCGGGGTGTGCTTCAGGGCGAGGTCGTACGCCCAGACGGTGGCCGCGAGAGGGGCGGCGACGGCCAGGGCGGGGCGGCCTGCGCGGGCGGCGAGGGCGAGCCCGGCGGCGGTCAGGGCACAGGACGCCGCGAGGGCGGCGGCGGGCCGGATGCGGCCGGAGGGCAGGGGGCGGCCGGGGCGTTCGGCGGCGTCCTCCTCGCGGTCCGCCCAGTCGTTGAGGGCCATGCCGGCCTCGTAGAGGCAGAGGGAGGAGGCGATGGCGAGCGCGGTGCGCGCGTTGGGCCGGGCGCCGGTGGCGACGGCACCGCTCAGGGCGTCGCCGGGCACGGTGAACAGGGCGGGGAGCCGCAGGAGTTCGGCCCAGGCGCGGCTACGGCTCATGGCCGCTCTCCCCGGGACGCCTCGCCCTGGACCTGCCGCTCGGTCGTCTCCACCCGGGCGACCGCGACCGCGTCCACGGCGGCACCGCCCGGCTCGCTACCGGCATCGCCCGGCTCCAACCCAGCGCCACCCGTCTCGGTACCGGCACCGCCCGTATCCAACCCGGTGGCACCAGCCCCCGAACCGGCACTCCCCGTCCCCACACCGACAGCACCAGCCCCCGAACCGGCACCCCCCGTCCCCACACCGACAGCACCAGCCCCCGAACCGGCACCCCCCGTCCCCACACCGACAGCACCAGCCCCCGAACCGGCGCCACCTGTCTCCCCACCGAGGCCACCGGTTTCCCCACCGGGGCCACCTGCTTCCCCACCGGCACCCCCCGAGTCCCCACCGGCACCATCCGCCGCCGCACCGGTACCCCTGCCGAGGTCGGCAGCGGCAGCCCCGCCTCCCAGGCGCTGCGCCAGTCGGCCCAGTGCCGCGTACTGGTCGGCCAGGCCCGCCGGGCCCTCGCCCACGGGGTCCTTGAAGTAGAAGCCCAGTTCGCCGAGCGGGCCGGTCAGGCCGGCCTCGTGGGCCCGGGCGGTCAGGCGGGCCAGGTCCAGGACCAGGGGTGCGGCCAGGGCCGAGTCGCAGCCCTGCCAGATCGTCTGGAGGATCATGCGGGTGCCGAGGAAGCCGTCGAAGGCGATGTGGTCCCAGGCGGTCTTCCAGTCGCCGAGGGCCGGGACGTCGTCGATGTGCACCTCGCCCTCGGGTACGGTGCCGAGGGTGTCGGCGAGGACGCGTTCCTTGCCGGCGTTCTTCGCCGCCGCGGCGGCCGGGTCGGCGAGGGCCGCGCCGTCCCCGCCGCCGAGCAGGTTGGCGCCGGACCAGGCCCGTACGGTCAGCGCCCGCTGCGCGAACATCGGGCCGAGCACGGCCCGCAGCAGCGTCTGACCGGTCTTGCCGTCCCGGCCGGCGTGGGGCAGGCCGCTCCGCTCTGCCTCGCGGGCGGCGACGGGGTGGTGCATGCCCTCGGAGGGCGTGAAGTTGACGTAGGGGCAGCCCGCGCGCAGGGCCGCCAGGGCGTACAGGGTGCTGGCCGGCAGCGGGGCGCCGGGCCCCTGGGAGGCGGGTTCGGTGGAGGCGACGTTCACCACCACGGCCCGCTCCAGCTCGTTGCGGTGGACGAAGTCGCGTATGTCGTCGGCGAAGGCCGTGATCAGTTCGGCCTCGCTCCTGGTGTCGCCCGGGGTGGGACCGCCGGGCCTGATCTCCCGGTCGGCGGCGGCGAGTTCCGCGGCGACGGCGGCGGCGACGCCCGGTGGGAGGACGCCACCCGCGGTCAGGGTCTCGGCGCGTTTGGGCAGGGAACAGTCGACGGTGTCGTGGCCACCGAAGACGAGGTCGGACAGGGCGGGCAGGCCGCTGCCGGTGAACGCCGGCGTCTCGGTCACCATGCCGGTGGGCGGGTGCAGTCCCGCGGTGACGGCGGCGCACCCCGTGACGACGGTGGTGGCGACGGAGCCTCGGGCTCCGATCAGCCACACCCCCACACGCGGTCGGGAGAGGGACGCGGACATGGGCAGCCTCCTTGTCGTGCGCGATCCCCGGGGGGAGGGACAAAGACGGCGGGCGGGGGTCCGGCGTCCCCCGCCCGCCGCCGTTCAGTCGCCCGTGACGGGCAGTTCCTTGAGCTGGATGTTGCGGAAGGAGACCTGGTCGTCGGCGCCGTGGTTCTGCAGGCCGATGTAGCCGTCGGTCAGGCTCCGCTGGGGGTCCTTGTTGGTGAAGTCGTTGATCTTGACTCCGTTGAGGAACACCTGGAGGCGTTCGCCCTGGACCTTGATCTCGTAGGAGTTCCACTGGCCGGGCGGCCGCAGGACCTGGTCACGGGCCGTGATGTTCGCCGACTTGAACGAGTAGACGGAGCCCGTGGTGCGGTCCGGCGCGTCCGTGGCGTCGATCTGGATCTCGTAGCCCTTGTTCACCGCGGACCAGGGGTCGTCGGAGGCGGGGAAGCCCACGAAGATCCCGGAGTTGTCGTCGCCCCGCATCTTCCAGTCGAGCTTCAGGGAGTACGACTTCAGCTCCTTGGCCTGGTACCAGAGCAGGCCCATGCCGCCCTCGGACTCCAGGGTGCCGTCGACGACGTTGAACTTGCCGGGTCCGGCCTGCTTCCAGCCGTCCAGAGTCTGGCCGTTGAAGATCTTCCGGTAGCCCGTGGTCGGCTTGCAGTCGGCCTTGACCTGGCCGGTGGCGTACTGCAGGCCGCCGAGCAGATGGGCCCGGAAGGCCTCCTCGGCGTAGGACTCCTTGGTGTGCCCGCCGCCGGTGTAGAAGGAGCGGCCGCCGCCGTAGCTCTGGCACCAGGCGATCGGGTGGTCGCCCTTCATGGTGCCGCCCTGGTAGGTGGTCTCGTCCAGGGTGGCGAGGACCTTGGCCTGCTCACGCGGGTTGGTGCGGTAGTTGTACCACTCGTCGGTGCGCTCCCAGGCGTCCTCCAGGTGCGCGGTGGACGGGTGGTCGTGGTCCTCGACACGGACCGTGGCCTGCTGGATGGCCGGGTGCGAGGCGAAGTAGGCGCCGACGAGGCCGCCGTAGAACTCCCAGTCGTACTCGGTGTCGGCGGCGGCGTGGATGCCCATGTAGCCGCCGCCGTTCGCGACGTAGTTCTCGAACGCCTTCTGCTGGTCGGCGTTGAGCACGTCACCCGTGGTGGACAGGAAGGCCACCGCGTCGTACTTGGCGAGGTTGGTCGTGGTGAACTGCCGGGCCTCCTCGGTCGCGTCGACCGTGATGCCGGCCGGGGCGCCGAGCTCCTTCAGGGCGGCGATGCCGGCCGGGATGGAGTCGTGCCGGAAGCCGGCGGTCTTGGAGAAGACCAGGACCCTCTTGCCGTTCGTGAACGGCTCCTTGGAGAACTCGAAGTCGTCCACGTCGTACAGCGCGCCCTCGCCGCCCTTGAAGACCAGGTAGATCTTCGTGGTGCCGCCGGGCAGCGACCGCAGCGGCACGTCGACGTTCTGGAATGTCTCCCAGCTGCCGGTCGGCGGGATGTAGGCCGAGCCGTGCAGCGGGCCGTCGGGCGAGCCGGTGCGCAACTCGATGAAGCCGCCCGCACCGCCGGAGGACGCCCGCACGGTCATCTTCTTCTGCCCGTCGAACCGGTAGGGGCTGAAGGAGATCCAGTCGCCGTCGTTGATGTCGCCGACGGTCTTGCCGCCGTTGGCGGCGGCCTTGTCGTAGGTCCTGATGCCGGACTGGGTGGTGAAGTGCTCGGCCTGGCGGTGCAGCGGCTGGAGCACGGCCCGCGCGGTGCCGGTCAGGGCCTCCTGGCCGTTCGCCCCGCCGTCGGTGTAGCTGGCACCGACGACACCGTAGATGTTGGCGTTGGGGTCGTGACCGCCGTCGCCGGCGGGCGGCTTCAGGGTGCCCTCGCAGCCCGTCTCGCTGGTCAGCTCGTGGGCGTGGGAGTCGTGGCCGAGGCTGTAGGAGACCTTGACCTTGGAGCAGTCGATGGTCTCGTCGGGGTCGGTGACGGTCACCTTGAAGGGGACGGGCTCGCCGAAGGCGGCCAGGGTGCCGTTGCCCGGGACGTCGATGCGCACCTTGGGCTCGGTGTTGCCGACCACGATCCGTACGCTGGCGTTGCCGGTGTTGCCCTCGGGGTCCTCGGCGGTGAAGGTGGCGGTGTAGGTGCCGACCTTCTTGTACTGGTGGGTGGGGTTGAGGCCCTCACCCGTGGTGCCGTCGCCGAAGTCCCAGCTGTAGGTGAGGTCCGGGGAGTCGGCGTCCGTGGCGGAGCCGGTGAACGTGACCTTCAGCCCGGCCGCTCCGGACGTCTTGTTGGCGCTCACCTCGGCGATCGGCGAGAAGCCGTCCTCGGCGTTCTCGATCCGGTACAGCGCGGAGTGCTCGTCGCCCTGGAACCAGGAGACGCCGTAGTCGAGGACGTAGAGCGCGCCGTCGGGGCCGAACTCCATGTCCATGATCTGGGTGCCGGTCCACGGGAAGTCGTTGATCTTCGCGACCGAGCCGTCCTCGTTCTGCTCGATCCGCTTGATCCACCGGCGGCCGAACTCACCCGCGAAGAAGTCGCCGTCGTACGCCTCCGGGAACTTCACCTCGGAGTCGAGGTCGGGGTCGTAGCGGTAGACGGGGCCGCCATCGGGGACTCCGAGCCGCTGCCGAACTCGGGCACCGAGCCGCCGTCGTAGGGGATCCAGGCGGCCTGCGCGGGCGGCAGGTCGACCAGGCCCGTGTTGTGCGGCGAGGTGTTCTTCGGGGCGGCGCAGTCGAACTTCTCGCCGGAGGTGCCGGTGGCGAAGTCGTAGTCGATGTAGGCGTCGTTGTTCCCGGTGCAGAACGGCCAGCCGAAGTTGGCGGCCTTGGTCACCTTGGCGAACTCGACCTGTCCCGCCGGGCCCCGGCTGGGGTTGGCGGCGCCCGCGTCGGGACCGTAGTCACCGACGTACACGATGCCGGTCTTGTCGTCGACGCTCATCCGGAACGGGTTGCGGAAGCCCATCGCGTAGATCTCGGGGCGGGTCTTCTCCGTGCCCGGGGCGAAGAGGTTGCCCTCCGGGATGGTGTACGAGCCGTCCTCGGCGACCTTGATGCGCAGGATCTTGCCGCGCAGGTCGTTGGTGTTGCCGGAGCTGCGGCGGGCGTCGAAGGCCGGGTTGCGGTTCGGCCGGTCGTCGATCGGCGTGTAGCCGTCGGAGGCGAACGGGTTGGTGTCGTCGCCGGTCGACAGGTAGAGGTTGCCGTCCGCGTCGAAGTCGATGTCGCCGCCGACGTGGCAGCAGATGCCGCGGGAGGCCGCGACGTCCAGGACCTTCTTCTCGCTGGCCAGGTCCAGGGTGCCGTTGGGGTTCAGGACGAAGCGGGAGAGCCGGTTGACGCCGTCGAACTTCGCGAAGTCCTCGGCGGTGCCGGTCTCCGGGGCGTCGCCCGCGGGGGTGTCGAGCGGCGGGGCGTAGTAGAGGTAGATCGCCCGGTTGTTCTCGAAGTCCGGGTCGATGCCGACGCCCTGCAGGCCCTCCTCGTCGTGGCTGTAGACGTCGAGCTTGCCGGCGATCTTGGTGACGCCGCCCTGGTCGGTCAGGCGCAGCGTGCCGTCGCGCGAGGTGTGCAGGACGCTGCGGTCCGGGAGCACGGCGAGCGACATCGGCTCGCCCGTCTCGGGCTCGCCCTTGGCGAGCGGCACTTGCTGGAACTGCCCCTCTGCGGCGGCCGGTTCGGCGTGTTCCGGGTGGCCGGGGTGGGCGCCGGCGACGGTCGCCGGCGTGCCCACGGCCAGCAGCAGGCCGGTGAACAGGGCGACGGCGGTGCGAAGTGTGGGGCGCTTCGGGGCGCGGGTGGTGCGGAGTCTGGTTCTGTGCACGAAGTCCCTCCGGGAACGGGGTGGGCCGTACGGGATGGGTCGAAGACGTGCGGTGCGGGCGCCGGGGTGCGCCGTCACCCCGGAGGCGTGTGTGTCTGTCCTGAACACTTCAGGGACGGTAACCGCGTCCCTCCGGGGATGAACACCCCTTGTGCCAGGATCGGTTGAACTTTCTCCCATCACAGGACAAAGCCGGATCAGGGCAGGCCGGAGGGGGGACCGGCGGTTGTTCCGGTCCCCGTCCCCGACCTGCGCCGGGTGCGCGCTTCAGCTGTTGAACGCGGCGTCGAAGGACGCGCTGGGCGGCTCGAAGTCGAAGGCCTTCAGGCGGGACAAAGCCTCGGGGGCGCCCTGGAGCCGGTCCATTCCGGCGTCCTCCCACTCGACGGAGATGGGGCCCTGGTAGTCGATGGAGCGCAGCATGCGGAAGACGTCCTCCCAGGGGACGTCGCCGTGGCCGGCGGAGACGAAGTCCCAGCCGCGCCGCGGGTCGCCCCAGGGCAGGTGGGAGCCGAGCCGTCCGTTGCGGCCGTCGAGGCGCTTGCGGGCCTCCTTGCAGTCGACGTGGTAGATCCGGTCGCGGAAGTCCCACAGGAACCCGACCGGGTCGAGGTCCTGCCACACGAAGTGCGAGGGGTCGAAGTTCAGCCCGAACGCGGGACGGTGGTCGACCGCCTCCAGCGCACGCTGGGTGGTCCAGTAGTCGTAGGCGATCTCGGAGGGGTGCACCTCGTGCGCGAACCGCACGCCCTCGGCGTCGAAGACGTCCAGGATCGGGTTCCAGCGCTCGGCGAAGTCCTCGTAGCCGCGGTCGATCATCGACTCGGGAGCGGGCGGGAACATCGCGACGAGGTGCCAGATGGCGGAGCCGGTGAAGCCGATGACGGTGTCGACGCCGAAGGCGGCCGCGGCACGCGCGGTGTCCTTGATCTCGGCGGCGGCACGCTGCCGTACGCCCTCCGCGTCGCCGTCGCCCCAGATCCGGGCGGGCAGGATGGCCTGGTGGCGCTCGTCGATGATGGCGTCGCAGACGGCCTGGCCGACCAGGTGGTTGGAGACGGCCCAGCACTTCAGGCCGTACTTGTCGAGGAGCTGGTGCCTCGACGCGATGTAGGAGGGGTCGTTGAGTGCCTTGTCGACCTCGAAGTGGTCGCCCCAACAGGCGAGTTCGAGACCGTCGTAGCCGAAGTCGCGGGCCAGGCGGCAGACTTCCTCGAGGGGCAGGTCGGCCCACTGGCCGGTGAAGAGCGTGAACGTACGCGGCATTGCCGACGCCTCCTAGACCGCGATCGGGGTGTAGACGGAGTTCTTCTCTGCGCTCTCCTCCACCGCGGCGAGGACGCGCTGCACCTGGAGCCCGTCGGCGAAGGAGGGTTCGGGGCGGCGGCCCTCGGCGACCGCGTGGACCAGGTCGCGGGCCTGGTGGACGAAGGTGTGCTCGTAGCCGAGGCCGTGGCCGGGCGGCCACCAGGCGTCCAGGTAGGGATGGTCGGGTTCGGTGACGAGGATGCGGCGGAAGCCGGCCCGGGTGCCGGGCTCGGTGCCGTCGTGGTACCAGAGCTCGTTGAGCCGTTCCAGGTCGAAGGCGAGCGAGCCGCGCTCGCCGTTGAGTTCGATGCGCAGGGCGTTCTTGCGTCCGGTGGCGTACCGGGTGGCCTCGAAGGAGGCGAGCGCACCGGAGGCGAAGCGGGCGGTGAACAGGGCGGCGTCGTCGACGGTGACCTGCCCGGTCCCCTCGGCGGAGACGGCGCCCAGGCCACGGGCGGCCCCCGCGAGCGGCCGTTCCCGGACGAACGTCTCGGTGAGCGCCGACACCCCCGCGAGCTGCTCCCCCGCCAGGTACTGCGCCAGGTCGACGATGTGCGCGCCGAGGTCGCCGAGCGAGCCGGAGCCGGCCAGTTCCCTGCGCAGCCGCCACGTCAGCGGGGCCTGCGGGTCGACCAGCCAGTCCTGGAGGTACGTCACCCTGACGTGCCGCAGGGTGCCGACGCTGCCCTCGGCCACCATCCGCCGGGCCAGCGCGGTGGCCGGCAGCCGGCGGTAGTTGAAGCCGACCATCGCCAGCTGACCGCGTGCCTGCGCCGCCTCGGCCGCGGCGGCCATCGTCTCGGCCTCCTCGACGGAGTTGGCGAGGGGCTTCTCGCACAGGACGTGCTTGCCGGCGGCCAGCGCGGCCAGCGCGATCTCGGCGTGGCTGTCGCCGGGTGTGCAGATGTCGACCAGGTCGACGTCGTCCCGGGCGATCAGCGCCCGCCAGTCGGTCTCGGCCGCCGCCCAGCCGTGCCGGCCGGCCGCCGCGCGTACGGCCGCCTCGTCCCGCCCGCAGATCACGGCGAGCACCGGCTGCCGGGGCAGGTCGAAGACGCGGCCCGCGGTGCGCCAGCCCTGGGAGTGGGCGGCGCCCATGAAGGCGTAGCCGACCATGCCGATGCGCAACGGGGGCTTTTCGGCCTCGGTCCCTTCGGGCGCTTGCGGCTGTGCCATTCGGATGTCCTCCTCGTCGTCGTGGCGCGGTGGGGGGTGGGGGCCCGGCCCGTTCAGGAAGGCCGGGCCCCTGGAGCGGGGCGCCTCACTCGAAGCCGGTGGACATGTACTGGTCGACGTTGGTCTTGTCGACGACGGCCGAGTACAGCGTGAGCGACGCCGGGATCTCGAACTCGGCGAGGCCTCCGACGCCCTTGCCCTGGCCGAGGGCGCGGGCGAGGTCGATGGCGGAGGCGGCCATGGTGGGCGGGTAGAGGACGGTCGCCTTCAGCACGCCCTCGTCCTGCTTGATGGCCTGGAAGGCGGAGAGCGCGCCCGCGCCGCCGACCATCAGGAAGTCGTCGCGCCCGGCCTGCTCGATGGCGCGCAGCGCGCCCACGCCCTGGTCGTCGTCGTGGTTCCACAGCGCGTCGAACTTCGACTGCGCCTGGAGCAGCTGGGCCATCTTGGCCTGGCCGGACTCGACGGTGAACTCGGCAGCCTGGCGGGCCACCTTGCGGATGTTCGGGTAGTTCTTCAGCGCGTCGTCGAAGCCCTGGGTGCGCTGCTTGGTCAGCTCCAGGTTGTCCAGGCCGGCCAGTTCGATGACCCGGGCGTCGGACTTGTCCTTGAGCTTCTCGCCGATGTAGTGGCCGGCGTTGAGGCCCATGCCGTAGTTGTCGCCGCCGATCCAGCAGCGGTAGGCCTGCGGGGTGTTGAAGATCCGGTCCAGGTTGACCACCGGGATCCCGGCCGCCATCGCCTTGAGCCCGACCTGGGTGAGCGCCTTGCCGTCGGCGGGCAGGATGACCAGGACGTCGACCTTCTTGTTGATGAGGGTCTCGATCTGGCCGATCTGCGCGGCGGTGTCGTTGGAGCCCTCGGTGATCTCCAGCGTCACGTCCTCGTACTTCTCGGCGCGGCTCTTGGCGTTGGAGTTGATCGCGGCGAGCCAGCCGTGGTCTGCCTGCGGTCCGGCGAAGCCGATGGTGACCGGCTTTCCGGGCTTGTCGTCGGCGGCCGGCTGTGGGTCGGCGGCCTGCTCCTTCTCCTTCGGCTCGTTGCTGGTGCACCCGGCGAGGAGGGCACCGGCCGAGACAGCGGCGGTCCCGAAGAGCAGTCCTCTGCGACTGGTGAGTTGCGACATGGCGGTGAACCCTTTCCTCAGGTCGTGCTCGCGGTACGGCGCTGGACCAGCACGGCGGCGACGATGATCGCGCCCTTGGCGATCTGCTGGACGTCGCTCTGCAGGTTGTTCAGGGCGAAGATGTTGGTGATGGTGGTGAAGATCAGGACGCCGAGCACGGAGCCGACGATGGTGCCGCGGCCCCCGCTGAGCAGCGTGCCGCCGATGATCGCGGCCGCGATGGCGTCGAGTTCGTAGAGGTTGCCGTTGGTGTTCTGACCCGAACCGGACAGGATGATCAGCAGGAACGCGGCGATGCCGCAGCACAGCCCGGAGAGCAGGTACAGGTACAGCCGCTGGCGGCGTACGTCGATGCCCGCCAGCCGCGCCGCCTCGGCGTTGCCGCCGACGGCGACGGTGCGGCGTCCGAAGGTGGTGCGGTTCAGCAGCAGCCAGCCGATGACCGTGACGACCGCGAAGACGAGGACGAGCGGCGGGATGCCGAGCACGTACGCGTCGCGCTCGCCCAGGTCGAGGATGCCGTCGACCGTCACGATCTGCGTCCGGCCGTCCGTGATCTGCAACGCCAGTCCGCGCGCCGAGGCCAGCATGGCGAGGGTCGCGATGAACGGCACCATCCCGCCGTAGGCGATGAGCAGTCCGTTGACCAGGCCGCAGCCGAGGCCCACGAGCACCGAGGTGAACAGGATGCCGCTGAAGCCGAACTCCTGGGTGGCGACGGTGGTCGCCCAGACGGAGGCGAGGGCGACGATCGCGCCGACGGAGAGGTCGATGCCGCCGGAGACGATGACGAAGGTCATGCCGACGGTGACGACGCCGATCACGGAGGCCTGGGTCAGGACGAGTTGCAGGTTGCGGGTGTCCAGGAACTCGTCCGGCTTGGTGATGCCGCCGATCAGGATCAGGGCGGCGAGCACGCCGAGCAGGGACAGGGTGCGGACGTCGGCGCGGACCACCCGGCCGCGCCAGGCGGGGGGTCGAGCGGCCGACGGCGCCTTGTCGGCGCTGTCCCGCGGCGGGGAGACGGGCTGCGTCATGACGCCGGGCTTCCTTCCATCACGAGGTCGAGTACGCGGTGTTCGTCCAGCTCATGGGCGGGCGCGGTGTGTACGACGCGCCCCTCGCGCAGCACCAGCACGCGGTCGGCGAGGCCGAGCACCTCGGGCACCTCGCTGGAGACCAGCAGCACCGCGAGGCCCTCGTCGGCGAGACGCCGCACGACCGCGTACAGCTCGGCGCGGGCGCCGACGTCGACGCCGCGGGTCGGCTCGTCGAGCAGCAGGACCCGGCAGCCGCGCAACAGCCAGCGGGCGAGGACGGCCTTTTGCTGGTTGCCGCCGGAGAGGGTGCGGATCGGCACCGACGGGTTGTCGGGGCGCAGCGACAGCTCGCGGGTCGCGGCCCGTGCCGCGCCCAGTTCGGCGCCGCGGTCGATCCAGCCGCCGCGCGAGAAGCGGGACATGGAGGAGACCGAGACGTTGCGGGTGACCGACTCCAGCATCAGCAGGGCCTGCGCCTTGCGTTCCTCGGGGGCGAGCCCGAGTCCGGCGTGGACCGCGGCGCGTACGCTGCCCGGCCGCAACTGCCGTCCGTCGACCAGGACATGGCCAGCGGAGGGCTTGCGGGCGCCGTAGATCGTCTCCAGGATCTCCGAGCGCCCTGAGCCGACCAGCCCCGCAAGGCCGACGATCTCGCCGGGACGCACGGTCAGGTCGAAGGGCTCGAACTCGCCGTCCCGGGCCAGTCCCCGCACTTCCAGCACCGGCTCCCCGCCCCCCGGTGAGGCCGGCCGCTCGGGGAAGACGTACTCGACGTTCCGGCCGGTCATCAGCGCCACGACCTCACGGGTCGGCGTCGACTTCGCGGGCAGCCCGCCCGCCACCGCGCGCCCGTCCTTGAGCACGGTCACCCGGTCGCCGATCCGGCGGATCTCCTCCAGGCGGTGCGAGATGTAGACGACGGCGACGCCCTCGGCGGTGAGGTCGCCGACGATCCGGAAGAGGTTGTCGACCTCGTCGGGGTCGAGAGCGGCGGACGGCTCGTCCATCACGATGAGCCGCACGTCGTGGGAGAGCGCGCGGGCCATGGAGACGATCTGCTGCTGGGCGGCCGACAGTTCGCCGACGAGACGCGCCGGGTCGATCTCCGGATGACCCAGTCGCTTCAGGAGCTGGGCCGTCGACGCCTTCGCCGCCTTGCGCCGTACGACGAAACCGGCGGCCGTGGGCTCATGGCCGAGGTGGACGTTCTCGGCGACCGACAGGTGCTCGACCAGGTCGAGTTCCTGGTAGATGGTGGCGATGCCGAGGCGCATCGCGGCGATCGGCGAGCGCAGGGTGACCGGCTCGCCGCGCCAGCGGATCGTGCCGGTGTCGGGCTGGTGGGCGCCGGCCAGGACCTTGATGAGGGTGGACTTGCCGGCACCGTTCTGGCCGAGCAGACAGTGCACTTCACCGGCCTGGACGTCGAGGTCGACGCCGTCCAGGGCACGGACGCCGGGGAACGACTTGGTGATGCCGGACATGCTGAGCAGCGGTGGTTCTGGTGCCATGTGGGTTCCCCTTGGCTGGCGTACGGGGGCCGGATTCAGGGCAGCGCGGAGCAGCGCACGGGGCGGGAGGCTGTGCGGAACGCCGGGCCGGGATGCTTCGCGGGACGCTGGGTGGGTGCGGTGCGGGACGTCGTGCCGGTCGTGCTCGGGTGGGACGCTGTGCCGGTCGTGCTCGGGTGGGTAAGAGGTGCCTACGCGGGTGAGTACGAGGTGCCTACGCGGGTGAGTACGAGGTGCTTACACAGGGAGTACGAGGTGCTTACGCGGGTGAGAACAGGTGGTCGCTGATCAGCCGGGCCGCGCCGATGACGCCGGCGGTGGGCCCCAACTCACCAAGGACGATGGGCAGGTTGCCGGTCGCCAGCGGCAGCGACTGGCGGTAGACCTGGGTGCGGAGCGCGGCGAGCAGCGTGTGGCCGAGGCCGGTCACCCCACCGCCGATCACCACCAGGCCGGGATTGAAGAAGCTGACCAGGCCGGCGATGACCTGGCCGGTGCGGTTGCCGCCCTCGCGGATCAGCTCGAGCGCGGTCGCGTCCCCCGCGGCGGCCGCGGCGGCGACGTCGACGGCGGTGAGCGTGCCGTGCGTCTCCAGCCGTGCCGCGAGTTCGGGTGACAGTCCCTGCTGGGCGGCCTCCACGGCGTCACGGGCCAGCGCGGCGCCGCTGAAGTGGGCCTCCAGGCAGCCCCGGTTGCCACAGGCGCACGGACGTCCGTCGGGCACGGCCTGGATGTGCCCGATGTCGCCCGCGGAACCCGTCGTACCGCGGTGCACGGCGCCGCCGACGACGATGCCGCAGCCGATGCCGGTGCCGATCTTGACGCAGAGGAAGTCGCCCACGGAGCGTGCGACGCCCGCGTGCATCTCCCCCATCGCCATCAGGTTCACGTCGTTGTCGACCATGACCGGGCAGCCGAGCTCCTGGCTGAGCGCCTCCCGCACCGGGAAGCCGTCCCAGCCCGGCATGATCGGCGGTGCCACGGGGACGCCCTCGGGGAAGCGGACCGGCCCCGGGACGCCTATGCCGGCGCCGTCGAAGCCCTCCGCGAGCCCGGAGGCCCGCAGCTTGGCGGCCATCGACAGCACCTGCTCGAAAACCGCGACGGGTCCCTCGCGCACTTCCATCGGCTGGGTGATGTGCCCCAGGATCTCCAGCTCCGCGTTGGTGACCGCGACGTCGATGGAGGTCGCGCCGATGTCGACGCCGAGGAAGCGCAGGTTCGGTGCCAGCCGGATGTTGTGCGAGCGGCGTCCGCCGCGCGAGGCGGCGAGTCCGTCGGCGACGATCAGGCCCGTCTCCAGCAGCCGGTCCACCTCCACGGCCAGCTTGGACCGCGAGAGGTCGACCCGATCGCCCAGCTGGGCCCGGGAGTTGGGCCCGCCGTCACGCAACAGCTTCAGCAGCCTTGCCTGATGGGCGTTCGCGGGTCGCGCCGTCATGCGTCTCACGAGCCCCTCCCCGCCTCGAATCGGCCGTCGCTGTCCGGCTTTCGAAGGGAAAGTAGCAGCGGCTGCCGGGAGTGGGAAGAAGGTGCGCACGAATTACCGCTGACTTTTTCCACTCACAGGACAAAGAGCGGGGCGTGGGCGCGCCGAGGGAGGGGGTTTGGGGTGGGTTGGGCGGTGAGATCGCCAGAGAACGCGGACGCGAAGCGGGCGGTGAACAGGCGTGTCAGGGCGCTCCACGCGCGGGACGACCGAGGGCGGCGTCGCCGCCGCCCCCATCCCTGCCGTCACGACGCGGGCGCGCCAGGCGACTGACGCGGCTGCCGCAGGCGAACGCTAGGAACGCGGGCGTGCGTGGTACGACTTGCGCGTGTGCTCGGTGTGCGCGCGCATGATCTGCGTCGCGCGCCCCTCGTCCCGTGCCGTGATCGCGGCGATCAGCTCACGGTGCTCGATCCAGGACTGCTTGCCGCGCTGCCGGGCGACCGGCGTGTAGTACCAGCGGACCCGCCGGTCCACCTGCGCGGCGAGTTCGGCGAGGACGGCGTTGCCCGCCAGCTCCATGATCTTCGCGTGGAAACGGGCGTTGAGCGCGACCGCGCCGTCCACGTCGTCGGCGGCGACGGCGCCCTCGCCCTGCGCGCACAGCTCCTCCAGCGCGGCGACGCCGGCGCTGCCCGCGTTGGCGGCGGCGAGCCGGGCCGCCTCGGCCTCCAGCAGCGTACGGACTGTCAGGAGCTGGTCGGCCTCCTCCTCGGTCGGCTCGTGCACGAACGCGCCCTGCGCCGGACGCAGATCGACCCATCCCTCGGTGTTGAGCCGCTGCAACGCCTCGCGCACCGGCTGCCGGGACACGCCGAGGTGCCCGGCGAGTTCACTCTCGACGAGGTGCTGGCCGGGCTGGAGGGCGCGGGTGGTGATGAGTTCGAGCAGCGCCTCGTAGACGCGGTCGCGCAGCGGGCCGGGACGTTCGAGCTTGGGCACCGCACCTTGCGGCAGTCCTGTCGACAACATCGGTCCCCCTCCTGGCAGGGCCGGGCACGGCGGACGGCGACGCGAGAGCAACCTCGGAGCCGTAAAGCCCTGGGAAAGACAGTATCAATTGCCTTTTGTCTACAGTCTACGGCGCACAAGGGCCAGCAGAAACGACAGTTGACCTCGTCACACTCCCGCGCGAGCGGCGCTCATGGACACCGGACGACCTGCCCGGCGTACGACAGGTTCCCCCCGAACCCGAACAGCAGCACCGGATCGCCGGTCGAGACCGCCCCCTGCTCCACCAGCTTGGACAGGGCGAGGGGAATGCTGGCCGCCGAGGTGTTCCCGGAGTCGGCGACGTCGCGCGCGATGACCGCGTTCACGGCGCCCAGCTTCTCGGCGAGCGGTTCGATGATGCGCAGGTTGGCCTGGTGCAGCACCACGGCGGCGAGGTCCTCGGGCGCGTACCCGGCGCGCTCGCAGGCCTGCCGGGCGAGCGGCGGCAGGCGGGTGGTCGCCCACCGGTAGACGCTCTGCCCCTCCTGGGCGAACCGCGCCGGCTCCCCCTCGATGCGCACCGCGTGTCCCATCTCGGGCACCGAGCCCCAGAGCACCGGACCCACGCCCGGCTCGTCGCAGGCCTCCACGACGGCGGCCCCCGCTCCGTCGCCGACCAGCACGCACGTCGTCCGGTCGGTCCAGTCGGTGACGTCGGACATCTTGTCGGCGCCGATGACCAGCGCCCGGGTCGAGGCCCCCGCCCGGACGGTGTGGTCGGCGGTGGCGAGGGCGTGGGTGAAGCCGGCGCACACCACGTTGACGTCCATCGCGGCGGGCCGGGGGATGCCGAGCCGTGCCGCGACCCGGGCGGCCATGTTCGGGGAGCGGTCGACGGCCGTCGACGTGGCGACGAGGACCAGGTCGATGTCCGCGGGCGTCAGCCCGGCCGCCGCGAGCGCCTTGGCGGCGGCGTGCGCGGCCAGTTCGTCCACCGGTTCGTCGGGGCCGGCGATGTGGCGGGTGCGGATGCCGACCCGGGTTCTGATCCACTCGTCGCTGGTGTCGACCAGGCCCGCCAGGTCCTCGTTGGTGAGCACCTTGGCGGGCTGGTAGTGGCCGACGGCGGAGATGCGCGAGCCGTTCATGGGGGTCCCCTCGTTGCTGCTGCCGGAAGCGGGACTCACCAGTCTGGTCAGCGACTCACGAGTAGCGGTGCAGGCAAAGGCACAGGAATGGGACCGCCGGCTTGTCGGTTTCCGCAGGCCGCCGGACGCCCAGTCCGGCGGATCGGCCACGTGCCGCCGCCGTCGCGGCGGCTCGTGGGCCGTGGGTCCCCGGCGCCTCACCCGGTGAACAACTGAGTGGCCTTACGCACGAGTTCGTACAGGCCGTACGCGAGCGGCGCGCCCACCCACACCCAGGCGAGCACGATCAGCGGCCGCCGGTCAGGCGGACTCTGACTGCTGTCGTTCGACATCGACGGCCTCCTGCCGGGGTGCGGGGACGTGGTGGTGGCGGGCATGCACCGGGCGGACGAGTTCGTTGGCGACGAAGCCGACGGCCAGCAGGCCGATCATGATGGTGAACGACAGCCCGTACAGGGACGCGCCGTGCTTGCCGGCCTCCTCCTGCCGGTCGGCGATCCAGTTGACGATCAGCGGTCCGAGCACGCCGGCCGTGGACCAGGCGGTGAGCAGCCGCCCGTGGATCGCGCCGACCTGGTAGGTGCCGAAGAGGTCCTTGAGGTACGCCGGGACCGTCGCGAATCCGCCGCCGTAGAAGGAGAGGATCACCAGGGCGCACAGGATGAACAGCGGCTTGGAGGAGTCGCCGAACAGCGCGATGAGCAGGTACATCAGCGCGCCGACGCCCAGGTAGACGCGATAGATGTTCTTGCGTCCGATCAGGTCGGACGTCGACGACCAGGCGATGCGGCCCGCCATGTTCGCCGCCGAGAGCAGGGCGACGAAACCGGCGGCGGCGGTCGCCGTGACCGGTGTGGGGGTGTCCGCGAAGAAGTCGGTGATCATCGGCGCGGCCTTCTCCAGGACGCCGATGCCGGCGGTCACGTTCATGCAGAGCACGACCCACAGGCACCAGAACTGGGGCGTGCGGATGGCCTGGTTCGCGGACACCTGAGGGCCGGTGGGGGCTTGTCGCGCGGTCCCCGGGGCCTCGGGAGCACTGCTCGGGACCCGCACCAGGAGAACGCCCAGCAGCATGAAGACGGCGTAGGACAGGCCGTGCACCAGGAACGCCAGTGCCAGGCCGCCGCTGTCGGATCCGAAGGACTCCAGCATCTGGGCGCTCCACGGCGAGGCGATCAGCGCGCCGCCGCCGAAGCCCATGATGGCGATGCCGGTGGCCATGCCGGGCCGGTCCGGGAACCACTTGATCAGCGTGGAGACCGGTGAGATGTAGCCGATGCCGAGGCCGATCCCGCCGACGAAGCCGTAGCCGAGGACGATCAGCCAGTACTGCTCCGTCGCCGCGCCGAGCGCGGACAGCAGGAAGCCCGACGAGAAGCACACCAGCGCCACGGTCATCGCCCAGCGCGGCCCGTTGCGTTCCACGAGCGTGCCGCCGAAGGCGGCGGACAGGCCGAGCATGACGATGCCGAGCTGGAAGGGCAGCGCGCTCTGGGTGCCGCTGAGACCGAGCGCGGATTCGAGGGGCGGCTTGAACACGCTCCAGGCGTAGGCCTGCCCGATGGAGAGATGG
Source organism: Streptomyces chromofuscus (assembly GCF_015160875.1). NCBI lineage: Bacteria > Bacillati > Actinomycetota > Actinomycetes > Kitasatosporales > Streptomycetaceae > Streptomyces > Streptomyces chromofuscus. Next base: position 6,846,369 of record NZ_CP063374.1, on the reverse strand, counting down.
ACGGAGAGCGCGGCGGGCGGCACCAGCCAGCGGCTCCATCCCGGGGGTGCGACGGGGGGACTCATGGACCTTGGACGGTAGGAAGGCTCAAGGGAGTTGAGAAGGTCGCGCGTCGACCGTATGCGGTGAGCGGTATGCAGCGTGCGCCGAACGGTCATGGTGCGCAACCCTTGTCGACCCAACCTCCATACTGTAGACAATATTTCGTCGACATAAGCCGTACGGCCGTCACCTCCGCGGTATCCCTCAAACCGAACGGAGTGTTCCCGTGAAAGTCGCAGTCCTCGGCGCCGGAGCGATCGGCGCCTACGTCGGTGCCGCGCTCCACCACGCGGGCGCCGACGTCCATCTCATCGCCCGTGGACCGCACCTGGCGGCCATGAGGCAGCACGGCGTGCAAGTGCTCAGCCCCCGCGGTGACTTCACCGCTCGCGCCCATGCCACCGACGACCCGGCCGAGGTGGGCCCGGTCGACTACGTCTTCCTGGGCCTGAAGGCCAACTCGTACGCGGCGTGCGGGCCGCTGATCGAGCCGCTGCTGCACGACGGCACCGCGGTGATCGCCGCGCAGAACGGCATCCCCTGGTGGTACTTCCACCGCCACGGCGGCCCCCACGACGGCCACCGCATCGAGAGCGTGGACCCCGGCGGAGCGGTCAGTGCGGTGCTCGCGCCCGACCGGGCCATCGGCTGCGTCGTGTACGCGGCCACCGAACTGGAGGCGCCGGGTGTCGTACGGCACCTGGAAGGCACCCGGTTCTCCATCGGCGAGCCCGACCGCAGCGTCTCCGCGAGGTGCTCGGCCTTCAGCGAGGCCATGCGGGCCGGCGGCCTGAAGTGCCCGGTCGAACCGGACCTGCGCAACGACATCTGGCTGAAGCTGCTCGGCAACATCTCCTTCAACCCGATCAGCGCGCTCGCCCGCGCGACGATGCGCCAGATGTGCCTGCACGGCGGCACCCGCAAGGTCATCGAGATCATGATGACCGAGACGCTCGCCGTCGCCGAGGCCCTCGGCTGCGAGGTCGGCGTCTCCATCGAGCGCCGCCTCGCGGGCGCCGAGAAGGTGGGCGACCACCGCACCTCCACGCTCCAGGATTTGGAGCGCGGCAAACCGCTCGAACTCGACGTGCTGCTGGCAGCCGTCGTCGAGTTGGCGGAGATCACCGGCGTCGACGTGCCCACCCTGCGCACCGTGCACGCCATCTCGGACCTGCTCGCGCTGAGGAGCGCCGCATGAGGAAACGCCAGCCCCCGAAGAACTACACCCGGCTCACGCACCCGCTCGTCAGGGACGCGCGCGACGCCCCGTTCCGCCCGGCCACCTGGGACGAGGCCCTCGACCGCGCGGCGCGCGGACTGAGCGCCGCCCGGGGCGCGTTCGGGATGTTCTCCTGCGCCCGCGCCACGAACGAGATGAACTACGTCGCGCAGAAGTTCGCCCGGGTCGTCATGGGCACCAACAACGTCGACTCCTGCAACCGCACCTGCCACGCCCCCAGCGTGGCGGGCCTGTCCGCCGCCTTCGGCTCGGGCGGCGGGACGTCGTCGTACGAGGAGATCGAGCACACCGACGTCATCGTGATGTGGGGCTCCAACGCCCGCTTCGCGCACCCCATCTTCTTCCAGCACGTGCTGAAGGGGATCAGGAACGGGGCGCGCATGTACGCCGTCGACCCGCGCCGCACCTCGACCGCCGAGTGGGCGGAGAGCTGGCTGGGCCTGAACGTCGGCACCGACATCCCGATGGCCCACGCGATCGGCCGCGAGATCATCCACGCGGGGCTCGCCAACGAGGCGTTCATCGAGCGGGCGACCACCGGCTTCGAGGAGTACAAGGCGCTCGTCGAGCCGTGGACGCTCTCGCTCGCCGAGAAGGTGACGGGCGTACCGGCCGCCGCCATCCGCGAGCTGGCGCACGCCTACGCCCGCGCCGAGCGCGCCCAGCTGTGCTGGACCCTCGGCATCACCGAGCACCACAACGGCACCGACAACGTCCGCGCGCTGATCAACCTGTCCCTGCTGACCGGCCACGTGGGCCGCTTCGGCTCCGGCCTGCAGCCCCTGCGCGGCCAGAACAACGTGCAGGGCGGCGGCGACATGGGCGCGATCCCCAACCGCCTCCCCGGCTTCCAGGACATCCTCGACGCGGGCACCCGGCTGAAGTTCGAGTCCGCCTGGGACACCGTCATCCAGCCGCACTACGGGCTGAACCTCACGGAGATGTTCGAGGCGATGGAGGAGGGCACCCTCCGGGCCGTCTACTGCATCGGCGAGAACCCGGCCCAGTCGGAGGCGGACAGCGAGCAGGCGGTTCGCCGGCTGAAGGCCCTGGACTTCCTCGTCGTGCAGGACATCTTCCTGACGAAGACCGCCGAGCTGGCCGACGTCGTGCTCCCCGCGACCGCCGGGTGGGCCGAGACCGACGGCACGACGACCAACAGCGAGCGCCGCGTCCAGCGGGTGCGCCGCGCGGTGACCCCGCCCGGTGAGGCCCGCGAGGACATCGACATCATCTGCGACCTGGCGGCGCGCCTGGGCCACGACTGGAAGTACGCCGACGCCGAGGCCGTCTGGAACGAGCTGCGCTCCGTCTCTCCGGACCACTACGGGATGACGTACGACCGGCTCGAGGAGCACCAGGGCATCCAGTGGCCGTGCCCGAGCACCGACCGGCTGGAACCGACCTACCTGCACGGCCGGTTGTGGGAGACGGACCCGGTCAGGCGCGGCCGGCCGGCTCCCTTCGGGCTCGTCCAGCACGACCCGCCCGTCGACCTCACCGACGACGAGTACCCCGTCCGGCTCACCACCGGCCGCCGGCTCGACTCCTACAACACCGGTGTGCAGAGCGGCAGTTTCGCCTCGCCGCTGCGGCGCGGCGAGTACGTGGAGCTGTCCCCGGAGGACGCCGAGCGCTACGGGGTCGTGGTGGGCGAGGAGGTCCGGGTGACCTCCCGGCGCGGCTCCGTGGTCGCGCCGGTGTGGGTCGACACCGCGCTGCGGCCCGGGCTGGCCTTCATGACCATGCACTTTCCCGACGAGGTGGACACCAACCAGCTGACGATCGAGGCGAACTGCCCGATCGCAGGGACGGCGGAGTTCAAGGCGTCGGCGATCCGGATCGAGAAGCTTCCCGTCGCGACCATCGTGAGGTGACGTAAGTGGACCTGCACTTCGGCGACAGCAAACCGACGGACGACGAGCGGGCGGCCGTCGACGCCCTCCTCGGCCCGCCCGAGTCCTCCTGGGAGGGCGCCGACCGCTCGGATGCCGACCTCAGGTGGGCGCGTGGCGGGCGGGAGGCCCGGGACCGCCGCGACCTGCTGTTGCCGGGGCTGCACGCGATCAACGACCGGATCGGCTGGATCAGCGAGGGCGCCCTGGACTACCTGTGCCGGCGGCTGACCGTGCCGCCGGCGGAGGCGTACGGGGTGGCCACGTTCTACGCGATGTTCTCGGTGAAGCCGCGCCCGGCGACCGTGCTCCACGTCTGCACGGACCTCGCCTGCGCGGCCGCCGGGGCACAGGAGCTGTCCGCCGGGGTCGAGGCGGGTCTCGGTCCCGGCGTCCACGTCGAGCGAAGCCCCTGTCTGGGCCTGTGCGAACGCGCCCCGGCCGCGCTCGCCATCAAGGCGGGGGACCCGGTGCGCACGGCGGTCTGCGCGCCGGCGACCGTCCGCGACGCGGTCCTCGCCGCGACGTCGCCGGACTCCGCGCCCGAGGAGCCGCCGGCCGTGATGGCGGTCCCGCAGGCCGGCTCCCCCGACCTGGTGCTCCTGCGTCGCGTCGGCGTGGTGGACCCGTCGAGCCTCGACGACTACCGCGCCCACGGCGGCTACACCGCCCTGCGCCGGGCCTTCGAGCTCGGCCCGGCCGGAGTGATCCGTGAGGTCACCGACTCGGGCCTGGTCGGACGGGGCGGCGCCGCATTCCCCACCGGCCGCAAGTGGCAGGCCACGGCGTCCCAGCCGGACCACCCGCACTACGTCGTCTGCAACGCCGACGAGTCCGAGCCGGGCACGTTCAAGGACCGCGTGCTCATGGAGGGCGACCCGTACGCCCTGGTGGAGGCGATGACCGTCGCGGCGTACGCCACCGGCGCGCACCGGGGCTACCTCTACCTGCGCGGCGAGTACCCGCGCGCCCTGCGCCGCCTGGAGCACGCCATCGCCCAGGCACGCGCGCGCGGCCTGCTCGGCGACGACGTCCTCGGCCAGGGGTACGCCTTCGACATCGAGATCCGGCGGGGCGCCGGCGCGTACATCTGCGGCGAGGAGACCGCCCTGTTCAACTCGATCGAGGGCTACCGGGGCGAGCCGCGCTCGAAGCCGCCCTTCCCCGTGGAGAAGGGTCTGTTCGGCAAGCCCACCGTCGAGAACAACGTCGAGACGCTGGTCAACGTGCTGCCGATCCTGACGATGGGCGCCCCGGCGTACGCGGCGATCGGCACGGCGACGTCGACCGGTCCGAAGCTGTTCTGCGTGTCGGGGAGCGTGGACCGGCCCGGCATCTACGAACTGCCGTTCGGCGCGACACTGGGCGAACTGCTGGAGCTGGCGGGGGTGCGCGAGCGGTTGCGCGCGGTCCTGCTCGGTGGGGCGGCGGGCGGCTTCGTGCGGCCCGACGAGACGGACATCCCGCTCACCTTCGAAGGCACCCGCGCGGCCGGCACGACGCTCGGCTCGGGCGTGGTGCTGGCCTTCGACGACACCGTCCCGCTGCCGCGGCTGCTGCTGCGCATCGCCGAGTTCTTCCGTGACGAGTCGTGCGGGCAGTGCGTGCCGTGCCGGGTGGGAACCGTGCGGCAGGAGGAGGCGCTGCACCGGATCGTGGAGCGCACCGGCGCCGCGGCCGCCGACGACATCGCGCTGCTCAGGGAGGTCGGCCGCGCGATGCGGGACGCCTCGATCTGCGGTCTGGGACAGACCGCGTGGAACGCCGTGGAATCCGCCATCGACCGTCTGGGGGCCTACGAATGACCGCGATACCGCTGGGTGTGCCGCGCCGGCTGGTCGAGTTCACGATCGACGGGGAGGAGGCCAGGGTCCCGGAGGGCTCGACCGTCCTGGACGCCTGCCGGGCCGCCGGGAAGGACATCCCGACCCTCTGCCACGGCGACACCCTCACGCCGAAGAACGCCTGCCGGGTCTGCATGGTCGAGGTCGAGGGTTCGCGCACCCTCGTCCCGGCCTGCTCCCGCAAGGCGGAGCCGGGGATGACGGTCCGCACCGACACGGAGCGGGCCCGGCACAGCCGCAAGCTCGTGCTGGAACTGCTCGCCTCGTCGGTCGACCTGTCGACCACGCCGCAGGTCGCGGCGTGGCTCAAGGAGTACGAGGCGAAACCGGACCGTTTCGGACCCGAGGCCGCCCGCCTCAACGAGGAACCGAGGATCGACAACGATCTGTACGTGCGCGACTACGACAAGTGCATCCTGTGCTACAAGTGCGTCGACGCCTGCGGCGACCAGTGGCAGAACACCTTCGCGATCTCCGTCGCGGGCCGGGGCTTCGACGCCCGGATCGCCGTCGAGCACGACGCCCCGCTGACCGACTCGGCGTGCGTGTACTGCGGCAACTGCATCGAGGTCTGCCCCACGGGGGCGCTGTCGTTCAAGTCGGAGTTCGACATGCGGGCGGCGGGTACGTGGGACGAGTCGCAGCAGACGCAGACGACGACGGTCTGCGCCTACTGCGGAGTGGGCTGCAATCTCACGCTCCATGTGCAGGACAATGAGATCGTCAAGGTCACCTCGCCGCACGACAACCCGGTGACCCACGGCAACCTCTGCATCAAGGGCCGTTTCGGCTACCAGCACGTACAGAACCGGGGCTGATCAGGACATGGGACGAGTCACGGAACGACGCAAGGTGATCCGCATCCGGGACGGCGCGGTCTCCACGCGCCCGGACACGCTCGTCGCCGAGGAACCCCTGGAGATCCGGCTGAACGGCAAACCGCTCGCGATCACCATGCGCACCCCCGGCGACGACTTCGCGCTCGCGGCCGGGTTCCTGGTGAGCGAGGGGGTGCTCGGCGGGCGGGGCGATCTGCGCAACATCGTCTACTGCGCGGGCGCCACCGTGGACGGTTCGAACACGTACAACGTGGTGGACGTGACGACGGCGCCGTCGGTCGTGATCCCGGACATCACGCTCGAGCGCAACGTCTACACGACGTCGTCGTGCGGACTGTGCGGCAAGGCGAGCCTGGACGCGGTGCGCACCACGGCCCGCTGGCCGATCGCCGACACTCCCCCGGTCCGGGTGGAGCCCGAGCTGCTCGCCGGCCTCCCCGACCGGCTGCGCGCGGCTCAGCGGGTCTTCGACCGGACCGGGGGTCTGCACGCGGCGGCGCTGTTCACGGAGGACGGCGAGCTGGTGGACGTGCGGGAGGACGTGGGCCGGCACAACGCGGTCGACAAGCTGGTCGGCCGTGCCCTGCAGAACGGTGACCTGCCGCTGTCCCGCGCCGTCCTGCTGGTCTCGGGCCGCGCGTCGTTCGAGCTGGCGCAGAAGGCCGTGATGGCGGGCATCCCGGTGCTGGCGGCGGTCTCGGCGCCCTCGTCGCTGGCGGTGGACCTGGCCCAGGAGACGGGGCTGACCCTGGTGGGCTTCCTGCGGGGCAGTTCCATGAACGTGTACGCGGGCGAGGACCGGATCGCTCTGCGGACCGCGGCCGCCCAGGGCTGACGGTCCCCCGCGGCACGGCGGCGGGGCCCCGAACGGCGGGGAGCGCCCCCTGCGCCGCAGGGGTCCCGCCTCAAGCCCGGTACGGCGTCACCGCGTACCGGAGATCCTGCTCAACAGCTCCATGAACCAAGCGCGTTCGGCCGGTGTGAGCGGGGCCGGCAGCGCGTCGTGGGCGGGCCGGCGGACACCATGGCCCGCGGCCCGGAGGTCGTCGAGGACGCCGACCACGTCCTTGGGGTCGAGTCCGACGCTCCGGCCTGGGTCGGCCTGCGCGACCCGCGCCGAGGTCACGGACGGCGACCCGCACCATGTGGTGCCGCATCCGCATGCCCTCCGCCTCCGGGGCCTCCGCCACCGGGGCCTCCGCCACCGGGGCGCGCCCGCGGGGCGCGGCACGGCCGAGCACCCTGCTGGGCAGCAAGCGGATCGCGGAGAGTAGTGCTTCGGCCATGGATCCGGCCCAGTGCGGATTTCGTTGGTTTTGCGCATGACCTGATTTATCGTTGGGCCTCCGACGATCTCACGAGGTCCCGATCGGTGCGCACCCCCTGACGTCACGTCAGGCTGTCTGAGCATCACCCCCGTTACCCCCTCACGCCGGTTGCGGTGTGTCGCTGCCGCCAACTACCGTCTGGCGCGCGTAGGTTGGACGTGGGATGTCCAGATGTCCAGACAAATGAAGGGTCATTCATGCCGTCGAGACTCCGCGCACGCCTGAGAGCCACCCTCACCGCGGGTACCGTCCTGACGGCCGCCGCCGCCCTGCCGGGCCCCGCCCACGCCCAACCCGCCGCGGCGGCACCGCTGTTCGAACAGCAGGTCCTCTTCAGGCCCTCGCAGGACCCCGGCTACGCCTGCTTCCGCATTCCGACGGTCGTGCGGACCACGAAGGGCACGCTGCTCGCGTTCGCCGAGGGACGGGTGCTCAACTGCGGGGACGCCACCGACATCGACATCGTACTGAAGCGCTCCACCGACGGCGGCCGCACCTGGGGCCCGTTGCGGGTCGTCAACGACGGCGCGGGCGACACCCACGGCAACCCGACCCCGGTCGTCGACCAGGAGACCGGCCGGATCCTGCTGGCGGAGACGCACAACACCGGCCGTGCGGACAGCGAGCACTGCGACATCCCCTGCGACCGCACCCCCCATCTGCAGTACAGCGACGACGACGGCGTCACCTGGACCAGCCCGCGCGACCTCAGCCCGCAGATCCTGCCCTCCCAGTGGAACTCCTGGTACGCCACCGGCCCCGTGCACGGCATCCAGCTCACCCAGGGCGCGCACGCCGGCCGGCTGGTCTTCGGCGTCAACACCGAGACCTGGGACGGCAACCGGGTCACCGCGAACCACGCCGCGCTCATCCTCAGCGACGACGGCGGCACCACCTGGCGGGTCGGCGCCACCGACTCCTGGCCGCTGTCGGCCGACGGCACCTTCCGCCAGAAGCCCTCCGAGATCTCCATGACCGAGCGCTCCGACGGCACGATCCTCGTCAGCGGCCGCGAGCAGGAGGGCACCGACCTCGGCCACCGCTCCCAGGCCGTCAGCAGCGACGGTGGCCAGAGCTTCAAGGGCCCCTTCGAATCCCTCCCGGACCTCTACGCCCCCCAGGTCCAGGGAGCGACCCTGCGCCTCGGCGACCGTATCCTGCTGGCCTGCCCCGGAGACCCCGACCGTCGCCGGACCATGATGATCCGCTCCTCCTACGACGGCGGCGAGACCTGGGACAGCGTCGACCGGGGCACGGTCGTCACCCGCGACTGGGCCGGCTACTCCGACCTGGTGCACATCTCCGGCACCACGGTCGGCCTGATGTACGAGGGCGGCACGGCCGACGCCCGCGACGAGATCCGCTTCGCCCGCTTCGACGAGGAGTGGCTCACGCCCCGCCGCGGCGCCGACCCGACCACCCCCGACCGCGCCCTCCTCGCTCCCGGGGCGAACGTCCTGGGCGGCGCCTCGACCGTCGCCGGCGTGCTCAACAACGCCGTCACCTTCGACGGCACCGACGACGCCGTACGCCTGCCGTATCGCGACGAACTCCTGCTGGGCAGCGAGGACTTCACCGCCTCCCTGTGGTTCCGGTACACCGCCACCACCGGTGAGCAGCCGCTGCTGTGGATGGGCGGGGCGGGCACCAGCCAGCCACAGGTGTGGCTGCGTGCCGAGCCCGCGAGCAACCGCGTGCGCGGACTGATCACCACCCGGGAGGGCGTCCGCACCGTCAACACGGCCGCCGTGCAGGCGACCGGCGCCCACAACGACGGCACCTGGCACCACCTCGCGCTGCGCCGCGGCGGCGGACGGCTGACCCTCTTCCTCGACGGCACGCCGGTCAGCACCGAGGACGTGCCCGGCTCGGTGAGCCGCAACGCGCCGTTCGGGGTGCACGTCGGCCAGCGCATGGACAGCCGCGCCTTCTTCACCGGCGCGATCGACGAGGTCCGCGTCTGGGACACGGCCCTGTCCGACCAGGAGATCGACCAGGTCCGCCGCACTCACACCGGCCCCTATTTCCACACCGTCCTGTGGCTCCCCATGGACCAGGTGACCGCCGCCCGCTAACGTCCCGGAGCGTGCCCGACGAACGCCGAGCACGACACCACGCGGGAACCTGGGCCGGGCTGCTGCTGGCCCTGGTGCTCACGGCCGTGCTGCTCACCGCCCTCCCGGACGGCGACCGGGAGGGCGGCGGCGCGTGCACGGGCCGTACGGTCGACGCCTGGTCGCCGGCCGACGCGCTCACCGGCGAGTTCGCCCGCTACGGCGACGACGCCGGCCGCACCGACGACTGGACCGGCGGCGACGGCACCCACTCGCTGAGGCTGCCGGACGGCAGGGTGCTGTGGCTGTTCTCCGACACCTTCCTCGGCCCGGTCCACCCCCCGCCCAACCCGTCCGGCGAGTCGTACGCCTGGCGCGACACCACCGCCCCGATGGTGCGCAACTCGGCGGTCGTGATGTCCGGCGGCCGCCTGCGCACGACCCTGCCCGCGCCCCTCTTCCCCGACCCGGCCCCCCACCAGTGGCGCTGGCCCGTCGCCGCACGCGTCGAACCGCGCTCCCCCGGCGCGGCGGAGCGGGTCGTACGGGTGGTGCTGTGGACGCGCGCGGCCGGCCGGGCGCCATGGATCTACGGGGTGCCGCTGGCCACCGAGGTCGCCACGCTGTCCCTGCCGGAGCTGCGGGTCGAGTCCGTCACCGAGGTCCTCGACCAGCAGTCGGTCCCGGATCCGTCCCGGCGGGTGCTGTTCGGCACCACGCTGGTGGCCCGGGACGGCTGGACCTACGTCTTCGGCGGCGACGACGGGCAGGCCGTGTCGCGCCCGGCCTCGTCGGCGTACGTGGCGCGGGTGCCGGACGGCGGGCTCGCCGACCCGGCCGCCTGGGAGTACTGGGACGGCTCCGCCTACGTCACCGGCACCCGCCCGGCCCCGGTGCTCGGCGACGAGCGCCGCACCGGGGTGGGCAGCGCGTTCTCGGTGGTGCGGGACGGGGACACGTACGTGCTGTTCACCATGGCGGCGGGCGCGGCCGGGCTGGGCACGGTGACGTCGTACTGGGCCTGCTCCCCCACCGGGCCCTGGCACGGGCCGGCGCGCGGCTTCAGCCCGCCGCTGCCGTCCGCCGGCGTCGCCGCGTACAACCCGCAGGCGCACCCCGGCGTCGGCGGCGACCGGCGCCTCGTCCTCAGCTACGACGTCAACTGGCTGGAGGCGACGGGCGCGCCGGCGGCCGTCAGCCGGAACGTGACCCTGTACCGACCGCGGTTCGTGACCCTGAGGCTGAGGCCGGTGGAGTGAGCCGGTCGGCCGGGTCGTGGGAGCGGCGCTTGGCGATCACCGCGCACACCATCAGCTGCATCTGGTGGAACAGCATCAGCGGCAGCACGGCCAGCGAGGCCTGCGCGCCGAACAGCACACTGGCCATGGGCAGCCCGGACGCCAGCGACTTCTTCGAGCCGGCGAACTGGATGGCGATGCGGTCCTCCCGGCCGAACCCCAGGGCCTTGGAGCCGTACCAGGTCAGGGCGAGCATCACGGCGAGCAGCACCGCCTCCACGCCGAGCAGCCCGGCCAGTCGGACGGGGCTGACCTGGTGCCAGACGCCGTGCACCATGCCCTCGCTGAACGCGGTGTACACGACCAGGAGGATCGAGCCGCGGTCGACGTACCCGAGGCCCTTCTTGTGGCGGGCGACGAATCCGCCGATCCAGCGGCGCAGCAGCTGCCCGGCGAGGAACGGCACCAGCAGCTGCAGCACGATCCTGACGATCGAATCCGCCTGGAACCCGCCCGCGCTGCCGCCCAGCAGCGACGCCGCGAGCAGCGGCGTGATGACGATGCCCGCGAGGGAGGAGAAGGAGCCGGCGCAGATCGCGGCGGGCACGTTGCCGCGGGCGATCGAGGTGAAAGCGATCGACGACTGGATGGTCGACGGGACCAGGGTGAGGAAGAGCAGGCCGGTCCACAGGGAGTGGGTCAGGAACACCGGGACCAGTCCGCGGGCGGCCAGCCCGAGCAGCGGGAAGACGACGAAGGTGCACGCCAGCACGGTGACGTGGAGCCGCCAGTGGCGGAGTCCGTCCAGCGCCTCACGGGTGGACAGCCGGGCGCCGTAGAGGAAGAACAGGAAGGCGATCGCCGCGGTGGAGGCGCCGGAGGCCACGTCGGCGGCCGTACCCCGCGCGGGCAGGAGCGCCGCGAGGCCCACCGTCCCGAGCAACAGCAGGACGTACGGGTCGATCGGCAACCAGGACGGCCGGGGCAGGCGTTTCACGGTGCTCCACTTGTTCGGGCATGGGGCGCGGTTCTCGGGCCCGGTACAGGGTCACGGGTCCCCGTTCCATCTTGCTCCCTCACCTGCCGATCGTGAATCCGGCATACCACTCTGACTGTCATCGTGATTCGCGATAACCTCGCCACGTGTACGACCCCTCGCACCTGCGCACGTTCCTGGCCGTCGCCCAGACGCTGAGCTTCACCCGGGCCGGGCGGCGGCTCGGACTGCGCCAGTCGACGGTCAGCCAGCACGTACGGCGGCTCGAGGACGCCACCGGACGGCAGCTGTTCAGCCGGGACACGCACTCCGTGGAGCTGACCGAGGACGGCGAGGCGATGCTGGGCTTCGCGCGCCGGATCCTGGAGGTGCACGAGCAGGCCACGGCGTTCTTCACCGGCACCCGGCTGCGCGGCCGGCTCCGTTTCGGCGCCTCCGAGGACTTCGTGCTCACCCGGCTGCCGGAGATCCTGGAGGCCTTCCGGCACGACCACCCCGAGGTCGACCTGGAGCTGACCGTGGAGCTGTCCGGCACCCTGCACGAGCAGCTGGCGTCCGGGAAGCTGGATCTGGTCCTGGCCAAGCGGCGTCCCGAGGACCCGCGCGGTGAGCCGGTCTGGCACGACCGCCTGGTGTGGATCGGCGCGGAACGCCTCCGCCTGGACGCCGACCGTCCGGTCCCGCTGATCGTGTATCCACCGCCGGGCATCACCCGCGCCCTCGCCCTCGAGGCGCTTCAGCGCCAGGGCCGCGAGTGGCGCATCGCCTGCACGAGCGGCAGCCTCAACGGCCTGATCGCCGCCGCCCGCGCGGGCCTCGGCGTGATGGCCCACTCCCTGGGTTTCGTCCCGCCGGGCCTGGTCCGGGTGCCGGACCGCCACGGTCTGCCCGAACTCGGGCAGGTCGACTTCGTCCTCGTCCACGGCCGGCGCCGCCCCTCGGCCCAGGGCCCGGCGGACGCCCTGGCGGCGGCGATCCTGGCGGCGGGCGACCGCCTCCACCCACGCGGCCGCGCCGACGGCTGAGGCCGGACCCCGGGGCCGGGGCGCACCCCGGTGACCGGGGCGTACAGATTCGGTGGAGATTACGGCGTCGAACCTTACTCCGCCGTCAGGAATGTGTCCGCCTCTTCCCCATGTGTATGCATTTGCTCCTGCCGACCGGCGCCCGCCCCAGCGGTCCCCGCATGTCGCGGCCCTCCCGTCACGACCAGCCGTGGGGTAGCTTTCACGGCCTGTGCGGGCGTCACAGGGACCGTCACAGGAAGCGGGGACGGGGTTTGCGCGAGTTCACCAATCCTCCGTTGGCGTTGGCACCCCCGGTGGGCGGTCTGGCCGACGTCGTCTTCGAGCACGCCCAGGACGACCCGGCGCACATCGCGCTCGGCCGCAAGGACGACGCCGGGCGCTGGCGGGACGTGACCGCCGCCGGGTTCCGCGACGAGGTACTCGCCCTCGCCAAGGGACTGCTCGCCGAGGGCGTCCGGTTCGGCGACCGCGTCGCCGTCATGTCCCGCACCCGCTACGAGTGGACGCTGTTCGACTTCGCGCTGTGGACGATCGGCGCCCAGGTGGTGCCCCTCTATCCGACCTCCTCCGCCGAGCAGTGCTACTGGATGCTGTACGACGCGGAGGTGACGGCCGCCGTCGTGGAGCACGAGGACCACGCGATGACCATCGCCACCGTCATCGACCGGCTGCCGAGGCTGCGCCGCCTGTGGCAGCTCGACTCGGGCGCGGTCCAGGAGCTGTACGACGCCGGCGCCCACCTCGACGACGAGGTCGTGCACCGCCACCGCAAGGCCGTCACGCCGGACTCGGTCGCCACGGTCATCTACACCTCCGGCACCACGGGCCGCCCCAAGGGCTGTGTCATCTCGCACGGCAACTTCATGTACGAGGCGGACACCGTCATCGAGCGCTGGGAGCCGGTGTTCCACTCCAGGAAGGGCGACGAGGCGGCGACCCTGCTCTTCCTGCCGCTCGCGCACGTCTTCGGCCGGATGGTGCAGGTGGCCGCGATCCGCGGCAAGGTCCGCTTCGGCCACCAGCCCCAGCTCAACGCGGCGGCCCTGCTGCCGGACCTCGCGGCGTTCCGGCCGACGTTCTTCCTGGCCGTGCCCTACATCTTCGAGAAGGTCTTCAGCGCGGCCCGCCGCAAGGCCGAGCGGGAGGGCAGGGCGGGGCCCTTCGAGAAGGCCGTCGACGTCGCCGTGCGCTACGCGGACGCGCTGGAGGCGAAGGCCTGGGGCATCGGCCCCGGACCGTCGGCGGCGCTGCGCGTGCAGCACCAGCTGTTCGACAAGCTCGTCTACTCCAAGGTCCGCGAGGCGATGGGTGGCCGGGTGCGGCACGCCATGTCCGGCGGCTCGGCCATGGACCGGCGGCTCGGGCTGTTCTTCGCGGGCGCCGGCGTGCAGATCTACGAGGGGTACGGCTTGACCGAGTCCACCGCGGCCGCCACGGCCAACCCGCCCGAGCGCACCCGCTACGGCACGGTCGGTCAGCCCATCCCGGGGGTGGCCGTGCACATCGCGGACGACGGCGAGATCTGGCTGCGCGGCGCCAACGTCTTCCAGGGCTACCTGAACAACCCCAAGGCCACCGGCGAGACCCTGCAGGACGGCTGGCTGGCCACCGGCGATCTGGGCAAGCTCGACGAGGACGGCTACGTCACCATCACCGGCCGCAAGAAGGAGATCCTGGTGACGTCGGGCGGGAAGAGCGTGGCGCCGGGGCTGCTGGAGGAGCGCGTACGGGACCATCCGCTGGTCGCCCAGTGCATCCTCGTCGGCAACGACCGCCCGTACGTCGCCGCCCTGGTCACGCTGGACCAGGAAGCCGTCGACCACTGGCTCCAGATGCGCAACAAGCCCCGGCTCACCCCGGCCGAGCTGGTGCGCGACGCGGACCTGGAGACGGAGGTGCGGCGAGCGGTGGTCACCGCGAACACGCTGGTCTCGCAGGCCGAGTCGATCCGCACCTTCCGCATCCTGGCGCAGCCGTTCACCGAGGAGCACGGGCTGCTCACGCCGTCACTGAAGCTGAAACGGAAGGCGATCGAGAAGGCGTACGCCCAGGAGGTCGAGGCGCTGTACCGGACGTGAGCGGCTTGCGGCTATTTTCCCGTCAGGAATGCATCATGGCCCGTGATCGTTGACGATATGAGTACCACCTGACGACAACCGAAGGATCAAGAGCTCGTGAGCAGCAAGGTCCCCCCGATCATCCTCAACAACGGCGTCGAGATGCCCCAGCTGGGTTTCGGCGTCTGGCAGGTGCCGGACGACGAGGCGGAGCGAGCGGTCGCCACGGCGCTGGAGGCCGGGTACCGCAGCATCGACACAGCGGCGATCTACGGCAACGAGGAGGGCACAGGCAAGGCCCTCGCCGCCTCCGGCCTCCCCCGCGAGGAGCTTTTCGTCACCACCAAGCTCTGGAACAGCGACCAGGGGTACGACGCCACCCTGCGCGCCTTCGACGTCTCCCTCGACAAGCTCGGCCTGAACTACGTGGACCTGTACCTGATCCACTGGCCGATCCCGTCCCGGAACACGTACGTCGACACGTACAAGGCGTTCGAGAAGCTCCACTCGGACGGCCGGATCAAGGCGATCGGCGTCTCCAACTTCCTGCCGGAGCACCTCGAGCGGCTGATCGGCGAGACGTCCGTCGTCCCGGCCGTCAACCAGATCGAGCTGCACCCGCACCTTCAGCAGCACGCCGCCCGGGAGTACCACGCCGAGCAGGGCATCGCGACCGAGGCCTGGTCACCGCTGGGCTCCGGCAGGGGCCTGCTGGAGGTCCCGGCGATCGTGGCCATCGCCCGGAAGCACGACCGCACGCCCGCCCAGGTCGTGCTGCGCTGGCACCTCCAGCTCGGCAACGTGGTGATCCCGAAGTCCGTGACGCCGTCCCGGATCAGGGAGAACATCGACGTCTTCGACTTCAGCCTGGACACCGAGGACCTCGCGGCGATCAGCGCCCTGAACGAGGACCGCCGGCTGGGCCCGGACCCGGCCACGTTCATGGGCTGACGCCCGGCGCGACGGACAGGCGCCCCGGGACCGCACCGGCCCCGGGGCGCCTTGCTTGCGCGCGTCAGTTGGGCTGCCCGACCGGCCGTACGACGACCGTGTTGACGTCGACCCCCTCGGGCTGCCCGATCGCCCAGACGATCGAGTCGGCGATCTGGTCGGCGGTCAGCAGCTGCCCGGGCGGCAGGCTCCCGTAGCCGTCCCAGAACGGCGTCTCCACCCGGCCCGGCGCGACCAGCGTGACGCCGATCCCCCATGCGGTGACCTGGCGCCGGGTGTTCTCGGCGAGCCCGGTCACCGCCCACTTGGTCGCCCCGTAGATGTTGCCGGCCGTCGGCACGAACCCGGCGACGCTGCCAACGAGCACGATCCGCCCGCGGGTCTCCTTCAGCGCGTCGACGGAGGCACGGATCAGCAGCGCCGGACCGAGCACGTTGGTCAGCACCATCTCGGTCCACCCGGCCGGGTCGCCGTCGGCCACCGCGTCATGGGTGGCGAATCCGGCGTTGGCCACGACGGTGTCGAGCCGCCCGAACTCCTTGAGCGTCGCCTCCACCGCCGCCCGCACGTGCCCGTAGTCGGCCGCGTTCCCGCGCACCGTCAACAACCCCTCGGGCCGACCGAGTTCCTCGGCAAAGCGGCGCAGCCGCTCCTCACCGCGCCCCGTGACGGCCACCCGGTGCCCGCCGTCCAACAACCGCCGCGCCACCGCGGCACCGATACCACTGCCCCCGCCCGTGATGAGCGCGACCGGAGTGTCGCTCATGATGTGCCCCCTGTCTGCCGGTGATGGCCGGGAGTTCATCACTTCGAGCGCTCTCCAGGTCAAGGCCCGCACTCACATGGCCCTGCTCGCCGTGTGCACGGTCTGGGCCGCCAACAGGAACAGGTCCGGGCGGTGGTGGACGCTCGCCTTGTCCTCGGGGTCGAGGAGGCGGTCGAGGGTGGCGAGGTCGGTGGTGTCGAGGCGGTCGGCGAGGGCCTCGCGGAAGCGGGTGAGGGTCGCGGCCACGTAGGCGCGGGCCCGGTCGGGGGCCGGCGCGGGCAGGTCGAGCAGGAAGCTGCGGGTGCGGGGGTGGGCCAGGCCCGCGGCGGTCAGCAGCGCAGGCCAGTCCTCCGTCTCGTCGACCGTGCCGGGCAGCGCGGCGCGCATCTCGGTGAACCACTCCTCCTCGAGCGCGTTCAGCCGGGCCTGGAGCCCCGGGCGGCCGATGCCGATGTCACGCGGCAGGAACCGCGTGGGCAGGCCGCCCTCCACGAGCGCCAGCGTGCCGCCCGGCGCCAGCCGTTCGGCGAAGGCGGCCAGAGCGGCCCCCTGGTCGCCGAGGTGGTGCAGGCTGCGGCTGGCCCACAGCAGGTCGGCGGGGTAGTCGAGGTCGTCGAGGACCTTGGGCAGGTCACCGGCCAGGGTGCTGAACCGGTCGGCGAGGCCGAGGCGGGCGGCGCGGTCGCGGGCCCGCGCGAGGAGCGGCTCCGAGCCGTCGACGGCGACGATCCGGGCGCCCGGGAAGGTCTCGGCGAGCAGACAGGCGACGACGCCGGGGCCGCTGCCCGCGTCGACGACCAGACCGGGGGCGGTCTGCTGCTGCGCCAGCCAGGCCAGCGCCCGCTCGTACAGGGGTGAGAACAGTTCGGCGCCCGCTTCCAGCAGCGGGGCCATCTCGGTCCAGTCGATGTCGGCGTGGTCGTGACCGTGCCGGTGCTCGTGCTGGTGGGTGGGGTGGTGGTGGTCGTGCGCCATGGGGGTCAGCCTCTCCTCCGGGTGCGGCCAGCCTGCGACGGCGGACCGGCGGGGGGCAAGTGAGGTTGCCAGAACAGCAACCTCACTTGCCCTCCGCCGGTGAACGGGCCCCGCCGGAACAGGCCGACCGGACAGGCCGACGGGGCTGCCCGGGTGGTGGAGAGCGCGGCGCCGGGGAGCGCGTCGGTGGGCCACGGGGGCTGGTCCGGAACGAACGCGAAACCGGCTTTCCTCGACGTCGGGGAGCGGACCTGCGCGGTGAGTCGACCGAGCGAGGGCGCGTGCCGGGGACGGTGCGCGCCCTCCGTAGGATCGCCGCGTCAGACCGTCGCGGTGCTCGCGCGGGCGCGTCACGTCACGTGCCTCCGGGGAAGGGCGGGCGGGTTCCGTGTGTCAGTCGCCGCCGGGAGCCGGTGCGTTGCCGTAGGTGCGGGCCAGTTCCGCGACCGTCCGGGCGATCCTGTCGCGCAGTGCGGCGGGCGCCAAGACCTCGACGCCGGTGCCGAGCCGCAGGAACTCGGCGTGCGCGTGGTCGACGGACTCGACGGGAACGGTGGCGAGTGTCCAGCCGTCGTCCTGGAGCTGTCCGCCCGCCCGCACGGCCGCGTCCGCCGGCCCGCTCAGCCGTGTGCCGGGCGCGAGCCGTACGACCGCCTCGGCGCGGTACAGCCGACGGTGGAAGTCCCGCTGGTACGCCGTCCAGTACGCGGTCAGGTCGAAGTCGTCCGGGTGCGTGAACTCCTCGTCTGTCGCGCTGAGTTCCAGGATCCGGTCGACGCGGTAGGTACGCGGTCCCGGGCCCGCGACGACGTACCACCGGCCCGCTTTCAGCACCATCCCGTACGGCTCCAGACGGCGCTCGACGTCGGTGGGCTCGCGCCAGCGGCGGTACGTCACGTGCAGGACGCGCCCGGACCAGACGGCGTCCGCGACGGCGGAGAGGTACGGCGTCTCGTCGGCGTCCGCGTACCACCCGGGGGCGTCCAGGTGGAAGCGGCCGCCGATCCGGTCGGCGTGCGCGCGCAGTTCGGCCGGCAGGGCGGCGCGGACCTTCAGCCGGGCGGCGGCCAGGACCGGGCCGAGGCCCAGCTGGGCGGCGGGGCCGGGCGGCACGGCGAGGAGGAGCGCCCGGGCCTCGTCGGCCGTCAGGCCCGTGAGACGGGTGCGGTACCCCGCGAGGAGACGGTAGCCGCCCGCGTGCCCCGCGTCGCCGTAGAGCGGAACGCCGGCCGCGGCGAGCGCCTCGACGTCCCGGTAGACCGTGCGGACCGAGACCTCCAGCTCCTCGGCGAGCTGGGCGGCCGTCATCCGGCCGCGGGTCTGGAGCAGCAGCAGGACGGACACGAGCCGGCTCGACTTCACTGACACAGGATGTCAGTGGAGCGGTCCTAGCGTCTCGGTATGACCTTCGAGGAGCAACCGTCCTTCACCGAGAAACTGCTCACCGTGCCCCCGCCCGTCGAGGTCGCGGGCCGGCGCGTCAAGCGCTACCACGTCACCGCGGACCCGGCGGGCATCGCGCCCGAGGTCGAGAAGGCCGCGTACGCCGTCCTTCCCGAGCTGCTGCCGGAGCCGGACGGCACCCCGCCGGCGACGTTCGTCGTGCTGCACCGGGGCGGCGACAGCGGCGCGTACCTCAACGCCTACAGCTGGGTGTGGGACAACGTGCTGCACTTCCGGGGCGCCGCGGCGGGCCAGCCGGTCCTGGGCTGCCCGGACACCGACCCGGCGCACTTCGTCCCCACCGAGCGCCCCTGGATCGGCTGCGTGTGGGAACTGCCGCCGGTCCTGCACGAACGGGACGCCTGGGTACGGCACGTGCTGGCGCCCCGCGTGCCGGATCTGGAGGCGTACGTGGCCGACAGCATGGCGGAGGGGACGACGGGCGATCGCTGAGCCGGGACGGCGCCTTCCCGGGCGCGCCGTGGCGGACGGTCTTCCGGGGCGGCGTGGCGCACGGTCTTCCGGCCGCCGTGTCAGGGGGTCTTGCGGAACGCGCGGAGGGTGAACCACGGGTCCGGGCGGGGGCGGTCCTGGTCCGGCAGCGCGGCGAGGCGGGCGGCGAAACCGTCGGCGAGTGGGTGGCCGGGCGGCAGCGTCACGAACCAGCCGCGGCGCAGGTCGGCGACGGTGCGGCGGGGACTGCGGCCCTGGCCGCGGCCCGGGAAACGGGTCAGTCCGGCGGGCAGCAGACCGTGTTCCGCCGCGTACGACCCGACGGCCGACGACGTGTCGGGGACGGGGCTGCGGGGACGGGATGCGAGGACGGCGTCGATGTCACTGCCGACGTTGTGGGCGGCGGCCTTGTCGACCGTCGTGACGTAGACGCCGCCGGGGCGCAGCACGCGCGCGCACTCCGCGACCGCGGCCCTGACGTGCTCCGGCCGTTGCAGCAGGTGCAGCAGCCACACGCTGGTGACGGCGTCGAACTCCCCGTCTCGGAAGGGCAGTCGGCGGCAGTCGGCGAGGACGACGGCGCCGGGCAGCCGGGCGGCGGCCTGCCGGGCCATGGCGTACGTCAGGTCGACGCCCGTCACCCGCATCCCGGCGCGGGCCGACGCGAGCCGCCGGGTCACGATGCCGGTACCGCAGGCGACGTCGAGCAGCCTGCGCGTCTGACGCGGCAGAAGACTGAGCACGCCCTCCGCGGCGGCGGCCGCCCGGGGCTCGCCGCCGCGCGAGGCGTCGTACCGCTCGGCCTCGTCGGTGTAGTCCAGCACCGCGGGCTCAGCCGACGCCGTGCGCCGGGGCGAGGGCCTCCACCCGCTCGGCCAGCGCGAAGTCCTTCTCCGTCACCTTGCCGCCGGCGCTGTGCGTGGTGACCGTCAGGGAGACGGTGTTGTAGCCGAGGGTGAGGTCGGAGTGGTGGTCGAGCTCCTCCTGCACCTGGGCGATGTGGACGACCAGCGCCGTCGCGGCGAGGTGCGAGCCGAGCCGGTAGGAACGGGAGAGCCGGTCGCCGTCGAACGACCAGCCGGGCAGCTCCGCCAGCCGTTCCTCGATCTCCTTCTGCGACAGCGGTGCGACGGGCATGGGCTCGCTCCCTTCGGGGATGTCGCGTACCCGTTCAGCGTGCCACAGAGGGAGGGTCGCGGGCCTGGTCAGGAGGCTTTTGGCGGACAGCCGAGCACATCGGGCCGTCCAAGCCGCCGCTGCAGACGGCCGCGCACGCCCGCCCGCTGCACCGCCCGCGCCTCCCGGGGCGGCTGCCACGCCTCGTTCCTCCGTGCCTCCTGGACTACGGTCGTACGCATGACCACTCTCCCGTCCGCGCCCGGCACGTCCCCCGTCACCCCCGCCGACCGGGGCGTCGGCCCGCTGCTGCGGGCCTGGCGGGAGCAGCGGCGGGTCAGTCAGCTGGACCTGGCGCTGCGCGCGGGCTCCTCGGCGCGGCACATCAGCTTCGTCGAGACGGGCCGCTCCCGCCCCAGCGAGGAGATGGTGCTGAGGCTCGCCGAGCACCTGGACGTCCCGATGCGGGAGCGCAACGCCCTGCTGCTGGCGGCCGGTTACGCCCCGCGCTATCCGGAGACGCCCCTGGACGACCCGGCGCTGGATGCGGTGCGCGCGGGCATGGAACGGCTGATCCAGGGCTATGAGCCGTACCCGGCGCTGGTGGTGGACGCGCGGTACGACGTGCTGGCCGCCAACCGGGGCATCGCCGTGCTGCTGGAGGGCCTGCCGGAGTCCTTGCTCACGGACCCGCCGAACGCGATGCGCCTGACGCTGCACCCCCAGGGCCTGGCGCCGCGCATCCGCAACTTCCGGGAGTGGCGCGGTCATCTGCTCGCCCAGATGGAGCGGCAGATCGCGCTGCGCCGGTCGGCGGCCCTGCGGGAGTTGTACGAGGAGGTGACCGCGTACCCCGTCCCCGAGTCGGTGCCCGAGGGCGAACCGGCGGAGCCCGTCGCCTACTTCGCGCTGCCGCTGCGGATCGAGCACGGCGGCCGGATCCTGTCGTTCGTCTCGTCGATCTCCACGTTCAACACCCCGATGGACGTGACCGTCGCCGAGCTCGCCATCGAGACACTGCTCCCGGCGGACCCGGCAACGGTCAAGTACCTTCAGGAACTGCTGCCCTGACGTTCCCTCAGCGCGATGTACTGCAACGCGGCGAACCCGGCCACGGTGAGGGCCTGGAGCACCCCCCACACAGCGCCCGCGGTGCTCGGCGTGAGCCACAGGACGAGGGCGAGGAAACTGAGCGCCGCCCAGGCGAGGTTGGTCTCGATCACCGCCCGCACGGGCAGCGCCGCCGGACGGGGCCGGGCGGCGAGCAGCGCGACGCCCGCCGCGTACGCCATCAGCACCGCGCCGAGCACGAGCAGCAGTCCGGAGTCCACGCCGAGGAGCCGCCCGAGCGGCCCGGAGGCGACGAGGTAGGCGACGCCGTTCACCCCGGTCACCACGGCGTCCAGGGCCAGGAAGCGGCGGAGCGCGGTCTGCGGCTCGGTGGTGCGGGCGAGAGCGGCGAGCTGGGATGCGGACATGGCGGATCACCCTCCGTCGAGTTCGAGTTGGCCGGGCCCGGGTGCCGGGCCGGAGTGCGCCGGTCCGGCACCCGGTACGACCACGATGGACCGCACGGGCGACATGGTCGATTACCTCGGAGGTCATGCCACGGGCATGGCCGGGTGGCGCAGACCGCACCGCCGCACCCGTGTGACCGCAACCGGAACATGACACACTGCACCCGTGCTTTCGGCGCGTAGGGGAGGCGTGGCGTGAGTGAACGGCGGGCCGCGCCCACCGTGGGCCAGGTGGTGCTCGGGAAACGGTTGCAGGAGCTGCGCGAGGCGGCGAACCTCAAACGCGAGGAGGCGGCACGCGTCCTGCGCGTGGCCCCGGCGACCGTGCGGCGGATGGAGACGGCCGAGGTCACGCTGAGAATCCCGTACCTCCAGATCCTGCTGCCCGCCTACGGCGTGCCCGAGGACGAGGTGACGGCGTTCGTCGCGCTGGCCGAGGAGGCGAACCAGCCGGGCTGGTGGCAGCGGTTCAGCGACGTGCTGCCGGACTGGTTCAGCCTGTTCGTCAGCCTGGAGGGCGCCGCCCGTCTGATCCGCTCCTACGAACCGCACTTCGTGCCCGGACTGCTCCAGACCGAGGACTACGCCCGAGCCGTGCTGAAGGCGGGGACGATCGGGCGGTCCGGCGGCGCGGAGGCCATCGAGCGGCACGTGTCGCTGCGCATGGCCCGGCAGGAACTGCTACGCCGCCCCGACCCGCCGCACCTGTGGGTGATCATGGACGAGACGGTCCTGCGCCGCCCGGTGGGCACCCGCCCCGAGGTGATGGGCGCCCAGCTGGACCGGCTGATGGAGGCCGCCGAGAGCGACCGGGTCACCCTGCAGGTCGCCGAGTTCGCCACGGGCCCGCACCCGGGCGCCTACGCCCCCTTCTCCCTGTTCCGCTTCGCGGAGCCGGAGCTGCCGGACATGGTGTTCACCGAGTACCTGACCGGTGCGCTGTACCTGGACTCGCGCCGCGAGGTCTCCGCGCATCTGGAGGTGCTGGACCACATGACGGCGCACGCCGCGTCGGCGCTGCGCACCAGGAAGATCCTTCAGGAGTGCCGCGGGGACCTGTGACCCCGCCGCTGCCCAGCCACGCCCGACCCACGACGAGGAGACCGCACCGCATGACCGGATCCGAGGCCCACTCCCCCAGGATCGACACCAGCCGGCCGCACCCGGCCCGGGTCTACGACTGGTGGCTGGGCGGCAAGGACAACTACCCGGTGGACGAGGAGCTGGCCCGCCGGATCCTCGCCGTGGACGGCACGGTGCTGCGCGGGGCACGCGCCAACCGCCGGTTCATGCACCGGGCCGTGCGCACGGTCGCCGAGGCCGGGATCCGCCAGTTCCTGGACATCGGCACCGGTATCCCCACCGAGCCCAACCTGCACCAGGTGGCCCAGGACGTCGCGCCGGAGGCCCGGGTCGTGTACGCGGACAACGACCCGATCGTCCTCCGGCACGCGCAGGCGCTGCTGCACAGCTCCCCGCAGGGCGCCACCACCTACGTCCACGCCGACGTGCGCGACCTCGACACCCTGCTGCGGCGGGCGGGCGAGACACTGGACTTCGGCCGGCCGGTCGCGCTGTCGCTGGTCGCCCTCACCCACTACCTCGACGACGAGGCGTACGGCCTGGTCAAGACGTACGTCGACGCGCTCGCCCCGGGCAGCCACCTGATCCTGTCCCAGGTCACCCCGGACCTCACCCCCGAGGCCGTGGAGAAGGCCGCCGAGCACTTCCGGCGCACCGGCACGCCGTTCTTCCCCCGCACCCTCGCCGAGTTCTCCCGCTTCTTCGACGGTCTGGAACTGCTCGGCCCCGGCGTGATCCCCGTCCACGGCTGGCGGCCGGAACCGCAGGACGTGGCCGCCCAGGCGGAGGGCGTCGTGCCGGTGTACGCGGGCGTGGCCCGCAAGGCCTGAGGGGCCCCGGGACCACGCGGGCGTACGCACGGCCCGAGGGCCCCGGGGACGTCTCCTGGTCGACGCGGACGCTAGTGCCGCGACAGGCAACGTTCACCCCGTCCCGACGCCCGGCACGCCCTCTCGCCGCACCGGACGCCGCTCCTTGCCGGGCAAACGTTGCCTGCCGCGGCACTAGTCGACGCGGACGCCGACGAGGCAGGTGTCGTCGTCCGTGTCCGACTTGCTGTAGGTCAGCAGCCGGTCCAGTTGCTGGTCCAGCGTCTTCGGCGCCGTGCTCGCCGTGGTCAGCAGGTGGGTCAGCGACTCCTCCACGGAGCGGTCACGGCGTTCGACGAGGCCGTCGGTGTACATCAGCAGCGTGTCCTCGGGCGCGAGCTGCACCTCGGCCTCCTCGTACCCCGCCTCCGGCACCGCGCCCAGCAGGATGCCCTTGACCAGGGGCAGCGGCGCGGCCTTCGTGTCCCGCACCAGCACGGGCGGCAGATGGCCCGCCCGCGCCCAGCGCAGCACGCGCCGGTCGGGGTCGTACAGGGCGCACACCGCCGTCGCCGTGACGGCTCCCGTGAGGTGGTGCGCCACGATGTTGAGCCACGACAGGAGCTGGCCCGGTCCGGCGCCGGTGACGGCGAGGCCCCGCAGCGCGTTGCGCAGCACGACCATGCTCGTGGCGGCCTCTATGCCGTGGCCGGCGACGTCGCCCACGCACAGCAGGACCCGCCCCGACGGCAGGACCACGGCGTCGTACCAGTCGCCGCCGACCAGTTGCTCCGTCTCCGCCGGCCGGTAGCGCACCGCGACCTCCAGGCCGGGCATCTGGAGCGGGGCCTGCGCCGGGGGCATGATGGCGTGCTGCAACTGCAGCGTCAGCCGGTTGCGTTCGGCGGCCTGCTGCTCGGTGTGGGCGAGCTGGTCGCGGGTGGCCGCCAGCGCCACCTCCGTCCAGTGCTGGGCGGAGATGTCCTGGCAGGCGCCGCGGACGACGAACAGCCGGCCGTCGGTGTCGAGGACGGGCTCGGCGACGACCCGGATGTGCCGGTTGACCCCGTCGGGCCGCTGGAGCCGGAAGGCGGCGGACGCGGGCCGGCGGTGGTGCAGCAGCGTGCGCAGGAACCGGCCGATGGCCACCGCGTCGTCCGGGTGCGCGTGGGCGGGGAGGTCCTCCAGCGACACCGGCGGGCTCGTGGTGGAGCGGCCGTACAGGTCGAACATCTGGCTGTTCCAGGTGATCCCGCCGGTCAGCAGGTTCTCCTCGAAACCGCCGATGCGGCCGAGGCGCTGGGCGTGCTGGAGCAGGCTCGCCAGCCGTGCCGTCTCGTCCTCGATGCGCCAGATCAGCAGCACACTGCCGCCGTGCCGGCTGATGCTGATGTCCGCCACCGCCGACAGCGGCACCTGGTCGACCAGCGCGGTCAGATGCATCCGGCGCGCCCGGAACGGCTCGCCGGTGGCGTACACCCGCTCGATGCGCTGGAACAGTTCGCTGTCCCCGGCCGTCATCGGGTACGCCTCCAGCAGCAGCGCCCCGCTCACCACCGCGCGGGGCCGGCCCGCGGGGTCGAGGAAGCGGGTGTTGACGTGCTGGATGCGGAAGTCCACCAGCTGCCCGGAGTCGTCGACGTGCGGCACGAGGACCAGCGCGGGGTCGTGCAACCCGTCGGCGAGGTCGGTGAGTTCCGCGGCGTCCGGCACGATCCGCGGCTCCTGCACCGCGTCGGGGCGCGGCGTGTACGTCTCCAGGGTGTGCGCGCACAGCTCCGCCAGCGCCTCCACCTGCCGGACGACCTGGGGCGGCTGCGGCTCCAGCGGCCCCGGCCAGGCGATCTCCAGGACCCCGTGGATACGCCCTCCGGTGCCCGCCGGTACGGCGACCCGGCCGCCGTCGGGGTGGTGATGCCGGCCGACGGTGGGCAGCCCGGTCTCGGCCAGCGACGTGAACCACTGGCCGCTGCGCTCGGTGAGTCCGCGGCGCGCCACCGTGGCCACGTCCGGCGGCACGTAGCGCCAGCGGGAGGCCTCCGTCGGGGCGAACCCGGCGCTGCCCGCCAGGGTCAGCGAGCCGTCCGCGCCCGCGGCCCACACGGCCACGGCCACCGCGCCCAGCGGGCGCAGCGCGTGCTCCAGCAGCGAGTCGGCGACGGCCTGCGCGTCGGACGCGGCGAGCGCCCCGCTCTCGGCGGCGCGCAGGCGTACGGCGGCGCGGTCACGCTCCGCCGAGCGGGCGCCGTCGGCGGCGGCCGCGAGGAAGGCGTCCGTGACCTCCGACATCCGGTCACGGGCGGCCTGGTTGATGACCTCGACGGCGAATTCCAGCGGGCTGACCCGGGCCTGCTCGGTCAGCTCCGCGAGTTGCCGGGCGGCCTGCGCCGGGCCGCAGCCGAGCCGCTCGACCAGGATGCCCTTGGCGAGTTCGATCAGGGCCCGGCCCTCCGCCTCGGCCTGCGCCGCCCGCACCTCCCGGCGCAACCGCTCGACGGTGGCGGCGAGCCTGCCGACGGGGGACGTCGCGGAGACGCCCGCGAGATCGCCCGACGACACCGCCCGCCCGGCCGGGGCCGCGCCGCCTCCGTCCGGAGCGGTGGCGGGGTCGCGTCCGCCGGTGAGGTCGAGCGCGGCGGTGAGGTCGGCAGCGTCGAGGTCGAGCGCGCCGGTGAGGTCGGCAGCGGCACGGTCGAGGTCGAGGGCGCCGGTGAGACCGGGAACGGCAGCGTCGAAGTCGAGCGCGCCGGTCGAGTCGGAGGCGCCGGTCGGGCCGGGCGTGCCCGCGGGGTGCGTCGTCGGCCCCGGTACGTCGGTGATCCGCTCGGGGCCGTCCGGCGGCTCGGCGGGCCGGTCGGCGTGGTGGTCGGACGTGCTCACGATGCGGGTGCTCCTCGGCGGGACGCCCCTGGGGCGTGGACGGTCGGGCCGGGCCCGCCCCGGCGGGATGCCGGGGCGGGCTGCGGCGCGGTCACGGGGCCAGCCAGCGGCGGACGCACGCGATCAGATCGTGGGTGTCGACGGGCTTGGTGACATAGTCGCTCGCCCCCGACGCCAGGGACTTCTCCCGGTCACCGGGCATCGCCTTGGCGGTCACGGCGATGATGGGCAGGTCGGCGTACCGGGGCATGCTGCGGATCTCGGCCGTGGCGGTGTAGCCGTCCATCTCCGGCATCATGACGTCCATCAGCACGAGGGCGACGTCCGGGTTGTCGACGAGCGTCTCGATGCCCTTGCGGCCGTCCTCCGCGTGCAGCACCCGGAAGCCGTGCAGCTCCAGGATGCCGCTGAGGGCGAACAGGTTGCGCGCGTCGTCGTCGACGACCAGCACGGTGCGGCCGGCGAAGGAGTCGTCCACGACGTGCGACGTGAGGTTCTGCGACTCCTCCGCCCTGACCAGGGTCAGGACGTCGCCGGGCTCCTCGGCGGACAGGTGCAGCGCGATGCGCTCGCGCAGCTCGTCGAGGCTGGACAGGAACTCGAGTGCCCCGTCGTCCGTGCGGGAGCGCAGCGCCTCCGCCCGCGCCACGTCCGGCCGGTGACTGCTGTGCACCAGGACGGGCACGTCCGCGAGGGCCGAGTCCCCGTGCAGCGCCTCCAGGAAGCGGGTGGCCGCACCGTCGGGCATGTCCAGGTCGAGGACGACGCAGTGGCACGGTTCGGCGGCCAGCGCACCGGCCGCCTCCTGCGCGCTGACGGCGGTGATCAGGTCGACGTCGGGCCGCGGGACGGCGTCCTCCGGGCTGAGGCGTGCCACGTCGGCGACGACGCTCTCCGCGACGAGGGTCAGCAGACCCCGGGGCCGCTCCTCCACGACGAGCACCCGGCGGCGGCGCCGGCGCCGCCCGTCCGGGCCGGGCCGCGGGGCCTCGAGGACGTCGACGGCGCTCTGCGGGGCGGGCAGTTCCGCGGGCTTCTCCGGGGACCGGCCCGCCAGTTGCTCGAAGTCGGGCCGGGCCACCGGGAGGAACAACGTGAAGGTGCTGCCCCGGCCGGGCGTGCTGTCCACGGTGACCGCGCCGCCGAGCAGATGGGCGATCTCGCGGGTGATGGACAGACCGAGGCCCGTGCCGCCGTACTTGCGGCTGGTGGTGCCGTCGGCCTGCTGGAAGGCGCCGAAGATGGACTCCAGCTGCTGCTCCTGGATGCCGATGCCGGTGTCCTTCACGCGGAAGGCGACGACGGCACCGCCCTTGACCACCTTGTCGGGCACCTCCTCCTCCGCGGCCGGCTGGATGATCAGCTCGACGCCGCCCTGCTCGGTGAACTTCACCGCGTTCGACAGCAGGTTGCGCAGCACCTGACGCAGCCGGGAGTCGTCGGTGAGCAGGTCACCGGGCGCGCCGGCGGCGGTCGTCACCGTGAAGTCCAGGCCCTTCTGCGTCGTCATCGGCCGGAAGGTGGCCTCGACGTACTCGATGAGCTGGCGCAGCGACACCCGCTCCGGGGCGACGTCCATCTTCCCGGCCTCGACCTTCGACAGATCGAGGATGTCGTTGATCAGCTGGAGCAGGTCGGAGCCCGCGGAGTGGATGATGCCCGCGTACTCCACCTGCTTCTGCGTCAGGTTGCGCGAGGGGTTCTGGGCGAGCAGCTGGGCGAGGATGAGCAGGCTGTTGAGCGGGGTGCGCAGCTCGTGGCTCATGTTCGCCAGGAACTCCGACTTGTACTTCGAGGCCAGCGCCAGCTGCTGCGCGCGCGCCTCCAGTTCCTGCCGGGCCTGCTCGATCTGGAGGTTCTTGCCCTCGATGTCGCGGTTCTGCGCCGCGAGCAGCGAGGCCTTCTCCTCCAGTTCGGCGTTGGAGCGCTGCAGCTCCTCCTGCTGCGCCTGCAACTCGGCCGAGCGGACCTGCAGTTCGGCCGTCAGTCGCTGCGACTCGCCGAGCAGCTCGTCGGTGCGGGCGTTGGCCACGATGGTGTTGACGTTGACGCCGATCGTCTCCCGGAGCTGTTCCAGCAGGTCCCGGTGGATCGGGGTGAAGGGCGTGACGGACGCCAGCTCGATGACACCGAGGACCTGGTCCTCGAAGAGGATCGGCAGCAGGAGCAGGGCGGTGGGCACGGTCCGGCCGAGGCCCGAGGAGATGGTGACGTAGTCCGGCGGCAGCTCGTCGACCGAGATCGTGCGGCGGCTGCGGGCGGCCTGGCCGACCAGGGAGCGGCCGAAGGGGATCCGGGCGGGCCGCGTGTCGTCCTCGGGGCGGCCGTAGGAGCCGACGAGCCGCAGCTCGGGGCCCCTCTCGCCGTCCTCCGCGAGGTAGAACGCGCCGTACTGGGCGGACACCAGCGGCACCAGCTCGTCCATGATCAGCTCGGCCACGACGGGCAGGTCGCGGTGGCCCTGCATCAGACCGGCGATCCGCGCCAGGTTGGTCTTGAGCCAGTCCTGCTGCTGGTTGGCCCGCGTGGTCTCGCGCAGGGACTCCACCATGGAGTTGATGTTGTCCTTGAGCTCCGCGACCTCGCCGGAGGCCTCCACGGTGATCGACCGGGTCAGGTCGCCCTCGGCGACGGCGCTGGCCACCTCGGCGATCGCGCGCACCTGCCGGGTCAGGTTCCCGGCCAGCTCGTTGACGTTCTCCGTCAGCCGCTTCCAGGTCCCGGAGACGCCCTCCACCTCGGCCTGGCCGCCGAGGCGTCCCTCGGTGCCGACCTCGCGGGCCACGCGAGTGACCTCGTCGGCGAACGCGGAGAGCTGGTCGACCATCGTGTTGATGGTCGTCTTCAGCTCCAGGATTTCCCCGCGGGCGTCGACGTCGATCTTCTTCGACAGGTCGCCGCGGGCCACCGCCGTCGTGACCAGGGCGATGTTGCGGACCTGGCCGGTGAGGTTGTTGGCCATCGAGTTGACGTTGTCGGTGAGGTCCTTCCAGGTGCCCGCCACGTTCGGCACCTGGGCCTGGCCGCCGAGGCGCCCCTCGGTGCCGACCTCGCGGGCCACGCGGGTGACCTCGTCGGCGAACGCGGACAGCGTGTCCACCATCGTGTTGATGACGTCCGCCAGGGCCGCGACCTCGCCCTTGGCCTCAACGGTGATCTTCTGCGACAGGTCGCCGCGGGCGACCGCGGTGGCCACCTGGGCGATGGAACGGACCTGGCTGGTCAGGTTGGACGCCATCACGTTGACGTTGTCGGTGAGGTCCTTCCAGGTTCCCGACACGCCGCGCACGTGCGCCTGGCCGCCGAGGCGTCCCTCGGTTCCGACCTCGCGGGCGACGCGGGTGGCCTCGTCGGCGAACGCGGACAGCTGGTCGACCATCGTGTTGATGGTGTTCTTCAGCTCCAGGATCTCGCCCCGGGCGTCCACCGTGATCTTCTGCGACAGGTCGCCCTTGGCCACGGCGGTGGCGACCTGGGCGACGTTGCGGACCTGGGAGGTCAGGTTGCCCGCCATGAAGTTCACCGAGTCGGTCAGGTCGCGCCAGGTGCCCTTGACGCCCTTGACGTCCGCCTGGCCGCCGAGGCGTCCCTCGGTGCCCACCTCGCGGGCGACGCGGGTGACCTCGTCGGCGAACGCCGAGAGCTGGTCGACCATCGTGTTGATGGTGTTCTTCAGCTCCAGGATCTCGCCCCGGGCGTCCACCGTGATCTTCTGCGACAGGTCGCCCTTGGCCACCGCCGTCGTCACCTGGGCGACGTTGCGGACCTGGGAGGTCAGGTTGCCCGCCATCAGGTTGACCGAGTCGGTCAGATCGCGCCAGACGCCCGCGACCCCGGGCACCTTGGCCTGACCGCCGAGCCGGCCCTCGCTGCCGACCTCGCGGGCGACGCGGGTGACCTCGTCGGCGAATGCCGAGAGCTGGTCGACCATCGTGTTGACGGTCTCCTTCAGCTCCAGGATCTCGCCGCGCGCGGGTACGTCGATCTTCTGGGAGAGGTCGCCCTTGGCCACCGCCGTCGCCACCTGGGCGATGTCGCGGACCTGGGTGGTGAGGTTGCCCGCCATGGCGTTCACCGAGTCGGTCAGGTCGGCCCAGGTGCCGGAGACCCCCGGCACCTCCGCCTGGCCGCCCAGCGTTCCCTCGGTTCCCACCTCACGGGCGACCCGGGTGACCTCGGAGGTGAACACGGACAGCTGGTCCACCATGCCGTTGAAGACCGTGGCGATGTCACCCATGAGACCGTCGGCGTCCTCGGGCAGCCGCGTGCCGAAGTCGCCGTCCCGCACCGCGGTCAGGCCCGCCAGGAGCCGCCTGAGCTCCTGGTCGCCCGGCACCGTCTCGGCGACCTCGCTGGTACTGCTGGTCATGCGCACCCTTGTTCCCCTCCCAGGGGCATTGCCGACTGTTCGTTGCTCGACGACAAATACGCCGCAGGTTAACAGCCCGAACGGTGCACACAAAGTCTTCGACCAACCCGCACACGACGGCCTCATCCGACCGGAAACAGACCGTGGACGTGCGGCTACCCCCGTTCCCGAAGCCCACGCGCGGTGCGCTCCTAGGCCGCCCCTCCCTTGGTGTCCTTGTCGTCGTCGACGATCTCCGCGTCGACCACGCCCTCCTCGTCCTGCGGCGCGGTGCGCTCACCGGCGGCGCCCTCGGTCGGCGTCTGCTGGGCCTGCGCGTACATGGCCTGGCCGACCTTCTGGCTGACGGTGGCGAGCTTCTCCACCCCGGTGCGCAGCTCGCTGGTCTCGGCGTTGCGCTCCAGCGACTGCTTCAGGTCCGTGATCGCCGACTCGACCTCCGCCTTGGTGTCGGCCGGGACGCGCTCCTCGTTGTCGCGCAGGAACTTCTCCGTCTGGTAGACGAGCTGCTCGGCCTGGTTGCGGGTCTCGGCGGCCTCGCGGCGCCTGCGGTCCTCCTCGGCGTACTGCTCGGCCTCGCGCATCATGCGGTCGATGTCGTCCTTGGGGAGGGCCGAGCCGCCGGTCACCGTCATCTTCTGCTCGCGGCCCGTGGCCAGGTCCTTCGCGGAGACGTGCATGATGCCGTTGGCGTCGATGTCGAAGGCGACCTCGATCTGCGGGACGCCGCGGGGGGCGGGCGGCAGGCCGGTGAGGTCGAACGTGCCGAGCTTCTTGTTGTACGCGGCGATCTCGCGTTCGCCCTGGTAGACCTGGATGCCGACCGAGGGCTGGTTGTCGGCCGCGGTGGTGAAGATCTCCGAACGCCGGGTCGGGATCGTGGTGTTGCGCTCGATGAGCTTGGTCATGATGCCGCCCTTGGTCTCGATGCCCAGGGACAGCGGGGTGACGTCGAGGAGCAGCACGTCCTTGACGTCGCCGCGCAGGACACCGGCCTGCAGGGCCGCGCCGACGGCCACGACCTCGTCCGGGTTGACGCCCTTGTGCGGATCCTTGCCGGTGAGTTCCTTGACCAGGTCGGTGACCGCGGGCATCCGGGTGGAGCCGCCGACGAGGATGACGTGGTCGATCGCGGAGAGCTTGACGCCGGCGTCCTTGACCGCCTGGTGGAAGGGGGTCTTGCAGCGGTCGAGGAGGTCGGCGGTGAGCTCCTGGAACTGGGCGCGGGTGAGCTTCTCCTCCAGGTGCAGGGGGCCTTCGGCGGATGCGGTGATGTAGGGCAGGTTGATCGACGTCTCCGACGAGCTGGACAGCTCGATCTTGGCCTTCTCGGCGCCCTCGCGCAGCCGCTGGAGCGCCATCTTGTCGTTGCTGAGGTCGATGCCGTACTGCCCCTTGAAGCGCTTGACGAGGTACTCGACGATCCGCTGGTCCCAGTCGTCACCGCCGAGGTGGGTGTCGCCGTTGGTGGCCTTGACCTCGATCACGCCGTCGCCGATGTCCAGGAGCGAGACGTCGAAGGTGCCGCCGCCGAGGTCGAAGACGAGGACGGTCTGCTCCTCGCCCCGGTCCAGGCCGTAGGCGAGGGCGGCGGCGGTGGGCTCGTTGATGATCCGCAGCACCTTCAGGCCGGCGATCTCCCCGGCCTCCTTCGTCGCCTGCCGCTGGGCGTCGTCGAAGTAGGCGGGCACGGTGATCACCGCGTCCGTGACGTCCTCCCCGAGGTACGCCTCGGCGTCCCGCTTCAGTTTCTGCAGCACCCGCGCCGACAGCTCCTGGGCCCGGTAGCGGGTGCCGTCCACGGAGCCCTGCTCGGGGAACCGCCAGTGCGCGTCGCCCATGTGCCGCTTGACGGAGCGCGCGGTGCGCTCGACGTTGGTCACGGCCTGCCGCTTGGCGACCTCGCCGACGAGCACCTCGCCGTTCTTGGCGAAGGCCACGACGGACGGCGTGGTCCTGGCCCCCTCCGCGTTGGCGACGACCGTGGGTTCACCGCCCTCCAGGACGGCCACCACCGAGTTCGTGGTCCCGAGATCGATACCGACCGCGCGTGCCATCGCTGTCCCCTTCCGCCAGGGAGCCTCTTCACGTTCAGCACAAAACCCGAGTGGGCTCTTGTCAATGGGGCCCTTGGTTCATTCAGGCACATACCCGACGAGGGCCGGGGTCAGTCCGCGCTCGGCGCCGGCGTGGGAGCGGCCACGGCGGAAAAACGGTCAGGCCGCCCCCGGAGGGACGGCCTGTGTCCGGTTCCGCGCGCCCTCAGGCGAGCTTCGCCGACAGGGTGATCGGGACGGCCTTCAGGGCCTGGCTGACGGGGCAGTTGGCCTTGGCGTCCTCGGCGGCGGCGACGAACGCGTCGTCGTCGAGGCCGGGGACGGTGCCCTCGACGGTGAGGGCGATGCCGGTGATGCCCTCACCGGGCTGGAAGGTCACGTCGGCGGTGGTGACGAGCTTGGTGGGCGGGGTGCCGGCGCCGGCCAGGCCGTGCGACAGCGCCATGGAGAAGCAGCTGGAGTGGGCGGCGGCGATCAGCTCCTCGGGGCTGGTCTTGCCGTTCGCCTTCTCGGCGCGCGACGGCCACGACACCGGCTGCTCGCCGATGCCGGAGGAGTCGAAGGTGACGACGCCGCTGCCCTCGAGCAGGTTGCCTTCCCACACGGTGTGTGCGGAGCGCGTGGTTGCCACGGTTGTTCCTTTCACATGCTCTCGGTGCGACCCCGTTCAAGGGGATCCTGGCCCTATCCGATCACATTCCGGCTCACCGCACGCGAAACACCGGCCCGCGAGCGGTGAACGGCAGCCGGGCGCCCTGGGGAATCAGGTAGGCGTGCTCGCGCCGCACCCGCAGCACGTCGCACCAGCCGTCGGTGATCACCAGCACCGGCGCGCCCGGCGGGAAGTCCTCCGCCCGGTGCAGCAGATCGATCCCGGGCTGCAGGACCGTACCGCCGCGCCCGTGCACCCGCACCCGCCCGGCGATCTCACCGACCGGCAGATAGCCCGCGTCGTGGGCGGCCGCGTCGCAGAAGACGACCCGCGCGGCCGGTACGTCACGGGCCTCGGCGTACGAGGCGATGGCACCCAGCGCCTTGCCGAGCAGCGTCCGCTCCATGGAGCCGGAGGTGTCGAGGACGACGCCGAAGGTGCAGCGGGCGACCTCCTCGGGCGGGAAGTGGCGGCCCGCGCGCGGGATGTCGGGCGTGGACGCCTGCCGGCGCGCGGGACGGGCGTACGAGCGCACCGGCTCCGGACGAGGCACGAACTCGTCGAACCAGCGGGCCAGCCGGGCGTCCCACGGCAGCGGTGGATGGCTGAGGGCGCGGATCTCCTCCACCAGCCCGCCGGGCAGGAAGCCGCGCTCCTGGTGCTGGTGCAGGTCGAGGCCGCCGGCGAGGCCGCGCCGGTAGAACTCGTCGAGGTCGACGTACGCGCCCGGCGGGCCGAGCGGGGCGCCGAGGACGTCGGGGCGTCCCCTGCCGCACAGCGTGGACAGGCGGCGCATCCGGCGCAGGTCGCCGGCGATGCGGTCGTAGACCTCCTCCGCGGACAGGCCGGCCAGGTCCTTGTCGTGGAGCAGCCCCTCGGGCATGGTGCCGACCTGCATCTCGCACAGCCAGCCGTTGATGACGTAGTCGCAGGCGACGTTGAACAGGTAGGGGTCGCGGGTGCCGCAGCGGTCGCCGTGCCGCAGGGCGGCGTGCAGCATCTCGTGGGCGAGGACGAAGCGCCACTCCTCGTCCTCGAACTGGCGCAGCGGGTTGATGTAGATCTCCCCGGCCTCGGCGTTCACGGCCGCGACGGAGATGCCGTGGGCGCGGGTCAGCTCGGCGTCGGCGACCAGCTTGATGCCGGCCGCGATACCGCCGAGCAGCGGGTACGAGGAGATGAACCAGCGCAGCGCCCGCTCCCAGGGGCGGGCCGGGACAAGGGTGCCGTCGAGGGAGTCGCGGCGGCCGCCCGCCATGTCCAGGGCCGCGGACATGGTGCGGGTGAGCGCGTTCGCGAAGGCGAGCGGCCAGTCGGGCGGCTGCCCGTACCAGCCGCGCCAGGTGAGCAGCAGCTGGTCGGGCTCCGCGCCCGCGGTGCCGCACCGCTCGTACGCGGCCGGGAGGCCGTCGCGCCGCCACCGCCGCGTCAGCTGTTCCTCGTCGCCGTCGGGGTAGGAGCCCGGTAGGTGCTCGGGGGTCCGGCCGACGGGGAACGTGAGCAGGAAGCGGTTGACGACCGCGCAGCGGGCGGCCAGTTCGTGACGGTCGGGCTGGACGCGGTCGCCCTTGGCGGCCGGGACGTGGCCGAAACCGAGATGGATCACGGCGTGTGCGATGGCCCAGGCCCAGTCGCGGCCGTCGGCGACCCGGTCGGGGTGGGAGTGCAGCACGCCCTCGGAGTCCACGCGGATCAGGCCCTCCCGGGGCGCGAGGTCGCAGTTCTCGTCGCGGCAGGTGTCGAAGTCGACGGCCTTGAGTGCCGGGTTGGCCAGCACGAGCCGCATGCCCTCCGCGTACGCCTCGCCCGCCAGGTCCCGCTTCTTGCCGCCCTTGCCGCGGGTGCGGCTCACCGCCGCGCCTCCACCAGACGCGGCATGTCGCGGGCCGCCTCGATCAGGAACCAGGCGGGCAGGACCGGGTTGCCGTCGGCGTCGGAGGCGATCACGCTCTGCGCGACCTCGACGGAGATCTCGGCGAGCTGCACCAGCAGCGACTTGGCGCGGTACGCCGTCTCCCGCCCCTGCGCCGACATGTGCTCCTTGCTCGCGGGCAGTTCCTTGACCAGCCGGCCGCGGAAGGACTCGGCGAGGTAGTAGAGCAGATCGCGGTCCTCCAGGCGGTGCGGCCAGCGGGCTTCGCCCTTGAGGATCGCCTCGATGCCGAACCGGCTGCGCACGATCTTGACGTAGCCGCAGAACGCGGTCGCGTGCGCGGGCGTCAGGGTGCCGTGCGCGAGCACCTTCAGCGTCTCCTCGTCGAGGTCGCGTCCGAAGGAGTGCAGCGCGTCGGAGAGCATGTGCCAGGAGCGGGGCGTGGAGAACGGCTCCTCGGTCTTGGGCGGCCGGGACCACAGGTGGTCGGGCCGGTCGGTGAGGTGGTCCAGGATCCACGGGTGGATGCCGTTGTTCGCCGCCCACACCAGCCAGTCCTTCGGGGACGCCTCCAGGTGCACGTGCGCCAGGCGGTTGACCAGCGCGGAGGCGATGGGGCGGGCGAGGGCGTTGTCGGTGGCCCGGTTGCCGGCGCCGATCACGATGGAGCCCTTGGGCAGTTCGTAGTCCCCGATCCGGCGGTCCAGGATCAGCGAGTAGAACGCCTTCTGCACGTCCGGCGTGGCCGCGTTCAGCTCGTCGAGGAACAGGCAGTACGGCTCGTCGCGGGCGATCGCCTCCGGCGGGCAGAACACCGACCGTCCGTCGCGGATCTGCGGCACGCCGATCAGGTCCTCGGGCGCGAGCTGCGTACCGAGCAGGCTCACGCACTCCAGGCCGAGCGACTCGGCGAACTCCCGCACCAGGGACGACTTCCCGATGCCGGGGGCACCCCAGAGGAAGACCGGCCGGACGGTGGCGAGGCCGAGAAGGAGGTCGGGGACGCGGGCGGGGGTGACGGTTATGGCTGCCTGCACGCGTCCAGTGTGAGCGGCGGGTTCCGGTGGCGCAGCCGAATTTCTCACGACGGCTGTTGTGCGTCTACTGGTGCGTCGGGGCTGGTCGCGCGGTTCTGCGCGCCCCTTCGGCCTGCTGCCATCACGGCGTACACCAGTACTCCGGCAGCAGCGTCCAGCCGTTGAGGCAGCCGGTCATGGAGACCAGCGCGGTGTTCGCCGGTGCCGGCGGGGGTCTGCCGGGCGGGGGCGGGGGCGGCCGGGGTCTCAGCCTCTCTTCGAACTGATGCCCGGGATCGCCGGGACGGCGCCCATGGTCGGGCATGGCCTGACATCGCTCCACATCACACGATTTTGTCCTGTGTGGGCAGGTCCGGCACCGCAAAAGGTGTGGCGTCGCGGACCGTGAGCCGGGAATCGTCCAGCGGCACCTGGGGCCCGTTGCACTCCCGCAGCCAGCGACGCAGCACCCGGTGGACCTGCTCCGCGCCGACCGGTTCCGCCCCGTCGGCCACCGGCGCGGACAGGGCGACCGGCGACAGCAGGAAGGGACGGCTCTGGCAGCCGCCGAGGCCGCCGTGCGAGCCGATCTGCTCCTCGAAGGCGAGGACCTCTCCGTCGGCGGGGTCGTGGAAGGAGTTGACCATGATGTCGGCGGTGTGCGGGAAGGAGTGGGTACGGAGCACCGCCTGGGCGGCGCCGGGCCCGTACCCGGCGAGCGGCCCGGGGTGTTCGTCGGAGAGTTCGTCCACGGGGACCTCGGCGCCGTTCGCGCCGAGCACCACCCCGCCGTGCTCCTCGCTGCGCACGAGGAGGAACCCGATGCCGGGGTGGTTGGCGAGGGTCGGCAGCAGCGCGGGATGGCGGGCGTCGATCTCCTCCCTGCTCATCCGGTGGGGCACGGCCGGGAACGAGACCAGGCCGAGATTGCCGGAGGCCAGGACGATCGGCTCCGAGCGGCGCGACGGGCGGCGCTGGTCGTGCTCCTCCTCCACCGGCCTGCGCAGGGCGGCCCGGACGGCCGCGCGGGCCTCCGCGCCGCTGCGGGTGCGCTCCGCCCGGCGCGGCACGGGCAGCCCGCAGCCGGCCCGGACCAGGTCGCCGAGGGTGAGGCCGTAGCGGGCGCGAAAGGTCTCGCCGGGGCTCTGGCCGTGGTCGGACAGGACGACGATCCGGTAGGGGCGGGGGGCGTGCTCGGCGACCTTCTCGATCAGCGCGAGGGCCCGGTCGAGGCGTTCCAGGACCTTCTCGGCGTCCCGGCTCGTCGGCCCGGAGTGGTGCGCCACCTCGTCGTACGCGACCAGGTCGGCGTAGACGGCGGTGCGCCCGGCGAGCAGGTCGCCCATCACCGCGGCGACGACGACGTCCCGTTCGACGACGGTCGCGAAGGCGCGGACGAACGGGTAGAGGCCGCCGCGGGAGACGCGCGGGCGGACCTTGCGCATCCGGGCCCGGGTGGACTGGGCCACCTCGCGGCCGGTCTCGGCGACGAAGGACAGGGCGGTGCGCACGGCGTTGGCCGGGTCGGAGAAGTAGGCGAAGTAGCCCGCGCGGGAGCGGGTCTCGCGGCTGCGCCGCCGGGTCGTGATGGACAGCACGAGGGCCTGCTCGTCGGCTCCGCCGCTGAACAGGTTGCCGCGGCTGGCGCCGTCGACGGTGAGCAGTCCGCCCTCGCCGGTGCGTTCGACGGCGCGGCGCTGGAGTTCGGCGGCGCTGGTCGGCCGGTTGCTGACCATCACCTCCTGGGTGTCCTTCTCGTACCACCGGAACGCGGGGACGTCGAAGGTGCTGCCGTGCAGGATGCCGAGCTGGCTGGCGCCGGTCTGGCTGGACCAGTCGGTGCGCCAGGGGGTGAGGTGGTGGGTGGGCCGGCCCGGCCCGTCGGCGGATCCGCGGCCGAGCCAGCGGGCGACGGTCGGCATCAGCCCCTTGCCGACGGCGGCCGTCAGCACGTCGTGCCCGACGCCGTCGAGCTGGACGAAGACGATGCCGGGGCTGACCGGCCCGTGCGCGGGGGTGCGCCGGCGCCGGTCGGCGAGACGGTACAGGCGGCGCCGGTAGGCGTCGTCGTCGCGGACGGCGAGGGCCGCGCCGGTGGCGGAGGCGACCGCGGACATCACGGCGGCGACGACCACCGCGGTCTCCGGGTCGACGGCGCCGCGTTCGGCCGGGTCCAGACGCAGGGCGAGCAGGAGCAGCGCGCCGTTGAGGAAGAACACCAGCAGGCCGAGCACGAGCGCGGGCACCAGCAGCAGGAGCCGCACCAGCAGCGGCCAGACCACGGCGGACAGCAGTCCGAAGGCGCCGGCGGCGGACGCGGCGGTCACCGCGATGGTGGTGGCACTGTCCCCGTCGGGGCTCTGCAACTGGAAGTCCGGCAGAATTCCGGCGAGCACCAGCATCGTGACCGTGCTGACGGCCCACACCGCGACGCTCCGCCCCACCTGGCTGACGATCCGCCGCCAACGCCCTCCGAGCACTCCCCGCACACCTCACGTCCCGGCCCGCCGCCGGAACGGGCCTGCGTCCACAGTGTCACAACGCGGGCCGGAACCGTCGCCTCCCCGGGGACGGGCGAAGGTCAGCGTCCGTCGTACCCGGCGGTCGGCATCGACAGCCGCCGGTGCACCCGGGCCTTCATCTGCGCGTCGTACGACGGCTCGGCCCGCCCCACCGTCTCCACCCGCACCCCGCGCCGCGCGCACTCCGCGGTGAACTCCTCGACGTCCGACAGCGCGCTCTCCAGCACGCGGCGGCTCGGCGCGACGAAGACGTCGCGTCCGGGCCGTACGCCGTCCCACAGGGCGCTGTGGTCGGGGCGCAGTCCGCGCACCAGCAGCTGACGGGCGACGACGTAACCCCGCTCCGCGGCCCACCGCGCGCACATCGCGTGCTGGCTGCGGGAGTCGACCAGAAAGGGGTCCGCGTCCAGTTCCTCCAGCGGCGTCAGACTGGCGATCGCCGTGACGCGCAACGCTCCCATGGCGCCCCCTCACCTCCGGGTTTCGCCGCCGACCCTACTCCTGCCCGTAGGCTTCGGGGAGTCGCGCGAAGGAGGCAAAGAGGTGCCGGTGGAGATCACCTGGTGGGGGCACGCGACGTGCACGGTCGCGGACTCGCACATACGTGTGCTCACCGATCCCCTGTTCGCCCGCAGGCTCGCCCATCTGCGCCGCCGCCGCGGCGCGCCGCCCCCGCCCGCCGCCTGGCGCGCCGATGTCGCCCTGGTCTCCCACCTGCACGCCGACCACCTGCACGTGCCGTCCCTGTCCCGCCTCGCGCCGGGCACGCGCCTGCTCGTGCCCCGGGGCGCACTCCGGGCGGTACCGGCGCTGCGCCGGCTCGCCCATCTGCGCCTGACCGAGATGGCCCCCGGCGACACCACCCGGGTGGCCGACCTGGTGGTGCGGGCCGTCCCCGCGCGGCACGACGGACGGCGGCTGCCGTTCGGCCCGCACCACTGCCCCGCCCTCGGCTACGTCGTCGAGGGGGAGGCCCGCACCTACTTCGCCGGGGACACCGGGCTGTTCGACACGATGGCGGCGGAGGTGGGACCGGTCGACGTGGCCCTGCTGCCCGTCGGCGGCTGGGGACCCCACCTCGGCCACGGGCACCTGGACCCGCGGCTGGCCGCCGAGGCGCTGGCCCGGCTGGCGCCGCGCAGCGCGGTGCCGGTGCACTTCGGGACGTACTGGCCGATCGGCCTGGACGCCGTGCGCCCGCACGAGTTCCA
This sequence comes from Streptomyces chromofuscus, assembly GCF_015160875.1. Classification (NCBI taxonomy): domain Bacteria; kingdom Bacillati; phylum Actinomycetota; class Actinomycetes; order Kitasatosporales; family Streptomycetaceae; genus Streptomyces; species Streptomyces chromofuscus. The sequence continues at coordinate 6,806,114 of NZ_CP063374.1, read as the reverse complement.
CGCGCCCGGCGACGAGTTCGTGCGCCTCGCGGCCCGGCGGGCGCCGCAGGTGGCGGTGCATCTGCTGAGGCACGGGGAGAGCGTGCGCCTGGAGGTCGCCCGGTGAGCTGGCTGGCGGCCGTCACGACGCCCCTGCCGACGGAGTCCACGCAGCAGGCGATCGGCTATCCGTCGCTGTTCCTGCTGGTGCTCGTCGGGGCGCTGGTACCGGTCGTGCCGACGGGCGCGCTGGTGAGTTCGGCAGCGGTGGTCGCCTTCCACCAGACGGCGCCCTTCTCGCTGGCGCTGGTGTTCGTGACGGCGTCGCTGGCCGCGTTCCTCGGCGACGTCACGCTGTACTGGCTGGGGCGGCGCGGCCTGAAGTCGAAGAACGGCTCCCGCTGGCTGGAGGCGATCCGCGCGCGGGCGCCGGAGGACCGGCTGGCGCAGGCACAGGAGAAGCTCGCCGGGCACGGTGTCGCCGTGCTGGTGCTGTCGCGGCTGGTGCCGGCGGGCCGGCTGCCGGTGATGCTGGCCTGCCTGCTGGCGAAGTGGCCGATGCGGCGGTTCGCCCGGGGCAATCTGCCCGCCTGTCTGGCGTGGGCGGTGACGTACCAGCTGATCGGCATCCTCGGCGGGTCGCTGTTCCCCGAGCCGTGGGAGGGCGTGGTCGCGGCGGTGGCACTGACGCTGGTGGTCAGCGCGGTGCCGAGTGTGTGGCGGCGGGTACGCGGGTGGGCGGCCGGCTGAAAGGGGCCCGCGGGCCGTTGCGGGCTGGTCGCGCACGTCCCGCGCCCCTCACGGGGCGTCGCTCTCGAGGATTTTGGAGGATCCCACCGGCAGGTCCCACAGGTCCTCCCGGTCCAGCCCCGCCTCCTCCCATGCCGTGCGCACACGCGTGAGCGGTTCCAGGACCGGCTCGGCGGAGAGCACGAACGTCGCCCAGTGCATCGGCGCCATCCGCCGCGCGCCGAGGTCCCGTACGGCCCGTACCGCCTCCTCCGGGTCGCAGTGCACGTCGCTGAGCCACCAGCGCGGGTCGTACGCGCCGATCGGCATCAGCGCCAGGTCGATGCCGGGGTAGCGGCGGCCGATGCGCGTGAACCAGTGGCCGTACCCCGTGTCGCCCGCGAAGTAGACCCGCCTGCCCTCGCGGCCGGTGAGCACCCAACCGCCCCACAGGGTGCGGCAGGTGTCGGTCAGGGTGCGTTTGGACCAGTGATGGGCGGGGACGAAGTCGAAGCGGACGCCGTCCAGTTCGGCAGCCTCCCACCAGTCCAGCTCGGTGACGCGCGTGAACCGGCGGCGCCGGAACCAGCGCCCGAGGCCGGCCGGGACGAACACCGGCGTGTCGCGCGGGAGTCTGCGCAACGTGGGGGCGTCCAGGTGGTCGTAGTGGTTGTGGCTGATGACCACCGCGTCGACGCGCGGCAGTTCGCTCCACGCGACCCCGACCGGTGTGATGCGGGCCGGGGTGCCGAGGATCCGACGGGACCAGACCGGGTCGGTGAGCACGGTGAGCCCGCCGATGCGCACCACCCAACTGGCGTGTCCCGCCCAGGTGACGGCGACCGTGCGGGCGTCGACGCGGGGCAGCGGACCCGGTTCGAAGGGGAGCCGGGGGATGTCGGCGAGGCCCTCCCGGCCGGGCCGTACGGCTCCCTCGCGGGCGAACCGGGCGAGGGCCTTGATGCCCGGCAGGGGGGCGGTCAGCCGGTCGTGGAAGGCACGTGGCCACACCCGCCGTTCGCCCAGCGGGCGGGGCTCGGCGAGCGGCGGGAACGGGGGCGCGAGCGGCGGCGCGGCCGATGCCGCCGACGACCTGGCCGCCGGGTCGTCGGCCTCCTCGGCGGGGGTGGTCGTGGTCGACTCGGACTGCTGCGTCATCGAGGAGGCTCCCGTCGCTGAGCGTCGTCTCGGAGATCGTCAAGTACCGACTTCAGATGGATCAACGCCCTCTTCACGTGCGGCAGTTCCAACGGCGCGGGTGAACCGAGACATTCCGCGCGCTCGGCGTCCGTGCGGCCCAGCAGGGGGCTGGTGGACAGGCGCACGCGCAGTGCGCCCAGGTCGTCGCCGAAGCGGTGCCCGCCCGGTGCCGGCATGCGGAGCCGGGCGGCGAGGAAGTCCTCCAGTTCCTGCGCGTCCCCCACGTCGTGCGCGGCGAGCCCGGAGCGCAGCGGGCCGAGGTCGACGTACAGGTGCCGGCCGGCCTGCGGTGGCGGGGCGAGGGCGCCCGCCGCGACCACGGCGTGGTGCGCGGCCCCCGCCACCCGCGCGTGCAGGAGCACGGCGGCGGCCACATGGGCGCCGAGCGGCTCGGGCTCGCCGAGCGCGTAGGTGGCCGCGGCGGCGACGGGGCCGGCGACGCGCGCGTCGAGCGCGGTCAGCACGTCCAGCACGCGCGCGTGCAGCCCGTCCCCGGTCGCGCCGACGGGGAAGCGGGCGACCGCGGCGGGCCAGCCGGGCGGCAGCAGAGCACCGGCCAGGTCGGTGACGACGGTGACCCGGTCGTGCAGCATCTCGGCCGGGCTCAGCAGCACCGTGTCGTGCGGGGCGTGCAGCGTGTCGCGCCAGGTCTCGTCGCTGACCAGGTGCAGCCCTTCGTCGGTGGCGGCCTCGACGGTCTCGTGCAGCAGCTCGGGCGGCGCCACCGTGGCCGTCGGGTCGTCGGCGAGGGACAGCACCAGCAGCCGCGGGTCCCCGCCCTCGGCGCGCACCCGGCGCACCGTCTCCAGCAGGGCGTACGGATCCGGTACTCCCCCGCACTCGGCGGGCGTCGCCACATGGAACACCGGCCGGCCCAGCAGGCGTGCGTACGGCGCCCACCAGGCGGCACAGGGCCGCGGCACCAGCACGTCGCCGCCGAGCGCGGCGGTCAGCGCCAGCAGCAGCGCGGGCGCCCCGGGAGCGGCCACGACATGCTCGGGGCCGGTGGCGAGCCCCCGCCGCTCCCAGTACCCGCACGCCGCGTCCAGCAGCGCGGCGCCCCCGCCCACGGGCTCGCTCCCGGCACGGCCCGCCGCGGCGGCGAGCACGGCGGACAGCTCCGGGAGCACGGGCAGGCCGTCGTCGGGGAGGGGCGGCCCGTAGCGGACGGGGCCGTGCCCTTCCGGTTCCGTCCGCCGCATGCGTACCTCCGCGCAGTTGCCTGGTGCCGTGCCGGTGCCGTGTCGTGTCGTGTCGCCCTCGGGCCGAGTGAACTCGTCGGTCGGTGCGTCGTCCGTACGGTGCCGGTCGTGCTCTCGCGCTCTGCGTACCCAGGCGGGCCCCGCCTCAGGCGTCCCCTCGCGTGTCCCTGCGCCACAGCCGGTGTGCGGCGGCACCGAGCGCCCCCGCGATCAGCAGCCCGCCGGCGACCAGCGCGGGCACGGAATCGTTGAACGCGCCGCCCCGCCCCGCCTGGACGCCGCGCTGCAGCGTGGGACTGCCGCAGGACTCCGGCGGCCCGGAGCAGGCCGGCCAGTCGCCGCCCTCCTCGCGGGTGGCGGTGAACGAGGCCCTCCAGGGCTTGCCCTGCCCGCCGGGCTCCGCCGGGCAGGTGCCGTCGACGGTCCACGGCGATTTCCCGCCCGCGTCCCACCCCGACTCCCCGCCCGCGGGGTCCCCGGCAGCCTCGGGCCCGCGCACGGGGTCCCCGGCAGCCTCGGACCCGCCCGCGTCCCACCCCGACTCCCCGCCCGCGGGGTCCCCGGCAGCCTCGGGCCCACCCGCGGGGTCCCCGGCGGACTCGGAGCCGCCCGCGGTCAGGGTGCGGGCACTGCCCCGGTACACGGGCCCGGCCGCGGCGTCGTCGCCGGGCACACGGCGCAACGACACCGAGCCCCCGGCGAACGCCTCGGAGGCCGCGTCGATCACCTCGGGCGGCGCCCCGCCGACGGGATCGCAGACGACGGCCACGGTGACGGTGTCGCCCGGCCGGGCGGCGGCCGGGGAGACCTCCGCGGCCGGTTCCGCGGAGGCGAGGGGTACGGCCCCACCCAGGGCGACCGCCGCCATGGCGGCGACTGGCAGGACACGGGCGCTGCGACGCATGGAAGCTCCTCGGACCGGCGAGGGGGCACGAGGCCGCACCCCCACAGCCATCACAGCCCGCCGCCACTGCCGCTGCCCGCGCCCGGACCCATTCGCGGGAACGAGACACCCGACCAGGTGAACCCCCACCGGGGCGGCGCGGGGAACCGCGTGCCCCGCCACGCACGCCCCGACCCGGCGGCGCACCACAGCAGCACACCCCTCCTGCCGTCCGGGACCCCCGCCCTCCGGTGCCGCTAGGCGGCGCCGCGCATGACCTCCTCGCGCACCCGGTCGCACGACCGGCTGATCAGCCGGGACACGTGCATCTGGGAGATCCCCAGCTGCTCGGCGATCCGACTCTGCGTCATGTCGCGGAAGAATCGCATGTACAGGATCGCCCGCTCCCGCTCGGGCAACGCGGCCAGCCGGGGCTTGACGGCCTCCCGGTCCACCACCGTCTCCAGCGCGGGATCGGCGGCCCCGAGCGCGTCGCCGAGCGAGTAGCCGTCCTCGCCGCCCGGCAGCTCGGCGTCCAGCGACAACGCGCTGAAACTCTCCAGCGCCTCCATCCCGGCGCGAACGTCCGCCTCGCTCATGTCGGCGTGCTCGGCGATCTCGGCCACACTCGGCTGCCGCCCGGAGGGGCCCTGGAGGCCCGACGACAGCTCCTGCACGGCGATCCGCACCCGGTTGCGCAGCTCCTGCACCCGCCGGGGCACGTGCAGGGTCCACATGTGGTCACGGAAGTGCCGCTTGATCTCACCGGTGACCGTGGGCACGGCATAGCTCTCGAACGCGTGTCCACGCGCGGGGTCGTACCGGTCGACGGCCTTCACCAGCCCGAGGGCGGCGACCTGGCGCAGGTCCTCATGGCTCTCGCCGCGGCTGCGGAACCGTCCGGCCAGCCGGTCCGCCATGGGCAGCCAGGCCTCGACGATCTCGTCGCGCAGCGCGTCGCGCTCGGGCCCGTCGGGCAGTGCGGCGAGCCGGCGGAAGGCGTCGGCGGTGTCGGGGGCGTCGTCGTGGCGGTGGTGCTTCGCGCTCGCTGGGGCGGTTCGCATGATGCGTCGCAACTCCCTGGGAAGTGCCGTGCGTTGGACGGTCACCGTGGAAGTGCGCGCAGCGTCCGGACGTGCGCGCGCGGGGCCGCGACGGCCGCTCCCACGGACGTGCCTCCGGTCCGAAGCACTCAGTCGCGCCTGCCCCCGGCCCCCGGGGGCAAACGCCGGGGCGGTGTTTTCCGGGTGCCCGGGGGGTGACTCGTAGGGGGTGCGCCCCTGTCCTCACGTCCTGGAGGTCACTCCATGAGCACCAAGGTTGCCGACCACGTCCTGCAGCGGCTGCGCGAGTGGGGTGTGCAGCAGGTCTTCGGTTACCCCGGCGACGGCATCAACGGCCTGCTGGCCGCCTGGGGCCGCGCCGAGGACCGCCCGGCCTTCGTCCAGTCCCGGCACGAGGAGATGTCGGCGTTCCAGGCGGTGGGTTACGCCAAGTTCAGCGGCCGTCTCGGGGTGTGCGCGGCCACGTCGGGACCGGGGGCGATCCACCTGCTCAACGGCCTGTACGACGCCAAGCTCGACCACGTGCCGGTGTTGGCGATCGTCGGTCAGACGCACCGTACGGCGATGGGCGGCTCGTACCAGCAGGAGGTCGACCTGCACACGCTGTTCAAGGACGTCGCCTCGGACTTCCTGGAGACGGTGACGGTGCCCGAGCAGCTGCCGAACGTGCTGGACCGGGCGATCCGCACCGCCTACGCGCGCCGCGCCCCCACGGCGGTCATCATCCCCGGGGACGTGCAGGAGCTCGACTACTCGCCGCCGACGCACGAGTTCAAGATGGTGCCCTCCAGCCTGGACCGCAGCGCGTGGACGGCGATCCCCTCCGAGGAGTCGCTGCACCGGGCGGCGGAGGTCCTCAACGCCGGTGACAAGGTGGCGATCCTGGTCGGTCAGGGCGCCTCGGGGGCCCGCGCGGAGGTGGAGCGGATCGCCGAGCTGCTCGGCGCGGGAGTCGCCAAGGCCCTCCTCGGCAAGGACGCGCTGAGCGACGAACTGCCCTACGTCACCGGCTCGATCGGCCTGCTGGGCACCCGCCCGTCGTACGAGCTGATGCGTGACTGCGACACGCTGCTGACCATCGGCTCCTCCTTCCCGTACTCGCAGTTCCTGCCGGAGTACGGCAAGGCGCGCGGGGTGCAGATCGACATCGACCCGCACATGGTCGGGATGCGCTATCCGTACGAGGTGAATCTCGTCGGCGACGCGAGGGAGACGCTCCAGCGGCTGATCCCGCTGCTGGACGCCGACCGCGGGCGCGAGTGGTACGAGACGGTGTGCGACAACGTGCGGCACTGGCGTGAGGTGATGGAGCGCCGGGCGGAGCTGTCGGCGGACCCGATCAACCCCGAGTACGTGGCCCGGGCGCTGGACCCGCTGCTGCCCGAGAACGCGATCGTCACGTCCGACTCGGGTTCTACGGCCAACTGGTACGCCCGCCATCTGACGATGCGCGGCGGCATGCGTTCCTCGTTGTCCGGGACGCTGGCGACGATGGGCTGCGGGGTGCCGTACGCGATCGGCGCGAAGTTCGCCCACCCGGACCGGCCCGCGATCGCGCTGGTCGGCGACGGGGCGATGCAGATGAACGGGCTGACAGAGCTGATCACGGCGGCGAAGTACCGGGATCGCTGGCAGGACCCGCGCCTGGTGGTCGCGGTGTGGAACAACCACGACCTGAACCAGGTCACCTGGGAGCTGCGCGCCATGGGCGGCGCGCCGTCCTTCCTGCCCTCGCAGGAGCTGCCGGACGTGCAGTACGCCGCCTTCGCCCGCTCGCTCGGCCTGACCGGGGTCCGGGTGGAGAAGCCGGAGGACGTCGAGGCGGGCTGGCGGGCCGGGCTGGAGGCCGACGGCCCGGCGGTGATCGAGTTCCTGACCGACCCGGCGGTGCCGCCGGTCCCGCCGCACGCGACGTGGGAGCAGATGGAGGCGACGGCCGCGTCGATCCTCAAGGGCGACCCCGACCGGGGCGCCATGGTCAGGCAGGGTTTCAAGGCGAAGGTGCAGGAGTTCCTGCCGGGGCGGCAGAGGAAGTAGAGGCTGGAGAAAGAGGCCGAAACGCGGCCGCGCGCACCCTGTGTCGCCGCCCGCCCTCCGGGTACGCGGTGCGCGACCCCGACGATCTGGAGCACGACATGCAGCGAGGCAGTGACCGGCTGAGCGTCCACCGGGACGAGGAGATGAAGCACGAACTGCAGGGGCTGCTCAGGTCGGGCCACCCCACCCGTACGGAGGAGTGGCACGACCCCGAGCCCACCGCGGAGGACGACCCGCGCATCGCGGGCGGCCCGGCCATGCCGGGCTCGCTGGCGGAGGCCCGGCTGGAGCTGGGCCGGATCCTGGGCCGCAGCGCGTTCCCCGCGGGCCCGGGCGAGCTGATGAGCGCCCTGCGTCGGCGCCACGCGCCCGACGCCCTGATCGAGCCGCTGCGGCAGCTGCCCCGCTCGGCCCGCTACGGCAATGTGCAGCAGCTGGCCGAGGCCCTGACCAGCGGTGAGCGGCGGAGGGAGACCTGATGACGGCCGACTATGTGCGAGAGGTGATGACGCCTGGGGTGGTGGCCGTCCGTCCGGACGCCTCGCTGGTGGAGGCCGCGCAGCTGATGCGCGCGCAGGACATCGGCGACGTCGTGGTGGCCGACGGGGAACGCGTGGTCGGGGTGCTGACCGACCGGGACATCACCGTGCGGGCGGTGGCCGAGGGCGTCGACCCGCTCGCGGCGAGCGCCGCGTCGGTGTGCACACCGGACCCGGTGGTGGTCGGGCCCCACGACCCGGTGTCGACGGCGGTGGCGCTGATGCGCGAGAGGGCCGTGCGCCGGCTCCCGGTCGTGGAGGACGGCCTGCCCGTCGGGATGGTCAGCCTCGGGGACCTCGCGGTGGCCCAGGACCCGGACAGCGCGCTCGCCGACATCAGCAGGGCCGCGCCGGACACCGCCGAACGTCCCGCCCCCGACATCCGGGGACCGGTGTGAGGCGGGACCACGCGCAAGGAAAGAGCACATGGAAGGACGCTGAGACACCATGCGTATCGCGTTTCTGACCGCGCCCGAGGGGGTCGAGCAGGTCGAGCTGACCGACCCGTGGAAGGCCGCCTCCGACGCCGGGCACGAACCCGTGCTCGTGTCGACGAGGAGCGGTGAGATCCAGGCCTTCCACCACCTGGACAAGGCGGACACGTTCCCCGTCGACGAGGTGGTCGGCGAGGCCTCCGCCGACTCCTTCGGCGGTCTGGTGCTGCCGGGCGGGGTCGCGAACCCCGACTTCCTGCGGATGGACCCGAAGGCCGTGGCCTTCGTGCGGCAATTCTTCGAGCGGGGCCGCCCGGTGGCCGCGATCTGCCACGCGCCGTGGACGCTGGTCGAGGCCGACGTCGTACGGGACCGGGTGCTGACCTCCTGGCCGAGCCTGCGGACCGACATCCGCAACGCCGGCGGCACCTGGGTGGACGAGCAGGTCAAGGTGTGCGACCACGGCGCCAACAAGCTCGTCACCAGCCGCAAGCCGGACGACCTCGAGGCGTTCTGCGAGACGTTCCTGGAGGTGTTCTCGAAGGAGACCGGCTGACAGGACGCAGGGCACCGGGCCGGGCCGGGTTCCGCGACGCGGGCCCGGCCCGGCCTCGGTCATGCGCGGGGGCCGCGGTCCGGGCTCGGGTCCTGGGCCGCCGCGCCGCCCGGGCCCCACTTCCCCACCGGGGTCTGCTCGTCGCGGGGCCCCTCGGTGGCGCGTTCCCGTGCGCCGTCGCGGGTACGGCCCGGGGTGACGAAGCGGCGCGGGTTGCGACGCAGGTACTCGCCCTCCAGCTGGGCCATGCGTTCGTTGTGCGCGCGCAGCGCGTCGTTCGAGCCGTACAGCAGGGTGTCGTGGCGGGTGCGGTGGATGGTCTCCAGCTCTTTCATCAGCTGCTGGTCATCCAGGCGGCCCGGGTCGACTCCGGTCATCGTGGTGCCCCGCTCGTCGTGTTCTCTCATGCGGTACGGGTACCCGCCCGGGAAGCACTACCCCGAGCGGCATCCGGGAGGGAGCCATGGATCTCGCGTTCCTGCATCCACTCTACGAACATCCGGGCCCCTGGGCCTCTGTGTACGTGGACCTGTCACAGCACGGGGAGGACACGCCCCACGAGCGGCATCTGACGGCGGAGGCGATGTCCCGGGAGCTCGCGGGGCAGGGCGCCGACGAGGGGACCTGCCGCGCCGTGCGGGACGCCATCGAGGAGCTGAAGCACTCGCCGGAACCGCACGGCCGGGCGCTGTTCGCCCGTGCGGGTGAGGTGGTCCTCGATCCGCCGCTGGCCCGCGCCCCGCGGCGCAGCCGGGCCGCGTGGGCACCGCTGCCCCGGGCCACCCCGCTGCTGGACCTGACCGGCGAGGACGCGGTGGCCGTGGTGGCGTACATCGACCGCAGGGGCGCGGACTTCGAGCTGCGCAGCGCGCTGACCCGGGAGAAGGCGGGTACGGTCACCGGGCGCCAGTGGCCCGTGCACCGCACGAGCAGCGCCGACTGGTCGGAGCGGCACTTCCAGCTGCGGGTGGAGAACACCTGGGACCACAACGCGGCGGAGATCGCCGACGCACTCGCCGTGTGCCAGGAGGAGACCCGCGCCGACCTGCTGATCCTCGTCGGTGACGACCGGGAGCGGCGCGCCGTGCACGAGCGACTGCCCAAGCGGCTGCTCGACCGCGTGGTCGAGTCCGCGCACGGCGCGGGCAGCCGGCTGCTCGACGGGGACGTGGAGGAGGCCCGTGCCACCCATGTGCGCCGGCACGCCGAGGCGGAGCTGGAGCGGTTCCTGGCCGCCCGCGCCCCGGACGACGAGGGCCGCACCGGGACGGTGGAGGGCGTGCCCGCGCTGGTCGAGGCGGCGCGGGAGCACCGCATCGACGAGCTCGTGGTCCGCCCGGACGGCGGCGACACGCACCGCGAGGTGTGGATCGGCGAGGACGCCGACCAGCTGGCGGTCCGCCGTACGGATCTGAAGATCCTCGGCGAGCAGACCTCCTGGTCCGCCCGCGCGGACGACGCCCTGATCCGCTCGGCGGTGGCGACCGACGCCCCGGCGATCTCGCTGGCCCCCGTGGAGGCGGCGCGGGAGCGGGACGTGCCGGTGGGCGGGCTGGGCGCGCTGCTGCGCTGGACGTGACGGCTCCGGTCCGCCGGGCAGGCGGGTTGCGGTGGGCCCGCTCGCGACGGGCGGGCTCCAGTGCCCCAACAGGCGACGTTCGCCCTGTCACGACGCCCGGGACGCCCTCTCGCCGCACCGGCCGAAAGCCCAGGTACGTCCAGTACGAGGACTTCCGGCCGGCGCACCGAGAGTACGCACCGGACGCCGCTCCTCGACGGGCAGACGTTGCCTGCCGGGGCTCTAGCGGGCCCGCTCCACCCGCCGCTCGTCCCACACCGGCTCCGGTGTCTCGCGCACCCGGCCGTCGCTGCCGAAGACCAGGAAGCGGTCGAAGGAGCGGGCGAACCAGCGGTCGTGCGTGACCGCCAGGACCGTGCCGTCGAACGCCTCCAAACCCTCCTGGAGCGCCTCGGCGGACTCCAGGTCGAGGTTGTCGGTCGGCTCGTCCAGGAGCAGGGCGGTGGCGCCCCGCAGTTCCAGCAGCAGGATCTGGAAGCGGGCCTGCTGCCCGCCGGAAAGCCGGTCGAAGGTCTGTTCGGCCTGCCCGGTCAGCTCGTAGCGCCGCAGCCGGGACATGGCGGCGCCGCGGTCCTGGGCGTACTCGCGCCACAGGACGTCCAGCAGGGTGCGGCCCATGAGCTCGGGACGGGCGTGCGTCTGGGCGAAGTGTCCGGGCACGACCCGCGCCCCGAGCTTCCACTGCCCCGTGTGCGCCACGTCGTCGCCGGCGAGCAGTCGCAGGAAGTGCGACTTGCCGGAGCCGTTGGAGCCGAGCACGGCGACCCGCTCCCCGTAGTAGACCTCCAGGTCGAACGGTTTCATCAGGCCGGTGAGTTCGAGTCGCGCGCAGGTGAGGGCCCGCACGCCGGTGCGGCCGCCCTTGAGCCGCATGGTGATGTCCTGCTCGCGCGGCGGCTCCGGCGGCGGGCCCGCCTCCTCGAACTTGCGCAGCCGGGTCTGGGCCGCCGCGTACCGGGACGCCATCTCGTGGCTGACGGCGGCGGCCTGACGCAGGTTCAGCACCAGCTTCTTCAGCTGTGCGTGCTTCTCGTCCCAGCGTCTGCGCAGCTCCTCGAAGCGGGCGAAGCGTTCACGCCGGGCCTCGTGGTAGGTGGCGAAGCCGCCCCCGTGCACCCAGGCGTCGGCGCCGGCCGGGCCGGGTTCCACGGAGATGATCCTCTCGGCGGTGCGGGCGAGGAGCTCGCGGTCGTGGGAGACGAAGAGCACCGTCTTGCGGGTCTCGGCGAGGCGTTCCTCCAGCCAGCGCTTGCCGGGGACGTCGAGGTAGTTGTCCGGCTCGTCGAGCAGCAGCACCTCGTCGGTGCCGCGCAGCAGCGCCTCCAGCACGAGCCGCTTCTGCTCGCCGCCGGACAGCGTCCGCACCCGCCGCCACTGCGCCTTCTCGTACGGCATCCCGAGCGCGGCCGTGGTGCACATGTCCCACAGCGTCTCCGCCTCGTAGCCGCGCGCCTCGGCCCAGTCGGCGAGCGCCTGCGCGTAGGCCAGCTGGGCGGCCTCGTCGTCGACCGTCATCAGGGCGTGCTCGGCGGCGTCCACGGCCCGCGCGGCCTCGCGGATGCGGGGCGGCGCCACGGACACCAGAAGGTCGCGCACGCTCGTGTCGTCCCGTACGGAGCCGACGAACTGCCGCATCACGCCGAGCCCGCCGCTGACGGTGATGGAGCCGCCGTGCGGTTTCAGCTCGCCGGACAGCAGCCGGAGCAGCGTGGTCTTCCCGGCGCCGTTGGGCCCGACGAGGGCGGCGACGGCGCCCTCGCCCACCCGGAAGGACACATCGCCGAGCAGGGCCCTCCCGTCGGGGAGGTGGTACTCGATGTGCGCGGCTTCCAGATGTCCCATGGGGTCGCATTGTGCGGGCGGTCGGCGAGCGGGGGCAAACGGTTATGCCGGATGCCCGCCGTCGTCGACGGGCTCCCCGGTGGGGTCGTCCTCGCCCACGGGGCCGACCGTGGCGCCCGCCCAGGTCAGGGCCTTCCAGCCGTCGGACGGGGAACCCTCGAGGACGACGACACCGGTGTTGTGGAGCGGGTGGGCGGCGGCGAAGGCCACGTCGACGTCGTCCGCGCGGGCGGCCGTCCACATCCGGATCGCGGCGCCGTGGCCGACCATGGCGACGGTGCCGGCGCCGTCGGCGGCGGCCTCCGCGACCAAGGCGTCGTACCGCCCGAGGGCCTCGGCGCCGCTCTCCCCGCCCGGCATCCGCAGGCCGGTGTCCCCGGCCGCCCAGGCGAACACGGTCCGCATGTACTCCTCGCCGCGCTCCGAGTCGCCCGGCAGCGTCTCCAGGTCGCCCGCCGACACCTCCCGGATGCCGTCCCGCACGGTCACCTCCAGGCCACGGGCCGCGGCGCGCGGCGCGGCGGTGAGCCGGGCGCGCTCGAGCGTGGAGGCGTGGACGGCCTCGACGTCCTCGTCGGCGAGCGCGGCCGGCAGGGCGGCGGCCTGGCGTTCGCCCAGCTCGGTCAGGCCGGGTCCGGGGTCCGCGGTGTCGAGCAGGTGGGCGACGTTCGACGGGGTCCGGCCGTGGCGGACGAGCAGCAGGCGCATCGGGGGCCTCCGCGTGCCGGTCGGCGCCGACCGGACAGAAAACGGCCACTTCAGGGTACCCGCCCTGATATGAGCCCAGACGTCGACCTGACCGCCCTGAAACCCGGCCGCCACGCCCTGCGCGACTGGCTGCTCGCGCTGGACTGCCGGCTGTTCGAGTTCGCCGCCGCACGGCACTGGCCCGCCGCCGAGCCGATCCTGCCCCGGCTGAGCCGCAGCGCGAACCACGGGCTGCTGTGGTTCGCGACCGCCGGCGTCATCGCGGCCGGCCGCACCCCGAGGGCCCGCCGGGCCGCCGTCCGCGGGGTGGCCTCCCTGGCCCTCGCCTCGGCCACCATCAACACCGTGGGCAAGCGCAGCGTGCGCCGCTCCCGGCCGGTCCTCGACCCCGTGCCGGCCGTCCGCCATCTGAAGCGGCAGCCGATCACCACGTCCTTCCCGTCCGGCCACTCCGCCTCCGCCGCGGCGTTCGCCACCGGCGTGGCCATGGAGTCCCCGGCCTGGGGCGCGGTCGTCGCGCCGGTCGCGTTCTCGGTGGCCATGTCCCGCGTCTACACCGGCGTCCACTTCCCGAGCGACGTGCTGGCCGGCGCGGCCCTCGGCGCGGGTGCCGCCTTCGCCGCGCGCGGGCTGGTGCCGACCCGCGACCGGGCCGCGCTGCCGGCCCGGCCGCGCGCCGAGGCCCCGGCGCTGCCCGAGGGCGAGGGGCTGGTGGTCGTCGCCAACACGGCGGCGGGCAGCTCCGACCGGGTCCGGGCGCTGCGGGCCGGGCTGCCCCGGGCGGAGGTCGTCGAGTGCCTGCCCGAGGAGGTGCCGGACGAGTTGGAGAAGGCGGCCGCACGGGCCCGGGTGCTCGGCGTGTGCGGCGGCGACGGCACGGTCAACGCGGCTGCCGGGACGGCCCTGCGCCACCGGCTGCCGCTCGCGGTGCTGCCCGGCGGCACGCTCAACCACTTCGCCTACGACCTGGGCGTCGAGGACGCCCGGGCGCTGGCGCGGGCGGTCCAGCAGGGTGAGGCGGTCCGCGTGGACGTAGGCCGGTTCGTCTGCGGCGAGAAGCAGGGCGTCTTCGTCAACACGTGCAGCCTGGGCGTCTATCCGGAGCTGGTGCGCGAACGGGACCGGTGGGCGCACCGGATCGGCAGCTGGCCCGCGGGGGTGCTCGCGGCGCTGCGCGTGCTGCGCGCCGACCGGCATCCGCTGGAGGCCGAAGTCGGCGGCAGGGCGCGGCCGTTGTGGCTGCTGTTCGCCGGTAACGGCACCTACCACCGGATGGGACTGGCGCCGGCCCGCCGGATGGATCTCGCGGACGGGCAGCTCGACGTCCGGGTGGTGCACGGCGGTCGCAGGCCCGCCCTGCGGCTCCTCGCCGCCGCCCTCGCCGGCCCGCTGACCCGCTCCCCCGCCCACGCCGCCGTCCAGGTCGGCCGGCTGCGGCTCGCCGGTGTCGCTCCGGGGACGCTGCTCGCCTACGACGGCGAGGTCACCGAGGTGGAGGGCGAGGTGACGCTGGAGAAGGTGCCGGAGGCGCTGGCGGTCTACCGGCCGCTGCCGCAGCGGAGCTGACCTTCAGCCAGTCCATACTCTGAAACCTTCTGTCTCATCATTCGGCCCGGCGCGTACGGTGGGCGCGGCACGTGAACCGGTCCGACGAGAAGGGGTACCGCCATGCCGAAAGCGCAGGAGACCGCCGTCTACACGCACGGGCACCACGAATCCGTGCTCCGTTCGCACACCTGGCGGACGGCCGCCAACTCGGCGGCGTACCTCCTGGGCTCCCTGAGGCCGCACATGCGCATCCTGGACGTCGGCTGCGGTCCCGGCACCATCACCGCCGACCTGGCCGCGCTGGTCCCGGACGGACACGTCACGGGTGTGGACCGCGAGCCGGGCATCCTGGAGCAGGCGCGGGCCACGGCGGCCGAACGAGGGCTCACCAACGTCGACTTCGCGGTCGCCGACGTCCACGCGCTGGACTTCCCGGACGACACGTTCTGCGTCGTGCACGCCCATCAGGTTCTGCAGCACGTCGGCGATCCGGTGCAGGCGCTGCGCGAGATGGCGAGGGTGACGGGACCCGGTGGATTCGTCGCCGCCCGCGACGGGGACTATGCCGCGATGACCTGGTACCCCGCCTCACCCGGCCTGGACGACTGGCTCCGGCTGTACCGGCGGGTGGCCCGCGCCAACGGGGGCGAACCGGACGCCGGACGGCGGCTGAAGGCCTGGGCGCTGCGGGCGGGGCTCACCGACATCACGGCCACGTCCAGCACCTGGACCTTCTCGACGCCGGACGAGCGGGCGTGGTGGAGCGGCCTGTGGGCCGACCGGACACTGGCGTCGGACTACGCCCGGCGGGCCACCGAGGGCGGTCACGCCACCGACGAACGGTTGCGGGCCGTGGCGGAGGCCTGGCGGGAGTGGGGGAAAGCGGCCGACGGCTGGTTCGGCGTCCTGCACGGCGAGATCCTGTGCCGCAAGGAGGGCTGAGGGCTCCTCGGATTCCCGGTCCGCGGCACGACCGCGTCCGGCGGCAGGGGCCGCTGCCGGCGGTGGTGAACCGGCCCCGGGGTGTCCCTCCCGCGGCGGCTGTCACTCCCGCGGCAGCAGGGGTCCCAGCGGCCCGAGGTCCAGGTTCAGGTCCTCGGGCCGCAGACCGTAGCGCTCCCGCAGCTCCGTCATGCGGTCGTCGAGCAGCATCAGCGTGAGACCGATCCGCTCCTCCTGCTCCTCGCTCAGGTCGCCCTCGTCGAACCGGCGCAGCGCCTGCCGCTCCATCAGCTGGCGCAACAGCTCCACGACGGTCAGGACCAGCTTGACCAGGTCACGTTCGACCGTGTCCGGCTCCAGGTCGAGCCGCTTGCGGGGAGCCGTCACGTCGGATCACCCCAGGGGGAGGGCACCTGGGCGTTCACGGAGCTGATCAGCGCGTTGAGGTCGACGCGGACCAGGTCGACGTCCGCGATGCGCAGCGTGATGTCGCCGGTGATGACCACACCGCCGGCCAGCAGCCGGTCGAGCAGGTCCACCAGGGCGATCTCACGGCGTTCGATCACCGTCACGGCTTCTCCCCCGCGAAGGAGTAGGCCGCCCAGGGGCCGGTGAGCTCCACCCGGATTCCCGGCATCTCGTCCTTGGTGCGGTCCACGATCTCCACGAACTCCTCGGACTCGGCGCGCGGCACCAGGTAGGCCGCGTTCAGCACGTTGCGGCCCGAGGCCCCGGACAGCTGGGCGCTCTGCGGCGCGTGCAGCCGTGCGTCCTCGGCGTGCGCGGCGAGCCTCTCGTGCAGCCGTTCCGCGAACTCCTCCGCCTTGCGCAGCCCCGACTCACGTTCCCTGACACTCCTGCTGCGCCGTCGCAGATAGTCCCGCCCGGACATGGGCGTCCCGGCCGTCCGCCCGCTCTCCACGCCCGGGCCCGGCGGCGTCGCGGCGGGCTCGCCGGCCTCCGCGGACTGGCCGGGCGCCGGTTCGGCGTACACCTTCACGCCCCACTCCACCCGGCCCGTCAGCCGGTCCAGGGTGCGCAGGAAGTCGCCCTCGCGGGCCTCCAGCATCATCCTGACGCCGCTGTCGTCCCGGAAGACCGTGCCCAGCCGGAGCGGCAGCGGCGTCGTCACCGTGGTGAGCGCGTCGATGACGCCCTGGTGGGCACGGGCGGTGGCGGTGAGCCAGTCCAGGTCCTCCAGGTGGGCGTGCAGCGGCTCCTCGGCGAAGTCCCGCTCCGGCACCGAGCTGACCACCGCGACCAGGCCGCGGTGGTGCAGCAGCTTGGGCGGTGCGCCCGCGACACCCGTCAGCTGGGACTGCAGAGCCGCGCCGAAGGGGCGGCAGACGGCGTACACGTACCGCAGTCCGGTCATGGGCTCTCCTCCTGTGCGCGGCCGGTCTCCAGCGCCGCGAGCCGCTCGCGCAGCTCGGCGTTCTCCCGGGCCAGTTCCTTGCGGCGGGCGCCCGACGACAGGGCCGGGTCGTCCTCCCACCAGTCGATGCCCATCTCCTTCGCCTTGTCGACGGAGGCCACGATGAGCCGCAGCTTGATGGTGAGCAGCTCGATGTCGAGCAGGTTGATCCGGATGTCGCCGGCGATGACGACGCCCTTGTCGAGCACCCGCTCCAGGATGTCGGCGAGGTTGGCGCCGCCGTCGTGGCCGTAGGGGTCGGGCAGGCGGGTCGGTGACGTCATCGACGGCTCCGGGCCTCGGCGTACTCGTCCCGGTACTCGTCGTCGGTCTCCTCGTGCTCCTCGGGTTCCTCGTTCTCCTCGGTCTCGTTCTCCGGTCCGTGTTCCCCTTCCGCACGGGGTTCCCCGTCCTCGTACTCCTCCTCGGGTTCCCGGTCCTCGTCGTACTCCTCGTACTCGTCGTACCCGTCGTACCCGCCCTCGTCCCGCTCGGCGTCCTCCTCCTCGGCGACCGCCTCGTCGTGTCCGCGGACGACCTCGCCGTCGCGGATCTCCCCGCGCCAGCCGTCCTCCGCCTCACCACGCAGGGTGATGTGGCGGGCGAAGTTCTTCAGGTCGAGCCGGGCACGGCGGCCCTGGGCACGCCAGAGGTTGCCGGTCTTCTCGAACAGGCCCTTCGGGTAGTACTCGATCACCAGCAGGACCCTGGTGAGGTTGTCGGCGAGCCGGTGGAAGGAGACCACGCCCTTGGTGGTGCCCTTGGCGCCTTCCGAGGTCCAGGCGATCCGGTCGTCGGGGACCTGCTCGGTGGTGCGGGCCTTCCAGCTGCGGTTGGACCAGAAGACCTTCAGCTGCCAGTCCGAGGTGGTGTCGTCGGCGCGCTCCGCGCTCTTGACGCCCTTGGCGAAGGTGCTGAAGTCCTGGTAGCGGGTCCACTGGTCGTACGCCGTGCGCAGCGGCACCCCGACGTCGACGTACTCGATGATCACGGTGGGCCGGTGGCCGGAGCCGCCCATGCGCCCGCCCTTGCCGCCGGTCATGTTCTTGAACGCGCCGACCACGTTGTCCTTGGCCCGTGAGGCGCCGAGCTCCAGCGCCGCGCGCAGCGGGCCCTTGCCCTCGGCGAGCTTGCGGCCGCCGTCGAGGGCGAGCTTGGCGAAGCCGGGGCTGCGGCCCTCGGCGATGTCGTTCAGCCTGCCGGTGGTCTCGCCCAGCTTGCGGCCGAGGCCGGTGAGCACCCGGGTGGTCTGCGCGGCGAGGTACTCCTGCGCCTCCGCCTTCAGCCGGTCGGCGGCCTCGCTGTGGGCCACCTCGGAGAGCGGGTTGCCGCGGGCCGCACGGCCCGCCGTGGACGTGGCCGATCCGAGGGTGTCGGTCATCGGTCACCGCCTCCCTTCGGTATCCGGGCGGCGCCGCGCGCGGAGGCCGTCTTCCGTGCCGCCGTCTTGCCCGAGGCGGCGGTCTTGCGGGCGGCGGTCCGCTTGGCGGCGGCCTTCTTCGCCGGGGCCGCCTTGCGCGCGGGCGCCTTGTCGGCGGCCTTCTTCGCCGCCCCCTTCTTCGCCCCGGCCCGCTCGGCCGGGGACTCCTCCGGATCCGCCGTGCCGCGAGCCTCGTCACGGGAGCGTCCGGCGTCCGGTTCGTCGTCGTACCGCTCGTCGTCGTCCGGCTCCGCGTGGCCCTCGTCGTCGTAGCGGTCCTCGTCGTAGCGGTCCTCGTCGTCGTAATCGAGTTGCCGTCGCCCCGGCACGACACCGCTCAGCCGCTCCCGCACGCCCGCCGTCCGGTCGTGCAGACGGTCGGCGAGCGCGTCGAGCCGCCGCTCCACCAGGGCGCCCGTCGCCGCGCCGCCCACGCCCCGCAGGTCCTGACGGAGCTGGTCTCCGATCTCCTTGAACTGCGGATTGTCGCGCAGCTGCCCGGAGACCAGTTCCGCGAGCGCCCGCGGGCCCAGGTTCATCCGCTTGCCGGCGACGAGCGTGCCGACGGCGAACGCCAGTTTCAGTTTCCTCGTCCGTCCGAGGACGTATCCGGCCCCTACCGCGAGGCCCAGTCCCACTCGGTTCATGGTGTTGTCCCGTTGCCCGTTCCCGCGCGGTTGCGCGAAGCGATCTCCAGCCGGTCGAGGAGTTCGTCCTCCTCCCGGTCGAACTCCTCCTCACTGATCTCCCCGGCCTCCAGCCGTTCCTCCAGCCGGGCCAGCTCGGCCCGGATCGTGGCGGGGTCGTAGTAGATCCGCTCCGCCTCGTGGAGCACCTGTCCGATGGCCCAGGCGCTGCCGCGCACCGGGGCGAACGGCAGCAGCAGCACCTCCGAGATCAGGCCCATGTCCTCACCCGGCCCCGGTCTCCGCGCCGCCGGCCGTGCTGCCCGCCGGCTCGGCGGGGCCGGGCTCGACGAAGCTGTACGGGGGCAGCGGGCCGTTCACCCGCACCTCCAGGTGCGGCAGGTCCTTGCGGGCCTGCTCCACGGCGGCCAGGAAGTTCTCCGCCGACCCCCGGTCCACGAGGAACGACACGTTGGCCAGCCAGCCGGTGGACTCCGGGCCCACGCTGACCGCCTCCGCGACCGGCTCCAGGGCCTGCTGGAGCGCGTGGGCGTCCCCGGCCTCCTTGGCCTTGACCGCGGCCGCGACCATCTCTCCGAGCCGGATCTTGTCCTCGTAACTGCCGCCCCCGGACGTGCGGTTGGCCTCGGCGAGCGCGCGGATCTCGGGGCTCTCGGCCATCACGTGGTGCAGGACCGCTTCCTCGACGTGGTTGGCCTTGATGTTGTACTCGATGCGCCCGTCCAGTGCTGTCAGGCGCTCCTTGTAGTGCTCGGCGCGCTCGGCGAGCACGCCCGTGACCGCCGTGTCGTCCTGAGCGACGCTGCCGAACCGCATCGGCAGCACGCATCCGGCCGACCCGGCCTCCGCGAGCA
Source organism: Streptomyces chromofuscus (assembly GCF_015160875.1). Lineage (NCBI taxonomy): Bacteria > Bacillati > Actinomycetota > Actinomycetes > Kitasatosporales > Streptomycetaceae > Streptomyces > Streptomyces chromofuscus. Next base: position 6,786,537 of record NZ_CP063374.1, on the reverse strand, counting down.
CGTTCTGATGGGCCAGCAGATCCTTGCGCTTGGGGCGCAGCCCCTCGGGCGCGTCGCTGACGATCGCCGCCAGGTCGCCCTCCTTCAGGATGCGCACGGGCCGGGCCGGGTCGCCGACGCCGCCCATGCCGTCGGGGAGGGCGGGGTGCGCGCTCGCGGTGATGCCGTAGACGTAGGTGCTCACTCCTGCTCCTCCCTGCGGCGCGTGGACGTGGTCCTGCGGGCGCGCGGCCGGGGCTCGGCCTCACCCTCGTCGCGGGCCTGCTTGAAGGCGTCGGATATGGTCTGCGCGGCGCCGGACAGCGCGCCCTTGGACTTGCCGCGCGCGCCGGACTCGGTGATCTGACCGACGACGTCGGGCAGGCCGGGGCTCTTGCGCGGGCCGGCCTCCAGGTCGAGCCGGTTGCACGCCTCGGCGAAGCGCAGGTAGGTGTCGACGCTGGCGACGACGACCCGGACGTCGATCTTCAGGATCTCGATGCCGACCAGGGAGACGCGGACGAAGGCGTCGATCACGAGCCCCCTGTCGAGAACGAGTTCAAGCACGTCGTAGAGGCCGCTGCTGCCGCCTCCACCGCCGGTCTGCTGTGCCGGTACAACGGTCATGCCGGCTGTTCCTCCTATCCGTTGGGTGTGGCTCCGGGTGGGCGGCCTAGCGGCCGCCCGGCCTGTGTGAGTCGGCCCGCCCGCGCTCGTAACGGCGAACGCGCCGGTAGCCGGTGAGCTGTCCGTCGGGGTCCAGGTCGACCTGGTAGCTCGCCATCAGGCTCATCGTGTCGGGCACCCGGGGCAGTTCGAGGACCTCGACCTCCAAGGACCAGCCGTCCTCGGTCTGTTCGAAGGACGACACGTTCTCGGGGGCCATACCGGTGAGCTCCGCCAGCTGAGTGCGCGCGTTGCGCAGTACCTGCATGGGGCTCGGCCGGTCGTCCGCCGGACTGTCGTCCTGCTCCTTGGGGGAGTTACGTGAATTCTGCGAATCTGACGTGTTCTTTGTGTTCGACATGGCCACCTCGAACTTCGGGTGGCCGCTGCTTCGTTGGCCAAACCTTCTGAAGGCGCACGCTTTCGCGGCCGGGCGCATCACGCCTGCGCAGGGGCGGTGCATGTGTCGCCCACGCACACCTGGTGCTGCGCGGGTTCAGCCGCGCAGGGCGTTGAGCCTGCGCCGGGCCGGCCCGAGGGAGCGGCCGCGGTTCGGCACGCCGGCCCAGGGGTTGGTGCGTGCCTGGTCGACGGCGTCGGCGAGGGTCCAGCGGCGCGGGCCGAAGCCAGGGTGGTCGAGCTGGTCCCAGGCCACGGGCACGGCGACCGGCGCGCCGGGCCGGGCCCGTACGGAGAAGGGCACGACGGCGGTCTGCGCGTAGCCGTTGCGCTGCACGTCGAGGTAGAGCCGCTCGCCGCGGTCCTTCTTGCGGGCGGCGGTGGTGAGCCGGTCGGGGTGCGCGGCGGCCAGGGTGTCGGCGACGTCCCGGGCGAACGCGCGCACCTCGTCGAAGTCGTGGTGCCCGTTGAGCGGCACGACGACATGCAGTCCGCGCGAGCCGGTGGTCATCAGCGCCGACGGCAGCCTCAGTTCGTCGAGCAGGTCCGCGAGCTGCCAGGCGGCCTCGCGCACGGGCGCGAAGGAGTCGCCGGAGGGGTCCAGGTCGAACACCATGCGGTCCGGCCGGTCGAGCCGGTCGGACCGGGAGAGCCAGCGGTGCAGCGTGAGGCACGCCTGGTCGGCGAGGTGGACGAGGGTGGCGGCGTCGTCGCAGACGGTGTGGCGGACGGTGCCGCCCTCCTTGGGCACCTCGACGCGGGTGATCCACTCCGGGTAGCTCTCCGGCGTGTTCTTCTGCATGAATTGGGGGCCGTCGAGGCCGTCCGGATGCCGCTGGAGCATCAGCGGACGGCCCCGCAGGTGCGGCAGCATGAACGGCGCGACGGCCCGGTAGTAGTCGACGAGGTCCCGCTTGGTGTACTCCTTGGCCTCGCCGCCGCCGGGGAAGAGCAGCTTGTCCGGCCGGTGCACCTCGACCGTGCGCCGGCCCGCCCGCACGGTGACGGCGTCGGCACCGCTCACCGTACGACCGCCTGCTCCACCAGCAGTTGGACGGCGGCGGCGATGGACTCGGCGTCGATGCCCGCGGCGTGCAGCTGCTCGTCGGGCGCGGCGGACCCCGGCATCGTCCGCACCGCGAGACGCACCAGCCGGGGCACGGGACGGCCGTCGAGGAAGGCGTCGAGGACCGCGTCACCGAGACCGCCCTCCTCGTGGTGGTCCTCGACGGTGATGAGGCAGCCGGTGTCCTCGGCGGCCTGACGCAACGTCAGCCGGTCGACGGGCTTGACCGAATACAGGTCGATCACCCGCACCTGGATGCCCTCGCGGTCCAGCGCGCCGGCGGCGGCCAGCGCCTCGGGGACGGTGACGCCCGCCGCGACCAGGGTCAGCCGGTCGGTCCCGGAGGAGCGCAGCACCTTGCTGCCGCCCACCGGGAACTCCTCGTCGGGTCCGTAGATCACCCTGCTCCTGCCGCGCGAGGTGCGCAGGTAGCGGATGCCGTCCAGGTCGGCCATGGCGGCGACGAGCCGGGCGGTCTGGTTGGCGTCGCACGGGTACAGCACGGTCGAGCCGTGCACGGCCCGGAACATCGCCAGGTCCTCCAGGCCCATCTGCGAGGGCCCGTCCTGCCCGATCGCGACGCCCGCGTGCGAACCGACCAGGTTGATCCCGGCCCCGCTGACGGAGGCCATGCGGACGAAGTCGTACGCACGCGTGAGGAAGGCCGCGAACGAGGAGGCGTACGGCACCCAGCCGCGCGTGGACAGGCCCACCGCGGCGGCGACCATCTGCTGCTCGGCGATGTAGCACTCGAAGAAGCGCTCGGGGTACTCCTTGGCGAAGGCCTCGGCCCGTGTGGAGTCGCTGACCTCGCCGTCGAGGGCGACGACGTCCTCGCGTCCGGCGCCGAGGGCGGCCAGTGCCTTGCCGTAGGCGTCCCGGGTCGCCACCTCCTCGCCCAGGTCGAAGCGGGGCAGCTCGACGTGCTTCTCGCCGACGGCGTGCAGCAGGCGCGCGGCGGGCGGCTCCTGCACCGTGACGCGCAGCTCGCGGCGGCCGCCGAGTTCGGCGATGGCCTCGTCGGCGTCGGGCAGCGGCTTGCCGTGCAGCCCCTCACGGTCCTGGACGGCCTCGACGCCCTTGCCCTTGAAGGTGCGGGCGAGGACGGCGGTCGGCTGGCCCTTGGTCGAGATGGCCTCCCCGTACGCCCGGTCGATCGCGTCCACGTCGTGCCCGTCGATCTCGATGGTGTGCCAGCCGAAGGCCTGGAAGCGGCGGGCGTAGGCGTCGAGGTCGTGGCCGTGCCGGGTGGGTCCGCGCTGGCCCAGCCGGTTGACGTCGACGATCGCGGTGAGGTTGTCCAGGTGCTCGAACGCGGCGTGCTCGGCGGCCTCCCACACGGAGCCCTCGGCCAGCTCACTGTCCCCGCACAGCACCCACACCCGGTAGTCCGTGCGGTCGAGCCGCCCGCCGGACAGGGCGATCCCCACGCCGACCGGCAGGCCCTGCCCCAACGATCCGGTGGCCGTCTCGACCCACGGCAGCCGCTGCGGTGTCGGGTGCCCCTCGAGCCGGCTGCCCAGCGCCCGGAAGGTGAGCAGCTCCGCGTCGTCGACGGCGCCGGCCGCCTTGTAGGCCGAGTACAGCAGCGGCGAGGCGTGTCCCTTGGACAGCACGAAGCGGTCGTTGCCCGGGTGGTCCGGACGCTCGAAGTCGTAGCGCAGGTGGTTGGCCAGGAGTACGGCCATCAGGTCGGCGGCGGACATCGACGACGTCGGATGCCCGGAACCTGCGGCGGCGGAGACCCGCACGCTGTCCACGCGCAGCTGCTGGCCCAGCTCGACGAGTTCACGGGTGTTCATCGGTCTCCTTCGTCGGGGGTGTCGGTGCGCTTCACGGGGCCCGGGGCGGGGTGGTCCGCGCCGGGCTCGCCGGCGGGCCCGCCCTCGGGCGGCTCCTCGCCGGGCTGGTTGCGGGCCGGTTCGCCGCCGGGCTGGTTCTTCGCGGGCTCCTGTCCCGGCCGGTTCCTCGCGGAGTCGGCGTCGGCGTCGGGGGACGCCGCGGCGCCGGGTCCCTTCCGGGCGCCACCGGCGGTCCCGGACCGCGGCTCCGCCCCGTTCGGCACGCGCACCAGCTCCGGCGACGACGTGTCCAGCGGCACCGACCAGGAGCGGACGAGCCCCAACTGCACGGCCTGGCGCGGCAGCATCGCGTCCAGCAGCCAGTCCGCGGCCACCCGCACCCGGTTCCCCGGCATGGCGGCGAGGTGATAGCCGCGGGTGACCGCGCCGGCGGCGATCCCGGACAGCGGCACGCCCAGCGGGTTCGCCGCCGCCTTGGCACCGCCCAGGTCCACCACGAAGCCCAGGTCCCGGTGCCGGTAGGCCCGCCGCTCCCCCACCCCGAACGACGCGGCGATGTTGAGGGCGCACACCTTGCCGTGGCGCCAGGCGTGCTGTGCCGTCATCGGCGTGTACTGACCGGGGTTGTCGAGGTCGGGCACGGCGGCGGCGTCCCCGACGGCGAACACCTCGGGGCGGCCCGGCACCTGCAGGTACGGGTCGACGAGCAGCCGCCCGCGTTCCATGGGCAGTTCGAGGGACTGGGCGAGGGGGTCGGGCCGGACGCCCACGCACCACACGAGCGTGCGGGTCTCGACGTACTCGCCGTCGGTGAGCAGCACCCCGCCGTGCGTGGCCTCCTTCACGGAGGTCCCCATCCGCACGTCGACACCGCGCTGCCGCAGCACCCGGTCGGCGGTGCGGGAGAGCCGTTCGTCCAACTCGGGCAGGACCCGCGGGGCGATGTCCAGCAGGATCCAGCGGGGCCGCATGCCCTCGCGCAGGGGCTGCTTGCGCACCTGCGCGTCGGTGAACATCTGCCCGTGCGCGGCGACCTCGGTCCCGGTGTAGCCGGCGCCGACCACCACGAAGGTGCAGCGAGAGGCACAGCTCTTGGGGTCGGCGGCGGCGGCCGCCAGTTCCACCTGCCGGGTCACGTGGTCGCGCAGGTACAGCGCCTCGGGCAGGCCGCGGAAGCCGTGCGCGTGCTCGGCGACGCCGGGGATGGGCAACAGTTTGTTGACGCTGCCGGCGGCGAGCACCAGCCGGTCGTACTCCAGCGTGCCGCTCCCGCCCTCGGGGTCGGAGTAGTGCACGGTCCGCGCGTCGAGGTCGATGCCGTCGGCCTCGCCGAGGACGAGCCGCACCCGTGGCAGGGTGCTGGAGATGGAGACGGTCACCCGGCGCGGCTCCAGGATCCCGGCGGCCACCTGGGGCAGCAGCGGCAGATACAGAAAGTAGTCGGTCGGGTTGAGCAGGGTGATGTCGGCCTTGCCCCGGGACAGCCGCGACAGTTCGCGGGCCGTCCGGTAGCCGGCGAAGCCGGCACCGACGATCACGATGCGGGGTCGACTCACGGTTTCGCCTCCGGCGGTCGTCTCGTACGAGGTTTTCCGCGTCCCCCTGGTCAGGGCACCCAAACCCGGGCGGACCCCCCGTTCGGCCGGGCGTTTGCCGCCCCGGAGGCCGGTTACCCGGCCGGCGACCTGCCCCGCAGCGCCTGACGCGGAGGTGCCGCCCATGCCCGAGTACGGCTGTTTCCTGTCCTGTGAGGAGTTCGGCCCCGCGGAGTTGGTGGAGCAGGCGCGGATGGCCGAGCAGGCCGGATTCGAGTCCCTGTGGATCTCGGACCACTACCACCCGTGGAACGACGCCCAGGGGCAGAGCCCGTTCGTGTGGTCGGTGATCGGCGCGATCTCCCAGGCGGTGTCCCTGCCGGTCGAGACGGCGGTGACCTGCCCGACGGTCCGCATCCACCCGGCGGTGGTGGCGCAGGCCGCCGCGACCAGCGCGGTGCTGACCAACGGGCGGTTCCGCCTGGGCGTGGGCACGGGCGAGGCGCTCAACGAGCACATCCTCGGCCACACCTGGCCGCCCGCCTCCGTCCGGATGGACATGCTGGAGGAGGCCGTCCAGGTGATGCGCAAGCTGTTCACGGGCGACGAGATCAGCCACTACGGGACGCACTACACGGTGGAGAACGCCCGCCTGTACACGGTCCCCGACGAGCCCGTCCCGATCGACATCTCCGGCTTCGGCCCGAAGGCGACGGCCCTCGCGGCGCGCGTGGGCGACGGCTACATCACGATGACGCCGGAGCAGTCGATGGTGGAGCAGTTCCGCAAGGGCGGCGGGGGCGGGAAGCCGGTGAGCGGCGGGACGAAGGTCTGCTACGGCACCGACCGCGACGAGGCGGTCCGCACGGTCCGCCGACTGTGGTCGAACGAGCTGCTGCCCGGCGAGATGGGTCAGGTCCTGCCCTCGCCGCGCCACTTCGAGCAGCTCCAGCCGCTGGTCACCGAGGACATGATCCGGGAGAACACGGTCTGCGGCGACGACGTCGACGAGCACGTGCGCGCGCTCGGCGCGTTCGCCGAGGCGGGCTTCGACCGGATCTACGTCAACCAGATCGGCCCGGACCAGCGCGCCTTCTTCGACTTCTACCGCGCGAAGGTGCTGCCCCAACTCCAGCAGAGCCGCTGACCGCGGACCGGCCGGCTGCGACGGGATCGCCGGCGACAGGGTGAGCCGGTCGCCCCGCGCGACGGAGCCGCCGCCGTGGCCCGGCCCGCTCTCCGGTCACGACGACGGTCAAGCTCCGTTCGGTGGGTCTGCGCACCCCCTGTCAGGCCCGGTGGTGCGGGTTCTCGGGGTCGATGCGGTCCGGCCGCAGCAGCGGGCCCGGTGCCGGGGCGCCCGGCCCCGGCGTGTCCGCCCCCGGCGCGTCGGTCGGCGCGGTGGCCCGCCCGGGCGGGGTGGGCGGTGCGGACGGCACCGGCGGGTACGGCGCGTTGCCGGGGCCGACGGGCGGGGCGGCGCCGTGCGCGCGGTCCGCCGCCATTTCGGCGCGCCCGTGCGGCGTCCCGGGGGCGTGCGGCCTGGCCGCGCCGCGCAGCAGGTAGGCGACCACGGCGAGGATCGCCGCGGTGATCAGCGCGGCGGCCCAGTCGGGCAGCACGGCGGCGAGCGCCAGGCCGACCGCCAGGGCGACGGCCGCGCCCGCGTACAGCGCGACGGCTCCGGACGCGGCGTACAGCGTGGCCTTGCGCCGCTGCTTGCGGGTCTGCTGTCGCAGTTCGTCGCGGATCGTCTCCCGCGCGACCTGTGCCAGCTCGTCCACCAGGTGCTTGTCCAGGTGCTCCAGATGATCCATGCGGTCCATGGCGGTCGGGTACCCGTGGCCACCTCCGCGTAACGCCACCTCCCGGGGGGTATGCGCCCCGCACGCCCTGGCCGGGGCGAGACCGCGCCTGCCCTCCCTCAGGACGTGGGACGCGGCGGGCCTGCCCTCCCTCAGGACGTGGGACGCGGCGGGCCTGCCCTCCCTCAAGGCGTGGGAGACCGCGTCCGGAAGTCGTACCGTCCGGGCGGCGGGCGGCAGCAGCCCGGCCTCGACGAGCGCGAACCGGCCTCCGGCCCCAACGCGGCGGCGGTCAGGATTGCGCAACGGCGCCCGCGCCTGCGTCCGTGCGCCGCTCGCCCGCCGTGCCCTGTTCGGTCACCGGCCTCGACGCCGGTTGGATCAACTGCCGTGGCGCATCTCGGCGGTGAGCGCCCAGCGTTCGTGGTCCCGCCAGGCGCCGTCGATGAAGAGCATGTTCGGCGAGAAGCCCTCCAGGCGGAACCCGCAGGCGCGGGCCAGGGCGATGGACGCGGCGTTGCCGGGCTGCACGTTGATCTCCAGCCGGTGCAGCCGCAGCGGCCCGAAGGCGTGGTCGATCACCAGGTTCAGCCCTTCGCGCATCAGGCCCCGCCCGGCGGCGTGCGCGAAGGCGCCGTATCCGAGAGCACCGCTCTGGAACGCGCCGCGGACGATGTTGTTGATGTTGATGTATCCGGCGAGGGCGCCCGTGTCCCTCTCGCAGACCAGGAACCCGGCCTTCGTCGGGTCCTTGATCAGCCGGCCCGCGTAGTGGATGTAGTCCTCGGCGGTGTCCGGCGGGAAGAGCCACGGCTGGTGCAGGTCCTTGCTCTCGCGGACCCGCGCGGTGAACTCCGCGCCGTCCTCGTGGGTGAAGTGGCGTATGCCCACGCGGGGGCCCTGCGCCAGGTAACGGGACGCGATGTGCGGCATTCCGCCACCCTACGACCGGCCGTGGACCGCCGCCCCGCCCGGTGACCGGCAGCCCGGCACAGCGCGCCGACGGGTCAGTCGCGGACCACCGGCAGCCGAAGCACCCCGGTGTCGTCGGGCGCGCCGACCACGGTCACCGGTTTGACGCCCCCGTTGCCGAAGTACGCCCCGTCACTGGCGGCGATCAGGAATCGCAGCCGGTGCCCCCGCTCGTGGCGGTGCACGATCGTCGGCAGCGTCACCGTGAACGGCTTGCGCACGTCCGGCACCCGGACCGGCGCGACCAGCCGGTGGACCGGTCTGGGTGCCGTCCGGGGCGACGTCGTACAGCTTGGCGAACAGCACCAGCTTGTCGGCGGCGTCGCCGGACGTCTGCGTCCGCTCGGCCTGCGGCGAGAGGACCCTCAGCCTGGCCCGGGGCGCTCCCACGACGTCCACGGCCCGCGCGAGCGGCGCACCGGTCCAGGCCAGGTAGGTGCCCCTGGTGTCGTACGGCGCCGGGTCCGGCAGCCCGATCAGCCCGGCCAGGGAGGCCTCCGAGTGGCTGGGTGCACTGGCCGGTCGCGGCGGTGGCGGGAACGGTGAGGGCGAGGGGTGCGGTGAGCACGGCGCCGAGGAGGGCGGCGCGGGACCTGGGCACACGTCGGGACACGAGACCTCCACGCTGAGGACAACCCGCACACCGGCCCGTGCGGACTGGCCGGTTGTCATGCTGTGACACGTGTCAGACGGGGTGAATCACCGTAAAGGACGTTTCTTGACGGCGTTTCAGTTCCGTCGGCTCGACGACGCCTCGGTCGCACCGGCTCACCGCAGGGCCGGCGCGTCCAGGGTCAGGGTGCCCGCGTCCGCGTCGAGTTCGCCCGCGACTCCGAACGGAATCGTCAGCGCCCCCTCACAGTGGCCGAACCCGAACTCCTCCACGACCGGCACCCCGAGCCCGCCCAGCCGCTCGGCGAGCAGGGCGCGCACCCGGTCGTAGGGACCGCACCGCTCCCACGACCCGAGCAGCACCCCGCGCACCCCGTCGAGCACGCCCGCGCGCAGGAGCTGGGTGAGGCAGCGGTCCAGCCGGTACGTCTCCTCCCCCACGTCCTCCAGGCAGAGCAGTCCGCCCTGTGCGCCGGCCCGGGCGTGCGGGGTGCCCAGTTCGGCGGCGAGCAGGCTCAGACAGCCGCCGAGGAGGACGCCCCGCGCCCGACCGGGAACCAGCGCGGCACCGCCGGAGGCGATCGTGCGGACCGTCTCCGGCGCGAACAGCGTGGCCTTCAGGTGCTCCTGGGCCCGCGCGTTCTTGATGAAGTCGACCCCGGCCGCCATCGGCCCGTGCAGGGTGACCAGGCCGAGCCGGGTGGCGAAGGCCTCGTGCAGGGCGGTGACGTCACTGAAGCCGACCAGCACCTTCGGTCCAGCCGCCCGCAGCGCCTCCCAGTCGAGCAGGTCCACCATCCGCTGCGCCCCGTACCCGCCACGGGCGCACAGCACGGCGGCCACCGACGGGTCGCACCAGGCGTCCTGGAAGTCGGCGGCCCGGTCGGCGTCCGTGCCCGCCAGGTAGGGGAACTCGCCGTGCCGGTCCAGCACATGGGGTGCCACCACCGGGTCGAGGTCCCAGCCGCGCAGCACGTCGAGCCCGTTCTGCAGCCGTTCCTCGGGCACCGGACCGCTCGGCGCGACGACGGCCACCCGCGCCCCGGGGGCCAGCCGGGGCGGTCGTACCAGCTCTCTCACTTGGTCAGCTCCAGCGTCGGCACCCCGGGCGGATTGAGCCCGAACACCTGGGCGTACAGGGAGAGTTCCGCCTCCAGCGCACGGATCATGGTGTCCGCCCGCCGGAACCCGTGCCCCTCGCCCTCGAACGCGATGTACGCGTGCGGCACGCGCCGCCCCTCCATCCGGTCGAGGAACCGCTCGCACTGGGAGGGCGGGCAGATCACGTCGTCCAGGCCCTGGAGCAGCAGGAACGGCGCGGTGATCCGGTCGGCGTGCTCGGCGGGCGAGCGCTGCGCGTACCGCCCGGGCACCTCGGCGAGCGGTCCGACCAGGCTCTCCAGGTACTGCGACTCGAAGTCGTGGGTCTCCCCCGTCGCCCAGCCGGTGAGGTCGAGGATCGGGTAGATGATCGTGCCGCAGGCGTACACGTCGGTCATGGTGAGCGACGCGGCCGTGGTCCAGCCGCCCGCGCTGCCGCCGCGCACCGCGAGCCGGCCGGGGTCGGCGGTGCCCTCCTCGGCGAGGGCCAGCGCGACGGCCGCGCAGTCCTCGACGTCGACGACGCCCCACTGTTCGCGCAGCCGCTCCCGGTACTCCCGTCCGTAGCCGGTCGAGCCGCCGTAGTTGACCTCGGCGACCCCGATGCCGCGCGAGGTGAAGTAGGCGATCTGGAGGTCCAACACGAGCGGGGCGCGGCTGGTGGGCCCGCCGTGCGCCCAGACGACGTACGGCGGCAGCTCGGCGCCGGGCGGGGTGCAGCCGGGGTGGTGCGGCGGGTAGACGTGCGCGTGGATCTCGCGTCCGGCGGGTCCGGTGAAGGTGCGGATCTGCGGTTCGGGATAGTACGCCGGGTCCACCACGTCGTCGTGCTCGGCGCCGATCACCCGGGCCCGGCCGGTGCGGGCGTCCAGTTCGACGACCTCGTAGGCGCTGCGCGGGCTGGCGCCGACGGCGACGACCCGCTCGCCGTGCACCGCGAGGGCGGGTGCGAACTCGGTCCAGGGGCCGGCCGCGTCGACGACCTCGCCGGTCTCCGGGTCGAGTATGCCCAGGGCGGTGGCGCCGCGGCCGTGCACGACGGCGACGAGTCCGCTGTCCAGCGGCGCGAACCAGCGGTGGCCGATGCGCCACAGCGGCCCGCCGAACTCCTCCTCGCGCGGGCACAGCGGTTCGCCGTCGCGGTAGAGGTTCCACCAGCCGGTGCGGTCGCTGACGTACAGCAGGGCGCCGCCGGCGTCGAACTCCGCCTGCGCTACGGCTTCCTCGGGGCCGCCGGCGACCGTGCGGGGCGCGGTCAGCGTGCCGTCGTCCGTCACGTCGGCGAGCACCAGTTCCGTACCGTCCCACGGCATGCGCGGGTGGTCCCAGGCGAGCCACGCCGCGCGCCGCCCGTCGGGCGAGAGACGGGGGCCGGTGACGAAACGGTGCCGCTCACCGGCGAGTTCGCGTACGGCGGCCCGGTCCTCGGCGGCGGAGCCGTCCAGCGGCACGGCCGCCAGGACGCGCCGCACGTCGGTGGGTCCGTCGCCGGTGAACTCCTCCAGCACGCACCACACCTCGCCGCGCTCCACGCGCAGCTGCGGATCGACCCACCGCAGCCCGCCGCCCACCGGCGACACGGGGGTCAGCGGACGCGGCTCGCCGCCCTCCTCGTACCGGTACAGCCGCTGGTCGGCGAAGTGCACGAACACCACCACGGGGCGCCCGTCGACGAGGGTGCCGGCCCAGGGCTGTCCGCCGTACTCGATGACCCGGCTGCGCACGTTCCACGGCGCGGGCAGCACGGACTCCTCCGTGCCGTCGGCGTGCCGCCGCACCAGCGTGCGCCGGCCGCCCTCGGTGGGCCGTGGCTCGGTCCACCACGCCTCGTCGCCGACGAAGCCCACGAACTCCGGGTGCCCGTCGTGCGCGGCGGCGAGCTCCGCAGCGATGGGCGACGGCCAGGAACCGTACGGCAGGGTGTGCACGTTCTCCCCCATGTGGTCAGGCGTCCCGCAGGAAACGGTCGAGGACGCGGACGCCGAAGTGCAGTGCCTCGACGGGCACCCGCTCGTCGACGCCGTGGAAGAGGGCCTGGTAGTCGAGGCCCTCGGGCAGCTTCAGCGGCGCGAATCCGTAGCCGGTGATCCCGAGCCGGGAGAACTGCTTGGCGTCGGTGCCGCCCGACATGCAGTACGGCACGACGTGCCCCTCGGGCGCGAACTCCTCGACGGCCGCCCGCATCCTGGCGTACGTCGGCGAGTCCAGCGGCGCCTGCAGCGCCACCTCGCGGTGCTCGAACTCCCAGTCCACGTCCGGCCCGGTGAGGAGGTCGAGGGTGTCCCGGAACTCCTCCTCGCCGCCCGGCAGGTAGCGCCCGTCGACGTGGGCCACGGCCTCGCCCGGGATGACGTTGATCTTGTAACCGGCGTCCAGCATGGTCGGGTTGGCGCTGTTGCGGACGGTGGCCTCGACGAGCTTGGCGGCCGGGCCCAGCTTCTCCAGCAGCCGGTCGACGTCGCTCAGGTCGGTGTCGATGCCGTACAGCGCGGCGAGTTCGGTGAGCGCCGCCCGTACGGTCGGGGTGAGCCTGAGCGGCCACTCGTGCGCGCCGATCCGCGCGACGGCGGCGGCCAGTCGGGTCACCGCGTTCTCCCGGTTGACCTTGGAGCCGTGCCCGGCGCGACCGCGCGCGGTGAGCCTCAGCCAGCCCGTGCCGCGCTCCCCGGCCGCGATCGGGTAGATCTCCCGGCCCGCGCCGTCGTGGAAGGTGAACGCCCCGGACTCGCTGATGCCTTCCGTGCACCCCTCGAACAGCGCGGCGTGCCGGTCGGCGAGGAAGCCGGAGCCGTCCTCGGCGCTGGCCTCCTCGTCCGCGGTGAACGCGATGACGAGGTCCCGCCGGGGCCGTACGCCCTCGCGGGCCCAGGACCGTACGACGGCCAGGATCATCGCGTCCATGTTCTTCATGTCGACCGCGCCCCGGCCCCAGACGACACCGTCGCGGACCTCTCCGGAGAACGGGTGCACGCTCCAGTCGGCGGCCTCGGCGGGCACGACGTCCAAGTGGCCGTGGACGAGCAGGGCATCGGCTCCCGGATCCGTGCCCTCGATGCGGGCGACCACGTTGGTCCGTCCCTTGGTGCGCTCCAGGAGCGTGGGCTCCAGGCCCGCCTCGGCCAGCCGCTCGGCCGCGTACTCGGCGGCCGGCCGCTCCTGGCAGTCGCCGCCGCCCCGGTTGGTGGTGTCGATGCGGATGAGGCCGGAGGTGAACTCCACGACCTCGTCGAGCGCGCGCTGGTCAGCCATACTGCTCCTCCACGGCAGCCGAGACGACGGTGGTGACCGCCTTGAAGGTGCGGATCCCCTCGTACATGGTCGCGCAGGTGTACGCCACCTTCCGCTCCCCGGTCCGTTCGACGCCCGGCACCACGGTCGCCGCCATGGCGAGATGCTCGGCGTCGAACTCGACCGCGACGGTGTACGGGCCGGACGCGACCGGCTCGTGGCGCACCGCCAGCGCCGCCGCCTCCTTGGCGGCGGCGCGGATGTCGGCTGCGGTCCTGGCCGGCGTCCGGCACACGGCGGCGTACCGCGACACATGGTCCTTGACGGCGACCTTCAGCGCCTCGGGCGCGTACCCGAGCGCGTCCTCGCACGCCACGTCGTCGCCCGTCACCAGCACCACGGGCACCCCGTACTCGGCGACGACGTGCGCGTTCAGCAGCCCTTCGCTGGCCCGTACGCCGTTCAGCCACACGCCGGTGATGGAGTTGGCCAGGTACGTGTGCGCGAGGACGCCCTCCGCGCCCGCACCCGCGTGGTAGCCGACGAACGCGATGCCGTCCACGTCGCCGTGCTGCACGCCCTCGACCATCGACAGCGACTTGTGCCGCCCGGTGAGCATCTGCACCCGCTCGTCCAGGTGCTCCAGCAGCAGGTTGCGCATCGTCCAGTGCGCCTCGTTGACGAGCACCTCGTCGGCGCCGCCGTCGTAGAAGCCGAGCGCGGCGGCGTTCACGTCCGAGGTGAACATGGACCTGCAGCGCTCCCACTGGGCTGTCCCGGGCAGCACGTCGGCCGGCCAGGTGACGCCGGTGGCGCCCTCCATGTCGGCGCTGATGAGGATCTTCATGGTGCGTCACGTTACGCGTTGATCCGACGGGCGGCCAGGACAGGGTGCCGTTCACCGGCCGCTCGGCCGGTGCCGGTGTCGGGACGCACCGTCACGGTGACGCGCCGGGGACGGGCGGTGGCCCGCTTCGGACCTCCGCCGCCGCGCCCCTCGCGCACCCGGGCCGGCCCGCCGCCGGCCTGTGGCGTCGTGCGGGCCCCGTCACCCGGTGCGGCCCGCCACCAGCCACTTCGACGGCAGCTCGATCCGGGCGCCGTCGGGCCCGTACTCGGTCGTGGTCAGCGGCAGGTCCCCGCTCGCGAGCACGGTGAGCCCGGCCGCGGTCAGGAACTCGGGCACCGCTGCGTCGGCCACCTCGCCGGGCGCGATGCCGTGCCGGAAGACCGGGGCGAGCTTGGCGGGCGGCCCGTCCTGGCTCTGTGCCAGGCCGCGCAGGACGAGCCCGGCGGCCTCGGCGAGCTCGACGAGGAAGACCCGGCCGCGCCCCCCGGCCAGCGTCGCCATCCCGTCGACCAGCGGCTGCCGGTCGGCGGGCTCGCACTGGTGCAGGACGCCGCGCATGTACACGTTGGCGTCGCCGAGCTCCGCGTGCAGCGCCTGCGCCTCGGTCTTGTCGGCGGCGTCCAGCACGCGGTACGCCGCCTGTCCCGCCGGGTCCGCCTGCCCGGCGTGGTCGACGGCCGCCGCGGACAGGTCGACGCCGAGCACGCGCGGGAAGCGGCCCGCGAGGAAGCGGGTCTGGGTGCCGTTGCCGCAGCCCAGGTCGACCATGGGCAGACCGGGGTCGGTCAGGTGCGGTTCGAACAGGGCCACATGCCGTCCCGCGGTCAGCGCGGGCTCGGCGTCCCAGAACACCGAGCCCTGCTCGCCGGGCGCCTCGCGCCAGAACCCCTCCCAGGCCTCCCGGTACCGACTCGTCACGCTCATGGCCAACTCCCCAGGTCCGACGCCGCTTCCCGCCGTGGGTGACGGGCGAGTACGGTCTATCGCGCCCGGGGCGCGGCCACAAGGACACGGCGCGTACACGGCGTACACCTTCACGGCCCGTTCGACCGGCGTACGCCCCCGGCGGACGAATCAGCGGCGCGGCAGCGTGAGTTCGAACCAGACGGTCTTGCCCGCTCCCCTGCGGCTGGCACCCCACTCGCGCGCGAGGGTGCTGACGACCCGCAGTCCGCGCCCGGTCTCGTCGCCGGGCCCGGCGCTGAGCAGCGTCGGCAGGTCGTGTTCGTCGTCGTCCACCTCGCACAGCAGTGTGTCGCCGCGCACCAGGCGCAGCTCGACCGGCCCGCGGTAGGAGTGCCGTACGGCGTTGGTGACCAGCTCGCTGACCATCAGCTCGGCGTTGTCCGCGAGCTTCGGCAGGCCCCACGCGTGCAGCTGCTCACGGACCACCGCGCGCGCCCGGCCCACCTCGGCCGGGTCCGCGGCGAACCGCCACTCGGCGACGTCGTCGGGCTCGATGCCGCCCAGGCGGGCCATCAGCAGGGCGACGTCGTCCTTGCGGCCGCCGCGGGTGTTGAGGGCGCGGATGATCGTGTCGCAGGCGTCGTCCATGGACGCGGCGGGGTGCGCGGCCGACTCGCACAGCGTGGCCAGTCCGACACCGATGTCCTCGCCGCGCATCTCGACCAGCCCGTCGGTGCACATCACGAGCCGGTCACCGGGCTCCACGCGCACGCGTACCGCCTCGAACGGGACCCCGCCGACGCCGATGGGCGCCCCGGTGGGCAGGTCGAGCAGTTCGCTGCGCCCGTCGGCGGCGCGCACCAGCACGGGCGGGATGTGACCGGCGTTGGCGAGGTGCAGCTCGCTCGCGATCGGGTCGTACACGGCGTACAGGCAGGTCGCGAGGTAGCCGTCGCCGAGCCGCTGGGCGAGGTCGTCGAGGTTGCGCAGCAGCTGGGCGGGCGGCAGGTCGAGGGCGGCCATGGTCTGCACGGCCGTGCGCAGTTGGCCCATCATGGCCGCCGAGTTCAGGCCGTGGCCCATGACGTCGCCGACGACGAACGCGGTGCGCGCGCCGGGCAGCTTGACGGAGTCGAACCAGTCGCCGCCGACGCGTCCCAGCATGGTGCCGGGCAGGTAGCGGGTGGCGATGTCGCAGCCCGCCATGCGCGGCGGGATGTGCGGCAGCATGCTGTCCTGGAGGGTCTCGGCGACGCTCTCCTGGAAGGTGTACATGCGCGCGTTGTCCAGCACGAGGCCCGCGCGGGCGGCGAGTTCGGCGCCGGTGACCTTGTCCATGTCGTTGAACTCGGCGCGCTCCGGATGCCGCAGCAGGATCATGAAGCCGAGCACCACATGACGCGCCTTCAGCGGGACGACGAGCATGCTGCGGCCCGTGATCAGCGGCCGGATGTCGCGCTTTTCGAACTGCGAGGCGATGGCGTGGCCCATCTGCTCGCTGATCCGGGGCACGAGGACGGGCTCGCCGGTGGTCATGCACTGGAAGAACGGCGTGTGCGCCGGGAACGGCATGGCCTCGCCGACCGGGACCACGTCGTCCCAGCGGCCGGGTTCGTCGGTGTGCTCGAGGGCCACCCGGTGCCACATGGTGGTCGTGTCCGGCACTCCGTCCGGGAAGCCCTCGCCGGCCACGACCTGCTCGCGCAGATAGGTGCCGGCGACGTCGGTGAAGCGCGGTACGACCGCCTTGCTGACCTCGACGATCGTCCGTGCCAGATCGAGCGAGGTGCCGATCCTCCCGCTGACCTCGTTGAGGAACTCCAGGCGCTCCCGCACGGCCACGTACTCGAGGTCCTCGGCCTCGTCCCGCAGTTCCTCCGGCACGGGCTCACCGTTGGCCACGGCCCGGACGAGCCGGGCGCGCCGCGCCTTGCGCTCGGCACGCCGGGGCACGCCCCAGTCCGGGGTGACCGGCACACGGTCGTTCTGACTGAACTCCAGGATCGGGTAGCCGAGTTCGAGGACCTGCCCGACGATGCGGGCGCTCTCCTCGACGCTCATGCTGGGCAGGATCTCGGGGAGCCTGCGGGCCAGTTCGTCGGCGCCGGGGAAGTCGGTGTGCAGGGCGAAGGCGGGCGCGATCCGCTCGACGGCGGCGTCCTCGTCCGTCTCGTGCGGGCGCAGCGCGGCCGCGTCGGCGGCGAGTACCAGCAGCCGCTCCGCGCCGGGTCCCACCAGCGGATACGCCCACCACAGGACGTCGACCCGGCCGCCGTCGGGCACCGTGACGCGGGCGCTGCCCGCGGCCGGGTAGGACAGCCCGCCGTCGAGCGAGACCCCCAGGTCCGGGCCGGGACCGTCGTGCGCCCCGTAAGGCCCGTACGGGGACTGCTCCTGCTCCGCGGGCAGTGCGCCGGAGACGGGCAGCAGGTCGCCGGCCGGGCGGCCGATCGCGGACTCCCTGGCGGTGCCGAACAGCCGCCGCGCGCCGGTGCTCCAGTGGGAGACCAGGCCCTCGCGGTCCACCACGACCACGGCCAGCGGGACACGTCCCGTCGGCACGGTGCTCCCGGCCAGGTGGCTGGGAGGTGCTCCCCGGTCGGTGCCACGGTCCATGGCCCAGGCCCTCTCTCCCCACGGCTGTGCAAGATCTGTGCCCCCGGGTCACCACCGTACGGCTCCGCCCGTGCGTGGTGGGCGGCAATACGGGAATTGATGTCCCGGGGCGCGCGGGCGCACGATCGCGCGCCCCCCGGGCTGCTCAGTCCTCGTGCCCCAGCTGGAGGTCCCGCTCCGTGCGCCCCCCGCCGGCCACCTGGAGCACGGTGGCCACGGGCGGATACCCGGCCGCGATGACCGTGTACTCGCCGGAGGACAGGTCGACGAACCGGAAGGTGCCGTCGGGTCCGGTGGTGAGCGTGTCGACGACGTTGCCCGCCGCGTCGAGCAGGGTCACGCGCGCGTCCTCCACGGGCCGTCCGCCGCTCGCCCGGACGGTGCCGCGCAGCACGGCGCCGCCGGCGAGTTCGACGTCCTGCCGGGTCTCGCGGGCGGCCTGGACGCTGACCGGGAGGGCGGTGGGGCGGAACGCGGGCGCGCCGGCGGCGAGGGTGTACTCACCGGCGACCAGGTCGGTGATGACGTAGCCGCCCTCGCGTCCGCTGCGGGTGCTGGCGACGACCTCGCCGTGCACGTTGGTGAGGGTGACCGTGGCGTCCCGCACGGGTGCGCCGTCGGCGGTGACCACGGCCCCCGCGAGGCGTCCGGCCCCGCCGAGGACGACGTCGAGCTCGACGGGGCGTTCGCCGACGGTCACGGAGACGGCCTGGGGCTGGTGACCGCCCGCCGCCGCGATCAGCACGTAGGAGCCGGAGCCCGGCGTGGCCAGCGCGTAGCGGCCGTCCTCGCCGCTGGCGCCCCGCCCGATCTGCTGTCCGGCGACGTCGATGAGGGTGAGCGCCGCGCGCGGGACGACGGTCCCGTCGGGGTGCTGGACCGTGCCGCAGACGGCGATTCCGGCGGCGTGCGGCGAACGGGCCTGCGGGATCGTTGCGTTGACCGTCCGGATGTCCGTCTCGGGGGTGTGGTGGGTCACCAGGGGTTTCTCCTTGAGGAAGAACGCGAGGACCAGGCCGACGACGAGCACGGGCACGAGGTACAGGAAGATCCTCGGCATGGCGTCGGCGTAGGCCTGGATGTAGCCGTCGCGCAGTGCCGGGGGCAGGGCGTGGACGGCTTGCGGGGTGATGGACTCGGCATCGGGCAGGGCGGCGCCCGCGCGCGCGGGCAGCCGGTCGGCGAGGGCGTCGGTGAGCCGGTCGGCGAACAGGGTGCCGAAGACGGCGGCGCCGACGCTGCCGCCGATCTGCCGGAAGTAGTTGTTGGCGCTGGTGGCGGTGCCCAGGTCGGCGGGGCGCACGGAGTTCTGCACGGCGAGGATCAGCACCGGCATCACCATGCCGATCCCGGTGCCGAGGACGGCCATCCAGACGCTGTAGTGCAGCCGGGGCGTGTCGGCCTCGAGCCGGGAGAGCAGCCACATGCCGAGGACGGACAGGGCGCTGCCGAGGATCGGGTGGGCCTTGTAGCGGCCGGTGGCGCTGATGAGCTGTCCGCAGACGATCGACGCGCCGACGATGCCGCCCATCATCGGCAGCATCAGCAGCCCCGACTCGGTGGCGCTGGCGCCGTCCACCATTTGCAGGAACGTCGGCAGGTAGCTGGCGGCGCCGAACAGCGCGACGCCCACCACCAGGCCCACCAGAGAGGTGATGTTGAAGACCGAGTCGCGGAACAGCCGCAGCGGGATGAGGGGTTCGGCGGCGATGTGCTCGGCGACCAGGAAGAGCACGGTGGCGGTCACGGCGCCGGCCGTCAGCCCGAGGATGACGCGGGAGCCCCAGGCGTACTCGGTGCCTCCCCAACTGGTCAGCAGCACCAGGCAGGTGGAGGCCGCGGTGAGCAGCAGGGCGCCGAGGACGTCGAAGCGGGGCTTGGCCGTGGGCTTGGGCAGGGTGAGGGCGACGGCGACGACGGCCATGGTGACCAGGCCGAAGGGCACGTTGATGTAGAAGCACCAGCGCCAGGAGAGGTGGTCGGTGAAGTAACCGCCGAGCAGCGGTCCGGCGACGGAGGCGAGACCGAAGGCGGCGCCGATCAGCCCCATGAACTTGCCGCGCTGCCGCGGCGGCACGACGTCCGCGATGATCGCCTGCACGCCGATCATGAGGCCGCCCGCGCCGACGCCCTGCACCGCGCGGAAGGCGATCAGCTGGTCCATGGTCTGCGCGCGGCCCGCGAGGGCGGAGCCGATCACGAAGACGACGATGGCGAACTGGAAGACGCCCTTGCGGCCGAGCAGATCGCCCAGCTTGCCGTAGATCGGCAGTCCGACGGTGGCGGTGAGCAGGTAGGCGGTGATCGCCCAGGACATCTTGTCCAGGCCGTGCAGCTCGCCGACGATCTTCGGCAGCGCGGTGGCGACGATCATCTGCTCCAGGGCGGCCAGGAGCAGGGCCAGCATCAGGGCGAAGAAGACCAACCGCACGCGGCGCGGGCCGAGTTCGACGGCCTGGGCGGGCGGTGGCGCCGGCAGCTGCGGGGGCGCCGCCGCGACCGGTTCGTCCTTCACCAGAGTGGTCCCGCCCACGTGCCGCTCCCCTCGTCGCGCTGCTGCACAATTCCCGCGTAAAAGCGACAACTACCAACAAGCGCGACGAGTTACGGCATCATGCCTTCCGGCGCGGAGATCACCCGAAACGGTGAGAGGCCAACGGCCTTTGGCCACCGGCCTCTTGGGTCACTTCTCCACTTCGGCGGCGAGCCTGGCGAGGACCACGTCGTAGATCCGGCCGAGCCCCTTGGGCGCGAAGGTCCTCTCGAAGAAGCCGCCGATGCCGCCGGCGCCGGACCAGGTGGTGGTCACCACGACGCGGGACCTGCCCTCGCCGGCCGGGGTGACCCGCCAGGTGGTGACCATGGAGGAGTTGCGGTCCTTCTCGACCAGCTCGCCGTCGGTCGGCTCGCTGACCTCCAGGAGGCAGTCACGGACGCGCTTGCTGGTGGCCTGGAGCTTCCAGTGGACGAGGGTGCCCTCACCGTCGCCGCCCTCGCGCACCTCGTACTCGCTGAAGTGCTCGGGCAGCAGCTTCGCGCGCGTGCCGCTGTAGTCGGCGAGGGTGTCGAACACCTTCTCCGCGTCCGCCGCGACGACCCGTTCCGTTGTGGCCTCGACCTGCGCCATGGAGTTCCTCCAGCACCTGAGTTCTCGGGGTTGGGGCAAGCCAACCACCCCGCCGACCGGCCCCCCAAATCGGGGGCCGGATGTGATCGATCGGGTTTCGCCGCGCGATCGGACGTGAACGGTCACACGATCATGGGAACACCTGTTCTATTGTGGGGGCAGTGCTACCGAGGAGGCGTCATGCGCTGGGAGAACCTGACCCCGGGATCCGGCGACAGCCCGGCCGACCCCGCGCTGTTCGGCGCGGACGCGGTGATCACCCGCATCTTCGACACCCCCGAGTTCGCCGGCATCACGTTCCACGAGGTGCGGACCCGCTCGATCATCAACCGGGTGCCGGGGCCTCCCGCATGCCCTTCGAGTGGACGGTGAACCCCTACCGGGGCTGCACGCACGCGACTATTACTCGGGGAGGTTCGATGCCCAGCTCACCGCGCGCAGACAGGGCCTGGAAAGCCATGGCTGCGTCGATCCCAGCTGAGGAGCACCCGGGCGGGGGACCCGCTCCGAGGGAGGCGGGGAAGGCAGCCTACGCCGCCCTCCTACAGGGCGAGGGCGCACCGCGCCCCGCTTCCGCCGGTGCAGTTCCATGGCTCTTGCTGCGCGATCAGACCAGGCATCGCGCAGCCACATAGTGAGCTCCCGCCGCGTCGCGGGCCCGCAAGCCCGCGGCGCGGCGGGCCCTGAGGCCGTTCACGAGAACGGCGGACACAGAAGACCGCCCTGCCGGAAGCTTGCGGACTTCCAGCAGGGCGGACGCCTCGCATTTTCACCCGGCGAGGCAAAGAATCTTCCGCCGGCGTCCAGACGACTGCGCCTTGCCCTACGCGCGAGGCACTACGCACACCCGCGCGCCCTCGCCGCCACTGAGATACCGAGCATCTTCGTCGTGGTCTTGTGGGTTGACGCCATCACGACTACCTGGGCAAAGGGAAATCTCTGGGCTCCACTGAAACCCTTCACTGAAGCGCCCGTAGACGGATGGGAAGCGATCCGGAGCGGACACTTCGACACGGCTTCGGAGACAGTGGTCGCCTCTACCGTGGTCCCGTTCATCGGACTGGCCGTCTTCCTGACCCTTTGGGTCGCACCCCTCGGGCCGGCCTTCGCAACCGCGGCCGGCCGCGGCTTGCCCCTCTCCAAGTCGACACCTACGGCAAGGCGGTTCCGGTCCGTCAGCGCGGCTACGAACGCAGTCTCCGCATGCGCTCGCGCGAAGAAGGCAAACTGGCAGAAGCGGCCAAGGGAGCTCCGTGGCCTGGCAAGCGCGTTGACCGGCGTAGAGGACGAAGTAATGCGACTTCACCGTTCAAGCGTGCATCTGCCTCCGATCTCACAGGCGACAGCAACTCAAGGGGCGCGCCGCGCTCGTCGTGGCGGCACTGCGGTGCGCACAGTCCCGGGTGGACAGCGAAGGAAACCAGGCTCTCGCACCTCCAGCCGACCAGCTCGTCACGCTCGGCGAGCGTGTTGCCGAAGGGCGGATCGGTGCACTGCTGGACGATCGGCACTTCGATCCGGACCTGACACCAGCCCGGGACCTGGAGCCAGTCCGCCTTGCGGCCGCGGCCACACTCGTGGCTGGGTCTGCTCATGACGCCTGATTCGCCGTGGAGTAGTGCTGGCTGGCACTTCAAGTGCCCTGGGTGCACTATGAAAAGTAGGTCTTTCGAGGATGCAAGCCGCCTAGGGTTGCAACGAATCGGGGCCTCAATACCGGGGTGGACTTGTCTGCCTGATCTCGTGCAGGCGCCACCCACTGTTCACCGGCACTGCCGTGTAGCCACTGGCGACTCCGCTTGTGGCACACGAGCGAGGTGGTGCACATGAAGCGTTGCACTAGGCGCCAGTCACCTCGTGCATGGCGGCGCCCTCGCAGGCTCAGCCTGTGTGAACGACGTATCGAGGTGGGCTCCGACGCCGTGATCACACCGGTCACAACCTGAAACGAGGCTCGGCATGCGATTCGGACGTTTCGTAGCGACTGCCGCCCTGTTGGCTCCCATTCCCTTTGCGGGCATGACGGAGCCCGCTTCAGCAGCTGTACAGCACATCATCGTTGTCCAAGGCAAGATCGGGGCACGTGACGGGGTTGATGTCTGGGGGGGTAGCTCCGTCCGGAATGAAAGTCCGATCCGGGAAACATTCGCTCTCACACACAACGACCGATCGTGGAGAAAGACCTTCAAAGTGTGTGCAGGCGATGAAGCCAGAGCCGTTCTGTCTGTGCGGGCATTTCTGCGTGACGACGAACAGGTGTCTGTGCGACCCAACGTGTGGCTGTATGAAGGCCATGACTGCGAAAGCAGTGATCTCGATGCGAACGTCTGGCCCCAGTCCCAAGCGATGCCCGGAGGCCGAGGCAGCCGCTCATGGGAGATATGGCTGCCATCTGATGAAGACCTTGGTGCGTGGGGGGATGCGGCCTTCGCAACGGTTACGTTCACCCATGCCCTTTTCCCGTGAGGGCTTGCGATACACCGCAGGCAGCATGGGCGACTCCATCGACTTGCGCATTCACATGGGGTTCTACGCCCTTAAGAGGGTCATCACCTGTAGCCACCCTCTTAGTACTCCAGCAGAACTTTGACGTTTTCCCTGTTCAGGTGCGGTCTGGGTGAGTGTAGAGGGCTGAGTTCCGGCCTGTGTTCTCTTTCCCGGGCCGCCCCTCGATCGTGTGCAGCCGCCGCAGATCGTGACAGCGGCGGGCGACAGCTTGGCGTCGTCTGCGCCAGTGCGACCATCTCAGTGCCCGTGCACTGATGAAGGGCTGGTGAACGGCGAGGCTCGAGTCGCCAGTTGCCAGGAGCCGCCGAACTTCTGCCACGGTGAGGGGCGCAAGGCAGGAACCGTTTCTGCTGCCCCTTTTACCGCGGCGTCGGTGGCCATGACGGCCAGGAAGGCGTGCGCCAGCATGGCCAGGGTGATGTGCCGCATCCAGCCGGTGTAGCGGCGGACCTCGTACTGGTCGAGTCCGCATTCGTTCTTCGCGGCCTGGAAGGCTTCCTCGGTGGCCCAGCGCGTCCCGGCGACGCGGACCAGGTGCTCGACCGCGGTGCCGAGCGGTGCGTCACAGAGGGGAGCCGTACGGAAACAAGCCGTCGCTTCCGGCGGTGTGTCCCGTTGACCTGGTACGGCGTTTCCGGAAGGGGAACACGGCCAACTCGCCGTGCGGTTTGAGGTCTTGCTGCCGCATCTGGACGAACGGCAACGGCGTCTGCTGCTGGGGGCCGAGGCGAGGCTGCTGGGGCATGGCGGTGTCCGGACCGTCGCGCGGGCCACGCGGGTGAGCGAGACGACGGTCCGCAGGGGTGTTTTCGAGCTGGAGGTGGGTGAGGCTCGGCCGCCTGTGGGACGGATGCGGAGACCGGGCGGTGGACGCAAGCGTGCGGAGGAGGTTGATCCGGCCCTGCTGCCTGCGTTGATGGCGCTGGTCGAGCCCGATGAGCGGGGCGATCCGATGTCACCGCTGCGGTGGACGACCAAGTCGCTGCGGAATCTCGCCGACGAGCTGACGCGTCAAGGCCATCCGGTCTCCGCGATGACGGTGGGTCGGCTACTGGAGGACAACGGCTTCAGCCTCCAGGCCCAGGCCAAGGCCCTGGAGGGCGAGCAACACCCCAATCGTGACGCCCAGTTCCACTACCTCAATGAGCAGGTCAAATGGCATCAGGCCGAGGGGGATCCTGTCATCAGCGTGGACACGAAGAAGAAGAAAATGATCGGGCAGCTGCCGAACCCCGGCCGTCAGTGGCGGCCGAAGGGTGACCCGATCCGGGTCGATGACCACAGCTTCTTCTCCGGGCCAACACATCACGATGAACTGGCGAGGGCGTCCGTTGACCAGCCATGACGTCGTCGTCAACGCCATTGCCGCGACCCGGACCCGCAGCGGACTGCGTGTTGAAGCTCAACTTGACACCCGCCGCTACCCCCTGGGCATCTCGATCAGCAAGGCTCAGCTGAAGATCTTGCCGATCGAGTACCACGACACGCACGGCTCCTGGAACTACACCGTCCGGCCTGACGGCCACCTCAACGACGCGCCTGCGCAGGTCACAGACCATGACCCAGCCCGCCAACGGGTGCTCGATCTGCCGGCCGAGCCTGCCCTGACCAGGATGAGCCGCGAGGAGACGGCAGCCCTGGCCGCGGAGCTCGCACCCGAGCTGGGCTCCCTGCGTGAGGAACGCCTGCACCGCAAGCGAGGCGGCCACCGCCGCCACGGTGCCGGAGACAACAAGCGTCCGGTCCTCACTCCCGCAGACCGGGTCCTGCTGAGCGTGATCTACCTCCGCCACGTGTGCTCGCAGAACGTCCTGGCTGAGATGTTGGGCTTGTGCCAGCGCGCCATCAACAACGAAGCGGAGCACCGACTCCGTCGGCGGCCCGTAGAGGAAAGATCGAGGTCAGCCAGGCGTGCTTGACCCGAAGGTTTGATGACGGTCGGTTCCCATCAGGCGTAGTATCCGGCCTCGGCGACATGAAGCATCCGGGAGGACCACTTCGCCGGCAGGTATTTGCGGGCCCTCAGGCGGGTGGCCTCGAACCGCCTTTTTAGGAACTTCACCTCACCCACCGGTTTCGGCAGCACGGCCGGTAGGCAGCCAATGTGGCCTCCAGCTCGGCGGCCCGCAAGCGCATTCAGCACCTCCGTCACGCGACGGCCGGGCCACCAGTCCACCCAACTTCCTGAACGAGTCGGAGGGGTCCGTCAGCAAGCTGCCGGACCCCTATGAAGGATCGAGGTTAGGCGTACTTGACGACGGCGCGGAACCGCAACTGCCCGTTGATGAGGCGGTTGTATGCCTCGCCGACCTCCTCCTTCGGGAAGACCTCAATCATGGGCTTGACATCCCCGCGTGCAACGATCTCCAGGGCTTCAGCCAGATACTCCGGCCCGTTGTGGGCAGATCCGATGATTTCGAAGCTCTGCCCGGTCACGGCAAGGGCAGGGATCGGGAAGGTGTCCTCAGCCGAGATGCCCATGAGGATGATCTTTGCCCATGGACGGAGTCCCTGCATCGCATCAATGGCAGGGTCGTGAGTCGGGGCAGTGTGGAGCAGCACATCCGCGCCACCTGCCTCTCGAAGCTCGGCGCCGTTCGCTACCACATCATCCGCACCCAGCTCCCTTGCCAGATCGTGCTTGTCGGGAGAGTGCGTTACCGCGATAACGTGACATCCTGCGGCTTTGGCGAACTGGATTCCGAGATGTCCGACGCCGCCGATCCCGACGACAGCCACCCGTGCACCTGGCTTGGCATTCGCACGACGAAGGGCTGCCCACACGGTGTAGCCCGCACAGACGGTGGGCGCCGCCAGCTCATACGACAACCCCTCGGGCAACAGGACCGTGCCCTCCTCGTCCGCCACAACATACTCGGCCTGGCCACCGTCAACATTCACACCTGTCAGCACAGGCGCGGCACAGTTATTCGCGGTGACGAAGCTGTTCACATGCCGTTCCCGGCAGAAGTCACACCGACCGCACGCTCTCTGGGTGATGGGGAGTCCCACCCTGTCCCCGATCTTGCGTGACGTCACACCGTCACCTACGGCGACGACCTCGCCGACGCCTTCGTGCCCGAGCACCATGGGAAACTCGCGCATCTTGAGCGTTCCCTGAGCCAGCAGTGCGTCGGTGTAGCACACGCCACAGGCATGGATCTTGACGAGGACCTGGTGAGCGCCGGCTTCCGGCTTCGGGACATCTTGCAGCACCCAAGGGGCGTTAACCTCGCTGACGACAGCAGCCTTCATCGTTGCCATTTCCCGGCTCCTTCGCAATTTCCGAGTGGGGGGTGCTTATTGCGATGGCCCTTGTTTCTGAGACCTGTATTTACTGAAGGTCACCCCACAGGCCTCAGATTCAGTTGCACATGCGTCACTACAAGGTTTAGCACGTGCAAGTACGAGCCAACCTGAGAAACGCTGGAGACAAGTCAGATGCAGCAAGCCTCACGCCGACACGGATGTTCCATTTCCTGGCACCCTCGCTCCATCTCGGCGAGAACCCGCCTCAGAGCGCCCTCTCGACGGAGAGAGGCTCCCGAAAATTCGACTCACTTGGCCCAATTGGGGCCGCTGGCGATCATCCCAAGCCGAGAGGGCTCCCAGAATCGACAATCGTTTCCAAATGGATCTTGACTGAAAACCTGACTGTTCCGCATGCCGTTTACCCTGATGTATTAACCTCGATCTTTCTTGATGGTCCGCTGACGGAGTCGGCGGACCATCTTGTTGCGGGTGGCGGAGGCTGGGCAGGCTGAGGGCCCGAGTGTCGTCTCGGGGGCGCCGGGTTCCACTGCTCCGGGTGGTGAGGTGCTGTAGTAGGGACGGGGAATTTGCTGGTCAGCCGGGGTTCGGCAGGAGTGCGAGCCGTTCGAGAGCGGCGGTGAGGTGGCTGGTCCAGGGCCAGTGCCCGGCCAGGCGGAGGATCCGCCGGCGGCCGGTGGTCACGAGCTGTCCGGCCGCGGTGAACAGGCAAAGCCGTAGTCGGCGGGGCTCCCAGAGGCGGGCCTTGCCGGTCAGGGCGAGCATCGGCATCCAGGCCAGCAGCTCGAGAGCGATCTGCACGATCTCCAGCCAGATCCGGTTCTGGGCCGTGCGGTGGAGGGGCAGGTTGCGCAGGCCGGTGGCCCGGGCGGCGCGGATGCGGTCCTCGGCCCGGGCCCGCAGCCGGTGACGGAGCTCGAGGGCGGCGATCGGCCGGCCCGAGGTGTTGGTGGCGAAACAGGTCAGCCGCATGCCGTCGGCATCCGTGAGCCGCAACTGGGCTCCAGGATGCGGTCGTTCCTTCCTGACGATCAGCCGCATGCCCTCCGGCCAGCCGTCCAGGACGTCGCCGGTGAGTTCAGCGACCCAGGCGCCGTCGCGGATCTCGCCGTCCGCCTCGACGGCTGCCGTCCAGGCCGATGCCGGAACCTTCAGCACATGCTGGTGGATCGCCTCGGTGATCACCATGCCGACCGAGTAGGACAGCCACCGTCCCCGCTGGGCGAGCCAGGCGACGAAGTCGTGGGTGCCGCCCGCGGAGTCGGTGCGGATCAGGGTCCGACGTCCGCGCCGGTACTTCTTCGGCAGCTGGGCCAAGGCCAGTTGGGTGGCGGTGATGTGGTCGGTGGCCGTGTTCGAGCCCGCGTTGCCCGGTCTGAGCAGGGCCGTGACCGGTTCACCGGTGCCGCCTGGTCCGTGGTCGACGAACCCCATCAGCGGGTGGTGCCCGTAGGTCCGCTTCCACGTGGGTGCGGCGTCCTCCTTGTCCGAGTGCGCGATCACCAGCACCCCGTCGAGGTCGACGGTCACCGTGCCGCCCGCATCAGGCGCTTCCCGGCCGGCCAACCACCAGACACGTTGCCGGACTTCGGCCCGCGCGGCCCGGATAGCCCGCAGGGCCTTCTCTCCGGAGGCTGCGAGGGTGTCGATGAGGCGGGAGACCGTCGGGTCGGAGGCCACCGGCCCGAACACTGCCGGCTCGGCCCGCAGCATGGCGACATCCGCGAGGCAGTCCCCGCCCAGCGCAATCGCCAGGGCCACGTCCAGCAGGATCTTGCCCGGATCGTGCACCGCACGAGCCTTCCGCCACGGCGTCAGCGCCGCTGATATCGCGGTGTCCAAGCCGGCCTTGCGGACGGTCTCGACCAGCAGCACGCCCCCTGCCTGGGAGACCACCTGGCGGCCGCCGCCCTCGATGCGGACACGCGGGTAGGACCCGATACGCTTCTTCACCTGGAGAGTGCTTCTTTCAGTGCAGCCGACAGGACCCTAGACAAGTCCCATCGTTGCAGGTCAGGAGCACTCTCCGCTTATTTGATCAAACCTCGGACACCCCACCTCGTGAAAGCGCGAGGTTAAGGCTTGCAGGGAATCAAGGTGTTGCTTCCCGTCCTGGGGCTCGTTGGCGTGGTATGCGTGTCGGGCCGTGGCGCAGGCCGCTGTGGTCAGCGAGACGACGTCCGCAAGGGCGTGTTCGAACTGGAGGCCGGTGAGGGGCCCCTGGGGCGGGTGCGGCGTCCGGGCGGGGGCCGCAAGCGGGTCGCCGTGCTCGCGCTGGTCGGCGGCGGGTGTCCATGGTGAAGATCGTCTGCCCTGTCGGCTGAGGCGGTTCTCGGGTTCCGCTGCGCTCGTCCCCGGGACCACTCCTACGATCCGTGACCGGGACGGGTACGCGGTGAGATCGCGGGAGGGTGCAGGGTATGGGAGACCTGGAGCGGATCATCGCTCGCCGGAGCGAACTAGTGCCGCATCAGGCAACTTGATCTCCCGGCGCTCGGGGAGGGTGAACGTCTTGGGCCGGCCGCCCTTGTACTGGGCCACCGTGCGGGCCATCGCGGCCTCCCGGGCCACCTCGGTCACGCCGCTGGTGCTGCATCTGCGTCCGGGCGCGCGCGAGTGGTTCATGGCCTGGGCTCGGCCGTGAGCACCCACACCTGGTGGGCCGCTACGAGCGGCTGTACGCCGACGGCGCCTACGCCCCGAAGTGGTACCAGCGCCGGATCACCCGTCAGGTGCACGATCTGGCCGAGGAGTACGGAATCGGCCCCACGCGCGCCGGGACGCACCGCCGGATCCGGGAGCCGGAGCCGGCCCCGACGCCTCCGGCCATGACCGAGCCGACCCAGCTTTCACTCATCTGAGACCGTTCTCCGCTTTCGCTCGTCCGTCGCTCGTTGAGACCGTTCTCCGCCTTCACGTGCCTTGAGATCGTTCGAGCGCAACTCTCGATCCAATCGGGTCAAGTATCGGCGGAAGACGTTCTCGCACGTGCCCTGCCCGGGACGATGCGGCGAGGGCCGCGGGACGCGCGGCCCCGCGCCACCCTCCGTCCTGGGAGGACCCATGAAGAAACGCGCAGCCGCGCTCTGCGGCGCCGCCGTCGTGGTGGCCGGGACGTTCACGGCCGTCCCCGCCCGGGCGAGCGCCCCGCACGCCGCCCCGCACGACGCCCCGCTCACCTGGAAGAAGTGCGGCACCACCGACTACCCCACGCTCCAGTGCGCGTCCCTGAAGGTCCCGCTCGACCACGCGGACCCCGGCGGGCGCAGCATCACTCTCGCCCTGTCCCGCGTCCCGCACACCGCGAAGAAGTACCAGGGGCCCCTGCTGGTCAACCCCGGCGGGCCCGGCGGCAGCGGTCTGACCCTCGCCGGATACGTCGCCTCCTCGCTGCCCCGGGCGGTGGCGGCCCAGTACGACGTCATCGGCTTCGACCCGCGGGGCGTCGGCGCGAGCGAGCCGGCGCTGAACTGCGCTCCCGGCCACTTCAGGCCCGTACGCCCCGGCTCCGTGCCGGCCGCCCCGGCCGCCGAGCGGGCCCACCTCACGCGCGCGAGGTCCTTCGCCGACGCCTGCGGCAAGAAGTACGCGCGCGTGCTGCCGTACATCGACACGCGCAGCACCGCCCGGGACCTGGACCGGATCCGGCGCGCCCTCGGCGCGCCGCGGATCAGCTACTTCGGCTACTCGTACGGCACCTACCTCGGCGCGGTGTACGCCGGGCTGTACCCGGACCGGGTGCGGCGCATGGTCCTCGACTCGGTCGTCGACCCCACCGGCGTCTGGTACGACAACAACCTCACCCAGGACATGGCGTTCGACGACCGGCACCGGGCCTTCATGGCGTGGGTCGCGCGGCACGACGCCAGGTACCGGCTCGGCACGGACCCGGAGCGGGTCGAGGACAGGTGGTACGCGATGCGGGCGGCGCTGGCCGAGAAGCCCGCCGACGGCACGGTGGGCGCGGCCGAGCTGGAGGACACGTTCCTGCCCGGCGGCTACTACAACGGCTACTGGCCCCACCTCGCCGAGGCGTTCGCCGCGTACGTCAACGCCGAGGACCCCGACCCGCTGGTCGAGGCGTACGAGACCTTCGGCGCGGTCGACGCCGCCGGGGAGAACGGCTACAGCGTCTACACCGCGGTGCAGTGCAGGGACACGAACTGGCCGCGCGACTGGCGGCAGTGGCGCAAGGACAACTGGGCGGTGCACGCGCGGGCACCGTTCATGACCTGGAACAACGCCTGGTACAACGCACCGTGCGCGTTCTGGCCGACGCCCTCCCTGCGTCCGGTGAACGTGGCCAACGACCGGCTGCCGCCGGTCCTGCTGTTCCAGGCGACGCACGACGCGGCCACCCCGTACCGGGGCGGCGCGGCGGTCCACCGGCTGCTGCGCGGCTCCCGCCTGGTGGTCGAGGAGAACGGCGGCAACCACGGCATCACGCTGAGCGGGAACACCTGTCTCGACCGGCACCTGGCGGCCTACCTGACCGACGGCACCGTGCCACGCGGTCGCGACGGGGCCGACGCGGTGTGCGCGGCGCAGCCCGACCCCCGGCCACTGACGGCGAAGGCCGCCGGTCAGTCGCGGGGTTCGACGCTGCACGGGCTGCTGGGCTTCCGCGGCTGAGGCACGGTGACGGCCCGTCGGGGGCGTCGTCGCACCCATGGTCCACCATGGACGCATGAGTGAGCCGACGAGGATTACCGCCCCCGACGGGGTCGCAGCCGCCACCCAGTACGCGCACGTGGTCATGGGCACCGGCCGTTTCGTCGCCGTCGCCGGGCAGCTCCCGCTCGACGAGCGCGGCGAACTGGTCGGTGCCGGCGACCCGGCCGCCCAGGCCCGTCAGGTCTTCGAGAACCTGCGCCGCTGTCTGGCCGCGGCTGGGGGTACCTCCCACGCCCTTTGTGGCAGTGGGGGAGCCACGTTCGACGACGTCGTCAAACTCACCTACTTCGTCACGGACATGGCGCACATGTCCGCGGTTCGCGCCGCCCGCGCCGAGCGCATACCGGACGACCGCCTCCCGGCTGCGTCGGCCGTGCAGGTCGCCGGGCTGGTGCGGCCCGAGTACCTGATGGAGATCGAGGCTCACCCACTGCCCAAGGGCGTGGGGGCACCCCCAGCGGTGGTGGCCGCGTGAGCGGGCCGCACGTCCGGGAGCTGACCCTGGCCGACTGCGAGCGGGTGGCCGAGATCCGCGTCGGCGGCTGGCGGACCGCGTACCGGGGCCTGATGCCGCAGTCCTACCTGGACGCGCTCAGCGTCGCGGAGGACGCCGCACGCCGCCGGGCCCGCTTCGGGCAGGGGGACGGCAGTGTGGTGAACCTGGTCGCCGAGCTCGACGGCGAGGTCGTCGGCTGGGCCTGCCACGGCCCCTACCGGCACGACGAAGGCCTCACGTCCGACGCCGAGTTGTACGCGATCTACGTGGCTCCCGGCCGGTACGGCGAGGGCATCGGGCAGGCGCTGCTGGAGGAGTCGGTGCGCCGCTGCCGAGCCGCGGGCCGCCCGCGCATGCTCCTGTGGGTCCTCCGGGACAACACCTCCGCCCGCCGCTTCTACGAACGGGCGGGCTTCACCGCGGACGGAACGCAGGAGCCGTTCGAGGTGGACGGGGTGGCGGTCCCGGAGGTGCGGTACGCACGGGACCTGACGACCACGGCCGGCGGCGCACCGGAGCGGGTGGACACCGCCATGCGCAAGCCGGCTCACACCGACCCGCGGGAGTCTGCGGACACCCGATGAGGCAGGGCGCCGCGGTCCCCCGGGGCGCTCACCCCGGTCGCGGGCCGGCAATGCGGTGCAGTGCCGCCACCGCGGCCTCCGCCAGGGCCGGGTGCGCCAGGGCGTCGGTCAGGACGGGCCTGGCCCGGGCGTCCCCCAGGGCGCCCAGCCCCTCCACGCACGCGAGGGCCACCCGGCGGTACGGGTCGTGCGGGCGCAGCCGGCGTCGCAGGGTGGTGACCAGCGCAGGGACGGACTCGGGGGCCCGCAGCGCGACGAGCAGGCGTACCGGGTGCAGGGCGTAGGCGACGCGCAGTTCGTTGGTGGCGAGGGCCGCGGCCGCGCGGGCGGTGCGCGGGTCGCCGAGTCGGGCGAGGGCGTGGGCGGCGGAGGCGCAGCGCGGTGGATCACGGTGGTTGAGGAGGAGGACGAGGGACTCGAAGGCCCGCCGGTCGCCCGCGAGGCCCAGCCGGAACGCGGCCAGTTCCCTGGCCCACAGCGGCTGCCCCGGCGCGGTGAGCACCGCGGCCAGTTCGTCGTGGTCCCCGCTCGCCGCCAGGCGCTCGAACTCGGCCGAGTCCTCGGACTCCCGCCGTAAGCGCTCCGTGAGTGATCGCAACTCTTCGTCCATGACGCGAGCGTACAAACCGCATCGCCGCAAAGGACCTACATCACAGAGTCAGGGGGCTGGCGCGCTCGTTACCCGCGAGTTAAGCTCATACGAGCGAGTTACCCACTCGCACCCTCCTCGCGACGGCCTGGTGACGCAGCCGCCGCGAGAGCAGTCGGTTCGGTACGTCAGGTACCGCTTCACGACTCGGCCCCGGGACAGGGCCGGTCGGTCGTCCCCGTACCTCGGACGTGTGCACGTCCGCGGCAACGGCAACCGGGCGTGTGCGCCTGCAGCCCGGCATCACCCGCACTCCGCACGCACCCGGTGCGCCCCTCGGCGCACCCGGTCGTGTTCCCAGTCGTCACCCTCATTTCCAGGAGTCCGCGATGGCCACTCCCCTGTCCGACAGCTCTCTGTCCCCGCTCAAGACCATTGCCGTCGTCGGCCTCGGCACCATGGGCACCGGCATCGCCGAAGTCCTGGCCAAGGCCGGCCGCGAGGTCGTCGGCATCGACATCAGCGAGGCCCAGGTGGTGCGCTGCGTCGCCGCCCTGGAGTCCTCCACCGCCCGCGCGGTCGAGCGCGGCCGCCTGACCGAGGAGGAGCGCGCGCAGGCCCTCGCCCGCGTCCGCACCTCCACCGACCTGGGCGCCGCGGCCGACGCGGACCTGGTGATCGAGGTGGCGCCGGAGTCGTACGAGATCAAGCAGCAGATCTTCCGCGAGCTGGACGGCATCGTGCGCCCGGAGACCGTCCTGGCGACCGGCACCAACGCCCTGTCCGTCACGCGCCTGGCCGCCGACTCGGCCCGCCCTGAGCGCGTGCTGGGCCTGCACTTCTTCAACCCGGCCCCGGCGATGCGGCTGGTCGAGGTGGTCTCCTCGGTGCTCACCGCGCCGCAGGCCGTCGCGGCGGTCACCGACCTCGCGATCGAGCTGGGCAAGGAGCCCGTGGCGGTCGGCGACCGGCCCGGTTTCGTCGCCGACGGGCTGCTGTTCGGCTACCTCAACCAGGCCGCCGCGATGTACGAGGCGAAGTACGCCTCCCGCGAGGACATCGACGCCGCGATGCGGCTCGGCTGCGGCCTGCCCATGGGTCCGCTCGCCCTGCTCGACCTGATCGGCATCGACACCGCGCGCACCGTCCTGGACGCCATGTACGCCGCCTCCCGCGACCGGCTGCACGCCCCCGCGCCCATCCTCAAGCAGCTCAGCGAGGCGGGCCTGACCGGGCGCAAGGCGGGCCGCGGCTTCTACACCTACGAGGCTCCGGGCAGCGCCGTCGTCGTGCCGGACGCGCTGACCCCGCGGGACGGCGAGCACCTCACGCCGGGCCGGCCGGTCCGCTCGGTCGGTGTCGCGGGCTCCGGGACCATGGCGTCCGGCATCGCCGAGGTGTTCGCGAAGGCGGGCTACGAGGTGGTCCTCGCCGCCCGCAGCGCGGAGAAGGCGCAGGCGGCCAAGGCCCGCATCGGAAAGTCGCTGTCGCGTTCCGTCGACAAGGGCCGGCTGACCGCGGAGGCGGCGGCGGGCACGCTGGACCGGATCACCCCGGCCGGCTCGTACGACGCCTTCGCCGACGTCGACCTGGCGGTCGAGGCGGTCGCCGAGGACCTGGAGGTCAAGCGGCAGCTGTTCGCGGCCCTGGACAAGGTCTGCAAGCCCGGCGCGGTGCTGGCGACGACCACCTCGTCGCTGCCGGTCGTCGCCTGCGCCCGCGCCACCTCGCGCCCGCGGGACGTCATCGGCATGCACTTCTTCAACCCGGCGCCGGCGATGAAGCTGGTCGAGGTCGTCCGCACGGTGCTCACGGCCGACGACGTCCACTCCACGGTCCGCGAGGTCTGCGTCAAGATCAGGAAGCACGCCGTCGACTGCGGCGACCGGGCCGGGTTCATCGTGAACGCCCTGCTCTTCCCGTATCTGAACAACGCGATCAAGATGGTCCAGGACCACTACGCGTCCCTCGACGACATCGACGCGGCGATGAAGCTGGGCGGCGGCTACCCCATGGGCCCCTTCGAACTGCTGGACGTGGTCGGCCTGGACGTCTCGCTGGCCATCGAGAAGGTCCTGCACCGCGAGTTCCGCGACCCCGGTCTGGCCCCGGCGCCCCTGCTGGAGCACCTGGTGGCCGCGGGCTGCCTCGGCCGCAAGACGGGCCGCGGCTTCCGCGAATATGCCCGCCGCTGACCGGCCCGGCGACTGGTTCAGGCCCGGCGACGAATGGGGCGGGCTGCTGGAGCCGGGCAGCCGCGCCCCGGCCGCCCGGCGCGGCGCTCCCCCGCCCGTCAGGGGCGGGGGAAACCCCGGACCTGCGCATCGAGCTGCGCGCATGCAGTACGTTCAGGGCATGCCCCAGCCCGCCAAGTCCTCACGTACACCAGCCACGCCCGACCCGCCGGAGAGTGCCGCGGGCAGCCGCGCCGCCGCCCAACGGCTCAAAATGCGCCGGGAACTGGCGGCCGCGGCCATGGAGCTGTTCGCGACCAAGGGCTACGAGGCGACCACCGTCGACGAGATCGCGGCCCAGGCCGGGGTCGCCCGCCGTACCTTCTTCCGTCACTTCCGCTCCAAGGAAGAGGCGATCTTCCCCGACCACGACGACACCCTGATCCGCGCCGAGGCGGTGCTCAATGCGGCACCCGCGCACGAGCACCCGCTGGACACGGTGTGCCGCGGGATCAAGGAAGTCATGAAGATGTACGCGGCCCGGCCGGAGATCTCGGTCGCCCGCTACAAGCTCACGCGCGAGGTGCCCACCCTGCGCGAGGCCGAGATCGCCTCGGTGGCCCGCTACGAGCGCCTGTTCACCCGCTATCTCCTGGGCCACTTCGACGAGCACGCGCACGACGACGACGCCAACGACGACCCGCTGCTGGCCGAGGTCGCCGCGTCCGCCGTCGTCACCGCCCACAACCACGTCCTGCGGCGCTGGCTGCGCGCGGGCGGCCAGGGGGACGTGGAGGCACAACTGGACCACGCCTTCGCGATCGTGCGCAAGACGTTCGGGGCAGGCATCGGGATAGGCCGCTCCACGGCGCCCAAGCCGCCCCCTACGTCGGTCTCCGCGCAGGGCGAGGTGCTGGTGACGGTCGCTCGCACCGACGCCCCGCTGGACGAGGTCATGCGGACCATCGAGGCGGCCCTGAAGGACCGCTGAGCGCCCGCGACGTTGTGACAACGGCCACCCTGCCCGGGTGGCCGTTTTGGCATGTCAGGGCCCTTTTTCGCCGCGTTCCGAACCGCCATACGATCGATCATCGCTCATTTGTCACGTAAAGATTTCGTCTGAGCGCAATTTCTGGCACCCAGTGCCTTGCCAGGTGACACGGGGTGCCATACGTTGATGTTGTCCGGGCGGCCGGCGTGCAGCGACCTCTCGTACGCCGGCTGTCCCCGCAAGCCGACGGCCTGCGCGCCCGGACGCCTGCGTCACAGGCAACCTCCCGCGCCACAAAGCGCTGCCGGACAGAGCACCACCCGCCGAACCGACGGCAACCCTCATCCCTCAGCAGCACCGACGTAACCCTCAGCGCCCTTCCCTCGAGGACGCTCACCGCCGGAGGCAACACCGTGACCGTGAAGGACATCCTGGACGCGATCCAGTCGCCCGACTCCACGCCGGCCGACTTCGCCGCTCTGCCGCTCCCCGAGTCGTACCGCGCGATCACCGTGCACAAGGACGAGACGGAGATGTTCGCGGGCCTCGCGACCCGCGACAAGGACCCCCGCAAGTCGATCCACCTGGACGAGGTGCCGGTGCCGGAGCTCGGCCCCGGCGAGGCCCTGGTGGCCGTCATGGCCTCCTCGGTGAACTACAACTCGGTGTGGACCTCGATCTTCGAGCCGCTGTCCACCTTCGGTTTCCTGGAGCGCTACGGCCGGCTCAGCGAGCTCACCAAGCGCCACGACCTGCCGTACCACATCATCGGCTCCGACCTGGCCGGCGTCGTCCTGCGCACCGGCCCGGGCGTCAACTCCTGGAAGCCCGGCGACGAGGTCGTCGCGCACTGCCTGTCCGTCGAGCTGGAGTCCAGCGACGGCCACAACGACACCATGCTCGACCCGGAGCAGCGCATCTGGGGCTTCGAGACCAACTTCGGCGGCCTCGCCGAGATCGCGCTGGTGAAGTCCAACCAGCTGATGCCCAAGCCCGCCCACCTGTCGTGGGAGGAGGCCGCCGCGCCGGGCCTGGTGAACTCCACCGCCTACCGGCAGCTGGTCTCCCGCAACGGCGCCGGGATGAAGCAGGGCGACAACGTCCTCATCTGGGGCGCTTCCGGTGGCCTCGGCTCCTACGCCACGCAGTTCGCGCTGGCCGGTGGCGCCACCCCGGTCTGTGTCGTCTCCAGCGAGCAGAAGGCCGACATCTGCCGGGCCATGGGCGCGGAGGCGATCATCGACCGCAACGCCGAGGGCTACAGGTTCTGGAAGGACGAGCAGACCCAGGACCCCAAGGAGTGGAAGCGTTTCGGCAAGCGCATCCGCGAACTCACCGGCGGCGAGGACATCGACATCGTCTTCGAGCACCCCGGCCGCGAGACCTTCGGCGCGAGCGTCTTCGTCACCCGCAAGGGCGGCACCATCACCACCTGCGCCTCGACCTCGGGCTACATGCACGAGTACGACAACCGCTACCTGTGGATGTCGCTGAAGCGGATCATCGGCTCCCACTTCGCCAACTACCGCGAGGCCTGGGAGGCCAACCGCCTCATCGCCAAGGGCAAGATCCACCCGACACTGTCGAAGGTCTACCCGCTGGAGGAGACCGGCCAGGCCGCCCACGACGTCCACCGCAACGCCCACCAGGGCAAGGTCGGCGTGCTGTGCCTGGCGCCCGAGGAGGGCCTGGGCGTGCGCGACCACGAGATGCGCGCCAAGCACCTCGACGCCATCAACCGCTTCCGGAACGTCTGAGGAGCGATGCATGACTGAGCGTCAGAAGGACCGGCCGTGGCTCATGCGCACGTACGCCGGTCACTCCACGGCCGAGGCGTCCAACGAGTTGTACCGGCGCAACCTCGCCAAGGGGCAGACGGGTCTGTCGGTGGCGTTCGACCTGCCGACGCAGACCGGCTACGACTCCGACCACATCCTCGCCCGCGGCGAGGTCGGCCGGGTCGGCGTGCCGATCGGGCACCTCGGTGACATGCGCCGGCTGTTCCAGGACATACCCCTGGAGCAGATGAACACCTCGATGACCATCAACGCCACGGCCATGTGGCTGCTGGCGCTCTACCAGGTCGTCGCGGAGGAGCAGGGCGCGGACATCACCAAGCTCCAGGGCACGACCCAGAACGACATCGTCAAGGAATACCTCTCGCGGGGGACGCACGTGTTCCCGCCGGGGCCCTCACTCCGGCTGACCACGGACATGATCGCGTACACGGTCTCCCACATCCCGAAGTGGAACCCGATCAACATCTGCAGCTACCACCTGCAGGAGGCGGGCGCCACGCCGGTGCAGGAGATCGCGTACGCGATGTCCACCGCGATCGCGGTTCTCGATGCCGTGCGCGACTCGGGGCAGGTCCCCCAGGAGAAGTTCGGGGACGTCGTGGCCCGTATCTCCTTCTTCGTGAACGCGGGCGTCCGCTTCATCGAGGAGATGTGCAAGATGCAGGCGTTCGGGCGGATCTGGGACCAGATCACGCGCGAGCGGTACGGCATCGAGAACCCCAAACAGCGCCGCTTCCGCTACGGCGTCCAGGTGAACTCCCTCGGCCTGACGGAGGCGCAGCCGGAGAACAACGTCCAGCGCATCGTCCTGGAGATGCTGGCCGTGACGCTCTCGAAGGACGCACGCGCGCGTGCCGTGCAGCTGCCCGCCTGGAACGAGGCCCTGGGCCTGCCCCGCCCCTGGGACCAGCAGTGGTCCCTGCGCATCCAGCAGGTGCTCGCACACGAGAGCGACCTACTGGAGTACGACGACATCTTCGAGGGCTCGAAGGTGATCGAGGCGAAGGTCGGCGAACTCGTCGAGGAGTCCCTCGCCGAGATCGACCGCATCCAGGAGATGGGCGGCGCGATGGCGGCCGTCGAGTCCGGCTACCTCAAGTCGCAGCTGGTCGCCTCGCACGCGGAGCGCCGGGCGCGCATCGAGTCCGGCGAGGAGAAGATCGTCGGCGTGAACATCCACGAGACGACCGAGCCGAACCCGCTGACCGCCGACCTGGACACCGCGATCCAGACGGTCGACCCGGCGGTCGAGGCCCGGGTCGTCGCCTCGCTGCAGAACTGGCGCGACACCCGGTACCAGCCGCCCTTCAACCACCCCCGCCCCTGCAAGGCGCTGGAACGGCTGAAGGAGGCCGCCAAGGGCACCGGCAACCTGATGGAGGCCACCCTGGAGTGCGCCCGCGCCGGGGTCACGACCGGCGAGTGGGCCGGGGCGCTGCGCGAGGTGTTCGGTGAGTTCCGCGCGCCGACGGGCGTGTCGTCGGCGCCGGTGGTGGTCGCCGCCGAGCAGGGCGGCGCGCTGTCCGAGGTGCGCCGCACGGTGGAGCTGACGGCTCGGGACCTGGGCGTCGGCAAGCTGCGCTTCCTGGTCGGCAAGCCGGGCCTGGACGGGCACTCCAACGGCGCCGAGCAGATCGCCGTCCGCGCGCGTGACGCCGGCTTCGAGGTGGTCTACCAGGGCATCCGGCTGACGCCCGAACAGATCGTGGACGCGGCCCTCGCGGAGGACGTGCACGCCGTGGGCCTGTCGATCCTCTCCGGCTCGCACGCCCAGCTGGTGCCCGACGTGCTGGAGCGACTTCGTGTGGCCGGTGCCACAGATATACCGGTGATCGCCGGTGGCATCATCCCGAATGGTGACGCCGAACAGCTGCGGGCCGCGGGAGTCGCCGCGGTCTTCACTCCGAAGGATTTCGACATCACCGGGATCATCGGCCGGATCGTCGACGAGATCCGCAAAGCGAACAAGCTCGACCCCCTGGAGGTCCCCGCATGACGACCGTCAACCGCCTTCGCCCCCGGCGTTCCTGCCTGGCCGTACCGGGCTCGAACCCGCGGTTCCTGGAGAAGGCGCAGGGCCTCCCGGCGGACCAGGTCTTCCTGGACCTGGAGGACGCGTGCGCCCCGCTCGCCAAGCCCGAGGCGCGGCACACCATCGTCAAGTTCCTCAACGAGGGCGACTGGACGGGCAAGACCCGGGTCGTACGCGTCAACGACTGGACGACGGAGTGGACGTACCGCGACGTCGTCACGGTCGTCGAGGGCGCGGGTCCGAACCTGGACTGCATCATGCTGCCGAAGGTCCAGAACGCCCAGCAGGTCGTCGCGCTGGACCTGCTGCTGACGCAGATCGAGAAGACGATGGGCTTCGAGGTCGGCCGGATCGGCATCGAGGCGCAGATCGAGAACGCGCAGGGCCTGAACAACGTCAACGAGATCGCGCAGGCCTCTCCGCGCATCGAGACCATCATCTTCGGCCCGGCCGACTTCATGGCGTCGATCAACATGAAGTCGCTGGTCGTGGGCGAGCAGCCGCCCGGCTACCCGGCGGACGCCTACCACTACATCCTGATGAAGATCCTGATGGCCGCCCGCGCCAACGACCTCCAGGCGATCGACGGCCCCTACCTGCAGATCAAGAACGTCGACGGCTTCCGCGAGGTGGCCGGCCGCGCCGCCGCGCTCGGCTTCGACGGCAAGTGGGTGCTGCACCCGGGGCAGGTCGAGGCGGCCAACGAGGTGTTCTCGCCCTCCCAGGAGGACTACGACCACGCCGAGCTGATCCTGGACGCGTACGACTACTACACGTCCGAGGCGGGCGGCAAGAAGGGCTCCGCGATGCTCGGTGACGAGATGATCGACGAGGCCAGCCGCAAGATGGCCCTGGTCATCGCGGGCAAGGGACGCGCCGCCGGCATGCGGCGCACCAGCACCTTCGAGACCCCGGAGGCGTGACGGCCATGCAGTTCGGACGCACCTACGAGGAGTTCGAGGTCGGGGCGACGTACAAGCACTGGCCGGGCAAGACGGTCACCGAGTACGACGACCACCTGTTCTGCCTCCTCACCATGAACCACCACCCGCTCCACATGGACACCAACTACGCGGAGAAGACGACGGACTTCGGCAGGAACGTCGTCGTCGGGAACTACGTCTACTCCCTGCTGCTCGGCATGTCCGTCCCGGACATCTCCGGCAAGGCGATCGCCAACCTGGAGATCGAGTCGCTCAAGCACGTGGCGCCGACCTTCCACGGCGACACGATCTACGGCGAGACGACCGTGCTCGACAAGTGGCCGTCGAAGTCGAAGAACGACCGCGGCATCGTCCACGTCGAGACCAAGGGGTACAAGCAGGACGGCACGCTGGTCTGCGTGTTCCGCCGCAAGGTGATGGTCCCCACCGAGACGTACATCAAGGAGCGCGGCGGCGAGCAGCCGGGCCGCCCCGAGCTGAGGGAACAGGGGAAGTAGCGATGGCGCGACTCGCCCAGACCGCCGGTCTGACCGACATCCAGCAGGAGATCCTGTCCACCGTCCGGGACTTCGTGGACAAGGAGATCATTCCGGTCGCCACGGAGCTGGAGCACCGCGACGAGTACCCGCAGGCGATCGTCGACGGCCTCAAGGAGCTGGGCCTGTTCGGCCTGATGATCCCCGAGGAGTACGGGGGCCTGGGCGAGTCGCTGCTGACGTACGCCCTGTGCGTCGAGGAGATCGCCCGCGGCTGGATGTCGGTGTCCGGCATCATCAACACGCACTTCATCGTGGCGTACATGCTCAAGCAGCACGGCACGCAGGAGCAGAAGGACCACTTCCTGCCCCGGATGGCGGCCGGCGAGATCCGCGGCGCCTTCTCCATGTCGGAGCCGGGTCTGGGCTCGGACGTGTCGGCCATCACGTCGAAGGCCGTCCGGGACGGGGACGAGTTCGTCCTGAACGGTCAGAAGATGTGGCTGACCAACGGAGGGACGTCGTCCCTCGTCGCCGTTCTGGTGCGAAGTGACGAAGGTCACCCGGAGGGCACCGCGCCGCACAAGTCGATGACCACCTTCCTGGTGGAGAAGGAGCCCGGCTTCGGTGAGGTCCGCCCCGGTCTGACCATCCCCGGCAAGATCGACAAGATGGGGTACAAGGGCGTCGACACCACCGAGCTCATCATGGACGGCCTGCGGGTTCCCGCGGATCGCGTGCTCGGCGGGGTCACCGGACGCGGCTTCTACCAGATGATGGACGGCGTGGAGGTCGGCCGCGTCAATGTGGCGGCGCGTGGCTGTGGCGTCGCTCAGCGTGCGTTCGAGCTCGGCGTCCAGTACGCCCAGCAGCGTCACACGTTCGGCAAGCCGATCGCGCAGCACCAGGCGATCCAGTTCAAGCTGGCCGAGATGGCTACCAAGGTGGAGGCCGCGCATGCCATGATGGTGAACGCTGCGCGCAAAAAGGATTCCGGGGAGCGCAACGACCTCGAGGCAGGGATGGCGAAGTACCTCGCCTCCGAGTACTGCAA
This sequence comes from Streptomyces chromofuscus, assembly GCF_015160875.1. Classification (NCBI taxonomy): domain Bacteria; kingdom Bacillati; phylum Actinomycetota; class Actinomycetes; order Kitasatosporales; family Streptomycetaceae; genus Streptomyces; species Streptomyces chromofuscus. The sequence continues at coordinate 6,744,282 of NZ_CP063374.1, read as the reverse complement.
GGAGGTCGTGGAGGACGCCTTCCGGATCCACGGCGGCTACGGCTTCTCGAAGGAGTACGAGATCGAGCGTCTCTACCGCGAGGCCCCGATGCTGCTGATCGGTGAAGGTACCGCCGAGATCCAGAAAATGATCATTGGGCGGAGGCTGCTCGAAGAGTATCGGTTCCAGGGCTGACATGTCCGGAAGCGGGGTGCTTTCTTCGAGAAGAAGATCACACCCCGTAGGCACTCTTCGGCCGCCGACTCGGCTTCCTGGCTTACCCAGTTGTGGCGCTTAGCCGCTACGATCGCCGGAAAGCCGCCGTCCCCCGTCAGAGCGCGGCATCATCCGCTACGAAGGTCATCCATGCCCCACAGCCAAACCTCTGCACCTCGCGACAGCCTGGTCGGCGTACGCCTCGCGCGCGGAGCATCGCCGTGGCTTCTGCCGACCGTCGCCACCGCAGCCCTCAGCCTGGCCCGCGCCCGCCGCTCCGGCGCGGCCAAGGCCGTCGCCGTTCCCGCCACCGCGCTCGCCGCGGGGATGCTGTGGTTCTTCCGCGACCCCGAGCGCGAGATCGCCCAGGGCCGGGTCATCTCGCCGGCCGACGGTGTGGTGCAGAGCATCATGCCGTGGAAGGACGGACGCACCCGCGTCGCGATCTTCATGAGCCCGCTCAACGTCCACGTCAACCGCGCCCCCCTGGCCGGCACCGTGACGTCGGTCGAGCACGTCCCGGGCGGCTTCGTTCCCGCTTTCAACAAGGAGAGCGAGAACAACGAGCGGGTCGTGTGGCACTTCGACACCGAGCTCGGTGACATCGAGATGATCCAGATCGCCGGCGCCGTGGCCCGCCGCATCGTCCCCTACATCCCGCAGGGCACGAAGGTCGAGCAGGGCGAGCGGATCGGCCTGATCCGCTTCGGCTCGCGCGTCGACCTGTACCTGCCGGAGGGCGTAGAGGTCGCGGTGGAGGTCGGCCAGAAGACCGTGGCTGGGGTGACTCGCATTGACCGTGACTGATCCCGGGACGCAGCCGGGCTGGGTCCCGGAGGCGGCGGTGGAGGACGAAGAGGAGGAGATGCCCCTCTCTCTGCGCCTGTCGATAGCGGACACCCTCACTCTGGGCAACGCCACCTGCGGTTTCATGGCGGTGTACTTCACCACCACCGGCATCCTGATCCCGCACCTCACCGGCAGCCAGGAAACCGGCATGGCCCGCCACAGCGCGGCCACGGCGGTCATCCTCATGCTCTGCGCCGCGGTCTTCGACCTGTTCGACGGACTGGTCGCGCGCAAGCTGCGCTCCTCCCCCATGGGCGCCGAGCTGGACAACCTCTCGGACCTGATCAGCTTCGGCCTGGCCCCGGCCTACTTCGTCCTGGTCTACGGCATGGTCGCCGACGACGCGCACCAGCGGGTGGCGGCGGTCGGCGCGATCGTCGTGCTGCTCGCCGTGGTACTGAGGCTGGCGAGATTCTCCTGCGTGACGCCGACGAACGGCATGTTCCAGGGCATGCCGAGCCCCTTCGGCGCGCTGACCGTCGTGGCGATCGTGCTGCTGGAGCTGCCCTTCGCGGCGACGCTGCTGGCGATCCTGGGCACCGCGTGGCTGATGGTGAGCCGCGTCGAGTACCCCAAGCCGCGGGGCCGCCTGGCCGGCGCGATGCTCGCCTGGATCGTGCTGAGCATGGGCATGCTGGTGGCCTGGGCCCTCGGCGCCCCCAGCGGCCAGCTGCTGCTGCAGACGGGGTGCGCGTTGCAGCTGGTCATGGGAGCGGTGATCCCCCTGTTCGCCACGGCCCGCCGGGTGAACAACTTCCGTGACAACCGGCGCGAGGCGCGGGCGGCGCAGCTGCCGTAGGCGGAGACACGTTGAGGAAGGGCCCCGGACCGCTGCGGTTCGGGGCCCTTCACTGTTCGTGGGCCGGCTCGTGCGCGGGCCGCTCACGACGCGGGGCGCTGAGGCTGCCGAGGATGGTGAGCAGCTCGGCGCTGCGGCTGCCGGGTTCGGCGGCGGGGAAGACGACCAGGACGAGGCCGTCGGCACCGTCGACGGAGAGCTTGTCCGAGTGCAGGCCGAGGTCTGGCCTGCGGATGGCGCAGCCGAGGGTGGCCGCGTCGCTTGACGCGTCCCCGCAGCAGGTAGCCCTGTCCTGGCTCCTCCACCGGTCCCCGGCGGTCGCCCTGATCCCGGGGACGTCGTCGGTGGCCCACCTGCGGGAGAACCTGGCGGCGGCCGACCTGGACCTGCCGCCGCAGGCCAGGGCGGAACTGGACGGCATCGGGGACCTGCCCGGCACATGACCCGGGCCCGGCGGCGGCCGACCGTGACCTGCCCGGCGCGGACCGCAGGGACGGGCGGGGCGGCGGAACGCGAGGTGAACCCGGCCTTTGGGCAGGGCCTCAGAGCAGGTGGTCCCGTGCGATCCGCTCCGCCGTCCGCTCCAGGAGCGGCCCGGCCTCCGCGATGGCCGTCGCCACGTCGGGCGCGATCTCCGTCAGCGGGTACGCCCGCCGGATCCCTGCCCCCTCCAGGGCCTGGGGGGTCAGCGTGAGCCGCCCGCACACGGCGACGACCTCCTTGCCCGCCGCCCGCGCCGCCGCGGCGACGCCCGCGGGGGCCTTGCCGTGCAGGGTCTGCTCGTCCAGCGAGCCCTCACCCGTGATGACCAGGTCCGCGCGCTCCAGTGCGGGCGCGAAGCCCAGAACGTCGAGCATGACCTCGATCCCGGGCCGGAAGCGCGCGCCGAGCAGCATGGCGCCGAACCCGATGCCGCCGGCCGCACCGGCGCCCGGCGCTCCGGCGTACTCCGCCGTCTTGGGCCCGACGGCCTCCTCCAGCACCTTCGCGAAGTGCCCCAGCGCCGCGTCCAGCGTCGCCACGTCGTCCGGCGAGGCCCCCTTCTGCGGCCCGTACACCGCGGGCGCGCCCTTCGGCCCGGTCAGCGGGTTGTCGACATCGCTGGCCAGCACCAGTTCGACCGAGGCGAGCCGCGCGTCGAGCCCCGACAGGTCGGCGGACGCCAGCTCGCCGAGGCCTCCGCCGCCCGGCGTCACCGGCTCACCGTCGGCCGTCAGGAACCGCGCCCCGAGCGCGGCCAGCATGCCCGCGCCGCCGTCGGTGGTCGCACTGCCCCCGACCCCGAAGACGATCGTGCGCGCGCCGGCGTCGAGGGCGGCCCGCAGCAGTTCGCCGGACCCGTACGTGGAGGCCGTCAGCGGGGCGAAGACCCCCTCCGGCAGCCGCTGCAGCCCGCTCGCCTCGGCCATCTCCACGACCGCGGTGCCGCCGCGCAGCGCGAACGCCGCCGTGACCTCGTCGCCGAGGGGTCCCGCGACCCGTACCTCGCGTCGCTCGAACCCGGCCGCGACCGCCGCGTCCACGGTCCCGTCGCCGCCGTCGGCCACGGGCAGCGCCTCCACGGCGAGGTCCGGCACGACACGGCGCAGCCCGGCCGTCACCCGTTCGGCGACCTGTACGGCCGTCAGCGACCCCTTGAACTTGTCCGCGGCGATGAGTACCCCGCGGGCACCGTCCACAGCGTCAGCCACCTTGTCTTCCCCTCGCTTTCCGGGCCCCGCGCACGTCAGAGCCAGTCGCGCCGCTGCGACCTTAACCGCAGGACGCCCCCGCCGTCATGCCCCGCCCGGTCCCTGGGATCCCCGGGCAACCGGATGAGGACGGTCTGTGATGACGGCCGGAAATGGGTAGACCGGAGCTATGACCCCTGTGGGCACTGAGCCAGAGCTCGCCGACCGCGTCCTGGGGGGCTGGCTGGGCCGGATCGCGGGCAACATGCTCGGCAAACCGGTCGAGCAGGGCGACCTGTGGACGCGGGACCGCATCGACGACTACCTGCGGCAGACCTCCGCGCTGCCCCTCACCGACTACCTCCCCGAGCCGCCGCCCGGCGGAGGCGCCATCGAGCTGCGCCCGGAGTGGCGCCAGTGCGTCCGCGGCCGTATCCACGGCAGCTGCCGCGACGACGACGTCGACTACGCGATCCTCGGCCTGGACCTGCTGGAGACGCACGGCTTCGGCTTCAGCACCGAGCAGGTCGGCGACCTGTGGCTGCTGCGGCTGCCGTACCTGCAGACCTTCACGGCCGAGCGGGCGGCGTACCGGAACCTGGCGAGTGGCCTCAAGCCGCCGCTGACGGCGACGTACGACAACCCGTACCAGGAGTGGATCGGCGCCCTGATCCGCGCCGACATCTACGGCTGGACCTGCCCCGGCGCGCCCCGCCGCGCCGCCGCGCTGGCCCGCCGGGACGCGGTGCTGTCGCACACCGGTAACGGCGTCTACGGCGCCATGTGGGCGGCGGCGCTGATCTCGGCCGCGTTCACCGCGCCCACGATCCGGCAGGCGCTGGACGAGGCGCTGGCCGTCGTCCCGGCGAGCAGCCGTCTGGCCCGCACGGTCCGCCGGGTCGTCGCGCTGCACGAGACCCGCATGCCGTGGGAGGACACGCTCACCACGGTGGCCGAGGAGACCGCCGGGCTGGGCTGGATCCACACCGTCCCGAACGCCGCCGTGCTCACCGCCGGGCTGCTGTACGGCGACGGCGACTTCACCCGCACCATCGCCCTGACCGTCCGCGGCGGCCTGGACACCGACTCCAACGGTGCCACGGCGGGTTCGGTGGCCGGCGTGCTGACCGGGGCGGAGGCGATCCCGGGGCAGTGGAAGGACCCGCTGGAGGACACGGTCCGCAGCGCGGTCTTCGGCTTCGACGGCGTCCGCATCAGCGAACTGGCGGAACGAACCCTGCGCCTGACACAGGCGGAGGCCTGAGGGGTTCGTTCGGGGGCGGCTGGGCAGGGCTTGGCGCTGGGGCGGGCTGCGCGTTCGGGACGACCGGGTGCGGGCCGGCCCGGCAAGCGGGCCGGGGCGTCATGGCCGGGCGCCCCCTTTGCCAGGCGGCCCGTCCAGCAGCACGAGCGGCGCGAGCAACGGCCCGACGGGCCGTCGAACGCCCTCGGCGGCGCGTTCGACGGCCAGGGCAGCGCGGCGGGCGAACCCAGGCAGGCACGGCAAGCGGACCCGGGCAAGCGCGGCCGGCGAACCGGGCAGGCGCGGCAGGCGAACCGGGCAGGCGCGGCAAGCGGGCCGGGGCGTCACGGCCGGGCGCCCCCCTTTGCCAGGCGGCCCGACCAGCAGCACGAGCGGCGCAAGCAACGGCCCGACGGGCCGTCGAACGCCCTCGGCAGCGCGTTCGACGGCCAGGGCAGCGCGGCGGGCGAACCCGGGCAGGCGCGGCAAGCGGACCCGGGCAAGCGCGGCGGGCGAACCGGGCAGGCACGGCAGGCGGCCGGAGTGGGTCGTCCAGCGGCCCGGGCGGCGGTGTCCAGCGGCCGGAGCGGCGCAGCCGGCGGGCGGGCGGCGCGTTTTCGGGCGGGTGTGGCGTGGCGCGGCGCCTTCGGGGTGGTGTGCGCCGGAGAAGGCGGCACCGTGCGCTGGTTACCCTGTCCAGGGTGACCACTCCTGACTTCGCCGCGTACATCGCGAGCCTGCCCCGCGTCCTCGCCGGTGCCGCCGCACTCTTCCGTGACGCCGAGGGCCGTGTGCTGCTCGTCGAGCCCAACTATCGCGAAGGCTGGGCGCTGCCGGGCGGCACGATCGAGTCGGACGACGGCGAGACCCCCCGGCAGGGCGCGCGCCGCGAGACCGCCGAGGAGATCGGCCTAAACCGGGAACTCGGGCGGCTGCTCGCCGTCGACTGGGTGCACGGGACGGCCCGGCCGCCGCTAGTGGCGTACCTGTACGACGGCGGCGTGCTGACCGAGGAGGACATCAAGGCGATCCGGCTCCAGGAGGAGGAGCTGCTGTCGTGGCGGTTCGTCCCGCCCGCCGAGCTGCCGACCCACCTGCCCGGTGCCACGGGCCGCCGTGTGGTCGCCGCCCTCGACGCCCTGGTGAACGGCTCGGAGACGGTGGAGCTGGAGAACGGGCACCGGGTCGCCTGACCCGGCCGGCGTCAGCCCTCCACGTCCCGTGGCTTGGCGTCGACCTCGCGCAGCGCCTCGTCCCGCCGGGCGGTCCTGGCCTCCGTGCGGTGGCCGCGCTCGACGTAGTCGCGCAGGACGAGTTCCACCGCGTCCTGCGGGGTGCCGACACCCGCGAGCACCATGGCCTCGACGACGAGTTCGGAGTCGAGCGAGACGCTGATCCTTGGCATGCGCGGACCCTAGTAGACTGTCGCGGCTAAGTGTCGTTCTGGTTGGTGGAGTTGGGGTCTTCGTCGCCGTCGGCACCAGCCTCCAGGTCCAGCCCGCCGCCGGCCTCGCGGGAGTCGCCGCCGACCACGGCGCCCGTCTGATCATCGTCAACGCCGAGCCGACGCCGTACGACGACCGGGCCGACGAGGTCGTGCGCGAACCCATCGGCGCCGCGCTGCCGAAGCTGCTGCGCACCCTCGCCGGCTAGCGCGGGCCGCTTGGGCCTGTCGTTCGGATCAGGTCGCAGGGCGCCGACGGTGCTGATCGGTGGCGTGATCCGAACGACGGGCCCTAGTAGTGCTTCATGACGTCGGGTGATCTCGCCTGGTGATGGGCATCTTCCTCAGATGAGGCTGGGGGAGGTGGAACGACTCCGGGGTGAGTTGTCGGAGTTCGTTGCCCATGTGTTCGGGTCGTTGCCGCGGCGGGATCAACGGCGGTGGGGCGCGTGTTATCTACGGGGTCTGATGCTGGATGGCCGCCGTAAGTCGACCCAGCCGATGGCCGAGCGGCTGCCTGACGGCAACATGCAGGCCCTGCAACAGTTCGTGAAACGGACGGCACACAGACCTTCCTCCCACCGGACGGCCTCGGCGGCGTGAGCCACCGGTACGCCACCACCGGTTCCGAAGGCCCTATCTGGCGGGCCTGGGGCGGATACCCGAGCGAGCCGCACTGGCAGGCCCGGTTCTCTGTCGGCGCGCCCACCGCCCTCGCCGCGGCTTTCACCGCCTCGCTGATCTCCACCGAACCGCTGCACCGGGACGTGAAACACATCCCCTTCCACACCCGTCGTCACCTCTAGGTCGCACCCGCTGGGACCCCGCAGGCACTCAACCGTTCGACCCCCCGCGATACCACCGTCCGCCCCGCTTCATAGTCCGGTCCGGCAGTAACGGCTCGATCCTCGCCCACTGGGCACAATCAACGACACACATCAACCAACGGTCAGATGATCCGAAGGAAACGCCCTAGCAGTGGGAGGGAACGACTCTGAGGCTACGGCCGCGTTGTGGTTGCGGCCTCGCCTACGCGGGCCTCGAAGCACTCCTTTTCACCGTCGCCCGCGGCAGGTCGAAAGCAGGTCCGGACAGTGCTGCCGGGGCGGGCTTCGGCCATCTCGGTGTAGGCGTAGGTCTCCGTGTTGTCCTTGTCCCTGATGTGCACGTCGTGGGTCGGACCGCCCGCGGTGACCTCCACCCGGTCGCCGATCCGGGTCCCCCAGGCCCGGGCCCAGCTTGCGCCGCACTTCTCGCTGTAGCGCAGCTCCACATGGGCACCGGTGGCAGTGCGGTACGTGGTGAGGGTCTCGGGGCCGATGCCGCACATCAAGCGCATCGGGTCTCGGCCCTCGCAGGCGGCTCCATTGCATTGGGGAGCGAGCGAGTACGGGACGGAGGCCGACCGCGGTTCGTCCTCCGCCGTGTCCCGAGCCGGCAACAGGAAGAGCACCAGTGCCACGCCCCCGACGAGCAGGATGTACACCGACGCCAGCACGACCATGAGCCCGCGCCTGCGATCGCGTGGCCCCCAAGCCTCCGGTGGCTGCGGCGCTTCCTGTAACTGTTGCCGCGGCACCTCGGCGGCAGGGGCGACGACCGCCGCGCGTCCGCTCGCGTCCGACTCCGCGATCTCCCACAGGGCCAGCAGCCGCCCGTTCGGTTCGTTCGCGACTCGGCACAGGTCCTGTACGGCCTGACGAGGGGGCAGGCTCTTGCCGTTGAGATAGCGCTCCCAAGAGGACTTGCTGTACGTCGTTCGCTCCGCCAGCGCCGCCAGGCTCAGCCCCGTACGGGCCCTCAACTCCCGCAACATCGCAACCAGCCGGGCATGTTCCGCAGTCACTTGGGTGCCGCCTCCCGTAGGGACTTCCAGGTATGCGGTCCAATGACACCGTCCACGACCAACCCGTCCCGTTTCTGAATGCGCTCAACCGCGCGTTGCGTCTTCGGGCCGAAGATGCCGTCAATGTCACCTGGCGGAATGCCGGTCCGGCGTAGCAGGCACTGCGCCTCGGCCACTTCGGGCCCCACGTAGGTGTACGCCAGGATGGCGTCCGTCGTGCGGCTCAAGCCCGCGTACCAGCGGCCGTCACGCTGCTCCAGCCGGCAGGTGTAGGTGACCGGCACCAGTTCCCCCGACACGGTGGCCGGGTCCCCCGCGCTCGTAGCGGCGCGGGCGTCCGCGAGCTCGGCGCGGGCGTCGGCGAGTCGCACAGCCAGCAGGAGCGCCGCGGAAACGGACAGCACCAGGGTCACCGCACCCGCCGTTATCACGGCGCGTAGGTAACGCCCGTACGGCTGCTGGCCCGTGGGCGTGTGTGCCCGCATCGCCGGGGCGTCTTCCGGAGTTTCGGAGGAAAGTACGCGTCCTTGCGCCCAGCGTTCGGCGGCGATCTCGTGCAGCACCAGCAGCCGGGTCGGATCGTCACCGCCGACGCGGGCCGTCGTCTCGACGGCCTCCCGGGGCGGCAGCGATCGGCCATTCAGATACCGCTGCCATGACCTCGCGCTGTACCCGGTCCTCGCGGCCAGTTGACGCGTGCTCAGTTCACTGCGGTCCTTCAGCCTGCGGAGACGCACGATCAACTGATGAACCTCTGCCGGCAGTTCAGCAGGCAACTCTTTCCAACGCGACATGTCACCCCCCTTCGCGTTCAGGACCGTTGGTCCGGCCCCCCGGTGTCCCGGCCTCATTCTGCATCAGCAGTCACGGCGTTCACGGAACGGGGTCCCGCCCTCCTACAGAATCAGCCACCACCCGCTCGTCGTCGTCCCGCACTACCGACTCGGCAGGCAACGTCCCAGCAGGTCAGCGAGTTGGACGTCCCGGGACGACGCCACCTCTGTGTCAAACGTGGCCGAACATCGCGCTGAACCCTCATTCTCGTTGCGGAGCTGGCCGATGGGGGCGGTTCCGTTCATCGAACGTCAACGGAGGCGAACGACACGCATGCGAGCTCTCACGAAGGCCTTCGTCAGTGTCACCGCCGCGGTCGGGGTCACCGCCGGTGGTCTGACCGCCGCAGGCACGGCCATGGCGGCTCCCGCACCGGCCCAGCAACAAGTGATCAGTACCGAGGCCGTCGCACCGCTCGCGGTGGTCAACCTGGGACTGAGCACCACCCGGGCGCAGCGCTGGCAGTGCTTGCTGCAGGAAATCGGTTACAACCCAGGCACGATCGACGGGCAGCTGGGCACCAAGAGCTGGCAGGCGGCGCAGGAATGGTTCAACGACCTGGGCCTCGGCGCCGGTGCAGAGGACGGATTCGTCGGACCCAAGACGATCACTGCGTTGCAGAAGTTCCTGAACCGGTACGCCAAAGCCGGCCTAGAGGTCGACGGGATCGCCGGACCCAGGACCCAGGACGCGTTCTGGGACTTCAACGGTGTCAACTTCTGCGCCTGAGTGACCGTCCGGCCCCCGCTTCTCCCGGGCCGGCCGAGCGGCACCGACCCCGCCAACCGGGTCCGACAGCACCCTCCCCAAGGAACGTCATTCACCACCCCGCTCCATGAGGTTCGGCCCGACATACACTCACGACCGCACCGCCCAGCGATGGCGAAACCGAGGAGAAGACACCGTCCGTGCATGACTACAACGACCCGGCTTGGGGGCCGCTCCCTGTCCGCCCGGCCGTACTGCGCTGGCTGCTGCTTCTCCCCCTGACATTGCTCTTTCTGCCGTTGTGGTGGGTCGTGTGGGTCTTCTTCGCCGTCTGTTTCTACGGCGTGGCGTCGGTGGCACAGCTGATTGTCTACATGGTGCCTGGTGCCGAGAACGGCGCGGTACGGGTTCTGGACGCCACTCTGAGCCGGATGCCATTTGTCCCGCTCTGGTGCGTGACTCCGGTGGCACTGATACGCGAGGGCAACACGGCGTACTACCAGGCGCGCGTGGACCGGCGCGTCGAGAAGCAGACCCGCCGGGTTGAGACATCACAGCACAGTCACGAGCACCACCGGGACCTGGACCTCGGAGCACACTTCTTCCGGGGCTCTGGTGCCGGCTACGTTCTGCGCGTCGCCTCGCAGCATGGGTGGAACCTCCATCCGCTGCTGCGCTCGCATCCACGTCGTCGGCTCCGCCTGCGCCACAACGGTCGGCCACGATCGAACTTCGGGAATTGACGGCCCCGGACTGTGCTGTTCAAGGTGGCCCTCAGGACCCGTCAACCACCGGTGAACCAGTCGGCCCTCTCCGTCCGGAGCGGGTGCCGTCTGCCGCACCAATGGATGCGGTCACCTGACCGCCGACAGCGCCGAACTGACGAGGCGGCAGAACGTATTTCTCGGGAACCCGCCGATCTGCATGTGCAGTTCGCCACCAACGAGGCAGAACTGCTCCCCGTCCACGGCAGAACCCATGGGCTGGAGCTGGTCGTAACACCCGTAGTCCGAGTCTGGGACTGACCGGCCCTGGCAGGCTCAACCGCTTTCAAGGAGACGGCCCTGAGAACAAGCGCCCTGAGGTCGCTGATGCCCATCACCGTGCTTGTGCTGGGTCTGACCTTGTTGACTGGCTGCGCCATCGACAAGGGCACAGCACTCGCCGAGGATTTCGAAAGAGACTGGACCGGTACGCCGGACGTGGCAAACATCGGCACCACGAAGAACAACACGCTGCCCTTCCGGGGAGCTTCCACTGGCACACTGACCCTCAAGGACGGCACCTCGACCGACCGAGTAACCCAGCTGGCGGGCGAGATGAGGGACTACGTCGCCCGTCACAACAAGATCACCGGTCGGATCACGGCGGACGGCGTCACCTTCACCGTTGTCGCGGATGAGGAGCGCACCGGCCAGGTCCTGGCACTGTGGCGGGCGATGACGACCGACAGCCAGATGACGGCGGCCGACATCCATGACGCCCCCCGGAAAGAGGCAACCGACCGCTGGCGGATCGAGGTCGCCGCCGTCGATGCCACCAGCGCATTGACGGTATTCAAGGACATGCTCGCCGAGGGAGACCGGTACCGGCCGCTCGCCGGCGTGACGGTCCTGAAGATCAAAAGCCCGGGGCTCCTGGTCGAGACCGACTTCCACGATTCCTATCCCACCGCGGCGATCGACGCATACGAGGCGGTGCTCGCCCAGTACGCGGTCGTCCGCGCGACTGTGCGACGCGATCCGGTATCTGGATCGGCGGTAACCATCGTCGTGGCGGACAGCGCGGACCGAGACCATGCCGGCGAACTCGCCAGAGGGGCGGCACCGAACCTCGGTTCCGCCATCAAGGTCACCAGCGACAACAGCGACTGATCTTTGGCCTGCACCAACCAGCGCTACGAACCGGCGTGGTCTTGACGGGCGGATGGCAGGCCGTCCAACAGTTGCGACTCATCAACGGTTGGATTGCCGATGAGGATGGGCGCGAGACGGTGCGGCGCCATGACGAGAAGGGCCGCCCGAACCTGCTGAACTCGCTGATGCAGTAGGACCCCATGTTGGCCTCTGTCTGTCTCCGGCATGCCCGGACACGAATTCCCCGCCACCCGGCGGGGCACTCCCATGCGCCGAGCAACCGCCCAGCGCCGTCGCGTGTCTCACACGGACGAACCCATACCCACCCTGGGGGACCACACCTTGAAACGCACCATCACCGTCGCCGTCCTGCTCGCCGCCCTGGCCACGCTCACCGCGTGCACCAGCAGCGACGACAGCAGTGACAGCCAGACCAACGCCCGGCCGCCCGCCGGCAGCACCCCGACGAAGGAGGCCACCGAGGAGGCCGCCCCGTCCGTCGGACTCCCCCCTGAACCGACCGGGAAGGTACGCGACGGCCTGCTTGCCGCACTCTTCGACATCAACCCCGCACTCACCACCGACGAGAACGACGCCATCGACAACGCCCGCAACCAGTGCATGGCCATCAACGGCGCAGCACAGAATCTCGACCGGACCGCGCAACAGCGGTTCAGCAGCGGCAAGCACGCGGTGACCGCGGCCGAAGCCAAGCAGATCAACATCGCGCTCACGGACTTCTGCAAAACCGCCTAGTAGGACTCCGTTAGGCGTGTTTGCCGCTTGTGTCCGGTCTGGGGGCACAAGCGGCAACAACGACCGGATTGCACGTAAGTTACCGGTATTGCTTCTAGAAGAGGGCCTCGCCGCGCTCGAAGTCCAGCAGGCGCTGCTTGCGCTCCAGGCCGCCGCCGTAGCCGGTGAGGCCGCCGCTCGCGCCGATCACCCGGTGGCAGGGGACGATGATGCCGATGGGGTTCTTGCCGTTGGCGAGGCCGACCGCTCGGGAGGCGTGGGGGTTGCCCAGGGCCTCGGCCAGTTCGCCGTACGTGCGGGTCTCGCCGTACGGGATGCGGCGCAGCTGGTCCCACACGGAGCGCTGGAACGGCGTGCCGTTGAGGCGCAGGTCGACGGTGAACTCCTTCAACGCACCGCCGAAGTAGGCCATCAGCTGGTCGGCGGCCTCACCGAAGGGCGTGTCGTCCGGCTCGCCGAAGGTCTCCTCCGCGGGGCGGTGGCGCTGGTCGCTCATGTAGAGGCCGCACAGGACGCCGTCCTCGGCGACGAGGGTGAGGGGGCCGTACGGGCTGTCGACGACGGTGTGCTGTCGCATCGTGGGTCCTTACACGGGAAGGAAGTTGATCGGGTGGCTGTCGGTCGCCCACAGGTACTGCACGGCGTACGCCCGCCAGGGGCGCCACGCCGCCGCGCGCGCGGTGAGCGCGGCCGGCGTGGACGGCAGGCCCAGCTGCCCCGCCGCGCGGCGGATGCCGAGGTCGGTGGGGAGGAAGGCGTCCGGGTCGCCGAGCGCGCGCATCGCGATGACGTCGGCCGTCCAGGGGCCGAAGCCGGGCAGGGCCAGCAGCTGGGCGCGGGTCCTGGGCCAGTCGCTCGCCACGCCGAGGTGGAGCGATCCGTCGGCGAGCCGGCCGACAAGGGTGGTGAAGGTCGTCCGCCGGGTGCGGGGCATGGCGAGCGAGGCGGGGTCGACGGCGGCCAGCGCCCGCGGTGACGGGAACAGGTGGGTGAGGCCGCCCTCGGGGTCGTCGACCGCCTCGCCGTGCGCGGTGACCAGCCGGGCGGCGTGGGTGCGGGCGGCGGCGGTGGAGACCTGCTGGCCCAGCACCGCCCGCACGGCGAACTCGGCCTCGTCGACCGTGCGCGGCACCCGCCGTCCCGGCGCCTTGTCCACCAGCGGCGCCAGCACCGGATCGGCCCGCAACTGGTCGTCGACGGCGGCCGGGTCGGCGTCCAGGTCGAGCATCCGGCGGCAGCGGCTGATCGCGACGGGCAGATCGCGCAGGTCGGCGAGGGTCAGGCGGCAGGCGATGTGGTCGGGCCGCGGGGTGAGCGCCACGATGCCGTGGCCGTAGGGCAGGCGGAGCGTGCGGCGGTAGGCGCCGTCGCGCCATTCCTCGACGCCGGGCACGGCGGTCGCGGCGAGGTGGCCGAAGAGGTTGTCGGGGTTGAGCGGGGCGCGGAACGGCAGGCGCAGGGACAACGCCCCCGGGGTGCCCGCCGCGAGCCCTCGTGGGCTGCGTGCGCGCAGGTCGCTGGGGGTGAGGGCGTAGACCTCGCGGACGGTGTCGTTGAAGGTGCGGATGGAGGAGAAGCCGGCGGCGAAGGCGATCTGCGCCATGGGCAGGGCGGTCGTCTCGATCAGCAGCCGGGCCGTCTGGGCGCGCTGGGCGCGGGCCAGGGCGAGCGGGCCCGCGCCGAGTTCGGCGAGCAGCTGGCGTTCGATCTGCCGGGAGCTGTAGCCCAGCCGGGCGGCGAGGCCGGGGACGCCCTCGCGGTCCACGACGCCGTCGGCGATCAGCCGCATGGCGCGGGCCACCAGGTCGGCGCGCTGGTTCCACTCCGGGGAGCCGGGGCTGGTGTCCGGGCGGCAGCGCTTGCACGCCCGGAAGCCGGCCTGCTGACAGGCCGCCGCGCTCGGGTGGAACACCATGTTCCGCGGCTTGGGCGGGACCACCGGGCAGCTGGGCCGGCAGTAGATCCCGGTGGTCAGGACGGCGGTGAAGAACCAGCCGTCGAAGCGCGCGTCCTTGGCCTGGACGGCGCGCAGACAGCGATCGGTGTCGGTGTGCATCCCCTGGTGCATGCGTCCAGCTTCCGCCACCGCGCGCACGAAGGCTGGCGAGAATCCGACATCAACCTTTCCTGTCCAGGCCCGGCCCGGATCGCCACGCCGACTCGCGCAGCAGCCGCAGCCCGTTCAGGCCGACCAGCACGGTCGAGCCCTCGTGCCCGGCGACGCCGAGCGGCAGCGGCAGATGGCCGGCCAGGTCCCAGACGACCAGCACGGAGATGAACGTACCGGCGATGACCAGGTTCTGGACGACGAGGCGGCGGGCGGCCCGGGACAGCCGTACGACGGCCGGGACGGTGATGAGTTCGTCGCGTACCACGACGGCGTCCGCGGTCTCCAGCGCGAGGTCGGAGCCCGCGCGCCCCATCGCCACGCCGGAGTGGGCGGCGGCGAGGGCGGGCGCGTCGTTGACGCCGTCGCCGACGAAGAGCACCGTGCGGCCACTGTCCTGCAGTTCCCGCAGGGCCTTCACCTTGTCCTCGGGCAGCAGGCCCGCGCGGACGTCGGTGAGGCCGGTGGCCTCGGCGACGCGGGCGGCGGTGCGGGCGTTGTCGCCGGTGAGCAGGACGGGCGCGGTGCCGGTCAGGGCGGTGAGCGCGGCGGCGGTCGCGGGGGCGTCGGGGCGGAGGCGGTCGGTGAGGGCGAGGGTGCCGACCTCGGTGCCGTCGCGCAGCACCCGCACGACGGTGGCGCCGTCGTCGCGGCCCGCGCCGGCCTCCGCCCGGCCGACGCGCACCTCGCGCCCGTCCACCACGGCCGTGACCCCCCGCCCCGGCAGGGCGGTGAAGCCCGCGGCGGCGGCGATCG
Source organism: Streptomyces chromofuscus (assembly GCF_015160875.1). NCBI lineage: Bacteria > Bacillati > Actinomycetota > Actinomycetes > Kitasatosporales > Streptomycetaceae > Streptomyces > Streptomyces chromofuscus. The sequence goes on along the minus strand of NZ_CP063374.1, from coordinate 6,729,218 downwards.
GCAGCCCCTTGGCCCGGGCCGCGCCCACGATCGCGCGCGCCAGGGGGTGCTCGCTGGGGTGCTCGGCCGCCGCGGCGAGCGCGAGCAGCCCGTCCTCGTCGAGCCCGGATCCCGGCAGCGGCGACACGTCCGTCACCTCGGGCGCGCCCTCGGTCAGGGTGCCGGTCTTGTCCAGAGCGGCGGTGTCGATCTCCCCGAGCCGCTCCATCGCCACCGCCGACTTCACCAGCACGCCGTGCCGCCCGGCGTTGGCGATCGCCGACAGCAGCGGCGGCATGGTGGCCAGCACCACCGCGCACGGCGAGGCGACGATCATGAAAGTCATCGCCCGCAGCAGCGCGTCCGTGAGGTCGGCGCCGAAGGCGAGCGGCACGGCGAAGACGGCGAGCGTCGCGGCCACCACGCCCACCGCGTAACGCTGTTCGACCTTCTCGATGAACAGCTGTGTCGGCGCCTTGGTCCGGGACGCCTCCTCGACCAGCGTCACGATCCGGGCGATCACCGAGTCGGCGGGGTCGCGTTCCACGCGGACGCGCAACGCGCCGGTGCCGTTGAGGGTGCCCGCGAAGACCTCGTCGCCGGGGCGCTTGAGCACCGGCAGGGGCTCGCCGGTGATGGTGGCCTCGTCGGCCTCGCCGGTGCCGTCCAGCACCTGGCCGTCGGCGCCGATCCGCTCCCCCGGCCGCACCAGCAGCACGTCACCGACGGCCAGCGCGGACGTCGGCACGGTCTCCTCGTGCCCGTCCGCCGTGATCCGGGTCGCGACCGCGGGGGCGAGGTCGAGCAGGCCGCGCACGGAGTCGGCGGTGCGGGCGGTGGCGAGCGCCTCCAGCGCGCCGGACGTGGCGAAGATGACGATCAGCAGGGCTCCGTCGAGGACCTGGCCGATCGCCGCCGCGCCCAGCGCCGCGACGATCATCAGCAGGTCCACGTCGAGGGTCTTCCCGCGCAGGGCGCGCAGCCCTTCCAGCGCCGGTTCCCAGCCGCCCGTGACGTACGCGACGGCGTACAGCGGGCCGAACGCCCAGGCGGGGGCGCCGCCGAGGTCCAGGGCGAGGCCGAGCAGGAAGGCCACCAGCGCGGCCAGCGCCCAGCGGGCCTCGGGCAGGGCCAGGACGCGGGTGCGGCGGCGGGGAGCCGGCAGGGTGCGGGACGGGGGCGCCGTTCGCGGCGTGAGAGTCGCTGACACGCGGGCCACCATACCGGAACACATGAAGACTCGTTCATGCGTTCATATAAGACGGGTACGATACCGGTCATGGGTCATGGAGCCGCCGCCACCTCAGCCGCCGAGCGCGTACGCCTGGACGAGGGCAACGTGGCGAAGGTGGCCACCACCCTCCAGGCGCTGTCCACCCCCTCCCGTCTGCTGATCCTGGCGCGGCTGCGCGAAGGGCCGCTGCCCGCCACGGAGTTGGCCGCCGAGGTGGGCATGGAGCAGTCGGCCTGCTCGCACCAGCTGAGACTGCTGCGCAACCTCGGTCTGGTGGTCGGCGAGCGCCATGGCCGGTCGATCGTCTACGCGCTGCACGACCACCATGTCGCCGAACTCCTCGACCAGGCCGTCTATCACGTGGAGCATCTGCGGCTGGGCATCAGCGACGCGACCGAGTAGGGCCGTTTCAGCGCACGGGCTCCCGCCAGGAGGCCAGGGCCCAGATCACGAAGACGTCGATCGCCATCATCACGACCGACCAGACGGGCTGGTACGGCAGGAAGAGAAACTGCAGGATCAGGCTGATCGCGGCCAGGGTGATACCGGCGATGCGCGCCCAGCCGGCCCCCATCAGCAGGCCCCAGCCGGTGACGGCCACCAGGACGCCGACGACCAGGTGGATCCAGCCCCATCCGGTGAGGTCCAGCTCGTAGACGTACGTGCCGACGCGGGCGTAGACGTCGTCCTCGGCGATCGCCGCGATGCCCTGCAGCACCGACAGCACACCGCCGACCAGCATCAGCACTCCGGCGAACATGACGCCGCCGGTCACCCATCCCGCGCGGCGGCCCGTCGGACCGGTCTGCGGGGTTCCCGTCTGATGTGCAGCGTGCTGAGCCATGGCGGCCGTCCTTCCGTCCCCGAGGTGTCACGGTGCGGTGTCCCCGTGGGGATCTCCCCATGTGGGTGACTACCAGCGTCCGGGTGCGTCGCGGGTGCCGCCATCCCGGTTACGCCGGCCGGGTGACGTCCGCGGAGCCCGCAGCCGCACGAAAGCGCACGTGAACCCCCCGGACGGCGCTCACAGGTTGATCATGTGACCGGCCAGGCCGTGCACCGCCTCCTTCACGGCCTCGCCCAGCGTCGGGTGGGCGTGCACGTTGCGCGCGACCTCGTGGACGGTCAGGTCCCACTGCTGGGCCAGGGTCAGCTCGGGCAGCAGTTCGGTCACGTCCGGGCCGATCAGATGGCCGCCGAGCAGCTCCCCGTACCGGGCGTCGCTGATCAGCTTCACGAAGCCGGTGGTGTCGCCGAGACCGTGCGCCTTGCCGTTCGCGGTGAACGGGAACTTCGCGACCTTCACGTCGTGGCCCAGCTCGCGCGCCTGCGCCTCGGTGTGGCCGAAGCTCGCGATCTGCGGCCGGCAGTAGGTGGCGCGCGGGATCATCGTGTAGTCCAGCTCCATCGTCTCGGCGTCCGCGAGGGTTTCCGCGGCGACCACGCCCATCGCCTCGGCCGCGTGCGCGAGCATCAGCTTCGCGGTGACGTCGCCGATGGCGTAGATGTGCGGCACGGACGTGCGGCAGCGGCCGTCGACGTCGATCGCGCCGCGCTCGGTGACGCGGACGCCGGTGTTCTCCAGGCCGTAGCCCGTGACGTTCGGCGCGAAACCGATCGCCTGGAGCACCTTGTCGGCCTCCAGGACCTGCTGCGAGCCGTCCTTGGCGGTGACCGTGACGCGGACCTGCGGGCCCGACTCGTCGACGGCGTCGACGCGGGTCGAGGTCATCACGTCGATGCCCAGCCTGCGGTACTGCCGGGCCAGCTCGGCCGAGACGTCGGCGTCCTCGGTCGGCGCGACGCGGTCCAGGAACTCGACGACGGTGACCTTCACGCCGTAGTTGTGCATCACGTAAGCGAACTCGACGCCGATCGCCCCCGCGCCCGCGATGACGACCGACCGCGGCAGGTCCTCGGCCAGGATCTGCTCCTCGTACGTCACCACGCGCGAGGTGCGCCGCGTGCCGGGCAGCAGCTTGGGCGTGGCGCCGGTGGCGATGATGCAGTGCTCGAAGCCGATGGTGCGGGTGTTGCCCTCGTGGTCGGCGACCCGGAGCGTGTGCGGGTCGAGGAACGTGCCGCGGCCGTCGAACTCCGTGATCTTGTTCTTCTTCATCAGGTAGTGCACGCCCTTGACCCGGCCGTCCGCGACCCGGCGGCTGCGCCGGAACGCCTCGCCGTAGTCGAAGGAGACCTCGCCGTCCACCTTGATGCCGAAGGTCCTGGCCTCGCGGGTGACGATGTGCGCGAGCTCGGCGTTGCGCAGCAGGGCCTTGGTGGGAATGCAGCCGACGTTCAGGCAGACGCCGCCCCAGTACTTCTCCTCCACGACGGCGACGCGCTTGCCCAGCTGGGCGGCCCGGACGGCCGCGACGTAACCGCCGGGGCCGGCTCCGAGAACGACGACGTCGAAGCGCTCGTCCTGCTCGTCCATGCGTCAGGTCCCTTTCGGTGCGTGAGGAGCGGCCGGCCCGGTCTCGTCCGGTGCGTGAGGAGCGGCCGGCCCGGTCTCGTCCGGTGCGTGAGGAGCGGCCGGCCCGGTCTCGTCCGGTGCGTGAGGAGCGGCCGGCCCGGTCTCGTCCGGTGCGCAAGGAATGCTCGCGTTCTCCGGCGTGCGCGAGGGATTTTTCCGCCCTGCCCCGCTCGTCGCCACACCGATCGGACATGACTCCGGTCTCAGACCCGCCGCCCGGCGCGCTCCTGCCGCATCCGGCGCCGTACGACCACCCGGTCCAGGGCGGGGACCAGGGCCGGCGCGCCGCAGGCGACGGCGAGGCCGGTCAGTGCCTCGGGACCGGGTGAGTCGGCGGGCGAGGAGTTCGCGGCCCAGACGGCGAACAGCACGGTCGCCGCGGCGAAGACCGGCAGGAAGACGGCGGTCAGCAGCAGGCGCAGCCGAAGCGCGCTCCGGGCGGTGCGGGGTTCGGTGCCGGTACGGGGCCGGCGGCGACCGGTCGTGCCGGACCGATCGCGGGGCACCGGCTGTCCGTGGGTCATGGCGGTGCGTCCCTTCGGTGGTGCGGGTCGTCGGGGTGGGGGGCGGCCGCCCGGCCGAGGTCCGCCGGGCGGAGTGCCGGGTCGTCCGTGGTGGTGGGGGCATCGACGCGGCGCCCGGGGGACGTCACGTGACCTGCGTGCCAGGTCGTGTACGCCTCCCGGACCCGCCGGATCAGCCGCCGTGCAGCGCTTGCAGCACGTCCTCGTCCGTCAGCTGTTCGAAGTCCTCGTACCAGAGGCCGACCGCGTGGAACGGGCTCGGCCGCATCAGGCACACCACGTCGTCGGCCTCGCCGCGCAGCAGTTCGACGGCCTCGTGCGAGCAGACCGGCGCGGCGACGACCACCCGCTCGGGCTCCCGGTGCCGCACCGCCCGCACGGCGGCCCGGGCGGTGGATCCGGTGGCCAGTCCGTCGTCGACGAGGATGGCAGTGCGTCCGCGCAGTTCGGCGGGGGGCCGGTTCTGGCGGTAGCGCTGTTCCCTACGGTGCAGCTCCGTCCGCTCCCGGGCCACGATCGGGGCCAGCTCGGCCTCGTTCAGACCCAGCTGGTCCAGGGCCCGGGTGTCGAAGAACGGCGGTTCGTCGCCCGCGATGGCGCCGACCCCGAACTCCTCCTGGAACGGCGCTCCGATCTTGCGGACGACCAGCACGTCCAGCGGCGCGCCCAGGGCCCGCGCGACCTCCCGGGCCACCGTGACACCGCCACGGGGCAGGGCGAGGACCACGGGGTCCGGGAGCGTCCCCTTCTCCTGGAGGATGCGCAGATGCCCGGCCAGTTCCCGGCCGGCGTGCGCACGGTCACGGAAACGCATGTGCTCCCCTTCCGCCACGGGGGCCTTCTTCTCGCCCTGTGGAGGTACGGGTTTCCCCCATGCGGCACCCGACACGCGGATGGTCGGCTCCCGGCCGACCTCGTCGGCGTCGTGAGGGTCAGCCCATCTGTCGCGCGAACGCCTCGTACGCCCGTCGGTCGAAGAGCACGAACCTGATCTCCTCGACCGACGTCCGCGTGGTCCGCACCGTCTCGATCGCGATCCGCGCGGCGTCGTCCATCGGCCAGCCGTACACGCCCGTGGAGACGGCGGGGAACGCGACGGTACGGGCGCCCAGGTCGTCGGCGACGCGCAGCGACTCCCGGTAGCAGGACGCCAGCAGCTCGGAGCGGTCCTCCTCGCGGGAGTGGACCGGTCCCACGGTGTGGATCACCCAGCGCGCGTCCAGTTCGCCCGCCGTCGTGGCGACCGCCTGTCCGGTCGGCAGGCCCTTGCCGTACCGGGCGGCGCGCAGCCTGCGGCAGTCCTCCAGGATCGCGGGGCCGCCGCGCCGGTGGATGGCGCCGTCCACGCCTCCGCCGCCCAGCAGCGAGGAGTTGGCCGCGTTGACGACGGCGTCGGCGCTCTGCTCGGTGATGTCGCCCTGGACGAGCGTGATGGTGGGGGTCATGTCTGCCGCAGCCTCCGCCACACGGCCTTCGCCGCGTTGTGCCCCGACATGCCGTGCACGCCCGGTCCCGGCGGGGTGGCGGAGGAGCAGATGTACACGGCGGGATGCGGCGTCCTGTACGGGTGCAGGGACAACCTGGGCCGCAGCAGGATCTGCAGTCCGCTGACCGCGCCGGAGGCGATGTCGCCGCCGACGTAGTTGGCGTTGCGGGCGGCCAGTTCGGGCGGTCCGGCGGTGGCGCGGGCGAGGACGCGGTCCCTGAACCCCGGGGCGAAACGCTCCAGTTGGCGCTCGACGGCGTCGGTGAGGTCGCCGGTCCAGCCGCTCGGGACATGGCCGTACGCCCAGAAGACGTGCCGGCCCTCGGGAGCCCGGGTGGGGTCGACGACGCTGGGCTGCACGGTGATGAGGAACGGCCGGTCGGGCGCGCGGCCCAGGCGGGACGCCTCGCGCAGGGCGGTACCGATCTCCGCGCTGCTGCCGCCGATCTGCACGGTCCCGGCCGCGCGCGGCTCCTCGGCGGTCCACGGGACCGGGCCGTCCAGCGCGTAATCGATCTTGAAGACGCCGGGGCCGTACCGGAACCCCTCGTAGTAGCGGCCGAAGCCCGCGATGCGGGCCAGGGCGGTGGGCGAGGTGTCGAAGACGTACGCGCGCGCGGGCGGCAGGTCGTCGAGGCGCTTGACCTCGTAGTCGGTGTGGATCGTGCCGCCGAGGTCCTTCAGGTACGCGGCGAGCGCGTCCGAGATGGACTGGGAGCCGCCACGGGCCACGGGCCAGCCCCGGGCGTGCGCGGCGAGGGCGAAGACCAGGCCGATCGCGCCGGTGGCGAAGCCGGTCAGCGGGGCCATCACATGGGCGACGAGGCCGGCGAAAAGGGCCTTGGCGCCTTCGTCGCGGAAGCGGCGGGTCAGCCAGGTGGACGGGGGCAGGCCGACCAGGCCGAAGCGGGCGAGGGTCACCGGGTCGCGGGGCAGCGCGGTGAGCGGCAGGGACATGAAGTCGCGGGCCAGCGTGTCCCAATGGGGCAGGAAAGGCTCGACCAGTCTGCGGTACGTCCCCGCGTCGCGCGGTCCGAGGGAGGCGGCCGTCTCACCGACCGAACGGGACAGGACGGCGGCGGTGCCGTCCGGGAAGGGGTGGGCCATGGGCAGCTCGGCGTGCAGCCACTCCAGGCCGTAGCGGTCCAGGGGCAGGGCCCGGAACGCCGGGGAGTTGATGCCGAGGGGATGGGCCGCGGAGCACGGGTCGTGGCGGAAGCCGGGGAGCGTGAGCTCCTCGGTGCGGGCGCCGCCGCCGATCGTGTCCCGCGCCTCGAACAACGACACGGAGAAGCCGCGGCGGGCCAGCTCCACTGCGGCGGTCAGTCCGTTCGGCCCCGCACCCACCACGACCGCATCGAGCATCGACGGCACCTTCGGACTCCTTCGTCAGCCGATGGCCACTCAGGATCAGGATATGCCGGGGGACTGACACTCCTGGGTGACGGGTCACGTCGTGAGGGGGCGGGGGTTGGGGCTGGGGGTGGGGGTTGGTGGTGGGGCGGGGCCGGTGGTCCGCGGGCGGGACCTGCAGCCGTGTGGGTTCAGACCCCCGAGGCCAGCAGTGTCGCCACCCGTCGGGCCGTGGCCGCGTCGCGGGCCGCGGTGAAGGGCAGGGTGTTGCCGCCCGTGATCCGGAACGGCTCGCCCGTGCGGGTCAGGTGGGTGCCGCCCGCCTCCTCGACCAGCAGCAGGCCCGCCGCATGATCCCACGCCGCTTCCCAGGAGAAAGCAGTTGCGTCCGACTCGCCCCGGGCGACGGCGAGATACTCCAGCCCGGCCGAGCCGCACTCGCGCGGGGCGACGCCGTCCGTCCACAGGCCGAGCAGCGCGCGCTTCTCCTCGTCGGTCGTGTAGTCCGGGTGGGAGGTGGCGACCCGCAGGTCACGCCCCGGGGTGGGCGGGCCGGCGAACAGTCGCTCGCCGTCGAGGAAGGCGCCCTGGCCGCGGACGGCCGTGGCCAGCTGGTCGCGGGCGGCCGCGTAGGTCCACGAGGCCAGCACGACACCGTGGTGCGCGAGGGCGACCAGCGTGCAGAAGCCGTCGTCGCCGTGGACGAACTGCCGGGTCCCGTCGACGGGGTCGATGATCCAGACCGGGGCGTCCCCGCGTATCGCCTCGTACGTCGCCGGGTTGGCGTGCACCGCCTCCTCGCCGACCACCACGGAGCCGGGGAGCAGGGCGCCGAGCGCCTCGGTGAGGTGCCGCTCGGCCAGCCGGTCGGCGTCCGTGACCAGGTCGTGCGGGCCGCTCTTCTGGTCGACCTCGTGTGCGGCCAGCTGCCGGAAGCGCGGCATGATCTCGGCCGCGGCCGCCTTGCGCACGGCGTCCTCGACGTCGGCCGAGTGACGGGCGAGAAACTCGTCGATGGTTTCCGTCTCTTCGAACATGCCCTCCATGAGAGCACGCGGCACTGACAATCCACACCTGCCCGGTGCACTCCGGGTGGACTCGGGATGAACTCCCGGTTCCGGGGTGCGGCGGATCACCGCCGCACCCTGGGGCGGATCGCCGTCGCCGCGCGTCACCTTCCGACCGCGTACCCCTGCATCCCGCGCGGATTGGCCGCCGCCGACAGCACGCCCGTCTCCGGGTCCCGCGCCACCGCGCACAGCCGCCCCTCCGACCAGTCGTCACTCACCGTGACGCGATGACCGCGGCGTCGCAACTCCTCGACCACGCCCGGGGAGATCCGTCCCTCGACCGTCACGCTCCCGGGGCGCATCCCGCGCGGGTAGAAGGAGCCGGGAAAGCTGTCGTTGTGCCAGTTCGGGGCGTCGATCGCGCCCTGGAGGTCGAGCCCGCCGCGGACCGGGGAGCGCAGGGCGACCGCCAGGAAGAAGTGCAGCTGCCACTGGTCCTGCTGGTCGCCGCCGGGCGTGCCGAACGCCATCACGGGCACCCCGTCACGCAGCGCGATCGACGGTGTGAGCGTGGTCCTGGGCCGCCGCCCCGGCGTGAGCGAATTCGGCAGCCCTTCCTCCAGCCACGTCATCTGCAACCGCGTGCCCAGCGGGAAGCCCAGCTCGGGCACGACGGGGTTGGACTGGAGCCAGCCCCCGCTGGGCGTGGCGGCGACCATGTTGCCCCACCGGTCGACGACATCCAGGTGACAGGTGTCGCCGCGGGTGCCGCCGTCGCCGGCGACGTCGGGCTCGCCCGGTACCGGGGAGGTCGGGCTCTTGGCGACGGTCGGCTCCCCCACGCCCATCGGGCTGAAGCCCGCGTCCTCGGGGGCCGGCACGTGCGCGTGGGCGCACAGCCGCGGGGTGCGCCCGCCAGGGCTGCCCGGCCGCAGCTCGTACGACGCCCGGTCCCCGACGAGGCTGCGCCGCCGTGCGTTGTAGGGCGCCGACAGCAGGTCGTCGAGCGGCACCTCGCGCGCGTCCCCGTACCAGGCCTCGCGGTCGGCCATGGCCAGCTTGCCGCCTTCCACCAGCAGGTGGACGTAGTCCGCGGAGCCGTACTCCGGCAGGTCGTCCGGCAGCAGGGCGAGCTGCTGGAGCAGCACCGGGCCCTGGCTCCAGGGGCCTGCCTTGCACACGGTCCAGCCGTTCCAGTCGTACGTCGCCGGTGTCTCGTAGGTCGCGGACCAGCCGGCGAGGTCGGCGGCCGTGAGCGTGCCGCTCTGGTGCTCGCCGCTGGTGTCCAGCGTGGGCCGCGCGGCCTGCCGTACCAGTGCCTCGGCGATGAACCCGGTGCGCCACACCTCCCGGGCCGCCTCGATCTGCGCCTGACGGTCCCCGGCGCCGGCGACCTCGGCGAGCAGCCGCTTCCAGGTGGCGGCGAGGGCGGGGTTGCGCAGCAGTTCGCCCGGACGCGGTGCCCTGCCCCCCGGCAGATAGACCGCCGCCGACGAGGTCCACTCCGTCTCGAACAGCTCACGCACGGTCTCGACGGTCTCGCCGACGCGCTCCACGGGCGCGTGCCCGTGCTCCGCGTACCCGATGGCGTACTTCAGGACGTCGGCGAGCGGCTTCGTGCCGTGGTCGCGCAGCAGCAGCATCCAGGCGTCGAAGGCGCCCGGTACGGCGGCGGCGAGCGGACCGGTGCCGGGAACGAGGTCGAGCCCGAGCCCCCGGTAGTGGGCGACGCTCGCTCCGGCGGGCGCCACACCCTGGCCGCACACCACCCGTACCTCGCCGCCGGCGGGCGCGATCAGTATCGGCACCTCCCCGGCGGGACCGTTGAGGTGCGGCTCGACGACATGCAGCACGAAGGCCCCGGCCACGGCGGCGTCGTAGGCGTTACCGCCGTCCTCCAGCATGGCCATCGCGCACTGCGAGGCGAGCCAGTGGGTGGAGGACACCATGCCGAAGGTGCCCTGGAGGGTGGGGCGGGTGGTGAACCGCATCTGTCACCTCACGGAGTGCGCACGCCGTCGGGAAAACCTGATCACCCAGCAGGCTAACGACCGCAGACGAATCCCCCGCGGGCGGGCCTCCCCCCTCCTTCGCCCACACACAGTGGCTTCGCCGCCGACGGGTTCTGAACTTCCAGTGCTTTCCGGTGCCGAATGAGCCCGGCCCGCGGCAATCCGCCGGAAGCGGTCCGGCGGTCAGCCGTTGCGCACCGACACCAGACCCGACTCGCAGGCGAAGACCACCAGTTGGGCCCGGTCGCGGGCGCCGGGCTTGGTCATCGCGCGGCTGATGCGGGCCTTCGCGGTGAAGGGGCTGATGACCATGTGCGCGGTGATCTCCTCGTTGCTCGGGCCGCGCGCGGCCAGGGCCGTGACCCCGCGTTCGCGGCGGGTGAGGTGTTCCAGGCCGGGGACGCAGGCGCGGTCCGGGGCCGGGAGACGAACGCGCCGATGGGGGTGCGGGTGACCGACGGGGACAGCAGGGCCTCACCGCGCGCCACGACCTCGATCGCCTGGAGCAGACCGGCCGGTTCGGTGTCCTTCAGCAGGAAGCCCGCGGCGCTCGCGCGCAGCGCGTGGAAGACGTACTCGTCGAGGCCGTAGTTGGTGAGGATGACCACGCGGACGCCGTCGAGGGCGGGGTCGGCGGCCGATCCGGCGGGTCGCCTGGATGCCCGTCATCACGGGCATCTGCACGTCGATCAGTGCCACGTCGGGGACCCGCTCCCGTACCAGTGCGAGCCCCTGCTCGCCGTCCGCCGCCTCGCCGACCACCTCGATGCCGTCCTCGGCGTCGAGCAGCGCGCGGAAGCCGGCCCGCATCAGGGCCTGGTCGTCGACGAGGGCGACGCGCATCGTCCCGTCTCCTTGAGGAGGGCCGTGGTGAGCGGCAGCCGGGCCCGGACCGAGAACCCGCCTTCCGCGCGCGGGGCGGCGTCCAGGGTGCCGCCGAGGGCCGTCACCCGCTCGCGCATGCCGGTGAGTCCGGTGCCCGGCAGCGGCGGCCGGGCGGGGTCGGTGGTGCCGTCGTCGTCCACGCGGACGGTCAACTCCTCGCTGCCGTAGTGCAGCCGGACGCACACCTCGGCGGACCCCGCGTGCCGTGCACGACCACTGTCCGGTGCACCTCGTCGCGTACGGGGCGTTCGCGGCGGTGGACCGGATCGAGTCGGCGTGGACCCGACGCCCCGTGGGCACATAACCGGACACACAACCCGGCGACAATAAGCGACAGTTACCGCTCAAGTACGGAGCGAATTGGCACTTTCGCTGCACAGGGAGTCGTGTGACACTGGCGTCCCGTCCGCAGTGCGGACCTCCCTCCGCACCATCCCCCACGAGAAGTGTGCGCCGTGCGTTCTCTTCCCCTGCCGCTCGCTCTCATCGCGCGCCTGACTCCGGTCGCCGTGCTCGCCTGCGCGGGCTGGGTGCTCAACTCGGGCCCGGAGTCCGCCGCCCCCGCCGCCCAGGACAAGACGGCGCAGAGGACCGGGACCCAGTCCGCCTCGGCACCGTCCACGACGGCCGTGCCGAAGACGTACACCGAGGCCCCGGCTCCCTGCGACAGCCTCGCCGAGAAGACCATCACGTCGCTGGTGCCGGGCGCCAAGGCGGCCGGGAAGGAGATCGCCTCGACGGACTCGTCGGTGCGCCGCACCTGCTCCTGGAACGCCCTCAAGGGCTACGACTACCGCTGGCTCGACGTCTCCTTCGAGATCAGCGACTCGGACGACGAGGCGCGCGAGCAGTACGAGGAGCGCGTCGAGGAGAAGAACGGCGGCGGCGAGGTGCCCGGCCTGGGTGACGCGGCCTACTCGGTCGTGAACCTCACCACCGAGGACGACCAGAAGACGCGCGAGGGCGTGGTGGTCGTGCGCGCCTCCAACGCGCTGGTGGTCGTCACCTACAACGGCTCCGACTTCGAGTCGAAGGAGGCGCCCAGCTCGGACGAGATGAACAAGGGCGCGATCAAGGCCGCCAAGGAGGCGGTGGCGGCGCTGGAGGGCGGCCGGTAGTCCGAACCGCCCTCCGCCGGCGGCGCGTCAGGAGGCGGTGCGCTCGCGCGGCAGCATCAGCGCCGCGTACAGCAGCAGCGAGGTCGCCAGGCCCACCGCCCAGCCGTAGTCCGCGAGGGGTCGCAGGAACGGGATCATCCCGTCCGCCGGGAAGGGGCCCGATGTCACTCCGTCCGCGTTCACGGTGGAGTACGACCCGCCGACGGCCAGCACGCCGCCGACCGCGAAGGCCACCAGGGCCCGCCAGTTCCACCCGGCGGTGTACCAGTAGCGCCCGCCCGGCGTGTACAGGTCCGCGAGGTGCAGGACCGTGCGCCGGACGATCCAGTAGTCGGCGATCAGGATGCCGGCGACCGTGCCGAGCAGGCCGCCGACCACGCCGAGCCAGGTGAAGATGTAGAACTCCGGCGTCGAGATCAGCTCCCAGGGGAAGATCAGGACCCCGATGACGCCCGTGATCAGCGCTCCCGTACGGAAGTTGATGAATTTCGGCGCGAGGTTGGCCAGGTCGTACGCCGGGGAGACCACGTTCGCCGCGATGTTCACGGAGACGGTGGCGATCAGCACGGTGACGAGCGCGAAGAGCAGGCCGAAGGCGTTGTCCGTCTTGGCGGCGAGGGCGACCGGGTCCCAGATCGCCTCGCCGTAGACCACTTCGGAGCCGGAGGTGACCAGCACCGCCAGGATCGCGAACAGGGTCATCGTGGTGGGCAGGCCCAACGACTGGCCCCAGGTCTGGGCGCGCTGGCTCGCGCCGAAGCGGGTGAAGTCGGGGATGTTGAGCGAGAGGGTCGCCCAGAAGCCGATCATGCCCATGAGGGACGGGAAGAACACGGGCCAGAAGTCCGCGCCCCAGCCGAGCTTCGAGGGCTGCGACAGCAACTCGCCGAATCCGTTCGCCTCCACCGCGATCCAGATCAGCAGTACGAAGGCCCCGACGATCACGAAGGGCGCGGCCCAGTTCTCGAAGTGCCGCAGGAAGTTCATGCCGCGGTGGATGATGGCGATCTGCACGGCCCAGAACAGGACGAAGCACAGCCACAACGGCCACGGGTTGCCGGCGATCTGCCCGGCCTTCTCCCACTCACCGCCGGTGAGCTTGGAGCCGAGGGCGAAGATGCCGCTGCCGCCGATCCACGTCTGGATGCCGAACCAGCCGCACGCCACCGCCGCCCGGATCAGCGCCGGGACGTTGGCGCCACGCAGTCCGAAGGAGGCGCGGGCGAGCACGGGGAACGGGATGCCGTACTTGGGTCCGGCGTGGCCGGTGGCCAGCATCGGCAGCAGCACGATGACGTTGGCCAGGGCGATGGTGAAGACCGCCTGCTTCCAGTCCATGCCGAGCGCGACCAGGCCGGAGGCCAGGGTCCAGCTGGGGATGCAGTGCGCCATGGAGATCCACAGCGCCGCGAAGTTGTACGTCGTCCACGTGCGCTCGGCGACCGGGACGGGACGCAGGTCCTCGTTGGCGAACGGGCTGTCGGTGGGGAAGGCCTCGGGGGCCAGCTCTATTCGGCCGTCTCGGTCGGCGGTCCGGGCGGCGGGCGACCCCGTGGGGACTGTTTCGGTCATGGGCAGGCCAATCGACAAGGGGGACGGGAAAGGCCGTGCGGGGGCCGGCCGGGCCGGGGAAAAGGGCGGCGTGGGGGCGTGTCCGCCCTTCCCGGCTCCGCCTCCCCTCCCCGGGACGGCGGGGAGGGGAGGCGAGGTGTGGGGGTCGGAGTGCCGGCCGGTTCCTTCAGGAACCGACCGCGGGGATGATCCGCGCGCCGTACGCGTCGATCACCGCTTCCTGCGCGTCGTGCATGTCGTAGACCGCGAACTGGTCGACACCCAGCTCGCGCAGCGCGTTGAGCTTCTCGATGTGCTTCTCGGCCGGCCCGACGATGCAGAACCGGTCGACGATCTCGTCGGGCACGAACCGGGTGTCGGGGTTCCCGCTGCGGCCGTGGTGGGAGTAGTCGTAGCCCTCGCGGGCCTTGATGTAGTCGGTGAGTTCGTCGGGCACGGCGGCGGAGTGCTCGCCGTACTTGGCGACCAGGTCGGCGACGTGGTTGCCCACCATCCCGCCGAACCAGCGGCACTGCTCCCGCGCGTGCGCGAGCGCCTCGGGCGAGTCGTCCTCGGTGACGTAGGCGGGGGCGGCCACGCAGACGGTCACCTCGGCCGGGTCGCGCCCGGCGGCGACGGCCGCGTCCTTGACCGCCTTGACCATGTACTCGGTGAGATACAGGTCGGCGAGCTGGAGGATGAAGCCGTCCGCCTCCTCGCCGGTCATCTTCAGCGCCTTGGGCCCGTACGCGGCCATCCACACGGGCAGCCGGGCGCCCGGCTTGATCCACGGGAACCTGATCACCGTGCCGCCCAGGTCGGCCTCCTGGCCGCTGCCCAGCGCACGGATGACCTTCATGGCCTCGCTGATCCGGGCCAGGGTGTTGGGCTTGCGGCCGGCCACCCGCATCGCCGAGTCGCCGCGGCCGATGCCGCACACCGTGCGGTTGCCGAACATGTCGTTGAGCGTGGCGAAGGTGGAGGCGGTGACCTCCCAGGTGCGGGTGCCCGGGTTGGTGACCATCGGGCCGACCGTCAGCCTGGTGGTGTGGGCCAGGATCTGGCTGTAGATCACGAACGGTTCCTGCCACAGCACGGCCGAGTCGAAGGTCCAGCCGTACCGGAACCCGTTGCGCTCGGCGCGCTTCATCAGGGAGACGACCCGCGAGGCCGGCGGGTCGGTCTGCAGCACGAGTCCGAAGTCCATGGGCTCCGCTCCTAGGTGAGGTACTGACAGGTGGAGCGGGGGATGTAGGCGCCGTGCCCGGCGTGCCCGGTGTACTCCCGCTCGGTGATGACGGGGACGCCGCGCGAGAGCACGGTCTCGACGCGGCCGGTGACGCGCTTGCCCTCGTACGCCGAGTAGTCGACGTTCATGTGGTGCGTCCCGGCGGACAGGACCTGTTCGGCGTGCGGGTCGTAGATCACGACGTCGGCGTCGGCGCCCGGGGCGAGGGTGCCCTTCTTCGGGTACATGCCGAACATCCGCGCCGGGGTGGCGCAGGCGATCTCGATCCAGCGGCGGCGGGTGATGTGCCCGTCGACGACGGCCTGGTGGAGCAGGTCCATCCGGTTCTCCACGCCCGGCAGCCCGTTGGGGATCTTGGAGAAGTCGCCGCGGCCGAGTTCCTTCTGCCCGACGAAGCAGAACGGGCAGTGGTCGGTGGACACCACCTGCAGGTCGTTGGTGCGCAGGCCCTGCCACAGCTTCGCCTGGTGCTCGCGGGGCCGCAGGGGGGTGGAGCAGACGTACTTGGCGCCCTCGAAGCCGGGTTCGGCGAGGTTGTCGGTCGACAGGAACAGGTACTGCGGGCAGGTCTCGCCGAAGACGTTCAGCCCCTCGTCCCGTGCCCTGGCCAGTTCGGCGACCGCCTCCGTCGCGGAGACGTGCACGACGTACAGGGGCGCTCCGGCGACCTGCGCGAGCCGGACGGCACGGTGGGTGGCCTCGGCCTCCAGCAGGGCCTTGCGGACCTCGCCGTGGTACCGGGGGTCGGTCTCCCCGCGGGCCAGCGCCTGTTCCACCAGCACGTCGATGGCGATGCCGTTCTCCGCGTGCATCATGATCAGCCCGCCGTTGTCGGCGGAGCGCTGCATGGCGCGCAGGATCTGGCCGTCGTCGCTGTAGAAGACACCGGGATACGCCATGAACTGCTTGAAGGAGGTCACCCCCTCCTCCACCAGCAGGTCCATCTCCTTGAGCGTCTCCTCGTTCACATCGGAGACGATCATGTGGAAGCCGTAGTCGACGGCGCAGTTCCCCTCGGCCTTGGCGTGCCAGGCGTCCAGCCCCTCGCGCAGGCTGTGGCCGACGCTCTGCACCGCGAAGTCGACGATCGTCGTGGTGCCGCCCCAGGCGGCGGCCCGGGTGCCGGTCTCGAAGGTGTCGGAGGCGAAGGTGCCGCCGAACGGCAGCTCCATGTGGGTGTGGACGTCGACGCCGCCCGGGATCACGTACTTCCCGGTGGCGTCGATCACCTGCTCGGCCGTCCAGGCCTCGGCGGCCGGGGTGCCGGAGGCGGCGAGGGCGGCGATTCGGCCGTCCTCGATCAGGACGTCGGCGTGCATCTCGTCGGACGCGGTGATGACGAGGCCGCCGCGGATGACGGTACGGCTCATGCTCCCTCTCCCTCTCCCTCTCGTGCCGTGACGGGTGCTGTCAGGGCGCGGTCAGCGGCGTGTACGCGCCCGGCGCCCGGTCGCGGTAGAACTGCCAGCGGTCGCGCACCTCGCGCAGCCTGGCCATGTCCAGGTCCCGGACGACGAGTTCGGTCTCCTTGTCGCTCGCCGGCTCGCCGACGAACTGGGCCTCGGGGTCCACGAAGTACGAGGTGCCGTAGAAGTCGTTGTCGCCGTACTCCTCGACCCCGACCCGGTTGATCGCGCCGACGAAGTACTCGTTGGCGACGGCAGCCGCCGGCTGCTCCAGCTGCCACAGGTAGCCGGAGAGCCCGCGCGAGGTGGCCGACGGGTTGAAGACGAGCTCGGCGCCGGCGAGGCCGAGCGCCCGCCAGCCCTCCGGGAAGTGGCGGTCGTAGCAGATGTAGACGCCCACCTTGCCGACGGCCGTGTCGAAGACCGGCCAGCCACTGTTGCCGGGCCGGAAGTAGAACTTCTCCCAGAAGCCCCTCACCTGCGGGATGTGCGTCTTGCGGTACTTGCCGAGGTAGGAGCCGTCCGCGTCGATCACCGCGGCGGTGTTGTACAGGACGCCGGGCTGCTCCTCCTCGTACATCGGCAGCACCAGGACGATGCCGGCTTCCTTGGCGAGGGACTGGAAGCGCCGGACGATCGGGCCCTCGGGGATCTGCTCGGCGTACTCGTAGAAGGCCGGGTCCTGCACCTGGCAGAAGTAGGGCCCGTAGAACAGCTCCTGGAAGCACAGGACCTGGGCGCCCTGCGCGGCGGCGTCGCGCACGGCCTGCTCGTGCACCTGGATCATCGACTCCTTGTCGCCGGTCCAGGCGGTCTGGAAGACGGCGGCGCGGATCACTCGGCTCATCGGGACCTCCGGTCGCTCCGGTAGCTCGGTGTGCGGCGAGCCTAGGAAGTCCCCACGTCGTCGTTGAGGTGCACCGTGTCACGTCTGCGGGGGCGCGGCGTGCCACCGTGTCACCCTTCGGCAGGCCCATGTTTCACCGCCGTTTTACCAGGTCGCCGCATGTTTCACCCCTGTTGCGCGTCGTGGGCGAGGAGCGCGATGTGCACCGACGCCGCTTGTTCGAAGTCGTCGAGGTCCACCCCCAGGCGTGCCTGTATGGCCTCCAGACGGCGGTACAGCGCGGGCCGCGAGACGTGGTGGAGCTGGGCGGTGCGGGACTTGTTGCGGCCGGTGGCGAGATAGGTGCGGAGCACGGCGAGCAGGGCGGCCGCCTCGTCGTCCCGTCCGCACAGCAGCCCGTCCAGCTCCCGCTCCGCGAAGGACTGCACCTGCGGGTCGTCCCGCAGCAGCCGGATCAGGCCCCTCAGGTGCACGTCCCTGAGACGGACGACGGCCGGAAGGTCCAGGGCGGCCGAGGAGTCGGCCACGGCGTCCGCCACGTGCTGCGCCTCGCGCAGGCCCGCGGGGACCTCGTCCCAGGCGACGCGCGGGTCCGCGGCGGCCACGACGGACCGCGACGTGGACCGCAGCCGTGCCGCGAAGTGGGCGGTGAGCGCCTCGGCGTCCTGGTCCCGGGCGAGGCTGAGCAGCACCGAGGTCGCGCCGTCGGCCAGTTCGGCGGCGATTCCGGGCAGCCCCAGCAGGCGCATCACGCGGTCGACTCCGTCGGGTTCCCGGTCGCGCACGACCAGCGGAACGAAGGTACGCCGGTTCACCGGCAGCCCGGCCGCCCGCGCCCTGGGCAGCAGTTGCCGTGCCGGTACGACGCCGCCGACCAGGTCCGTCAGCAGGCTCTGCGCCGACTGTTCCTCCCAGCTGCCCGACGAGCCGCCGAGCATGCGGTGCAGCACGAGGGCCTCGGCGGCGCGGTCGGCGAGCAGCCGCCCGGCGGCGGCGTCCCCCCGGTATCCGCACAGCACGATCCGTCCCCACCGCTCGCCCCGCCCGCCCAGCTCGGCACGGATCCAGCCGTCGCCCTCGCCGCCGCCGGCCTGGCGGGCGATGCGCTCCCAGTCGCGCAGCACGTCGTCGACGGCCGACCGCTCCCCCGCCGTGGCGAGGACGCGGTGGGCGAGGTTGGTGAGGACGACGGGGCAGGCGCCGTGCCGGGCCACCTCGTCCAGCAGGCGCTGCAGCGGGGCGCCGGAGGTGATCAGCGCGGTGAGTCCGGTGCGTACCGCCTCGGAGAGGCTGACGGCGGCGAACTTCCGCCGCACCAGCCGGGACTGGACCTCCTCCGTGAGCTGGGCGAAGGGGAAGGGGCGGTGCAGGACGACCAGGGGCAGCCCGCACCGCTCGGCGACCCGCCGCATCGCGTCCGGCGCGGCGGGGAAGGCGCGGCCGAGGCCGAGCACGACGGCCGCCGCCTCCGCACGGTGCAGCGACCGCACGTACTCGGCCTGCTTGTCCGCGTCACCGGCGAGCAGCACGCCGGTGGTGAGCACCATCTCGCCGCCGCTGAGCATCACGCCGACGTCGGCGGCCTCGGCGACGTGCACCCAGCGCACCGGCCGGTCCAGCCGGCTCGCGCCGGCCACCACTTCGGGCTCCCCGGCGAGCACCCGTTCCAGCCTGAGGACCTGACGGACCGACAGGGCCGGTTCCAGGGACTCCCAGGGCTGGGGGGTGGTCATGGCGGCGTCTCCCCTTCGTGTGGCCGGGCTCGGTGCTGGTGCCGCGACAGGCAACGTTCACCCCGTCCCGACGCCCGGCACGCCCTCTCGCCGCACCGGCCACAAGCCCAAGTACATCCAGTACGAGGGCTTCCGGCCGGCACGTCGAGAGCACGCACCGGACGCCGCTCCTTGCCGGGCAAACGTTGCCTGCCGCGGCACTAGCCGATGCTCCTCAGAGCGCGTTCCAGGACGCCGGCGCCCTCCTCGGCCTCGGCGACGGTCAGCGACAGCGGCGGCGCGATGCGCAGGGCGCTGGTGTTGTGCCCGCCGCCCTTGCCGATGAGCAGTCCGCCCTCGCGGGCCGCCTCCAGCACGGCGGACGCGGCCTGCGGATCCGCCTCGTCCGTGCCGGGCCGGGTCACCTCGATGCCGATCATCAGCCCGCGCCCCCGCACCTCCCGTACGGCCGGCACCTGCGCGGCGACGGCCCGCAGCCGCTCGATCAGCAGCCCGCCGACCCGCCGGGCGTTGCCCTGGAGGTCGTGTTCCAGCAGGTAGGTGAGGTTGGCCAGGCCCGCGGCCATGGTGATCTGGGTGCCGCCGAACGTCGAGATGCTGTTGGCGTCGAGGCAGTTCATGATCTCGGCGCGGGCGACGACGCCGCCGATGGACATGCCGTTGCCGATGCCCTTGGCGAAGGTGAGCATGTCCGGCGGACCGCTGCGGCCGTGCGCCTGCCAGCCCCAGAAGTGCTCGCCGGTGCGGCCCCAGCCGGTCTGCACCTCGTCGGCGATCCAGAGGATCCCGCGCTCGTGGAGCACCTCGCGGAAGGCGGCGTACAGCCCGTCCGGCGGGGCGGTGAAGCCGCCGACGCCCTGAACGGGCTCGGCGATCAGCGCGGCGGGCGGGCGGGTGTGGCCGAGCAGGTCGGTCAGGTCCTCGACGCAGGCGGCGATGAACTCGTCGTCGTTCAGGGCGGCGTACGGGCCCCGGGTGCGCATGCCCCCGTGGACGTACAGCGTCTGCAGCGGCGACAGCGAGGTCGGCGACCAGCCGCGGTTGCCGGTGATGCCGACCGCGCTGAAGGAACGGCCGTGGTAACTGTTGCGCATCGCCAGGATCGTGTTGCTGCGGCGATAGGTGGTGGCCAGCAGCAGGGCCGTGTCGTTGGCCTCGGTGCCGGACGTGGTGAAGAAGACGCGGGCGTTCGGGATGCCGCTCAACTGGGCAATGCGCTCGGCGAGTTCGACCATGGGCCGGTTGAGGTACAGGGTGGACGAGTGGATGATCCGTCCGGCCTGCTCGCTCACCGCCTTGGTCACCTCGGGCAGCGCGTGCGCGGTCATCGTGGTCAGGATGCCGCCGAAGAAGTCGAGGTACCGGTTCCCGGCCGCGTCCCAGACGTGCCGGCCCTCCCCGTGGGTGATCTCGATCGGCTCGTCGTAGTAGAGCGCCAGCCAGTCGGGGAGCACGGCCCGGTGGCGTCCCAGCAGGTCCTTGGTCACGGCTGCACCAGCCCTTCGTAGGCGTCGGGGCGACGGTCGCGGTAGAAGGCCCACTGCTGCCGCACCTCTTCGATGACGTCGAAGTCGAGGTCCCGCACGAGGAGTTCCTCGGCCTTGTCGCTGGCGACCTCCCCCACGAACTGCCCGCGCGGGTCGACGAAGTAGCTCGTTCCGTAGAAGTCGTTGTCGCCGTACTCCTCGACCCCGACGCGGTTGATGGCGGCGACGAAGTACTCGTTGGCGACGGCGGCGGCC
The DNA here is from genome assembly GCF_015160875.1 of Streptomyces chromofuscus. Lineage (NCBI taxonomy): Bacteria > Bacillati > Actinomycetota > Actinomycetes > Kitasatosporales > Streptomycetaceae > Streptomyces > Streptomyces chromofuscus. The sequence continues at coordinate 6,708,613 of NZ_CP063374.1, read as the reverse complement.
GGCTGTTCCAGCCGCCACAGGTAGCCGGACAGGCCGCGGTGCGTGGCGGACGGGTTGTACACGAGCTGGGCGCCGTTCAGGCCGAGTTGCCGCCAGCCCTCCGGGAAGTGGCGGTCGTAGCAGATGTAGACGCCCACCTTGCCGACGGCGGTGTCGAAGACGGGCCAGCCGAGGTTGCCGGGCTTGAAGTAGTACTTCTCCCAGAAGCCGCGCACCTGCGGGATGTGGTGCTTGCGGTACTTGCCGAGGTAGGAGCCATCGGCGTCGATCACGGCCGCGGTGTTGTAGTAGAAGCCGGACTGCTCGACCTCGAACACCGGCACGACGATCACCATGCCGGTCTCACGGGCCAGGTCCCGCATACGGCGCACGGTCGGCCCGTCGGGCACCGGCTCGGCCCACCGGTAGTGCTCCGGCTCCTGGACCTGACAGAAGTAGGGGGCGTTGAAGACTTCCTGGAACCCGATCACCTTGGCGCCCTGCCGGGCCGCCTCGCGGGCGTGCTCCTCGTGTTTCGCCACCATGGACTCGGTGTCGCCGGTCCAGGTGGCCTGGACCAGAGCGGCACGCACGACGTTCGCCATGAGCTGCTCCTTCGACGGGACGTCAGCGCCTCTACGCCCGTAGAGCGGGCCGTAGAGGCACGAACGTATGCCTACCCGGAGGCCTTGCCAAGACCATCGTCGTCAACCCGCGGAGTCGGTCGTGTTTCACACCCCTGTGGGTGATCTTCCCGGGGGTGGTCGACGGTCCTGGGCGGGGTGGCCGGCGACCCGCAGGGCGTGCAGCAGGTCCCAGTGCCGCTCGGCGGAGACGCCCTGCGCGGCCTGGAGCAGGAGCGGCGCCAGGGTCTGCGGGTCGGGTTCGGCGCTGCGCGCGGCCTCCTCGGGGGTGCGGACGCGGACGTACGCGTCGAGGAGCGCGCGCAGCTCGCGGTGCCGGCCCTCGCGGGCGAGCCCGAGCACGGCCCGGCCGATCTCGCCCGCCGGCCGTCCCACGCCCTGCCGCAGGATCTGCTCCCCGTCGGCGTCCCGGCCCGCCGCGACCAGCGCGTCCGCCGCGGCCACCAGCCGCTCGGCGGGCAGCGAGGCGGCCTCCCACAGCAGCGTCGCCCAGTCGGCGCCGAGCCCGGCCCGCGCCATTTCGGCGGCGAGCAGCGGGAAGCGGTCGGCAGGCCAGTACGCGGCCTCCGCCAGCAGGACGTGCGCCTCCCCCGTGCGTCCCTCGCCGCGCAGCCGCACCAGCGTCCCGACCATCCCGGCCGTCTCCCGCCGCGCCGCCGCGTCCACCGGCTCGGCCCGGGGCTCCGTCCGCCCGGCCGACTCCTCGGCCGCCCCCGCGAAACGGGCTCCGCGCGGGGTACGTCCGGTGGCGGGGGCCGGAGCGGGCAGTACGGGTACGGCGCCCGGGGGTAGGACGGCGGGGACGGCCTCCTCGTCGGCCATCCCGGCGAAACGTGCACTGCCCCGGCGGCGCTTGCGCGGCTTGGGGGCGGGGCGGGAAGCCTCGGGGGCACCGGCGGGATCGGGCGCCGTGGGGGGCGGGGGCTCTTGGGCCGGGGCGGGGTCTTGAGACGGGGCGGGATCGTAAGGCGGGGTGGGCTCGTGGCCCGGGGACGGAGCGTGGGCCGGGGACGAAGCGTGGGCCGGGGACGGAGCACGGGTCGGGGCGGGATCGTAGGGCGAGGCGAGCTCGCGGCTCGGGGACGGCGCGTGGATCGGTGCCTGGGCGTGGGGCCAGTACGTCTCGCCGGCCGAGGACAGGGCGTGCGTCGGCGCCGGGGCGTGCGTCGGTGCCGGGGCGTCGGTCGGTGCCGGGGCGTGCGTCGGTGCCGGGGCGTCGGCGGTGAGCCGTGCCGCCCGCGTCACCTGCCCACCGTGCACCTGTCCGCCCGGCACCTGCCCGCCCTGCATCTGTCCGCCCTGCATCTGCCCGCCCGCCGCCGCTCGGCGCTCCAGCTCCGCCATGCGCGCGCGGAGTTCGGCGCACCGTGCCGTCGCCCGGTCGTGGTCGTCGCGGGCCCAGGCCAGGTCCAGGCGGATGGCCTCGGCGGCCTCGCGGGTCGCGGCGGTGGGCAGCAACCGGCCCAGCTCGGCGAGCCGTTCGGCGGCGTAACGCTGCTCGCGGAGCATGACGTCGAGCCGGTCGTCGAGGGCCTCCCGGCCGCCGGGCCCACTGTCGTACGCGACGATTGCGGCGGCGTGCAGGGGACGGGCCCGTTCCCTCTCCGCGGCGGCGGCCTCGGGACCGTACTCGACGGCGAGGTCCTGCAACAGCGCCTCGACCACGTCCCACGGCGGCACCTCGCGTCCGTCGAGGCAGGCCCGCATGCCGTCCGGGTCGCGCTGCCAGAACACCGCGCACCACCCACCGCCCTGATCCAGGCGGGACAGCAGGCCGTCCAGGTAGCTCGCGAACTCCCGGATCCGGACCGGGAGTTGTTCCACTGCCATCGCGCAACCCCCGTAAGGACCGGAGAACTCCGGGCCGTAGACAACACCAGTTGTGTTACGGGGCCGCTACGGGGAGTTTTCGCAAGGGACGCAGAGGTCTCAGACCGGCCGCGCGACGGCGGTGACATCCGCGGGCGTCAGACCTCCAGCGGCGCGCAGGCGCCGGCGAGTTCGTCCATGGACAGTCCGAGCGCGCGGGCCAGCGCGGCCACCGTGAAGAAGGCCGGCGTCGGGGCGCGGCCGGTCTCGATCTTGCGCAGGGTCTCCGCGGAGACGCCGGCGTCGGCCGCCACGTCGGCCATGCTGCGGCCGCCGCGGGCCTCGCGCAGCAGCCGGCCGAGCCGCTCGCCGCGTTCACGCTCTTCGGGGGTGAGAGGGGTGCGCACCATGCCGTCATTCTAATACCGGTATAGTAATTGGCATGGTGGAACTGAAGACGGACACATCGATCGACGCCATGCACGAGGCGGGCCGGGTCGTCGGCCGCGCCCTCACGGCCGTGCGCGAGGCCGCCGCCGTGGGCGTCTCCCTGCTGGAGCTGGACGAGGTGGCCCGCGCGGTGCTGCGCGAGGCCGGCGCGACCTCGCCCTTCCTGGGCTACCGCCCATCCTTCGCGCCCACGCCCTTCCCGGCCGTCATCTGCGCCTCGGTGAACGACGCGATCGTGCACGGCATCCCCACCGGCTACCGGCTGCGCGACGGCGACCTGGTCTCCATCGACTGCGGCGCCGAGCTGGGCGGCTGGGTGGGCGACTCGGCGATCAGCTTCACGGTCGGCCGCCCCCGCCCCGCCGACCTGCGCCTGATCGAGACCGCCGAGCGCGCCCTCGCCGCCGGCATCGGGGCGGCGGTCGTCGGCAACCGCATCGGCGACATCGCCCACGCCATCGGCACGGTCTGCCGCAAGGCGGGTTACGGCATCCTGGACGGCTTCGGCGGTCACGGCATCGGCCGCCGGATGCACGAGGACCCCTCGGTCCCGAACGAAGGGCGCCCGGGGCGGGGCCTGCCGCTGCGCAAGGGCATGGTGCTGGCCATCGAACCGATGCTCATCGCGGGCGGCCGGGACGACTTCCACACGGCCCCCGACGGCTGGACCCTGCGCACGAACGACGGCTCCCGAGCGGCCCACGCCGAGCACACGGTGGCGATCACGGAAACGGGACCGCGCATCCTGACGGCCAGGTCAACGCCGTGAAGCGGCGCGGGGCTGCATCAGTGTGCGGCTCCGCCGAGCGGGGCTGCATCGGTCTGCGGCTCCGCCGCGTGGGCGCGGCAAACCCCACACGACCCACGCCACGCCGACCCACAGACATCCCCGAACCGCAGGCGCCCCACATGCCGCCCACGCACGTTCATGCCAAGGTGATTACGAGCGCTCCCCACGTTTAGCCGCGCCGCGCCGGCGCACTCGTGCACACCGGTACGCCGATCAGCGAAACGGAACTGTGATGACCAGCGGCTTCCCCGGCCCGGAGGGCATGAACTCGGACCCGTTCGGAGAATTCCTGGCCCGCTTCTTCGGCGGACCCCGCCCGGGCCCCCGGCAGATCGACATCGGCCGGCTGCTCAGTCAGCCGGCCCGGGACCTCGTGCGCGGCGCGGCCCAGTACGCCGCCGAGCACGGCAGTCGCGACCTCGACACCCAGCACCTGCTGCGCGCGGCCCTCGCCAGCGAGCCCACCCGCAGTCTGCTCAGCCGCGCCGGCGCGGACCCCGACTCCCTGGCGTCGGAGATCGACGAGCGCTCGGGCCCGGTCCAGCACCCGCAGGGCGAGGCCCCGCCGCCCACCTCCCTCTCGCTCACCCCGGCCGTCAAGCGCGCCCTGCTGGACGCGCACGACCTGGCCCGCGCGAGCGGCACCGGCTACATCGGCCCCGAGCACGTGCTCAGCGCGCTGGCCGCCAATCCGGACTCCGCCGCCGGGCACATCCTCAACGCGGCCCGCTTCGCCCCGTCCGGCATGCCGCCCGAGGCGCCGGACGCCACCCAGGCCCGCCCCGAGCATCCCCGCCCGGCGGCCACGCCGACGCTCGACAAGTACGGCCGGGACCTCACGGAGCTGGCCCGTGAGGGCCGGATCGACCCGGTGATCGGGCGGGACGCGGAGATCGAGCAGACCATCGAGGTGCTCTCCCGGCGCGGCAAGAACAACCCCGTGCTCATCGGTGACGCGGGTGTCGGCAAGACCGCGATCGTGGAGGGGCTGGCGCAGCGGATCGCCGACGGCGACGTGCCGGACGTCCTGACCGGGCGGCGGGTGATCGCCCTGGACCTGCCCGGTGTCGTCGCGGGAACGCGGTACCGGGGCGACTTCGAGGAGCGGCTCAACAACATCGTGGGGGAGATCCGCGCCAATTCCGACCGCCTGATCATCTTCATCGACGAGTTGCACACCGTCGTGGGCGCGGGCGGCGGCGGGGAGGGCGGCTCCATGGACGCCGGCAACATCCTCAAGCCGGCCCTGGCCCGTGGCGAGCTGCACATCGTCGGGGCCACCACCCTGGAGGAGTACCGCCGGATCGAGAAGGACGCGGCCCTCGCCCGCCGCTTCCAGCCGATCCTGGTGCCCGAGCCGACCGCCACGGACGCCCTCGAGATCCTGCGCGGGCTCCGGGACCGCTACGAGGCCCACCACCAGGTCCGCTACACGGACGAGGCCCTGGTCGCCGCCGTCGAGCTGTCCGACCGCTACCTCACCGACCGTCGCCTGCCCGACAAGGCCATCGACCTGATCGACCAGGCGGGTGCGCGCGTGCGGCTGCGCGCCCGCACCAAGGGCACGGACGTACGGGCCATGGAACGGGAGGCCGAGCAACTGGCCCGGGACAAGGACCAGGCGGTCGCCGGCGAGCAGTACGAGCAGGCCACGCAGTTGCGGGACCGGATCGTGGAGCTGAAGCGGCGGATCTCCGCGGCCACCGGCGACGGGGAGGCCGACGAGGGGCAGAACCTCGAGGTCACCGCCGAGGCAGTCGCCGAGGTGGTGTCCCGGCAGACCGGCATCCCGGTGAGCAGGCTGACCGAGGAGGAGAAGGAACGGCTGCTCGGCCTGGAGGAACACCTGCACGAGCGGGTCGTCGGCCAGGACGAGGCGGTCCGGGTCGTCTCCGAGGCGGTCATGCGCTCCCGCGCCGGGCTCTCCAGCCCCGACCGGCCGATCGGCAGCTTCCTGTTCCTCGGCCCGACCGGCGTGGGCAAGACGGAGCTGGCGCGGGCCCTCGCCGAGGCGCTGTTCGGCAGCGAGGAGCGGATGGTCCGCCTCGACATGAGCGAGTACCAGGAACGGCACACCGTCAGCCGCCTGGTCGGCGCGCCGCCCGGGTACGTCGGCCACGAAGAGGCCGGGCAGCTCACCGAGGTCGTGCGCCGGCACCCGTACTCACTGCTGCTGCTCGACGAGGTCGAGAAGGCGCACCCGGACGTCTTCAACATCCTTCTCCAGGTCCTCGACGACGGCCGCCTCACCGACTCCCAGGGCCGCACGGTCGACTTCACCAACACGGTGATCGTGATGACCAGCAACCTGGGCTCGGAGGCGATCACGCGGCGCGGCGCCGGCATCGGTTTCGGTGCGGGTGACGCCGAGGCGGACGAGGAGGCGCGCCGGGAGCAGATCCTGCGGCCGCTGCGCGAGCACTTCCGGCCCGAGTTCCTGAACCGGATCGACGAGATCGTCTACTTCCGCCAGCTCACGCCGGACCAGTTGCACCGCATCACCAACCTGCTGCTGGAACGCACCCGCCGGCTGATGCACGCCCAGGGCATCGCGGTCGACTTCACCGACGCGGCCGTCGACTGGCTGGCCCGCCAGGGCTACCAGCCGGAGTACGGCGCCCGCCCGCTGCGCCGCACCATCCAGCGGGAGGTCGACAACCACCTCTCCCGCCTCCTCCTGGACGGCCGGGTGAAGGAGGGCGACCGGGTGCGGGTCGCCGAGGAGAACGGCAGCCTGACGTTCCGAACCGAGCCCACGACGACGTAGCCGGCCCGGGGACGCCGCGTCCTGGTCCCTCGGCTCCCGGTGCAGCCGCCCCGGCACGAACGGTCCCGGAGCCGGACGCTGCACAGCCCCGCGTCGGTGAGTGCGCCGACGCCGTGCCCTGCGCGGCGACGACGCAGCGCCTCGCGGGGCGCGACACGGCGTGGTCCCGCGTGCGCGTGCGCGCCCGCCGATCCGCCGAGCGGCACGAATCGGTGCCGCCTCCGCACCGCCCTCCGGGTGACCGTATGGGGTCAGCGCACCGGACGTACCACCATCGCCGATCCGCCGCCGCGTCGCGTCGTCTCCGTCGCCGCGAGCCACTTGCCGTCCGGCAGTCGCTGCACCGCCGTCACCGCGCCGATCTCGGGGTTGAGGCGGAAGGAGTGGCCGATGTCCTGCAACCGCTTCCGCACCTCGTTGTCGTCGTACAGCCCGGGCTCCAGCTCGGTCTGCGCGGCGTTGCGCTGGCTGGCCCGCGGCGCGGCGATGGCGTCGACCAGTGGCAGCCCCCGGTCCAGGAACCCGGTGAGCGTCTGCAGCACGGTGGTGATGATGGTCGCGCCGCCGGGCGAACCCAGCGCCACCACCGGTCTGCCGTGCCCGTCCAGCACGATCGTCGGCGACATCGAGGAGCGCGGGCGCTTGCCCGGGCCCGGCAGGTTGGGGTCGTGCACCGCCGGATTGGCCGGGGTGAAGGAGAAGTCCGTCAGCTCGTTGTTGAGCAGGAAGCCGCGTCCCGGCACGGTGATGCCGCTGCCGCCGGTCTGCTCGATCGTGAGCGTGTAGGAGACGACGTTGCCCCACTTGTCGGCCGCGGTGAGATGGGTGGTGCTGTCGCCCTCGTACATCGTCGGGGCCGCCGTGCCGCCCGTGGCGCACGCCGCCGGGTCACGCGGGTCTCCCGGCGCGACCGGGCTGGTCAGCACCGCGTCGTCCTTGATGAGGCACGCGCGCGAGTCGGCGTACCGCTGCGACAGCAGCTCCTTCGTCGGTACGTCCTCGAAGGCGGGGTCGCCCACCCAGCGCCCCCGGTCCGCGAACGCGATCCGGCTCGCCTCGATGAAGCGGTGCAGGTACCGCGTTTCGCTCAGCCGCGAAAGGTCCGTCCCCTCCAGCATGTTGAGCGCCTCGCCGACCGTGGTGCCCCCCGACGAGGAGGGCGCCATGGAGTACACGTCGAGGCCGCGGTACGAGGTTTTGCTGGGCGCCTGGTTCTTGGTGCGGTAGGCGGCCAGGTCCCTCAGCGACAGGTCGCCGGGGCGGGCGCGGTAGCCGGAGGCCGGGTCCACGGGGGGATCGTTGACGGTGTCGACGATGTCCCGCGCCAGCCTGCCGCGGTACAGCGCGTCGACGCCCTCGCGGCCCAGCTCCTCGTAGGTCTGCGCGAGGTCGGGGTTGGTGAAGGTGGAGCCGACGGCGGGCAGTTCCCCGGCGGGCAGGAACAGCTTCGCCGTGTCGGGGAAGTTCCGGAACCGCGCCTCGTTGGACGCGGTCTGCGCGCGGAAGGTGGCGTCGACGGTGAAGCCGTCGCGGGCCAGCCGTTCGGCGGGCTTGAGCAGGGTGCGCAGCGGTTTGCTGCCCCAGCTGCTCAGCGCCGTCCGCCAGGTGGCGGGGGTGCCGGGGGTGCCGACGCTCAGGCCGCTGGTGACCGCCTCGGCGAACGGGATCGCCTTGCCGCCTTCCGTGAACAGGTTCTTGTCGGCGCTCAGCGGCGCGGTCTCACGGCCGTCGATCGTGTGCACCGAGCGGGAGCGGGCGTCGTAGTAGACGAAGTAGCCGCCGCCGCCGATCCCGGCGGAGTACGGCTCGGTGACACCCAGCACGGCGGCGGTGGCGACGGCCGCGTCGACGGCGTTGCCGCCCTTCCTCAGGACCTCGATGCCGGCGGCGGACGCGTCCGCGTCGACGCTGGCCACCGCGCCGCCGTGGCCGACGGCGACCGGGACCTTCTCCATCGGTGCCGTCCGTGATTCCGAGGGCGCCGCGGCCCCCACCGACACGACGGCGGCCGACACCGCGGCAACCGTCAGTTTCCTCACGACAGGGCGACGCATCCGCACCTCCAGTCCGGGACCGTTCGCGCAGCCTAATAGATGGGCATGCCCGCGTCAGGAGCGCGAGCGCGGCCCCCTCCCCACCACTCGAACACGGTTTCCCTGCGCCCGCTACCATGCGCGCCCATGACTGACGACGTGCGCAACATCGTCCTCGGCGTGATCGCGGCCGGCCTCAGTGCCACGATCGGCTGGCTGGCCCGCACCTACTTGTGGAAGCGCAAGCTCCGCCGCAAGCAGGCCTTCTTCGGACTGCCCGACAACTCCGAGTCGCTGCTGGTGGTGAACCGGGACGCCGGGAGCCCGGACCTGGCGGTGCACCGCTTCGACGTGTTCGCTCTGCTGGAACTCTCCGCCCTCATCAAGGACTGCGGGGCCAACACCCAGGTCGTCACGCAGGACGCGGCACAGCAGGGCTTCGGCGAGCGGACCGAGTTCTGCGTGGGCGGCCCGGGCTCCAACCGGCGGATGCTGGCCCACATGTCGGCGATGCTGCCGGGTGTGCGCATCAACATCGACCCCGAACCCGGCCCGGACCGCGGCGCGTTCCAGATCGGCTCCGAGCGGTACCGCCTGGAACCCGGGGTCACCGAGTACGTCCTGCTGGCCCGCATCATCGCGGGCGAGTCCAGACCGGTGTTCCTCTTCTGCGGACAGCGCGCGATCACCAATCAGGCCGCCACCCGCTACCTCGCCCGCAACCACGAACGGCTGGCCCGCAAGCACGGCAACCACACCTTCGTGCTGCTGCTGAAGGTGGTGAACTCCCAGGCGTACGGGCCGGACGTGGTGGAGCTGGTCGCGGACGTGACCCGGGCCGCCCAGGCACCGCTCCCGGCGGCGGCCGACACCCGCACCTCGCACCGCGCGTCCTAGGTCGTGCACGCTTCAACCCGCGCTACATCGAGCACAACCCGTCCGGCGCGCGGCTGACCTTCTCCTCACCGGCGAACGACTCGTCGTACGTGTCGATTCCGCCGCGCGAGCAGTGATCTCCGGCCGCCGCCGGACGGGCCTGGCTCGGGGCACCGCCGCCCCCTGCGGCCGAACGGCCGTGGGGGGACCCGGCACAGGGCTGAACGGCACATCGTAGTCGAGGTTCCGGCGCGGTGAGTTGCCCGGCCGTTTCCCGCCGGCTCCGGCGCGGAGGGCGCAGGGCACGAGGGCGGTGCGAAAGCTTTGTGCGGCAGAGCAGTTGAGCAGGACACGCGCGTTCGGGCTTCAGCCGTCTGTACGACGCGGGACCGGGGCGCGGGTCAGGACTCGGCGACTTCCGCGTACAGCTGCGACAGCTCGGGCACCCCGCTGGTGGCCCACTCCTGACCGGAGGCCACGACGTCGAACTCGCGGCCGGACTCCAGCCGTACCACCGGCTGGCCGTCCGGCCAGATCTCCCAGATCGCCCCGGGCACCGTGCGAACGATCACCGTGCCCAGGTACAGACCGGCGTCGTTGCCCAGCCAGGGCAGGATGTCCTCGTCGTCCCGCCAGCGCGGCAGCAGCTGGTCGAGCGCCTGCAACGAGTCCACGGTGTCGTCGAGTTGGACGCCCGCCCGGCCCGCCTGGGAACGTAGCAGCTCGCACTCCGCCAGGAGTTCGGCGATGCCCTCGGGGTCGAAGACCCCGGGCCTCTGGCGTCGGTGGCCCAGGAAAGGGATGTTCATACCTCCAGCCTGTCATTCGCACCCGCGTGCGCACCACAGGCGCGCGGACGGTCGCATCCCGTCGTTCGGGCGGTTCCACGCCGTGTTCGCCCAAGGTGCGTTGACCCGCCCCCGCCGCCTCCCTAGCTTCACGATCACCGCTTCGCCCGAGGAGAGCAGGAGAGCCGCTTGGTACGCCGAGGTGCCCGGGGGGTCGCGGTCGTCCTCGTGCTGATCGCGTCCGTGCTGCCCACGGCCTCGGTGCAGGCCGGCCACGACGACGCGGCGGCACCGCTGCCGCTCGAGCTGCTTTTCGACAACACCGCCGTCAGCGACGACGGCAGCCCCGCCGAGGCCGACTTCGACGGAGCCGGCGCCTCCCTGTCCGTCCAGGACCTCACGGCCGCCGGCTGGACGCCCGGCCGCGCGCTCACCGTGCAGGGCGCCACGCTGACCCTGCCGGACCGGGTCGCAGGCGAACCGGACAACGTGCGGGCCGACGGCCAGAGCGTCGCACTCGGCGGCCGGGGCGACGCGCTCGCCTTCCTGGTCGCGAGCACGTCCGGCGCGGACCTCACCGCCTCCGGCACGGTCTCGTACGCCGACGGCACCCTCTCCCCGTACGTCCTCACCGCGCCCGACTGGCGGCGCGGTCCGCTCGCCACCAAGGCGGTGGCGTTGCCGCACGTCAACACGCCCGGCGGCCAACTCGCAGAGAAGGCACGGCTGTACGTGGTGACCGTGCCGGTCGACGCCACGCACGGCATCCCCTCGGTGCGGTTGCCCGTCGCCCCCGACCTGCATGTCTTCGCCCTGTCGGTGCGCGCCGCCACGACCGGCTGGACGGGCAGCTGGGCCACGGCGACCTCCGGGCAGCCGACCGTGGGCCCGTGGACCGACCGGACGCTGCGGCTGGTGGTGCACACCTCGGTGGGCGGGCCCCGGGTGCGGCTGCGGTTCGACAACACGTTCGCGGCGGCGCCGGTGCGGATCGGTGGCGCCACGGTGGCCGTGCGGGACACCGGCGCCGCGGCCAGGACGGTGCCGGCGCGGCTGACGTTCGGCGGGGCCACCGGCGCCGAGATCCCGGCGGGTGCCCAGGCGTACAGCGATCCGCTGGCCTTCGACGTGCCCGCGGGCGCCGATCTGCTGGTCAGCTTCCATCTGCCCGGCCCGGTCACGGCGGCGCCCGTGCACCGGCTCGCGCAGCAGCGGTCGTACCTGAGCGGTCCGGGCGACCACACGGCCGACGGGACGGCGACCGCGTACACCGACGTGGTGACCACCTGGCCGCTGCTGACCGGTGTGGACGTGTCCGGCGGGCCGGGTTCCGTGGTGATGGTCGGCGACTCGATCACCGACGGAGACACGTCCACCGTGGACGCCAACCGGCGCTGGCCCGACGTGCTGGCCGAGCGGCTGCGGGTGCAGAGCGCCGTGCCGCAGTACGGGGTGCTCAACCAGGGCATCGCCGGCAACAGCGTGATCGCCGACCGCTACCCCGGGGACGGGGTCTCCACGGACGCGGCCGGGGTGAGCGCGCTGCACCGGCTGGACCGGGACGTGCACGCCCAGACCTCGGTGCGCACGGCGGTCGTCCTCGAAGGCATCAACGACCTGCTCGCCGGCCGGAGCGCGGAGCAGCTGACCGAGGGTCTGGAGGAGATCGGCGACCGGGCGCACGCGCGAGGGCTGCGCGTGCTGGTGGCGACCCTCCTGCCGTGCGGCGGCGAACCCCGCTGCACGGACGCTCTGGAGAGCGAGCGGACCGCCGTCAACGCGTGGATCCGGCAGAACGACGTCTTCGACGGGGTGCTCGACTTCGACGCGGCGGTGCGGGATCCGGCGCAGCCGACGCGGATGCTGCCCGCGTACGACAGCGGGGACCATCTGCATCCGGGGGACGCGGGGCTGGCGGCGCTGGCGGAGTCGGTGGACCTGACGCTGCTGTGAGCCCGCCCAGGCGTGCTCAGACCTCCAGGTCCACCACCACCGGCGCGTGGTCCGACGCACCCTTGCCCTTGCGTTCCTCGCGGTCCACGTAGGCGTCCTTGACCGCGCTCGCGAACGGCGTGTTGCCGTAGACCAGGTCGATGCGCATGCCGCGGTTCTTGGGGAAGCAGAGCTGGCGGTAGTCCCAGTACGTGAACGGGTGGTCGTACTTCAGGGGGCGCGGGACCACGTCCGACAGGCCCGTCTCGCGCAGCGACGCGAGCGCGGCGCGCTCGGCGGGGGTGACGTGGGTGAGGCCCTCGAACGCGGCCACGTCGTAGACGTCGTCGTCCGTCGGCGCGACGTTGAAGTCGCCGAGCACCGCGAACGGGCGGGTGCCGGCGGCATCCCCGGCGACGGTCGCCTTCAGCGCCTCCAGCCACTGGAGCTTGTACGCGAAGTGCGTGTGGTCGACCTCACGTCCGTTCGGCACGTACACCGACCAGACGCGGACCGGGCCGCAGGTCGCGGCGATGGCGCGGGGCTCCACCGAGCCGTCGTAGCCGGTGTCGCCGGGCAGGCCCTTGACCACGTCCGCGATGCCGACGCGGGAGAGCACCGCCACGCCGTTCCACCGGCCGGTGGCGTGCACCGCGGCCTCGTAGCCCAGGTCACGGAGCTGCTCGAACGGGAACTGCTCCTCGGCGACCTTGGCCTCCTGCAGGCACAGCACGTCGGTGCCGCTGCTCTCCAGCCAGGCCAGCAGCCGGGGCAGACGAGCGGTGATCGAGTTCACGTTCCAGGTCGCGATGCGCATGTCTCACAACCTACCGGGCGGGTCCGACAACGCGGCCCCGCCCGTCTCCCGTCACAGCCGTGCGGACTCCCCCGGCGTCAGCCGCAGGTGCTCGCAGCCGCCCAGGGCGCCGATCTGCCGGTCGTAGATCGGCCGGGCCAGGTCGGTGAGCAGGGCGTCGTGGACGTCGTAGGCCCGCTGCGGCTTGACCTCGCGGACGTAGTCGATCACCTCGGAGATCTTGCTCCACGGTGCCATCACCGGCAGCATCAGCGTCTCCACCGGACGGTCGGGGACGGTGAGGGCGTCACCGGGGTGGAAGACCCGGCCGCCGTCGATCAGGTAGCCGACGTTGGTGATGCGCGGGATGTCCGGGTGGATCACGGCGTGCAGTTCGCCGTGCACCTGGACGTCGAAGCCCGCGGCGGTGAACGTGTCGCCGTGGCCGACGGTGTGCACGCGGCCCGGGAACCCCGTGGAGATCTGCTCCGCGACGGCCTTCAGCGTCCAGATCTCGACGTCCGGGTCGGCGTCCAGGGCGGTGCGCAGCCGCTCCTCGTCGAAGTGGTCGGCGTGCTCGTGCGTGACGAGGATCGCCTCGGCGCCGACGGCGGAGTCCCGCTCGCTGAAACCGCCCGGGTCGATGACGAGCGTCCGGCCGTCCTTCTCCAGGCGGACGCAGGAGTGCGACTTCTTCGTGAGCTTCATGTCTCCATCCTGCCCGGGGGTGCGGGGGCGGGGCCCACTCGTGAGGTCGGGGGCGGGGCGGCTCACTCGTGAGGTGTGGTCTCCTCCCTGATGACCTGCTGGGCGACCTTGAACGCGCTGTTCGCCGCCGGTACGCCGCAGTAGACGGCCGCCTGGAGCAGCACCTCCTTGATCTCGGCCGGGGTGAGGCCGTTGCGCAGGGCGGCGCGGACGTGGAAGGCGAGTTCGTCCAGGTGGCCGCCCGCGACGAGGGCGGTGAGCGTGATGCAGCTGCGGGTACGGCGGTCCAGGCCCGGCCGGTTCCAGATCTCGCCCCAGGCGTAGCGGGTGATGAGCTCCTGGAAGTCCGCGGAGAAGTCGTCGGCCTGGGCCAGCGCCCGGTCCACGTGCGCGTCGCCGAGCACCTCGCGCCGCACCTTGATCCCGGCGTCGTACGGATCGGGCCGCCCGTTCGCCCACGGCTCCACGACGGGCGGGGCGATCTCGGCGACGGGCGTGACCTGCGGGGGCGGCGTCGCGGCGAGGGCCGGCTTGACCGGGGCCGCCGCGATGGCCATCTGGCCGGTGGCGTCGAACGCGGGCTGCCAGGCGGTGGAGAAGTGCGTGACCAGCAGGTCGGTGACGGCGGCGGGCTGCTCGACGGGGACCAGGTGCGAGGCGCCGGGGACGACGGCGAGGCGGGCGTCGGGTATCCCGGCGACCATGGTGCGGGCCTCGGCGGGGCCGGTGACCTGGTCCTCCGAGCCGACCAGGACCAGCGTGGGCACGCCGACGCGGCCCAGTTCGTGTCGTACGTCGAAGGTGGCGAGCGCCTCGCAGTCGGCTATGTAGCAGCCGGGGTCGGTGGTACGCACCATCTGCACCGCCCACTCGGTGATCGCGGGCTGGGCGGCGGCGAACCCGGCGGTGAACCAGCGGTCCGGCGCGGTGCGGGCGATCGGGTCGAGCCCGTTCGTCCGGACGATCACACCGCGCTGGCGGAACTCGTCGGCGGTGCCGAAGCGGGGCGAGGCGGCGATCAGCGCGAGGGAGGCGAGCCGCTCCGGGTGGCGCAGGGCCAGCTCGACCCCGATCGCGCCGCCGAGGGCGCAGCCCGCGTAGCCGAAGCGGTGCACGCCGAGGCCGTCGAGGGTGGTGAGGAGCCGGGCGGTGAGTTCGGCGACGGAGCCCGCGGGGTAGGCGGGGGCGCCGCCGTGGCCCGGGAGGTCGAACCGGAAGACACGCCACTGCTTCATCAGCTCGGGGACCTGCCGGTCCCACATGTGCCATGTGGTACCCAGTGAGGGACCCAAGATCAGGACGGGAGCCTCTTCTGGCCCGTCAAAGCGGTATTGCAGGGTGTTCGACGGTGTCTCACTCACGCCCCAGACCCTCTCACGTCTCACGAAATCTCACACAGTCCGGGGAACCCGGCGGCTCCTGACCCTCTCGGCGCGGCACGTCCGGCACTGCCGGAACCCTTGGGGATCCAGATACGAGTTCTCCGGGGTGTACGTCGTGGCCGTGGGGAGAGTGCGTCCTCCTGCCTCGCGCGCTCTCCCAGTCCCTGCGCCGCAGAGCTTCCTTCTTCGGCACGGCTTCCAGGTAGCCCGGGTTGCAGCAAAGAGTAAAGTGCCGTCCCCAAGGATCGGCATGACGCACCTGGAAGCCCTCCGGAATCTCACCGACCAGCAACCCGAACACCACACGGTGGACAAGCTGTGTCTTGAACCGCCGCGGGTTCGGTAGAGATCTCAGATTATGGTTGTGACCTGGGGTTTCGTGGATTCCATGTAGTGGTTGGCCTCGTACTCGACGGGTGGAACGTGGCCTATCTCACAGTGGAGTCTGCGGTGGTTGTACCAGTCGATCCATTCGGCGGTGGCCAACTCGACCTGGGAGAGCGACCTCCAGGGGCGTTGAGGTTTGATCAACTCGGTTTTGTACAGGCCGATCGTCGATTCCATCAGGGCGTTGTCGTACGCGTCTCCGACTGATCCAATACTCGCGGCGATGCCTGCCGCGTCGAGGTGTTCGGCGAGCTTGAACGATGTGTACTGGCTGCCGGCATCGGAGTGGTGGATCAGCTGCCCTGGAGTGTGCGGGCGGTCCTCGCGGTCGCGCTGCCACAGCGCCATCTCCACTGCGTCCAGGACGAGTTGGGTCTCCTTGGAGGCGGAGGCGGACCAGCCGACGATGCGCCGGGAGAAGGTGTCCACGACGAAGGCGACGTAGACGACCCCGCTCCAGGCGGCGACGTGCGTGAAGTCGGCGACCCAGCAGCGGTTCGGGGCACTGGCGACGAAGTCGCGGTCGACAAGGTCCGGGGCTCGACCGGCGGCCGGGTCGGTGATCGTCGTGATCACCCTCTTTCCGCGGACGGCGCCGGTGATGCCGAGTTCGCGCATGAGGCGCTCGACGGTACAGCGGGCCACGGCATGCCCCTGCCGGTTCAGCTCGCGCCAGATCTTCCGGGCCCCGTAGACGCGGTAGTTGGACGTATAGACCTCCTGGATCCGCTCTTTGAGTTCCTCGTCGCGCACGGAACGGGCGGAGGGAGTTCCGAGGCGTTTCTTGTGGGCGTAGTAGGTGGAAGGGGCGATCTTGCAGTCGTGCCCGGTGAGGGTTCTGCAGATCGGCTCGACGCCGCCGAAGCGGTCCCGGTGCTCATCGATGAACGCTACGAGCGTGTGTGTGGCCGGTCGAGCTCGGCCGCGAAGAAACTTGCCGCGGCCTTCAGGATCTCGTTGGCCCGCTTGAGTTCGGCGTTCTCCTTCTTCAACGCCTTGAGCTGGGCGGACTCCTCCGTCGTCGTCCCCGGACGCCGGCCCCCGTCGATCTCGTGCTGCTTCACCCAGTTCCGCAGCGTCTCGCGGGAGCCGATGTCGAGCTTCTCTGCCACCGCCTGCAGGGCGGCCGTCTCGTTCGGGTAATCGTCGCGCACCTCGGCGACCATGCGCACCGCACGACGGCGGAGCTCAAGCGGGTAACGGGAAGGTCGTGCCATGACTCGATCCTTTCATGAAATCGAGTCTCCATTCGAGCCGGGGCGGTTCACTCTTCACACTGGGCTCCGCAAGGGCGAACTCCTCGGCCTGCGCTGGGGGGACCTCGACCTCAGCGCAGGCACCGCTGCCATCCGCCGAACCTTGCAGCGCACCACCGCAGGCGGGCTCACCACGCTGCCCACCAAGACGCGGGCCTCCGAACGCCGCATCGCCCTCCCCACCCGCTGCCTCCACTCGCTGAAGCACCACCACGAGCAGCAGCAGCGCGATCGGGAAGCCGCAGGCACCACGTGGCAGGACAGCGGGCACGTGTTCGCCACCGCGCAGGGCAGAGCGATCGACCCGACCAACCTCACCCGCGCCTTCACCACGCTCCTGCGCAAGGCCGACCTCCGCCGCATCCGCTTCCACGACCTCAGACACTCCACGGCCACCCTGCTCCTGGAACAGGGCGTCGAGCTCGTCGTCATCAAGGAACTCCTCGGCCACGCCCACATCGGCGTCACCGCCACCGTCTACGCCCACGTCCGACTCCGCCTCCAGCGAGACGCCATCGACACCCTCAGCACCGCTCTTGATCGTCCCGTCAACGACGAGTCGCCCCGCGACGACGGCGACGACCCGCAGCTGTGCGGAGCCACCGTCCACTGACGTTGCCGTCAACTACTGCCGTCACCCACCGCAGAAGCCCCGCCAGGACGCACCTGACGGGGCTTCAACTTTGCTGCTGCTACCCAGCGCGAGGGTTGCGGGATCGGGCAGCGAGGCTACACCTCACCCTCCAGCCACCGTTCGAATGGCGCGACCTCCGACAGTTCAGAATTGATCGCCTTCAACCCTCTGGCGAAGTCTTCGGCCAATTTCGAGAGCATCGCGACTAGCTCACTCCGTGCAATGCTCTCGCGCTCTGGATTCGGAACCCAATTGGTCCGCGAATCGCAGTGAATCATCACGAGATCCCCGCTTGGACGGAAGGTCAAAGTCCTCTCGATACCCTGCGAGTAGAGATCCACCTCGACTTCGCGACGGTCGCGCACACCCACCAGAAGCGACGGGAGCTGCTCCATGAAGGCAGACAAGTCATACGCGACATCGAGCGGCCACTCATCACTCCCGAAGCCGCCAATGTGGAATGTGCCTCCAGCGTCAGAGAGGACGCTACACGCCTCCATGACCAGGGTTTCGTAATCGTCACCCGGCTCCAGACCCGCTGAAGCAAGAGCCACAGCACCAGACGGCACGGCCGGATTGAACGACACAAAGAAGCTCATCTCTCCAGCCTCCTAGTTCGGGCCAATGATCGGGAATCCCGTCTTGTACAGCCCATTTGGACTCGGGATGATGGTAGCTGCCCGTGCTTGGACGATACTCCCATCCGGCATAATCACCTGCCCCAATCCGTCCGGAATGCGCACCGACCTGGGCCCGGCTCCTTCGATATGGAGTCCCTTCAAGAACTCTGCAGCGGCATCGTTATCCAGCCACTGACCTTGCTGATTATTGGTGCTACGAGCGCGATCGGTCAGGGCCTTCGTGTTCTTCGCTCCGGCGCCATGAGTCTTGAATGTATGACCCCACGTTTTAACGCTGTTGGAGGCCCAGTTCACGCACCCATTGCTGTTGTGAACCAGGACCGGCGTTGCCCCCGCCAGCACATAGTACGTGTGCTACGCGACCCCTCTCTACCTGCGTTTTCGCAGGTCAAGCGGTATTCGGCGGTTCGCTGGGGTGCGGGTTCGGTCGTGGTTGTTCGTGGTTGTTGCCGTCACTACTGCCGTCAAGGGTCTTGACCGATCAGGCAGGTCGGGCACTCCGCGCGGCGGCTCGGCGGTCGGCCGCCGGGTGGGCCCTCGGCCAGTGTGTCGCGACTCGGCCAGGCAGCGCGGGAGCCTTGCTCCCCACCGGAGGCGACGCTGGCCACCGCCCTCGGTGAGCCCGGCGACGGACGTGAAGGGTCGGCCCCCTGGTCGGCCCTGTGCCTGCGATCCGGCCGTAGGACGGTCGTAGGCGACAACTTGCTCCGCCAGGAGCCCGGTTCTGGTCGGGTCGGCCCTCGGGCCGACCCGACGCCCCTTCGGCCCTGGACCGCACCCCGGCCGCCGGAACGGCTCACCGCCCGCGACGCGGCCGACCTCCCCGGCGCGCGGCGGGCTCGTCGGCGACGGCGGCCCGCCCCGGCGGGCGGTGCCCGCCTTGAAACCTCGTAGAGAAAATCTGAACGCAGGCCCCGGGCCGCCCGGCGCGGCGGGTTAGCGGCCCCGCTCGCCGCCACCCGTCTCCAGCGCCTCGACACGGGCGCGAAGGTCGGCCAGCTGCTCGACGGCCTCAGCCAGTGCCCGTTCGAGCGTTTCGACGCGAGCTGCCGTCCCGCCGACGGGGTCCGTCGTCTCCGAGCCGTCGAGGCCATCAGCGTCGTCGGCTATGTGGTCGTGGTGGGCGACGAAAGCGCCCTTGCCGGGACGGGAGACCGCCCACCCGTCCTGCTTCAGCAGGGCCATGGCCTTCTGCACGGTCAGGCTCGACGCCCCGAACTCCCGCATCAGCACGGTCTGCGTCGGCAGTGCGTCGCCCGGCCGCAGCCCACCAGAGCGGATCCGCTCCCGCAGGGTCCCGGCGATCACCTCGAACGTCAGCTGCACCCTGCTGTTCCCCGGCCTGCGCCCACGCCGCCCCACGACCGTCACCGCAGTTCACCCCGTCCTTCGCGCCCTTTAACGCCGGAATCCGGCCCGTCCAAACCCGGAAACCGGCCTCACACTACCCGCGTCGATCACCACCAGAAACAGATCAGGAGGGATGCACTTGAATGCGCCCGTGAAGCGGTGCTACCGTCACGCACCGCCGGTGATCAACACCGTGCCCGCCGCCCGGACCAGCTGGCCCTGGTCCCCGCGCCCACGCCCGCCCTGCGGCGCCTCCCTTCCCCTGTGAGCCGGTAAACCCGGCTGCCGCGACGCCGTCTTCGTCGTCCTCGCTCTCTCCCTTCTCCCGCCGAAGGTCTCTCCCGCATGCCCGAACAGCTCCAACTTCCATCCTCCGCTGCCACTTTCATCCCGGCCACCTGGGCGTTCACCGCGCCAGCTGGCACCACCACCCCGACCCACAACACCACCGACGCATCCGCCGGTCAGCGTTCGGCGCTGGAGCGCCGCGCAAGGCTCACCGCCAAGCTGGCGAAGCTCGCCGCCACCGGCCAACTCCCACCCCTCGCACGACAGATAGCCGGTCTCGGCGGCTGTGCGCACCCGATCCGCCTCACCGGGCACCGCACCCACCTGGACAGCGCGACCGGTGAGGTTCTCGACCACTTCGACTCCAGTCGGCTCCCGGCGGGCGAACTGCTGGTCCGCTGCGGCAACCGCCGCGCCACCCGCTGCCCCGCCTGCTCCACCGTCTACCGCTACGACACCTACCAACTCATCGCCGCCGGACTACGCGGCGGCAAAACCGTCCCCACCAGCGTCGCCGCTCACCCCCGCGTCTTCGCCACCCTCACCGCACCCGGCTTCGGCCCCGTCCACAACCAACCCGACACCGGCCGCTGCCACTGCGGCCACACCCACCCCGACGACGACCCCCTCCTCGGCACGCCGCTCGACCCCGAGCAGTACGACTACGCGGGCGCGGTGCTGTGGAACGCGCACGCCCCAGCCCTATGGGCCCGCTTCACCACCCACCTACGCCGGGAGATCGCGAAAGCGGCGGGGCTGACGCAGCGCGTCCTGAGCCACCACGCCACGCTCTCGTACGCCAAGGTCGCCGAATACCAAAAACGCGGCCAGGTCCACTTCCACGCCGCCATCCGCCTCGACGGACCCACCGGCCCCACCAGCACCCCACCCGCCTGGGCCACCACCCAGCTCCTCGACGATGCCGTCCGCGCCGCCGCCCAACGCACCCGCGTCCACCACGAGGGCCAACCGCCAAAGCAACCGCAGCCGCCCGGGGACATCCCCGCGTCCCCGCCCCAAGACTCAGACCGGGCGAGGCGGTTGGTGTTCCGGTTCGGGCGGCAGATAGACGTCCGCGCGATCCGCAGCACGGACTTCACCGGTGGCGGCCCGGTTACCGACCGGCACGTCGCCGGATACATCGCCAAGTACGCCACCAAGGGAGCCGAAACCACCACCGGCACCCTCGACCGCCGACTCCGCTTCCTCGCCGAACTCGCCACCCACGACATCACCGACCACGCCCGCCGCATGATCCACACCGCCTGGAACCTCGCCACCAACCGCCAGCACTCCCACCTCCGCCTGCGCCAATGGGCCCACATGCTCGGCTTCCGCGGCCACTTCGCCACCCGCACCCGCCACTACTCCACCACCCTCACCCACCTCCGAGCCGAACGCACCGCATGGCGTCTTAATCGACCCGACACCCAGACCCCCGCCCCGGCATCGGCTGAGACGCAGGCCGGTCAGACAGGCGGCAGGCCGGTCGGTGACCACGCCGAACACTCCACTCACCTGGCCGCCGGTCACCGTCTTGGTCACGGCAACATCGCCGGTCAGCGCGTGGACTCGGACACGACGCTAGTCATCTCCCACTGGCAGTACGCCGGAACCGGCCTCCTGCCCGAACTCGAACACCTCGGCGACCTCCTGACCGCGACGCGACAGACCCGACCCGAGCAACCAACCCGAACCCGGCACTCGGAGCGCCCAAGTGACCTCGCCGGTCACCCGGTCGGTCACTCCATTCATCGGCTGACCGGTGCTGTCCGGGCGGGGGCCGTCGCGTGACCGCCGGCACCGAACTCCTCACCGTCCCCCAGGTCATGGCCCGCCTCCAACTCGGCCGCACCGCCGTCTACGACCTGATCCGCACCCGCCAGCTCACCTCGATCACCCTCGGCCGCGCCCGCCGGATCCCCGCACACGCGCTGGCCGACTTCATCCGCACCCGCCTCGACCAGGAAGCCGCCTGATGACCACGCCTCGCAACACCAGCTCTTCCCGCCGCGTCCGCGCCAACGGTGACGGCACCGTCTACCAGCGCAAGGACGGTCGCTGGGAGGCCGCCGGATACGTCCTCGCCTCCGGCAATACACGGAAGCGCGTCCGCGTCTACGGCACCACGCGCACGGACGCCCTGGCCAAGCTCACCGAGAAGACCGCCGCGAGCAACCGCGGCCTCCCCGTACCCTCCGCGCAGGGCACCCTCGGCGCGTACCTGACGTACTGGCTGGAACACGTCGCCGTCCACCACCTCCGCGAGAACACCCACACCCGCTACACCGCGTGCGTCGACCGATACCTCATCCCGGGCCTCGGCAAGAAGAAGCTCACCAAGCTCACCGCCAAGGACATCCGCACCTGGCTCAACCAGCTCCGCACCACCTGTCAGTGTTGCGCCCGTCGCATCGACGGGGGCCGCGATGAGCCCCGTTGCTGCGCCATCGGCCAGTGCTGCCGCAAGCTGCTCTCTCCTCTGACGCTGACCTACATCCACTCCGTGCTCAAGTCCGCCTTGGAGCACGCCATCCGCGAGGAGGAGATCCCGCGCAACGTTGCCCGCAATGTCCGCACCGGCACTCCACGGCCTCGACGCTTTGCCCCGCTCACCGCCGACGAAGCCCGTCAACTCCTCACCACCACGCAAGGTCACCGACTCCACGCGCTGTTCGAACTGGCCCTCCACACCGGGCTCCGCAAGGGCGAACTCCTCGGACTGCGCTGGGAAGACCTCAACCTCGACGCGGGCACCGCCGCCATCCGCCGCACACTTCAGCGCACCAGCACGGGCGGGCTCACCACTCTGCCCACCAAGACACGGGCCTCCGAGCGCCGCATCGCCCTCCCCACCCGCTGCGTCCACTCGCTGAAGCACCATCACGAGCAGCAGCAGCGCGAGCGCGAGGTCGCTGGCCCTGCGTGGCAGCACAACAGGCACGTGTTCACCACTGCGCAGGGCGGAGCGATCGACCCGACCAACCTCACCCGCGTCTTCACCACGCTCCTTCGCAAGGCCGGCCTCCGCCGCATCCGCTTCCACGACCTCCGCCACTCCACCGCCACCCTGCTCCTGGAACAAGGCGTCGAACTCGTCGTCATCAAGGAACTCCTCGGCCACGCCCACATCGGCGTCACCGCCACCGTCTACGCCCACGTCCGGCTCCGCCTCCAGCGCGACGCCATCGACACCCTCAGCACCGCCCTTGACGGGCCTGTCAGCGACGAGTCGACCCGCGACGACGGCAACGACCCGCCGCTGTGCGGAGCCACCGTCCACTGATGTTGCCGTCAACTACTGCCGTCACCCACCGCAGAAGCCCCGCCAGGACGCACCTGACGGGGCTTCAAATTCGCAGAGGTGAACGGCACACAGCTCGTCAGTGGGATGCTGCCTGCAGTCGTCAACCCCCTTACAGCAACCCGAGGACCTTGTAGGGGGATTCCATTTCCGGCTCCCCCAGGAGATCCAGGAACAGCTGATACTGAACGAAATTGCCGCGATCAATTAGTCCATCTTCAGGCCAGATTGCATCGCATTCCGGGCACTTCGCGAACCTGATCGAGAATCGCGTTGCCTGCACCCTCTCAAGGAGTGCCTGTCCGCAACGAGGGCACTCCACCGATTGCCTTCCTTTTTCAGTAGGGATATGCACTGATCACCTCCGTTGTTCCCGGCTTCACAATGATTCGGACCGACGTCTGACCGCCGTCGCCAATCACCCGTCCCATAGGCACCACGTAGGCCGCCGGGTCATTTGGCTCCGGCGCACCACGCCTCGTCCATGCTTCATCGACAAGTTCCAAAGGACTCTGCTGGCCGGTGAATATGCTGTGATTCTTCTTCCCGGCCTTCAGGCTGTCCGCGGTGTGCGCTCCGACGTGGAAGATTCGATGTCCTTCCCCACCCTTCATAGGCCCATAGATGAGGCCAGCAGGCGTTTGAAGCTTCCCTCCACCAAGATCAGTCAACTCGCAGTTGCTGTTGTGAACGAGGACGGGTGTCTCGCCCGCCAGCACATAGTACGTGTGCAGGCCAGGCCGCTCCTACCTGCAAGTTTGCTGGTCAGCGGGCGATTTGACAGTCGCCGGATGTTCGTGCGCGTGCGCTGGAGTCTGCTGGTGTTGCCGTCAACTACTGCCGTCAGTGGTCTACACCGCCTGGGGAATTCCAGGAATTCCGAATGCGTGTCAAGCGGCTTCGTCGTGCGGGGTGAGGCTGATGGTCAGGTCGGCGCCGAGAGCCTGAGCCAGGCGGCGCAGGAGGGGAAGCGTGGGCACGGTCCCGCCGCCCTCGAAGCGGGAGATCTGCGGCTGCTTCATCCCGCACCGCTCCGCCAGCTCGGCCTGGGACAGCCCGAGCTCGATACGCCGGTCCTGGACGAGCTGCCCGAGCTCACGGGCGAGCGCGGAAGGCGGGTCCTGCATGGTTCCTCCCCGCCTCAGGCCGCTGGGGCGACGATGGTGACGGTGGGCTCGTCTCCGCCGGCGAGGTGCACGTCCACCGTCAGGTCCAGTGCGCGGGCCAGGCGCATGATGACCGCGATGGGCGGCAGCTCGGTGGCCGTCTCGATGCCTTCGATGTCATCGACGTCGACGTGCATGCGCTCGGCGAGGTCGGCCTCGCTCAGGCCCAGCTGCTTACGCCGGTCGTAGACGGCCTTGCCCAACGTCATGGCGAGGCCGGCCTCTTCGTAGACCCGGTCGTACTCGGGGTCAGCGTCCAGGGGTTCGCCCAGCAGTTGACGGTGGCGGCGGGTCCTCCATTCACTGTGGTTCATCGGTTCTCCTTGAGGTTGCGGCTGTAGAGGTCGTGCTCGGCGGCGGCTTCATGCTCTGCCTCGCACAATCGCTGTGCGGCGTGGGCGCGGTCCACTTCGGCCTGCTCGCGCATCTTGGTCTTGCGGAACACGGTGAGCAGCACGACACGTCGGCCGGGCGCCGGCCAGTAGGTGATCCGCTGATGGGCATCGCCGAGGCGGAAGCGCAGCTCGCGGAGCTTGCCGCCCAGATGGCGGGAGTGCGGTTCGTCGAGGGTGGTGGGCTGCTCGGCGAGCAGGTCGGCGACGCGCTCGGCCTGCTTGTAGTGATGGGCGGGAATGTTCTCCAGCCACAGCCGCACCTCCGGCTCGATCTCGATCGAGTACCTCCCGCTGTCCATATCGCCGATGATATATGGCACGGGGTGCGAGAGCGCGAATACGTAGTTCAGGTCGTGTGCCGTCGCCGCGACCGCAGCCACTCCAGCGTCGCGCACCCCCGTACTCCCCCTCTTCGTCCTGATGCCACGGCGCCGCCCGCAAACCAGCGGCAACCTGCCGAGGCGGCGCAGGGTCGGCTTCTTTCGGCAGGATCAGGCCCGAGCGGGAGAGGCAGCGTACGGCCGGGCTGGTGCGTCGCCAACGAGCGGTGAGGCCGGGTGCTGCTGGAGTCGGTGACCTCGCAGACCAGAACGCTGTGGCGGATCAGCCGCAGCTCCACCGGCTGACGGCAGAGCCGCCCCGGCAACCCGGACCGCGGTGCTGCTGTGACGACCGCGGTCGTCAGACCCACTTGCTCACGACCGTTGCCTCAGGTCGGGCGGTCACCGTGCGCCGGTGTGGAACAAGCGGCGAGCGTTGCGGGTGGTGAGGTCTCGCCAGGTGACGGTGGCGCACGGCTAAGTACTGGGCGGCGTGGCCGCCTCGGTGAACGGATGGGTGAGGCAACTCGACGAGGCCGGCGATCTCCCGCTTCGGGAGGGAGATCGGGAACAAGCCGACGTCTGTGGTCATTTCACGGGTCAGCGTCATACGGCTGCCGCGCAGAGGCTGCGGAACCACCCCGCCGGGCCGTGTTCCCCGGTGTGACGAGGGTGGCTCCCGCATGTCGCAGCCTGAGATCACCCGGCTGCGGGCGCAGCTCAGGGCCAGTGCCTGCGGCGGAGCGCCTCAGCAGGCGTGGCTCAAAGGCCGGCGTCCCGGCCGTCGCGATCGCCGGTGAGCCGGCTTTCCAGACCCGTGATCAGCGTGTCCATCACAAGGCGGAACATGTGGTCCTGATCAGGGCCTTCAGAGGCTGTGTCCGCAGAGTCGGGGTCCGCGTCCCCGTCACCGCCTTCAGCATCGTCAGAGCCGGGGGGCTTGAGGGTCGACCACTGGTGGAGCGAGCCGTTGAGTTCGGCGGCGAGGACACCGATGACGACGGCGACCATCAGCGCCGCGATCTCCGAGACCTCTGACTGCGGAACCCCGGCAGCCTCCATGATCGCCGTGAGCGCGGTCCAGAACGGGTCGTCCGGCTGGATGAAGTCGGGCTGGTGGCTGAACGAGTAGGCCATCAGTTCGGGGTGACGATGCGCCAGGGTCCGGAAGTCGGTTGCGAGCAGGCGGATGCGCTCCTGCCAGGGAGCGTCCTCGAGCGTCACGGTGCGGAACTGGGCGCCGACCATTCTTGTCACGCCGCGCAGCACCGCTTCCTTGTTCGGCACGTGGTGGTACAGCGACATCGGGTTCGCGTCGAGCTCGGTGGCGAGTTTGCGCATGGTGAGCGCCTCGACACCGTCCGCGTCGATCAGCCGCAGGGCGGCGGCGTAGATCCCGGCCTCGGTCAGAGGCACGTCCCTCTTCCTCGTTCCCCGTGCAGGACGTCTCACCTTCTTTTCCATACCCCGTACGGTATCAGTTTCGTACGCCGTATGGAAATGACCTGGATCACAGCGCTCACCAGGGCGACCGCGCTTGCGTCACGTTTCCATACGTCGTACGGTACTAATTTCATACGGCGTATGTTTCCGTACGGCGCCACGGCATCGACCTGCGCAGCGCGCCCTTGCCCATCCCCTCCACGCAGAGGAGCAAGACATGACCACGCACTCCGCGAACGACCTTCGCCCCATCCGGTCCCCGCGTGGGATCCCCCTCCTCGGCAACACGCCGCAGATCCCCAGCACCAACCCGACCGAGTACTTCGCCGAGCTGTCCAAGCAGTTCCCCGAGGGCATCTACGGCTTGGACATCGCCGGTATCGAGCAGATCTTCGTCTACGACCCGGACCTGGTGGCCGAGGTCTCCGACGAGACGCGGTTCTTCAAGCAGATCGAGAAGACGCCGCTGCAGCATGTCCGGGACTTCGCGGGCGCGGGCCTGTTCACGGCACACCAGCACGAAGAGGAATGGGGCATGGCACACCGTGTCCTGCTGCCGGCGTTCAGCCAGCGGGCCATGAGGGCCTACTACGGGCAGATGCTGGAGATCGCCCAGAACCTGGTGGGCAAGTGGGAGCGCAAGGCGGGTCAGCCGGTCAACATCACCGACGACTACACCCGGCTGACGCTGGACACCATCGCCCTGTCCGGGTTCGGCTACCGGTTCGACTCCTTCGCCAAGGAGGAGCTGCACCCCTTCCTCAACGCGCTGCTGGGCGCGCTGGTGGAGTCGCTGCGGCGCTCGCAGGAGCTGCCGATGATGACCAAGCTCCGCAAGGCCGATGCCAAGAAGTACGCCGAGAACGTCCAGCTGATGCAGGACCTGGTCGAGAGCGTGATCAAGGAGCGCCGCGAGGGCAAGGGCACCGGTGAGGACGACCTGCTGGGCCTGATGCTGGAGGCCACCGACCCCGAGACCGGCAAGCGGCTGTACGACGACAACGTCCGCGACCAGGTGCTGACGTTCCTGATCGCCGGCCACGAGACCACCAGCGGCCTGCTGGCGTTCGCCACGTACTCGCTGATGCGCAACCCGCAGGTGCTGGCCCAGGCCTACGCCGAGGTGGACCGCCTGCTGCCCGGCGACACCGTCCCGGACTACGACACGATCATGCAGCTGGACGTCATCCCGCGGATCCTGGACGAGACCCTGCGCCTGTGGGCTCCCATCCCGGCGTTCGGCAAGACGGCGCGGGAGGACACCGTCATCGGCGGCCGCTACGAGCTGAAGAAGGGCGCGAAGCTCCTCATCCTGGAGGGCCCGCTGCACACCCACCCCAAGGCCTGGGACCGTCCCGACGAATTCGACATCGACCGCTGGCTGCCGGAGAACCGCGTCCAGCACCACCCGCACGCCTACAAGCCGTTCGGCAACGGTGTGCGTGCCTGCATCGGCCGCCAGTTCGCGCTCACCGAGGCCCGCCTGGCCCTCGCGCTGGTGCTGCAGAAGTTCAAGTTCTCCGACACCAACGACTACAAGATGGACCCCCGGGAGGCGCTGACGCGCAAGCCCGGCGACTTCAACCTTGTCGTACGGACCCGCCAGGAGCACGAGCGGACCGTCTTCAGCGCCGAGGCCCTGCAGACCGACGACACGCAGGCGCAGGCCTCGGTCAGCGGTGTCGGGGTCAACATGACCATCGCCTACGGCTCCAGCCTCGGCTCGAGCGAGGACCTGGCGCGCACCATCGCCGACCGCGGTGAGCGCTCCGGGTTCGGCACCACGCTGATGAGCCTGGACGAGCTGGGCGAGAACCTGCCCACCGAGGGCCTGCTGGTGGTGGTGGCCTCCAGCTACAACGGCAAGGCCCCCGACAACGCGCAGCGCTTCGACGACCTGCTCGCCGCCGGGCTGCCGGAGGGCTCCCTGTCCAACGTGCGGTTCGCGCTGCTGGGCGCCGGCAACACCCAGTGGGTGGCCACCTACCAGGCATTCCCCAAGCGGATCGAGGAAGGTCTGCTGGCCGCCGGCGCCACCCCCGTCGTCGAGCGCGGCATCGCGGACGCCGCCGGTGACTTCGACGGCATGGCCACGCGGTGGATGAACAACCTGTGGGCCACCCTGGCCGAGGAGTACGCCGCCGACACCTCCCAGGCGAGCGGCCCGCGCTACCAGGTGCAGCTGCTCACCGAGTCCGACGTGCGCCCCGCCATCGTCTCCGAGCAGGCGTACCCGCTCACCGTGGTGGCCAACGAGGAACTCGTCGCCGACGCGACCGGCCTGTGGGACTTCAGCATCGAGCCGCCGCGCCCGTCCGCGAAGTCCATCACCTTCGAGCTGCCCGACGGCGTCACCTACGACACCGGCAACCACCTGGCCGTCTTCGCCAAGAACGAACTCGCCCTGGTGGAGCGCGCGCTGAGGCGGCTCGGCGTCGACTACGACCAGGTGCTCCGGCTCGACCAGCCGGCCGGTGGCCGCACCCACCTGCCGGTCGGCATCCCGGTCACCGCCGGCATCCTGCTCACCGAGTTCCTGGAACTGCAGGACGTGGCCACCCGCTCCCAGATCCGGACGCTCGCCGAGTACACCGAGTGCCCGTGGACCCGGCCGCAGCTCCAGGCGTACACCGCCGACACCCAGGAGGCCGAGGAGCGCTATCAGAAGGAGATCCTCGGCAAGCGCATCTCGGTGCTGGGCCTGTTGGAGCGGTTCCCCGCCGTCGAGCTGCCGCTGGCGGTCTTCCTGGAGATGATGGGCCCGATCCGCCCGCGCTTCTACTCCATCTCCTCCGCCCCGTCGGCCAACCCGCGCCACGTGCGCCTGACCGTCGGCCTGCTGGAAGGCCCGGCCCTGTCCGGCGACGGCCAGTACCGCGGCACCTGCTCCTCCTACATCGCGGCCCTCGAGCCCGGAGACGTCGTCTACGGCTACGTCCGCGTCCCCTCCCCGACGTTCGCCCCGCCCGCCGACCCCGCCACGCCGCTGATCCTCATCGGCCCCGGCACCGGCATCGCGCCGCTGCGCGGCTTCCTGGAGGAGCGGGCGACGCAGCACGCGAACGGCACCCAGGTGGGCCTGTCCCAGGTGTTCGTCGGCTGCCGCCACCCGGAGCACGACTACTTCTACCAGCAGGAGATGCAGGACTGGGAGCAGGCCGGCATCGCCCAGGTGCACACCGCCTACTCGGCGGTGACCGGCCACCCGGCCCGGTTCGTGCAGAACGCCATCGCCAATGCCGCCGACACGGTGTGGCAGGCCATCGAGGACGGCGCGTACATCTACGTCTGCGGTGACGGCCGCCGCATGGCCCCCGCCGTCCGCGAGGCACTCGCCGCCATCCACCGTCAGAAGACCGGCAGCGACGACGCGAGCGCCCAGCAGTGGCTCGCCCAGCTCGAAGCGGACGAGCGCTACCAGCAGGACGTCTTCGCCTGACCGTCGCACGCCGTCAAGGCGCGCCGGCCCCCAGCCGCCGGGAGGCGTGCGGACGTCCTGCCTCCCCCGCACCCCTCCCGGCCCCACCAGCCATTCCGACACCCCATGGCACCCATGGCCCGGACCACCGGACCGTGCCGCTCACAGAAAGCAGATCACCATGGACACCATGCTCGCCGGACGCTTCCACCTGGACAGCAAGAAGTTCGCCGTGGAAGAGGTCCCGATCCCCGTGCCGGGCCCGGGCGAGGTCCTCATCGAGGTCAAAGCAGCCGGCGTCTGCCTCTCCGACGTCCACCTGCTCGACGGCTCCCTCGTGCCGATGTTCGCCACCTCCGACACGGTCACCGTCGGCCACGAGGTCTCCGGTGTGATCCACACGCTCGGCCCCGACCTCAAGCGCGGCCTGCCCGTCGGCACCCGCGTCACCCTGGAGGCCGGCAAGACCTGCGGCACGTGCGCCGGCTGCGTGCGCCACCGCCCCTGCACCCAGGTGCTCACCGCCGGCATCGACTACGACGGCGGCTGGGCCGAGTACATGATCGCCCGCGAGGACACCCTCATCCCCATCCCCGACAGCCTCCCCTTCGACCAGGCCGCGATCATCCCCGACGCGGTCTCCACCCCCTACGCCGCCGTCGTCGCCACCGCGGGCGTCCGTGCCGCCCAGTCCGTCGGCGTCTGGGGCGTGGGCGGAGTCGGCGCCCACAACGTACGCCTCGCCCGCCTGGTCGGCGCCGCCCCGATCATCGCCGTCGACCCGCTGCCCAGCGCCCGCGAGCGCGCCCTGGCCTTCGGCGCGGACCTCGCGCTCGACCCGGCAGCCCCCGACTTCGCCGACCAGGTCCGCGCAGCCACCGGCGGACGCGGCCTCGACTTCGCCTTCGACTGCGCCGGCGTCCCCGCCGTCCGCGACCAGGCCGCCTCCGTGCTCGGCCTGGGCGGCTCCCTCATCCTGGTGGGCATCACACCCCGGCCACTGACCATCACCGAGGGCCTGACCTTCAACTACCTGCAGAAGCAGGTGCGCGGCCACTACGGCGGCTTCCCCGAGTCCGTCTCCGAGCTGGTGCAGCTGACCGCGGCCGGCCGCCTCGACCTGGCCCCCTCCATCACCGACCACGTCCCGCTC
The DNA here is from genome assembly GCF_015160875.1 of Streptomyces chromofuscus. NCBI lineage: Bacteria > Bacillati > Actinomycetota > Actinomycetes > Kitasatosporales > Streptomycetaceae > Streptomyces > Streptomyces chromofuscus. Next base: position 6,677,904 of record NZ_CP063374.1, on the reverse strand, counting down.
GTCGAGGCCGCCGACGCCGTCCACCGACTGGAGAACAAGATCGGCGACCCGATCCGCCTCATCCTCGTCCCCTGACGCCCATCAGCAGGACGACAAGCCACCCTGGGCAGGGGTGAGTGGGCGCCGGTGCGTGAGGGAGCACCGGCGCCCACGGCTATTCCGGCAACCGGAACTCGCGAAGACGGAACCATGCAGACGACCGACACCCCGGGCCGTACTCCGCAGCGCAAGGACGCTCACTCCAACCGCCGACGCATCCTCGCGACCGCCCGGCAGAAACTGCGGAGCGACCCCGACACGAGTCTCGACAGCATCGCTCAGGCGGCCGGCGTCGCCCGGCGCACCCTCTACGGACACTTCCCCAGCCGGCATGCGCTGATCGCCGACCTGACACAGGGCAGGCCATGAACTCCGGCCGGCGTTCGCCAGAGCCCGTACCGCGGATGCCGACCCGATCGAGGCGATGACACGGATGGTGCTGGCGGCATGGACGGTGAGCGACCACTGCCGCATGCTCATCACCTTGGGACGGCGCCATCTGGGAGAGGACGAGATCCGCACCCCCCTCGCACCGGCCCGCGCAGAAGCCGTCGCAACCCTACGGCGCGGTCAGCGCGAAGGCGTCTTCGCGGACCACCTTCCGGCACCCGTCCTCGCCCAAGCACTGGAGGCACTCATGCCGGCCCTCGCCGAGGAGAACGCCGCATGCCCGTGGGCGGACCCCACTGGCGAGGCCGCGGCAACCGCGTTCCTCGTCGCCGCCGGCGTAGCACCACCAAGAGCCGCGCTTCAGGTGCAGGAGGTCATCGGGCGAGTTCAGGCAGCGGGCGACGGGTGACCTCGTGGGCGTCGTCCGCGGCGAGGCCGAGCATGCGCAGGACCATCTCGGCCAGGTCGGAGGCGGCCTCGTCGCCGTCGAGGTCCGGGCGGTCCAGCCGGAGAGCCACGAGGGACAGCAGGGTGCCGCCCAGGGCGGACAGGGCGGTGGTGGCGTTGCCGCTGGTGAAGCGGCCTGAGGCGATGCCGATCTCCAGGTCGCGCAGGGCGCGTGGGGCGAGGCCGCGGTCGGAGTGGATGTGCGACAGGCCGCGGTCGCGCAGGATTCGCATGAGTTCCGGGTGGGAGTCGGCCATCCGGGCGGTGAGCCGGAAGCCGGCCGCGACCAGCTCGGCCGGGTCGTCGATGCCTTCCACACGCGCGTCGATGACCTGCCCGAACTCCTCCAGGGCGTCCGTTACCGCCGCGTCGAACAGCTCCGTCTTCGACTCGAAGTGGTTGTAGAAGGACCCGAAGCCCACATCGGCGCGCTCGGCGATGGCCTGGATGCTGGCGCTGGTGTCCCCGGTTTCCGCGAGGATCTGCCGGGCCGCGCGGACGAGCGCCTGGCGGGTCTCGGCACGGCGTCGCTCGAAGCGGTTCTTGGGCGGGGCTGACGTCGGCATACGGCCCAGTGTAACGGTCGCCACGATGACACTGGCATTACTGATGAGATCCTCAATTTTTCGGCTGTCCCCATTGACGACGGGAACCAGCAGAGTTGATGATTTCCTCATTACGGCAGTGTTGCTTGGAGGACACCATGTCCCACATCCCCGTTAACAAGGGCGGTCCTCTGACGCCCCACCAAGACCTCCACAGTGAGCAGGGCGCCCTGCGCGGTGAACACCCCGGACGAGCCCGGAATCCGGTGATCAAAGTGGCGGATCTGGCCTGGCTGGAGTTCGAGAAGCCGGACCTGGACCGGGCCGAGGTGTTCGCCCGTGACTTCGGCTTCGCGATCGCCGCCCGCACCGATCACGAGCTGTGGCTGCGCGGCACCTTCGCGGGCACACCCTCCATGGTCATCCGGCGCGGGCGTGCGTCCCGCTTCGTCGGGCCGGCGTTCCGCGCGGCCGAGCGGGCCGATCTCGACCGGCTGGCCCGCGCCACCGACAGCGCCGTCCGGGACATCGCCGTACCGGGCGGCGGGCAGTCGGTCAGCATGCTCGACCCCTCGGGCCTTCCGGTCCGGGTCGTGCACTGCGCCGAACAGCTGCCCGCCTTGCCCGAGCAGGAGCCGCTGATCCTCAACTTCGGCACCGGACACCGCCGCACCAACGCCACCCAGCGTCCGCCCCGTGAGCCGTCCCGTATCCAGCGCCTGGGCCATGTGGTGCTGGAGACGCGGACGTTCACCCGCACGCTGGACTGGTACCTGGACACCCTCGGCATGATCGTGTCCGACTTCCTGTTCCTGGACGGGCAGCGCCGGCGCGGGCCGACCATGGCGTTCATCCGCTGCGACCAGGGAAGCGTCGCGGTCGACCACCACACGCTGGCCCTGCACCTGGGTCCGGGCAACGGCTACGTCCACTCCGCCTACCAGGTCACCGACCTCGACGCGATCGCCGCCGGCGGCGAGTACCTCGCCGAGCGTGGCTACCAGCGCAGCTGGGGAATCGGCCGGCACATCCAGGGCAGCCAGCTCTTCGACTACTGGCGCGATCCCGACCACTTCATGCTGGAGCACTTCGCCGACGGCGACCTGTTCTCCTGCGACCTCGAACCCGGCTGGGCGCCGATGTCGGCGAGCGGTCTCGCGCAGTGGGGGCCGCCGGTCACCCGCGACTTCCTGGGCGCCAACCCGTCCCCCGCCAAGCTCCGCGAGGTCATGACGGCCCTGCGCGGCGACAACGAACTCGACCCCGCCCGCCTGCTGGGCCTGATGAAAGCGATGAGCTCATGAGTACCAACGTGCTGCGCACCGCCGACGGCTGGTGGGTCGTCCTCCCCCAAGCTCTCGACTCCGCTCGAGCAGGGGGGACCCCCACCGACCGCGCCGTCCGCATCGACACCAAGGCCGTCACCACCGCCGAGCTGCTGGCCGACCGGGCCGCGATCCGGGAGGCCGCCGCCTCCGGCGAGAGCGGCACGCCCGTCGCCGACCTGGTGGCGCTGCCCCCGGTCACCACCCCGTGCCGGGTGGTCGCCCAGATGGTCAACTACCGCAGCCACGCCAAGGATTCGGGCTTCACCGGTGACATTCCGCCCACCTTCTTCCGCAAGGCGTCCGGCTCGGTCAGCGGCCCGCACGACACCATCGTCCGCCCCGCGCACGTGAACTTCCTCGACTACGAGGTCGAACTCGGCCTCGTCATGGGCGAAACCCTGCCCGTCGGCACCGTCGTCGAGGAGCAGGACCTGCCGCGCTACGTCGCCGGCCTGGTCCTGACCAACGACGTCAGCGCCCGCGACGTCCAGCTGACCAAGACCCAGTTCTACGAGAGCAAGTCCTACCCGACCTTCACCCCGACCGGTCCGTACCTGGCCCTGCTGGAGCCCGAGGACTTCGCCCACCTGCTGAACCTGCGACTGCGGCTGAACGTCAACGGCGTGCCGCGCCAGGACCGCACCCTGGCCGACATGATCGTACGACCGGCGCAGGCGCTCACCCTGCTCGCCCGCTTCCAGACGCTCGACCCCGGCGACCTGCTGCTCACCGGCACGCCCGGCGGCACCGCCCTGAAGGCCCCGCCCAAACCGGTCGCGAAGATCAGTGCGCTGCTCCCGCCCGCGGTGAAGTGGAAGGCGTTCTTCAAGGGGCAGGCCAAGAACCCCCTCTACCTGCGCGACGGTGACGTCATCACCGCCACGATCGCCACCCCCGACGGGCGGATCGACCTCGGCGAGCAGCGAACCGCCGTGGCGGACGCGAGGTGAGCGCGGCAACCCGGCGACCGGTGGTGATCATCGGCGCGGGCCCCGTCGGGGTCACGGCCGCGCTCCTGCTTGCCCGACGTGGGGTACGCAGCGTCGTCCTGGAACGCCACCAGGACATCTACCCCCTGCCACGCGCCGTCGCCGTGGACGACGAGATCCACCGGATCCTGCAGAGCGTCGGTGTCCACGAGGAGTTCACAGCCCTCGCCCGCCCCGAGCTCGGGCTGCGGCTGCTCGACGCCCGGCGCCGCGTGATCGCCGAGTTCCCGCGGTCCCTGGACGGACACCACGGCTTCCCCCAGACCAGCATGTTCGACCAGCCCGAACTGGAACGCCTGCTGCGCGACGCCCTGGCGCGCCGCCCGGAGTGCGAGCTGTGGGGCGGGGTGGAGGTCGTGTCCGTCACCCAGCCCACCGACGGCACGGCTCCCGTCCGGGTCACCTTCCGCCGCGACGGCAGTGACGAGGAGGAGCACCTGTGGGCCGATGCCGCCCTCGGCTGCGACGGCGCGGGCAGCCTCACCCGCGACGCCGTCGGCGCCGCCTGGGAGGACCTGCACTTCCAGGAGAGCTGGCGGGTCATCGACGTCCGCACCAGCCTCCCGGTGCGCACCTGGGACGGCGCCGAGCAGATCTGCTGCCCCAACCAGCCGGCCACCTTCATGCGCATCAGCGAGGACCGCTACCGCTGGGAGTTCCGGCTGGCCGACGACCAGAATCTGGAGGGCCCGGACGGATGGGAGCGCCTGCGTGAGCTGGTCGCCCCCTGGGTGGACCTGCCGGCCTCGCAGAGCGACGACTTCGAGGTGATCCGGCAGGCGCGGTACACCTTCCGGGCCCGCCTCGCCGACCGGTGGCAGCGGGGGCGCGTCTTCCTGCTGGGCGACGCGGCCCACCTCACGCCGCCCTTCGTCGGTCAGGGGCTGTGCGCGGGTCTGCGGGACGCCTACAACCTGACCTGGAAACTCGCCCGTGTTCTCCAGCAGGGTGCGGACGAGCGACTGCTGGGCACCTACGAGCGTGAGCGCAAGCCGCACGTCCGCCACGTGATCAGGGTCGCGGTCGCCGTCGGCTGGGTCATGACCGGTGGACAGGACCGCGGTGCGGCCATCCGCCGGGCCGTGGTGGGCACGGCCTGCCGTATCCCTGGCGTGACCGCGGCGGTGAGCCGCGACCTCAGTCCCGCACTGACCGCCAATCCGCTGGTACGACGCCGCCCCCGGCTGACCGGCCGCTCACTGGCGGGCACCCTCTGCCCGCAACCCTGGGTGATCGTCGGCGGCAGGCGAGAGCGCCTCGACGACATCCTCGGGGACTCCTTCGCCGTGCTGACCGCCGTGCCGCCCACGGCACGGATGACGGGCGTGGCCGCGGCCCTGGGCGCATCCGTGATCCATGTCGGCGACCTGGACGACGACGGAACGCTGGCCGCCTGGCTGGCAGGCGGCTGGGCGGACGCCGTCCTGCTGCGCCCCGACCGTGTCGTGATGGACACCGTCCCCGCCGGCACCGGCGACTTCACCGACGCCGCCGCCTGGGCTCCCCTGCTGCACACGGCCCGCCGCCCCGCCGAAGCCCGGCCCGCACCCTGACGAGGAACACCACAACATGACCACCCAGCACTCCACGCCTTGTCCGGAGCCCTTCCTTCCGCCCGACCCCCAAGCGGCCGCCAGTAGCCGCATCGCGGACCTCGCCCGCTGGGCCGCCCGGCACCAGGGCGCCGACGGCATCCAGGATCCCACCGACTACCAGGCTTTGCACCACTGGTCCGTCACCGACCTGGAGGCGTTCTGGGCGGCGGTGTGGGAGTACTTCGAGGTCGACGCGACCACTCCGTACAAGCGCGTACTGGCCGAGGAGACCATGCCCGGCGCCCGCTGGTTCCCCGGCGCCACCCTCAACTACGCCCACCACGCGCTGCGCAACCTGCACCCGGACGCGCCCGCGATCACCGCACTGGACGAGACCGGAGCCGCCTACGAGATCACAGGCCGGCAGCTGCGCGCCCGGGTCGCCTCCGTCGCAGCCACCCTGCGCGACCTGGGCGTCGGACAGGGCGACCGGGTGGTCGGCTACCTGCCCAACACCCCCCACGCCGTCATCGCCTTCCTCGCCACCGCCAGCCTGGGCGCGGTGTGGTCGGTGTGCGGCCAGGACTACGCCCCCAAGGCCGCCGCCGACCGCTTCGCCCAGCTCGAACCCACCGTGCTCATCACCGCGGACGGCTACCTCTTCAACGGCACCCGTCACGACCGCCGCGCAGCCTCCCTCGAACTGGCGGCCGCCCTGCCGACACTGAAGGCCACGGTGCTCGTGGACCACGTCGGCCTCGGCCGGCCCGAGGACAGGGGCACACGGCTGACAGTGCCTTGGGAGGAGGCGGCCGGCCGCGTCGAGTACCTCACCACCACCCCGGTGCCCTTCGATCACCCGCTGTGGATCGTGTTCTCCTCCGGCACCACCGGCCTGCCCAAGGGCATCGTGCACGGGCACGGCGGCGTCCTGCTGGAGCACCTGAAGATCCTCGGCCTGCACTGTGATCTGGGCGTCGGGGACCGACTGCTGTGGTACACCACCACCCACTGGATGATGTGGAACCTGGTCGTCTCCACCCTGCTGACCGGCGCCACCACCTGCACCTACGACGGCAGCCCCGCGCCGGTGGCGCGCCCGGACGTCCTGTGGGAGCTGGCGGCCCGCCACAAGGTGACCGTCTTCGGCACCAGCCCCCAGTACCTGCTGGCCATGGCCAAGCTGGGCATCGAACCCACCGTGCATGACCTGTCGGCGATCCGCGTCGTCGGCTGCACCGGCTCCGCCCTGCCCGCCTCCGCCTACCCCTGGGTCCGCGACCACGTGGGCGCGGGCATCCAGCTGGCCTCCACCAGCGGCGGCACCGACATCGTCTCCGGCTTCGCCGGCAGCGCCCCCACGACCCCCGTCTGGGCGGGCGAGCTGTCCGCCCCCAACCTGGGCGTGGCGCTGGCGGCGTACGACGCCGAGGGCCACCCGGTCGTCGATCAGGTCGGCGAACTGGTCGTGACGCGTCCCATGCCGTCGATGCCGCTGTACTTCTGGAACGACCCCGACGGCAGCCGCTACCGCGACGCCTACTTCACCGCCTACCCGGGCGTGTGGCGCCACGGCGACTGGATCACCCACACCTCCCACGGCTCGGTGATCGTCCACGGCCGCTCCGACGCCACCCTCAACCGCAACGGCGTACGGCTGGGCAGCGCCGACATCCACGACATCGTCGAACGCCTTCCCGAGATCACCGAGGCCCTCGTCATCGGCGCGGAGGAACCCGACGGCGGCTACTGGATGCCGCTCTTCGTGGTCCTCGCCGACGGCGCCACCCTGGACGACTCCCTGCGCGAGAAGATCCGCGACGCCATCCGCGACGGCGCCTCACCCCGCCACGTCCCCGACGAGATCCTCGCCGTGCCGGGCATCCCGCACACGAAAACCGGCAAGAAACTCGAGGTTCCCGTCAAGCGCCTCCTCCAGGGCGCCCCCGCCGAGCAGGTCCTCAACCCCTCCGCGGTCGACAACCCCGAACTCGTCGCCTACTTCGCCCGCCTGGGCGCGGAGCGAAGCGAGCGGTCAACCCACCACACATGACCGTCGGCCAGCCAATCGGCTCCACAGACCCTGTGCCGCCGAGTGGTGCCGGGGCGGAGACCCGCCCCGGCACCACACCATCCGAAACACCGAAGTAAGAGAGAAACCGTGAGCATGATCGACCGTGAACCGCAGGCCCTCGATGTCCTGGACGACGCCGGGCGGAAGCTGCTGTTCACCGAGGCCCGTACCGCGAACACCTTCGCCCAGGCGGCCGTCACCGACGACGAACTCGCCCTGATCTGGGAACATGCCCGCTGGTCGCCGAGCTCCGCCAACAGCCAGCCGCTGCGCGTGCTCTTCGTGCGCACCCGCGAGGGCAAGGAGCGACTGGTCCGGCATCTCGACGAGGGCAACAGGGCCAAGACGCTTCAAGCGCCGGCCGTGGCGGTTCTGGCGTACGACGTCGACTTCCACGAACAGATGCCGACCGTCTTCCCGGCCCGCGGCGAGATGCTGCGCGCGGCGTACGCCGACCAGACCGAGCAGCGCGAGGCCCTCGCGGCCTACAACTCGGCCCTGCAGACCGGGGTCTTCCTGCTCGCGGTGCGCGCGGCGGGCCTTGCGGCCGGTCCCATGGCGGGCTTCGACAGGGCCGGCGTGGACGAGGAGTTCTTCGCCGGTACCAGCTGGCGTTCGCACCTGGTGGTCAACATCGGTCACCCCGGTGCCGACCCTTGGTTCCCGCGCCTGCCCCGCGTGCCCGTCGAGGACGCCGTCGCCTGGGCCTGACGGCACTGCCGCCGCCCGGTCGCGCGGCAGCGGCTGCCCATGCCGCCACAGCAGTGCTCCTGTTCCGCTGGGCCCGTGCCCCGCATTCCCTCACCGCACCGCACAGGAATCCATGTACCTCTACGCCGCTCTGATCTGTCTCATCGTGTTGATCTTCGCCCTGCTTGGCGTGGCCGAGCTCCTGGCCCTGGGGCCCATGCCTGAGCTGGCTGCACATGCCGGTTTCCGTACCGCGGCCTACCGCGTCATTGGTGCGCTGGAGCTGGCGGGCGCCGTCGGCGTGGCAGTCGGCCCGGTCATGCCGCTGGGCGGAGGCCTGGCCGCTTCCGGGTTGAATGATCGCCAGTGTTTCGACCGCTCGACGGCTGCGGCAGGGCCGAGTGGCCCGGAAGGCGGCCTGGTGGGCCCTGTCCGCGGCAGGCACCTGGGCCGAGGCTGAGAGCCGAGGGGCCACGTCGGCGGCCTCGAGAATGGGAGAGCGCAGTGAGTGAACCGGTGATCGTAGGAGTGGACGGCTCCGCCTCGAGCCTCGACGCCGTCGACGCCGCGGCCCGTGAGGCACATCTGCGGGGTGCGCCGTTGCGGATCGTGCACGCCTTCGGACGTCCGTCCGCCCGTGTGCCGTCCGGTGCGCCACCGTGGAGTCCGGTCGACCACGGCCTGGAGCCGATGGTGCACGGAGGGCCGGCCCAGGCGGAGCAACGGGCGCACGCGGCTGCACCGGGGATCGAGATCACGCGCTCTGTCGTGGCTGGTGAGGCGCTGGAGGTGTTGGAGATCGAGTCGCGTTCGGCCGCGCTGGCGGTGGTGGGCAGCCGGGGCCTGTCCGGCTTCTCGGGGCTGCTGCTGGGCTCGACGGCGGTGCATCTGGCCGCGCACGGCCACTGTCCGCTGATGGTGGTGCGCGGCCGTCCCGACCCGGCCGGTCCGGTACCGCTGGCCGTGGACGGCTCCCCGGCCGGGGAGGCGGCGGTGGAGTTCGCGTTCGCCGAGGCGGCACTGCGCGAAGCGCCGCTGGTGGCCCTGCACGTGTGGAACACCTGGAGCGAACGGGCCCACGAAGGTCCCGGAGACCCGCTGACCGCCGTCGTGGCTGACGCCGACCGGCTCCGCGACGCCGAGCAGCACCTGCTGGAAAAGGCGGTGGCCTCATGTCAGAAGGCGTACCCGCGGGTCGCCGTGGAGCGGCGCCTGGTGCGGTCCCGGATCCGCAGCGCACTGATCGACACCAGTCAGGAGGCCCAACTGGTGGTGGCCGGTGCCCGGGGCCGCGGCGGATTCACCGGCCTGCTGCTCGGCTCGGTCAGCCAGGCTCTGCTGCACCATGCGCACTGCCCCGTCACCGTCGTCCGCGGCAAGGAGTGACCCTCGACCCAGCAGACCCCCACGCCTGCACGGGCCTCCACTCCTTCCGCCGCGCCACTGGCGGAGCCGGCCGACGCACACCGGCGGCAGACCACCGAGGGGCCGGACTGCTCGGCGCAGCCCCGGAAGCGGGCCTGACCTCGGCGGAGGTCGAGCAGCGGATCGCGGCATGCGGGGCGAACGAGCCGGCCGAACGGGCCCGCAGGCCGCAGTGGCTGCGCTTGCTGGACCAGTTCCGCAGCTGGCTGATCGGCATTCTGCTCGCCGCCGCCGTCGCCGTCGTCGTCATCGGTGAGGGCCGCGTGCTGGGACACCGACGGGGGCGAGCTGCCCGACCGCCTCCCCGTCGTTCTCGAGTTCGCCGCCCTGGCGGGCACCAATGGACGACGAAGGGCTGATCCCCGCCCTGCGTATCGCCCAGCGCGCCCTGCGAGACCCGGTCGCCCTGCGCCGTGTCCTGCACATGCGCCGCCTTCCGACGCCACAGCGCCCACCTCGGCGCGATCAGCCTGCTCGCTGTTCCCACCCCGACCCAAGCCTGAGGAGGCACCTCATGCCTGCCACCGTGATCACCGACCTGGCTGCCGAGCTGACCGTGCCCGAGGACGGCACTCTCAGCCGGGTCCTGTACCGCGACGACCGCATGCGCGTGGTCGGCTTCGCCTTCGCCGCCGGCCAAGAACTGACCGAGCACACTTCCGCCCTGCCCGTGGTCATCCAGGTCGTCTCCGGCCGCCTCGACCTCGTACTGGGCGACGAGGAGACCGAGGCGACGCCCGGGAGCTGGATCCACCTTCCCGCACGGCTGCCGCACACCGTGCACGCCACCGAGCCCAGCGTCATGCTGCTGACCATGCTGCCCGCCCCGTATCCGTCCGAATCCGGGGTACCGTCCGCACCCTGACCTGCGCCCGGCCGCATGGGAGAACAGGTGCACGTCCGGCTACGCGAGATCCAGAATGTCCCGTACCGGGCGGCGAGGCGTGGCCGGACCCCTCGGGCCGTAGCCGAGGCGCAGCACCATCTGCACCTGGCCCACGCCCCACGCGGGGTCGCGGGTCAGCAGGCGCAGCGCGCGGTCCTCCAGCGCGTGAGATGTCAGGGAGGTGGCCAGGTCGGCCAGGGTCGCTTCCAGCAGGACGCGCTCCAGCGCCTGCCCCGCGCGCAACCAGTCGGCCGGTCCGTCACCGCGCGTGCTCAGCAGGGCCAGGTGCGGGGTGTGCTCGAACACCGTGGTTCCGCGGTCCGCGACACGCCGGCGCCCGGCGAAGTCGCGCACGGGAGCCTTGCCGTCCCGCTTACGCGGCCCGAACGCGTACTCGGGGACGCCGTCGACAGCCGTGTCCGCCTCCGGTCCGAGCCGGGTCCAGCGGACCAGGTCCTCGCTCGCGTCCGGGTCCAGGGTGTCGCGGCTCTCCGCATCGTGGATCAGGTCGAGTACGGTCTCGGCGTGCCAGGGTCCGGGGAAGAGCAGCACGGCCCCCTCACGCTCGGCCGCGTCCTGCAGGGTGGCCCGCACATCCTCGGGAATGTCCTTCTCGGCGAAGGGGTGGCGGCTGGTGTGACGCCGGCGGATGGCGGGGTACAGCCGCGCCAGGCCCTGGCCCTGCGGGCGCCCGGCATCCTCGGTCAGATGAACGACGGCAAGCAGCAGCGGGTCCTGTGGCTCGGGCAGCAGCCGTGTCTCGGAGACGAGGCCCGTGTGCGCGGCGGCGACGCGCAGGTTGAACAGTGCCGCCCCGCAGCCGATGTGCAGGGCGCGGTTGTCGGGGTCGGACCGGGGCATGGCCCGATCGGGGTCGGCGCACAGCAGCAGAGCATGCTCGCTGGTCAGGTAGCGGAAGCGCCATGGCTGCGCGTTGTGCATGGAAGGCGCCGCGGCGGCCTCGGCCACCAGCCCCGTTACGGTCTTCTCATCAAGCTGCCGCGAAGCCATGGAATCCTCCTCACATGCCGCGGACACACCGCGGGGCTGCCTGAGCGTGTACCTCGATCAGCCAGGTGGTGACGAGTCGGTACCGAGGTCACGACGCGACGGCGATCGGTCGCCCGACGAGCCAGTTCCAGTGTCCGCCCGACGGGCACCGGGCGTCCCACGGAATCGTGGACTCCACCGCGGGTCCGTATGCCGACGACACGCCCACAGGACGACGGACCGCGACCGCGACACGCCAGACCCCGAGGCGTGGTCCCCGGCCCCCGCTCTGTCAGATGCGCGGCAGCGTGCGGGCGACGTACTCCGTCAGGTCGAGCAGCCGGTTGGTGCAGCCCCACTCGTTGTCATTACCACGGTCCTGGCACCGCACTGTCGATGCTCGTCGCCTGCGATGCCTGCCGGGAGGGCCTGTGGGCGTAGCCGAGACACGCCATCCGTCCCTGCAAGCCGGGGCGTTGGGCCCGGTCCGGGAACAGACCTCACCGCCGAGCCGGCCACGACACGCGACCGGGGCACCCCTGCCGATGAGCGGGGTGCCCCGGTGGACAAGTCTGCGGCTCTCACACCAGCCAGCGGTTGCGGCTGACGAAGGGCAGCCGCGCCCAGGCCCTGCCCAGGCCCCAGGTGGCGCCGGCGCCCGCGGCCGCGAGGGCGACGAGGACGACGGCGTAGATGAAGTGGTAGTCGGCGAACGGGTTGGTGGACATGCTCGGCGACCCGTCGGACAGGTGCTTGGCCGGCGGCCACTCCGCGATCCACATGAGCGCCATCATGGCGGTGCCGGCGATCGCGGCGAGCCGCAGGCCGATGCCCGCGATCAGCGCGAGGCCGATGCCGAGCAGGCCGAGCATGAACAGCCAGTCCGCCCACGCGGCGCCCGCCCAGTCGTGGAACGTCGACTCCATCGGGCCGGCCGCCACACCGCTGAGGAAGCCCTTCGTCGGCGACCCGCCGTCGATCCAGCCCTTGCCGGACGGGGTGGCGTAGCCGAAGCCGAACGTCTTGTCGAGGAACGCCCACAGGAAGACGAAGCCGGTCAGCAGCCGCAGCCCGGCGAACACGTACGCGCGGGTCGCCGTCTCCACGGCGGTCGCCTCGTCGGCGGAGGCCGGAGCCGTCCCCGCCCTGCGCAGGGACGGGAAGCGGAATACCGGATGCCGGTGGGGGTGGTCGTGCACTGCCATGATGCTCATCCCTTTCGAGGGGTGCGACGCGCAGAAGGTGGACGACTCTCGTTGCGCCTTCAATGTCCCGCCTCGTCACCGCCCGGTGGAGGGGCTGCAGGGCCCGGCAAGTGGGCCGAACGGCCCCCTGTCCGGGTCGCGTTGGCAGCGGTCGGCCGTCACGGGACGAACTTCGCCTGGCCGTGCGGGTGTTCGGGAATGGCGCGCTGCCTGTCCCTACCGCGTCGCGATCACGCCCCGCCCACGACGAAGCCCCTGCTCATCGAACAGGGGCTCCCTTTGCCACAGCGCACTCAACACTCCCGAATTGCCAGGGGTCTTGTTTCTGAAGGATCAACGCACCGTGATCATCCATCCGTTTGTCGGACGCACCAGCACTTCAGCGGCGGCTGCCCCGCGTAGACGTCGTCAGCCTTGTCGTCGAACCATGAGGGCACCTGCGGCCACCACGTATTCGGCTGGGTCGATCGGTGAAGTCCCGCAGGGGAAGACGTTCGCGGGCGTCCTGGGGGCCGAGCACCGCCTGCGACAGGCCACATCGGGAGTCGGCCGCAGGTCGTGGTGCACCCGGCGGTTGCTCTCCGCAGCGCGGTCGGCATCGATGCGGTTGCGGCGTTCGGCCTCCGCCGTCAGACGGAGCAGCCGCGCCGTCTCGACGGGGTCGGGGAACCAGTCCCGCCGCCGGGCCCGGACGGGCCACACGTCACCGAGTGAGCGGCATACCGGACCCTGCCGTTCCTCTCCTCCGGCCACCGTCCGCGTACTGGCTGAACGTCCCGACAGCGGCTGCGAGTTGGCCCCGATCGGCCCTCCGGTGCCGCCTGGTCGGCCCATGCCCGGGCTCTCCGGCGACTGTCACCTTCGTCACGTCACGATGCGGAGGAGGGGCGGACCGATGGATGGCAGCAGGCGTGCGAAGCAGAGGTTCTGGCGATGGCGGAACAACCCACTGCGACGGCGCGGTGACATCGTCGAAGCGTGGGTCGTGCTGGCCGTGTGGGTGGTCACGGCGGTGGGCGGTGCGGTCGTCGGTCTGGTGACGGCCCACGCAGCCGACGAGGTGTTCGCACGGCAGCGCGCCGAACGCAGTCCCGTGCGCGCTGTGCTCCTCGCCGACGTGCCGCGGAGCGTGGCGGGGGTCGGGACCAGTAGCGACAAGACCGCCGCTCGAGTCCGCTGGACGGACCCCGACGGTTCCGTCCACACCGACAGGACCTTGGTGGACACCGGTCTGAAAGCCGGGTCCAGGATCGTTGTCCGGACGGACGGGCGGGGCGAGATCACCGGTGAGCCGCCGAGTCGCACGGAAGCGGCTGTCGAAGCCGGTGTCCTGGCCACCGGGGCCGCGCTCGCCTTCGCCGGCCTCGTCTGCGGCGCCGGAGCCCTCGCACGGTGGAGGCTCGAGAGGCAGCGCATCGAGCAGTGGGGCCGGGAGTGGGACCTGGTCGGGCCGCAGTGGGGTCACAAGACCGGATGATCCACGCGTGGCCGCGCCCGCCAGAGTATGGGCAGGGCTGACGAGGACACGGGTGGGCGGCTCCGCCTCTACGGTCCCCCTGCCGCGGGCGGGCGATCCGGCCCTGTGACGTGCTTGGCGAGCGGATCAGCGTCCTCCAGGATCAACTCAGCTGCCCGCCCTTGGGGCAGTGCCCTGTGGGCCGCCTCCTCCCCACATGGCGAGGCATCTCAGCCGACGGTCGGGTCAGGGCGCACCAGCGTCCCCGACCTCCCGTGAACGATCTCGTACGCGGCGTCGAGTGCTCCGATGGCCGCCAGTCCTCCGGTGCGCTCGACGAACCGGGCGGCGGCCTCCGCCTTGGGGCCCATGGAACCGTCGGGGTAGCCTGCGCGGCGCATGTCGTCGGGCGTCGCGCCGAGGACGGGCCGCTGGTCGTGGGTGCCATAGCCGGCATAGACGCACGGGACGTCGGTGAGGATGAGCAGGAAGTCGGCCTTGAGGTCCTCGGCGAGCACAGCCGCCGCGAGGTCCTTGTCGACGATCGCGTCGATGCCGGTCAGGGCACCGGTGTCGTGGTCGGCGGTGACAGGGACGCCTCCGCCGCCGGCGCACAGGACCACGGCGCCGCCGCCGATCAGGTCGTGGATGGTCTCGGTCTCCAGGATGCGTTCGGGCGACGGTGAGGGGACCACGCGACGCCAGCCTTTGCCGTCCTCGGCGATGTGCCAGCCGTGCCTGCGGGCCAGCCCTTCAGCGATCTTGCGGGAGTACGCCCGGCCGACGAACGTCGTGGGCCGGTCGAAGGCCGGGTCGTCAGCCTGCACGAGGGTATGTGTGACCAGCGCGGCGATCCGGTGCCCCGGCAGCACGTCGTACAGTGCGCGGACCAGCAGCGTGCCGATCATCCCCTGTGTCTGGGCACCGAGCAGGTCCAGCGGGTAGGGAGCCCTCAGCGCCGGATCGGCGGCGCTCTCCTCGACGAGGAGACCGAGCTGCGGCCCGTTGCCATGGGTGACGACGATCTCGTGTTCCAGGGCCAGGCCGGCGATCGCAGTGGCCACCCGGTCGATATTCGCCACCTGAACGTCCGCGTCGGGACGATCACCCCGGCGCAACAGGGCGTTGCCGCCGAGGGCGACGACGATACGCATGGTTCGGACCTCCATGGTGTCCACGAGCGCAGCGCTGATGGTGCGCGGCCGGTTCTGCGCCTGGTCGAGGCGATACAGGGGGGTGCGGAGAAGACCTCGGTCGAGCAGGCCGGCTGCCGGCACCCGGACATTCGGGAGGTCGGTGGCCGCTCGACGTCGTGCCACTGACCGGATGACGCGGATCCGCGCCTGCCCCACTCACGGCTCGTTGCTCACCGATCTACCGGCATCCGATCCGGCCGGCGGCACACCCTCGCCGCCCCCGCAACGGCCGGTCGACGGCCGGCACGGTGCCGCAGCGTCCGCAGAAACAGCGCGTCGAGCACCGAACCGAGCTGAACAGCGACTGCCGTCGAGACCACCGGAAGATCCACCAACAGCCTCCGGAACTCCGAGGTCAATGACGCGCCACAACTGCACACCCCCTTCCGTCCGAAGTCGTCTCTCACCTTCATCGAACATCCGGAACCGTTCCGGCACAGGGTGCCGATGGACCCGGACGCGATGCCGGTCGGCCCGGCCATGGGGCCGAGCGGCCCATCGTCCGGCACACGGCGCGGGCGCGTCTGGAAGTGGCCGATCCCATGACGCTCTGACTGGCGGCACGTCATGACCCTCTCGCCCCGGCCGGCATGCTGCGGGCGTCGCCGATGTCTGCAGGGCCGTGGCCCGCCCGGCCACCGAAGGCTGGACGGCCGACGAGCAGGCCGAGTCCGTCGGGGAGCCTTCGGCCGGCTCGGCAGGATTGCTCTGCGCCAGTGCCCGATCTTCGAGCGAATGCTGGTGAAGACCGGGATCCTGCCGCGCGACTACTGGTTCTCGGTGAGCGACACCGAGCAGCAGGAGCGGTTCCGGCGGTGGCTGGAGCGTTCGGTGCGGCGGTGGAAGCTTCGCCGATGGACCTGGAGTCGATCAACCGCTGGAAGGCTGGTCGAGAGCGACGACACGCGTCGGGCCCGGCTGAACCTGATCGCCCCTCCGCTGTCTTCGGTGCTGTATCAAAGGGTGCCGTCGCCGGAGGGGCCGGAGCGGCCGCCGTCGATCGGCTATGAGCGCCCGCCGCGCGATCTGCGGACCACGTCCCCGATCACACGGCGAGCCTCCGAAGGCGTTTCCGTCAGGCGTCGTGACCCTGGTGCGGCACGATCGCGACCGGGCAGGCCGAGTGGTGCAGCACCGCGTGGGCGACGCGGCCGAGCTGGAGCCCGAGGTGCCCCTCGCGGCGCCTGGCGCCGACAACCAGGAGGTCGGCACTGTGGGAGGCGTCCGCCAGCACCCGGCGGGCGTGGCCCTCGACGGTGCGCCGCTGCACATCGACGCCCGCGGGGAGGTCCTGCAGCGCCGCGTCGAGTTCCTCGACGGCTCGCGCCTCATGCAGCCGGGCGGGCTCGCCGGCGAGCAGCGGGTGATCGGTGGTCTCGTGCGCGGGGCAGCGCCAGGCCCGTACGGCCTCCAGGGGCACCCCGCGTCGCCGGGACTCCTCGGCGGCGTACCTCACCGCCGCCGACTCCTTCGGGTTCTCGCCGACGCCTACGACAACCCGCCCGTGGACCGGCGGCGTCGCCCGGTTGTCGTGACTGCCCCGCAGCACGATCACCGGGCAGTCGGCATGCGCGGCGACGGCCAGGCTGACGGAGCCGAGCAGCGTCTCGGCGATGCCGCTGCGCCCGCGAGTGCCCACGACCAGCGCGGAGGCGTGCCGGGCCTCGCGGACCAGGGCGTACTCCGGTTCCTCGAACACCACTTCGGCGCTCACCTGCAGACCGGGGTGCCGGCCGCGGGCCCGCTCAGCGGCAGTGCCCACCACATCCTGGGCCAGGGGCAGCTCGGTCGCCCTGCCGATGTCCCGGGCCAGGACGGCACCCTCGTACCGCTCCCACAGGCAGGCGTACACCACCCGCAGCGGCACTCCGTGCAGCACGGCCTCGTCGGCCGCCCAGTCGACGGCCCGCAGACTCGGCTCGGAACCATCCACGCCCACGACCAGGGCCCCGCCGTGGGCCCGCTCGACACCTGCGTTCATGATCTCCACTCCTCTGCCGAACTCCTTCAGTCGTGCGCGACGACGGCCACGGGGGCGGCGGCGTGGTGCAGTACCGCGTGCGTGACGGGGCCGACATGGACGCCGAAGGGGCTGCGGCGGACTCGGCGACCGACGACGACCAGGGACGCCTCACGGGAAGCGTCGATGACGTGGTTGGCAGGGCTGCCGGACCGGGACTCCTCGACGACCTCGACATCCGGGTACTTCTGCCGCCAGGGCCGCAGCACCGCGGTGAGGGCGGCGGCCTCCTGCCGCCCCAGTTCGGCGTGGAACTCGAGGTCGGCGGGCATGCCGTAGGCGAAGTAGGGCGGAAGGCTCCATCCGTGCACGACCCGCAGGGCGGTGTCGCGGCGGGCGGCCTCCTCGAAGGCGAAAGCGATCACCGTGTCATCGGGGTGGCCGGTGTCGAGGCCGAGCACCACGGGACGGTACGGCGTGGCGGCGGACGGGATGCCGGCGGGGTCCTTCTCGTGCTCGTCGGCGGCCTGCTCCCCGGCCCGCACCAGGACGACGGGGGTGTCGGTGTGCGCGATCACGGACATGCCCACGGACCCGACGAGGAACCCTCCGATCCCGCTCAGCCCACGCGACCCGAGAACCAGCAGCTCGGCGGCCTTCGACGCCTTGACCAACGCGTCCATCGGCCCTCCGGGAATCTGCTCCCTCTCCACCCGCACGCCGGGGTGGCGCAGGCGGAGCCCTTCGGCCGCCTCACGCGGAATCCGTTCACTCCAGTGCGCTTGCGTCTCGGCACCCAGCAGCGGGGCCTGCGCCATGGGCTCCGGGACGGGCTCCCAGACGTGCACCAGCCGCAGCGGCAGGCCGCGCAGCTTCGCCTCGCGGGCCGCCCACTCGGCAGCCGCACGGCTCTCCGACGAACCGTCGAGGCCCACGGTCACGTTGCGGGACATGCTGTCCACCTCCTGAATCGGGGTTCCGCTGCCAGGGTGGTGGCGAGGGGAGGCCATGGTGCAGAGACCGCAGGTCCCCGATCCGGGGCCGATGGTCCCCACGGACCCTCAACCGGCGTTCCCGCCGCCCCGGCTGACCCCCGCGACGACGACCGGAGACAGACGGCGCATCCGAACAGAGCCGTGTCAGCGTTGAGCGGACCGAGCGTCACGCACCCGATCCACGCAGAGTCGTGCGCAAAGAGCCGGTTCGGCAGAGGCGGCAACGCCAACACGCCAACCCCGATCCGCGTGCGCATGCGCGGACGGTGCCTCGAGAGGTGTCGACTCGCTCCCCGTCGCGGCGACGAGCAAGGGCTTGCTGGCCGACGGCCCGCCGCCGCGCCGGATACCGTGCACCGCCGGTAATCCGGAGTGCGATCAGCCGACGTGTCCCCGACGGCAGCACGGATTCGGACCCCGTTCCGGCATCGCAGCCCGGCGCACCTGCTGCGGTCAACGGGCGGCGACCGTCCTTTCCGGCCGGTGTGGCGGCACACCGGCCGGCGGACCCGTCCTGGCAGACGTTTTCAACGCGTTCAACCGACTGCCTCCACCCCCACGCCGCCGTGCCTTCCGGCCGGTCAGCGCCTGCGGCCCCGTGCCGCCCAGCCGCTGCCGACACCCGCGACGTGCAGGGCGAGCAGTGCGAGCCCGATCAGCATGACGTTCATGGAGGTGAAGACGTCGTTCGTCGCTATCTCCGCCGCGTTGATGAGGAAAGCGAAGAAGAACAGGACCGCCGCGATGATGGCCAGCACGGTGTGCCTCCTTGGGAAAGGGGATCGGCCGAGGGTGCCGTGTCTCGCGTATTCCCCCGTCGGTCCCGTGCACACGGGGCCGGCGCGTGGGCAGGCGGCCTGCGGTGCGTGCCCCGTACAGTGGAATGACCGTTTCCTCCCGCCCCCCGCACCACCTCGAACGGGAGCACTCATGCACCACCCGTCCAGCACCCCGGACGACGACTCCGGCGTGCTGTTCGGGCTCGACGCCCTCGGTCCCGGACCGGCCGACGCCGACCAGCGCCCGTCATTCCGCCCGTCCTTCCGCGACTCCGCCGCGGCCCGCCGTCTGCTGCCCGTGCGCGAGATCCTCGCCGAACCCGCGGCGGCCGCGTCCCCGCGCGGCCGGCAGGTCATCGCCCGGTTCCCCGAGGCGCGGGTGACCACGGTCGAGTCCCACTGGCGCATCCCCGGGCTGCACGGCAACGAGGGCAACGTCGACCGCTGGGTGCGCATCAAGGGGGAGACGCTGGTGCTGGGCGAGAAGAAGACCCTCGCCACCCGCCCCAACGGCCGCTCGGCGGACTGGATCGCCCCGGGCACCTCCAACGGATGCGCCATGGCCTGCGCCTACTGCTACGTGCCGCGGCGCAAGGGGTACGCCAACCCCGTCACCGTCTTCACCAACATCGACCGGATCGTGGCCCACCTCGCCCGGCACGTGGCCCGGCAGGGGCCCAAGACCGAGCCGAACCAGTGCGACCCCGAGTCCTGGGTGTACGACATCGGCGAGAACGGCGACTGCTCGGTGGACGCGTTGATCTGCGACAACACCGCCGACCTCGTGCACGCCTTCCGGCAGTGGCCCACCGCCAAGGCGTCGTTCGCCACCAAGTTCGTCAACCCCGACCTGCTCGCCCTCGACCCGCGCGGCCGGACCCGCATCCGCTTCTCGGTGATGCCGCCGGACGACTCCCGGTTGCTGGACGTGCGCACCTCGCCCGTCGCCGAGCGCATCGGCGCCGCGGCGGACTTCCTGGACGCGGGCTACGAGGTGCACTTCAACCTCTCCCCCGTGGTCGTCCGCCCGGGCTGGAAGGACGCCTGGACGGCGCTGCTGAGCCACCTCGACGACGTACTGCCGACGCGCGTGAAGCGGCAGGCCGCCGCGGAGGTGATCATGCTCACCCACAACCGTGAGCTGCACGAGGTCAACCTCGGCTGGCATCCCCGTGCCGAGGACGTCCTGTGGCGGCCGGAGCTCCAGCAGGCCAAGCGCTCCGAGAGCGGCGCCCTCAACGTCCGCTACCGCAACGGGGTCAAGCGGGAGGCCGTGGAGACCCTGCGCACCCTCATCGACCGCCACGCGCCGTGGCTGCGCGTGCGCTACGCCTTCTGAGCGGTCGCCTGCGACGCCCTTCGATCGGCCACGCCCCGGACCGGAGGACTCCGGCAGGTCGGGCGGCGACGCCTCGGCACGCGCCGCGGCGCGCTTCCGGCCGGCTCGCTTTCCCCCGGCTCACAGTTCGTCGCCGGCGCCGAGGCCCGTGAGGGCGCCGACCGGGTCGGGGTCGGGGGTGCCTCGCGGCCACCAGTCGTCCCGGCCCGGTTCGGACTCGTAGGCGTACCAGAGGGCGTCGCGGCCCAGACGGAGCTGGACGTGGCCGCCCGGGTGGGTGAGGCGGTTGCGCCAGGGGCGGAAGGCGGGCAGGTCCGCGGCGAGCAGGAGCGGGCGGGCGCGGTCGAAGCGGCCGGCCGGTGGGTCCCAGGGTTCCTCCAGTACGGCCAGGCCGTCGAGGCCGCCCTGCCGCCAGGCGGCGACGGCCCGGGCGAGCTCCGCCGGGGTACGGCCGACGGCGGCGGCCAGTGAGGAGTACAGGGCGCGTGTGCCGGCGGTGAGGCCGGAACCGGGGCGGCCCGCCGCGAGCCGCACGGCGTCCTGCCACAGCGTCAGCTCCGCCACCGGGTCACGGCCGGTGACGAGGAACGCGTGGGCGCGGGCGGCGGCGTCGGTGGCCAGCTGGTCCAGCGCGAACGGGTCGGGGCCGCCCGGGGCAGCGGGGTGGACCGGGGGCTGCTCGGGGTGCGCTGGGGCGGGCAACGGACGGGGAAGCGGCGGCAGTTCGCGCTGCCGGGCCAGGGCGTCGGTGGCCCGCACGCCGGGCAGTGGGGCCGGTTCCCGCTCCTGGGCGGCGCGGGCCGCGCGGGTGGCGTTGCGGCGGGAGAGGGCGTCGAGCAGTGCGCGTTCGCCCCGGCCGCGCAGCAGGAGCAGGACGAAGGGGTCGGCGTCGAGCAGGCGGGCGGTCTGGTAGCAGAGGGCGGCGGCGTGCTTGCAGGGGTGGCCGCGGTCGGGGCAGCTGCAGTGCGGTTCGAGGTCACCGGGGCCGGGCAGCAGCGGGACCGTGCCCTCCGCCAGCGCATGGGGCATCTCCTTGTCGAGCAGCGCGGCGATGTGGCCGGGGCGGTCGGCGGCGGCGTCCAGGAATCGCTCCCAGTCCGCGTCGTCCAGCGTGCGCAGCCGCACCTGCACACGGTACGGCCGGGGGCGACTGCCACGGACGTACGCCAGGACCAGGCCGGGGGTCACCGTGATGGCGTCCACATGACCCTGCTGGGCGTAACCCCGGCCTCTGGCCAGCCGCTTGACGTCCAGCGCGCCTCTCTCCAACGCGCTGATCCAGGCGTTGCCCCACCAGCTCTCGGCGAAGGGCGCGTCGTCGTCCGAGGGGCGGGGCGGGAAGGCGGGAAAGGTACGACGCAGGTCACCGTCACGCCGCGGGGACGCCATGGAGCGGGGGACGTGGGGGGTGGCGGCGGGGGATGCGGAGCCCTCCGAGGGCATGGAGGGGGATGCGGGGTGGGGGGTGGTGGTCCCGTAGGGGGTGGAAGGGGACGTGGGAGGCGTGGCAGGGGACGCCGGGTGCGAGGTGGTGTCTCCGGGGGGTGCGTCCTGGGGTGGCGCGGGGGGCGTCGTGGGCTGTGAGTCGTCGGGTGCGGCGGGGTGTTCGTGCGTCGGGTCGGCCGATGGCGGCGACTGGAAGGCGTTGCCGAGCAACTCACCCAGTTCACGCGGGCGTCGGGATTGAGCAGCCTGGTGGCGTCGCATGGTGGGGCGCGGCGAGGTCGATGCGGTTCGGTACGCCGAACGGGGCGTCGGTTCGACGCCCGTGGTCCCGATGTCCTCCCTCGCCTGCTGCGCCTGGGCCTCCCGCTCACTCCGGGCAGCACGCAACGCGTCGCGCGCGGCATCGGCGGGACGGGTCGAGGGCCGGGCCGTTGCCGAAGTGGGTCCCTCGGGGACGTCGCCGGATGTGTCGGCGGCACCGGCATCGGTCAACTCGCCAGGAGCCGGGTCCGATGCGCCCCTCGACCCCCCGGCCGTCCCGGTGTCCTCGGCGACGTCCCGCCGAGCCGACACCGCCCGCCGCAGCGCGGCCCGAGCGGCGTCGCCGGGCCGGGACCCCTGACTCCCGGAATGGCCTGTTCCGGCAGCGGCGGCCGGCCGCCGGTCACCGGATTGCGGGCTCACGTCCTCCGGACCACCCCGCTCACCCCGCTCACCCCGCTCACCCCGCTCACCCCGCAGACCCTGCCCGTCCGAGGCATCGCCGCGATCACCCACGCCCTCGCACCGGTCCCCCGTACCCCCCGAATCTTCCTCGCGGCTCCCCCGCCCTCGAGCAGCCCGCAGAGCCCGCCGCGCCACATCAGCGGGCCGCTCCCGCGCCGACGTGCCTTCCAACTCGCCCTGCTGCTGCCCGGACCCCCCTGAGCCCAGGGCACCCCGCTGCCGCGACTCCCCCGAGCCCACGACCTCGCCCTGCTGCCCGGGCTCAGCCGAGCCCACGACCTCGCCCCGCTGCCCGGGCTCAGCCGAGCCTTCCGCCTCGCCCCGCTGCCCCAGCTCCCCCGGACCCAAGCCCTCGCCCCGCTGCCCGGGCTCAGCCGAGCCTTCCGCCTCGCCGCGCTGCCCCAGCTCCCCCGGACCCAAGCCCTCGCCCCGCTGCCGCGACTCCCCCGAGCCCACGACCTCGCCCCGCTGCCCCAGCTCCCCCGAGCCCAAGCCCTCGCCCCGCTGCCCCAGCTCCCCCGAGCCCACGACCTCGCCCCGCTGCCCCAGCTCCCCCGAGCCCACGACCTCGCCCCGCTGCCCCAGCTCCCCCGGACCCAAGCCCTCGCCCCGCTGCCGCGACTCCCCCGAGCGCTCAGTCGCACCCGACGCCCCCGCCCTTGCCTCGCCCGACTCCCGGACCGCATCGGGACCTTCACCCTCATCCCACGCCCAAGACCGCCCCCTCTCCCCCGTCATGACATCCTCCGCAGCGACACGAGGTCGGCGAGTTCGCGGTCCGTCAGCTCGGTGAGGGCCGCCTCGCCGGAGCCGAGGATCGCGTCGGCCAGGGCGCGCTTGGACTGGAGCATCTCGGCGATGCGGTCCTCCACGGTGCCCTCGGTGATGAGGCGGTGGACCTGGACGGGCTGGGTCTGGCCGATGCGGTAGGCGCGGTCGGTGGCCTGTTCCTCGACCGCCGGGTTCCACCAGCGGTCGAAGTGGACGACGTGGCCCGCGCGGGTGAGGTTCAGGCCGGTGCCGGCGGCCTTGAGGGACAGGACCAGCACCGGTGTGGCGCCGCCCTGGAAGCGGTCCAC
The DNA here is from genome assembly GCF_015160875.1 of Streptomyces chromofuscus. Lineage (NCBI taxonomy): Bacteria > Bacillati > Actinomycetota > Actinomycetes > Kitasatosporales > Streptomycetaceae > Streptomyces > Streptomyces chromofuscus. The sequence continues at coordinate 6,654,385 of NZ_CP063374.1, read as the reverse complement.
CATCCGTTCGCGCTCCGGCACCGGCGTGCCGCCGTGCAACAGGTCCACCGGGACGGCCCGTGCGGACAGGTGGGACGTGATCAGGCGGGCCATGCCGACGTACTGCGTGAAGACCAGCGCCGAGCCGTCCTCCGAGAGGAGCGTGTCCAGCAGTTCGTCCAGCAGGGCGAGTTTGCCCGAGCGTGCGGCGAGCCGGTCACCGGCGTACGGGCCGGTCTCCTCCTTCAGGTACAGCGCCGGATGGTCGCAGACCTGCTTCAGCGAGGTCAGCAGCTTGAGCACCAGGCCGCGGCGCGCCATGCCCTCGGCCGTCTCGATGGCCAGCAGGGACTCCCGCACCACCGCCTCGTACAGCGCGGCCTGTTCACGGGTGAGCGGCACCGGGTGGTCGGTCTCCGTCTTGGGCGGCAGCTCGGGGACGATACCGGGGTCGGACTTCTTGCGGCGCAGCAGGAACGGCCGGACGAGGCGCGCGAGCCGGGTCACCGCCTCCTCGTCCTCTCCGGTCTCCACCGCGCGTGCGTGCCGGGCGCGGAAGGACTTCAGCGGGCCGAGCAGGCCGGGCGTCGTCCAGTCCAGCAGCGCCCACAGCTCGGAGAGGTTGTTCTCGACGGGGGTGCCGGTCAGGGCGACGCGCGCGGGCGTCGGGATGGTACGCAGGGCCTTCGCCGTCGCGGAGTACGGGTTCTTGACGTGCTGCGCCTCGTCGGCGACGACCATGCCCCACTTCTGCCGGGCCAGCGTCGCCGCCGCCGACCGCATGGTGCCGTACGTGGTGAGGACGAAGCCGCCGTCGAGGTCGTCCAGGGTGCGTTCCGTGCCGTGGTACCGGCGCACGGGGACGCCGGGGGCGAAGCGCTCGATCTCCCGCTGCCAGTTGCCGAGCAGCGACGCCGGGCAGACGACCAGAGTCGGTTCGGTGCGGGCCCGTTTGAGGTGGAGGGCGATGACGGTGACCGTCTTGCCGAGTCCCATGTCGTCGGCGAGGCAGCCGCCGAGGCCGAGGGAGGTCATCAGGTCGAGCCAGGCCAGGCCCCGGAGCTGGTAGTCGCGGAGGGTGGCGCACAGGCCGGCGGGCGGTTCGGCCGGCCTCACCCCGGCGGTGAGGCGGTCGCGAAGCGCCGCGAGCGCGCCGACGGGAACCGCCTCGACCTGCTCGCCGTCGACCTCCGCGGTGCCGGTGAGCGCGACGGACAGCGCGTCCACAGGGTCGAGCAGGCCCAGTTCCCGTTTGCGGGCCTTGCGCACGAGCGCCGGGTCGACCAGGACCCACTGGTCGCGCAGCCGTACGACGGGGCGGTGGGCCTCGGCGAGCGCGTCCATCTCCGCCTCGCTGAGCGGCTCGCCGCCGAGGGCCAGCTGCCAGCGGAACTGGAGCAGTTCCTCGCTCTCGAAGAAGCCGGTGCCGTCGGTGGCCGAGCCCGGCGCCGGGCGTACGACCGCCGCCGCCGTCAGGTCCCGTGCCAGGTCGCGGGGCCAGTGCACGGCGACGCCCGCCGCGGCGAGCCGGGAGGCCGCCGCACCCAGCAGGTCGGCGAGCTCCGGCTCGGACAGGGGGAGCACGTCGGGCACGTCCTGCTCGGCGAGCCGGTCCAGCGGCGCCCACACGCGCGCCGCGCGCCGGACCGCGAGGGCGGCGTCCACGCGCGCGCGGGGACCGAAGTCGCCGTCCGCGTCCCCCGCCCACAGCGCCGCCGCGTCCACGACGAGCGTCGGGTCGGGGAGGCTGTGCACCTGGACGATCGCCGCGCCCGCCCGGCGCACCCGGTCGCTGTCCTCCCCCGCGTCGAACAGGTCGTGCGCCGCCAGGTCCAGGCGCAGCGAGATCCGCACGCCCGCGTCCATCCCGGCGGCGACCTCGGCGGCCCATTCGTGGGCGGCGGGCAGGGGCTGGGGCGCGCGGGCCGCGAACGGCCTGCCGCAGGCGTGCTCGGCGGCGGGGGTGCGCGGCAGGGTGTCCGCGACCGCGTCGAGGAAGGCCCGCATCAGCGCCTCCGGCTCGGGCAGCCGCAGCGGTCCCGGGCCGGGCAGCGGCACCGCGTGCCCCTCGTACGGCAGCGCCGCGGCCACGGCGCGCAGGTGGGCGATGTCCTCGGGGTCGAGGGGGCCGGCCCGCCAGGCGTCGTGCCCGGTGGGGGTCAGTCCGGGGAGGAGACGGCCACGGGCCGTGAGTCGCAGCGCGTGCAGGGCAACCGCGCCCCAGCACGCCGCGGCGGGGTGGGCGGCCGGATCGTGCCGGGCCCGGACCAGCGACGGCAGCGCCTCGGCGACCGGCAGGGTCAGCGCCGGGATCTCCTTGCGGCGGACCCCGGCCCCATGGGGTCGTACGACGGTCAGCCGCGTGAGCGTGAGGCCGGGCGCCGTCGACGTGTCCTCGCCGTCCGGGTCCCAGAAGGCCACCCGCCCCTCCCGGGGCACCGGCGCGGGCAGGAAGACAGCCGCCAGCCGCACGGGCACGGATCCACCCATACGTCCTGCCACCTCCCGCCCGCACATCGGATCAGTCGTCTTCGACTCTACGGGCGGGGTCTGACAATCGGCCCTCACAGCCGGGATCGGCCATGACAGCGGGCAGAACAGGATCAGCGTGAAGGAGGCAGCCGGAATCGGACGAGCACGATCGCTCAGGGAGTCAGGCGCGAGACGACGTACACCATCGGATACGTCGGATTGCCCGTGTTCACCACGATGTCCTGCGTCGGTTTGGGGTTCTTCTGCACGTGCACCAGGCCGAAGTGCGCGCCGGGACGGGCGCCGGGGCCCGAGAACCTCCAGCCCGTGACGTGCCGGTCGCGCGCGCCGATGGTGATGGCGCCCTTCGTGAGGTCACCCCGGGTGACGCCGACGTCGGCGAGGAAGGCGTCCAGCCCCGCGTGCGTGGTCTGGAACTGCACGTAGAGCCGGCTGGTCTTCCAGTTGTTCGTCTCGTACCAGGCGACCTTGTTGGCCGGATGCGGTATCGGCACCTGGTACAGCCTCCGCTGCACCTTGGAGGGCCAGCCCACGGTCAGCCCCCGCGCCGAGTACTTCTCCTCCTTGTCCTTGCCGCTGGCGCGGCTCTGGTTGGCGGAGATCACGAGGTATCCGGCGGGGATGCCGATGAGCAGGACGATGATGAGCAGGGTGAGCGCCCGGCGGCGGATCACATGGCGGCGGTCCTCGCCCGGCGCCGGCGGCTCGTCGTTGGGGCCGGGCTGCTGCGGCAGGGCACTCGTCACAGCGACTCCTGACTTCGGCGGGCCTGCGCGTACCGCTCGTAGCGTTCGTGCCGCTCGACCCGGCGCCGTTTCGCGCGCCGGAAGCGGCGGGCGACCAGCCGGGCGAGGTCGGCGGCGCCGACCATGCCGGCCTCGGGGCCGAGCTGGGCACGCACGATCCGGGCCTCGGGGCGGTAGCCGCGGCCGGTGAGGTGCCGCTTGAAGGCGTCCCGGGCGGGGCCGATGAGCAGGTCGTCGGCGGCCGAGACCCCGCCGCCGATCACGAAGCAGGACGGGTCGAGGGCGGCGGCCAGGTTGGCGATGCCGACGCCGAGCCACTGGCCGATGTCCTGGAGCAGCTCGATGCACATCGCGTCGCCCTCGCGGGCCAGCTCGGTGATCATCGGGCCGGTGATGTCGCCGACGCTGCCCTTGACGTGCTCGATGATCCCGTACGCCACCGGCGAGTCGGCGGCGGCCAGCTCGCGGGCCTCCCGCACCAGCGCGTTGCCGGAGCTGTACTGCTCCCAGCAGCCGCGGTTGCCGCACGGGCAGCGGTGGCCGCCGGGCACGACCTGCATGTGACCGAACTCGCCGGCGACGCCGAACTTGCCGCGCTTGACCTGGCCGTCCTCCAGGATCGCGCCGCCGATGCCGGTACCGAGCGTGATCATGACGAGGTGGTCCTCGCCGCGGCCGGCGCCGAAGCGCCACTCGGCCCAGGCGGCGGTGTTGGCGTCGTTGTCCACCAGGACGGGGACCGCGAGGCGGCCGGCGATGCGGTCGCGCAGCGGCTCGTTGCGCCAGGACAGGTGCGGGGCGAACAGGACGCGGTTGCGGTCGGCGTCGACCCAGCCGGCCGCGCCGATGCCGACCGCGTGCACGTCGTGCCGGTCGGACAGGTCCAGGACCAGCTCGACGATGGTGTCCTCGACGACCTTGGGGCTCTTGGACTTGTCCGGGGTCTCCGTGCGGAGCCGCTCCAGAATGTTGCCGTCGGCGTCCACGACGCCCGCCATCACCTTGGTGCCGCCGATGTCGATGCCGACGGTGGGCACGCGCGGCGCGGTCAGATGGGAACGGCGTTCCCGCGTGCCGACGGTGCGCAGCGCTGTCGCGCGCCGTGAGCCGATGGGGGCGTTGAAGGTGCCGTAGGTGCTCATCGCCGCCGATTCTGCCTCACGAGGGTGCGGAGTGCCGAACCGCCGGGTTCCGGTTCGTCGCCGGGTGCGACGCCGCGGGCCTCGTCGCGCGGTGCCCCGCGTCCCTCAGCGGCGTTGCAGCTCGTGGCGCAGATCCGCGAGGTCACTGCCGCCCGCCATCTGCTCGGTGAGCTCGTCCAGAGTGATCTCGTCGCGCGTGTGTCGGCCCACCGTCGTCCCTCGGCGCAGCAGTACGAACCTGTCTCCCACCAGGTACGCGTGATGCGGGTTGTGCGTGATGAAGACAACGCCCAGGCCCTCGTCCCGGGCGGCCGCCACGTACCTCAGCACCACACCCGACTGCTTGACGCCCAGCGCCGCCGTCGGCTCGTCCAGGACGAGGACCTTGGCGCCGAAGTGAACGGCGCGGGCGATGGCCACGCACTGGCGCTCGCCGCCGGAGAGGGTGCCGATGGGCTGGTCGACGTCGCGCAGGTCGATGCCCATGCGCAGGAGTTCAGAGCGGGTGGTGCGGCGCATGAGGTCGACGTCCATGCGCTTGAAGGGGCCGACGCCCTTGCGGGGCTCGGAGCCGAGGAAGAAGTTGCGCCAGACCGGCATCAGCGGGACGACGGCCAGGTCCTGGTAGACGGTCGCGACACCGCGGTCCAGGGCCTCGCGCGGGGAGCCGAAGCGGGTCTCCTCGCCGTCGACGCGCAGGGTGCCGCCGTCGTGCTGGTGCAGCCCGGCGATGATCTTGATGAGGGTCGACTTGCCGGCGCCGTTGTCGCCCAGCACGCAGGTGATCTCCCCGGCGTGCACCTCCAGGGAGACCCCTTCGAGGGCGCGGACATTGCCGTAGTTCTTGCTGACGCCGGACAGCTCCACGAGTGCCGTGCGTCCCACCGCTTCAGTCACTTGGTCGCCTCCGCGCGCTTGCGGACCCAGACGTTGAGCAGGGTCGCGAGGAGCAGCATCGCCCCGAGGAAGAACTTGAACCAGTCGGGGTTCCACTCGGCGAAGACGATGCCCTTGCTGGTCATGCCGAAGAGGAACGCGCCGACCGCCGAGCCGACCGCGCTGCCGTAGCCGCCGGTGATCAGGCAGCCGCCGATGACGGCGGCGATGATGTAGATCAGCTCGTTGCCGACGCCCTCGCCGGACTGGACGACGTCGTAGCTGAAGAGCAGGTGCTGGCCGGCGATCCAGGCGCCGAAGGCCACTCCCATGTAGAGGCCGATCTTGGTCCGGGTGACCGGGACGCCGACCGCGCGGGCCGCGTCCTCGTTGCCGCCGACCGCGAAGATCCAGTTGCCGGCGCGGGTGCGCAGCAGGATCCAGCTGGCGAGGGCGACCAGTGCGAACCACCACAGGATCGTGATTTTGAAGTCGACGCCGCCGAGGGTCAGCGTGGAGGCGAACACGTCGCGGGCGGTGGGGAAGCCCTCCATGTCGGCGATGGTCTTGGTGGAGACCGTGCCGGAGATCAGCTTGGTGAAGCCGAGGTTCATGCCGGTGAGCATCAGGAAGGTGCCGAGCGTGACGATGAAGCTCGGCAGCTTCGTACGGGTGATCATGAAGCCGTTGAAGGCGCCGACGGCGAGGGTGACGAGCAGGGAGACGGCGACGCCGACCCAGACGTTCGCCGTCATCTGGTAGCTGAACATCGACGAGACCAACGCGGACGACGTCACCATGACGCCCGCGGACAGGTCGAACTCGCCGCCGATCATCAGCAGCGCGACCGGCACCGCCATGATGCCGATCGTGGAGGACGCGTAGAGGACCGTGCTCAGGCTCGCCGTCTTCAGGAAGCTGTCGGCGGCGAGGGCGAAGAAGAGGAAGACGGCGGCGGCGCCGACGACCGAGCCCAGTTCCGGGCGGCCGAGCAGCCTGCGCAGCGGGGAGCTGTGCAGAATCCTTTCGTCAGTGATCGCGGTCATCGGGTGCCCCGCTCGGTGTACTCCGCCAGGGCGCCCGCCTGGTCCTTGGTGATGATCTGCGGGCCGGTGAGCACGGGCTTGCCGCCGCCGAGCACGTCGGCGTTGTACTTGTACAGCCACAGCAGGTCGACGGCCTCGTAGCCCTGGAGGTAGGGCTGCTGGTCGACGGCAAAGCCGAGGGTGCCGTCCTTCAGCCCGGCGGCCACCTTGGCGTTCAGGTCGAAGGTGTCGATCTCGGCGTCGCTGCCGGCGCTCTCCTTGGCCTTGACGGCCGTGTCCGCGTACGGGGCGCCGAGGGTGACGACGGCGTCGACCGAGCTGTCGGACTGGAGCCTGGCCTCGACGGCGGACTGCACGTCGGGCATGTTGGTGCCGGTGACGTAGAGGTTCTGCACGGTGCCGTCGAAGGTCTCCTTCAGGCCGGCGCAGCGCTGCTCGTGGCCGACGTTGCCCTGCTCGTGCAGGATGCAGAGCGCCTTCTTCTTCCCGCGCCTGTTGAGTTCCTCCCCGACGGCCTGGCCGGCGATCGTCTCGTCCTGGCCGATGTGGGTGAGCGCGCCGAATTCCCGGGACTCGGCGGAGCCCGAGTTCACCGTGACCACCGGGATGCCCGCCTCGACCGCGCGGGCGACGGCGGCCTTCATCGCGTCGGGCTTGGCGAGGGTGACGATGATGCCGTCGACCTTCTTGTCGACGGCCGCGTCCACCAGCTGCGCCTGCTGCTGGGCCTCGTCGTCGTGCGAGTACAGGAAGTTGATGTTGTCCTTGACGGCGGCCTGCTCCGCGCCGCTCTGGACGATGTCCCAGAAGGTGTCGCCGTCGCCCGAGTGGGTGATCATGGCGAAGGTCCAGCGGGGGGTGTTCACCGCCGCCTTCCCCTGCGCGGCCGCGGCCTTGCGGGCGTCCTCGGCGCGCTTGCCGCCGGTGCTGCTGCACCCCGCGAGGGACGCGCACAGCGCCCCTGCCACCGCGATGCCTGTCCAGGTCCGAAACCCGGTCCAAAACCGTGCCACGAGGCCGTGCCCTTCTTGCTGTGTTCTCCGGTACGCGGGGGCCGGCCGTCACGCCGACCCAAACGCCCCAGTATCGAACACAGGGATCATCCGGCTCACGACCGGGGAGCGCGACCCGGTCGCATTGTCCGGACATTGCGACGAAGCACCCGGCACGGCGGCGCGCCTCTCAGGGCCGCACGAGCAGCTGGAACTCGAAGGAGTAGCGGGCCGGGCGGTAGGTGTGCGTGCCGTACTCGACCGCGCGGCCGGTGTCGTCGAACGTCGTGCGCTGCATGGTCAGCAGCGGGGCGCCCTCGCTCTCGCCGAGCCGCTCGGCCTCGGCGGCGGTGGCGGCGCGGGCGCCGATGGACTGCCGGGCGCTGTGGAGGGTGATGCCGGCGGCCCGCATCAGCCGGTACAGGCCGGTGGCCTCCAGTTGATCGGTGTCCAGCTCGATCAGGCCGGTGGGCAGGAAGTTGCACAGGTACGCCATCGGCTCCCCGTGCGCCAGGCGCAGCCGTTCGACGCGGTGCACCTCGCCGGCCTCGGCGACGCCGAGCGCGGCCGCGACCTCGGCGGACGCCGGGACGACGGTGTTGACCAGGACCTTCGTGGCCGGACGTTGCCCGGCCGCCTCGAGGTCGTCATAGAGGCTGCTCAGTTCCAGGGGCCGCTTGACCTGGCTGTGCACGACCTGCGTGCCGACGCCACGGCGGCGCACCAGCAGGCCCTTGTCGACCAGGGACTGGATGGCCTGGCGGACCGTGGGGCGGGACAGGCCCAGCCGGCCGGCGAGCTCGATCTCGTTGCCCAACAGGCTGCCGGGCGTGAGCGCGCCGTGCTCGATGGCGGCCTCCAGCTTCTGGGACAGCTGGAAGTACAGCGGAACGGGCGAGCTGCGGTCCACGCTCAGGTCGAGCCGCACGGTCGGGTCCACGTCTGATTTCGGCACGCGCCCGAGCGTAGCTCCGTGACGGGTTGACGGGAAGTCGTGAAGTCCGATTGTCCGGACATAAGCATTGACAGTGCGGTGGGTCGGACTCCACTTTGTTCTCATGCGCATCGGGGTCATCGGGACGGGCCGCATCGGCACCATTCATGCGAATACGCTCAGCCGTCACCGTGACGTGGGCTCCCTCATCCTCACGGACGCGGACCCCGCGCGGGCGCAGGAGCTGGCGCACCGGCTCGGGGAGACGGCCGCGCCGGGCATGGACGAGATCTTCCGCTGGGGCGTGGACGCGGTGGTGATCACGACGGCGACCGCGGCCCACGCGGAACTGATCGGCCGGGCGGCCCGCTCCGGACTGCCGGTGTTCTGCGAGAAGCCCATCGCGCTCGACCTGCCCGGTTCCCTGCACGCGATCGCCGAGGTCGAGACGGCCGGCACGATCCTGCAGATGGGCTTCCAGCGCCGCTTCGACGCGGGGTACAAGGGCGCCCGCGAGGCGGTCCGCTCCGGGCGGCTCGGCCGGCTGCACACCGTGCGGGCGACGAGCTCCGACCAGGTGCCGCCGCCGGCGACGTACCTTTCGCTGTCCGGCGGGCTGTACCGGGACACGCTGATCCACGACTTCGACATCCTGCGCTGGGTGACCGGGCACGAGGTGACGGAGGTGTACGCCGCCGGCTCCGACGCCGGTCCCGCGATGTTCCGCGAGGCCGGGGACGTCGACACCGCGGCCGCCCTCCTCACCCTCGACGACGGCACCCTCGCGACGGCCACCGCGACGCGGCTGAACGGCGCGGGCTACGACGTGCGGATGGAACTGGCCGGGGAGCTGGACCAGATCGTGGTCGGGCTGGACGACCGGACGCCGATCGCGTCCACCGAACCGACCGGGCCGCCGGCCGCGAGCAAGCCGTGGACCACCTTCCTGGAGCGGTTCGGGCCCTCCTACGAGGCCGAGCTGAACGCCTTCGTGGAGGTGGTGCGGGGTGAGCGGGCCAACCCCTGCGACGGGCGCGAGGCGTTGCAGGCCCTGCGGATCGCCGAGGCCTGCGAGCTCTCCCGCCGGGAGCACCGACCCGTCCGGCTCGCGGAGCTGCCGGGCGGGGCGGAGCCGGTGCTGCGGTAGCGCTTCGCCGGGCTCCTGTGCGTCGCCGTGCGCGGGTGCGTCGTGGCTGGTCACGCGGTTCCCGGCGCCCTTTGGGCCTCGGTGCGCCGGCGCGCTACCAGCGCATCGGCAGACTGCGCATCCCGCGCATCAGCATGCCCGGCAAGTAGGGGCCCGGCGGGCCCTCCAACGCCAGGTCCGGGGCGCGCTCCAGGAGGGTCCTCAGTGCGATGCGGGCTTCGAGGCGGGCCAGGGGTGCCCCCAGGCAGTAGTGGATGCCGTGCCCGAACGCGAGGTGGGGGCGGGGGTCGCGGCGTATGTCGAAGCGGTGCGGGTCCCGGTAGCGGGCCTCGTCGTGGTCGGCCGCGGTGAGGCCGACCAGCACGGTCTCGCCCTTCTCCACGGGCACGCCCGCGATCTCCAGGGGCTCGGCCGCGTACCGGAACGTCGCCGTCTCCACCGGACCCTCGTAGCGCAGCATCTCCTCGATCGCGCCGTCGAGCAGACCCATGTCGGCGCGCAGCGCGGCGAGCTGGCCGGGATGGGTGAGCAGGGCGTACACGCCGTTGGTGAGCAGGTTGACGGTCGTCTCGTGGCCGGCGATCAGCAGGATGTACGCCATGCCGCGCAGCTCCGTGGGGGAGAGCCGGTCGCCGTCCTCGGCGGTGGTGCGGATCAGGTCGCTGAGCAGGTCGTCGGCCGGTCCGGCGCAGCGCTTGTCCTCGATCAGCTCGGTGAGGTACTCGCCGAGGGCCACGACGGCCTCGTACTCCCGGTCGCCGTCGGTGGGCGCGACCACCTCCGTCGACATCGCGCGGAACGCGGCCCGGTCCAGCTCGGGCACGCCCAGCAGTTCGCAGATCACGGTGATCGGCAGCGGGTACGAGAACGACTCCACGAGGTCGGCGCGGCCGTGCGGGAGCATCGTGTCGAGCAGTTCGCCGGTGATCTGCTGGATCCTGGGTCGCAGCGCCGCCACCCGGCGGGCGGTGAACGCGCGTGAGACCAGGCCGCGCAGCCGTGTGTGCTGCGGCGGGTCGGCGGCCAGCAGGTACTGACCGATCAGCTCCTCGTCGAGGAAGGTCATGCCGATCCCGGCGCCGTCCTTGGACAGCCGCGGGTCGGCGAGCGCGGCGCGCGCCTCCTCGTACCCCACCACGAGCCAGGCCACGCGATGCGCCTCGTGCCCCGGCAGCCTCACCCGGTGCACCGGCCCGCGGGCGCGCAGCTGCGCGTACACCGGGTGCGGGTCGGTCAGGAAGTCAGCGCCGTACTCCCCCAGGTCGACCACGTCCGCCATGTCGCTCCCCCTTCCCGCCCTTCCCCTTCACCGCGACAACGGACGGCCGCGCCGACTCGTGCCGCGGCAGGCAACGTTTGCCCGGCAAGGAGCGGCGTCCGGTGCGTGCTCTCGACGTGCCGGCCGGAAGCCCTCGTACTGGATGTACTTGGGCTTCCGGCCGGTGCGGCGAGAGGGCGTGCCGGGCGTCGGGACGGGGTGAACGTTGCCTGTCGCGGCACTCTAGTGCCCGTCCCCTTCCAGCAGACCCGCGTCGTACGCCAACAGGGCGATCTGCACGCGGTTGTTGAGGTCGAGCTTGGCGAGGATGCGGGAGACATGGGTCTTGACGGTGGCCACGCTCATGAACAGCTCCGTCGCGATCTCGGCGTTGGACAGGCCCCGGCCGACCGTGACGGCGACCTCGCGTTCGCGTTCGTTGAGGGCGGCGACGCGCTCCCGCGCGCGGGCGCGCCGGGTGTCGGCGGCGCCGCCGGCCGCGTGCTCCATCAACTGGCGGGTGACGGCGGGCGACAGCACCGGGTCACCGGCGGCGACGCGGCGCACGGCGTCGACGATCTCGGCGGGCGGGGTGTCCTTCAGCACGAATCCGGCGGCTCCCGCGCGCAGCGCCCGCAGCACCTGGTCGTCGGCGTGGAAGGTGGTCAGGACGACGACCTGCGGGCCGTCCGGGCGGGCGCGCAGCCGTTCCGTGGCGGTGAGGCCGTCGACCGTCGGCATCCGGATGTCCATCAGGACGACGTCCGGTCGGGTGCGGTCGACGAGCGCCTCGACCTCCCCGCCGTCGGCGGCCTCGCCGACGATCCGGATGTCGTCGGCGCCGCCCATCATGAAGGACAGCCCGGCCCGCACCAGGGGGTCGTCGTCGACGAGCAGCACTCTGATCGCAGTCATGGCCCTCACGTAATCACGAGCTTCGTGTCATGACGGTCCCGCCGCCGGGACACCGGCCTGGTCCCCCGGGGTCAGCCCCGCAGCCGGATCCCGTACCGCTCGCGGAGCCGGCCGATCTCCCACCAGGCCACCGCGGTGACCGACGCCGGGCCGCCGAGCAGCGCGAGGAGCTGGACCAGCGGCGGACCGGGCGGCGTCCCGCCCGCGGCCAGGCTGAGAGCGGCGAACTCCCACACCAGGACGCCGGTGAGCAGCGCGGGCAGCGCGGCGTGCACCTCGGCGGCGTTGAAGCCGCTGCGGATCGCGGGGCCGGTGGCGAAGCCCAGGAAGAACAGCAGCCACACCATCGGCAGGGCCAGGGCCGGCGTCAGCACCGTGCTGTACCAGGGGTCCTGCGCGGCCGTCGAGCCCCGGTCGGCCAGGGTGATGCCCACCAGGCACAGCGGCACCGTCGTCACGGCGCCGACGTACCACAGGGCCGTCCGCCCGGCTGCGCGCACCCGCGCCCGCATCTCGGCCCTGGTCTGCGGCGACGCCACCCGGAACAGCAGCGCGATCACCACGGGGGCGCTGACCAGCAGCAGGGGCGGGGTGGCGGCCAGCCGCAGCATGTACTGCTGCTGTGCCTCACCGAAGTCCTCCGGCTTGCCGTACACGAGGAGCAGCAGCACGGACATCGCCGCCGCGGTCCAGGCGCGCGCCTTCTGCACGCGCCACACCTGGGGGTCGTCGAAGCGACGGTGGGCGTTCACCGGGAAGAGCCGGTGGGCCCGCAGGCGCGCCGAACGGGCGAACGAGTAGCAGAGCAGCAGCGGTGGAATCACGAACCAGGTGCACGGGAAGAGCACCAGCACCCACACACAGCCGTGGATGCGCGGCCGTCCGGCCCGCAACAGGTCGCGCAGCGGCGGCCATTCGGCGCCGCGCAGTCCTGTGATCAGCGACCAGAGGGAGTCGTTGCGCGACGGCGGGTACGGCTGCCAGGGGTACGGCTGCGGCGGGAAGCCCGGCGGGTGGGGCCGGTGGGGCGCGTACGGATGGTTCGGCGGCGGGTACGGCCCGGGGTTCGTGGGCGGGGGAACGTACGGTCCGGTGTGCGGCGGCGGTGCGTACGGCCCCTGGTTAGGGGGCGGGACGTAGGGTCCCTGGTTGGGCGGTGGTGCGTACGGTCCCTGACTGGGGGGCGGCGGCTGAGGTCCGCCGTTGGGTGGCCAGTGCGGCTGGTACGGATCGGGTCCCCCGAAACTCACTGTGCTCTTCCCTCCCGGCACGCGCGCCACTGACGGCCGCACCGATGTCGGCCCGTCGTCTCGCCCGACTCAACTGCCGTCTCTCGGCAGCGACATGGGAGGATACGTGATCGGTCACGGGCCGTGCGCGCCCCACGGCAGCCAGGCCCGCACCTCGAAGCCGCCGTCCTCGCATGCCCCGTGCTCCAGCCGTCCCCCGGCCAGCGTGGCGCGCTCGGTCAGGCCGATCAGGCCCTGCCCGGAGCCCGGGACGTGCGGGACGTCGCCCTCGGCCGCGGGGTTGCGCACCAGAATCGTCAGGCCCTCGCCCGGCGTGCCCGTCACCGACACCGTGACCTCGCTGCCGGGGGCGTGCTTGCGGGCGTTGGTCAGGCACTCCTGGACGATGCGGTAGGCGGTGCGGCCGGCAGCGGCGGGGACGGCGGCCGGGTCGGTGACCCGCAGGTCGAGGGCCACCTCGGTGCCGGCCTCGCGCGACGCGGCGACCAGCGCGTCGAGGGCGGCGAGCGAGGGCTGGGGGCGGCCGGCGTCGTCGGGCTCTCCCGCCCGCAGCACCCCGATGATCTCCCGCAGGTCCTGGAGCGCCTCGTGCGCGCTCTCCCGGATGACACCGGCCGCCCGCGCCATCTCCTCGCGGGGCGCGTCGGGCCGGAACTCCAACGCGCCGGCGTGCACGCTCAGCAGCGTCAGCCGGTGCGCCAGCACGTCGTGCATCTCGCGGGCCATCGCCTCGCGCGCGAGTCGCTGTGCCCGCTCGGCGCGCAGATGCGCCTCCCTCTCGGCGCGCCGGGCGCGATCGCGCAGACTGAACATCAGCCGGCGGTGGGAGCGTACGAGCAGGCCCCAGCCGATGACGCAGACGCTGAGCAGCGCGGTGAACGCGACGGCCACCACATAGGGCATCTCGGGTTCGGGGCGCAGCCAGAAAAAGACCGGGATCAGGGCGAGGGAGATGCCGCCGATCCAGGCCACGTGGCGGAAGGGCCGGTGCACCGCGAGCGTGAAGAAGGCGACCAGGCCGGCGCCGCCCGCGGTGTTGGAGACGAGGCCGACGGGGAGCATCGCGACCGCGAGCCCGACCGGCCACCGGCGGCGCAGCCACACCGCCGCGCAGGACAGGGCGCCGAGCCACTGGTCGACGACCAGGAGGGCGGGCGGGGTGTTCTCGGGGGTCATGGAGTCCGCGGCCAGCAGGCCGACGACGGCGGCCAGGTGGAAGCAGGAGAAGTCGACGATCCAGTCGCGCGCGGTGCGCCGGGGCCGTCGGCCGGGCCGTCCGGTGTCCGGGTCGAGCGCGTGGACCAGCGCGGACGGCAGGAGCCACCGGCGCCCCTCGAACGCCGCTGCCGCCGGTATCGCCCTGTCGTCTGTCACGGTCGACAAATCTACGCAGGGCGGGACCGGTGCCACCTCCCCGAACGGGGGATCGCCGACCGAAGTCGCGCCGCCCGCTACTTTCGGCGCGGCGGCGGAGCGGGATCACCGACTTCGGTGGGGCCGGCCTCGCCCCGCGGCCGATGTCCGTGGGGGGTCCGCGGGGCGAGAGTCATGTCCATGAAGCAGTTGCTGGAGTTGCTCGGGTTCATCGCCCTGGTGCAGGGCGCGATGGGTCTGGTGCACGAGTTCACCGACTGGCACATCGGGCTCGTGCAGCGCATCGGTGTCCTCGACGGGTACGAGATCTACGCGAGCGTCGCCCTCGTCGTGCTGGCGTTCGCCCTGTTCGCCGCGGCAGAGAGCCGCAGGTCCGGGTGAACCCGGTGGTCCGGCGGCCGCTCAGCAGCCGTCGTCGATCAGGTCGTCGGCGGCACCGTCTCGGCCGCCGCCGCATGACGGGAGTTGACGAAGCAAACCCCACGTGCGACTCCCGTCGGACTACGCGTTGTCGGGCAGTTCGTAGGTGCCGTACTCGGGACGCCCCGCCAGGTCGTACGTCTGGATCGACACGCCCGCCGAGGTGATCCGGCCGCCGGTGTGGCGGAAGGCCGTCGGGACGGTGCCCTCGGCGAACAGGCGGCGGCCGGCGCCCAGGACGACCGGGAAGGTCAGCAGATGCACGGTGTCGATGAGGCCGAGGTCGAACAGGGACCGCGCCAGGGCGCCGCTGCCGTGCACCTGCAGCTCGCCGTCGGTGTCCTCCTTCAGGGCGGTGACCTCCTTGGCGAGGTCGCCGCCGATGACGGTGGTGCCGGACCAGCGGGGGTCGGTGAGGGAGGCAGAGGCGACGTACTTCGGCAGGGTGTTCAGCCGCGAGGCGACCGGGTCGTCGGCGTCGGTCACCTTCGGCCAGTACGAGGCGAAGATCTCGTACGTGCGGCGGCCGAGGAGGAAGGCGCCGACGCGCTGGAAGACCTCGTCGATGAACCGCCCGAAGTCCTCGTCGCCGTACGGAACGCTCCAGCCGCCGTGCTCGAAGCCGTCGCGGGTGTCCTCCTGGCGGCCGCCCGGGGCCTGGTAGACGCCGTCGAGGGTGACGAAGCTGGTGAGGACGAGCTTGCCCATGGCGGGTGCCTTCTTCCTGGATGACCCTTGCGGGGTGGGGTCTGCTTTCATCAGGTCAGACCCCACCGGCACCCGCAACTCATCGCTGGGCGGCGGAGAGACTCATCCGGAGTGCGTCGAGAACAGTCCGCCCGTCGGGCCCTGCTTGTCGCCGCCCTGCGCCTTCTTCAAGGCGTTCGCCAGGCCCTCGATCGTCATGGACTGCAGGATGACCCTGCCGCTGCCCTCCAGGGTGGCCAGGGACAGGCCCTCGCCGCCGAACACCGCGTTCATCAGACCCTGCCGGTTGAGGCCGCCCACGCGCTGGACGCCGTACTGGATGCCCTCCTCGAAGGCGACCACGCAACCGGTGTCGACCTCGATGCGGCCGCCGAAGTCGGCCGGGTCGAGGTCGATGAAGTTGCCGGCGCCCGCGATGATCACCGTGCCGCGGCCGGTGAACTTCTCCAGGACGAAGCCCTCGCCGCCCTTCATGCCGGTCCGCCCGCCCTGGAAGGCGATGCCGAACTCGACGGTGGACTCGGCGGCCACGAAGGCGTCCTTCTCCGCGAACCACGCGCGCGTGCCGTCGAGTTCCAGGGCACGCATCTCACCGGGCAGGACGCCCGCGAAGCCGACGGTGCCCTCGCCGCCCTGCGCGGTGAAGTACTGGAACGCCAGCGACTCGCCCGCCAGCGCCCGCTGGCCGACCTGCATGGCGGTCCCCACCGCCTGACGCAGCAGGCCGCCCATGCCCGCCGCCGCGGCGCCCGAGGCACCGCCCTGCGCCGAGCCGCCGCCCGACGGGCCGGACAGCCGGGTCTCCATGGTCACGTTCGCCGTCTTGAACAGGAACTTCCCCGCCTCGCAGTACACGGTCTGGCCCGGGCGCAGGGTGACGACCGCCATCTGCATGGCGTTGCCGACGATCTCTTGCTGAAGTGTCACGTGAGGAGAACGCGGGAGACGAGGCCGCGAGTTCCGGGCGTGCGACCTCGGTGTCCGCTCGCCGCCGGCAACCTCGTGGGGGCGCTCGCTGGAATGGGCGTATGACTTCTCAAGCGACGCACACCGTGACCACTCCGGCGCCCTTGGAGGGCAAGGTCGCCCTGGTGACCGGCGGCAGCCGCGGCATCGGTGCGGCGACCGCGCTGCGGCTGGCGCGGGAGGGCGCCGACGTGGCCGTGACGTTCGTGAACGGCAAGGAGGCCGCCGAGGACGTGGCCGGGGCCGTCCGGGCAATGGGGCGCCGGGCGGTGGCCCTGCGGGCGGACGGCGCCGACCCGAACGAGGCGGCGGGTGCCGTGCGGCGCACGGCCGAGGCCCTCGGTGGGCTCGACGTGCTGGTGAACAACGCGGCCGTCGGCGTGCTCGGGCCGTTGGAGAGCCTCTCGCTCGCCGACGTGGACCGGGTGCTCGCGGTGAACGTCCGGGGCGTCTTCCTGGCCTGTCAGGCGGCCGCCGCGATCATGCCGGAGGGCGGCCGGATCGTCACCGTCGGCAGCTGCATGACCCAGCGGGTGCCGGGGCCCGGGGGCACCCTCTACGCGACCAGCAAGGCGGCGCTGACCGGGCTGACCAAGGCGCTGGCGCGGGAGCTGGGCGGGCGCGGGATCACCGCGAACGTCGTGCATCCCGGGCCGATCGACACCGACATGAACCCGGCCGACGGACCGTTCGCGGCCGGTCAGGCGGCGATGACCGCGCTCGGCCGGTTCGGGGCGGCGGAGGAGGTGGCGTCGACGGTCGCCCACCTCGCCGGTGCCTCGTACGTCACCGGCGCCGAGTTCTCGGTCGACGGGGGGCACGCGGCGTGAGCCACGCGGGGCGCACCGGTGCTGTCCGGGCCGGGGCGCCCCGCGCGTCGCCACGGGCGTCGACCGCCCGGGTTCCTGGTGTGCGTCAGCCGCCGAGCTCCTGGTGGCGTGCCGCCAGGCGCGTCGCGCCCTCCTCGGTCAAGGAGCCGAACAGGCGCAGGCGGGAGATGCCGCCGTCCGGGAAGATGTCCACGCGCGCGTGCGTGCCGACGGCGGGGGCCGGGAGCACGAAACGGTGGTTGGTGTCGGGCTGGAGGCGGGTGCGGGGCAGGATCTCGGTCCACTCGCCGTCCTCGCCGTCCCGTACGGACACCGACGCCCAGCCCGCGCTGTTGCCCTTGAGGCAGGCGGTGTCGATCTCGATCGCGCGGATCCGGGACTGGGCCACCAGCCGGTAACGGATCCAGTCGTGTCCGCGGTCGCGGCGGCGGCGGGTCTCCCAGCCGTCGTCCATCTTGCGGGAACGGCCCGGCTGGATGGTGTGGGTGGCCGGCGAGTAGAAGCGGTCGGAGGCGTCCTCGACCCGGCCGCCGTTCTCCAGGGCGACGACGTCGAAGGTGCCCACCGCGGACAGCCACTCGGGGTCGGGTGCCACCTCGCCGTGCACGCGCAGGCGCGCTATGCCGCCGTCCGGGTGCTGGTTGACCCGCAGGTGCGTGAAGCGCTGTTCGGCCGAGACGGCGAAGCCGTTCGCCGCGTGGCCGCCGACCGGCGTGCGCGGGACCAGGGTCGTCCACTTCACGTCGTCGCGGAGCAGTTCGTCCGGCGACGGGGAGCCGGCGACGGACGCGCCCTCGATGGACACGGACTGCGGGTAGTTGCCGCGGAAGTGGGCGGTGTCGACGACGATCCCGCGGATCACGCCGGGCGCGCCGAGGCGGATCAGCGCCCAGTCGTGGTCCTCGGCGGTGGGCCAGGGGTGCTCGGCGGACGCGCCCCGGCGGCGCCGGGTCTCCCAGCCGTCCATGATCTTGCCCTTGTGCCCGAAGTGCTCGGGGTCGAACTCGGCGCGCTCGGGCACCAGCAGGTTCTCGCGCTCGGCGAAGAACTCGTCGTTGGCGGCGACGACTCCGGCGCCCAGCCGACGGTCGGCGAGGTCGGCGTACTGGGTGAAGGGGAAGTCGGCGGTGCGGTAGTCCGCGTACGGGTCGCCGCCTCCGTAGGGGTGCGCGTCGCCGGTGAAACTCGGTGTCGCCGTCACGGTGATCTGGTCTGCCTTTCGGACGTCGGGATTCAGAGGGTGCGGGTGAGCAGTCGCCCCTTCGGGTCGGTGAACTCGCCGTCTGCCACGATGCGTTCGCCGCGCAGCCAGGTGGACTTCACGACCCCGCTGAGGGTGCGCCCGGCGTACGCCGTGACGCGGTTGCGGTGCTGGAGGGCGACCGGGTCCACGGTGAACGTCTCGTCGGGCGCGAGGACGGCGAAGTCGGCGTCCCGGCCGGCCTCGATGGCGCCCTTGTGGCC
Organism: Streptomyces chromofuscus; assembly: GCF_015160875.1. Lineage (NCBI taxonomy): Bacteria > Bacillati > Actinomycetota > Actinomycetes > Kitasatosporales > Streptomycetaceae > Streptomyces > Streptomyces chromofuscus. The sequence continues at coordinate 6,635,845 of NZ_CP063374.1, read as the reverse complement.
GAGCCCGACGAGTTCCGCGGTCCGCGTGGACATCCAGCGGACGACGTCCTCCAGGGTGTGGCCCCGCTTGCGGGCCTCGGTCCACACCGCCGGCAGGCTCAGCTGGAGGCCGGAGATGCCGCCCCAGGCGGTGGCGAAGTCGTTCGTCTTGAGGTCGGCCGTCGACGGGGAGTGGTCGGTGACCACGCAGTCGATCGTGCCGTCGGCCAGCGCCCGCCACAGCAGGTCCTGGTTGGCGGCCTCGCGGATGGGCGGGCAGCACTTGAACTCGCCGGCCCCGTCCGGAACCTCCTCGGCGGTCAGGGTGAGGTAGTGCGGGCACGTCTCGACGGTGACGCGCACACCCTCCGCGCGGGCGGCGGCGATCAGCGGCAGCGCGTCGCCGGAGGACAGGTGCAGCACGTGCACGCGCGCGTGGAGGCGTCTCGCCCGGGCGATCAGGGTGGCGATCGCGGTGTCCTCGGCGTCGCGCGGACGGCTGGCGAGGAAGTGGGCGTACTTGGGGCCACCCTGCTGCGGGGCGGCGGCGAGGCGGTGCGGATCCTCGGCGTGCACGATCAGCAGGCCGCCGAACCCGGCGATCTCGGCCATGGACCGGGCAAGCTGTTCCTGGTCGAGGTGCGGGAACTCGTCCACGCCGGAAGGGGACAGGAACGCCTTGAAGCCGAAGACCCCGGCTTCGTGCAGCGGGCGCAGGTCCTTGACGTTGCCGGGGAGCGCGCCGCCCCAGAAGCCGACGTCGATGTGCGCCTTGTCCCGGGCCACCTCCTGCTTGGTGCGCAGGTTCTCGACGGTGGTGGTCGGCGGCAGCGAGTTGAGCGGCATGTCGACGAGGGTGGTGATGCCGCCGGCCGCCGCGGCGCGCGTGGCGGTCCAGAAGCCCTCCCACTCGGTGCGGCCGGGGTCGTTGACGTGCACGTGGGTGTCGACCAGGCCGGGCAGCAGGACGTGCTCGCCGACGTCCTCCAGCCGGGCGCCCCCGACCGGGGTGTCGTACGGCAGGACGGCGGTGATCCTCCCGTCGGCGACCGCGACGGACGCCGGGCGCGTCCCCCCGGGCGTGATGACACGCGTCGAGCGCAGCACCAGTTCAGCGTCGGACACCCGGACCCCTCTCTGCCGCCGTCCCGGCTCCCGAGACCTCCGGGAAACGGGAGGTACTTCCACGCCACGGAATTCAACGTTCTGTTGAAGAAGTCTTCACTCCCGTTCGCACACCGTCAAGAGGCACACTTCTCCACAGTGCACCCGCGACGCCCCATCTGGACGTTTCCACAAAGCGGAATGAGAATTCCAGCAGGCAGAACGTAGCTATGCACAAACGGGGAGTCAACCGGCCGCCGGGTAGGCTTCTGCCCTCCCGTCAGTCCCGAAAGGAACGCGCCGTGCCGACGTCCAGCGCCAGCACCACCGACTCCGCCAAGTCCGCCAACGGCGGTGGCGTCCAGTCCCTCGAGCGCGCCTTCGACCTGCTGGAGCGGATGGCGGACGCGGGCGGCGAGGTCGGCCTGAGCGAGCTCTCCGCGAGCAGCGGGCTGCCACTGCCGACCATCCACCGCCTGATGCGCACCCTCGTCGCGTGCGGGTACGTCCGTCAGCAGCCCAACCGGCGCTACGCGCTCGGCCCGCGCCTGATCCGGCTCGGCGAGTCCGCCTCGCGGCTGCTCGGCACGTGGGCCCGCCCCTACCTGGCCCGACTGGTCGAGGAGACCGGCGAGACGGCCAACATGGCGCTGCTCGACGGAGACGAGATCGTCTACGTCGCCCAGGTGCCGTCCAAGCACTCGATGCGCATGTTCACCGAGGTGGGCCGGCGGGTCCTGCCGCACTCCACCGGCGTGGGCAAGGCGCTGCTCGCGAGCTTCCCGGACGAGGAGGTGCGCGCCCTGCTGGCGCGCACCGGCATGCCCGCCGCGACGGAGAAGACGATCACCACACCGGACGGCTTCCTCGCCGCGCTCGACGAGGTCCGCAGCATGGGCTACGCCGTCGACGACAACGAGCAGGAAATCGGCGTGCGCTGCCTGGCGGTCTCGGTGCCCGACTACCCCACCGCCGCCGCGATCTCCATCTCGGGCCCGGCGGGCCGGGTGACGGAGACCGCAACGGAGCGGATCGTGCCGGTGCTCCAGCAGATCGCCGCCGAGCTGTCCGAGGCCCTGGCCAGCCAGAACCTGGCGTGACGAGCCCGCCCCGGCGACCCGGCCGGAAGCACCGGCCGCCGAGCCTGACGGCCGGCCACTGACCCGCGCCGCCGCCGGGAAGCGCCCGGGCGTGCCTCCCCGCGGCGAGGGCCTGTCGTTCGGATCAGGTCGCAGGGCGCCGACGGTGCTGATCGATGCCGGTGAGCGGGTTCCGGTGCGTGCGGCTGCAGGGCGGAGGAGGGAGTCGACGCGAAGCGGCGGCGACCGACGACAACGCGGCAGCGGCGCGTGCCGGACCCCGCGTCCGCGGCGTGATCCGAACGACAGGCCCTAGCCGTGACGTCGTGGCGGGTCGCCGAACAGTTCCACCGCGTCCCGCACCTGCGACAGGCCCCGCGACAGCGCGCTCACCGAGCCGATCGCCCCCGCGATCAGCAGCAGCGAGCGGCGCAGGCGGGGGATCTCGGGCGTGCCGTCGGCGGTCATCGCGGCGAGCGCCGCGAGTTCCTCCTCGGCGACGGCACGGTCGGGGAAGTCCGCGGGATGCGCGGCGAGTTCACGGCGCAGTCGGGACACGGCGGTCCGCAGTTCCGCCACCTTCGGATCCTCGCCGCTGCCGGTCACTGGCCTCTGCCCCAAGCTCCGCAACACAGCTCTCCCCCCTGGCACACCGTTGTGCACAGCCCCACCCTGCTCCCCGCCCGCCCCATCGCGCCGGTCGTGCGCCGGGGACGCGGGCCAGTAAACGCCACCGGATGCCGATCCGCCACCACGGGGACCGAAATTCAGTCCCCGGGCGCCGTCCGGCCCGCGCGGGGGTCAGGTATGCAGGACCCATGACGGATCAGAACCAAGCACCGGTCGCCGCGCTGCTGCTCGCCGCGGGCGGCGGGCGCCGGCTCGGCGGCCGGCCCAAGGCGCTGCTCGAACACCGGGGCCGCCCACTGGTCGAACACGCCGTCGCGGTGCTGCGCGCGGCCGGCTGCACGCGCGTGCACGTCGTGCTGGGGGCGCGCGCCGACGCCGTACGGGACCGGGCGGAGCTGCCCGGCTGTGTGCTGGTGGACAACGCCGAGTGGGAGCGGGGCATGGGTTCCTCGCTGCGCGCGGGGCTGGACTCGCTCGCCGGGACGGGGGTGCGGGCCGCACTGGTGTCGCTCGTCGACCAGCCCGGCATCGGACCGGAGGCGGTCGCCCGCGTCCTGGCCGCCTACACGGACGAGTCCTCACTGGTCTCGGCCGCCTACGACGGCGTACGCGGTCATCCGGTGCTCCTCGGCGCCGGGCACTGGGCGGGCATCACGGCGACTGCGACCGGCGACCGGGGGGCACGCGCGTACGTGAAGGAGCACGCGGCCGCGGTCCGTCTCGTGGAGTGCGGCGACGTGGCACGGCCGTACGACATCGACACGGCGGCCGACCTGAGCCACCTTGAGTGAACGGGGTGGCACCGAGCGCCACCCTGCCTCGACCCGGAGAGTCTCGACATCAACAAACCATTGAAGTTCCATGATAAGGAAACTAATATCCACTGCCCAGAGGCACCCGACCGTACAGCGGGTGTGGAATCTCCCCTGCGTGCCGACCGGCACCGGTGCCACCGCTGAAGGAAGTGACAGCTCATGTCCGCACCAGCGCCGTCTCCGCCGGCCATCGTCGACGCCGAGCCCCTGCCCCGGCAGGAGGAGGTCCTCACCGACGCGGCGCTCGCCTTCGTGGCCGAGCTGCACCGCCGGTTCACGCCCCGGCGTGACGAACTCCTCGCCCGCCGCGCGGAACGCCGCGCCGAGATCGCCCGCACCTCCACGCTCGACTTCCTCCCGGAGACCGCACCGATCCGCGAGGACCCCACCTGGCGCGTCGCACCCGCCCCGGACGCGCTGAACGACCGCCGGGTCGAGATCACTGGTCCCACCGACCGCAAGATGACCATCAACGCCCTCAACTCGGGCGCAAAGGTCTGGCTCGCGGACTTCGAGGACGCCTCCGCTCCCACCTGGGAGAACGTCGTCCTCGGCCAGCTCAACCTGACGGACGCCTACGCCCGGAACATCGACTTCACCGACCCGGCGTCCGGCAAGTCGTACGCGCTCAAGGCCCCCGAGGAGCTGGCGACCGTCGTCATGCGCCCGCGCGGCTGGCACCTGGACGAGCGGCATCTCGTCGACGCCGAGGGCACCCCGGTCCCCGGCGCCCTCGTCGACTTCGGCCTGTACTTCTTCCACAACGCCCAGCGCCTGCTCGACCTCGGCAAGGGTCCGTACTTCTACCTGCCGAAGACCGAGTCGCACCTGGAGGCCCGCCTCTGGAACGAGGTGTTCGTCTTCGCGCAGGAATACGTCGGCATGCCGCAGGGCACCGTCCGCGCGACCGTCCTGATCGAGACGATCACGGCCGCGTACGAGATGGAGGAGATCCTCTACGAACTGCGCGACCACGCCTCCGGCCTGAACGCCGGCCGCTGGGACTACCTCTTCTCCATCGTCAAGAACTTCCGGGACGGCGGACCGAGGTTCGTGCTGCCGGACCGCAACGCGGTGACGATGACCGCCCCCTTCATGCGCGCGTACACCGAACTGCTGGTCCGCACCTGCCACAAGCGCGGCGCGCACGCGATCGGCGGCATGGCGGCGTTCATCCCGTCCCGCAAGGACCCCGAGGTCAACAAGGTCGCCTTCGAGAAGGTCCGCGCCGACAAGGACCGCGAGGCGAACGACGGCTTCGACGGCTCCTGGGTCGCCCACCCCGACCTGGTCCCGATCGCCATGGAGTCCTTCGACAAGGTCCTCGGCGACAGGCCCCACCAGAAGGACCGGCTGCGCGAGGACGTCGAGGTCGAGGCGGAGGACCTGATCGCCGTCGACTCCCTCGACGCCAAGCCGACGTACGCCGGTCTGGTCAACGCCGTGCAGGTGGGCATCCGGTACATCGAGGCCTGGCTGCGGGGCCTCGGCGCGGTCGCGATCTTCAACCTGATGGAGGACGCGGCCACCGCCGAGATCTCCCGTTCGCAGATCTGGCAGTGGATCAACGCGGGCGTCGTCCTCGACAACGGCGAGCGGGTCACCGCCGAGCTGGCCCGCAAGGTCGCCGCCGAGGACCTGGCGGCGGTGCGCGCGGAGATCGGCGAGGAGGCCTTCGCGGCCGGGACCTGGCAGCAGGCCCACGACCTGCTGCTGAAGGTCTCGCTCGACGAGGACTACGCCGACTTCCTGACGCTGCCGGCGTACGAGCAGCTCAAGGGCTGACGCTCAGCGTTCCGAGTGGCCCAGGGACTTCCCCGGGGCCACCCGGTCGCGTACGGCCGTCTTCACGGCCGTCGGTTCCGGGAAGCCCTGCTCGCGGCGGTCCCACACGACCTCGTCGTTCACGCGGACGACGAACACCCCGCCCGTGCCCGGCTTCAGGGCCAGTTCGGTCAGCTCCACCCCGAACGTCGTCAGCAGTTCCTGTGCCAGCCAGGCGGCGCGCGGCAGCCAGCCGCACTGGGTGCAGTACTCGATCTGGACGCGCTGGTTCCCGGACGTCATCCCAGGTGCACCGACCAATCCTGTTCCGCGGCCGGTTTGCCGTGCAGGTCGGGGACCTGCTTGAGCCATTTCGGCCTGCCTTGCTGTGTCCTCGCCGCGCGCAGGGCCTGCTCGGCGGCGATCTCCTCACGGCTGGGGAAGTCCGTGGGCAACCAGTCCCCCGAGGCCCGCACGCGCGCGAGCAGGTACTCCACGTAGGCGTCCCGGGCCGCGACGGGCGTGGCGAAGTCCGTGTCGTGGGCCAGCCAGGCGTCCGGCACCTCGGCGAGCACCTCGCGCAGCAGGTCCTCGGTCACGCGTGGGGCCAATTCGGCGTCGGCGGCCCGCACGTCCGGCCCGTAGTGACCGAGGGCGTGGTGGCGGAAGTCGTACGCCTTCTCGGGGGCGGAGGTGTCCCAGCGGTGGTGGAAGACGAGGGCGGCGCCGTGGTCGATCAGCCACAGACGCGGGGGCGCGACGCCGAGCGTGGGCCAGACCATGAGGTTGGAGCTGTGCACCGTCCGGTCGACGTTGACGGTGAGCGCGTCCAGCCAGACGATGCGTCCCGCCTCCAGCGGGTCGACCGGGAAGGTCTTCGCGACCTCCGGCGTGAAGTCCCGGGCGCCCGGCAAGTAGTCCATCCCCAGATTGACCCCGGCGCTGGAGGCGTGCAGGTCACGGACCTCCTGGTGCTCCTCGTGCCCGGCGATGCCCGGGTCGAAGTGGACCAGCACCAGCTCGGGGAAACGCAGCCCCAGCGCGCGCGCCAGTTCCCCGACGATGACCTCGGCGACCAGCGCCTTGCGGCCCTGCGCCGAGCCGGTGAACTTCACGACGTAGGTCCCGAGGTCGTCGGCCTCGACGACGCCGGGCACCGAGCCGCCGGAGCGCAGGGGCGCGACGTAGCGGGTCGCGGTGACGTTCCTCAGCATCTTTCGAGGCCTCGCAGAGTGTCCGCCCTACATGTCATCGCCAGCTCCTACGGGTCTCGTCCGAGGAACCCTACTCCGCCGTGAAGTGCCCGGCGCGTCCTACCCGGCCGGCCCGCCTCCGGGACGCCGGGGCGCTGAGCCGTGAGGCGGCCTGCCGGCGGCCTCTGCCCGGTGCTCAGCCGGTGATGGCCCGCGGCTCGAGGTAGGACTCGAGTCCGTAGGTGTGGTGGTGGCGCCCGATGCCTGACTGCTTCATACCGCCGAAGGGTGCCTCGGGATCACCGAAGATCCTGTTGATGAGAACGGTTCCCGCTTCGAGTCGCTCGGCCACGCGGCGAGCCCGCTGGGCATCGCTCGAGAAGACGTGCGCCTGAAGGCCGAAGGGGGTGTCGTTGGCGATGGCGACCGCCTCGTCGTCGTCCCGGTAGGAGATGACGACGAGCACCGGGCCGAATATCTCCTCGCGTGCGATGCGCATGTCGTTGCGGACGCCCGTGAAGACGGTGGGCTTGACGAACCAGCCCTTGTCCAGGCCCTCGGGCCGTCCCTCACCTCCGGTGAGGAGGTGCGCGCCTTCCTCCTTGCCCAGCCGGATGTAGCCCTGGACCCGGTCGAACTGCGCCTGACTGACCACGGGGCCGACGCCCGTCGCCGGGTCGGTGGGGTCACCCGCCGCGAACGCGGGCATCGCGGACTCGATGGCCTCGACGACTTCGTCGAGTCGGCTCTCCGGCGCGAGGATGCGGGTTCCGGCGAAGCACGTCTGACCGTTGTTGAGGAAGCCCGAGGTGAGCGCGGCGCCGACGGCGGCGGGGATGTCGGCGTCGTCGAGCAGGACGGTCGGGCTCTTGCCGCCGAGTTCGAGCGTCAGGCGCTTGAAGGTGTCGGCGGCGTTGCGCATGATCTGCCGTCCGACCGCGGTGGAGCCGGTGAAGTCCACCTTGGCGACGTCCGGGTGCGAGGTCAGGGTGTCACCGACGGTCGCGCCCCGGCCCGTGACGACGTTGACCACACCGGGCGGCAGGTCCGCGGCGTCGAACGCCTCCGTCATGATCTGCGTCTGCAGCGCGCTGAGTTCGCTGGGCTTGACGACCACGGTGCACCCGGCGGCAAGGGCCCCGGCGACCTTCTGCGCCACGAAGACGGCGCTGAGGTTCCACGGGGTGATCGCGACGGCGACGCCGAGCGGATCCATGGAGACGGTGGTGCTGCCGCGGGTCTGGCGGAACTCGTAGGACGCGAGGAGTGCGGCGGCCTCGTCGAACATCTTGGGGGCCAGCGGCAGCAGACCCTCGACGATGCCGCGCACCGCTCCGTACTCCTCGGTCATCGCCGTCTTGAGATCGTCGAGCCGGTCGGCGAACGCCGAGCTCAGTCGCTCGAGCAGGGCAATGCGCTCCCGCTTGGTGGTCCGGGAGTACCCGGCAAGGGCCCGCTTGGCAGCGGCGACCGCCGCACGGGCGTCGACTTCGTCGGCGAGCCGCACCTCTCCGACGACCTGCTCGGAGGCGGGGTTGTACAGGGGGGCGATCTCGGTCCCGTGGGGAGTGACGAAGTGCCCGTCGATGTAGACCTGATGAATCTTGCGCACGGTCATGCTTTCCCATTCCACTTGCGTGTTGCGTCGACGCTTGACGCACCTAATTAATTGTTATTGTTCAATGGTCTTGGTGGCAACCTATGTGTTGATCAACACACTCCTGTTACGCTTCCGGCATGTCCACTGCCACGAACCGGCCCCAAGAGCAGGAACACCTCACACGTCAGCGAGGCACCAACTTCGGCTGGTCGCTCGGTATGGTGCTGCGCCGCTGGCACGAGTACGTCGAGGTGGCGCTGCAGGACCTGCCGCACGGCAGCCGCGGGTACCACATCCTGGCCGTGGTCGTGCACGAAGAGGTGCCCACGCAGGGAGCGCTGGCCACCCGTCTGGTGATCGACCGCAGCGTGATGACCTACCTGATCGACGATCTCGAGTCCGCCGGTCTGATCGAGCGGCAACGCGACCCGCGCGACCGCCGAGCGCGGCGCATCGTGGCCACCGAACTGGGTCGGCAGGCGCTGGCCGCCGCCGAGGCGCGGGTCGCCCACGCGGAGGACCAGGTGCTGCGCGGGCTGCCGGAGGAACAGCGGGACATGTTCCGCGACGCGGTCGAGCGTGCCGCGGAACACATCGTCACGGTCACACCGGAGACGGACCCGTGCCTCGCCGTGGAAAGCGTGTTGCCTCAGCCGGAGGGAACCGCCGGCCCCTGAGTCGTCGCCCCGGGTTTCGGTACGGGGATCAGAGAGGCGACCAGCAGGGCGGCGACGCCCGCGACCGCCAGAACCGCGAACCCGTAGGTGTAGCCGCTCTCGGACGGAAGGCCGTCGGCGGGCGTGTGCGCGCCGAGGATGCCGCTCATCACGGCCACCCCGACCGACCCCCCGATGGTGCGGACGTTCGCGGTGACACCGTTGGCCACTCCGGTCTGGTCGGGCCGGACGGCGGCGACGATGACATTGGACATCGTCGAGAAGGCGATGCCGAGGGACACCCCCATCAGGGCCAGCGCGGCGGCGATTTGCCAGCGCCGGTCGTGCTCGACGGCGAGGGCGACCACCGCCACGACGTTCAGCGCCGAGGCGGTGACGAGTACCTGCCGCGCCCCGAACCTCCCGGCCAGCCTTGCCGAGCCGAGCCCCGCGAGGAACATGGTCACGGTCATCGGCAGGAGCAGCAGTCCGGCCTGTGTGACGCTCGCGCCGAAGCCGTATCCGGCCTGCGGCGGCGTCTGCACGAAGATGGGCAGGAAGGCCATCACGGCGAACAGGCTGACGCCGAAGAGCAACGAGACGAGATTCGTCGTCCACACGGCGGTGCTGCGCAACATGCGCATGTCGATCAGCGGGCGGTCCGAGCGCTTCTCCACGACGACCCACCCGGTGGCCAGTGCTGCGGCGCCCAGGAAGGGGACGATCACCGCGGGGGACGTCCAGCCCCACCGGGACGCCTGGGCCAGCGGCACGAGCAGCGCCACCAGCCAGCCGGCCATCAGCACGGTGGCGAGCCAGCTGACGGGCGTGGGGTTCCGGGCGGGCGAGGGCGGTACGACGACCCGGGAGGCTACGGCGGCCACGACGATCAGCGCTGCCGGGATCCAGAACAGCGACCGGATGCCGAAGGCGTCGGTCAGCGGCCCCGCCACGACGACGCCCACCCCACCGCCGACCGCGGCCAGGGCGGCGGCGACACCGATGGCGCCAGGCGTCTTCTCCCGCGGCAGCTCGTCACGGATGATGCCAAAAGTCAGCGGCAGTACTCCACCGCCCACGCCTTGCACCACCCGGCCGGCGAGCATGAGGGAGATGTCGGGTGCCGTCGCCGAGACAACCGCGCCCGCCGCCAGGGCGATGAGGGAGGCGACAAGGACGCGGTCCTTGCCGTAGCGGTCGCCGAGGCGGCCGACGACGGGCGTACAGACCGAGGCGGAGAGCAGAAAGGCCGTCATCACCCAGGCGATCAGGTTCTGCGTCGTGTCGAGGTCCTCCTGCAACGCGGGCAGCACCGGGTTGATCAGCGACTGCAGCAGGGCGAACGCGAAGACGGCGAGGAGAAGGACCAGCAGGGTGGTCCGAGGCTGGAAGGAGCGGGAAGAGGCCACGAGTGGGGGCACGGGTTCACCTGAGTAAGCAGCGGGACGTCACCGCCCGGGGGCGTCCTTGCGACGGCTCCCGGCCGGTCGGTGTGTTGGAGGCTCGGTGCGTGGAGGCGGGACGAAGGCTCGCGGCCCCGAGGGCTGCGGGCGAGACGGGTCCCCCGGGTCGTCAGCCGAGGGGGTCGGCGATGCGCAGGACCGGCTTGATGACGTCACCGCGTGCGGCGTCGGCGAACGCGGTGTTGATGTCGTCGAAGTCGTAGAACCGCACCAGGCGGTCGACCGGGAAGCGACCGGACCGGAACAGCTCGACCAGCTGAGGGATGAACCGCTGCGGGACGGCGTCGCCCTGGACGATTCCCGCGACGCTCTTGCCCAGGGCGAGCTCGGCCACGGGCACGACCGCCTCCGGTGATCCGCCCGCTACGAGTCCGACCCGGCCCATCGGCGCCAGGGACGCGATCGCGTGACCGAGCATCTCCGGACGGCCCGTGGTGTCGAGCACGAAGTCGACACCTCTGGCCGCGACGGCCCTGATGGCCGCCGTCACGTCCTCCTGGCGGGCGTCGACGACGTGGGTCGCGCCCAACTCCTGGGCCAGCGCCAGACGTTCCGCGTGGACGTCCACGGCTATGATCTTCGCCGCGCAGGCCACACCCGCCGCCATCAGGGCACCGAATCCGACCGCTCCGGTGCCCAGGACGGCGATGCTCGCTCCCGCCGGGAGGGCGAACGAGTTCAGCACGGCACCGGCACCGGTCTGCAGCCCGCAACCGAGGGGAGCCAGCTGCTCCAGCGGGGCGTCCTTGGTCACCTTGACGGTGTTCGAGGCGCTCGTCAGGGCGTGCGTGGCGAACGACGACTGCCCGAAGAAGTGCGCGTTGACGCCGGTGCCCGCGCCGCGGGTGCGGCGCAGGCCCCGGCTGCCGTCGAGCCGTGCGCCGGAGAAGTTCGCCGCGAAGGCCTTGTCGCAGTACGCCGGGTGACCGCCGAGGCACGGCTCGCACCGTCCACATGACTGGAACGACAGGACGACGTGGTCACCGGGCTCCAGTCCGTCGACCGACGCTCCGACCCTCTCGACGACGCCCGCGCCCTCATGTCCGAGCACGTGCGGCAGCGCGACCGGGATGCGCTGGTGCCAGGCATGGGCGTCCGTCTGGCAGATGCCGGTGGCCACGAGGCGGACCAGGACCTCGTCCTCCCGCGGTTGGTCGAGTTCGAGCTCCTCGATCACCAGCGGCTGACTCCGGCCCTCGGCCACTGCTGCCCGGATACGCATGACGGGTCCTTACCTGTTCGGCGACATCTCATCGCGGCAACTCAATCGTTGACGCAGATGAACGATGTAACCCCAAGAACTTCTTGTCAATCAAATGTGTCTCTGACCACACATCTACCGAAACTCTTCGCCACAGCCCGCTACCCACCGGCATACATGCAGCTCAGAGCCGCACAAAGCGATCCGATTCGAGCCTCGATTCCAGTTCGCAGCGTCAATCGTTGAGATTGACAAACGTTTTGTGCCGCAACAAGCTTGCCCCGCAAACGTTCCACGAAGGCGGGGAAGCCCCGAGAGGGACCTCCGCCCAGTCACAGTCAAAGGACGACCATGGCGACCAAGTACGGCGACTTCTACCCGACGAAGTGGGGCTTCCCGAAGGCCCTGCCCGATGGGCACATGCCGTCCCCACAACAGTTCATGCCCGAGTACCTGAACGACCCGTCCTTCTACGAGAAGGGCTACCACCTGGAGAACGTCGGCGACGGCGGCAACTTCTACTGGGTCACGAGCCCGGCCGGCTACGACGGGGGCTTCGTCGTCACCGGCAGCGGTGTCATAGTGATCGACGCCCCGCCCGGGCTCGGCGAGAACATCCAGTCAGCGGTCCGCTCCGTCACCCGGGAGCCGATCACGCACCTGATCTACAGCCACTGGCACTCCGACCACATCGGCGCCGCCTCGCAGTTCGGGCCCGAGGTCAAGATCGTCGCGCACGACATCACGCGCGAGCTACTGACCCGCTTCCCCGACAAGTACCGCCCGCTGCCCACCGAGACCTTCCACACGGACGCGGAGCTCGAGGTCGGCGGCGTCAAGTTGGAGCTGTCGTACAAGGGTGCCGACCACTGCCCGGGCAACATCTACATCTACGGCCCCGAGCAGAAGGTCCTCACCAAGATCGACATCGTGAGCCCCGGCTCCGTGACCTTCATGCACTGCGACGTCTCGGAGAACATCAGCGGCTTCTACCAGGCCCACGACGACATCCTGTCCTACGACTTCAAGGCCCTGATCGGCGGTCACATCTCCCGCTGGGGCACCCGCGAGGACGTCGAGATCGTGCGTGAGTACTGGCACGACCTGCTCAAGTACGCGGAGGAAGGCCTGCGGGAGATGAGCAACGCCGAGGCGCTCCAGGGCTTCGTGGTGGGGCTGGGCCGCGAGTACCAGATGGTCGGCGCCGAGAACTGGATCAACTCCATCGCCAACTACGCGACCGAGAAGACGCTGACCAAGACCACGTCCAACGGGCAGACCTGGCCGGAGCGGCTCGCCGGCGCCACCGTGTTCACGAAGTACCACGCCTGGACCGTCGCGGAGACCTTCCGCACCGAGCGGACCCACTTCGGCTACCAGAAGGAAGGCAACGGCGGCCCCTTCTACATCGCCTGAGCCGTGACCTTCCGCGAGTGCGGCCGTCCCGGGCGGCCGCACTCCGCAGCCGGATGCACCACCGGCCCGGTCCATGACGTGCGATCCGGCACTTTCCTTGGTCGCGTCAATCGTTTATGTGTTTATATTGTTGAGCCTGCAAAGCTTTTTGACGGCTCGTTTCAGGGATGGGACAGCGGTATGGAACTGGGAATCAGCCTTGACCCGGCGGAGTCCGGCTCCGTCGACGGCGGGTGGGTCGAGCTCGCCAGGCTGGCAGAGGAACGCGGCCTCGCGCTGGTCGTCGTCGACAGCTCCCCCGCGACCGGACCGGTCGGGGTCGACCCCTGGACGGCTGTCTCCTGGCTCGCGGGCAAGACGGACCGCATCAGTCTGGGTGCGGCTCTCGCCGACACGGGAGGGTCCTCGCAGCGGGACGCCACGGTGCCCTACCGGACCGTCGTGACGAAGGCCAGGGAAAGCCTGGATGTCCTGGCACCGGGCAGGATCGTCACCGATGCCGCCGCCTGGGTGACCGCCTCCCGGGGGGCGTCGGGCGAGGAACTGGCTGCCCTGTCCGAGGGCGGCCTGCCGGTGGTCGTTCCCGTCGGCTCGGCCGAGGACGTCGAGCGGCTGGCGGACCTCGCGCGCGCCGCCCGCACCGCCCGCCCGCGCCGCTCCCCGGCCGCGCGGGCACGCCGCAGTCCCGGTATCGACTACGACGCGATACCGGAATCCCTCACCCGCCACGCGGTGGAGCCGGGAGACCCCGGCTATCGCGGTGTCTCGTCCAACTACCTGCGCGGCGGCGCGCCAGGACTGGTGCTGCGGCCCGGGACGGCCGAGGAGGTCGCGGACGCACTCGCCTTCGCGCGGCGCCACGCCCATCTGCCGCTCGGCATCCGCAGCGCCGGCCACGGGGTGAGCGGCCGCTCGACCAACCACGGCGGCCTGGTCGTCGACGTGGGCCGGATGAACGGCATAGAGGTGCTGGACCGTGCGGAACGCCTGGTGCGGATAGGGCCGGGGGCGACCTGGAAGCAGGTCTCGGCCGCCCTGCACCCGCACGGCTGGGCGCTCGGCTCCGGCGACTACGGCGGTGTCGGCGTGGGCGGGCTGGCGACCGCGGGCGGGATCGGCCTGCTCGGCCGGGCACACGGGCTCACCATCGACCACCTGCGCGCGGTGGAGCTGGTGCTCGCCGACGGCAGTCGCGTCCGGGCCGACGCCGAGGAGCGTCCCGACCTGTTCTGGGCGGTGCGCGGCGCGGGGGCGAACTTCGGTGTCGCCACCACGTTCGAGTTCCAGGTGGACGAGGTCGGCGAGGTCGGTCATGCCCAGCTGGGGCTCGTCACCACGGACATCGCGCAGACGTTGTCCGACTTCGGCAGGACCGCCGCCGAGGCGCCCAGGGACACCACCGTCTTCCTCATCACCGGCCGCCCCCGGCAGGACCATTGGAGCGTCCAGCTCCTCGGAGTCGTCGACCATCCGGATCCCGACGTCATCGTGGAGCGTCTGACGCCCTTCGCACAGATCGGGATGCTCGCCCGGCAACAGGTCGTCGTCACCCCGTACGCCGGCGTCATGGCTTCCGCCGCCGACGTGGGCCCCGAGGGGCACCACGGCTTCGGTGAGCCGGTCTCTCGCTCGGCGTTCCTGCCCAAGCTCACTCCCGAGTTCGCCCGGGACGCCGCGGACCTGCTGCGCACCGGACAGGTGTACTTCTTCGAGCTCCGCGCGATGGGCGGGGCCATCGCCGACGTCTCCTCCGACGCGATGGCCTTCCCCCACCGCGGGGCCGCCTTCCAGGTGACCGCCATGGGAGCGGACAGCGAGGCTCTCGACCGGGTGTGGGACCCGCTGCGGAAGCATTTCGACGGCCTCTACCTCAGCTTCGAGACCGACACCCGGCCCGAGCGCCTGAACGACGCCTTCCCGCCCGCAGTCCTGCAACGGCTGCGCGAGGTCAAGCGACGTTACGACCCGGACAACCTGTTCCGGGACAATTTCAACATCGACCCCGACGCGCACCCGCAGGTTCCCTCGGCGGGCACACGCGAGATTTAAGGAGCTTCCCGTGAGCGATTACGGACATGGTCTGCTCTTCGGCTCGTTCATCACCCCCGCCGCCGGGGCGGCCAAGCAGGTGGTCGACCTGGCCGTCACCACAGACCGTGCGGGCCTTGATCTGGTGACTTTTCAGGACCACCCTTACCAAGCCTCCTTCCTGGACACCTCCACGCTCCTCGCCTACGTGGCCGCCCGCACGGAGAACGTCCACATCAGCGCCAACGTCACCAGTCTGCCGCTGCGTCCGCCGGCCGTCCTGGCGCGCGCGGCGGCCTCGCTGGACATCCTCTCGGGCGGCCGTTTCGAACTGGGCATCGGCGCGGGGGCGTTCTGGGACGGCATCGCGGCCATGGGCGGCCGTCACCTCACGCCGGGGCAGGGCGTGGAAGCCCTCCGTGAGGGGATCGGCGTCATCCGCGAGATCTGGGACACCGACACCCGCGGCGGCGTCCGTCATCACGGCCGGTACTACGAGGTCGACGGGGCAAAGCGCGGTCCTCGGCCCGTGCACGACATCGCTGTGTGGGTCGGGGCGTACAAACCCAGGATGCTCGCCCTCACCGGCGCGGTGGGCGACGGCTGGCTGCCGACCATCGAGTACCTGCCCCGGGGGGTGGATTCACTTCCCGAGATGAACGCCCGCATCGACGAGGCGGCCGGGACGGCCGGGCGCTCCCCTTCCGCCGTCCGCCGGGTGATGAACTTCATGCAGGTCCGGTTCTCGGCCACTTCACGGGGCCTGCTCGACGGGCCTGCCGAGGCATGGGCCGAGCAGATCGCCGGTATGGCCCTGGAGCACGGCGTCAGTGCCTTCGTCATCGGTGGCGACGACGCGCCGACGATCGAGCGGTTCGGTGCCGAAGTGGCCCCGGCCGCGCGCGATCTCGTGGCCCGGGAGAGGGGTTACTGACGGAGTGGGGCAGCCAGGTGAGGAAGGCCGCCGATGGATGACGGACCGCATGGCGGGTGCCGGGGAGGAAGACGACCCGTGCGAAGGCATCGAGCCACTGTTCGAGCTTCTGGGTAAGCGCTGGACCGGGCTGATCCTGGCCGCACTGATGCACAAGCCGGCCTTCTTCGCCGAGTTGCACCGGTCCGTCGTGGGCATCAGTGCGCGGATGCTGACGGAACGGCTGGCCGAGCTCTCCGCCCATGGTCTGGTGGTGCGGGAGGTCGGCGCAGGCCGTTCCTGCCGTGTCTCCTACCGGCTCACCGACGCAGGCGCCGCCCTCGGCCCGGCCTTCGCGATGCTCAGGCGATGGGGTGTGGAGCATCTGACCGACACCGCGCTGGTCTCCGACGTCAGCGGGGAGTCAGGCCCCCGTCCTTGACGCCGGTGACGAAGGCGGCCCAGCCGGTCGCCGGGAACATCAGCACGGGTCCCTGCGGGGCTTTGCTGTCCCTCACGGGGACGACGCCGTCGAAGTCGTCGGAGACCTCGACGCAGGCTCCGCCGTCCTGGTTGCTGTAGCTGCTCTTGCGCCAGGATGCGGCGGTCAGGTCGCTGGGTCGCACGTCGCTTCCTCCGACATCAGCAGCTCCCGTCGCCCCATTCGCGCGTCGACCTGCTGGTCGAGTTCCTTCCCCCGCAGCCGGCCCGCGGCCAGCACCTCACGGGCGTAGCCCGGCGTCTGCATCAGCCCCGGCAGGACGCTCACCGCGAAGTGCCACAGGCTCACCGCCTCCGACTCCAGTGCCATGTACCGCCGGTAGCGCTCCCGGAACCGGGTGTGGTCCCCGGCCACCAGTTCCCACAGGGCCAGCAGCGGACCCGGGGTGCCGTAGTGGGTGTCCAGGGCCTGGACCACCTCGGGGCTGCCGAGCGTCTCGCCCTTCTCCATCTTGCCGAACAACGACCAGTCCCAGCCCGGCCGTTCGCCGAACTGCCGCAGGCTCGTCCCGCTCCCGGCGCGCAGGGTGCGCAGTTCCTCGGCGAACCGCTGAAGCGGTTCCTGGCTCCGACCGGTGACGACACGACGCTGCGGCATACGGCTCGCTCCGTTCCTGGCGGGTGCGGGAGCGGTGTGGAAGGTGTGGAACCGGACCCGGCCGACGAAGGAAGCAGCGCCCAGTCCACGGCGTGACCGGGCACGTCCGGGCGCATCTTCGTCACGTCCGGACTACGCGGCGTAATCGACTCGCGTAGTCCGTTCAGCCGATCGACGGAACGACCAGACCTAGGACGCGCATGCCTTCCGTACCGCAGAAGACCAGGAAGCCCTCGACGCCCGCGACGCCCTCGCCTCGGCGCTCAGTCGGGCGGGCATCCAGTTGCCCGCGATGGACATTCGCACGCCGTGGGCGGACGACCGCGAGGGCGAGGCCCGGTACGCGCTCGTCCACCTCGGGGTGTGCTCCGCGCCCGTGGCGCCGATGCTCGCCGAGGTGATCCTCAAGGGGGTCGCCGGATGACGGCCGGCGACGGGGTGCCGGGCGTGGGCGACGCCGTCCACGACACGCACCGCGACCGGTTCGGGAGGGTCATGGGGCACGAGGGCCCGTATCTCCAGGTCCGTCCGCCGGCCGGCGGGCGGGAGTGGGATGCGGAGCCATGGCAGCTCCGCCTCCTCGGACAGCGCGAGCTGCTGCGCGTCCTGGTGTCGGAGGCGAACGCCCGCAGCAGAAGGAGGGGCTGACATGACGTCAGCCCGGTCGAGGTGAGACCCCGGCCGGGCTGCCGGCGGCCGGTTCGCCGCCGGTCCGATCAGGCGGCCAGGCGCTCGGCGAGCTGCTTGGCCTTGTGGGCCGCCTCCTCGAAGGCGCGGTCCCGGGAGGCCTCGAAGAGCGGCACCAGCTGGGCCATCGCCGGGTTGTGCGGGGCCATGGTGAGCTCGGGGACGATGAAGTCGAGGTCCAGGGCGAGGGTGTCGCTCAGGATGGCGCGCAGGTAGTTCTGCACGTACTCGAAGGGCTCCTTCGGGGTGCCCGGTGCGTAGGAGCCGCCACGGCTGGCGACGACGGTGACCGGGGTGCCCTTGGCGGAGGGGTTATCGCCCGCCGTGCGGCCGAAGAGGATCACGTTGTCCAGCCACGCCTTCAGCGTGGACGGGATCGTGTAGTTGTACATCGGCGCGCCGATCAGCAGGGCGTCCGCCTGCTCGACTTCCTCGATCAGCCGCATGCGCTGGGCGAAGACGGCGGCCTGTTCCGCGCTGTGGCTGCCCGGGTCGGCGAAACCGGCGGTGTGGGCGTCGGCGGTGATGTGCGGGACGGGGCTGGCGGCGAGGTCACGGTAGATCACCGTGCCGTCGGGGTGCTGCTCCTGCCAGGTCCTGCGGAAGGCGTCCGTGACGGCCCGGGAGGACGACGCCTCGCTCGGGAAGACGGACGAGTCGATGTGCAGCAGCGTGGCCATGCGTTTCTCCAGTACAGCGGGGAGCCCGGGCGGTACGCCGAGGGCCAAGTTTTCGTACGTGACTATTGATAGCACGGCTACTTACTTTTCCTCACTCCCATACGAGTGCATGAGACAACCATCACGCTTGGAGAATCATTGAGACACCTCAATTATTCGCTAACTTGAACTCAACGGACGGAACCGTCGCTCGGCGCCCAAAGGCGGGCGCAGCAAGGAGTCACGAACATGAGCAAGCTGATACGACGCGTCGCCACCTCCGCCGTCTCTGCGGCGCTGGCCGGCATCGCCCTGGTCGGCACCGCGGGCTCGGCGTCCGCGGAGCCGCTCCCCGCCCCGGGGGATCGGCAGGGCGTCGGTGTCACGGAGCGGCGCGCCACGGTCGGTAACGTGCCGGTGCGGGACGACGGGCGTTACTACCGGGACGGAAGGCGTCACGATCGCAACGACCAGTGGCGTCGGCACGACGGCGTGGACGACCACGGCTTCCGGTACTACGACCACGACCGCCGGCATCACTACCGTTACGACGGCCATCGCCTCGTCCGCCGGGTCGGCGGTACGTGGGTCGTCGTCGTGGTGACGGACCGCCGGCACGCCGTGGACTGGTACCTCGACCAACTCCGGTTCGCCGGCCGGTACGACAGCCACCGGGGCTGACAGCACGTCCTGGCCCCGACGACGTGGCCAGGACCACGCCGTTGGACAGTGCCCAACGGGATGTCCATCGCAGGGAAATGATGGGCGCAGGTCAATGATGGGTATGGGCTGACGATTGACCTCTTGCTAGTATCACGGGGTGATCGACGACGCGCGGCTGACCGAAGACGGGGACACCGGCCTCCTGGACCGGCTCGGATTCCTCCTGGCCCGGCACGGGGCCGCGGCGGACAGCCGGATACGCCGCGCTCTGGAGGGCTTCCGGCTGACACCCCGGCAGGGCACGGCCC
Organism: Streptomyces chromofuscus; assembly: GCF_015160875.1. Lineage (NCBI taxonomy): Bacteria > Bacillati > Actinomycetota > Actinomycetes > Kitasatosporales > Streptomycetaceae > Streptomyces > Streptomyces chromofuscus. The sequence continues at coordinate 6,616,588 of NZ_CP063374.1, read as the reverse complement.
TGATCCTGCTGGGCCAGTCCGGCTCCATGGGCCAGCAGGCACTCGCCGCGGCGCTCGACGTCGACCCGAGCGTCATGGTCGGCATCCTCAACGACCTGGAGGCCGCCCGGCTCGTGGAACGCCGGCGCGACCGGTCGGACCGTCGCCGGCACATCGTGGCCATCACGGACGAGGGCGACTGCCTGCTGGCCAAGACCCGGCAAGCCGTGACCGACGTGGAGCAGGAGATGTTCGGCCGACTTTCACCGGAGGAGGTCGCCACGCTGCGCGGGCTGCTGCTCCGCATCGAGACGTCGCGGAACGAGCCCGCCTGCACGGAGTAGCAGCCGCGGGAAGCAGGAACGGCACCGACCAGGACGTCGGGGACTCGGCCGCCAAGGGCTCAGGGAGACGGGCGTCGGCGGACTGGACGCCAAGGGTTCACGGAGACAGGCGTCCGGGGACTGGACGCCAAGGATGTTTGGGGACCGGGCCGTCCAGGGTGGACGTCGGAGACGGACGTCCGGGACTTGGCGACCCCCGACTTGCCACCGATGGGGCCGCCCAGCAGATCACGCCAGCGCCCCGCGTCGATCAGTCCTCGGCGCAGGCCGGGTCACCCGGGGTGGTGCGGACGCGGGCCAGGAGATCCCGCAGCGTGGCGATCTCCTCCGGGGACAGGTCGGCGAAGAGTCCCCGCTCGACCTCGACCACGGCGTCCTGGGCCTTCGCCAGGACACCGCGCCCCTCCTCGGTGATGGCCACGATGTGGCGCCGCCGGTCGGCGGGGTCCCGACGGCGCTCCACGAGGTGGGCGGACTCCAGGTCGTTGAGGATCCCCACCATGACGCTGGGATCCACTTCGAGCGCCGCGGCCAGGGCCTGCTGGCTCATGAACCCGGTCCTGCCCAGCAGCATCAGCGTGGCGCCCTGACGGGGCGCCAGTCCACTGGAGACGAAGGCGGCGTGCACCCGGCTGTTCGCGATGGCGCCGTTGCGGGCCAGCAGGAATCCGAGCCGGCTCAGAGGGTCACTCTCGGCCGCCTCGGCCACGGACTCGTTCACGCTCATGCACCCACACTACCAAGGAGAGAATCATCACGATGGATGAATCATTGATGAACGCATATCGTTTCCGGCGATCAATCTTATTTCTTCGCACGGGGCGGGAGCGTCGTGCGACAACGAACGACTGGAGCATCCGATGTCCCTCGCCACCGTGCCGCTGTCCTGCGCGCTCGCGGCCTTCATGACCTTCGCCGGAGCGCCGAAGCTCGCGGGCCACCCGAAGACCCGGGACATGGCCCGGCCTCTGCGGGTGCCTGCCGCGCTGCTCCGCCTGGTCGGGCTGGCGGAAGTCGCCGCCGCGATCGGGCTGCTGGTGGGCCTGTTCGAGACCTGGGTGGGCGTGGCCGCGGCCGTGAGCCTCGTCGTCCTGATGCTCGGCGGGACCGCGTCCCACCTGCGCGTCAAGGACGACTTCACGGCGACCGCACCGGCCCTCGCCTCGGCCGCCGCCGCGGCGGGCGTCCTGCTGCTGCACCTCGCCGGCGACTGACCGCCCCGCCGGGCGTTCCCCACCGGCACCGCACCCGCCGGCCGCACCCGCCGGGCAGTAGGCCCACCGGGGTGGGCGGGTTTCTAGGATGAGCCCATGGCTTCCACCACTCGACGACGCTCCAGCGCGGCCGACCGGAGGTCCGCTCTCGAGAAGCGGATCCTGTCCGTCATCGACGAGCTGCTGCGCGACGGTGTCACCTACACCGAGCTCAGCGTCGAGCAGATCGCGAACGCCGCCGGGATCTCCCGTTCCACCTTCTACCTGTACTTCCGCGACAAGGTCGACGTCCTGCTCCGGCTGAGCGGCTCGCTGAAGACGGAGAGCCACGCCATCGCCGCTTCCTGGTGGCCCTGCGGCCCGGGAGGCGGGCTCGACGGCCTGGCCCGCACCTACGAGCTGATCCTGCGCCACTACCGCGAGCACGCCACCCTGCTGTCCGCGATCAACGAAGTGGCCGCGTACGACCCGGCGGTGCGGCAGGCGTGGACCGCCGACCAGGGCCGCTTCGTCGACCATGTCGTCGCCGTCCTCGAAGAGGAGCAGCGGGCCGGCCGGACACCGGCGGACATCGACCCGCACGTCGCCGCCCGGGTCATCGTCCAGGGAGGCGGCCAGGTCATCGCCCAGCAGGTGGCCGACAGCGACGGCAGCGACGACGACGACGTCGCGCGCGAACTGGCGAACGGTTACTGGTTCGGCGTCTATCGCCGCGCCCGGGCGACGACCGCCGACTGAGGCTCGGCGGCGCCACGCCCCTTCCGAGGGCCCGTCCACACGAAGTCCCCCGAAGAGGCAATCATCACACCCTCAAAACCATTGATCCCATTCAATCATCTGATAGCTTCAATGCAAGCCAAGGGTCACAGCCGACCAGGACCACATCCGGGCGGCGCGCACCACGGCAAGGGCGGCTGCCGGCACCGACACAGCCACGACAGCCGTCGGCACCATCACCGGCCGCAGCGGCCGCAGAGCGTTCCCGGAGTTCCCATGTTCAAGACCACCCTTTTCCTGGCCGTTCAGCACCTGCACCCGACGGGGGACGCCGCCGGCGGCGGACGCCACCGCGGTCGACGCGCCCACGAGCGCCTCGTTCTCCTCGGGCTGCCCGGCAGCGGCAGGCACCGCCGCGTCATGGAGGCCGAGCTGCCGGGGAGTGACGCCCAGGCCTGAGAAACAGGCCGGTCACACCGACACCTGCACCGCATCGGGTGGCGATGGGTGCAGGGGCCCCCGCGGAGCGGAGCGGGCGGCCATGGCGGGCGGCTGTCGCCGTGCCCGCGGGGCGGTGCCCACACGCGCCTATGGGGAGTGCGCGGTGGGCACCACCCTCCTTTTTTGTGCCCCGGCTTGCTGGGCCCCGGCCGACTCCCGGATCAGTCGCGGGCCAGCGGGTTGGGCAGCGGCCGGTAGCGGGCGGCGGCCCCGTCGGCTCCCGTCCAGCGCAGCAGCAGGTTCGTCTTGGCGGGGAGCGTCGGCGCGGTGAGCAGCGCGGCGACCTCGGGCAGGTCGTGCCGGACCAGTTCGGCGCGGACGGCGGGCCAGGGGTCGAGTCCCGGGTGACGCTCGGCGAGCGCTCCGGCCAGTTCGGCCAGGTGGTTGACGACCAGGCAGTACACCAGCCGCTCCCACCCGGCCGCACGCGAGACGTCCGGCAGCAGCTTCACCCCCTCCGCGTCCCGGAACAGCGCCTGCACCGGTGCCCCCTCGCCGTCACAGGCGACGAGCGAGTTCTGCAGATGCGCCTCCAGGACGACGCCGTGGTCGGCGAAGGCCGACAGGACCGGGGGCACCACCTGGCGCAGATACGCCTCCCACCAGCGCACCGGGTCGACAGGACCGTCCAGCGGGCTGCCCGCGAAACCCTCCACCAGCCCGGCGGTCAGGAACGGGGTCGCCCCGGGCAGGACGGCGCCGCCCAGTCCGTCGCGGACCAGGACGGCGAGTTCCTCGAAGGCGAAGTCGGCGGTGCGGTACCCCCGGTCGCTCAGCCAGGCCGCCGGACCGCCCGCGAAGGCCCTGCCTACGGCGGCGTCGGTGCGGCGCAGCTTCAGCAGGTCGTGCCGCCACAGCCTCCGCACGTCATTGGTGATGCGCACGTCGAGGCTGAACTTGAGGAACAGGTCGCGGTCCGGGGCGTACACCGTGCGGATCGCGGCCGTCGGCCAGACCGGGGAGGCGGTGGTGCCCAGCCGGACCAGCCGGCCGTCGGCGAGGGCGGGGGCGAGGTCGTGGGCGGCCAGATCGAGCTGCCAGGGGTGGGCGGGCAGCAGCCGGTATCCGGGCGGGGGCGTGCCGAGGCCGTCCAGCGCCGAGGTGTCGCCCTCCTCGACGACGGTGTCCTCGCGCAGTCCGAGCAGCACGAGGGGGAAGCGGGCGTGCGCCTCGGGCGCGTACGGCAGCCAGCCGGCGACCGGGCCGCCACCGCGCGCCTTGGGTGCGGGGTGGTGGGGGTGGCCAGTGACCAGGGACTGCTCGGAGCGCAGATAGGGGTCGTCGGGCGGGGTGGCACGCGCGCGTGCGGCGAGGATGGCGGCGACGGCGTCCCGGCTGTCGAGCATCTCGGCGGGCAGTTCGTGGTTGGACAGACCGGTGTGGCGGCGCAGTTCCTCGGTGACGAGCTTGACGAGTTCGGCGTGGCCGAGACGGCGCCAGCCGTGTGGCGTGTACACCTCGGGTGCGGTGGGCCGCCGTGTGCCGCGCACCCGTAGCAGCCGGTCACCGCCGGGCAGCCGGTAGACCCCCTCGCGGCCGGGCAGCGGCAGCGCCACCTCGCGCAGCAGGCAGTTGAGCAGCGGCGCGGCCGCATGGGCGTCGGCCAGATCGGCGACGTCCACCAGTGCTGCGGCGTCGGAGCCCGCGGGCGGGGGGATGAGGTCCACGCGTTCCACTCGTTCCCTACGGTTCTTTGGTGCGGAGGCGATCAGTATCGCTGTCGTCACCGGCCGCCGTGACGCCCAGGTCGCGCCGTTCTGCCCCGACTCGTCCCGAGGAGCCACCCGTGCACCGTCGTCCCACCGCCGAGGCCGAGGTCGCCGACGAACTGTCCGTCGTCCGCCCGGACCTCACCGCGCGGTACGCGGCCGAACTGCCCGGGGCCCGGGCGGCCGTGCTGACGCGCCTGTGGCGTGCGCTCACCCATGAGCCGCTCCCTTGGATCGAAGGCCGCGCCCCGAGCCGGGACGGCGTCACCCTGCGCCTGCGCGACGGCCGCCTGCTGCACGGCCCCGCCCCGGACCCGTACGCGACCGTGGCCTACGTCACCGCCGTACGACTCGGCGACGTCGAGCACGACCGTCCGGCACGGCTGCTGGCGGACCTCGCGGTACCGCACGGCGCGGACCTCGCCGCCGAACTCGATCACAGCGTCGCCTCACTGGCCCTGTCCAGGGCCGGACAGCCGGCTCACCCGCAGGAGTGGCCGGGAACCGACTGGGAATGGGAGCAGCGCGTGGTGGACGGTCATCCGTACCACCCCAACTGCCGTTCCCGGCCCGGCTTCTCGGTCGCCGAGCAGTTGGCCTACGCGCCCGAGCACCGCCCGCTGGTGGGGCTCGGGCTGGTGCCGGTCCCTGCGGAGACGTGCCTGGTGACGGGGGCCTGGCCGGAGCGGATGCGGGAGCGGGGGCGGGTGCTGGTCCCGGTGCACCCGTGGCAGGCGGCGCACGTGCTGAAGCGGCCCTGCGAGTCACGGCTCACCGGCCACCCGCTGATGTCCCTGCGCACCCTCGCCCTGAGCGACGGCACGCACGTCAAGACCGCGCTCAGCGCACGCCTGACGTCGTCGGTGCGGGACATCTCGGTGGCGTCGGTCGCCGCGTCCATGACGCTGTCGGCGTTCGCGGAGGAACTGGCGGCGCGCACGGACGGCCTGCTGCACGTCACGCGTACGCTGGGCGCGGTCACGGACGGGTCGCCGGACCTGGCGGCGGTGCTGCGGGAGTCGCCGCAGGTGTACGCCGGGCCCGGCGAGCGGGTGCTGCCGGTGGCCGCGCTGGCGACCACCGAGCGGGCCGGGTCGGCAGACTGGTCGGCCGCGTTCGCCCGGCTCGCGCTCGGCGTCGGACTGCGGCTGCTCGACCTGGGCGTGGCGCTGGAGGCCCACGGCCAGAACCTCCTCGTCGTGCTGTCCGCGACCGGCGCCCCGGTGCGGCTGGTCTACCGCGACCTGGCGGACATCCGCCTCAGCCCGGCCCGGCTGGCGCGGCACGGCATCAGGCTCCCGGAGCTGCCCGCCCGGATCGTCACGGACGACGTGACGGCGCTGCGGCGCAAGCTGTTCGGGTCGCTGGTGGCGGGGGCGCTGGCCGGGACCGCGGGGTCGGGGGCCGTTCTGCGGGCGGCGCTGCAGGCCGCCGTACGCGAGCTGCCGCGCACCCCCGACCTGGCCGCGCTGTGCGAGGAACCCCTGCCGGCCAAGGCGTTGACGCTGATGCGGCTGTCGCGGGGAACGGCCGGCGACCTGTGGGCGGAGCTGCCCAATCCGCTGCGGTGATCCTTGTTCGGAACCGTGACGTTCTCCTGCCCGGCCCCCACGGTCTTCCGTTTTGGACCACGACACCTCCGATCAATAAGATCCGCCGATGATCACAAGACAACGGCCGGCGGCGGGAGTCTGGGCCCTGCTCGCCGCGCTGGCGGCCGGGATCGCCCTCCCGTCGACGGCGCTCGCCGACGAGACCACGGCCGCCGCGCCCAAGGTCAACCTGGTCCTGGACGTCAGCGGTTCGATGCGGGCGCGGGACATCGACGGGCAGTCGCGGATGGCGGCGGCGAAGCAGGCGTTCAACGAGGTGCTGGACGCCACCCCCGAGGACGTGCGGCTCGGCATCCGCACGCTCGGCGCGAACTACCCCGGCGACGACCAGAAAAGGGGCTGCAAGGACACCGCGCAGCTCTATCCGGTCGGCCCGCTGGACCGCACCGAGGCGAAGGCGGCGGTGGCCACGCTGACGCCGACCGGCTGGACCCCGATCGGCCCGGCGCTGCTCGCGGCGGCCGACGACCTCGACGGCGGTACCGGTTCCAAGCGGATCGTGCTGATCAGCGACGGCGAGGACACCTGCGCGCCGCTCGACCCGTGCGAGGTGGCCCGCGAGATCGCCGCCAAGGGCATCGGTCTCACCATCGACACGCTCGGCCTGGTGCCCAACACCCGGATGCGGCAGCAGCTCAGCTGCATCGCCGAGGCGACGGGCGGCACGTACACGTCCGTGGAGCACACGGACGAACTCACCGACCGCGTCAACCAGTTGGTGGACCGGGCGGCCGATCCGGTGGTGACCCCGGTAGCCGTCGAGGGGGCGGAGCGGTGCGCCGAGGCACCGGTGCTGAAGTCCGGCCTTTACACCGACCGCGAGGAGTTCGGCCGGCAGCGCTGGTACCGGGTGGAGGTGCTGCCCGGTCAGGAACTGCGCGCGTCCGTGAGCGTGTCGGCGGACCGGGACGTGAATCCGGCCTACGGGGTGCTGCTGCGGGCGGTCACCGTCAAGGGCCGCGAGATCGTGCGGGGCGAGGCGGCCGGGAACGGGCGCACCGACGTGATCTCCACGGGGCTGCGTCACCCGAAGCGCGAGAGCGACGACGACGAGGACGCGTCCGTGGCCGAGACCGTGTGTCTGCAGGTCACCCACTCCTTCTCGGCGGCCTCCGGCGTGCAGACCACGCCCGGACTGCCGCTGGAGCTGACGGTCGACGTCGTCGACGGACCCTCGCCGTCGCACGACGTGGCCTCCTTCGGTCTCGGGCGCGGCTGGTGGCTGCTCGGCGCCCTCGTCCTGGCCGGTTTCGTCGCCGGTCTGCTGTGGGGCTGGCTGTCGCGCTGGCGGGTCGCGGTCTGGAGGACCAACTGATGCGTATCGTGAAGGCTTTGGGCGCGGCCGTGCTGGCGCTCGGATGGGCCGTCTCCCCGGCCGCGGCCGACTCCCCGTCGCCGAGTCCGTCGGACGACGGCGCGGCGCCGGTCCAGGCGGGCACGTCGTTCCGCACGGCGGCCGAGTTCGACGAGGGCGTAACGGCCACGGCGGACGCCTCGGCGGGCGACTACCTGTACTGGTCGTTCCCCGCGGACGCCGGTCGGCGGCCCACCGTCAGGGCGACGGTGAAACTGCCCGAGGCGCACGCCGCCGAGACCTGGCAGATCGACGTGTACGACGGTCTGCGGCGCCGCCAGGCCTGCCAGTACGGGGCCCAGACGCGCACCGCCGCGGCGGACGCGGCCTCCGTGGAGCTGGCCTGCACGCTGCGCACGGTCCGCGCCTGGTCGGAGCCGTGGGCGAACGACCCGCTGCCGGGCACGTACTACATCCGCCTCACGGCGGTGGGCCTGCCGACGTCCGACCTGGGTCTGCCGGTGAGCGCCGAAGTACGGGTGGAGTCCAAGGAGATCGGCGGCGCCGCGGCGGTGGACGGGGCGCTCGCCGAGCCGCTGGTGCCGGGGACCGCCGTCGCGTCCGAGGAGACGGAGCAGGACGCGGCGGTGCTGTCGAGCATCGAGCCCGAGGACGGCTGGACGTCCGGCTGGTGGTCCGACCGGTGGGTGTGGACGGCGGTGGGCGGCGCGCTGGCGGCGCTGGCCGGGGTCGGCGGGTACGCGCTGACGCGGGGATCGGGGCGGCCGACCGGCGTCTGATGCCCTGACGTCCCCTCAGGAGGCCCGCCCGGTGCGGGCCTTCTGCCGTTCTCAGGTCTCCCGCAGCGCCTTGGCCACCGCGCCGTCGCCGGTCACCGTGATCCGTCCGTCCCGTACGGCGTCCGTCACGCTCACCTCGCCGCGGGCGACCGCCGCGCAGGTGTCGGCGCCGAGGACCAGCACGGCGTCGGGTTCGCGCGGCGCCGGGCCGTCACCGTACACGGGACCCTCCTCGGCGCCGACGTACAGGTGGAAGTGCCCCTCCTCCAGCCGCACTTCGACGAGTCCTTCCCCGTCCAGGGCCCGCAGCAGGGGCAGCGCGAACCAGTGGGCGCGGACGGCGTCGGTCGGCCGTCGCTCGCCGAGTTCGGCCTGCCCCCAGGCGCCGAGCGCCTGCAGGACCGGCAGCAACTCGCGTCCGCGGGGCGTGAGTTCGTAGACGTTCGCCGCTCCGGGCGGCGGCAGCCGCCGCCTGGTGGCCAGCCCGTCGCGTTCCATGTCCTTCAGCCGTGACGCCAGTACGTCCGTGCTGACGCCCGGCAGATCCGCGTGCAGGTCCGTGTAACGGCGCGCGCCGGCGAGGAGTTCACGGACGATCAGCAGGGTCCAGCGGTCGCCGACGACATCGAGCGCGCGGGCGGCGGAGCAGTACTGGTCGTAGCTTCGACGAGGTGACATGCGACGCAGTCTAGACATGTCGTTGGACTTTCCAAGCTCGCACTTGGTAAAACCAAGCATCACCACAACCGGAGGGGCGCACCGCATGGAGTTCCGGCAGTCGAACAAGCTGAGCGAGGTCTGTTACGAGATCCGCGGCCCGGTGATCGAACACGCCAACGCGCTGGAGGAGGCGGGCCACAGCGTGCTGCGCCTGAACACCGGCAACCCCGCGCTGTTCGGCTTCGAGGCGCCGGAGGAGATCCTCCAGGACATGATCCGGATGCTGCCGCAGGCGCACGGCTACACCGACTCGCGCGGCATCCTCTCCGCCCGCCGCGCGGTCGCCCAGCGCTACCAGACCCTGGGCCTGGAGGTCGGCGTCGACGACGTCTTCCTCGGCAACGGCGTCTCCGAGCTGGTGTCGATGGCCGTGCAGGCGCTGGTGGAGGACGGCGACGAGATCCTGATCCCCGCCCCCGACTTCCCGCTCTGGACGGCGGTGACCACCCTCGCGGGCGGCAAGGCGGTGCACTACCTCTGCGACGAGCAGGCCGACTGGTACCCGGACCTGGACGACATGGCGTCGAAGATCACGGACCGGACGAAGGCCGTGGTGATCATCAACCCGAACAACCCCACCGGCGCGGTCTACCCGAAGGAGATCGTCTCGGGCATCCTCGACCTGGCCCGCCGGCACGGCCTGATGGTCTTCGCCGACGAGATCTACGACCAGATCCTGTACGACGACGCCGTGCACCACTCGGCCGCCGCGCTCGCGCCCGACCTGGTGGTCCTGACCTTCTGCGGCCTGTCGAAGACGTACCGGGTGGCGGGCTTCCGCTCCGGCTGGCTGGTGGTGACGGGCCCCAAGCAGCACGCCAGGGACTATCTGGAGGGCCTCACCATGCTGGCCTCCATGCGGCTGTGCTCCAACGCGCCCGCGCAGTACGCCATTCAGGCCGCCCTCGGGGGCCGGCAGTCCATCCACGAGCTGACCGCGCCCGGCGGCCGGCTGCACGAACAGCGCAACGTGGCGTGGGAGAAGCTCAACGAGATCCCGGGCGTGTCGTGCGTGAAGCCCCAGGGAGCCCTGTACGCCTTCCCCCGGCTCGACCCCAAGGTGCACCGGATCCACGACGACGAGAGGTTCGTCCTGGACCTGCTGCTGCGGGAGAAGATCCAGGTGGTCCAGGGCACGGGCTTCAACTGGCCGACCCCGGACCACTTCCGGATCCTGACGTTGCCGCACGCGGATGATCTGGAGGCGGCGATCGGGCGGATCGGGCGGTTCCTCGGCGGGTACCGGCAGTAGCGACCGCTTAGCGTGGGTCGCATGGGTGATCTACTGCTGGTGCGGCACGGAGAGACCGAGTGGTCCCGGTCCGGGCGGCACACCGGACTGACGGACGTCCCGCTGACCGAGCGCGGCCGGGAGGAGGCGCGCGGGCTGGTGCCACTCATCCGGTCGCACCGCATCGCAGCCTGCTTCGTCAGCCCCCTGCAGCGGGCGCGGGAGACGGCCGAGCTCATCGGGCTGCACGGCGCGGTGCGGGTGGACGCGGATCTGGTGGAGTGGGACTACGGGGACTACGAGGGGGTCACGACCGTCGAGATCCAGCGGGAGCGGCCCGACTGGTTCCTGTTCAGGGACGGGGTGGCGCCCGGGCCGCCGGAGCATCCCGGGGAGACCGTGCAGCAGGTCGGGGCGCGGGCCGACCGGATGCTGGGCAAGGTGGAGGCCGCCCTCGCCGACACGGAGGGCGTGGCGGTGCTGGTGTCGCACGGGCACTTCCTGCGGGTGCTGACCGCGCGGCGGCTCGGGCTGCCGCCGCAGGACGGCGCGCTGTTCCAGCTGGCGACGGGGGCGGTGTGCCGGCTGGGCACGGAGCACGGGCGTCCGGTGATCGCGGGCTGGAATGTCAGAGCCGGGTCGTAACCTTCGAAGCGGTGGGAACCTCGCCCAGCGCACGGAGGGAGCACGCCGTGACCCGACCGCCGACCGCCGCCCAGCGGCGTGTCATCGACGCCGCCGATCCGGTGACCGGGCGGCTCAAGGGCACGGAGGCGCAGCTCGCGGCGCTGGTGAAGCGGGGCCTGGCCTTCCGGCATCCACGACCGCCGCACGACCACTTCCTGACCCCGGCGGGCCACCGGACACGGGAGGCGGGCCACCGGACACGGGAGGCGGGCCACCGGACTGGGGAAACCGAGGCCGAGAGGCCCGGGCCGGAGCCCTCCGTGAACACGGGTGTGTTCGTCGCTCGCGTCGGGGGCGAGGAGGCCGGGCCGGACACCGGTGGGTCCCGCGTCCGCGAGGTGCACAGCGCCTGGCAGGGACTGCTGGAGCTGCGCCGGATGACCAATCCCGACGGTGCCACGGACCGGCCGTGCGGCTGGGAGCGGACGCACCTGGTGCGGGCCGCCGCGCTCGCGCTGGAGGCCGCCGGGCACCGTCCGGCCGGCGAGGATTCCGCTTCCGGCTACCGGGTGCGGGCGACCCCGCAGCCGGAGGCCGTCGCCGTGCACGAGCCGGACGCCGAGGCGCTGCGGGCCTGCGCCGCCACCCTGGAGAGGGCGGGCTGGCAGGTGGGCGAGCACACCGAGCCGCGTACGCGGACGCGGTATCTGCTGGCGTCGCCGCGGAGGGCATGATGAGCATGGCGCGAACCAGGGTGCCGAGCGCCGACCACGACAGGGGGAAGCCATGACCGAACCGTTCTCCGTCCGGGTGACGGTCCGCGGATACGAGACCGACGTGCAGGGCCACCTGAACCAGGCGGTCTACCTGAACTACGCGGAGCACGCCCGCTGGTCCCTGCTGCGGGCGGCCGGGATCACCCAGGCGGGCCTGGTGGCCACGGGCGTGGGCCCGGTGGCCCTGGAGACCACGATCCGCTACCTGCGCGAGCTGACGGCGGGCGACGAGGTCGACGTGACGTGCGTCTTCGAGTGGGGCAAGGGCAAGACGTTCAGGATGCGGCAGACGATCCGCAGGACCGACGGCACGGTCGCGGCCGAGCTGGTCGGGGTCGGCGGGTTGCTGGACCTGAAGGAGCGCAGGCTGCTGCCCGACCCACAGGCGTACTTCAAGAAGCTGGCGACCGACCCGAGCCTGTTCGGGCTGTAGCGAGCCCGGTCGGTCTCACGCGCCGACCAGCTCCGGATCGTGCTCGGCGTCGTACGCCGCCCGCGCCTCGGCGATGTACATCCGGTTGCGCTCGGCCCAGTCCGTCAGCCGTTGCAGCGTCTCGTGCAACTCACGGGCGACAGGAGTGAGTTCGTACTCCACCTTCGGCGGCACCGTGGGATGCACGGTCCGTACGACGAGCCCGTCGCGCTCCAGATTGCGCAGGGTGAGGGTCAGCATGCGGCGGCTGATCCCCTCGATGCTCCGCTCCAACTCGGTGAAGCGGATCGGCCCGTGCGCGGCGGCGACCAGGATCTGGACCGCCCACTTGCCGGCCACCCTGTCAAGAACTTCCCGCACCGGGCAGGCGTGTGCGTTCACGACCTGGACGGTAACACCGGTGTTCCCCTGGGACATCGAAGTGCCTCCTTACGCCGACCTCCATGGTCACCCACGATGTTCCCCGTTACAAGTCGTGCACCTATGGAGACTGCGGAGGAGACCCGGCCATGTCGTCCCTGACCGAGAACGCGGCGGAAGCCGTCAAGCGCCCTCAGGAGCGAACGTACGCCCGTTGGGCGGCCCTTGTCGTGCTGTGCGCGGGGACGCTGATGACGATTCTGGACGGCAACATCGTCACCGTGGCGATGCCCGCCATCCAGAGCGACCTCGGTTTCAGCGGCCCCGGCCTCGCCTGGGTCGTCAACGCCTATCTGATCCCCTTCGGCGGGCTGCTCCTGCTGGCCGGCCGGCTGGGCGATCTGGTGGGACGCAAGCGGATGTTCACGACGGGACTCGCGGTGTTCACCGTGGCGTCCGTGCTGTGCGGGCTGGCCACGAGCCAGGGCCTGCTGATCGCGGCGCGTGCCGTGCAGGGCGTGGGCGGGGCGATGACCTCGGCCGTGGTGCTCGGCATGCTGGTCGCGCTCTATCCGGAGCCGCGTGAACAGGTCCGCGCCATCTCGGTGTTCAGCGCGGTCGGCGCCGCGGGCGGGGCGCTCGGCACATTTCTCGGCGGGGCGCTGACGCAGGCCCTGGGCTGGCACTGGATCTTTCTGATCAACCTGCCCATCGGTGTCGTCGCGTGGCTCGCGGCCGTGCGCGTCCTCGCCCCGGAGCGCGGCGCCGGGCTCGGCAAGGGCGCGGACTACCCGGGGGCGGCCCTGGTCACCGGCGCCCTGATGCTCCTGGTCTATGTGATCATCGGCGTCGGCGACCTCGGCCCGACCGCCACACTCCTGCTGGCCGGGCTCACCGCCGCCCTGTTCACGGCGTTCGTCGTCCGCCAGGCCCGCGCCGAACGCCCGCTGCTGCGGCTGCGCCTGTTCCGCTCCCGCCTGCTGACCGGCGCGAACGCGGTGCAGATCCTGATGATCGCGACGATGTACGGCTTCCAGTTCATCGGCGCGCTCTATCTGCAACGCGTCCTCGGGTACGACGAGTTGACCACCGGCACGGCCTTCCTCCCGGCGCCGATCGCGATCGGTCTGCTGATGCTGGGGCTGTCGGCCCGCACGATCGGCAGGTTGGGCGCGTACCGGGTCCTGCTGGCCGGGCTCGTGCTGATCACCGCCGGCATGGCCCTGCTCAGCCGGGCCCCCGTGGGTGGCTCCTACGTCACCGACGTACTCCCGCCGCTGCTGCTGCTCGCCGCCGGGTTCGCGGCCGCCATGCCCGCGCTGACCGGGCTCGCCATGTCGGGCGCCCGTGACGAGGACGCGGGCCTGGCGTCCGGGCTGTTCAACACGACGCAAGTGGTGGGCGGCTCACTGGGCCTGGCGGTGCTGTCCACGCTCGCGGCGAGCCACACCGACGGGCTGCTCGCCCACGGCGCGGAGCAGGTGGGGGCCACGGCGGAGGGCTACCAGCTGGCGTTCCGGACGGCGTCGGTGATCGCGGTGGGGGCGCTGGTGCTGGCCGCGGTCGTACTGAGGCCACGCCCCGAGCGGCCCTGAATGAGCAGGCCGAGCTGTTCGCCGACCTCATGGCGTGGCGGGGGCCCGGGTCGGCGCCCCGGTGATCTCCTCCCCCGCCTCCATCGGATGGGTCACGTGCTGCGCGTCCCGGCCCTTGCCCAGGTGGTTGAAGACCAGGTTCAGCAGGACCGCCGCCCCACACCCGGTCGAGATCCCCGAGTCCAGGACGATCTTCGCGGTCTCCGGGAAGGCGTGGTAGAACTCCGGCGCGGTGATCGGGACGATGCCGACGGCGAGGGAGACGGCGACGACCAGGACGTTGTTGTCCTTGTCGAGGACCGCGTACATCGCGGCCACGCGCTGAAGGCCCGTGGTCGCCATCTTCAGGGCGGGGAGTTTCTCGTCGACGGGATGTACGGCGCGCTGCTCGGGGACGGTGGGCGGCGGCATCGGGCTGAGCGGCCACGGCGGCTCCTCCGGTCGGGTACGCGGCCGCGCGGGAACGCTGCCGTGGGTTCCAGGGAGGTGGTGCGCCGGTCGTGCGGGACCGGGGTGACGGGGACCGGTCCGGGGCGAACGCGTCCACGCCCGCCCCGGAGTCGGCCGCCGTGGACCCCGCTCGGGTCCACGGCTGCCGGCCGGGAGCCGTCCCTCCCGGCCGGAGTCTTGAACTGGTCAGCCCTGGGCGGCGATGCGCGCCAGCCGCTGCGCCTCGTGACGCGTGGAGCGGGCGATCGCGTCCTCGTCGACGTGCAGCAGACGGCCGTCCTCGACCACCGGCTCGCCGTTGACGAGGGACAGCGTGACCGGGGCCGCCGCGCCGAAGACCAGCGCGGTCACCGGGTCGGCGATGGAGGCGTGGGCCAGGGTGTCCAGCTTCCACAGCACCAGGTCGGCCAGCTTGCCGGGCTCCAGGGAGCCGATCTGGTCGGCGCGGCCCAGCACCTGGGCGCCGCCGTGGGTGCCGAGGCGCAGCGCCTGGCGGGCGTTCAGGGCGGCCTCGCGGTGGGCGCCGAGGCGGTTGATCAGCAGGGCGTTGCGCAGTTCGGTGTGGAGTTCGCCGGACTCGTTCGACGCGGTGCCGTCGACGCCGAGGCCGACGGGCACGCCGGCGGCGAGCATGTCCGGCACCCGGGCGATACCGGCGGCCAGCCGGGCGTTGGAGGAGGGGCAGTGGGCGACGCCCGTCCTGGTCCGGGCGAAGGCGGCGATGTCGGAGTCGTTCATGTGGACGCAGTGCGCCATCCACACGTCCTCGCCGAGCCAGCCGGTGGACTCGAAGTAGTCGGTCGGCCCCATGCCGAACAGTTCGTGGCAGAACTTCTCCTCCTCCACGGTCTCCGAGCCGTGCGTGTGCAGCCGTACGCCGAGACGGCGAGCCAACTCGGCTCCCTGGCTCAGCAGTTCGGTGGAGACGGAGAACGGGGAGCAGGGGGCGACGGCGACCTGGGTCATGGCGTCGAAGGAGGCGTCGTGGTGCTGCCTGACGGTCTCCTCGGTCGCGGCGAGCGCGCCGTCGAGGGTCTCCACGGCGAAGTCCGGCGGCAGGCCGCCATCCTTCTCGCTGCGGTCCATGGAGCCCCGGGCAAGGGTGAAGCGGACACCCGTCTCACGGGCGGCGCGGATGATGGAGCCGGACAGGTCGCCGGAGCCGTGCGGGAAGACGTAGTGGTGGTCCATCGCGGTGGTGACGCCGCCGCGGGCCATCATCGCCAGTGAGCCCTGCGCGGCCGCGTACGTCATCTGCTCGTCGATGCGCGCCCAGATCGGGTACAGGGCGACCAGCCAGTTGAAGAGGTTGTGGTCCGTGGCCATGCCCCGGGTGATCCACTGGTAGAAGTGGTGGTGAGTGTTGACCAGACCGGGGGTCACGAGGTGGCCGGAGGCGTCGATGCGCCGGACGACGTTCGCCAGGCCCTCGGGGGCCCTGCCCGAGCCGAGCGCCTCGATGCGGTTGCCGGCGACGACGACGTACCCGGAGGCGTACTCGGTGTCGTCGGCGTCGACGGTCGCGATCGCACAGTTCTCGATGACGATGCGCCGGGCTGCTGCCATGGTTCGTCCTTTTCGCTCAGTGGACTCTTGTGGAGAGGGCACGGCAGGACCCTGGGGATGTTGAGTGCCGCGGCCGGGGAGTGCGAACGCCTGCGTCTCCGCCGGCCGCGGGTGCCGAAAGTGGGGTGGATCAGAGGTTGGTGAGGTCCACCGGGATCCTCGCCTCGCAGCCGTCCCGCAGGATGGTGGCCTCGATCAGGCCGTAGGGGCGGTCGGCGGCGAAGTAGACCTCGTTGTCGTTCTTCAGCCCGAACGGCTCCAGGTCCACGAGGAAATGGTGCTTGTTCGGGAGGGCGAAGCGGACCTCGTCGATCTCACTGCGGTAGTTGATGATGCGGGCGCCCATCTGGTACAGCGTCTGCTGCAGCGACAGGGAGTACGTCTCGGCGAAGGCCTGGAGCATGTGCTGCCTGGTCTGCTCGTAGGACTTCTCCCAGTTGGGCATCTTCTGCTCGTCGTCGCTCCAGTTGAACCGCCAGCGGCCGGAGACCTGGGTGGCCAGGATGCGGTCGTGGGCCTCCTTGAGCGTGGTGTACCTGTCCTTGACGTAGCCCCAGAACTCGGAGTTGGTCGAGTTCATCACGACGAGGTCCTTCAGGCCCGAGACGACCTCCCACTTGTCACCGTCGTAGGTGATCTGCGTCAGCCGGGTCTCCTGGCCCTTGCGGACGAAGGAGTGCTTGACCTCGTCCGCGCCGATGAGCCTGGAGTTGGCGTCGGAGGTCTCGATCCGCTCCCAGGCGTACTCCTCGATGCGGATGCGGGCCCGGTGGATCGGCTCCTGCGAGGTGACGAAGTGGCGGGCGAGGTGGATGCCGAACTGTTCGGCGGACTCGATGCCGTACTCCTTGGCGAACGCGTACACCGTGTTCTTGGTGGTGTCGGTCGGCAGGACGTTGGCGTTCGAGCCGGAGTAGTGGACCTCGTCCATGTCGCCGGAGAGGGCGACGGAGACGTTCAGGTCCTTGATGTGGTGGGTGGCGCCGTCCCGCGTGATCTTCACGACTCGGTTCTCGGCCTTGCCGTACTGGTTCTGTCCCAGGATCGTGGGCATGTGTCTGCTAGCTCCCTCGGTATACGGAGTAGCCGAACGGGTTGAGCAGCAGCGGCACGTGGTAGTGCTCCCCGGGCTCGACGGCGAAGGTGATCGCCACCTCGGGGAAGAACACGGCACCGCTGTCCCGATTCGCGGGGGCGTCCTGCTGCGCATCGGCTTGCTTCTTCTCGAAATACGGCTCCACGGCGAAGTCGAGCCGTACGTGGGTGGTCCCCTTCGGCAGCGCCGGCAGGTCCTTGCACCGCCCGTCCGCGTCGGTCGCGGAGCCGCCGAGTGCCTGCCATGCAGCGTCCCGGCCACTGCGGGCCGCGAGCTGAACGGCGACGCCCTCGGCGGGGCGGCCGACGCTGGTGTCCAGGATGTGCGTGGACACCGAGGCGGTGGTGCTGGTGCTCATGGCTGGGTCAGTCCTCTTCGACGAGTCGGGCGAGCCGGATACGGTTGATCTTGCCCAGCTCGGTGCGGACGATCTCCCGCTCCTGCTCCGGCGAGTTCCCGATCCGCTCCTTGACCGCGTCGCGCATCTGCTCGCCGGTGCGGCCGGTGGCGCAGATCAGGAAGACATGGCCGAACCTCTCCTGGTAGGCCAGGTTCAGCTCCAGCATCTGCGCCTCGAGGTCCTCGGGGGCGCCGGCCATGCCGCGCTGTTCCCGGGCCGAGGTCGGGTCGCCCGGCTTGGGGCGGCCGATCGGCGGGTGCCCGGCCATCGCCTCCTCGAGGTCCTCGGTGGTCAGGTCGGCCGTGGCGGCGTCACTGGCGGCGTAGAGGTCCTCGGGCGTGGCGTACGGGCGGGCGGCGAGCAGCCGGCTCGCCCAGGCGGTGGAGGCACAGGCCTCGTGCAGTGCCGTGAAGGCCGCCTGCTCCTGAAGGGCGTTGAAGCGGGCCAGGCCCGGCGGCGTGGAAGTGGACGTCACGGGAGCCTCCGTGGCCTTGTCGGCCTTCGTGCTGGACGGGCTGCGGACAGCTAACGCCCTCCGAAACATCACGTCAACAGTCTGTTGAAAATTCGGGGTAACGAAACCCGCCGCCCCGAACGCACGGGACGGCGGTCGCACACCGGGGCAAAGCCCTGGTCGGCGCACCCGGGGCAAGGCCCTGTTTCAGGCCTCTTTCTCGCGGTTCAGATAGTTGTAGACCGTGAACCGGCTGACGCCGAGCGCGCTCGCCACGGTCTCGACGCCGTGGCGCACGGAGAAGGCGCCCCGCGCCTCCAGTATGCGCACCACCTCCTGCTTGGACTTGCGGTCCAGCTCGGACAGCGGCTTGCCCTGCTTGCGCTCCATGGCCGCGAGGATGTGGTCGAGGGAGTCGGCGAGCTGCGGCAGCCGTACGGCGACGGCGTCGGTGCCCTCCCAGGCCAGCACGACGTCGTCGGCGCTCGCCTCGTCCGGCGCGATCAACGTGCCGCCGATGGCGTCGACCAGTGGCTTCACCGCGGCGATGAAGGACTCGTTGCCGGTCACCTATCACCGTCCCCGACCACGTTCACCTGCAATGAGACGCGGGTGGCGCCGGCCTGGAGCGTCCTGCGGAGCAGGGCGTCCACGGCGGTCAGCACCGCGTCGGCGCCGCCCTCGGCGGTGTTGCCGAAGGGGCCGACGTCGACGGCGTCCAGCTCGGCCGCCTCGATGACCTCGCGGGCCACCAGCGCGTGCGCGGGTGCCTCGTCGAGGTCGAAAGGTTCCGTCGTGAATTCCACTTTCAGTCGCACTGTGCCCCCAAGGCGTCCATGACCCGCATCCTCTCAGCCCTCCGGTCCAGAGGACACCTGCAGGCACATTGTGCCGCCCGGCCGGTGACCGGCGAACGCCGTGAGCGCCGTCGACGCGCTCCGAACCACCACCGCCTCCCAGCGCCCCCGACAGGGGGCGCCACTTTTCGGGCCGCTCTTGACAGCGTTCGCCCACCACGGCAGTCTTCCGTTAGATAGAAATCAACTTCCGCAATGCGGAATTATATGGAGAGCGGGAAGGGAGCGCCGACCCCGATGGGATTCGCAGACCAGCGCTTCAACGTCAACCTGTCGATCCTCTTCACTGAACTCCCGCTCCTGGAGCGCCCGGCCGCGGCGGCCGCGGCGGGCTTCACCGCGGTCGAGCTGTGGTGGCCCTGGGTCGACTCCCCCACCCCCGAGCCGTCCGAGCTCGACGCCCTGAGGCAGGCCATCAAGGACGCCGGCGTCCAGCTCACCGGGCTCAACTTCTACGCCGGGCAGCTCCCGGGCCCCGACCGCGGCGCCCTGTCGGTCCCCGGCGAGGAGTCGGAGCGGTTCCTCGCGAACATCGACGTGGCGGCCGGCTTCGCCGCCTCCCTCGGCTGCAAGGCGCTCAACGCGCTCTACGGCAACCGGGTCGAGGGCGTCGACCCGGCCGAGCAGGACGCTCTCGCGCTGGCGAACCTGGTCCTCGCGGCCCGCGCCGCCGACCGGATCGACGCGGTCCTGCTGATCGAGGCGCTCAACCGGCCCGAGTCGCCGCTGTACCCGCTGGTGTCGGCCCCGGCGGCGGTCGGCGTCGTCGACGAGGTCAACGAGGCGACCGGCCTCGGCAACGCGCGGTTCCTGATGGACCTCTACCACCTGTCGATGAACGGCGAGGACCTGCCGACGGTGATCGAGCAGTACGCGGCGAAGACCGGCCACGTCCAGATCGCCGACAACCCGGGCCGCGGCGCGCCCGGCACGGGCTCACTGCCCCTCGAAGACCTCCTCGACCAGCTCCGCAAGGCCGGTTACGACGGCTGGGTCGGCCTGGAGTACAAGCCGGGCGACCGCCCGAGCGCCGAGGCCTTCGACTGGCTGTCCCGCTGATCCCCCGCACCGAGAGGCATCCCGATATGAGCCACCTCCCCAAGATCGCCTGGATCGGCCTCGGCATCATGGGCTCCCCCATGTCCGAGAACCTGCTCAAGGCGGGGTACGACGTCACCGGCTACACCCTGGAGCAGGAGAAGCTGGACCGGCTGGCCGCCGCCGGCGGCACCGCCGCCTCCTCGATCGCCGAGGCCGTCCGGGATGCCGACGTGATCGTCACGATGGTGCCGGCGTCGCCTCAGGTCGAGGCCGTCGCATACGGCCCGGACGGCATCCTGGAGAACGCGAAGTCCGGCGCGCTGCTGATCGACATGTCCTCGATCACCCCGCAGACCTCGGTCGACCTGGCCGCGGCCGCCCGCGACAAGGGCGTGCGGGTACTGGACGCGCCGGTGTCCGGCGGGGAGGCCGGCGCCGTCGAGGCCGTGCTGTCCATCATGGTCGGCGGCGAGCAGGCCGACTTCGACCAGGCGAAGCCGGTCTTCGAGGCGCTGGGCAAGACCGTCGTGCTGTGCGGTCCGCACGGCTCCGGCCAGACCGTGAAGGCCGCCAACCAACTGATCGTCGCCGTGAACATCCAGGCGTGCGCGGAGGCCGTGGTCTTCCTGGAGAAGTCCGGGGTGGACCTGAAGGCCGCCCTCGACGTCCTCAATGGCGGGCTGGCCGGCTCCACCGTGCTGACCCGCAAGAAGGACAACTTCCTGAACCGGGACTTCAAGCCCGGCTTCCGGATCGACCTGCACCACAAGGACATGGGCATCGTCACCGACGCGGCCCGCAACGTCGGCGCGGCGCTGCCGGTCGGCGCCGTGGTCGCCCAGCTCGTGGCCTCCCTGCGCGCGCAGGGCGACGGGGGCCTGGACCACTCGGCCCTGCTGCGGGCCGTGGAGCGCCTGTCCGGCGCCCAGGTCTGATCCCCTTTCGAGACCTCCGGGCGGCGCGACCGCTGACACCTGTCCTGTCGCGCCCAGGCGGTGGCGCCGCCCGGAACCACCCTCGACTTCGACCAACTCTTGACATCGCGATCGCCCCGAAGTGATCGAAAGCACCTGGCCCACCGACCCCAAGGGCCGCGTCCGGAGCCTGACGGGATGTCAGGGATTCGGACGCACAGCCCGCCACGCCATCGGCGACCCGGACGAGGGGTGGTCGACCGGTGCGAGGCGGGCACGGCGAGGACCGCGGCGGCGTGCGAGCCAGTGCGGTGGTGAAGGTCCCGAGTCTCCTTCTTCGACCTGAGGGAAGGAACCCGGTGCCGTCGCCTGCCGCCGCGGTCCCAGCCACACCGACTCCGTCCGGCGGCGCGAACGTCCTGACGCGCCCGGCCTCGCACCGCCGGACGGCCACGACGACCGGAGCGCCGGGAAGAACCCTCACCTTCCCGGCGCCCGTCGCCGTGCCCGGCCCCGACGAGGGCGGTGCACGGCGACGGGCGGCGCGCCGGACCCGGCTGACGTGCGGACACACCCGGCCGGCAGCAACCTGGGGACATGGCACACCCCACACAGCCCCCGCATGTCGTAGTGCATCCCCCGGCCCTCGACGGCTCCCGCAGGGTCACCGCCGGGGACGAGACGCTCGGTATCGCCACCCATCTGGACGACGTCGTCGAGATCCTTCGGCTGGCCGATCTCGACACCATCGAGGTCGAGGAGAGCGACCTCGTCGAGTGGCAGGGCGGCGGGCCGGACGACTGGCCCGGGCTGTCGGAGCACCACGAGCCGCCCGGTGCGGGCTGACCCCGCGTACGCCAGGGGGCGTACGCCGGGTACGGCTCCCTCAAATCAACCTCTGAACCCGCCCCGGCACGCTTCGAGTGCCCCCTGACGCGGGCACATACCCTTCGGACACCGGGACCCGCCGGCACGGGGGCGGCGGGCCCCGGGTGACGGGGGTTGGCTGTGACGAGCGACGAGGCGACGACGGGGCGGCCGGGGCCGCACGAAGCCGGTTATCTGCGGGGTGGCCCACGGGCCGCCGTCACCGTGGCCGTGCTGGGCCTGCATCTGCGGGGCCTGGTCGAGGCGGGGCGGCCCGGGACGCTGCGCAAGGCGGCCGCGTTCCCCGCACCCGACCACCCGCTGGAGAAGGCGGTACGCGTCGGTCTCCACCGGCCCGCCGGACCGCGGGAGTTGCCGGGCCGCGCGGCCGTTCGCCTCGCCCTCGCCCGGATGCGCGGGGACCTCACCTCGGCGGGGCTGCTGCGCTCGGGACTGCCCGGCCCGACCCGCGCGGGACGCCGGCACCTCACCGCCCTCCGGGCCCGCCATCCGCTCCCCACCGGTCCGGACGGCCTCACCGACGAGGAGATGCTGTTCGCCGTCGCGCTCCACGGCGCACGGGCCCTGACGGCGCTCGTACCCCACTTCGCCCGCGCCTCCGGGCTCGCCGGCCGCGGCGCCCTGGCGGACGAGGGACGCTTCCCGTTCGGCCGGGGCACCGACCTGCGCCGGGCCTACGGCGCCGAGGAAGGCCACGAGCCGGGCGACACCGCGTCGGGCGGCCATCACCACTACGGCGGCGGCGGATACGGCTGCGGCGGGGGCGGGGGCGGCGGCGACTGAGCGCGGAACGACGTCGGGGCGGCCCACCCCTCGGGGTGAGCCGCCCTCGGCCTGCGGACCGTGGGGAGCCGCGTCAGACCTTCAGCGTCCTGATCGACGTCGGCGCGTGCCCGGGCTCCGTCGCGATCTCCTCGAACTCCACCACGTTGCTGATGTCGTTGGTGCCGGACATGGAGATGTTGGTGATCCGCTCCAGGACCGCCTCGACCACCACCGGCACCCGGAACTCGGCGGCCAGCTTCTTGGCCTGCTCGAAGGCCGCGCCCAGTTCGCGGGGGTCGGTCACCCGGATCGCCTTGCAGCCGAGGCCCTCGGCGACCTTGACGTGGTCGACGCCGTAGACGCCGAGCTCCGGTGAGTTGAGGTTCTCGAACTCCAGGTTGACCTGGAAGTCGATCTCGAACGCCCGCTGCGCCTGGCGGATCAGGCCCAGGTAGGAGTTGTTCACCAGGACGTGCACGTAGGGGATCCGGTGCTGGGCGCCGACGGCCAGTTCCTCGATCATGAACTGGAAGTCGTAGTCGCCGGAGAGCGCGACCACGGAGGCCTCCGGGTCGGCCTTGGCGACGCCCAGCGCGGCCGGGACGGTCCAGCCCAGGGGGCCCGCCTGGCCGCAGTTGATCCAGTGCCGCGGCCGGTAGACGTGCAGCATCTGGGCGCCGGCGATCTGCGACAGGCCGATGGTGGTGACGTACCGCGTCTCCGGGCCGAAGGCCTTGTTCATCTCCTCGTAGACGCGCTGCGGCTTGATCGGGATGTCGTCGAAGTGCGTACGGCGCTGCAGCGTCGCCTTCTTCTCCTGCGCCGACGCGGCCCACGCGGAGCGGTCGGGCAGCCGGCCGGCCGCCTTCAGCTCGCGGGCCACCTCGACGAACAGCTTCAGCGCGGCCCTGGCGTCGGAGGCGATGCCGTAGTCGGGTGCGAAGATCTTGCCGATCTGGGTCGGCTCGATGTCGACGTGGACGAACGTGCGGCCGGCGGTGTAGACGTCGAGCCTGCCCGTGTGGCGGTTGGCCCAGCGGTTGCCGATACCGAGGACGAAGTCGGACTCCAGGAAGGTCGCGTTGCCGTAGCGGTGCGAGGTCTGCAGGCCCACCATGCCGGCGTTCAGCTCGTGGTCGTCGGGGACGGTGCCCCAGCCCATCAGGGTCGGCACGACCGGAGTGCCCGTCAGTTCGGCGAACTCCACCAGAAGGTCGGCGGCGTCCGCGTTGATGATGCCGCCGCCGGCCACGATCAGCGGGCGCTCGGACGCGTTCAGCATCCCGATCGCCTTCTCGATCTGGGCCCGGGTGGCGGCCGGCTTGTAGACGGGCAGCGGCTCGTACGTCTCCGGGTCGAACTCGATCTCGGTGAGCTGGACGTCGATCGGCAGGTCGACGAGGACGGGGCCGGGGCGGCCGGAGCGCATCAGGTGGAACGCCTGCTGGAAGACGCCGGGGACCTGCGCGGCCTCCAGCACGGTGACCGCCATCTTCGTCACCGGCTTGGCGATGGAGGCGATGTCGACGGCCTGGAAGTCCTCTTTGTGGATCACCGCGGTCGGCGCCTGGCCGGTGATGCACAGGATCGGGACGGAGTCGCCGGTCGCGGAGTACAGGCCGGTGATCATGTCGGTGCCGGCCGGGCCGGAGGTGCCGATGCACACCCCGATGTTGCCGGGGTGGGTGCGGGTGTAGCCCTCGGCCATGTGCGAGGCGCCCTCCACATGGCGGGCGAGGGTGTGGCTGATGCCGCCGGACGCCTTGAGTGCCGCGTAGAACGGGTTGATCGCCGCGCCCGGCACGCCGAAGGCGTCCGTGACGCCCTCGCGCTTGAGGATCTCGACTGCCGCGCGGGCAGCGGTCATACGAGCCATTGAGTACTCCTGCTTCGGCTGTCGGATGCGTACTCCCGCCGCGCCCCGCCGGTGAGCACTTCCGCATAACGGAAAATAAATTCTACTATCTGGAAGCAAGGTAAGGGCGCGGCTCGAATGCCGTCAAGGGACGGACAGACAGCCGGCGGGAGGAGCACGATGTGGCCATGCCCGAGAGCCTGCCGGTGCGCTGCCCGGCCTGCCGTCGTGAGCTCCTCTACACCGCGCCGTCGTATCCCTGCGCCTGCGGCGCCCCCACCGGCCCGCCGCTGGACCGCTGCGCCGCGCCGCAGCCCGTCACCCGGCGCAGCTGGGACGAGGAATGGGTCGAGGTGCGCTGCGTCCCCTGCGGCCGGCGCAACCAGTGGCCGCGCCCCGAGCTGGGTTGCCCCTGCGGAACGGTGCTGCGCCTGCCCGTGGCCGCGCCCGGCGCCGGCCGACGGCGACCGGTCACCCTGCGCACCGCCCTGGACGCCGTCACGGCGGCCGCCCTCTATCTGCACCGCCTCGGCCACCGTGACCTGCGCCGCGCCGACCAGCGGCCCCCGTCCGGGGTGGCCCTCGCCGCCCGCGGCCTGGTCGCCCAGGTCGACCCGTCCGCGCGCCCGGCGTCGGTGCGGGACGTGGAGTGCCTGTGGCTGACGGCCATGTCGGAGTCCGCGCAGTGCGTGTACTTCTCGCTCGCCGGGTACGCCGCCGGGGCCCGCGCCCGCGCCGACGCGCTCGGCGTGCCGCTGTTCGTCGTGGACGGCGGCACCGGCGTCCCACGCCCGGTGAACCAGCCCGCCGACACCCTGCACTCCACGCTGGTCTGAGACGGCGTACGGCGGCGCCGTTCCCGCTCGCCGCGGGATCCGGCGCCGCCGCACGGGCGGAGGCCGGCTAGGGGTTGACGCAGCCGATCGATCCGACGGGGAAGTCGTTGCCGGTCGAGGTGGCGGTGAAGCCGAAGGTGACGCTGCCGTCCGGCGCGACGGTCCGGTTGTGGTCGACGTTCCCGACCGTGACCGTGCCGTCGGAGCCGGTGCTCAGCGAGCCGTTCCAGACCTGGTTGATCCTGGTGCCGGAGCCCGGCTGCCAGCGCACGGCCCAGCCGTTCAGCGGTGCCGTGGTGTGGTTCATCACCTGCACCGAGCCCTGGAAGCCGCCGCTCCAGGAGTTCGTCACCGAGTAGACGGCCATGCACCCGGTGTGCGGGCCGGTGGGCGTCGGTGTCGGCGTCGGTGTCGGCGTCGGCGTCGGGGTGCCGTTCGAGCCGCGGATGCCGGTCACCTCGCCGTTGCCGCCGTCGAAGACGACGTCGGAGCAGGAGAAGAAGTTCTCCTGGCTGTCCGAGCGCACCCACTGGATGAACATCACCGCGTCACCGGAGCGCCCGGAGGGCAGCCTCAGGTCCCAGTAGTAGTGACCGGAGTCGCTGCCCACCGAGCCGGACTGGGGCGGGTTGGTGACCGTCTGGATCAGTTCCAGGTCGTCCCAGCCCAGCTCGGTGGAGGGCGAGTAGCCGGGCTTGGACAGATACACCCGGAAGTCGCCGGGGTGCGCGGCCCAGTTGCTGTACTTGACCCGCATGGTCGCACCCGAGGTCAGGTGCGTGCGCGGCCAGTCGGCGCGGGTGGCGTTGTAGCCGGTGAAGTTGTACGGGGACCGGTCGCCGGCGCTGCACAGCTTGCCGTCCGGCACGTAACCGGGGCCCCGGCCGCCCGCGTGGGAGTCGAGCACGGCGAACCAGTTGTACAGCGCGGTCGCGCCGCTCTCGGCGAGGGCGGCCTCGCACGCCGGGTTCGTCGGGTCGAGTGCGCCGGTGCTGGTCTTGGCGTCCAGATAGCAGAGGTGGGTCCGCGATCCGGGCATCATCGCCACACCGTGCGCCTGCGCGCTGCCCTGGCCGATCAGGGCCAGGCCGAGCCCGGCCAGGAGGGTGGCCAGCACGGCCGCCAGCGAGATGAGTCGTCTGCGTCGAGCCATGTCTTCGTGTCTCCTGTCTGGTTGGCACTGGAGCCCCCGCCCGTCCCGGGGAGGGTGCCGCCGGACGGGCGGGGGAGCGTGGGGGGATCAGGCGGGCGGCGTGCCCCAGGCCAGTACGGTGCCGACGTAGGCGGGGACCGCCGGGGCGTCGGCGTACGACGTGGCGGTGGTGCGGCTGTAGTCACCGGCCTCGTTGAAGGCGGACCAGTCGGACTTGGCCATCCGGAGCTGGATGTCGCCGGTGTCCCGGCCCGCGGCCAGCGTGCCGGTGGAGAAGCCGACCTCGAGGTAGGCGTCCGCGCCCGCCACCGGTGTGCTCAGCGGGACCACCCGCAGCCTGACGTCGGCGCAGCCCACGGCCGCGTAGTCGCACCAGGCGTTGACGGTCGGCGAGCCGCCGTCCCGAGTGAAGTAGTAACGGGCGGTGACCTTGGTCAGGTCCAGCGGGCCGCTGCCGGTGTTGGTGACGCGCAGACCGGGCCGGATGGCGTTGTCCGTGGCCGAGGAGTCGTTGTTCTTGTAGGCGACCTTGACGCCGCCCGCCGGGTCGGGATTGCCGCCGCCCGCGTCGGTGGTGACGCTCAGCCCGGCCGAGGCCGCGGAGACGTTCCCGGCGGCGTCCCGGGCCCGGACGGTGTAGGCGTACGCCGTGGCGGGGCTCAGCCCGGTGTCCGTGAACGTCGTCGCGGTGCCCGGCGTGGAGGTGATCCGGGTGCCGTCGCGGTACACGTCGTAACCGGTCACGCCCACGTCGTCGGTGGCCGCGGTCCAGGCGAGGGAAACGCTGGTGGCGCTCCTCGCCGTGGTCCTCAGGCCGGTCGGCGCGGTCGGGGCGGTGGTGTCGCCCGGATCACCGGGGTCGCCGCCGCCGTCGGTGGGCACGGCCGGGTACGCGTTGCGCACCAGCATCGCGAACTGGTTGTGGAACCAGTGGCCGGCCAGCGGCGCGTCGGGCATCGCGCCGGTGGGGTTGTTGCCCGCGTTGGGCGCCGTGTAGTCCGGGTTGCACATCGGGTCCGGACGCTTGCCCTCGTCGTTCGGGATGTCCTCGCTCGCGCCGTCCGACTCGCCCGGCGGCTTGATCCACAGGAACGCGTCGAGGTGCGCGTCCGGATGACCGGCGGGCGAGGCCTGCGGGGGATGGCCCAAGCCCGCGCCGTTGACGTTGCACCACAGGCCGCGGTGCGCCCGCCGGTCCACCTTGGACTGGCTGACGTAGGTGTCGAGGACCGTGCTCGTGCCCTCTGCGGTCGGCCGCCCGGCGCCGCCCCAGCCGTTGCGGGAGGTGTCGACGACCATGCCGGTGGAGGCCGGCCAGCCCTGGGCCACCAGCGCGGCGTGCACGGCCTTGGTGAAGTCCGACTCGTCGAAGTTCGGGTTCCACTCGTAGTACTTGCCCGACTTGATCATGTTGCCGCCGACCGTCTTGTTCGGGTCGGTGAGGAACGGCTCGGCGAGCGGCGTGTAGTTGGAGACGTTGGTGACCAGGCCGTCCACGCTGCCCAGCCCCGCCGTGGTGCCCCTGACGACGTCCGTGTACAGCTGGGTGGTCTGGGAGAGGTTGGTGTCCCAGCCGAGCCAGCCGGAGTGGGCGAAGTCCATGTACGTGTACACGTTCGGAACGGCGTGCAGCTTGTTCAGCGCGTACCGGATGGCATCGACCTGGACGCCGCTGCTCTTGGCCTGGGCGCATTCGGGGTCGGACAGGTTGGTGACCAGGTTCGGCAGGCCGTCCGGTTCGATGACGGTGGTGATCCGGATGTCCTGGTACTTCGGGTCGGCGAACACCTCGGCGATCTCGTCGATGTACTCGGTCTTGTAACGCGCCAAACCGACGGCGGTCAACGGCAGTTCGCCGTTGGAGGCGAGGGCGGAGCAGTCCCGGCCCGGGAGGTCGTACACGACAAAGGTGGCGACGAGGGGCTGACCGGGCTTCTTCTGCGCGAGCGCCAGGTCGAGGTGGTCGGCGAGGCTCTTGCGGCCCGCGTTGGCCGCGCCGCCGTGGATGGCGGCGATGCGGTCCAGCCAGACGGCCGTCGGATAGCTCTTGACCTTCTCCATCCGGGCCTTGAGCGTCGCGTCGGTGGTCTGGGCGATGGACCCGTCGACCAGGCGGGCGTAGTCGGGGTTGACGTAGAACGAGGCTCCGGCGAACGGGTTGTCCACGTGCGGCTCGGCGGCGGCCGCCGGCTGCGCGGAGAGCTGTCCCGCCGCCCCGAGCAGCAGCGTCGCCAGGGTGGTGGCCAGGGCGGACGTACGGCGTCGTCGTGGTCGGTGCGGGCGTGCGGCTGCGGGTCCGAAGCGGTCTGGCATGCCTACCTCCAGATGCGTGCGGTACGGGTGCGGAATGCGGAGCGCGCCGGGACGGCGCCCGGTGCGTCGTGCCGGTGGTGCGGTCAGGGGGTGCCGGCCCACTGCGGGGCGGGCGCCGTCACCGCCGCCCGCGGTGGAGCCGAACGAGGGGCGGTGGGCAGTTCGGGTGTCCCCACCGCGCCGCGAGCGGGGTGCTCAGGGCGGTGTGTTGCAGCGAGTCGTGGGGGTCGGCCCACGCAGTGGCGCCAGGTCGGCGAGGCGTTCGGGTACGGGACGGGAGGGGTCCTGGTACGGGAGTACGGCGGCGGCCGACGGGGAGGTCGCCGGGGCTGATGTCGCTGCGGTGAGGCCGGCGAGGACCGGCGTCGTGGTACAGACGACGGGGCGGGCGGGGCGCCGGAGGCGCGGGCGGGTCAGTGCTGAAGGGCTCATGCGGACGGGCCTTCCGGGCGGTCCGAAGGGAGCGGTGCGGGGGGTGTTGCGGGGCCGACCTGCACACGGGGAAGAGGACGGACGGCCTCGGAGGTGGGGGGCGGGGTGCCGGTGCGGTGGTGCAGCGTGCCGTCGTGCCGGGACAGTGGTGCACTCTGCGGTGGTGCTGTGGCAGGGGCGCCGGTGCCGTGCGCGGGGCCGGCGGACGGGTACGGCGGCCTGTCGGCCGGGCGCCCGGCCGGCGCGACGGAACGCGCCGGAACCCGTGGCGTACCGGTGGAGCGCCCGGCCGTGCGGGTCGCGTCCGGGTGCGTCCGGGTGCGTCCGCGTGGGCCAGCCGGCCGCCCGCGCGAGCGGCGCCGGTGCCGTCACGCGGTGACGCAGGCGGTGCCGTTCAGGCTGAACGCGTCCGGCTCGGCGAACGCGCCGCTGTGGACGCCCTGGAAGCCGAAGCTCTGGCTGCCGCCGGGGGCGATCCACGCGTTGTGCGCGGCGTTGCTCGCCACGACCGCTCCGGAGGACGGGGCGACGGTGGCGTTCCAGGCGTTGGTGACCCGCTGCCCGGACGGCAGGGTGAACCCGAGCTTCCAGCCGTCGACGGGGGCCGTGCCGGTGTTGGTGACAATGACCTCGGCGGTGAAGCCGCCCGGCCAGACGTTCGCGGAGTACGTGACCTCGCAGGCGGCGTCGCCGGGCTCCCCCGGATCGCCGCCACCGCCGTCACCGGTGTTGACGGTGGAGGAGAAGGAGTTCACCGCGAGGCCCACGCCGTCCTGCCAGGGCTCGAAGCCTGCCTGAACGCTCGTCAGATACCAGTTGTTCTGGGCCATTCCGCGGGAGACGGCCTGCCGGACGAAGTCCATCACGTCGAAGCTCCAGCTGCCGATCGCCGACGGGGCGACGAAGGACAGCACGTCGTTGAAGCCGTTGCTGCCCTGCCACACCTGCCAGAAACGCCCACCGACGGTGACCGTGCCGATCTGGGAGCCGATCGGCTGGATCGGGCCTACCCGGTTGAACCAGATCATGATCTCGGTCCGGTTGACGCCGTCGGTCCGGGGCGTCGGGTCCAGCCAGATGTCGTACGAGGCGTTGTACACGGCGTTGCCGACATAGCCGTACGAGATGCTGGAGGGCGCGCTGGAGATGGTGCTGACCTGCGCGGGGAGGTTGGTCCCCGGTGAGCAGTTGGTGTAGTGGCAGCCGTCGAAGACCGACGGGTACGACTTCGGGGCCCCGTTGGTGGGCACCGAGCCGTCGGCCTGGGTGACCCGGAAACCTGTGTCGGTGGCGGTGACGCACTGGGTGGCGTTGGTGCCCCAGCGGTTGTTCTGGGCGACGTAGCGTCCCTGGATGACGGTCGATCCGAACGGTTCGCAGATCGTCGTGTCCGCCTGGGCCGGCGGAGCGGCGGCGACGAGTGCCGCCAGGGTGGCGAGTGCGGTGAGCAGCGCGCCCAACAGGCCGCGCCCGGTGGGGGGGTGCGTCGATAACGGTCGCATGCGGGTGCCTCTCTGGGAGGAACAGCCGGTTTCGCCAGGGATGGGCTCGGCTCGGGAGCGCGCCCGTCCGCCAGGGTGGGAGCGCTCCCACTCCTCTGGTTTCGAACCGGACTGTAGGAGGCGTTCATGTCCCTGACAACCCTGCGGGGAGGATGGGTCGAAGGAGTCTCGAATTAGCTGTTCAGGGAGGTGCGCTCGCCCTCTCGCCCAACCGGCGCGTGGCAGGCGCGTGGTCAATGCATCTTGGGAGCGCTCCCGAAGCCGTTTTCCGCACGCCGTGCGACGGGCATGCCGAGGGTCCCGCCGTCGGCGGGGTCGTGCCGTGCGCGGAGACGGCCCGGCGGGGGCCGGCTCGCGCGGGGGCGTGGTGGCGGAGATGCTCACCGGCTGAGCCTTCCGACCACTCTCCGTTCAGTCAGCCGTCCCCCCTGAGTGACCGAGACCCCGTCAGCCCATACCGGCCGGCGGGTTCACTGCGTTCGGCTACTCGGCTCGCTCGACGAGAGCAAGCGACGTACACAACCGGCGGAACGTCGCGTGCGCTGTCCGGCCGGTGTGGCTCATGGCTCATGCACTCGACGTCAACCGTCGCGCCGTCTGTCGACGGCTTCGCGTTCCAGTCGCACGTCATGCATTCGGCCTCGAACGTTCGCGCAAGTGTCCGGTTGCTGCGTGATCCGGTGCTTCACGTACCGAAGGACGGAGCGGGTCACTGCGCACCCCCTCGGGCTCTCATAGCCTCGGCCATCCGCTCAGCCACGTCCGCACGCACCAGGCCAACGTGCACGTACGCCGTCCCCCTGTGGGTGACGACAGGGCGCACGGTCCCCCACACGCTCTCTGGGATGCCGAGGGAGGCAAGGGCCGCCCGCAGTGTCTCGGTCGCTTCAACGGCCGTAGCTCGGCCGTCTCGCCACGTCTGCATGTCCATCACTCGGCCCCGTGGTCTTCCCGCAGGTGCGTACGGAGCACGACGTTCGCGTCCGACACCTTCGAGTAGTCGCCGACCGATCGGGCGTTGGCCCGAGTCACGGCGTGGCCGAGGCATTCCCGGCAGCTTCCTACGGGTTCCGGCTCCTGATCCGGGGCCGTCAGGTGCACCGGTCCCGTGATCGTCGTCTTCGGTGTACTCATTCCGTACGGCCTCCCGGACTTCGTATCTGCCGAAGCATGATCCCGCGAAATGCGCACCGAGCCTCGGTTCATGCGCGTTGTCCACTGAAGTCATGCACGGCAGGCAGCCGACCACTCGGCGAGCCTCGCTCGAAGTTCCTCACCGAACAGTGCGCATTCCTCGTATCCCGCGAATTCCTTCAAGTAGGTCTGCACATCTCGGCCGTCACGCAGTACCAGACTTCCCGCCGAAGTTTCGATGGTGACCAACGATGCGTCGTAGATCGTGAAGGCATTCAGTGGCACCCGAGGGGTTACCGACCCCACGGGAATCACACCGATACAGATATTCGGAAGGTAAGACAGAGAAGACAAGCGGTCCATCTGTTCAGCCAAAGCCAACGGCGAAACGACAGGCCAGCGAACGGCCTGCTCGGTCAGCAGAAACGTGAACTGCTTCGAAACGTCGTAGAGAACGGCTTGCCGCTCCAGCTTTCCCGCGACTGCCTTACTCGTATCCGCCGGGGAGTGAGCGAGGCTCGCCCTCACGTATTCTGGCGTGGCGAGGAGACCGGTAATCATCGAGAGCAGGAAGTAGCGCATGTGCGCCGAGGACGCTTCGAGCCCTTTCAGCTCTGCCTGTCGTGTTCCGAGTCCCTTACGGCGAAGCTCCCGCAGGTTCCGCCATTCCGTGTTGGCCATCCTGGCGAGCGCGGACGCCTGGGCGACCAGTTCGGGCGGCGCCTCCAACGCTCTGAGGATCGCCTCCACGTCGACCAGGGACGGCCGCGTCCGGCCGTTTTCGATCCGGCTCACCTTGGACTGAGACATGTTGCAGCGCGCGGCGAGCCGATCCTCTGAGAGACCGGCTCGCTTGCGTAGCTCTCGGAGCAGTGAGGCAAGTTCAGGGCCGGACTCGCCGAGCTGCCCAGCTTCGAACGTCACCCCTTCACGTACTCCAGGAACGGGACCGACTCAGCGATGGCAATGCGCTGGTATGCGATGAAGTCGGCCGGCTCGCTCTCGAACAGCTCTCGACTCACCTGCGTGCCGTCGTCCTCGTAATGCATGAGAACGACCGTCGAGCGATCGAACATCCAGAAGTCTTGGACTCCGGGCAAGGGATTCTCTCGCTCGGTCACGTCGAGAATTCGAATGTCTTCCCCGGCGAGTACGTGCGGGACGTAGTACCGAGAGAACTCGAATTGTAGATACTCGGAGAGCGGCCGAGTCAGGATGTGCACTCGCCCCTTACGCTTCCCCTCGCCGCGAAGCCTCTTCAGGTCTTCCGTGTATGGCGACGAGTAGGTGTCCGGGTCGACTCGCTTACCCGCTCGGAAGTCTTCGAGCTCTCCGGATTCCTGCGGTACGAGGTACTGCGGGAGGGTCTCCAGTCGCCATGCCTCAAACTGAAATCCCCGAATGGTTGCCTTCCAGTCGTCACCATCCAAGAGCACGAACGACCCCCCGAAGAACGCTCTCGGGAATCTCCACAAGCCCTTCCCCCTGCGGCGGAGCGAAGGCCCTGGAAACGTCTCCCTGCACGACGAACGTTCCCCGCTCGGTCCGGTAAACATTCGGGCAGTCGTCTTCGCCGCACTCGCCGTTTCCGTTGCCGGTAAGCCGAGTCAGTTCTTCGCGTGCCATGCGAAACCCCCCTTGTCTGTCGGCCCTGTCGGGCCGTTGGACACGACCGTACGAGTGTCATGCCCGGCCGTCCATGCACGTTCGTGGGTATGCACGTTGTTGCATGAAGTGCCTGGCACGGCGCAGCTTCACGGGAGCAGAGGGCACCCCTCATGCGCAGCCCTGATGTGCTCAGGCTTCAGCGCGTCCTCGCCGTACCGGGCGGTGAACTCCCGCACGCGGCCGAGGGGGGAGTCTGGCGGAGGCGGCTCCTCGCTCACCGTGCCTCCGAGAATCAGGGCGCCGAACGCGGCGCCTACGTCCTGCGGGTCGTTCATGTCCATGCGAGGACGGTAGGCCGAGGGACTGACAGTCGAGTGACCGGCGTCACGGCTCGGACTCGTTCCGGAAGGACCCGCAAGCTCCGTATCAGTAAGTGAGGGTCCTCCACTCCCGGTCTTCGAGTGATCAGCCTCACGCCTCGGGCGCCGCAACAGAGCTTTGATCAACTCCTACCAGTAAGTGTGGGGGTAGCTCCCCTCCCAGACCTCATGGGCGCGTCCTCCTGCGCGCTCCCCGCACGCTCCCTCTGCCTCACCGGTTCCCTCACTGGCCGGTGGGGCGTGGGTGACGCACACAGCACAGGATCACCTGTCCGGCATCCTCGGCTCGTTCAAGCGCGGCAACGACACCTACACCGCCGCCGATCTGGCCGAGGCTCGCGCGGCCGTCGAGCGTGCCGCCCTGCTGGCCGAGGGGCAGAAGGCCAAGGCAAACCGGCTCGCGAAGGATGCCCCGAACGTCGACAAGAGCCTGTCGGTCCTGGTGGCCGAGGCCGTGGCGAAGGTGGTCCCCTACGCGGCCGAGGTGATCCCCTCGTTCCTCCATCCGGCCGAGGTGCCCGAGAACCTGGCCGCTGGCCCGGTCGTCGTCATCACTCAGGAGGGTACGGCCGTCGAGAAGGGCGGCATCCTCACGGCTGAGATCACCATCCGCAGCTTTCGCCTCCCGCACTTCCAGCAGATCGACAAGCGCGACATGATCCGGGAGTTCGACGCCCGAGGGTGGAACATGCGCTTCGAGCCTACGCAGAGCACCGACCGACAGGACGGGTTCACCGTCGATGTGATCCGAGTGCAGCAGCTCGGCGCGTACGCCTTGGTCCCGGTCATCACGAAGGAGCCCGTCAAGCGCGACGTCAAGGCGATCGTCGGCACCCTGTCCATCGAAATGGTCAAGGCGTTCCCGATTCACGGTGAGATCGCTGGTGGCCTCACCGTGTCCCCCGGCGGTGGCGTCTCGTCCCCTGACATGAGCGCTCGCCCCGAGTCGAAGCGGTTCACGGCCACGGCCAACGGCAGTGCCCGAACCGTCGTTGTCGAGGCTCAGTACAAGGTTCGCTCCAACACCCCGAACTTCCCGATCGACTCCGTGCGCGCTGCTGCGAGCAAGGGTGCTCAGTCGATGGTGGGCAAGTTCTTCCCCGGCGTCGGCGTGGTCGAGAAGGTGTCGCGCTTCGAGGCGCAGACGGGCAACCCCGAGAGCATCGGCGTGCGCGTGGTGCTGGCGAGCTAGACCGCGTGACGCTGGCCCGCTGAGCGTCGTCCCCGAGTGGTCCGCCTCGGGGACGGTGCTGAGCGGTCCACCGTGGATCGCCGGTCCCGAAGGAGCACGCCCCATGACCGTCGCCATCGCCGCCCTGTACGTCGCCCTACTCGTCGAGGTCTTCACCCTCGCTCGCGTCGGCGTCAACGTCTTGTCCCCCGCGAAGCCTGTCGGCCGAGGAGTCCCGTACTCCGGCGCGTTGCTGCGCCACATGGCCCACGACCGCTACGTCCGCGAGTCGACTCGCAACGCCTGACCATCCCGGCCGCGTACGTCGACCGCATGCCCGGTCACGTACGTACGTTTCCCACTTGACGTACCGGGCGCCGGTCGAGGGCGCCTCATCGAAGGAGGATCTCCCCTTGCCCCACCCAGCGTCGCACGGTCAGTCCGGCGTGCGCAGAGGGGCTCGGACCGGTGCGGCCGGCGGCACCTGCCACCCCTACGGCGAAGAGAGTTGCTAATGTCGCACTGCTCGTCTGCCTGCTCATCGTCGCCGCCCTCGCGTTCGTCTCCACCTTTCCCGCGGCTCTCGCCGCCGCCTACTGCTGGGCCGCTCAGCCGG
Organism: Streptomyces chromofuscus; assembly: GCF_015160875.1. NCBI lineage: Bacteria > Bacillati > Actinomycetota > Actinomycetes > Kitasatosporales > Streptomycetaceae > Streptomyces > Streptomyces chromofuscus. The sequence continues at coordinate 6,581,244 of NZ_CP063374.1, read as the reverse complement.
CCTCCGCTGTCGCCGTCGCCGACTACAAGAAGGAGCTCGGGATGGAGTAGTCATGCCATCGGCGACGCACCTGCGACATGCGTTGATCCCACCAGGTTGGGGCGTCCGGATCCATGCAGTCTTCCTCGAACGCCTTCTCCAAATCGAGGTACGTGGGCTTCTCCCGGTGCCAGAGGTAAAGGTCGATGCTGGGATGAAGGACCCCGGCAAGGCGCCTGTATGCGGCGGGGGTTACGTCACCGAAGACGCACAGGACTCCACGGTCCACGCGCAGGTCTTGGAGCTTGCCGATGAACTCCTCGGCGGTCCCGATACCCACGGCGCGCTTGTAGAGCTTGCACTCGAAGGCGATTCGCATGGTTGCGCCGATGGCTGGCACTGACGCAAGCACGTCGATCTGGCGCTCGATCTTGCTGTGGACGCCGACCAGCTTCGCGTCATGTTGGACAGTCGCACTGGAGTCGAGCTTGCTCACCTCGTCCGCTACCAGCCGCTCGAACGATTGCCAGTTGTCGGCGTCGCTGGCCGAGAACGGCATCCTCAAGTACATGACATTGCCCACGCGGTAAGGGTAAGCGCAGGGTCCGACAGTCGACCCAAGTGCGCCTGCCCCCATCAACTCGACGGGGGCAGGCGGCGGGTCACTCTCGCTTCATCTTGATCTCGTCCCACACCTCGCGGACGGACCGGATCGCGCAAGGGACTTACTTCGGCGCTGTCGCACGGGCCCAGTACTCGCGGACCACGGCCAGGTTGCCTTCGAAGACCTTATCGCCGCGACGGCTGGTGAAGATCCCCGGGATCGCAAGCGATCGTCCTCTCGCCCGATACACGCGCACCTCCCACCAGGCCCCGCCGCGTGTCTGGTGGCTGCGCGGCTCAATGCTGGTGATCTCACTCCACGGGATCGCTCGTCGGCTGACGAGTGTGGAGAACTGCATCCGATCAGGTGCGAGGAGCGTTCGGCCATATCCGCGGTTGATCATATAGAAGAGCGAGACCAGCCAAAGGACGCCGACGACGCCAGCCCACCACCAGCGGCCCGTCGTGGCCGTCGACTCCGTCGCCACTGCCATGCCCGCGAACAGCAGCGACAAGAACCTGGTCCACCACCAGTTCCTACGCCGGCCAGCAACGTCGCGACCGATCCATATCTCCGGCACGCGCTGATGCTACAGACAGCCAGGATGAGACCCCATCCACAGTTCTTGACAATTCCTCCACTCGTCTGCGGCGTTGTGGGAAGCGGACGAGTCCGCCGTCTCGGGTGTGGCTTCGGTGGGTGGCCGCACCGCTGCCCGGGCGGCTGGCCTGGGTGAACCAGGCGGCCGCCCGCATCGCCAGGTACTTCCTGTGGAGCGAGAGCGAGGTTCGTACCCGGGAGGGAGCCGTCTTGGGGGAGCTCGTGCCCATCGTTGGGGGTCGGCGCCCAGGGCCGGGGCGCGCCGCAGCGGGTTCACGCGACGACGAGCTGTATATGACGGATCGGCTACTGGCATGCCGCGGCGCCATGCACCACAGAAGGGCCCGGCACCGCTCCGGTGCCGGGCCCGCAGACCGCTGTTCTCAGGATCGTCACGACCGGAAGCTGCTCTATTCGGTGAGACGGACGACGTCCAGCTCGATCAGCGCTTCGGCGGTCGCAGTGATGGTGTCGGTGATCTCCCTGGGCTCCCAGCCCAGCACTGACCGTGCCTTGTCGTTGCTGATGACGGGGATCCGGCCTTGCAGCACCGCGGCCTCCCGCAGGGCGGGCTCGGTCTTCGCCGCCTCGTGCACCTCCTCGATGGTCAGCTCCTTCGCAGGCAGCTTCTCGGCGAAGGCGGGGAAGCGCTCACGCAGGATGTTCGCCAGGCCGAAGAAGCTGGATGATCCCTTGTTGGCGATGAAACGCTCGCCCGCCGCCTTCGGGTGCACCATCGCGCGCAGGTGCAGGTCCACGACATCACGGACGTCGACGACGCCGAAGTGCATGACGGGTACCACAGGCATGTCACCGTTCAGCATGGCCTTGATCAGGCCGATCGAGCCGGAGGGCCGGTCCACCAGCTGAGGGCCGAAGATGCCGGTGGGGTTGATGACTACGAGTTCGATGTCTCCGTGAGTGCGGACGTAGTCCCACGCCGCCGCCTCGGCCAGGATCTTGGACTTGTGGTACGCGGGCAGGCCCGGGGTTTCCGGGTCGGTCCAGTTCTCCTCCGTGTAGTGGTCGTCAGGTGTCCTCGTGTACCCGATCGCGGCGTAGGAGGACGTCATGACGACCCGCGCGATGCCGGCGTTTCGAGCCGCTGTGATGACGCGCAGGGCCCCGTCGCGGGCAGGGAGGACAACCTCGTCCTCCGTTTCAGGCGGAGCGACCGGGAAGGGCGAGGCGTGGTGAAGAACGTGGGTGACCCCGTCCATGGCCTGCGCCCAGCCCGCGTCGGCGCTGAGGTCGGCGACGGCGAACGTCAGTCGGCCTGCTGGATCGACGCCGGCCTGCTGGAGCGCTGCCAGCGTCTGGGCCTCCTGTGCAGGTCCGCGAACTGCCACCCGGGTCCGATGGCCTGCGCGAAGCAGCCCGACAACCGTGTGGCTGCCGACGAAGCCACTGCCGCCGGTGACCAGAATCGTCGCGTCCTCGGGGATGGATGTGGGGTCTTCTGTGGTCATGATGTCTCGGTCCTTCAGTGGCTGAACTGTTGTAGCAGGTGCGTGATCTCTTCGACTGCGCGGTTCTCGGCTGCGGTGTCGCCGCGAACGCGGGCGTCCCACATATCGGCTTTGCCGCGCAGATATGCCAGACGTAGCTGGAGCTGCTCGATGTCGGCGGCCAGCCTTTCCGCTTGAGCGGCGAACAGGTCCCGCAGATCACCCGCCGCGGAATCTCCGCGGGCGAGCAGGTCCAGGTAGCGACGCATTCCGCTGACCGTCACACCTGACGAGCGCAGGCAGGACAGTGCCTCGACGCGCTCCACGGTTGCTGGTTCGTATCGGCGATGACCGCTGGCTTTGTCCCGCGCAACCGTTCCCAGCAGGCCGATCTTCTCGTAGTAGCGCAACGTGGGTTCAGTGAAACCAGACCGCCGCGCCATCTCCTGAATGGTCAGACCCACTGCGTGCTCTCGGGTTGCTCCTGGCATATGGGAAGCCTCCAATGCTTGAAGCGCTTGAAGTCAAGCCGCGACGCGCTGGAATGTGTTGCATGTCACTACTGGGATCGGAGAATCAGTACCGACCGGATCCCACAGCCAACTGTCTCGAACACCCCAGAGCCACCCCGCCGGCTGTCACGTCATCGGCGGCGTTGCGGGCGGAGGCGTCCGGAGCTCGACGCGGCGCTCACCGCGGCCCGGAGGGTCGCCGACGCGGACGTGCCGACGCGGTACCTGGACGCGCGGAGGCATCTGCGGACGCTCGCGACTGCGGTGGCCAGGGTCATCACCGCGCTCGGCGCAGCTGGTCTGGTGTGCGGCCACTCGGTCGCATGCCCGCCTGCGAGGGCGCGGGACTGCGAGACAGCCAAGATCCGCGTTCACCGTCCCAAGATCGAGTGCAGCGAGCTGTGCAACGGCGTGCTGATCTTGGAGGGCACCGGATACCTCCTGCCGTCCGGTGACGTTGTCGGCCTGCGGCAGCCGCTGCCGCGCGAGGCGGTGACGACATGACCTCCTTCCGCACGCGGCCGGGCCGTACCTGGGCGTGCAGCTTCTTCCCGCTTCGGCTGCCTGTGACCTCGACTACTGGAAGGCCAGGCTCGCGAACCCCCACCTCCTGCTCGGCGCGGTGGCCGTGGCGCTGCACCGGCTTCCGCTGCCGGCGGTCCCGGTCGGCGCGGATCGCCACGGCGGGTTCATGGACATGGCCGGCCCTGTCTTCGCCGAGGCGCTCGCCTGCGCGCCGACCTCGGTAAGGGGCCTCGCAACCACACCGGTCCGGGGCCCGGGCCCCCCGCCCCAGCACCCCGGCCACACCACAGCCCAGCGCCACGCCAGCACCTTCGCCCGGCGCCCCGGCCACAGTGCGGCGCCACGCCAGCGACGGCGGGGCGGGGTGCCGGCGTGGGTGTGGAGCCGTGCGGGCATTCATGGGAAGCCCCGCCGAATTTCACCGTGCGCCGTCGCTGTTATATCCCTCACCGTCCCGTCACTCCGGATTTCAATGAGTTGTTGCCTAGAATTTGGCCAGGACACGACACTCGGAAGGAGCGGTGACCGTGCGACGGGACTTCAAGGAGCCTGCCAGAAGCCGCCCCGACCTGGTCATCGGCCGGGAGGAACTGTTCACGGCGGCACGTGAGCAGGTCGGTCACGGCGGCAGCGTGCTGCTCCACGGGCCCGCGGGAATAGGAAAGTCGACCGTGCTGCGGGCATTGGCCGCGGATTACGCCGAAGCGGCGCGGACCGTGTTGCGCTGCTCGGCGACGGAGTCCGAATCGCATCTGCCGTTCCTGGCCCTGGCCGACCTGCTCGGCCTGGTGCTGGACGAGGTGTCCGGCAAGCTGCCCGCCGCCCAGCGCACGGCGCTGGAGTCGGCGCTCACCGGCCGCGGCGAGTCCACCCTCCAGCGCGACGGCCTGGCGCTGCGCCTCGCCGTGCTGTCCGCGCTGCGCGCGCTGGCCGCCGAGGGGCCGGTCCTGGTCGTCGCCGACGACGTGCAGTGGCTGGACCCGGCCAGCGCGGAACTCCTCGGCTTCGCCGCCCGCCGCCTCGGCGACGCCCCCGTCACGATGCTGTGCGCGGTGCGGACCGAGGGCCAGGAGTACGACCGTCACCTGCGCATCTCTCCCCCGGACACCCTCGCCGTCCGGCTCGGCCCGCTCTCCCGCACCCAGGTCTCCGCGCTGCTCGACCACCGCGGCTACACCGGGCTGCCGCGTTCCACCGTCCGGGACATCCACCGCACCAGCGGCGGAAATCCGCTGTTCGCTCTGGAGCTGGGCCGCGCCCTCGCCGAGAACCCGACCCCGCCCCGCCCGGGCGAGCCGCTGCCCGTGCCGACGTCGCTGCGGGCGCTCGTCCTCAGCCGGCTGGAGATGCTCTCCGCCGAGGCCCGGCACACCCTCCTCGTGGCCAGCGCCGGCGCCCGGCCCACGCTGTCCCTGCTGCACGCGGCCGGCCGGGAGAACGCCGAGGCCGAGACCGTCCGGGCGGCCGAGCTGGGTCTGCTGGCCACCGAGCCGGAGGGACCCGCCGTACGGTTCGCGCATCCGCTGGTGTCGGCCGCCCTGTACGCGGAGGCGCCGGCCCACCAGCGGCGGGCCGCGCACGCCGCCCTGTCCACGGCGGCCTCCGATCCGATCGAGCGGGCCCGGCACCTCGCCCTGGCCACGACGGGTACCGACCCGGAGGTGGCGGCGCGGCTCGCCGGGGCCGCCATCCTGGCCCGGGACCGCGGGGCGCCCTCGGTGGCCGCCTCCCTCGGACTGCTCGCGGCACGGCACGCGCCGGCCGACAGCGTGCCGGGGCCGGACGAGCGGCGGTTGCAGGCGGCCGAGGACGCGATCACCGCCGGTGAGGTGGACCTCGCCCGCGACATCGCGCGGGAGGTGTTGACCCGGGCCACGGTCCCCGCCGAGCGGGTGCGGGCCTGGATGGTCGTGATCGAGTCGGCGGGGCAGGCGCTCGGGGAGGTCGACGCCGTCTTCCCGCAGGCGCTGGCGGACGCGGGCGACGACCCGCGGCTGCTGGCCCTGGTGCACTACCAGCTGGCCTGGCGGGCACTGGTCGTCGAGGGCGACTTCGCCGAGGGCCGCGAGGAGGCCGCGCACGCCGCGGGCCTGGCGGCGCGGGCCGGGGACCGGCGCACCGAGCTGCTGGCGCTGGCCTTCCAGGCACAGGCCGAGACCCTGATGGGCCACCCGGACGCGCCCGCGACCATCAAGCGGGCGCTGAAGGAGCCCCAGGACCCGCAGGTGGCGTGCCACCACAACGGGGCGGGATCCACCCGGTTCCGCTGGCTGCTGATGAGCGACCAGCTGCCGGAGGCACGCAGCACGGTCACCGCGCTGCTGCGCGAGGTGCGGCGGCGCGGGATGGTCGAGTCCGAGGTGCACTTCCTGCGGCTGCTGGCCGAGACCGAACTGCGGTCCGGGCACTGCGGCCGCGCCCTGGACCTGGCCCGCGAGAGCCTCCGGCTGGCCCGCGACTCCGGGATCGGCGAGGTGGCGTCCGCGATGCTCGCCTCGCTCGCGGAGGCCTCGGGCGGCAGTGTGGAGCAGGCGCTGGCGCTGGCGCGGGAGGCGGTGGAGCACGCCGAGGAGGACGGCGACCAGATCTACGTCTCGCGCGCGCTGGCCGCCCTCGGGTACGTCCAGCTGGTCGCCGGGGACGCCGAGGGCACGGTCCGGTCGCTGCGCCGGGTGCGGGAGCTGGAGAACGGGCTCGGAGTGACCGATCCGGCGCGCGGCCGCTGGCACGGGGACCTCGCGGAGGCGCTGGTGCGCGTCGGCGAGCTCGCGGAGGCGCAGGACGTCATCGACGTGACGCGTGAGCAGGCGCTGCGGCTGGAGCGGGAGAGCGTGCTGGCCGTGCTCGACCGGGCGGAGGCGCTGGTGCGCGCGGCGGGCGGGGACCTCGACGCGGCGGTGGGTCGGTTGACGTCGGTGCAGGACCGGCTGGGCAAGCTGGGCTACGGGCTGGAGGAGGCGCGTGCCGCCTTCGAGCTGGCGCGGTTGCGGGCCCGGCGGGGGCCCGGGCCGGCGTCGTACGACGAGGCGGCGCGGCTGTTCCGGCGGTGCCGGGCGATGCCCTGGCTGCGGCAGGTCGACGCGGCGGTGGCGGCGGGGGCGGCACCGGATCGCCGCCCGGCCCCGGTGCCCGAGCCGGCCGCGCTGGAGGGGCTCGCCTCGATGGAGCGTCAGGTCGCCGCGCTGGTCATGGAGGGCGCGACCAACCGGGAGATAGCCGGGCGGCTGTTCATCAGCGTCAAGACGGTCGAGGCGACGCTCACCCGGGTCTACCGCAAGCTGGGGATCCGGTCGCGGGTGGACATCGTCCGACTGGCGGCGGGGCGGCACGTCACGTAGGGCCGGTGCGGCGGACGTTCCGGACGAGGGACGCCGCACCGAGGGTTTTCCCTGCCCAACTCCCTTAGGGAGTTCCCTGATTGGGGCAGGTCGGCGCCCGGCCCTAGCTTAGTCCCGTGCCGCTCGCCGGGCACACGGGGGTCGGTCCCGAGGCGCCCGTGCTCCACCCCCCACCCGCGCGACCCCCCACCGGCAACCGCTTGAGGAGACTCATGTTCGGGCTCACCCGAGCGAGAAGGACCGCCGCCGCCGCCGCGACCGTCGCCGCCGCGACCGCGCTGCTCACCGCCCCCGCCGCCGTCGCCGCCCCGCAGCCCGTCGTCGGCGGTACGACGACCACCACGACGGCGTACCCGTTCATGATGCAGATCACGGACGCCTCGCAGAACCAGTTCTGCGGCGGCACGCTGGTCTCCCCGACGAAGGTCGTGACCGCCGCGCACTGCATGGTCGGCGAGACCACCAGCAGCGTCCGCGTGGTCGGCGGCCGCACGTACCTCAACGGCACCAACGGCACGGTGAGCCGGGTCAGCAGGATCTGGATCCACCCCGGCTACACGGACGTCACCAACGGCGACGACGTGGCCGTGCTGACGCTGTCGACGTCGATGCCGTACACCACGGCGAAGTACGTCACCTCCACGCAGACCTCCGTGTACGCGGCCGGCACCACGGCCCGGGTGCTCGGCTGGGGCACCACCTCCCAGAACGGCGGCTCCTCCAACCAGCTGCGGACCGCGACCGTGCCGACCGTGTCCGACTCCAGCTGCGCCGGCTCGTACGGCTCCGACTTCGTGGCGAGCGACATGGTGTGCGCCGGATACACCTCCGGCGGCGTGGACACCTGTCAGGGCGACAGCGGCGGTCCGCTGCTCATCGGGGGCGTCCTGGCAGGGATCACCTCCTGGGGCGAGGGCTGCGCGCTGGCCGGCCATCCGGGTGTCTACACCCGGATGGCGACCTTCTCCAACCTGGTGACCGCGCAGGTCAACTCGTAGCTGCCACAGGACTCCTGAGGATCACTCAGGTGAGCAAGCCAGGGGGCGTTGCGGGCCTCCACGAGCGGCCCGCAGCGCCCCCTCTCCATGGGCTCGGGCGCGTCTCACGGCAGGACGGTTCCGAACCGGATGTCGTACGACGATCCCTGGTACAGCACCTGGAGCACGCGCTCGGCCTCGTCGGTCACCTCCCGGCGCCGGGCCCGGGTGAGCCCGTCGAACGGCTCGACGACCAGCCGTCGAGGCGGGCGGCGAGCGCGTAGTACGGCTGCTTGACCTCCTGGGCCTGGAGTCCGACGAGGTGCTCCACCGCCGCCTTCGCGGACAGCGGCGCGCGGTGCAGGAGCAGCTGCCGGTCGAGGGTGGCGCGGTTGAGGGCGCGGGTGCCGAGCACGGGCGTCGTCTTCGTCATGGACCGCACGCCAACGGCGCTTGCGGACAGGTTCGGTCCGCAAGGGAGACGGGATCCGCGCCGTCCTGATGCCGTTTGCCCCGTATATCCTGTTGTACGATCACACCGCCGCAAGCCGACCAGGGAGGTGCCCCATCGCCTGGAAGAACATGCCCAAGAGGTCCGGCCGACGGCGCGCGCTTCCCCCGCGGCCACTGGTGGACGGCCCGTCCCCCGTCGTGCATCCGCCGGCCGCGCAGCCCGTGGAGATCGGCAGCGTGGTCCAGGCGGCGCTGTACGAGGACGGCGTGCGGGTCTCCTCTCCCGCGACCCTCGCCGACACCTACCGCGCACTGCGCGCGAAGCCGTCCGGCATGGCCTGGATCGGCTGGCCCGCCCCACGGCGAGCGAACTGCTCTCCTTGGCCGAGGAGTTCGGCCTGCACCCGCTGTCCGTCGAGGACGCGATGGAGGCGCACCAGCGGCCGAAGCTGGAACGCTACGGCGAGACCCTCTTCGTCGTCCTGCGGGCGGCCCGCTACCTCGACGCACCAGAGGAGGTCGACTTCGGCGAGCTGCACGTCTTCGTCGGCCCCGACTTCGTGATCACGGTCCGCCACGGTGCGGCGCCGGACCTCTCCGCCGTGCGGCGCCGCATGGAGGAGACGCCGGAGCTGCTGAAGCTGGGCCCGGAGGCGGTGCTGTACGCGATCCTCGACGCGGTCGTCGACGGCTACGCGCCGGTCGTCGCGGGCGTCCAGAACGACGTGGACGAGATCGAGACGGAGGTGTTCCGCGGCGACCCGAGGGTCTCCCGGCGCATCTACGAGCTGTCCCGCGAGATGGTCGAGTTCCAGGGCGCCACCCGTCCCCTAGGTGGGCATGCTGCACGGCCTGATGGCGGGCTTCGCCAAGTACGGCACGGACGAGGAGCTCCAGCGCTACCTGCGGGACGTCGCCGACCACGTCACCCACACCAGCGAGCGCGTCGACGGCTTCCGCCAGGCTCTCACCGAGATCCTCACCGTCAACGCGACCCTCGTCACCCAGCAGCAGAACGCGGAGATGCGGGCGCTGGCGGAGGCGGGGTTCGAGCAGAACGAGGAGATCAAGAAGATCTCGTCCTGGGCGGCCATTCTGTTCGCCCCGACGTTGGTCGGGACGATCTACGGGATGAACTTCACGCACATGCCGGAGTTGCACTGGGTGTTCGGATACCCCTTCGCGATCACCCTTATGGCGATCGTTTGCACCAGTTTGTATGTCATCTTCAAGTACCGAGACTGGCTCTGAGTAATCACTGTGGGAGCGACCGCTCTGCAGGACGGAGACCCCGATCGTAGGCGTCTCGAACGTCTCTGAGGCCGCTGGGGAGAATCCGGGGAGGATGAAACGCGCTCCGCTTCGCCGCCTCACTCCCCAACTGCAAGCGCCGGCACCGATCAGCCTCTCCGCAGCACTCAGCCCTGGGGCCACCGAGCGACACTCAAGGTGAGCAGTCCGCCGGGGCCACGAAGCGCCGAGGAGGGCGCAGCGATACCGCGCCCTCCTCCTCACGGACTGTAAAGAATCGTTTCTTCTGTGCAGCCGCAGCGGCCTAGGCAGGTCGGCCCAGCAGGGCGTCGTTTGCCCTTCGCTCCCTCACCGCCGGCCTCGGGCATGAAGTGGGCGTAGTAGTCCAGGGTGATGGTCGGGCTCGAGTGGCCGAGCCAGCGAGCCAGGGTGACAACGGCGAGGTCGCCTGCGATCGCACCATCCGGCGCGTTGAGGACGACCATGGTAGGGAGAACGACTGCCCTTCGGCCGACGTCCAAGCGGCGTTCGGGACGCCGCACATCATGCAGTGGGGGCAGCTCGTCCGGAAGGAGAGGCGCATGTCACGCGGCAGGCTGCGGGTCTACCTCGGCGCGGCCCCCGGGGTGGGCAAGACGTACGACATGCTCAGCGAGGGTCAGCGGCGCGCCGGCCGGGGCACCGATGTGGTCATCGGGTTCATGGAGGACTACGGCCGACCGCTGACCCGGCAGATGGCCGAGGGGCTGGAGACCGTGCCCCGCAAGAGCGTGCCCTATCGGGGGACGTCCTTCACCGAGATGGATCTCGACGCCGTCCTCGCCCGCAAACCGGGGGTTGCCCTGGTCGACGAGCTCGCCCACACCAACGTCCCCGGCTGCCGCAACGAGAAGCGCTGGCAGGACATCGAGGAACTGCTGGACGCCGGCATCGACGTCGTCTCCACCGTCAACATCCAGCACCTTCAGTCGCTCAACGACGTCGTGGAGCAGATCACCGATGTCAGGCAGCATGAGACCGTTCCCGACGACGTGGTCCGTAGGGCCGATCAGATCGAGCTGGTGGACATGTCCGGTGAGGCGCTGCGCCGCCGCATGGTGCACGGCAACATTTACCCACCCGACAAGATCGACACGGCGCTGTCCCACTACTTCCGCCTGGGCAATCTCACCGCCCTGCGGGAGCTGGCCATGCTGTGGGCCGCCGACCGTGTCGAGGAAGCCCTGCTGCGATACCGGCAAGGCCATGGCATCCAGCAGCCGTGGAGCACCCGGGAACGGGTGCTGGTCGCCCTGTCCGGCGGGCCCGAGGGCGACACCCTCATCCGGCGCGCCAAACGGACCGCCTCACGCGGGGCGGGCGGCGAGTTCCTCGCCATGCACGTCGAACGCAGCGACGGGCTCGCCACCGCCTCCCCCAAGCTCCTGGACCGCCAGCGGGTCCTGGTCGGCGAGCTCGGCGGCAGCTTCCACACCGTGACCGGGGACGACACCGCTCAGGCGGTTCTGGACTTCGCCCGCCAGGTCAACGCCACCCAGATCGTCATCGGCGCCACCCGGCGCAGCCGCCTGAAGGAGCTGCTCTCCCGAGGGGTGGGCGAGAGCATCATCGAAGGCTCCGGTGATGACATCGACGTCTATGTGGTGACCCACGCCGAAGCCGCGCACGGCCGGTTCCTGCACCGCCGCACACGTTCGTCCGGAGCCGATGACGCCGTGCAGTGACCGGAGGCGGTCGGCGGCCATTGGCCGGCTCCGACGTCTTCTCGAGCGGTGGCACATCCTGCACGCGCACCCTGGCAGAGACACTCGGGCCTGGTTGTCCCGTCTGGCCCCCCTCGCACCTCACCTCTCAAAGCGGTACCCCATCCCCGGCTCCGTGATGAAGCGCTTCGGATGCGACGGGTCCGCCTCCAGCTTCCTGCGCAGCTGCGCCATGTACACCCGGAGGTAGTTCGTCTCCTTTCCGTACGACGGCCCCCAGACCTCCTGCAGCAGCTGCTTCTGGCTGACCAGGCGGCCGGTGTTGCGCACGAGCACCTCCAGCAGCTGCCACTCGGTCGGCGTGAGCCGTACGTCCTCACCGCCGCGGTTGACCTTCTTGGCGGCCAGGTCGACGGTGAATTCGTCGGTCTCCACCAGGACGTCGTCGTCGCCGGTGGGCTCCGCCCGGCGTACGGCTGCCCGCAGCCGGGCCAGCAGTTCGTCCATGCCGAAGGGCTTGGTGACGTAGTCGTCGGCGCCCGCGTCGAGCGCCTCGACCTTCTCGTCGGAGGTGTGCCGGGCGGACAACACGAGGATCGGCACCCGGGTCCAGCCCCGTAGTCCCCTGATCACCTCGACACCGTCCATGTCGGGCAGACCCAGGTCGAGGACCACCACGTCGGGATGGCAGGCGGCGGCGAGCCGAAGGGCGGTGGCGCCGTCGAACGCCGCGTCGACCTCGTACGTGCGCGCCTTGAGGTTGATCACCAGCGCGCGCACGATCTGCGGCTCGTCGTCGACAACGAGCACCCGGGTCATCAAGCCTGCCTCTCGGTTTGCGCCGAATGTTCCGGGCGTGTGGTCCCTGCCGGCACGGACTGTGGAAGCTCGGTGCCCGATCCTGCCGCGCGGAGGGTGAGGACCATCGTGAGGCCGCCGCCGGGGGTGTCCTCGGCGGTGAGGGTGCCGCCCATGGCCTCCGCGAAGCCGCGGGCGACCGCGAGGCCGAGGCCGACGCCGTTGCCGCGCGGGGCGTCGCCGTAACGCTGGAAGGGCGCGAAGATGCGGTCCTTGGCCTCGTCGGGGACGCCGGGACCGCGGTCCACCACCCGGACCTCCACCCGGTCGGCCAGGGCGCTGGCCGAGACCAGCACCGGTTCGTCGGCGGGGCTGTACTTGACGGCGTTCTCGACGACGTTGGCGACGACCCGTTCCAGGAGCCCTTTGTCCGTGGCGACCATGGGCAGGCTCTCCGGCACGTCCAGGACGACCGCGGACTCGGGGTCCGGTATGCCGCCCATCGCCATGGGGACGACCTCGTCCAGGTCGATCTCGCGGATCAGCGGGGTGACGGTGCCGGTCTGGAGGCGAGACATGTCGAGGAGGTTGCCCACCAGGTGGTCGAGCCGGTCGGCACCTTCCTCGATCGCGGCGAGGAGCTCGGCCTGGTCCTCCTCGGACCACTCCACGTCGTCCGAGCGCAGGGACGTCACCGACGCCTTGATCCCGGCGAGGGGGGTGCGCAGGTCGTGGCTGACGGCGGCCAACAGCGCGGTGCGGCTACGGTTGCCCTCGGCCAGCTCCTTGGCCTGGTCGGCCTCCTGCTGCAGGCGCTGGCGGTCCAGGACCACGGCGGCCTGGGCCGCGAAGGCGGCCAGCACCCGGCGGTCGGAGGCGGGCAGCACCCGCCCGTGCAGCGCGAGCGCCATGTGGTCGCCCACGGGCATGTCGACGTCCGCGTCCTCGGGGCACTGAGCGGGACGCGGCCCGACACTGCCCGCACAGGTCCAGGGATCGACCTCGCTCGTCCGTTCCAGGAGAGCCGCCGACTCCATGCCGAAGGTCTCCCGAACGCGCTCCAGCAGCGCCTCCAGGCTGGCCTCGCCACGCAGCACGCTGCCGGCCAGGAAGGACAGGATCTCCGACTCGGCACGCAGCCGGGCCGCCTGATGGGTGCGCCGGGCCGCCAGGTCCACGACCGACGCCACCGACACCGCGACGCCGACGAAGATCGCGATGGCGACGATGTTCTTCGGGTCGGCGATCGTGAGCGTGTGGACAGGCGGGGTGAAGAACCAGTTCAGCAGCAGGGAACCCACCACAGCCGAGGCCAGTGCCGGGTACAGACCGCCGAGCAGAGCCGCCGCCACCGTCAGCGTCAGAAACAGCAGCATGTCGTTGGCCAGACCGGCGTCGGGCCCGACAGTGAGCAGCAGGGTGAGCAGTACGGGCCCCACGACGCCGGCGAGCCAGCCCCAGATGATCCGTGCCCGGCCCAGCCGCGCCCCCCGCGCCACCGGCAGCCCGCGCCCCTTGCCCGCCTCGTCGTGCGTGATCAGATGCACGTCCAGGTCGGGACCCGAGTCCCGGGCCACCGTCGCACCCACGCCCGGCCCGAACACGTACTGCCAGCTCTTGCGGCGCGAGACACCCAGCACGATCTGGGTGGCGTTCACCCCGCGCGCGAAGTCCAGCAGGGCCACCGGGATGTCCTCACCCACCACGTGGTGGAAGGTGCCGCCCAGGTCCTCCACCAGGGTGCGCTGGACGGCCAGCTCCTTGGGCGAGGCCGAGGTCAGCCCGTCACTGCGGGCGATGTAGACGGCCAGCACCTCGCCGCCCGCGCCCTTCTCCGCCAGGCGGGCCGCCCGCCGGATCAGCGTGCGGCCCTCGGGACCGCCGGTCAGCCCGACCACGATGCGCTCCCGCGAGCCCCAGATCTTCGACACCCGGTGCTCGCTGCGGTACTCCGTCAGGTACTCGTCGACCCGGTCGGCCACCCACAGCAGCGCCAGCTCCCGCAGCGCGGTCAGATTGCCGGGCCGGAAGTAGTTGGACAGCGCCGCATCGACCTTGTCCGGCTTGTAGATGTTGCCGTGCGCCATTCGCCGCCGCAGCGCCTGCGGGGACATGTCGACCAGCTCGATCTGGTCCGCCCGGCGCACCACCTCGTCCGGCACGGTCTCGCGCTGCCGCACCCCCGTGATCGACTCCACCACATCACCGAGGGACTCCAGGTGCTGGATGTTCACCGTCGATATCACGTCGATCCCGGCCGCCAGCAGTTCCTCCACATCCTGCCAGCGCTTGGTGTTTCGCGAGCCGGGCACGTTGGTGTGGGCGAGCTCGTCCACCAGCGCCACCTGCGGATGCCGCGCCAGGACCGCGTCGACGTCCATCTCGGTGAAGACCGTGTCGCGGTACTCCAGCTCCCGACGCGGGATCTCCTCCAGGCCGTGCAGCATCACCTCGGTGCGCTGCCGCTTGTGGTGCTCCACGAAGGCCACCACGCAGTCGGTGCCGCGCTCGATCCGGCGGTGTGCCTCGGACAGCATCGCGTACGTCTTGCCGACGCCCGGGGCCGCACCGAGGTAGATCCTGAGTTTCCCGCGTGCCATGTTCTCGTCTCTGCTCTCGTCGGCTCTCGTGTGCGGTCCCGGCGGTGGGGAGGGACGGGCTCACGCCTCGAAGCGGTAGCCCATCCCCGGCTCGGTGATGAGGTAGCGGGGGTGGGAGGGGTCCGCCTCCAGTTTGCGGCGGAGCTGCGCCATGTAGACGCGCAGGTAGTTGGTCTTGTTACTCTGAGTCACCCCCCACACCTCCTGGAGCAGGTCCTTCTGTGTGACGAGGCGGCCGGGGCTGGTGATCAGGATCTCCAGCAAGTGCCATTCGGTCGGTGTGAGACGTACGTCGTGCCCCTGCCTGGTGGCCTTCTTGGCCACCAGGTCGACGGTGAAGTCTTCCGTCCTGATCAGCGTCATCTCGGGTGCGAGCGGCACGGACTCCGTGCGGCGCACGGCGGCGCGCAGCCGGGCCAGCAGCTCCTCCATGCCGAACGGTTTGGTGATGTAGTCGTCGGCGCCCGCGTCCAGCGCGGCCACCTTCTCCTCGGAGGCGCTACGCGCCGACAGCACCAGGATGGGGACGCGGGTCCAGCCGCGCAGGGCTCTGACGACGTCTACGCCGTCCATGTCGGGCAGGCCGAGGTCGAGCATCACCACGTCGGGCTGGCGTGCGGCCGCCAGCCGGAGGGCCGTGGTCCCGTCGGGGGCCGCGTCAACGCCGTAGTGGCGGGCCTGCATGTTGATGACAAGCGCGCGGACGAGCTGGGGGTCGTCCTCCACGACCAGCACCCGGGTCATCGGTGTGCGCCTTCCTGTCGTGCACGGGCCGGATCGGTCCGCGGGCCTTCATGGCGGTGGGGGCCGGCGGATCCGAGGGTGCCCCGGCCGCCGACCCCGCATGGTTCGGTTCGAACCCGTCAGCTCTTCGCGACGAGTTCCTTGAGCGCGATGTTGAGGTCGAGGACGTTCACCCGGGGCTCACCCAGGAAGCCGAGCGTGCGGCCCTCGGTGTGCTCGTCCACCAGTTTCTGGACCTGGGCCACGGACAGGCCGTTCCTCTCGGCGACCCGGTGGACCTGGATGTCGGCGTACTCGGGCGAGATGTCCGGGTCCAGGCCGGAGCCGGAGGAGGTGACCGCGTCGGCGGGCACGTCGGACGGCTTCACCGTGTAGCCCCGTGTGGAGTTGTCCTTGATGACGGCCGCCTGGGCGTCCTTCACCCACTGGATCAGCTCTTTGTTTTCCGCGGAGCGGTTGGTGGCGCCGGACAGGATCAGCTTGTACTGGGTGTTGACGCTGTTGGCGCCGAGGCCGTTCTGCGGGCGGCCCTGGAACCACTTCAGGTCCGGATCCGGGGTCTCCTGCCCCTCCTTCAGCGGCAGGTTGTACGCCTGGCCGATCAGGGACGAACCGACGACCTTGCCGTCCGCCTCGATCTCCGAGCCGTTCGCCTTGTCGTTGAACAGCGCCTGGGCGATGCCGGTCACGACCAGCGGGTAGATGACGCCCGTCACCAGGGTCAGCACGAGCAGGGCACGCAGGCCCGCGCCGAGCAACCGGGCGGTGTTCGCGAGGGAGTTGTTCATGATCCTTCACCCGATCCCGGGGATCAGAGAGATGAGCAGGTCGATGATCTTGATGCCGATGAACGGGGCGATCAGTCCACCCATGCCGTAGATGGTGAGGTTGCGCCGGAGCATCTTGTCGGCGCTGACCGGCCGGTACTGCACGCCCTTCAGGGAGAGCGGCACCAGCGCGATGATGATCAGGGCGTTGAAGATGACGGCCGACAGGATCGCGGAGTCCGGCGAGGACAGGCCCATGATGTTGAGCTTGTCCAGGCCCGGGTGGACGGCCGCGAACAGCGCCGGGATGATCGCGAAGTACTTCGCGACGTCGTTGGCGATGGAGAAGGTCGTCAACGCGCCCCGGGTGATGAGGAGTTGCTTGCCGATCTCGACGATCTCGATGAGCTTGGTCGGGTTGGAGTCGAGGTCGACCATGTTGCCGGCCTCCTTGGCGGCCGACGTACCGGTGTTCATCGCCACGCCGACGTCCGCCTGCGCGAGGGCCGGGGCGTCGTTGGTGCCGTCACCGGTCATAGCGACCAGCTTGCCGCCGGCCTGCTCCCGCTTGATCAGCGCCATCTTGTCCTCGGGAGTGGCCTCCGCGAGGAAGTCGTCCACGCCCGCCTCCTCGGCGATCGCCTTGGCGGTCAGCGGGTTGTCCCCCGTGATCATGACGGTCTTGATGCCCATGCGGCGCAGTTCCTCGAACCGCTCCCGCATGCCGTCCTTGACCACGTCCTTCAGGTGGATGACACCCAGGACGCGGGCGCCGTCGGTGTCCTCCACAGCGACCAGCAGCGGGGTACCGCCCGCCTCTGAGATGCGGTTGGCCAACGTGTCGGCGTCGTCGGTGACCATTCCGCCCCGTTCCTGAACCCAGGCGATGACCGAACCTGCCGCGCCCTTGCGGATCTTCTGGCCGTCCACATCCACGCCCGACATCCGGGTCTGGGCGGTGAAGGCGATCCACTCGGCGTTCGCCAGCTCGCCCTGGTGGCGCTCCCGCAGCCCGTACTTCTCCTTCGCCAGTACGACGATGGAGCGTCCCTCGGGCGTCTCGTCGGCCAGCGACGACAGCTGCGCGGCGTCCGCGACCTGGGCCTCGGTCGTACCGCGCACCGGCACGAACTCGGACGCCTGCCGGTTGCCGAGCGTGATGGTGCCGGTCTTGTCCAGCAGCAGAGTGGACACGTCACCGGCGGCCTCGACCGCCCGGCCGGACATCGCCAGGACGTTGCGCTGCACCAGCCGGTCCATGCCCGCGATGCCGATCGCGGAGAGCAGGGCGCCGATGGTGGTCGGAATGAGGCAGACCAGCAGCGCCACCAGCACGACCATCGTCAGGTGCGTGCCCGCGTAGTCCGCGAACGGCGGCAGGGTCGCGACGGCGAGCAGGAAGACGATCGCCAGCGAGGCGAGCAGGATGTTCAGCGCGATCTCGTTGGGCGTCTTCTGCCGGGCAGCTCCTTCGACCAGGTTGATCATCCGGTCGATGAAGGTCTCGCCAGGCTTCGTCGTGATCTTGATGACTATGCGGTCGGACAGCACCTTCGTACCGCCGGTGACCGCCGAGCGGTCGCCGCCGGACTCGCGGATGACCGGCGCAGACTCACCGGTGATCGCCGACTCGTCGACGGACGCGACGCCCTCGACGACGTCACCGTCGCCGGGGATGATGTCGCCCGCCTCGCAGACCACAAGGTCGCCGATCTTCAGATCCGTGCCCGGGACCTGTTCCTCGGAGCCGTCCTTGAGGAGCCGCCGGGCCACGGTGTCGGTCTTGGCCTTGCGCAGTGTGTCGGCCTGGGCCTTGCCACGGCCCTCGGCGACCGCCTCCGCCAGGTTGGCGAAGATCACGGTCAGCCACAACCAGGCGCTGATGGTCCAGCCGAACCAGTCGCCCGGGTCCGTGAACGAGAAGACGGTCGTCAGGGCCGAGCCGATCCACACCACGAACATCACGGGCGACTTGATCATCACCCGTGGGTCGAGCTTGCGGAAAGCGTCCGGCAAGGACTTGATGAGCTGCTTGGGATCGAAGAGGCCCGCGCCGACACGGCCCTCGGGAGTCTTGTGCCCGGTGGGTACGTCGCTGTGCGGCGCCCGGGTCGGAGTGGTGGCTGTGGACATCGAGTCCTCTTGCTTCTGTGTACGCGTGGTCATGCCGCCAGCCCCTCGGCGAGCGGGCCCAGCGCTAGCGCCGGGAAGTACGTCAGACCGGTGATGATCAGGATCGCGCCCACCAGCAGGCCGGTGAACAGCGGCTTCTCGGTGCGCAGAGTGCCCGCGGTGGCCGGGATGGGCTTCTGCTCGGCCAGCGAACCCGCCAGTGCCAGGACGAACACCATCGGCAGGAAGCGGCCGAGCAGCATCGCGAGGCCGATCGTGGTGTTGAACCACTGGGTGTCGGCGTTCAGGCCGGCGAAGGCCGAGCCGTTGTTGTTGGCGCCCGAGCTGTAGGCGTACAGGATCTCGGAGAACCCGTGCGCCCCGCTGTTGGTCATCGAGTTGCCCGGGGTCGGCAGGGCCATCGCGAACGCGGTGAAGATAAGCACCAGTGCCGGGGTGATGAGGATGTAGCAGGCGGCCAGCTTGATCTCACGGGTGCCGATCTTCTTGCCCAGGTACTCGGGCGTACGGCCCACCATCAGGCCGGCGATGAACACGGCGATGACCGCCATGATCAGCATGCCGTAGAGGCCGGAGCCCACACCACCGGGTGCGATCTCGCCCAGCTGCATGCCGAGCAACTGGATGCCGCCGCCGAAGCCGGTGAAGGAGGAATGGAAGGAGTTCACCGCACCGGTCGAGGTGAGGGTCGTGGAGACCGCCCAGATCGACGAGGTGCTGACACCGAAGCGGACCTCCTTGCCCTCCATCGCGCCGCCCGCGATGTCGAAGGCGGGGCCCGGGTGGGCGAACTCGGTCCACATCATCAGGGCGACGAAGCCGAGCCAGATCACGCCCATCGTGCCGAGGATCGCGTACCCCTGCTTCACCGAGCCGACCATGACACCGAAGGTGCGGGTCAACGAGAACGGGATGACCAGGATCAGGAAGATCTCGAACAGGTTGGAGAACGGAGTGGGGTTCTCGAACGGGTGGGCGGAGTTGGCGTTGAAGTAGCCGCCACCGTTCGTCCCCAGCTCCTTGATCGCCTCCTGGGACGCCACCGCGCCGCCGTTCCACTCCTGCGAGCCGCCCATGAACTGGCCGACCTCGTGGATGCCCGAAAAGTTCTGGATCGCGCCGCAGGCCACCAGGACGATCGCGGCGATCACCGAGATGGGCAGCAGGATGCGGGTCACACCGCGCACCATGTCGGACCAGAAGTTGCCGAGCTCACCGCTGCGCGACCGTGCGAAGCCCCTGACGAGCGCCACGGCGACGGCCATACCCACGGCCGCGGAGACAAAGTTCTGCACGGCCAGACCGGCCGTCTGCACGACGTGGCCCATGGCCTGCTCGCCGTAGTACGACTGCCAGTTGGTGTTCGACACGAACGACGCGGCGGTGTTGAACGCCTGGTCCGGGTCGATGGCGGAGAAGCCCAGCGAGCCGGGCAGAACGCCCTGGAGCCGCTGCAGCAGGTAGAGGAAGAGGACTCCGGCAGCCGAGAAGGCCAGCACACCGCGCAGGTACGCGGGCCAGCGCATCTCCGTACTGGGGTTGGCGCCGATGCCCTTGTAGATCCACTTCTCCACGCGCCAGTGCTTGTCGGAGGAGTAGACCTTGGCCATGTAGTCGCCGAGGGGACGGTAGGCGAGCGCCAGTGCCGCGACGAGCGCGAGCAGCTGGAGCACGCCGGCAAGTACGGGACCCATATCGCTGCTCAGAACCTCTCCGGGAAGATCAGGGCGAGGACGAGATAGCCCAGCAGGGCGACGGCCACGATCAGGCCGACGATGTTCTCGGCGGTCACAGCTTCGTCACCCCCTTGGCGACGAGAGCCACCAGCGCGAACGCCGCGATCGTGGTGACGACGAAGGCCACGTCGGCCATCGCGAACTCCTAGATGAGGTTCGGAAGTGAATCGGACAAGTAGAGGAAAGTGCCTCTCTGGCCGGATTCGGCCGCCGTTGACGGGTCTCTTACGGCGGCCGGGACATCTTTGACACATCTCTTACGTCGCCCCTTCACCCTGCGGAAACGGCGTACGGCCCGCACGGCGAGGTGCGGGCCGTACGGGTGAATGCCGTCAGGACAGGCGGAACCTCAGTCGGCAGATCACCGCCTTTGTCTCCCGTCGCACCGCGTGGGCCACCACGGCACCCCGCTGGTTCTGCAGCAGCCGCTGCCACAGGCGCTCCGGCTCGACCTCGGGGATGAGGACGGTGACGCGGGTGCCGGGCTCGGCGGCGGCCGTTTCGCGGACGTACGCGGCGATCGGGCGGCCCAGGGACCGGCGCTCGGAGGGGAGGGGGATGAGCGGTACCGCGGGGTTCCACTCGGCCCAGGCACGCTCCAGGGCATGGGCCTGCGCTCGGTCCTCGGCATCCGGATAGCAGACGGTGACCGCACGCACCTCGTCGCCGAGCGAGGCCGCGGCGTTGAGCGCTTCGCAGGTCAGCCGGGAAAGGCCCGACACCGGCACGATCACGACGGACCGGTCACGGTGCGGCGGCTCGGGGATCCGGCCGAGGCCCAGCCGCTCGCCGATGCGCGCGTACGCGCGGTGGACGGCCTCGAAGGCGGCGACCAGCAAGGGCAGCGCGATCACGATCAGCCACGCGCCCTCCTCGAACTTGGTCGCCGTGACGACGACAGCCGAGATCCCGGTGAGTGCGGCCCCCAGTCCGTTGAGCAGCGCCTTGCCGCCCCACCCAGGACCTCGCTCTTTTCGCCAGTGCCGGACCATGCCGACCTGGGCGATCGTGAAGCCGACGAAGACGCCGATCGCGAACAGCGGCACGAGGGTGTTGGTGTCACCGCCGGAGAAGACCAGCAGCGCGGCGGACACGAGGGCCAGGGCGAGCACGCCGTGCCGGTGGACCTGCCGGTCGGCCTTGAGCGCGAAGACGTGGGGCAGGTAGTTGTCGCGGGCCAGCAGCTTCAGCAGCACCGGCAGACCGCCGAAGGAGGTGTTCGCGGACAGGGCCAGCAGGATCATCGTCGCGAACTGGATGACGTAGAACCCCCAGTTGTGGCCGAGGGAGGCGTCCGCGAGCTGGGCGAGGACCGTGACGCCCTCCACCGGCTGGAGGTGGAAGCGGGAGATCAGCACCGACAGACCGATCAGCATCACGCCGAGGACGGCCCCGAGAGCGACCTCCGCGCGCTGGGCCCGCTTGACGCGCGACACCCGGAAGGACGGCACCGCGTTGGCGATCGCCTCGACACCGGTGAGCGCCGAGCATCCCGAGGCGAATGCTTTCAGCAGAAGCAGCGCACCCACGGTGGTGGCGTTGTCCGCGAGCACGGACGCATGCCCCGCGGCGGTGGCGGTGCTCACCGGCTCGGACCTGAACAGGCCGGCACCGATCAGCACGAGGATCGAGCCGACGAAGACGACGGTCGGCACGATGAACGCCCGCGCGGACTCCACGATGCCGCGCAGGTTCACACCGGTGACCAGCGCGAGCACGACGAGGCACAGCCACAGCCGGTCGCCGTAGAGGGACGGGAAGGCCGACGTCAGCGCAGCGACGCCGGCTGTCACGGCCACGGCGACGTTCAGCACGTAGTCCAGCACCAGCGAGGCGGCCGCCACCAGGCTCGTGCGCCGCCCCAGATGGGTCTTGGCCACGGCGTACGATCCGCCGCCGTCCGGGAACGCGGCGATGACCTGCCGGTACGAGGCGACCAGCACCGCCAGCAGTCCGGCGATGGCGAGGGTGACCGGCAGGGTGAACCCGAGCCCGTGCGCGCCGGCGGCGGCCAGCACCAGGACGATCGCCTCGGGGCCGTACGCCACCGACGCCATCGCGTCCAGCGACAGGGCGGCGAGGCCGGTCAGGGCGGTCAGGCGGTGGCGCTCACCGGTATCCGGCGGCTCCTCGTCGGCGGGGGCCGGGTCCCGCTCGTAGGTCAGGACGGACATGGGCCGCGTACTCCTTCACAAGGGTCGAGGCCCGCGCACGCGGGGAGGCGGTGCGCGGGTACGCCCAGGTTCTGTCCGTTCCCGGCCGCACCAGAGCGCTCCTTGCGCGTTCTTCGCACCGAAACGGCAAGCTTTGACGCAGTCCTGACGCGCGTGTGATCCGCACCGCTGGCTGCATCCGTGTGGCGCCAGTCGGGGGGAACGCCTCCCGACAGCCGTGAGACCGGACGGCGTAAAGGAGAGGCAGAAAGTCCGTCAGAGGGGCGTCAGGGGCACGCGCGGGAAGCCCCATCGCTGCCTACCGTCGCCTCCATGGGACGCCGCAACGACATGGGCAGTGGGACCGATGCCTGCGCGCAGCCGCCTGCCGAAGCGGCTCACGACCGCCACTGGGCGAAGGACGTGCGCAGCACGATCCAGTGCTCCACCACCCTTTGGGTCCTCCTGCTGCTGATCGACTGGGGCGCGGGCAGCCTCACGCCGGGCCGCTGCGCGCTGTGGGTGGCGCTCGCCGCCCTGCTGTTCGTGATCCTCTACCCGAACCGGGTCTGCGTCGGCGAGGGCTGGCTCGTCTCGCGCGGTCTTCTGCGCACACGGCGGGTGCGCACCGACCGCCTGGTCTCCGTACGCTGCCTGGACGGCGTCTCCCAACGCCTGGTCCTGCGGGACGCCTTCGGCGGTCGCGTCGAGATCGACCCGAAGGTCCTGGTCGCCAATCCCCCGCTCTGGTACCGGCTGGACGAGGACGCCCGCCTCTCGACCGCCCGGGGGTCGCTGACGTGTGGTGAGACGGCCCTGCGCCGGGTCGGGGTCCGCATCGACCGCGAGACGGCACAAACCGTCTTCAAGGTGTCCGGGTTGGAGTGATCGGGGGCCGCACGCCCCCGTCCCGCATCCCTGCCGGGCCTCCCACTCTGCGCCCCACCCTGGATCCATGTCGCGATATAGCGTTAGTCTTCTGCTTGCGCCGCTGCCTGCGTCGCGCGGAGACGTTCGACAGGACCAGGACGGAAGCATGTCGGGAGAGATCTCGCCCACCGGGAAGCGCTCCGGCTCCGGCTCGTCGCCCGAGCTGCGAGCCTCTCATGCCGACCGGGACCGGGCGGTGGATGTGCTGCGCATCGCGGCGGGGGACGGCCTGCTGACCGCGGACGAGTTGGACGAGCGCCTGGAAGCCGCCCTGTCGGCGCGGAAGGTGAGCGAACTGACTGCGCTCACCGCTGACCTGCCGCCCGTATCGGCTACGGCCGGCGCGACCGTGCCAGAGGTCAAGGACATGGTTCGGATCGAACAGGTCCACAGCGGCGCGGTCGAGCGCGTGGGGCGCTGGGTGGTGCCGCGGAGGCTGGAGCTCGCGGTGACGTACTGCGAGGTGACGCTTGACTTCACTGACGCAGTGATCACGCACGACACGTTGCGGATCAACGTGACCATGACGGGGAAGACCCTGACGCTGGTCACGAGGCCAGGCATCGTGGTCGATACTGATGGTCTGCAGCTGGTACACAGCAGGGTCAAGTACCGTCAGACTCCGACGAGTCGTGATACGCCGGTCATTCTGCGAGTGGAGCTGGTCGGTCAGAAGGCCCACGGCCGCGTGGTGGTGCGGCCCCCGCGTCGCACGTTCGGGCAGTGGCTGCTGCGCAGGCCCGCGTCCCTCTCTGCGGGCGCTTGACTCCATCGTTGCACCGCACGGCGTCCATCCAGTGGTCCGACCCCCACCGCGCCCGCCGCTACTCCCGGTTGGCCGCCTGCGCCCAGTCCCAGCTGGCCCTCACCGTCTTCGCGGCCTACCCGCGCTTCACTGCGGCCTCCGTGCACCCCGGCGTCTGCGACACCGCCCTGCTGCCGCTGTACGCCCACGAGGGCGTTACGCCCGCCGAGGGCGCCGCCCACGTGGTCCGGCTGTGCGACCCGGCCGTCGAGATCGTCAACGGCGCCTACTACGACCGCGGCCAGCACGTGGACCCGGCCCCGGCCGCCACGGAGGACCGCACAGTCGAGCGCCTCGACAAGCTCGCCGACCTCCTCGTCAGCCGTTCCGCTTGGACGTCGCTCATTGTCAAGGGAGTTGATCCAGGTGTCGAAGCGCGCCCGGAGGAAGAAGGCCCGCCGCAAGAAGAAGGCCAACCACGGCAAGAAGGCCGACCAGCGCTGACCCCGACCGACGGGGACGGGCGGACGACATCGCATACCGGGCGCATGGGCATGTACCGCACCGTCCTGCGCGAGGGCCTGCACGACGACATGCCCCGCTACCTCAACCGGGACCTGCTCCTCCAGCTGTGGCCAGTCCTGCGAACGCTCGTCGGTCGCACCGTGCGCACCGTGTGGGAGGAAGCCTTCCCCCGGCTCGCCTCCCTCACCCGGGCAGTCGCACGACGGAGATGCCGGAGCTCCGCATGCGCGGCTTCCGGCGGATGTGATTGCCCTCGAATGCGAGGACACTTCGGACGTCGCCGGCCGATGAACGCGCACGCGAGGGTGAGGAACCTGGCGCCACGATCCCATGGGGCCGTGCGGGACAAGAGCGCGTGGACCGGCAGCGCCCGGGCGGCCGTCGACCCGGACACCGGGGGTCAGGCAGCCGGCTCCGGGAGGTGGCCGAGGTGCTTGATGACGCGCTCACGCAGGAGGAGGTACTCCTCCCAGCGCCGGGGCAGAGGTCCCGGGGGGCGTGTGACGACACGTGCCGCGGTGATCGTCTGGCCATCCCGGAACTGCTCGCGGGTCAGGTCGAGTTCGACGCCGGTGGGCAGCCGGTTCCACCAGTGATGGCCGTGCTGTTCCCCACCGGAATGGACCTCGCCGACCATGAGGTCGCCTCCGAAGATGTCGTTGACGATCAACGCCGTGATGTCGCAGTGGCCCCACGCAGGATTGCTGGGCAGCCGGCCGGCACGAGCCAGGTCGTCCGGGGAACGGGTGTCGGCGGCCCAACCGGCACGCAGGGCCCTGTCGAGATCGATCAACTTCCAAGGAATCATGTCGGCAGCATCGCAGCCGCCGCTTGCGTCTGCCGGCTCTGCTCGGGAGCCGACCGTCCCGGTACTGCCAGGGCGGCGAAGCGGCGAGTGGGCCGGTGGGAGCCGTCCGCCGGCTCAGGCATCGGTCGACCACGACGCTCCGCCCCGCTCCGGGTGCTCATGCCGCGTCAGTGTCGGGTGACGTCCTCGTCGATGCCGAGGTCCGCCCACAGCCGCCGTTCCATCGGGGTCGGTGGGGTCGTGCAGGGGCGCTCCGGGTGTCCGGCCGGGGGACCCTGTGGGCGGCCGTCCGCCCCGTCCGCGGATCGCGGCGACGGCTCGTCCGGGCCGGGGTCGGGGTAGTGGATGCCGGGCAGCGGTCCGGTGAAGAGGGAGCCGAACTGGATCAGCGGCTCGAGCACGGCGCGGGCCCTGCCGGGCCGGAACCACCTCATCCTCATGCCTGGCCTCTCTCCGGAACCGGTCCCGAGGCCCTCCCGGGACGGTCTCCCCCATGGTCGCCACCGGCGCTGTAGCGCCGCTTAAAGCCGGGGAGGAGTGGGGGTGGTGAAAATCTCATGCCGAAGGCAGACGGATTCCTGGCCGAAATCATGATCGGGTAAGTGTCGTCACCACCGGCACACGTGCCACTGTTCCGACATCGGTCGGAAGGAGCCGTGGCATGGAGATAGGAATTCTCGGGCCACTCAGCGTCAGCATCGACGGCACCTCGGTGGTGCCGACTGCCGCCAAGCCGCGGCAACTGCTCGCGCTGCTGGCGGTCAACGCGGGCCGGCACGTAAGCATGACCACCCTGACGGATGAACTGTGGGACGGCGCTCCCCCCAGCGGGCCCGCCAGTGTCGTGCAGACCTACGTCAAGCAGTTGCGCCGGGCCATCGCACTCGCCCTGGGACCGGACCGGGAGTGCGCGCCGAAGGACGTGCTGTGCCGCGGCTACGCCGGATACGCGCTGAACCTGCCCGCGCCCGTCGTGGAGGCCGACGTCTTCCAGCAGCTCAGCAACCGCGGCCTGCGCGCCCTGGCCACGGGGAACGACGAGGCGGCTTCCCGGCTGCTCGGTGAGGCGCTCGGCTTCTGGCGGGGTCCCGCGCTCGCCGACGTCCGCATCGGCCCGGCTCTACGCGCGGAGATGCTGCATCTGGAGGAGGCGCGGCGTTCCGCGCTGGAGGGCCGGATCACCGCCGACCTGCGGCTGGGCAGGCACGCGGAGGTGATCGGCGAACTGCGCGCGCTCACCGAGCGCTTCCCGCTCCAGGAGAGCCTGCACGCGCTGCTGATGCTGGCGCTCTACCGGTGCGGACGCTCGTGGCAGGCGCTCGAGGCTTTTCGGAAGCTACGCGCGTCGACCATCCGTGAGTTGGGCATCGAGCCTCCGCTGCACGTCCAGAAGCTGCACCGGGCGATTCTGGCCGCCGATCCCGAACTCGATCTGGACACCCACAGTTTGGCGGCTCTTTAGCGGCGTCGACCACCGTGGCAGCGACGTCGGCCAGGACCGCCCGCACCCGCACCCGTCGACCCACCGCGGACCCGACCCGCTCCCCCTGGACGGAACCGAGACGGAGCACCATGACCCGATACCTGTCCCGGAAGCGCCCGGACGGCGAACCCGAGGCCATGACACGCCTGTTCTGCTTCCCCTACGCGGGCGGCGGAGCCTCGGCGTACCGGCGCTGGCAGCGCGCCCTGGACGCCCACGACGCCGGAGTGCGGGTGATGCCCGTGCAACTCCCCGGCCGCGAGGAGCGGTCCGGCGAACCCCGGTTCACCGATCTCGACGCCCTCGTCGCCGACCTGGACGCGCAGCTCGACGAGGAACTGACGGCACCGCACATCTTCTACGGGCACAGCATGGGCGCGCTCGTCGCCTACTCGCTCGCCCGGCGGCGGCAGGCGCGCGGCGCGGACCTGCCCCGGGCACTCGTGCTCAGCGCCTACCGTGCCCCGCACCTGGCGGCACCGGCGATCGCCGACCCGGACGCCCCGGACGAGGAGTTCGTGGCCGGGCTGACGGCACTCGGCGGCATCCCGCGGCCGCTGCTCGGCCATCCCGAGTTCCTCTCCGCGCTGCTGCCGGTGGCCCGGGACGACCTGCGGCTGTGCATGGACAGCGTCGCCCCGCGTCCCGAGCCGCTGCGGGTACCGCTGCACCTGTTCGCGGGACGCGAGGACCGGCTGGTCACCGTGTCCGAGATGCTGGCCTGGCGGCAGCACGCGGGGCGCGGCTGCGAGGTGCGCACCATGCCCGGCGGTCACTTCTTCGTCAAGTCGGACGAGGATGCCTTCCTGCGTGAACTCGCCGCCCTGACCCGCCGCTACGCCGTGGAGCGGGTCGCGGCGTGACCCGCCGGTACGGCGACCATGGCGGGCGGGCCGCGGGCAGACCGCGCCCTCGGGTCTCCCCCGCCGTCAGTCCGGGCCCCGGCGGTGCCCTCCCGCCCGTCGGCCGGCCGAACCCACGCAGCGGTCGGCGGCGGGTCGCGCCGCCGTCCCCGGAACCGGAACAAGGAGCAGTCCCGTGACGCACGACACCGCACCAGGCGCCGTCAGGAGCTCGGCCTCCCGGAAGGTCCGCACCGCCTGGGGGGTGCTGGCCGTCCTGCTGCTGGCCTGGGCGGTGTTCGAGACGGCGAAGTACGGGGGATGGGTGATCGTCGCGGCGGTCGCCGGTTTCCTCGCACCCGACCTGTCGTTCCTCCTCGGTCTCTCCGGCCCGCACCAGCACGGCCGGCTGTCCCCCAGGGCCGTCCCCGCCTACAACCTCGCGCACCGGCCCGTCACCGCCGTCGTCGTCATGCTGACCTGTCTGCTGCCCGAGTCCCCGGCCGTCGCCGTCCCCCTGTTCAACTTCGGTCTGGCCTGGCTCGTCCACATCGCCGCCGACCGGGCCCTCGGATTCGGCCTGCGCACCCCCGAGGGCTGGCAGCGCTGACCGCCTCCCGAGGGCCGCTTTAGTCCCGGACAAGCCCTCGCTGCCAGGCTCGCCCGGGTTCCCCGACCGCGCTCCGGGCCGATCGTCCGGCCGCGCCTCGGATGCCCGGACCACCGCACACGTAACCACTGAGCACCTGTTGCCGGAGGAATCGCATGGAGACGACGGACACGACGCAGGGCGGCGCACCGGAGACCGGCAGTCCTCTCATGGACTACCCCTTCCACCGTCCTTCGGCCGTGGAAGTTCCCCCTGTCTACGAGGAGTTGCGGGCCACGTGCCCCGTCGCCCACGTCCGGCTGCCGAGCGGCGACGAAGGCTACGTGGTGACGCGTTACGACGACGTGCGCACCGTGCTCGCCGACGCCCGGTTCAGCCGGGCCGCCACCATCGCCCCCGACGCGCCGCAGCTCACCGCGACCCCTCCGGTGCCGGGCAGCCTGTTCACCACCGACGCGCCCGAGCACACCCGGCTGCGCCGGCTCGTCTCCCGGACGTTCACCGCCCGCCGCGTGCAGGACATGCGTCCCCGGATCCAGGAACTCACCGACGGCCTCCTCGACGAGATGGAGAAGGCCGGCGGGCCGGTCGACCTCAACACGGCCCTGGCCTTCCCGCTGCCGGTGATGGTGATCTGCGAGCTGCTCGGTGTGCCGTTCGAGGACCGTGACCGCTTCCGCGAGTGGTCGGACGCGTTCGTCTCGCTGACCGCGCACAGCCCGGAGGAGACCACGGCGCAGCGCCAGCAGATGCTCGGGTACCTGGCGGAGCTCGTCAAGCGCAAGCGCGAGGAGCCCACGGACGATCTCATCGGGGCGCTCGTCGCCGCCCACGACGAGGAGGGCAGCCTCAACGAGTACGAGCTGATCGTCATGGCGGCCACCATCCTCGTCGCCGGTCACGAGACCACCGTCAGCATGATCGGCAAGTGCGTGCTCACCCTGCTGCGCCACCCGGAGCACCTGGCCGCGCTGCGTGAGCACCCCGAGATGCTCGACCACGCCGTCGAGGAGCTGCTGCGCGTCAACCCGATCGGTGACGGCGGGCCGCTGCGGATCACCCTGGAGGACGTCGAGATCGGCGGCACCGTCATCCCCCAGGGCAGCGCGGTCCTCGCGGCGGTGTGCTCCGCCAACCAGGACCCCGAGCGCTTCCCCGGTGTGCGGGACAACGAGTTCGACCCCACCCGGGCCGAGGCCGTCCACCACGTCGCCTTCGGCCACGGCCCGCACTTCTGCGTCGGCGCGTCGCTGGCCAGGGCGGAGCTGCAGATCGTCATCTCCTCGCTGCTGCAGCGGTTCCCCGGACTGCGGCTGGCGGAGGACGTCGAGTCCCTGGAGCTGACGACCGGCATGATGGTCCACGGCCTGACGCGGCTGCCCGTCACCTGGTGACGGACCTCCCGTGCAGCGCCGCCCCGGCCGCCGAACAGTGGCGACCGGGGCGGCGGCATCTCCGGCCCTCCCCCGGGCCGGCCCGAAGGCTTTCCCTGCCGCTGCCCGCGCTCGACCCCGGTACACCGTGCCCAACGCGGGCCCGCAATACCCCGGCACACCGGTGCCCCGCACGATGCGCCGCCCGGAGCGACGGCCCCCCTCACAGCCGAAGGCCGCGCCCCGCACTCCCTCGTGCGGGCCGCGGCCCGATGTTCTTCCCCTGGGTCCCCGTCCGGCCCCGCCGGACGGCCGACGCGCCGGTCAGACCCGCGTGGCGGCCGGCTGCGCCTCCACGACGTGTGGTCCGGGCTTCTGCAACTGGAAGTAGGCGCCCGCCAGCACCCGCTCCTTCAGCCTCTGGCTGCGGTCGACCACCCGGTACAGCGAGCGTCGGGCGACACCGCCGGCGCCGTGCAGCGAGAACAGCCGTTCCTGTCTCAGCTGCAGCCCGCGCGACCGGGCGACCGACTCCTCCCGCGTCCGCTGGAACTCCTGGCACGCCGACAGCAGCGCCGCCTCGCTCCCGCCCGCGGCGAACGCGTCGCGCACCAGCGGCGCCAGCGTCACCGCGTCGATGATCGCGTGGTTGACGCCCTGCCCGAGGATCGGCGTCAGGGTGTGCGCCGCGTCGCCGGTCAGGACCAGGCCCGGCATGGACCAGCGCGGCACCAGCGTGGTGAAGATGTCCAGCATCGAGGTGTCGGACCAGGAGCGGATCTCGGCGCGCACCGACCCGGCCAGTTCGGGGGCGAGCCGGTCCAGCCGCTCGTACAGCGCGGGCAGCCCCTCGGAGCGCAGCTCCTTCAGCCCGCCCTTGGGGATGTTGAATCCGACGCGCACGCTGTCCGGGTGGGTCGGGATGAACAACCCGTGCTGGTCGCCGCGGATGCGGATGCGGTACGTACGGTCGTCCCACTCGGCCGGGAACGGCAGCTTCAGCCACACCACGTCACGTTCCAGCGGCAGCTTCGTGTACGGCAGGCCGGACATCTCGCGGACCTTGCTGAACCGGCCGTCGGCCGCCACCGTGAGCGCCGCGCGCACGGTGACCTCACCCTCCGGCGTGCGGGCCACCACCCCCGTGACCGGACCGTCCTCGCCGTCCGCGCGCAGCAGCCGGGTGGCCGTCGCCCGGCGCACCAGGGTGAAGTGGTCCGGGTGGTCCTCCTGCCCGAGGTCCGCGAGGGCCGACAGCAGCGCCGGCTGGGCCAGCTCCACCGGGTAGGGGTGCGGGTACGGGAAACGGCGGAAGTCGGCGCGCAGCACGGTACTGCCGGAGTCGACGATCTCCATCCGGTGCATCTGCCGGTAGGCGCCGTCCAGCCGGCCGAGGACGCCCAGCCGGTCGAGCAGCCACACCGAGTCGGGTGAGACCGACTCGCCGCGGAACGACCGGTTGAAGTGACCGCTCTGCTCCAGGACCACGACGGAGACCGAACGCCTGGCGAGCTCCACGGCCAGCGTGAGTCCCGCCGGGCCTCCCCCGACCACACACACTTGCGCGGACAGCTCAGTTGTCATCGTCAGCGCCGCCTTTCGAAACGGGTCGTCCTCCCGATGGTCCGCGGCGCGCCTAAAGCAGCTCTTGCGGACGGCCCGTGCGTCGGCGTGCCTTCCCGCGGGGCGCAAGCCCGTCTTTAGAGCGGGGGCGCAAGCTCCCGGTGCACGTCCGCCCCGGCAGAGAGGCGAAACCGACCGTGAGTACAGCAGTGACGACGTCCGACCCGGAGCGCACCGGACCGGCCGGCCCCCTGGACCGGCTGCGCGCTCTGCACGGCGAGCAGCGGCTCGCCGCCGAGTACCCGGCGGTGCTCGGACTGCTGGCCGAACTCGCCCAGCGGGACGACGGCCTCGCCCAGCTGTCCCGCGCGGGCCGGCTGCTCGCCAAGGTCGCCGTCGAGGACATCACGCGGCGGCATCCGGGCGTCGTACCCGCCACCGTCGCCGTCACCGGGCACGGCACCGTCGACGCGCTGACCGCCCCGCTGACCGCCGAACTCGCGCGGCACGGCATCCCGTTGCGGGCCGGCACCGGCGACCACGACGCGTGGGTGCGCGACCTGCAGGACACGGGGAGCCACCTGTACGCCCCCGGCACGGAACTCGCCCTCTGCCTGCTCGACGCGCAGATCGTCTTCGACGAACTGCCGCTGCCCTGGACGGTGGAGGACGTCACCCGCGCCGCCGCCGGCACCCTCGGACTCCTCGACGGGCTCGCCGCACGCTACGACGAGCACGGCACCGGCACGCTCGTCCTCAACACCCTGCCGCTGCTGCCCCAGCACACCCGGCAGCTCGTCGACCACCGCTCCCGAACCGAACTGTCCATCGCCTGGCGGGAGTTCAACACCGGTCTGCTGCGGCTCGCCGCCGCGCACCCCCGGGTGCACGTCGTCGACCTGGATCCGCTGATCGCCGAGGGCGGCCCGGTCCGCGATCCGCGGCTCGCCGCCTACGCCCAGGTGCACCTCGGCGAGGAGGTCCTCGCCCGGTACGCGCGTCAGGCGGCTCACCTGCTGCGCACCCTGCGCGGCCGGACCAAGAAGGTCCTCGTCGTGGACCTGGACAACACGCTCTGGGACGGCGTCCTCGGCGACGACGGACCCGACGGCATCGCCGCCGCCACCACCTACCGGGGCGAGGCCTTCGGCCGGTTCCAGCGGGTGGTCAAGCAGATCGGCAGCCAGGGCGTCCTGCTCGCGGTGTGCAGCAAGAACGACCTGCGGCCGGTGCTGGAGGTGCTCCGCGACCACCCGGACATGACCCTGCGCGAGAGCGACT
Source organism: Streptomyces chromofuscus (assembly GCF_015160875.1). Taxonomy (NCBI): domain Bacteria; kingdom Bacillati; phylum Actinomycetota; class Actinomycetes; order Kitasatosporales; family Streptomycetaceae; genus Streptomyces; species Streptomyces chromofuscus. Next base: position 6,548,763 of record NZ_CP063374.1, on the reverse strand, counting down.
TCGTGCGGATCAGCGCCGACTGGGAACCCAAGGACGGCAACATCCGGGACATCGCCGCCGCGCTCAACCTCGGCACCGACAGCTTCGTCTTCGCCGACGACTCGCCCTTCGAACGCGGCCTGGTCGCCTCCTCGCTGCCGGAGACCGCCGTGGTCGCGCTCGACGGGGAACCGGCCCTGCACGTCGACCGGCTGCTCGCCGACGGCTGGTTCGACGTGCGGGAGCTGACCAGCGCGGACCGGGAGCGCGGCACGCAGTACCGCCAGGAGGCGGAGCGGCGGGACCTGCAGCGGGCCACCGGTTCGATGGAGGAGTACCTGCGCGCCCTCGGCGTCACCGTGGAGGTCGGCCCCGTGCGCGACCACGAGGTGGGCCGGGTCGCCCAGATCACGCTGCGCACCAACCAGTTCAACCTCACCACCCGCCGCCTCCAGCCGGCCGACGTCCGCGAACGGCTCGACTCGCCGGACCACCTGGTGCTGGCCGTGCGTTCCCGTGACCGCTTCGGCGACAACGGCGTCGTCGGCGCCGTGTTCGCGCACCGCGAGGACGCGGCGCTGCGCATCGACAACATGCTGCTCAGCTGCCGGGTCTTCGCCCGGGGCATCGAGCAGGCCACCGTGGCCGCGCTGCTGCGCCACGCCGTCGACTCGGGCGCGTCCGAGGTGCGGGCCGGCTACCGGCCCACCGCCAAGAACCACAAGGTGCGCGACTTCTACCCGTCGCTCGGCTTCGAACCGGCCGCCGAACCGGCGCACGGCGCCCTGGAGTTCCGGCACCGGCTGACCGAACTGCCCGACGTGCCCGAGCACGTGAGCCTGGAGGCGGACTTCCGCAACGGCGCGGAATGAGCCGAATCGGGGACCGGAACGCACAAGCGTCTCCTTAGCGCCCCGGACGACGATCGACAAGTCAGAGCACCCCGTGCCGGCGCCACGCCGGCGGGTCTCGCAGAGGTCGGAGAAAGACGTTGACGAACTTCCGAACCTTCACCGAACTGGTTCTGGAACGCGCCGAAGCCCGCGGTGCCGCGGATGCCTACATCTTCCTGCCCGACGACGCCCGCGGCTCGGTGCCCCAGCACCTCACCTCAACCGCGCTCGACCGGGAGGCGCGCCGGATCGCGTCCTGGCTCCAGGAGCGCGGGGCCGCGAACCGGCAGGTCCTCCTGCTCTACCCGGCCGGCCTGGACTTCATCAAGGCGTTCACCGCCTGCCTGTACGCCGGTGCCGTGGCCGTCCCCGCCCCGCTGCCCACGGAGCAGGGCCGGCAGTTCTCCCGGGTCACCGGCATCCTGCGGGACGCCGAGGCGTGCGCCGTGCTCACCGACTCGGCCAACGCCCCCGAGATCTCCGCCTGGCTGGCCGCGGAGGGCTTCACCGACGTGCCCTGCCTGGCCACCGACGCCCCGGACGAGGGCGACGCGGACGCCTGGCACGCGCCCTCCCTCACCCCGGACAGCCTGGCGTTCCTGCAGTACACCTCCGGGTCGACCAGCGACCCCAAGGGCGTCGCCGTCTCCCACCGCAACCTGCTGGCGAACGAGGCGGCGATCCAGCGGTCGATCGGTACCGGCCCGGAGTCCGTGGTCGGCGGCTGGCTGCCCTTCTACCACGACATGGGCCTGATCGGGCACATCCTCCACCCGCTCTACCTCGGCGTGCCCAGCGTCCTGATGGCGCCGTTCACCTTCCTCAAGCGCCCCGTGCGCTGGCTGAAGATGATCGGCGACTACGGCATCACCACGGGCGGCGGCCCGAACTTCGCCTACGACCTGTGCGTGCGCAGGGTCACCGACGCACAGCTTCAGACGCTCGACCTCTCCTCCTGGACGACCGCCTGCAACGGCGCGGAACCGATCAGGGCGGAGACGGTCCGCGCCTTCACCGAGCGCTTCGCGCCCGCGGGGTTCCGCCCCGAGGCCTTCTTCCCCTGCTACGGCATGGCCGAGACGACCCTCCTGGTCTCCGGCATCCCGCGGGCCGCCGCCCCCCGGGTGCTCGACGTCGACGCCGAGGCCCTGGAGCGCGGCGAACTGGCCGGCCCGCGACCGGACCTGCCCACCCGCTCCCTCGTCAGCAGCGGTGTCGCACGGGACTTCGAGGTCCGCGTCGTCGACCCGGACACGCGGGTCGAGAGGCCGGAAGGACACGTCGGCGAGATCTGGCTCAAGGGCGACAGCGTCTCCGGCGGCTACTGGAAGCGGCCGGAGACCAACAAGGCGGTCTTCGACGCGGTGATCTGCGACGGGACGGGCGAGCAGGACGCGGGTGGCTGGCTGCGCACCGGCGACATGGGCGTACTCCACGACGGACAGCTCTACGTCACCGGCCGGCTCAAGGAGCTGGTCATCCTCGCGGGCCGCAACCTCTACCCGCAGGACGTCGAACGGGCCATCCAGTCCAGGGACAAGGCCTTCGGCAGCGGCGCGGGCGCCGTCTTCGCCGTCGAGTCCGACCGCGAGCACCTGGTGGCCGTCCAGGAGGTGCGCCCCGGCAGCGTCTCGACCGACCTGCACACCCTCGCCTCCGGCGTGCAGCGCTACCTGGCCGAGGAGTTCAACATCCCCGCCGGCAACATCCTGCTGGTCCGCCCGGGGACCGTGCGCAAGACCACCAGCGGCAAGATCCAGCGGACCCTGATGCGCAAGCTGTTCCTCGAGGGCCGCATCACCGCGCTGCACGAGGTGCTGGAGCCGGCCGTCCGCGAACTGATCGCCCCCGCCGAGGCCGGCCGGTCGCTCGAGGCGGTGGTCTGACGTGGAGCACCCGCCCTACCGGCTCGCGGAGGAGTTCGACCGCTTCCTCGGCGACCCCGACGACCCCGGCGAGGTCTTCTCCTACGCGCGGTGCGCGGAACTCGACGACAAGGAGGAGTTCCCGGCCGAGATCTGCCGCCGCTTCGAGGAGTGGGGCCTGCCCGACCACTACGTACCGGTGGAGCACGGCGGCAGGTTGCGCGACTACGAGCACGTGCTCCAGCTCGTCCGGGCCGTCGCCCGCCGCGACCTGACCTGCGCCGTCGGCCACGGCAAGACCTACCTCGGCGGGGTCTGCGTGTGGGTGGCGGGCTCGGCGGAGCAGGGCGCCCGGCTCGGCGCGGACATCATGGCCGGGGTCCCGGTCTCCCTCGGGCTCACCGAACGCGCCCACGGCAGCGACCTGCTCGCCGGTGACGTGCACGTCGGCGCCGGTCCGTCGGACGCGGACCACTGGCTGGTCACCGGCGAGAAGTGGCTGATCAACAACGCCACCCGGGGCTCGGTGCTGTCACTGCTGACCCGCACCCGCCCGGACGGGGGGCCCCGCGGCTTCAGCGTCCTGCTCGTGGACAAGCGCGAACTGGACGAGGTCACCTACCGTCACCTGCCGAAGGTCCGCACCCACGGCATCCGGGGCGCCGACATCTCCGGGATCGCCTTCGACGGCGCCCGGGTGCCGCGCGGCGCCCTGGTGGGGGCGGAGGGCGCCGGCCTGGAGATCGTGCTGAAGGCGCTCCAGCTCACCCGCACCATGTGCGCGGCGCTGTCGCTCGGCGCGGGCGACCACGGGCTGCTGCTGGGCCTGGACTTCGCCGAGCGGCGCGAGCTGTACGGGCGGCGTCTGGTCGACCTCCCGCAGGCCCGGCAGGTACTGACGGGCGCCGCCGCCGACGTCCTGCTGCACGAGGCGGTCGCCCTGGTCGCCGCCCGCGCCGTGCAGGCCCAGACCGCGGAACTCGGCATCGTCTCGGCCGTCACCAAGTACCTGCTGCCCACCGGTACCGACGAGGTCCTCGCCGACCTGACCGGGCTGCTCGGGGCCCGCGCCTTCCTCAAGGGCGTCCACGCCGAGGGCCGTTTCCAGAAACTGCAGCGCGACCACCGCATCGTCGGTCTCTTCGACGGCAACACCCTGGTCAACCTCAATTCCCTGGTGAACCAGTTCCGTACGCTGGTGCGCGGCTTCCGGCGGGGCACCGGCGACACCGCGGGCGCCGGCACCGCCTGCGACCTCGCCGCGCCGCTGCCGCCCCTGGACCCCTCGAAGCTGTCGCTGGTCGCGCGGCACGGCAGCGGACTCATGGCCGGGCTCGCCGCGTCCGTCGAGGACGTCACCCGGCGCGCCGAGCGCAACCCCGCGCTCGGCCCGGTGGCCGAGGCGGCGCGCAGGCTGCTCGCCGTGACCACCGTCGTGCACACGGAGATGGAGGAGTACCAGGGCGTGCTCACCGAGGTGCCGCCCGCCGCCTTCGAGGTCGCGCGCCGCTACACCCTGTGCTGGGCGGGGGCGGCCTGCCTCGGTCTGTGGACGCGCAGCGCCGGCCACTTCCGCGACGACGCGGCGACCGGGCCGTTGTGGCGCGACGGCCTGTGGCTGCACACCGCCCTGGACCGGCTGCTGGTCCGCCTCGGTGAACCGGCCGCGGCCGGCCGCGAGACCCATGACGAACTGCTCGGCGCCCTGCGCGCGGCCCGCTCCTCGGGCCGGCTGTTCTCGCTGCTGACGCAGCGGGGCCCCGAGCGGCGGCCCGCGACGTGCGACGCGGCCGCCGGCGAGAGGGAGACGACGTGATGCCGACCCGCACCGGGTCCCAGGACGCCCACCCGGTTGCCGCACCGGCCCCGGACGCCCTCGGGCCGACGGGACAGGAGGCGCGGGCCGCGGCACGCGTCGCCGAACTGGACCGGCGGCTGGGCGACCCCACCGACAGCGCCAACCCACTGTCCTACGCCCGGCTGGTCGAGGCGGACGAGGCCGGTGTCCTGCCCGCGGACGGCGAGCGCGCGCTCGACGAACTGGGGCTCGGCGCCGACTTCGTGCCGCACACCGAGGGCGGCCGGCTGGAGCGGCTGGACACGCTGGTACGGGTCATGCGGCAGGTGTTCCGCCGCGACGTCGCCCTCGGCCTCGGCTACGGCGTGACCTCCTTCATGGCCGGGGTGAACGTCTGGACCTCGGGTGACGCCGCGCAGCGCGCCCGCCTCGCGCGGATCCTGACCGGCGGTGGCAAGGTGTCGGTCGCCTACCACGAACTCGCCCACGGCAACGACTTCCTGCGCAACGAGTTCGAGGCCCGCCCGACGGCGGACGGCGGCCATCTGCTGAACGGCTCCAAGCAGGTCATCAACAACGCCGACCGCGCCGAGGCCTGGGTGCTGTTCGGCCGTACCAGCCCCGCGCCGGGCAGCCGCAGCCACTCCGTGCTCCTCGTCGAGCGCGACGGGCTCGACGCGGACACCTGGCGGGTGCTGCCCCGCTACGACGCCGTCGGGGTGCGCGGCTGCCACCTGTCCGGGCTGCGGTTCGACGACACGCCCGTGCCCGCCTCCGCCCTCGTCGGCGAGCCGGGCAGCGGCGTCGAGACCGCGCTGCGCGCCTTCCAGGTCACCAGGGCGGCGCTGCCCGGCATGGCCGTCGGGACCGCCGACACCGCCCTGCGGACCGTGGTGCGCTTCGCGCTGGGCCGACGGCTCTACCGGACGTCCGTCATCGACATCCCGCACGCCAGGGCCACCCTGTCCGAGGCCTTCACCGACCTGCTGGTCTGCGACAGCCTGTCCCTGGCCGCGACCCGGGCGGTGCACCTGCTGCCCGAGCAGAGCGGCGTCCTCGCCGCCGCCACCAAGTACCTGGTGCCGAAGCTGCTCGCCGAGGTCATGCACGACCTGTCCGTGGTACTCGGGGCCCGCTTCTACCTCCGTGAGGGCGAGCACGGCATCTTCCAGAAGCACCTGCGCGACCTGCCGGTGCTCAGCCTCGGCCACGCCGGCTCAGCGGCCTGCCAGGCGACGATCGTGCCGCAGCTCTCCCGGCTCGCCCGGCGGTCCTGGTTCCGCGACGACCCGGCCCCGACCGACCTCTTCGCGCCGCGCGCCGAGCTGCCGGACCTGCCGTTCGACCGGCTCACGCTGGCCGGCGGACGCGACCGGCTCACCGCGACCCTGGTCGCCGCCCGGGACGAACCGGCCGGCGCGGCCCCCGAGGAGCGGGCCGTCGGGGAACTGGTGGGGCACCTGGTGGAGGAGCTGCGGCAGGTGCAGGAGGCGTGCCGCGCGCTCACACCCCAGGACCGCACGGCACTCGCCGGCCCGGCCGCCTTCGCCCTGGCCGACCGGTACGCCGTCCTGCTCGCCGCCGCCGCGGCGATCGGGGTCCGGCAGCGGGCGTCGCGCGACCGCGGTGACGCGTTCCTCGCCGACCCCGCCTGGCTCGCCGCCGCGCTGCACCGGCTCGTCCGGCGGCTCGGCCGGCGACCGGCCGCGCTCCCGCCGTCCGTCGAGGCCCGGATGCACGAGGAGGTGCTGCGCAGGTTCCACGCGCGCACCGGCTACGACCTGTACGACACCCCGCTCACCGGCTGACGCGCACCGGCTCCGGCCGCCGCGCGCCGACCGCCGGACGACTCGACCCCAGCACGCGACAACCGCTCATCCCCGCCGAGGAGTGCACCATGACCGTTCCGACCGCCGGACACACCACCGAGTCCCTGACCACGTGGCTGGCCGAGCGCATCGCCCTCTACCTCAAGCGCGAGCCCGCCGACATCGACCCGGACGTGCCCCTCGCGGAGTACGGCCTCGACTCCGTCGCGGCGCTCAGTCTGTGCGGGGACATCGAGGACGACTTCGACCTCGTGATGGAGCCGACGATCGCGTGGGACTACCCGACCGTGCGGGCGCTCGTCGGCCACCTCATGGAGGAGCTGGCCGCGGACACCGCGCAGGGCGGCGGCGCTTGATGGAGCCCGTGGCCATCGTCGGCATCGACTGCCGGTTCCCGGGGGCACCGGACACCGGCGCCTACTGGGACCTGCTGATGCGCGGCGCGGACGGGGTGGGCGAGGTGCCCCGGCAGCGGTGGGACGCCGCGGAGTTCCACTCGCCGGCCGGGGAGGAAGGACGCGCCAACACCACCGAGGGCGGCTTCATCGCCGACCCGGACGCCTTCGACAACGAGTTCTTCACCACCTCGCCGCGCGAGGCCGCCGCCATGGACCCCCAGCAACGGCTGCTGCTGCAGTCCGCGTGGCGGGCGGTGGAGGACGCCGGGATCGCGCCGCGCGACCTGGCCGGCACCCGCACCGGGGTCTTCGTCGGCATCATGGGCAACGAGTGGGCGCAACTGCACCTCACCGACTACGACAACGTCACCGCACAGGTCGGGTCCGGCAACGGCTACTGCATGACCGCCAACCGGATCTCCTACCACCTCGACCTGAAGGGCCCGAGCCTCGCCGTCGACACCGCGTGCTCCTCCTCGCTGGTCGCCACCCACCTCGCGGTGAACGCCCTGCTGTCCGAGGAGTGCGACCAGGTGCTCGTCGGCGGCGTCAACGTGGCCCTCACCCCGGCGCTGTCGATCTTCTACACCCAGGCTGGGCTGTCCGCGCCCGACGGGCGCTGCAAGCCCTTCAGCGCGGAGGCGAACGGCATCGGCCGCGGCGAGGGCGTCGGCGTGGTCGTGCTGTGCAGGCTGCGCGACGCGATCGCCGACGGCCGACGGGTGTACGCCGTCATCCGGGGCACCTCCGTCAACCAGGACGGCCGCAGCAACGGGCTGACGGCGCCGAACCGCTGGGCCCAGCAGGAGGTGCTCGCCGCCGCCTACCGCCGGGCGGGGGTCGAGCCGTCCGACGTCGTCTTCACCGAGGCGCACGGCACCGGCACCGCCCTCGGCGACATGATGGAGGTCAGGGCGCTCGGCCACCACCACGCCGGGCGCGTCGGCAAGCCCATGGCGATCGGCTCGGTCAAGGGCAACCTCGGGCACACCGAGGGCGCCGCCGGGATCGCCGGGCTGATCAAGGTCGCCCTGTCCCTGCACCACCGGGTGGTGCCCGCCAGCCGCTTCGCCGCCAAGGAGAACAAGCAGCTCAAACTGCGCGACCACGGGCTGCGGCTGCTCAAGGCGCCGCTGCGGCTGCCCGCCGGTGCGACCGTCGCCGGACTCAGCAGCTTCGGCATGGGCGGCACCAACGCCCACGCCGTCCTCGAGTCGGCGCCCGCGCGCGCCGCGCGCCCCGAACCGGTCGGCGCCGCAGCACCGGGCGGCATCGGCGCCGCCGTGTTCACCCTGACCGCACCGAACGCCGAGGCCCTGCGCCGCAACCTGCTGGTCCAGGCGGACGCGGCGGCGGCCCGCCGTACTGCGCTGGGCCCGCTGGCCCGGTCCAGCAACCGCGTCAAGGCGGGCCACCGCCTGCGTTTCGCGGCCGCCGCCACGGACACGGCGGAACTGGTCGCGACCCTGCGCGAGGCCGCCGCGGACCCGGAGCGGCTCACCCGGCTCAGTGCCCGGCCCGCCGGCCGGACCCGCACCGCCTTCCTGTTCACCGGACAGGGGTCGCAGTACCCGCGGATGACGGCCGCGCTGTACGAGCGGTCGCCGCTGTACCGGGCCTTCCTCGACGAGGCCGACGCCGCGCTGCTGCCGCACACCGGACGCTCCGTGCGGGACCTGGTCCTCGCCGGCGACGAGGCGGTGCACAGCACACGGTGGACGCAGCCCGCGTTGTTCGCCGTCGGCTACGCCCTGGGGCGGACCCTGAGGGAACTCGGCGTGCGCCCCGGCATGCTCCTCGGCCACAGCGTCGGCGAGTTCGCCGCCGCCGTGCTGGCCCGGGCGCTGCCGCTGGAGGGCGCCGCCCGGCTGGTCGCCGCACGCGGCGCGCTGATGCAGGAACTCCCCGCGGGCGGCGGCATGCTGGCCGTGCGGGCCGCCCACACGGACCTCCGGGCGCGCATCGAGTCCGAGCCCCGGGTGGGGGTCGCCGCGGTCAACGGCCCCGCCGCCACGGTGCTCTCCGGTGATCTGACGGCCCTGGAACGGATCGGCGCGGCGCTGGAGGCCGAGGGCGTCACCACCCGCGGGCTCCAGGTCTCGCACGCCTTCCACTCGCCGCTGATGGAGCCGATGCTGGCCCGCTTCGCGGAGGTCGCCGACGAGATCGGCGGGTCGGTGCCCGAGATCCCGCTGTACTCGACGGTGCGCGGCCGGGTGCTCGACGGCGAGGCGATGGACGCCGCCTACTGGGTGGAACACGTCGGCGCGACCGTCCTGTTCGCGGACGCCGCCGGCGCGCTGCTCGACGCGGGCCCGACCCACCTGGTGGAGGTCGGTCCGCAGCCGGTGCTCTCCGGGATGGCGCGCCGCCTCGACCGGGCGGCCGGCGACGGCCCGGCGCACGTCCTGCCGGTGCGCGGTCCCGAGTCCACCGGCCGGGACCTCGCCGAGGCGCTCGCCGAGCTGTACCGGGGCGGTGTGGAACCCGCCTGGGACGCCGTGTACGCGCCCGAGGAGCGCGTCGCACACCCGCTGCCGCCGTACGCCTTCTCCACGGAGCACCGCTACTGGGCGAGGAATCCGGTGCGGCGGTCCGCCCAGCCGGGCGCCGTCCGGCAGGAACGCCCCGCGGCGTCCGCCGCCGAGGGACCCCACGAGCCGGGAAGCGCCCCGTCGCTCGCCCCGGTCCGGCCCGGCACCCCGGCGGACCCCGTCGCGGACGCCGTCCTGGCAGCCGTCGGCCTGGTCGGCGGCTACACCGACGCCGAAGTCGGCCCGCACGACCGGCTCTACGAAGACCTGGGCTTCGACTCCGTGATGGTGATGGAGCTGAAGAACCGGCTGGAGTCACGCCTCGCCGGCATCGGCACGCTGACGGTCCAGGACCTGCTGCCCCGGCTCTCCTCCGTCGGCGATCTCATCGCCTACCTGCGCGAGCTCGGCGCGACGGTGCCCGCTGCCGCGCCCCGCGGCGACGCCGGGGAGGACCGGGCGCTCCCGCATCAAGAGAGGACGGCATGACCACTGCGACGACCCACCTGGCCTCCCTGGGCACCGCGCTGCCCGGGGACCCGGTGGACAACGCCACCCTGGCCAAGGTGCTCGGCATCAACGAGGAATGGATCGAGGTCTTCATCGGCACCCGGACGCGGTACTTCGCCCGGGACCTCGGCACCGGAGTGGTGCGCTGGTCGCTCGCCGACCTGTGCGCGCAGGCGGCCGAGCGGGCGCTGGCCGCCCCCGGCGTCGACCCGTCCGAGATCGAGTTCGTCGTCCTCGGCACGGCCACCCCCGACCACCTGATGCCCGCCACCGTCAACCATGTCGCCGACCAGCTGGGCCTGGACCAGGTGCCGACCTTCCAGCTCCAGTCCGGCTGCGCCGGCGCCGTCCAGGCCCTCGACGTCGCCCGGACGATGATCGCCTCCGGCCAGTACCGCACCGGCCTGGTCATCGGCGGCGACGTGTGCAGCAAGCACCTCGACCTGGGGCGCGACCTGTCCGCCGCCGCCCCCAGCGACCTCGTCAACTACGTGCTGTTCGGCGACGGCGCCGGGGCGGCCGTCCTGACCGACGAGCCGCGCGGCCAGGGCGTGGCGCTGCGCCACGTCCTCAACCGCTTCACCGGGCTGGGCCGCAGGCCCGGTCAGGTCATCGAGTGGTTCGGGCTCGCCGACCGCCACGACGACCGGCAGGCCGTCGCCGAGGACTACAAGGCCATCGAGGAGTCCGTGCCCGTCATGGCCGTCGAGATCCTGTGGGAGCTGCTGGGCGAACTCGACTGGGAGGCCGACCAGCTGGACTATCTGCTGCCGCCCCAGCTCTCCGGCCGGATGACCCGCCGTATCACCGAGGAACTCGACGTGCCCACCGCGCGCGAGATCTCGTGCGTCGCCGACACCGGCAACAACGGGAACGCGCTGCCGTTTTTGCAGATGGAGAAGTTGCTGGAGCGGATGTCCGGCGGCGAGCGGGCCCTCGCGGTCGCCGTGGAGTCCAGCAAGTGGATCAAGGCCGGTTTCGCCCTGGAGAAGATATGACCACCGACAGCGCCGCCGCCGTTCCCGCCACGGGCGGCTTCACCCTCGACGACTACGTCCGGCTCGTCACCGAGGAGATCGGCATGCCGCTCGCCCCCGGGCAGGTGGCCGCCGACTTCGACGAGCTTCCCGAATGGGACTCGCTGCACCTGCTCAGGCTCGTCACCGCCCTGGAGCCGGCCATCGGCCGCAGGGTCCCGGTCGGCGAGGTGCTGCAGGCCCGCAGCCTGAAGGAGATCTACGACCTGGCGGTGACCGGGTGAGCTCCACCGCCACCGACGTACGGCGCCGCCGTCACACCCTGTACTTCCTGGAGTGGGCGGCGGACCAGCGGCCCGTGTACCTGGACACCGACGTCGACATGACCCGTGTCCAGGCGCACCGCGCCGCCGCCCGCGACCACGGCAGGCGCTACTCGCTCGTCAGCTACCTCCTGTACTCCGCCGGACGGGTCCTGGACCGTCACCCGGAGGCCAACGCCGTGCTGGCTCCCGGCTGGCCGGGACTGCTGCGGCGCCCGAAAATCGTCCGCTTCGACGGCGTCACGGCCAAGGTCGCCCTGGACCGGAAGGTCGAGGGCGAGCGCACCGTGCTCTCGGCGCTCGTGCCCGGCCTGGAGACGGCCAACCTGCGCGAGATCCAGGAACGCATCGACCGCTACCGGGGCGACCAGGCGGCGGACCTGCCCGAGTTCAAGGGTGTACGGATGCTGGGTCGGCTGCCGGTGGCGCTCGGCCGGGCCGCCTTCGCCGCGGCGCTGCGCGCCCCGCAGCGGCGTCCCGGCGTGTTCGGCACCGTCTCGGTGTCCTCGCTCGGCCACCGGACCGTCGACGGCTTCCACTCGGCCGGCGGCACCGCCGTCACCCTCACCATGGGCCGGGTCGTGGACCGTGCGGTGGTCCGTGACGGCGTGGTCGTCCCCGCGCCGATGATGCGGCTGGGCCTCACCTTCGACCACCGGGTGATCGACGGCGCGACCGCGGCCGACGTGCTGACCGATCTCCACCACATGCTGGAGACCTTCGATGAGGGCACCCCGTCGCCGGACGCCGGGCCGGACCCTCGGGGAGCCGATCACGATCGGCGGCTCCTCGACGGACTGGAGCAGGGTACGCACTGACCTGGACCGGCACGGGGCCGCGCTGGTCTGCGCCCACGAGGACGACTGGCGCCCGGACCGTGCGGGCGCCGCGCGGCTGCGTGCCCTGCTCGGCCACGACTGGGAGCGGTACCAGGAGCTGACGCAGCCGCAGGCCCGGGCCCGGTTCGCCGCCTCCCGCGTCCTGCTGAAGTGCGCCGCGGCGGCCGCGCTGGGCGTGCCGCCGCACTCCGTCGAACTCGGCTACGGCCTCACCGGCCGTCCCGGCCTGCGCGGCTACGACGGCCTGCACATCAGCCTCAGCCACACCGACGGCCTGCTGCTGGCCGGTCTCGCCACCGACGGCCCCATCGGCGTCGACGCCGAGCGCGGCGACCGCCCCCTGTACGGCGCGGGGCTGTGCCGCCAGATGTGCACTCCGCACGAGGCGGAGCGGATCGAGGCCCTGCCGCCCGCGGAACGCAACTCCGCCGTGGTGCGCGTGTGGACGCTGAAGGAGGCGTACAGCAAGGCCGTCGGTCTCGGCCTGCGGCTGGGCTTCACCGAATTCGGCTTCGGCCCGGACGGCGCCCCCACCGACCTGCTGCTTCCCGACGGCACCCCCGGGACGGTCGGCGCCTGGACCTTCCACACGCTCACGTTCGAGGACACCTACACCATCGGCGTCGCCGTCGGCGACGCCGGCTTCGGCCGCACGACGGACCTCGCGGCGGCCACCGCGCTCGACCCCTCCATCGTCGACGCCGTGCTGGCTGCAGCGGACGAGGAGGAACGGGCCGCCGCCGCGTGGTGAGGCGGGAGCGGGTTGCCCTCGTGTGGCGACGAGGCGGGAACCGGGCGACGTGCCGCCCGGTGGCTGCCGGAGTGACCGACCCCCGCCCCCGGGCCTGCCCGGCCGGCGACGACGCCCCGGCCGGGCAGGGATGTCCGGCAGGGCGAGCCGCAGCGGACCTCACGCGGCCCGCTGGTCCGGCCCCGGCGGGTGGAACAGCCAGACACCGGGCCGTACTTCGAGTGGGACGGCGTGCTCCGCGCCCGGCCCGTCCGACGCGAGTGCCATGCGCAGGGCACTCGCCGTGCGTCGCGCGTACTCGGTCCAGCGGCCGTCGCCCGCCGAACGCGCGGCGCTCTCGCACGCGTCGAGGTGGGCCAGCGCCTCCTCCTGCTCGCCCTGGCTCCGCGCCACCAGGGCCAGTCCGCGCAGCGCCTCGGCCGAGCCGCGCGCGTCGCCGGCCGACCGGCACTCCGCCAGGGCCCGGGCATAGGCGTGTCCGGCGTGGTCGGCCCGGCCCAGGGCGAGCAGCACGTCCGCCTCGGCGGACAGGCAGCGGCCCGCCCCCGCCCGGTCACCGTGGCGGGTGAACAGTTCCCGGGCCAGGCGGTACCGGTCGAGCGCCGGTGAGGTCCGGTGGCGCTGCCAGGCGAGGTCGCCGAGCGACCGCAGGACGACGGCCTCCGCGTGGACGTCACCGGCCGCGCGGGCGGCGTCCAGCGCGAGGTCGTGCGTCGACTGCCACTCGTCCCACAGGGCGCTCGCCTCGTAGTACCCGGCCGCCGCGGAGGCGAGGGCACTGCACAGCCCCCACCGCCCGGCCGCGTGGGCCTGCCGTACGGCCTCCGACAGACCGGCGGACTCCTCCTGGAACCAGCGCAGCGGGGAACTGCCGATCACCTGGCGGGGGACGACCCCGGGCACGGGCTCGACGTCGTACGCCAGCCGGTCCCGGCCCGGCGCCATCCGCGCGTCCGCGTGCCGGGCCAGCGTCAGGAAGGCCCGGCAGAGCCGTTCCACGGCGGCGACGCCTTCCTGGGGGCACTCCTCGGCGAGCGTGTCCAGGGCCAGTGAGCGCAGCAGGGTGTGGAAGCCGTAGCGCACGGGGGTCAGTCGCCCCGGGCGCCGCCGCGCCTCCAGCAGATGGGCCGCCACCAGTTCCTCGGTGAGCCGTTCGGCCCGAGCCGGGTCCGTGCCGAGGAGCGCGGTCGCGGTCCAGGGGGCGAAGTCGGGCAGCGCGGCCTGCCCGAGGACGCGGAAGGCGTGCCGGGACTCCTCGCCCACGTCGTGGTAGGCCGTCAGCAGCGTGCTGCGCACGTCGAGGTCACCCAGCGCGAGCGCGTGCAGCCGGGTCCGCTCGTCCCGCAGCCGCCGCGCGAGCCCGGCCGCCGTCCAGTGCGGGCGGGCGGCGAGCCCGGCGGCCGCCACCCGCAGCGCCAGCGGCAGCCTCCCGCACAGTCCGGCGATCTCTCCCGCCGCCTCCGGGTCGTCGCGCATCCGCTCGCCGCCGCACGCCGTCAACAGTGCCTCGGCCTCGGGCCGGGACAGGACGTCGAGGGTCAGGTGCCGCACGTTCTCCAGCGCGCCGAGGACCTGCCGGCTCGTGACGACGACGGCGCAGTCGGACAGGGCCGCCAGCACCGGGCGGACCTGCGCCTCGGAGACGGCGTCGTCCAGGACGACGAGCATCGTCCGGCCCTCAGTGCGTGCGTGCAGCAGCTCCGCGAGTTCCGTCTCGCAGGACGGCAGCGGTACCGCGCCGCCGTCCGCGCCTGCTCCCACACCCCCTCCCGCCGCCTGCGGTCCTCGCAGCCGGCGCAGCAGGGTCACCATGGCGGTCCTGGGATCGACGGCCCGCCCGCCGGCGTCCCGCAACGTCACCAGGACGCGTCCGCCGGGGAACCGGTCGGCGGCACCGTGGGCCAGCCGTACGGCCAGCGTCGTCTTCCCCACGCCCGCCCGGCCCGACAGCGCCAGCACCTTGGTCCGTGCCGTCGGGGCCTGCGCCAGGAGCCGCCCGCCGACGGCCAGTTCGTCCTCGCGTCCGACGAAGTCCGCGACGGCCGGCGGCAGCCACACCGGAGGCCCCGCGGGCCGGCCGGAGGAGCCGCCGGCCGGGCGGTGGCCCGGTCCGCCGGCGGGCGCCGGCCTGCGCTCGGGCTCGCCGTGCCAGGCCAGCGAGGGGTCGGAGGCGAGGATCCGCTCGTGCAGCCGGCTCAGCACCGGCCCGGGTTCCACCCCCAGCTCGTCGACGAGTGCGCGCCGCGCCTGGTGGTAGACCTGCAGGGCGTCGGACTGCCGGCCGGACCGGTAGAGCGCCACCATCAGATGACAGCGCAGCGTCTCGCGCAGCGGATGCTCGTGGGCCAGCGCCATCAGCTCACCGACGAGCTCCTGGTGCTGCCCGAGCCGCAGGTCGGCGGAGATCCGCTGTTCCAGTACCTCCGCGCGCAGCTCGTTCAGCCGGATCGCGGAGGTCTGGAGGGAGGGGCCGTGCGGGATGCCCGAGAGCGCGGGCCCGGTCCACAGCCCGAGCGCACGGCTCAGCGCCCGGGAGGCGTCCGCGTACTCCTGCCGGCCGTACGCGGCCCGGCCCTCGGCCCGCAGCGACTCGAAGACCGTCAGGTCCAACTCGTCCGGGGCGACCCGCAGCAAATAGCCGGGGGACCGGGTCAGCAGGGGCTGCGCGGCGCCGCCGGTGTCGTCGTCCAGGAGAGCCTTGCGCAGTTGCGACACGTAGACCTGGAGGGTGGTGGTGGCGGTGCGTGGGGGTTCGGCGCCCCACAGTTCGTCGATCAGGGTGTGGGTCGAGACCACCGTGTTGCTCTGCACGAGCAGGGTGGCGAGGACCGCGCGCGGCTTGGCCGCGGACGGTGTGCGAGGCGTCATGTGCACGGGGCCGAGTACGCGGTATCTCATCGCGGGCCTCAGCAGTCCTGGAGCACGGAGGCGGAGATCCGCGCCACGACACGGCTGCCCTGGAGGAACGTCAGGCGCAACTCCGTCACGGGCCGGCCCTCCGCGTCCCGGCGCACCCGCCCGTCCGTGCGGCGCACGCCCTCCCGCACCGTGCAGCGCAGCGGCAGTCCGGGCTCGGCGAAGCCGCGGAACGTGGCCTGCCAGCGGGACAGCACGGCGTGCGAGGGGACGAAGCCGCGCAGCTCCGCGGCGGCGAGCAGCCCCGCTTGGCGGGACACCTCGAGGAACAGCAACGGGGGCACCTCGTCGGGTGCGTCGGCCTCGAACCGCAGCCCGGCGGCCGCCTCGGCGTCGACGGGGAACGACAACTCCGCATCGGCTTCCGTCCCGGTCCGCTCGGGAAGGCCGACCAGGACGTTGCCGGCGTGCAGGTGACCCACCTGCCCGGGCAGCGGCAGGCCCGAGGAGGACGGAGCGGCGTACCCGGCGGCGGACTCCTCGCTCTGCCGCCGCCCCGTCTCGCGGTGGTTGCGGTAGACCCCGTCGAGGAGGAAGGCCAGCCGGGACGCGGCCGTGCCGCAGCGCTCGCCGTCGATGAGGACGGCGGCCTCGCACTCCAGGCCGCGCGGCACGCCGCCGACGACGTCGAGGGGCGTCATGACGAGTTCCAGCACGATCCCGGCCCGCGAGTCGCTGCGGCGCCACGCCTCCAGGCCGGTGATCGCGGCGCTCGCCGAAGCCACCACGGCGTGCCGGCTCGCCGGCACCCTGAAGTAGCGGAGCGCCGCGAAGAGCATGGACTGGCGCAGTGACGCCAGCGGGATCAGCGGATCGTGGAAGTGCGACGGGGAGTCACCGAACAGGGGGTGGGTGACGGGGAGTTCCCCGGAGAACGCGAACGACTGTCGAACCGGCGGGGCGGCCGTCAACAGGAAGGCCTCGGGGCTGGTGGGCCGGTGGACCAGGTGGTGGGGTCCGAGGAGGGCGGGGAACGGAGCGGTGTTGGTGGCCATGTTGTTCCTCTGCGGCAATGTGTCCGGCGGCTCTGCGGATACGCTGGCTGGGCACGTGCGCTTGACGGGATGCACGTTGCCGGACTCCGCTGAAGGACCAGGGAAGCCGCACTGAAGAACCGGCCACCGACGGCCCCGTTCCCCCGGGGTTCAGCCGACTCGAACCGGTTCGTCCACCACCGTCGGGTGGTCCAGCGGCAGCGGCCCCGCCGCGCTCGCCCCGCCGGGCGCTCCGGTCGCGGCGAAGACCTCACGGTCGGCGGTGCGGTAGCCGGACCACTCGTCGGGCAGGTCGTCCTCGTAGAAGATGGCCTCGACCGGGCAGACGGACTCGCAGGCGCCGCAGTCCACGCACTCGTCGGGGTTGATGTACAGCTTGCGCGGGCCCTCGTAGATGCAGTCGACGGGGCACTCGTCGACGCAGGCCCTGTCCTTGACGTCCACGCAGGGCTGGGCGATGACGTAGGTCATGAACTCTCCACGGTCCAGGTGTCGTTGCCGGTGAGCAGTGCGGCGAGGTCGCCCTTGCCGTGGTGTTCGACGGCGGTGTCGAGCTGGTCGGCCATCTGTGTGTCGTAGACGGGGCGGTCGACGGAGCGGAAGACGCCGATCGGGGTGTGGTGCAGGGTGTCGGGGTCGGCGAGTCTGCTGAGGGCGAAGGCGGTGGTCGGGGAGTCGGCGTGCGCGTCGTGGACGAGGACCTGGTCCTCGTTCGCGGGTGTCACGGTGACGACTTTGAGGTCGCCGGTGTGGTGGTCGCGTACCACGCCGCGGGTGTCGTCGCGGCCGAAGCGGATCGGCCGGCCGTGTTCGAGGCGGATGACGGCTTCCTCGGCCTGCTGTTTGTCCTTCAGGGCGTCGAAGGCGCCGTCGTTGAAGATGTTGCAGTTCTGGTAGATCTCGATCAGCGCGGTGCCGGGGTGGGCGGCGGCCGCGCGCAGGACCTCGGTGAGGTGTCTGCGGTCGGAGTCGACGGTGCGGGCGACGAAGGAGGCTTCCGCGCCGATGGCCAGGGACACCGGGTTGAAGGGGGCGTCGAGCGAGCCCATCGGGGTCGATTTGGTGATCTTGCCGACTTCGGAGGTGGGGGAGTACTGGCCCTTGGTCAGGCCGTAGATGCGGTTGTTGAACAGCAGGATCTTGAGGTTGACGTTGCGGCGCAGGGCGTGGATGAGGTGGTTGCCGCCGATGGACAGCGCGTCGCCGTCACCGGTGACGACCCAGACGGACAGGTCGCGGCGGGAGGTGGCCAGGCCGGTGGCGATGGCGGGGGCGCGGCCGTGGATGGAGTGCATCCCGTAGGTGTTCATGTAGTACGGGAAGCGGGAGGAGCAGCCGATGCCGGAGACGAAGACGATGTTCTCCTTCGCCAGGCCCAGCTCGGGCATGAAGCCCTGTACCGCGGCGAGGATCGCGTAGTCGCCGCAGCCGGGGCACCAGCGCACTTCCTGGTCGGTCTTGAAGTCCTTCATCGACTGCCGGCCCTCGGCCCTGGGGACCAGGGAGAGCGCTTCGACGGTGCCGGTGCCTTCCAGGGACGTCTCAGCCATCGATGGCCTCCTTCAGCGCCGTGGCCAGCTGCTCGGCCTTGAACGGCATGCCGTTGACCTGGTTGTAGGAGTGGGCGTCCACCAGGTACTTCGCCCGGATCAGCGTGGCGAGCTGACCGAGGTTCATCTCGGGGATCACCACCTTGTCGTACCGCCGCAGGAGCGCGCCGAGATTCCGCGGGAAGGGGTTGAGGTGGCGCAGGTGCGCCTGCGCGACGGAATACCCGGCCGCACGCAGCCGCCGTACCGCCGCGGTGATCGGCCCGTAGGTGGATCCCCAGCCCAGGACGAGCAGCCTCGCGCCGTCCGGGTCGTCGGCCTCGATGTCGGGGACGTCGATGCCGTCGACCTTGGCCTGGCGGGTGCGGACCATGAAGTCGTGGTTGGCGGGGTCGTAGGAGATGTTGCCCGTGCCGTCCTGCTTCTCGATGCCGCCGATGCGGTGCTCCAGACCCGGCGTGCCCGGCACCGCCCACGGCCGGGCCAGGGTGTGCGGGTCACGCTTGTACGGCCAGAACACCCTGCTGCCGTCACCCAGCGTGTGGTTCGGGCCCTGCGCGAACTGCACACTCAAGTCCGGCAGCTCCCCAAGCTCCGGGATCCGCCACGGCTCGGAGCCGTTGGCGAGGTAACCGTCCGACAGCAAGAACACCGGGGTGCGGTAGGCCAGCGCGATCCGCGCCGCCTCCAGCGCCGCCCCGAAACAGTCCGCCGGCGTACGCGGCGCCACCACCGGCACCGGCGCCTCACCATTGCGGCCGAACATCGCCTGCAGCAGATCCGCCTGCTCCGTCTTGGTCGGCAACCCCGTCGACGGGCCGCCGCGCTGGATGTCCACCACCAGCAGCGGCAGCTCCAGCGACACCGCCAGCCCGATCGTCTCGCTCTTGAGCGCCACCCCCGGACCGGACGTCGTCGTCACGGCCAGCGAACCACCGAACGCCGCACCCAGCGCCGCACCGATCCCCGCGATCTCGTCCTCCGCCTGGAAGGTCCGCACCCCGAAATTCTTGTGCCGGCTCAGCTCGTGCAGAACGTCCGACGCCGGCGTGATCGGATACGAGCCCAGAAACAGCGGCAGATCCGCCTGCCGGCTCGCCGCGATCAGCCCGTAGGCCAGCGCCAGATTCCCCGAGATGTTGCGGTAGGTGCCCACCGGGAACGCCTTCGCCGCCGGCGCGACCTCGTAGGAGACGGCGAAGTCCTCCGTCGTCTCACCGAAGTTCCAGCCCGCCCGGAACGCCGCGATGTTCGCCGCCGCGATGTCCGGCTTCCTCGCGAACTTCGACTGCAAAAACTTCTCCGTGCCCTCCGTCGGCCGGTGATACATCCACGACAGCAGACCCAGCGCGAACATGTTCTTACTGCGCTCGGCCTCCTTGCGGGACAGGTCGAAGTCCTTCAACGCCTCCACCGTCAGCGTCGTCAGCGGCACCGGATGCAGGTGGTAGCCGTCGAGCGAGCCGTCCTCCAGCGGGTTGGTGTCATAGCCGACCTTCTGCATCGCCCGTTTGGTGAACTCGTCCGTGTTGACGATCACCTCCGCACCCCGCGGCAGATCCCCCACGTTCGCCTTCAACGCCGCCGGGTTCATCGCCACCAGCACGTTCGGCGCGTCACCGGGCGTGAGGATGTCGTGGTCGGCGAAGTGCAGCTGGAACGACGAGACACCCGGCAACGTCCCGGCAGGCGCCCGGATCTCGGCGGGGAAGTTCGGCAGCGTCGACAAGTCGTTGCCGAACGACGCCGTCTCCGAGGTGAAGCGGTCACCGGTGAGCTGCATACCGTCACCCGAGTCCCCCGCGAACCTGATGACCACCCGGTCGGCACGACGCACTTCGTGAACCGGAGGGTTCGTCGCGTCCGTGTCTCCCGAGGCGCCCGGGTCACTCGCACACTGCGTGTCAACGGCCACCGCCGCTCCTTCCCGTCGAGGCAGCTGGCTACCTGCCGCCGCACGGTAGTGAGCGCACCTTGTGACCGGCCAAAGCCGGGCGGGTCGCGGCCCGGCCGGCCACCGGCGAAAACGGTCACGGCAGCCAGTCCGCGTCCCTGGCGATGCGGATGGCGTCGATGCGGTTACGCGCGTTGAGCTTGGTGACGACGGCGGTGAGGTAGTTGCGCACCGTCCCCGCCGACAGCCGCAGCACGGAGGCGATCTCGGCGGCCTCGGCGCCCTCCGCCGCCAGCCGCAGCACCTGGGTCTCCCGGTCGGTGAGCGGGCTCTCGGACTCGCCCCAGGCGGCCAGCGCCAGCTCCGGGTCCACGGCTCGGTGTCCCGCCGCCACCCGCCGTACGGCGGCGGCGAGTTCACTGGACGGGGCGTCCTTGAGCAGATAGCCGGAGACCCGGGCCTCCAGAGCCCGGCGCAGGGTCCCGGGGCGGCCCAGGCTGGTGAGGATGAGGACCCGGCACTGAGGAAGTCGCCGGCCCAGCTGGGCGGCTGCCGCCAGCCCGTCGATCCCGGGCAGGTCGATGTCGACGATGGCGACGTCGGGCCGGTGCTTGAGCGCCATGTCGACGACTTCGTCGCCACGGGCCACCTCGCAGACCACTTCGAGATCGTCCTGGATGTTCAAGAGGGCGGCCAGCGCGCCACGGACCATGTTGACGTCCTCGGCGATCAGTATCCGTATCACAGCACTCCCGTCTGCGGTCCGCGAGGGATCGCAGTGTGGCGAGGTATCGGGTCCGTACGTGTGCTCGATGTGCGGTCAGGCAGCGGTTCCGTTGGGCGGGAACCATGTCTCGTACAGGTCCGTCGGCGCCTTCCCCGCCGCCTTGACGGGCGCTTCCGCGGCGAGCCGGAACCGGCCGTCCTCCGTGCGCCCGGATTCCAGGCGTCCGCCCAGCGCGGACAGGCGGGTGCGCAGGTTGCCGAGTCCGTTGCCGCTGTGCGGCGCCGCGTTGTGGTAGGCGGGGTCGACACCGTCGTTCTCGACCACGAGCCGGACCCAGCCGTCGTGCTGGGCGGCCTCGATGCGGCAGCGGGTGGCGTTGCTGTGCCGCAGCAGGTTGGTCATGGCTTCGCGCAGCGTGACGGCGAACGCCGTGTCGATGTGGGGCGCGAGTGAACCGAGCGACAATTCGGTGTGCACCTGCACGCCCGCGGCATGCAGCATCGACTGGGCTGTCTTGATCTCCTGTCGGAGGGAGAAGGAACGGTATCCGCTCGCGGCTTTGCGCACATCCGTCAGGGACTGCCCCGCGATGGTGAGGATCTCGTCCACCTCCTTCAGGGCCCGGCCGGGCTGGGTCGGGATGAGCTGGTGGACGAGTTCGCTCTTCAGCGTGATGGCGGAGAGGCTGAAACCGAGCAGGTCGTGCAGGTCCCGGGCGAAGCGGAGCCGTTCCCCGGTGACCGCCTGGCGCGCGAGTTCGCCGCGGGTCGTGTGCAGCAGACTGATCAACTGCGACAACCTGGTCAGCGTGTACATCACGAGCCCGGTCAGCAGGGTGGTCAGGCCGAGTTCGGCGCTCTCGGCGAGACTGCGGCCGTACAGGAGCGGGGTGGTCAGCATGCCCAGCACCAGGGCGGTGTACAGGGGCCAGGCGGCACGCGGTGGCAGCAGCAGCAGGAGCGACCCGGCGAGATAGCCGGCCATGGTCTGCCAGAAGGCCTGGAAGAGCATCAGCGGCAGAAACGTCAAAAGCCCCTGGACGGTCAATGTCAGGCATATGAGAGGAAGGGATCGACCGCCTGAGCACGGGAGGCAATGGAAGAACTGAAGAACCAGGAGCGGAGGCAAAAGGATCAGACCGAGCGCCTCGGCCGCGGCGGACAGCTCCGAGGTCAGGATACTGGCGACGGTGAGAAGCGCGTGTCCCAGCAGTACGGCGACGAGCGAGGTACGTGCGATTCTCGGGGCGGAAAACCGGTTGACTGCTCTCGGCGGGGCTACCGCCTCGGGTCTGTGGCCCCTCGACTCGTCCGCGGTTTCGGAACGGTCGCTGCTGTCCATCATTCGACGGCCTTTCACAGCTCTCTGCCCATCTTGCCGGGATGATAATTCAACGTCGTAAAGGCTGAGCGGCAGACAGGGTCACCGAAGCGAAATCTACGGAACGAACGTTCTGCGACTAAGAGTTGAAACCCGCTCACCTTTTTCTCCCCTTTCTCCGCGGGTACGTCCTTTTCAACAGGCGTACCGGGCCGACTGGCTGTACCGCGCGGGCTCGCCGGACAGCGCGCCCGGCAGTGCCCTACCCGGGCTGCGGCCTCCCTGCACCGGTTCGGGGAAGCGGTGCACAAGCGGCTCTTTAGAGCCCCCTCACAGGATGCCGAGCGGACAGCACCCGTCGGCGCGGGGCCGGCAGAATCGGAGAGGTCAACGATGCGCGTTCTCTTCACCATCTTTCCGACATCGGCACATCTGTATCCGGCCATCCCCCTGGCCTGGGCGCTGCAGAGCGCCGGACACGAGGTCGTCGTGGCGAGTCCGGAGGGTGTGGTCGACCCGAAGGTGATCGCGAACATCACCTCGGCCGGCCTCACCGCGGTCTCGCTCGGCGGCAAGGAGGAGCTCACCGCCTCGCTGGGACCTCTGATCTCCGCCGCCGGCCCCGACCGGCCCACCCTGGCGCTCGACCCGGACGACGAGAACGCCTGGCGTACGGCCAGGGCCGTGCTCGCGGGCATGTTCCAGGCCTACTACCCGCCGCCCCCGGCCGAAGGCGGGCGTCGGCCCATCCTCGACGCGCTGGTGGAGTTCGCCGAGGCCTGGCGCCCGGACCTGGTGCTGTGGGACCCGCTGGCGCCGACCGGAGCGGTGGCCGCCCGCGTCTGTGGCGCCGCCCACGCGCGGCTGCTGTTCGGCATGGACAACATCGGCCTGATCCGCGCGCGGACGCGGCAGGAACGGGCCGATCCCGCCTCCGGCCCGGCCGAGGACCCGTGGATGCCGTGGCTGGGCCCGGTGCTGGAGCGCTACGGGCTCGACTTCACCGAGGAGACCCTGGTCGGCCAGTGGACCCTGGACCTGACCCAGTCCCGGATGCGCCATCCGCTGGACCTGACGTACGTCCCGGTCCGCCGCATCCCCTACAACGGGGCCGCGACACTCCCCCAGTGGCTCCACGCCCGGCCGGAACGGCCCCGGGCCGTGCTCACGCTGGGAGTGAGCCGCCGGCTGCTCGCCGGCCGGCACAGCGGCTTCCCGATGCGCGAGTTCTTCGACTCCGTGTCCGGTCTCGACCTGGAACTGGTCGCGACGCTGAACAGCGAGCAGCTCAGCGCCGTGGGCACGCTGCCGGACAACGTCCGGGCCATGGACTACGTCCCGCTCACCCAGGTGCTGCCCACCAGCTCGGCGATCATCCACCACGGCGGCGGCGGGACCTTCGCCACCGCCGTCGCCTTCAAGGTGCCGCAGTTCGTGGTGCCGCTGCCGATGTGGGACGAGATGGTCACGGCGCGGTACGTCGTCAGCCGCGGCGCCGGGCTGGCCGCCGACCCGGCCGCGATCGACGTCGACAGCCTGCACAAGGACCTCGTCCGCCTCCTCGAGGATCCGTCCTTCCAGCTCGGCGCCCGCGGCCTGTACGAGGACATGCTGGCCGCCCCGGCGCCGAAGGACGTGATCCCGGTCCTGGAGCGGCTGACCGCGGAGCATCGCGGCTGATCCGTCCCCGTCCGCCCAGCACGAGTCGACCGCACCACGAAAGGCCAGGCGAGCCGTGCGCATCGAGGAAACCACCATCCCCGGCACGTTCCTGATCGAACCCGAGCCCGTGTCCGACGAGCGGGGCGTGTTCTACGAGTCGATGCGGTCCGACGAACTGGAGCGGCACGCGGGGATCGTCTTCCAGCCCCGTCAGATCAACTACTCGGTGTCCAGACGCCACACCCTGCGGGGCATCCACAGCGTCAGCATTCCCCCGGGGCAGGCCAAGTTCGTCACCTGCGTCCGTGGCGTGCTGCGCGACATCGTCGTCGACCTGCGGGTGGGTTCGCCCACCTTCGGCAGGCACCGGGTGACGGAGCTCGACGCCGCGTCGGGCCGGTCGGTGTACGTGCCGGAGGGCGTCGGTCACGGGTTCCTGGCGCTCACCGACGACGCCTGCATCTGCTACGTCGTCTCCAGCACGTACGTCCCCGGCACACAGATCGACATCAACCCGTTCGATCCCGACCTGGACCTGCCCTGGGACTGCGCCGGGACACCGCTGCTCTCGGACAAGGACGCGAAGGCGCAGACGCTGGCCGAGGCCCTGGCAGCGGGCGTGCTGTCCCCGTTCGACGGCGCACCAGACCCAAGCGGCATCACCACATGAATCGAGAGGACCTGCCATGAAGGCTCTGGTGTTGGCCGGCGGATCGGGCACCCGCCTACGGCCGTTCAGCTACTCCATGCCCAAGCAGCTCATCCCCATCGCGAACACCCCGGTCCTGGAGTACGTGCTGAGGAACATCCTGGACCTGGGCGTGCGTGAGATCGGGGTCGTCGTCGGCGACCGCGCCCCCGAGATCCAGGGCACGATCGGGGACGGGTCGCGGTTCGGGGCGCGGCTGACGTACATCCGGCAGGAGGCCCCGCTCGGCCTCGCCCACACCGTCGCCATCGCCCGGGACTTCCTCGGCGACGACGACTTCGTGATGTACCTCGGCGACAACATGCTGCCCGAGGGGATCACCCAGGTCGCCGAGGAGTTCGCGGCGCACCGCCCGGCCGCGCACGTCGTGGTGCACAAGGTCGCGGACCCGCGGGCCTTCGGCGTGGCCGAACTCGGCCCCGGCGGCGAGGTGCTGCGCCTGGTGGAGAAGCCGGAGCAGCCGCGCAGCGACCTGGCCCTGATCGGCGTGTACTTCTTCACCGCCGCCATCCACGAGGCGGTGCGGGCCATCGAGCCGAGCGCCCGCGGCGAACTGGAGATCACCGACGCCGTCCAGTGGCTGGTGGCCGCGGGAGCGGACGTCCGGGCCGGCCGGTACGAGGGCTACTGGAAGGACACCGGCAACGTCGAGGACGTCCTGGAGTGCAACCAGCACGTCCTGTCGGGCCTGCGGCACTCGGTGGCCGGCGAGGTCGACGGCGCCAGCGAACTGGCGGGGCCGGTCGTGGTGGAGGCGGGAGCCCGGATCGTGCGCTCCCGCGTCGAGGGACCGGTGATCATCGGCGCCGGCACCGTCGTGGAGGACAGCCACATCGGGCCGCACACCTCCGTCGGACGCGCGTGTGCCATCACCGGCAGCCGGCTGGGCTACTCCATCGCCCTGGACGGGGCGTCGGTCACCGGCGTGCAGGGCCTGCGCAGTTCCGTCATCGGCCGCTCCGCCTCCGTCGGCACCACGGGGCAGAGCACGGACCCCTACCGCCTGGTCGTCGGAGACCACACCCGAGTGGAAGTCGCGGCATGAGGATCATGATCACCGGCGCCGCCGGGTTCATCGGCTCGAACTTCGTCCGCAACCTCCTCGCCGACCGGTTCGCGGGGTGGGAGGGCGCCCGGGTCACCGCCCTGGACAAGCTGACCTACGCGGGCAACCGCGCCAACCTGCCGGACTCCCACCCGCGCCTGGAGTTCGTCCGCGGTGACGTCTGCGACCCGGGCCTGCTGCGCGAACTGCTGCCCGGACACGACGCCGTGGTGCACTTCGCCGCGGAGTCCCACGTGGACCGCTCGCTGGAGGGGGCGGGCGAGTTCTTCCGCACCAACGTGCTGGGCACCCAGACGCTGCTCGACGCCGTGCTGCACACGGGCGTGGAGCGGGTGGTGCACGTCTCCACCGACGAGGTGTACGGCTCGATCGCCGAGGGCTCCTGGACCGAGGACTGGCCGCTGCTGCCCAACACCCCGTACGCGGCCTCGAAGGCCTGCTCCGACCTGGTCGCCCGCACCTACTGGCGCACGCACGGGGTGAACCTCTCCGTCACGCGCTGCTCCAACAACTACGGGCCGTACCAGCACCCCGAGAAGCTGATCCCGCTGTTCGTCACCAACCTGCTGGAGGGCCGGCAGGTACCGCTGTACGGCGACGGGAGCAACATCCGCGAATGGCTCCACGTGGACGACCACTGCCACGGCATCCACCTCGTGCTGGACCGCGGACGGGCCGGTGAGATCTACAACATCGGCGGCGGCAACGAGCGGACCAACCGCGCCATCACCGAGCACCTGCTGGAACTGACCGGCTCGGGACCGGAGATGATCCGTCACGTCGCCGACCGCAAGGCGCACGACCTGCGGTACTCCATCGACGAGTCCAAGATCCGCGAGGAGCTGGGCTACCTGCCGCAGGTCGGGTTCGAGGAGGGCCTGGCCGCCACGGTGGCCTGGTACCGCGACAACCCCGGCTGGTGGAAGGCCGTCAAGTACGGGGCCGAACGTGCGGACGGCTGAGAACGGCGGACCGGCCGGGCCGCGTGTCGTGGTGCTCGGGGGCAGCGGCTACCTGGGCCGCCGCATCGGCGCGGCGTTCGCGGCCGACGGCGCCCTGGTGCACCTGGTGTCCCGGAGCCCGGCGACCGACGGCCCGGCACAAGCGCGCTCCGTCCCGATGGACCTGCTGGCGGCCGGCCGGCGGGAACTGACCGGCTTCTTCGCCTCGGTGCGGCCCGACGTGGTGGTCAACGCCGCCGGCCGGGCCTGGCGGGCGGACGAGGCGGAGATGACCGCGGGCAACGCGGACCTGGTCGCCCGGGTCACGCAGGCGCTCGCCGGCCTGCCCGGCCCGCCGCGGCTGATCCAGCTCGGCAGCGTCCACGAGTACGGCGCCGGTACGCCGGGTGCCGGCACCTCCGAGGAGCAGCAGCCCGCTCCCGTCACCCCGTACGGCCGCACCAAGCTCCTCGGCACGCGGACCGTCCTGCGGGCCACGGCGGAAGGCGGCGTGGACGGTGTGGTGCTCCGCCTCGCCAACGTGATCGGTGCCGGGGTGCCGGCCGGCAGCCTCTTCGGCAGGGTCG
Source organism: Streptomyces chromofuscus (assembly GCF_015160875.1). Classification (NCBI taxonomy): domain Bacteria; kingdom Bacillati; phylum Actinomycetota; class Actinomycetes; order Kitasatosporales; family Streptomycetaceae; genus Streptomyces; species Streptomyces chromofuscus. The sequence goes on along the minus strand of NZ_CP063374.1, from coordinate 6,521,700 downwards.
CCGCGCACCTCGGTGAGGCCGCCCTCGCCCGGTCCCGGGGCGGCACGCCGGACGAGCTCGGGCTGCCGCCGCTGCGCGCCCACCGCGACGTCGTAGACGTGCACGACGTCGTCGAGGCCGTCCGGTCGGCCGCCACCGCGCCGCGGGCGGACGTCGGCGGCCGGGTGGTCAACATCGGCCGCGGCGAGGCCGTGTCGATGCGTGCGCTGATCCACCGCATGGTCGCGCTCAGCGGCGTGGACCTCCCCGTCGTCGAGGCGGACCCGGGCCCCTCCCTGCGCACCGACGTGGAGTGGCAGCAGCTGGACGTGTCACGGGCGCTGCGGCTCCTGGGATGGCGGCCGCGGCGCTCCCTCGACGACTCGCTGCGCGACCTGATCGCGGCCGCCGTGCCGGCACCAGTCAACGGAAGGAACGGACGATGAGCGACCACAAGCAACTGGTGCTGGACGAAGTCCGCACGTACCACCGCGAGACCGCGCCCGACCGGGAGTTCGTGCCCGGCGTGACCGAGATCTGGCCGTCCGGCGCGGTGCTGGACGAGGAGGACCGCGTCGCCATCGTGGAGGCGGCGCTGACCCTGCGCATCGCCGCCGGTCCCAGCTCGAAGAAGTTCGAGTCCGCCTTCGCCAAGCGCCTGAAGCGGCGCAAGGCCCACCTGACCAACTCCGGATCGTCGGCGAACCTCCTCGCCGTCTCGGCCCTCACCTCGCACCAGCTCGGGGAGCGACGGCTGAAACCGGGCGACGAGGTGATCACCGTCGCGGCCGGCTTCCCCACCACCGTCAACCCGATCCTGCAGAACGGGCTCGTCCCCGTCTTCGTGGACGTGGACCTGGCCACGTACAACACCACGGCCGACCGGGTGGCGCGGGCGATCGGCCCCAAGACCCGGGCGATCATCATCGCGCACGCGCTCGGCAACCCCTTCGAGGTCGCCGAGGTGGCCCAACTCGCCCGGGACCACGACCTGTTCCTCATCGAGGACAACTGCGACGCGGTCGGCTCCACCTACGACGGGCAGATCACGGGCACCTTCGGCGACCTGACCACGGTCAGCTTCTACCCCGCGCACCACCTCACCATGGGCGAGGGCGGCTGCGTCCTCACCTCCGACCTCGGCCTGGCCCGCATCGTGGAGTCGCTGCGCGACTGGGGCCGGGACTGCTGGTGCGAACCCGGGAAGAACAACACCTGCTTCAAGCGGTTCGAGTACCAGATGGGCGACCTGCCCGCCGGGTACGACCACAAGTACATCTTCTCCCACGTGGGTTACAACCTGAAGGGCACCGACATCCAGGCGGCGCTGGGCCTGTCCCAGCTCGCCAAGCTGGACGGCTTCATCGAGGCGCGGCGACGCAACTGGCGCCGGCTGCGCGAGGGACTGGACGGCGTGCCGGGCCTGCTGCTTCCGGAGCCGACGCCGCGGTCCGAACCGAGCTGGTTCGGCTTCGTCATCACCGTCGACCCCGAGGCCCCGTTCTCCCGCGCCGAGCTGGTGGAGCACCTGGAGGAGCGGAAGATCGGCACCCGGCGACTGTTCGCCGGCAACCTCACCCGGCAGCCGGCCTACATCGGCCGGCCGCACCGCGTCGTCGGCGACCTCACCAACAGCGACGTCATCACCGAGCACACCTTCTGGATCGGTGTCTACCCGGGGCTGACCGACGAGATGGTCGACTACATGACCGCCACGGTCAAAGAGTTCGTGGCCCGGCACGGCTGAGCCGGACACCCGCCCCCATCCCCGAGACACAGGACGACGACGATGGACATTGTGGGAACCGGGTTCCTGGCACGGAGCCTGCGTCCGCTGGCCGGCCGTCATCCGGGCACCCTGGCCCTCGCCGCGGGGGAGTCCAGGACGAGCGGCGCCTCGGAGGCGGACTACCAGCGGGAGGCGGCGCTGCTGCGCGACGTCACCAAGCAGTGCACGGCCTCAGGACTGCGCCTGCTGTTCTTCTCGACCGCCGCGACCGGGATGTACGGGCTCGCCGAGGGCCCCGGCCGGGAGGACGCCCCGGTGACGCCCTGCAGCCCCTACGGCGCGCACAAGCTCGCGCTCGAGGAGCAACTGCGCGACTCCGGGGTCGACCACCTCATCCTCCGGCTGGGACATCTGGTCGGTCCGCACGGCCGGCACCACCAGCTCATCCCCACGCTGCTGCGCCAGGTGCGCGAAGGGGTGGTGACCATGCACCGGGGGGCCGCCCGCGACCTGATCGCCGTCAGCGACGCGACCACGATCATCGACCTGCTGCTCGCCGCGGACAGGAAGTCGGAGACGGTCAACGTGGCCTCCGGATTCGCCGTCCCGGTGGAGGACATCGTCGACCACCTCGCCCGGGCACTGCGGCTGGAGCCGCGCAAGGAGTACGTGGACACCGGCGTCCGGTACGCCATCTCCACGGAGAAGCTGCGCGCCCTGGTCCCCCAGGTGGCGGACCTGGGCTTCGGGCCCGACTACTACCGCCGGGTCCTGAACGACTTGATCGCGGCCGGCCATGCCTGACCCGGCCGCGTCCGCACCACGAGAAAGGCGGGGAGGCCAAGCGATGCCGTCCCACATCCTGCAACGGCGCGAGAACGAGAGCACGGCGGCGCGCATCGCCCTGTCGGCCGCCACCACCCGAGGCGCGCACCTGCGCACCGAGGACTTCGGCGACTGGCTGGCCGAGCGCCGCAGGACCCATACCTTCCGGGTGGAGCGGATACCGTTCGCGGAGCTGGACGGCTGGTCGTTCCAGGCCTCCACCGGGAACCTGGTGCACCGCAGCGGCCGGTTCTTCACCGTCGAGGGCCTGCACGTCACGGAGGACGGGGAGCCGTACGGCGACGGTCCCCGCGCCGACTGGTACCAGCCCATCATCAAGCAGCCCGAGGTGGGCGTCCTCGGCATCCTCGTCAAGGAGTTCGACGGGGTGCTGCACTTCCTGATGCAGGCGAAGATGGAGCCGGGCAACCCGAACCTGCTCCAGCTCTCCCCCACGGTCCAGGCGACCCGCAGCAACTACACCAAGGCCCACCGGGGCGCGGACGTCAAGTACATCGAGTACTTCGTGGGGCCCGGCCGGGGCCGGATCGTCGCCGACGTGCTGCAGTCCGAGCACGGATCGTGGTTCTACCGCAAGTCCAACCGCAACATGGTCGTGGAGGCGGTCGGCGAGGTGCCGCTGCTCGACGACTTCTGCTGGCTCACCCTCGGCCAGATCAACGAGCTGCTGCACCGCGACCATGTGATCAACATGGACTCCCGGACGGTGCTGTCCTGCCTGCCCTTCGGGGACGCGTCGCACGGCGCGCTGCTGTCCGACACGGAGTTGCTGTCCTGGGTCACGGGGGAACGCACCCGGCACAGTGTGCGGGCCGAGCGCGTCCCGCTGGACTCCGTACCGGGGTGGAAGCGCGGCGAGAGCGCGATCGAGCACGAGGAGGGCCGCTACTTCAGGGTCGTGGCAGTGTCCGTACAGGCCGGGAACCGTGAGGTGACGGGTTGGACGCAGCCGCTGTTCGAGCCGGTCGGGCCCGGTGTCACCGCCTTCCTCACCCGCGACTTCGACGGTGTGCCGCACGTGCTGGTGCACGCCCGGGTCGAGGGCGGCTTCCTCGACACCGTCGAGCTCGGCCCGACCGTGCAGTACACGCCGGAGAACTACGCCCACCTGCCGGCGGAGGAACGCCCCCTGTTCCTGGACACGGTGCTGCGCGCCGGCCCGGACCGCATCCGCTACGCGGCCGTGCACTCCGAGGAGGGCGGTCGCTTCCTCAACGCCGACAGCCGCTGCCTCGTCGTCGAGGCGGACGCGGCGGACGCCCCGCTCCAGGCGCCGCCCGGCTACGCCTGGGTCACCCCCGCGCAGCTCACCTCTCTGGTCCGGCACGGCCACTACCTCAACGTCCAGGCCCGCACGATGCTCGCCTGCCTGAACGCCGCGGCGGTGGGGAACCGGTGACCGGCCCGCTGCGCGTGGGCGTGATCGGGTGCGCGGGCATCGCGGTACGCCGGATGCTCCCCGCCTTCGCGGCCTCACCCGACATCGAGATCGCGGCGGTGGCCAGCCGTGACCCGGACAAGGCGCGGCGGGTCGCGGAGCGCTTCGGCTGCCGGCCCGTCCACGGGTACGGCGAACTCCTCGAACGGGACGACGTGCAGGCGGTGTACGTGCCGCTGCCCGCGGCGCTGCACGCCGAGTGGACGCAGGCGGCGCTCGACACGGGCCGGCACGTCCTGGCCGAGAAGCCCGTGACCACCGACCACCTGCGCACCGCGGAACTGCTCGAACTCGCCGCGGCCCGGGACCTGGTGCTGATGGAGAACGTCATGTTCGTCCACCACCGCCTGCACGGGGCCGTGCGACGCCTGCTCGCCGACGGGGCGATCGGCGAACTGCGCTCCCTCGGCGCGGCGTTCACGATCCCTCCGCTCCCGGACGGCGACATCAGGTACGACCGGGAGCTCGGCGGCGGTGCCCTGGCGGACGTCGGGATCTACCCGCTCCGGGCCGCGCTGCACTTCCTGGGTCCCGGGCTCGGCCTCGTGGGCGCGCGCCTCACACGGGGCGGGGGGCGGCGGGTGGAGACCTCGGGCGCCGCCCTGCTGAGCACTCCGGACGGCGTCACCGCCCAGATCGCCTTCGGCATGGAGCACGCCTACCGCTCGTCGTACGAACTGTGGGGCAGCGAGGGCGGCATCACCGTGGACCGGGCGTTCACCCCGCCCGCCGACCACGTGCCCGTGATCGGCCTGCACCGCGACGGCAAGACCGAGGAGATCCGGCTCGCACCGCACGACCAGGTGGCGGCCACCGTCGCGGCCTTCGCCGCCGCGGTGCGCTCCGGCGTCCGCACGGACCCCGGCACCACCCTGCGGCAGGCGGAACTCCTCGACGAGATACACCGGTCCGCCTCGTACGGGGCGCCCGTCGCAACTGTCGGAACTGGCTGAACGCCCGCCGCACCGTCCCTCGGCGACGACCGGCCGAAGGACGGGGCGGCGCATCGGAGGAGAGATTCGTGCAACGCCACATCGCTTTCTTCAACTTTCCGGCCGTCGGCCACGTCAACCCGACGGTCGGCGTGGTCGAGGAACTGGTGCGACGGGGGCACCGGGTCACCTGCACGGTGACCGAGCACTTCGCCCCCATCGTCAAGGCCACCGGCGCCGAACCGGTCCGCTACGACTCGGCCTTCGGGGACTTCTACCGCGTCCCCCTCACCGCCGAGGAGGTCGCGGGCGAGGGCCTGCGCGTCCTGGACGAGGGCCTCGGACTCGCGGCACAGGTCACGCCGTTCTACGAGGAGAACCGCCCGGACGTCGTCGTCCACGACTTCATGGCGTGGGGGGCCCGCTTCTTCGCCGCCCCCAGGGACCTTCCGCTGATCCGGCTCTATCCGGTCCTCGCGGCGAACGAGCACTTCTCGATCCGGGAGAAGTTCCCGGTGGCCGAGCTGAACGACCCGCGGATGATCGAGGCGGTGCGGCGACTCGGCGGTTCGCTGCCCCGGTTCGGTCTGCCCGCGGACCCGATGGCGTTCCTGACGGAGATCGAGGAACTTGCCCTCGTCTTCCTGCCGCGCGAGTTCCAGTACGCCGGTGAGACCTTCGACGAGCGGTTCGTCTTCACCGGGCCCTGCATCGCCGAACGCCCCTACCAGGGCACCTGGCAGCCGGCCTCGGCCGACCGGCCCGTCGTGCTGATCTCGTTGGGGACCTCGGCCAGGGGCTGGCCCGAGTTCTTCACGATGGCCATCGAGGCCTTCGGCGACTCCGAGTGGGACGTGCTGATCACCGTCGGCGAGCACACCGACCCCGCCGGCCTCGGGCCGCTGCCCCCCAACGTCGACGTGCGCCGGTACGCGCCGCAGCTCGACGTGCTGCGCCACGCCCGTCTGTTCATCCATCACGGCGGCATGAACAGTGTCATGGAGTCGCTGTACAACGGCGTCCCCATGGTGACCGTGCCGCAGACGAACGAGCAGCGGGCGAACTCCCTGCGCGTGCAGGAACTGGGCCTAGGTCGTCTGCTGGCCCGCGAGGACGTCACGGTCCGCAGCCTGCGCGAGAGCGCGGACCAGGTGACGGGCGACGCCTCGCTGGCCGAGCGGGTGCGGGTCGCGCGGGACCGGATGCGGTCCGTCGACGGTCCGGCCGTGGCGGCCGACGCGATCGAGGCCCGCCTGGCCGGCCGGGTCTGAGCACCCTCAGCACCGCCGCGGCGACGTGTCGCGCGCGGCGGGCCCACCCGTTCCGCGCCGTCCCGACGGCGCCCGAACCGACCGGGGACGGTACCTCCACCATGGACCATCTGGAAGAGCTCAAGGAATTCGCCCGTCTGCACGCCGGGGGCCAGGGCATGACGGTCGAGCACGCCACGAGCGTGCTGGCCCGCATCACCGGCGACGCCCCCGGGGACCCGCACTCGTGGGCCGCGGTGTGGACCGCCGAGGGCCGGGCCGCCGCGGACCGCGGCGACCTCCTCGACGCCTGCCGGCACTACGCTCTCGCCCGCTTCCCCCACCACGGCGACGCCGAGCGCCGGACCGCCCAGCGGCTCTGTGTCGACACCTTCGACCAGTGGCGCCGGGGCCAGAATGGCATCGAGCGACTGGAGTTCGAGCACGCCGGCGGCACCGTGGCCTGCTGGGCCGCCGGACTCGACGCCTCGCGTCCGCTGCTGCTCGTCATGGGCGGCATCGTCAGCGTCAAGGAGCAGTGGGCTCCGCTGCTGCCGCTGCTGCGCAGGCTGGGCTTCGCCGCCGTCGTCACCGAACTGCCGGGGGTGGGCGAGAACACCGTCCCGTACGGCCCCGACTCCTGGCGCATGATCGGCACCCTGCTCGACCGGCTCGCCGGCCGCGCCCGGGTCGGCGACACCTCGATGCTCGCGCTCAGTTTCAGCGGCCACCTCGCGCTGCGGGCCGCCGCCGAGGACCCGCGCATCCGCCGGATCCTCACCGTCGGTGCGCCCGTCGCCGGCTTCTTCACCGACGAGGACTGGTGGCCTCGTGTGCCGGGCATCACGGCCGACACCCTGCGCCGGCTCACCGGCAGCGAGGACCTCGCCGCGCTGCGGACCCTGCTGCCCGCCTTCGCGCTCACCCCCCAGCAGCTCGGGCAGGTGCGCGTACCCGTCCGGTACGTCGCGAGCAGCCGCGACGAGATCATCCCGGCCACGGAGCAGGCGTTGCTGCTCCGCACGCTCCCCGACGTCCGCTTCCGCACCTTCGACGACGTGCACGGTTCGCCGGCCCACCTCGGCGCGATGCGGCGCTGGCTCATCTCCCAGCTGCTGTGGCTCCGCTTCGCACGCCCCGGCCCCCGCCCGGCGCCGCTCGCCGTCCTGGACGGGCGTCCCTCGGGACGGAGGTGAGCGCGGACCACACGGCCGCTGCTCCCGGAACGGACGGCGGAGGCGTCCTCCCGGGCCGCCGCGCGTCCGGCGCGCCCCGGACGCGGGCCGCGGACGGCGACCACCGTGCCGCGGAGCGCGCCGAGTCCGTCCGACCTCCCGGCCGCCCCGCCCCGGAGGACCGCGGCGGCGCCTGCCCACGGGTTCCGGACGCGCCGGCTCACTTCTTGCGGACTTCGCGGCGACCGCCGTCGGGGCCACGGCGTCGACCACCGTCCGGGCCCGCTCCTGAGGCACTCCGGACGCGCTGAGCCACGGCGACGGCGAGGACCGTGCGCGTCGGCTACTCCCCCGGGTGCCGCTCGCCGTCCCCCGCCGGCCGGTGCTGCAGCACGAGCAGGGCGGTGTCGTCGGTGCGCCGGCCGTCGGGGCCGGCCTGCCGCAGCAGGGCGTCGACCAGCGCGTCCAGGTCCCGGTCGTCGGCATCGGCGAGGTGCCGTGCCAGGCCGTCGATGGCCTCGTCGACGTCGACGCCCGGCCTTTCGATGAGGCCGTCGGTGTAGAAGGCGAGCGTCAGCCCCGGCGTGAGCGGCATCTCGGTCACGGGGAACACGGCGTCGGGGTCGATGCCGAGCAGCGGGCCGGGCGCCAGCTCGACGGGCCGGGTGTCGCCGTCGGGGAGGCGCCGCAACGGCGGCGGGTGGCCGGCGCCGGCCAGCGTGACCCGCCGGTGGGCGAAGTCGAGGTGGGCGTAGAGGCAGCTGGTGAACAGATCGGGGGCGAGATCGACCAGCAGCCGGTTGGTTCTGGCCAGGACCTGGTCGGGGCTGGTGCCGAGGGTCGCGTGGACGAGGACGCCGCTGCGCACCTGCCCCATCAGCGCGGCGGCGGCGACGTTGTGGCCCTGCACGTCCCCGATGACGGCCGCGGCGGCCGTGTCGCCGAGCCGGATCAGGTCGTAGAAGTCCCCGCCGATGTCCATGCCCCGGGTGGCGGGCAGATAGCGGGCGGCGACCCGCAGCTCGGCGATCGTGGGCAGGCTGCGCGGGAGCAGCGCCTGCTGGAGGCCGTGGGCGAGTTCGTGCTTGAGGTCGTAGAGGCGGGCGCGGTCGAGGGCCTGGGCGACGAGACCGGCGAGCGAGGTCATGACGGCGCGTTCCTCGGCCGGGAACGTGTGCGGTCGGTCGTAGGACAGGATGCAGATGCCCACGGGCCGGCCGGAGACGATCAGCGGCAGAAACGCCCAGGCCTGCTTGTCGCTCATCAGCGGGGCCTGGGGGTAGATGCGCCGCATCTCGTCCGGATCGCCGAAGAAGGCGGGGATGCCGCCGGCGATGGCCTGCCCGGCCGGGGTCAGACCGGTGTCGAGGGGCAGGCCGTCGAGCCGCTCGATGACGTCGGCTGCGTAGCCGCGGTAGCCGGTGATCCGCAGCCGGCCCGCGTCGGCGGCGGACAGCACCATGCCCTGGGCGCCGAAGGCGGGCATGATCTGGTCGGCGACCAGATCGATGACGTCCTGGACGCCGACGACCTCGGTCAGCCCCGCGGCCAGGTGCATGAGCTGGTACAACCGGCCCGCGCGGGCGAGTGCGGCGGGGCGCGCGGGGTTGCGGGGCGCCGGTGCGGGCGGGGGCTGCCCACCGCACGGGACGATCCGGACGCTGATGCCGCTGGCGTCCGGGTACAGGTGGATGTCCAGCCAGTGGTCCGGCGGGCGGCACGCGGTGAAGGCGACGGGCTCGCGGCTGATGACCGCGCCGCGGTAGCGGTCCTCGTAGACGGGGTCGTCGAGCCAGCGCAGGGACTGCCACGGCACCGTGCCCAGCAGCTGATCGGCGTCGCGGCCCAGCAGGTCGCAGGCTCCGCTGCTGACGAAGGTGAAGCGGCCCTCCAGGTCCAGGGCGCAGCTCCCGCCCGGCAGGCGCTCCACGAAGTCGGCGACGGCCATCGTCGGACTCACGGGCCGGCGGTCGGTGCCCGTCAGGACGACACGCGGCCCGTCGGCGGGCGAGGGCAGCCTGCCGTGTTCCGCGGCTTCCTCCAGCAGCCGGGCCAGACGCCGGCAACTGGCGGCGATGTTCCCCCGCTCCCGTGCGGTCATGTACGGCGGACGGGTGGCGGGCCACATCAGCATCAGTACGCCCCAGCGCTGGACGCCGGTGACCGGCGCGGCAACCAGGGCCAGCGGGTAGGGAACCACCATCGCGGTGCGCGGATAGGCGCGGGACATCTCCTCCTGGCTGCCCACCCACACCATGCGGTCCTCACGGACCGCGACGGCCACCGGCATCGGAGCGGCCAGCGGCACCCTCACCCACGGCGCCGCGAAGTCGGCCGGGACGCCGCTCAGCACGTCCAGGCAGAGCACCTGCTCGTCCGGTGCGAGCAGGTAGAGGGCACCGATGGACGCGCCGGTCCGGCGCACCGTGTCCGCGAACGCGGCGTCCCGTTCCTCCGCGTCGGTGGCCGCCCCGCCCGGGCCGCTCACCGGGTACCTCCCGCACCGCGGGGGAGCCCTCGGGACGGTCGCGGGCGACCGTGCGCCTCCCCGCGCGCGGCGTCCGCCCGCCGCACATACCCGACCTCGCCCATATGGGGACGTTACGCCCACGGCGAGCGGTCGGCTACGTAGTGCCGGACGACCGGCCGAGCGCCTCGGTCCGCGCCTCGACGGCCCGGATGACCGACACCACGTCCAGCCGTCCGTTGCCGAGGGCCACGCTCTCGCCGTACAGCTCGCCGTTCGGTCGAGCAGCGGGGCGGAGATCCCCGCCGCGCGCGCCGCGTTCGCGATGAGCCGGGTGTCGGCGAAGGCGTCGGACGTGGCCGCCTGCACCGAGAAGTCCCGCGCGACGAGCATGGGGCTCTGCACCCGGGTGAGGTCGCCGACCGGCGGGCCGGCGTCGACGACGGCGCGGAAGGTGTCGAGGCCGAGGCCGTAGCGATCGGCGACGTGCACGACCTCGGCCAGGCCGGCGAGCCTGGTGTCCAGGTACAGGTTGACCGCCGGCTCCATCACCATCCCGTGGCCGACCGGACCGCAGTACACCGTCTCCCGGCACAGGGGGTCGAGCAGCGGACGGATCTCGGCGACGGTGTCCGGATCGCCGCCGAGCATCGCGACCGGCTGCCCCGCCTCGGCGGGCTTCTTCGACCACGACACGGGCGCCCGGGTCCAGCCGATCACCACACCGGCGACGCCGCGTCGGTGGACGCGTCGAAGACATGGCGCCCCTCAGCGGGCGGCGGAGCTCCGGAACCGTGTCGGGCGGAGTCCACGAGGTCCCCATCCTCTGCACTGCCATGTTCCTGCTTGTCCGTCCGAGCGCACGGCGCGGGCCATGTCGACGGCCCCTCGGACTGGGCAAGGCACGGGGCCGGGGGCAGCATGGAAGAACACGCGTCGCTTCCGCCGGCCGGTGGAGGAGGATCAGGGATGACAGCCGAATCCTTCCAGTCCGACGAGGACGAGTACACGGCGGAGCAGCCGAGACCGATCGGCCTGCTGGACGTGCTGAGCGTGGCGGCGGTCGTGGTCGACGCGGACGGACGCATCCTGTTCTGGACCCCGCAGGCCCAGGAGCTCTTCGGGTACTCGGCGGAGGAGGCGCTCGGCACCTACGCGGCACGTCTGTTCGTCCATCCCGAGCACCTGCCGGCCGTGACGAAGCTGTTCGCGGAGGTGCTGGAGACCGGCCGGAGCTGGGCCGGCGCGTTCCCGATCCGGCACAAGGACGGCAGCAGCCGCCTGACGGAGTTCCGCAACATGCGGCTGCTGGACGATCTCGGTGACGTCTACGCCCTGGGTCTGGCCGCCGACCACAACCTGCTGCAGCGCGTCGAGACCGACCTCGCGCTGTGCGAACGGCTGATCAACCAGTCCCCCATCGGCCTGGCCCTCATGGACCCCGAGCTGCGGTATCTGCTGGTCAACCCGGCGCTGGAACGGCTCGACGGGGTCCCGGCCGAGGAGCACATCGGCCGTCACCTCAGGGAGACCCTGCACCTGCCGGACGTCGACACCATCGAGGCGTGCCTGCGTCAGGTGCTCACCACCGGCACCCCGCTGCTCGACCAGTACCACGTGGGCCGCCCGCCGACCGACCCCGAGCACGAGCACGCCTGGTCCCTGTCGTTCTACCGGCTGGAGGACCCCGGCGGGCGGGTCCTGGGCGCGGCCACCTCGGTCGTCGACGTCACCGAACGGCATCGCGCGGCCGCCGAGGCCGACCGGGCCCGTCGGCGCCTCGCCCTCATCGCCGACGCCTCCGCCCGGGTCGGCACCACGCTGGAGGTGGAGCAGACCGCGCTCGAACTGGCGGACATCGCCGCCTCCGAGCTGGCCGACGTGGTCGCCGTGGACGTGCTGGACTCGGCGCTGGCCTGTCGCCGCACCCGCGCCCCGCACCACGGGCCGGAGCTGTTCCGCGCCCTCGCGCTGAAGGCGGCCCACCCGACCGTGGCGGTGCGCGCCGCCGACTCACCCGGAGACCTCGCCGCCTACGAGGGCGACCGCCTGGTCACCCTGTGCGTGCACACCGGCCGGCCGGTCCTGGTACGGCATGTCGGCGACCGTGATCTGCCGCGCATCGCCCGCGACGACGAGGCCGTCGCGCTGCTGGCGCAGGCCGGGGTCCACTCGTATCTGGCCGTGCCGCTGATCGCGCACGGCGAGGTGCTGGGCGCCCTCGACCTCAAGCGCACCCGCAACCCGCTGCCGTTCGACCAGGACGACGTCGTGCTGGCCGGTGAGCTCGCCAGCCGCGCCGCCGTGGCCATCGACAACGCCCGCTGGTTCCAGAGCGTGCGCAACACCGCGCTCACCCTCCAGCGCAGCCTGCTGCCCGACCACGCGCCGCACCACACCGGTCTGGAGCTCGCCTCCCGCTACCAGCCCGCCCAGGCCACCAGCGAGGTCGGCGGCGACTGGTACGACGTGATCGGTCTGAGCGACGACAAGACCGCCCTGGTCGTCGGTGACGTCATGGGCAACGGCATCGACGCCGCCGCCACCATGGGCCGGCTGCGCACCGCGACCTGCGCCTACGCCGACCTCGACCTCGACCCCGGCGCCGTGCTGCAGCACCTCGACAAGATCACCTGCGATCTGGAGCACTACATCGTCACGTGCCTGTACGCCGTGTACGACCCCCGCACCGGTCAGTGCCGCATCGGCAACGCGGGTCACATGCCGCCCGCGCTGGCCCGCCCCGGCCGGCCCCCCGAGCTCCTCGACCTGCCCGCCGGGGCCCCGCTCGGCATCGGGGGCATCGGGTTCGAGCCCACCACCGTCGACCTGGCCCCCGGCGACCTGCTGGTCCTCTACACCGACGGCCTCGTCGAGACCCGCCACCACCCCATCGACGACCGTCTCAACGCACTCCTGACGTTCCTCGACGAACCCCGGCGGCCCCTGGAGGAGACCTGCGACCTCCTCCTGTACGGCCTGCGCCTCCCCGACGACCACGACGACGTCGCCCTCCTCGTCGCGCGCGCCCTGTAGGCCGCGCGGCGATTGACCGACGGGAGCTCAGGGCACCCGTGCGCACCATGGAACAACCGCAGCGGATCCTGCTCGTGGGCTGGTTCAGCTTCCGCGACGGCGAGGCCACCGCCGGGGACGTACTGGCCCTGCGGCGGGTGGAGGACGTCCTTCGGCGGGCCGGACTGGCGTACGACGTCGCCTGGAGCCCGGGCTTCAGGCCGGGGGCGCTGCATCTGGAGGGGGTGCGGGCCGAGGCGTACTCCCATCTGGTGTTCGTGTGCGGGCCGGTGCACGGGCCGCAGGTGGAGGAGCTGCACCGGCGGTTCGCGCACTGTGTGCGGATCGCGGTCGGCACCTCCGTCGTCGATCCGGCCGACCCGGCCGCCGCCGGCTTCCACGAGGTGCTGGCGCGGGACGCCCCGGGCGCCGAGCCGCGCGTGGACCTGTCGGCCCGCGCGCCCGCCGTCCCTGCCCGGCCGGTGGTGGGGGTGATCCTCACCCACGGGCAGCACGAGTACGGCGGCCGGCGGCGGCACGCGGAGGTCGCCGCGACCGTCACCCGCTGGCTGGCCGGGAAGGACTGCGCGCGGCTGGAGCTGGAGACCCGGCTCGACATCCACGACTGGCGGCTGAGCACCACCCCCGCCCAGCTGTCGTCCGTGCTCGACCGCCTCGACCTCGTCGTCACGGACCGGCTGCACGGGCTGGTCCTGGCGCTGCGGGCCGGGACGCCGGCGCTGGCCGTCGATCCGGTCACGGGCGGCGCGAAGGTGACGGCGCAGGCACGCGCGTGCGGCTGGCCCGCCCTGATCCCGGCCGAGCGGCTCGACGTCGAAGGGCTGGAGCGGTGGTGGGAGTGGTGCCTGACCGCCGGACGCGGGGCGGCCCGGCGGACCCGGGACCGCTTCCGCGAGGGCACCGGCGTACGGGACGGCGCGGAAGCGCTGACGGCCGCACTGGGGATCCCGGGGACGCGCCCGGCGACAGGTGAGCGGCGCAGGTGAGCCCCGGGCGGGAGGGCCGCCGGGCGGCGTACGAGCTCAAAGGCGGCGGAGGGACCGGACCGGAGACGATCCGTACTCGGGCCCGAGGCGAGCATCAGCCGACGTGCGAGAGCCCGGACCGCAGGCGGGTCACCTCCCCGTGCGGGGCACCGGCGTGTCCGGCACCAGGGACCGTACCGCCGTGATCAGGTCCGGTGCGGTGTCCCCGGCGGTCTGCCGCGGTCGTGTCCGGGCGGTCGGTACGAGGACGCCGTGCGCGCCCGCGCGGCGGGCCGCCTCCAGGTGGGCGTCGGTGTCGCCGACGACGGCCCACTCGGCGGGGGCCGTGCACAGCCGGCCGGCGGCCCACAGGAGCAGGCCCGGCTCGGGCGGGCGGCAGTGGCAGCCGTCGGCCGGCGCGTGCCGGCACACCGCGCGGATGTCGAACGGGCCGAGGAGTTCCTCGACGCGGGCGTCGACCCTGCGCACGTCGGCCTCCGTGACGTCGCCCCGTGCGACGCCGGGCTGCTGGGTGAGGAAGCCGGTGCGGACGCCGTGGGCGCGCAGCAGTGCGAGAGCCTCTTGGGCGCCCTCGACGGGGCGGACGCGGTCGGGGTCGGCGTTGTCGGGGACGTCCTCGACGAGGAGGCCGTCGCGGTCGAGAAGCACGGCGCGGATCCGCGTCACGGCGCCACCTCCCGCCACGCGGGCGCGCCCCGGTACCGCCACAGTCCGCTCAGCCAGTGCCAGCCGGCCGTCGGGGGGATCAGCGCGCTGGTCGCCAGCAAGGTGGTCACCTCGTCGCGGGTGCGCGGCCCGGGCGCGATGCGCGCCCAGGCGAACTCGGCGGTGCCCGCCGCCCAGCCCAGCGCGGCGACAGCGGCGGCCGTACGGTGCCCGGCGCCCGCGAGGACGCACGCCCCCGCGCCCGCCGCCGTCACGGCGAGGTGGCCGCGGATCCGGCCGCGTCGCGCGAGCGCCTTGTACCACCAGCCGGCGCCGTGCAGCCGCAGCATGAGCGCGTCGTCGGCGTGCCCGCGCTGGGCGGCGAGCGACGCCCAGCGGCCCGCCGGGTGCACCGGGTGCCGGGTGGTGCGCCGCCCCTGCCGGATGCCCCACCCGGCGTCGAGCAGCCGCAGGGCCAGGTCGACGTCCTCCCGGTGGGCGCGCAGGAAGCGCTCGTCGAAGCCGCGGGCCTGCTTGAGGGCGTCGGTGCGGTAGGCCATGTCGGCGGTGCCCCAGCGGGCGCGCGCACGAGCCACCGATTCGCGTTCCCAGTCGGTGGGGCGGCGTCCGCCGGGCAGCGGTACGGCGATCACGCCCTGCACGCCCGCCGTGTCGGGACCCGCGGCGGCCAGGTCCTGGGTGAGCTGTTCGCACCAGTGCGGGCCGACCTGCACGTCGTCGTCGAGGAAGGCGACCCACGGCGAGGCGATCGCGCGCAGTCCGGTGTTGCGGGCGGCGGCCGGGCCGCGTCCGCCGCCGTGCAGCACGGTCGTGCGGTCGCGCAGGTCGCCGAGGACGCTCAGGGGGTGCTCCAGCGGGCCCGGATCCGGGACGGGCCGGTCGTCGACGAGGACGATCTCGCGCGGCCGGGGGCCGGTCGCGGCGGCCAGCGCGGCGAGACAGTCGGCCAGCGTGTCACGGACGAGCGTGGGGATCACCACGGCGTAGGCGGTGGTCATGTGTGGCCGGGTGCCAGAGTGGGGCCGCCTCAAACACTCCGGGCCCCGTGAAGCCTGCCGGACGGCGCGGCGGGGCCTGCCTAAGATCCTCCCGTGGCCACCTTCCTGCTCGAACGCACGGCTCCGCTGTCCCCGTCCGAGGCCTGGCGCCGGCTGACGGACTGGCCCCGCCACGGCGACGCCGTCCCGCTGACCCGTGTCACCGTGCTCACCCCGGCGCCGACCCACGAGGGCACGGTGTTCGTGGCCCGGTCGGGCCTCGGGCCGCTCGCCGTCGACGACCGGATGGAGGTCACCGTCTGGCAGCCGCCGACCGACGACGCCCCCGGCCGGTGCCGCCTGGAGAAACGCGGCCGGGTGGTGCTCGGCTGGGCGGAGATCGAGGTCGGCCCCGGCCCCGGCGGGCGCGCCCGGGTGAGCTGGCGCGAGGAGATCCGCGTACGCCTGCTGCCGCCCTTCCTCGACGGCCCGCTGGAGCGCGCGTCCCGCCTGGTGTTCGGCCGGGCGGCCAACCGTCTGCTCCGGGGGCGGTGACCGGCGCTCACAGCGGCCCCCGCGCCGGCCGAACAGCGCTTCAGGCCCGCCGTGGAGTGCGGTGCGCACGCACGCACACGGACACAGACTGCGCACCCCCAAGGCCGAACGCGCCCGCCGCTGGTTCGTGAACCGGGCGCTGCCACGGCGAACTGCCCTGTGCACAGCCCGGTCGTGCCCGTCGAGTACGACGCCCGGTCGCCGCTTGCCCAGGGCAACAAGGACGGCGGCGGCATGGGCGGCGTGAACGGCACGCCCACCCAGCAGCACATCCCCACGGTCATCCGCACCCCCAACGGCGGCGACCACGGCGTGGACCTGCTCGAACTGGACCTGGAGAACGACCACTGGACCTGCCCGGCACCGGCCTGCCCGTCCGCCGGGCGGGTCGCGGGTCAGGCCACCGAACCGATCCGTCCCGTCGGCGCCGACGGCGTGTCGTGGTGGATCGGGGTGTGCGCGCCGGTCAGCGACACGCCGCTGCCGCCGCGCCGGCCCGCGACGATCTCGGCGGCGATGGACAGGGCCGTCTCCTCCGGGGTGCGGGCGCCCAGGTCCAGGCCGATGGGCGAGCGCAGGCGGGCCAGCTCCAGGTCGGTGACCCCGACCTCGCGCAGCCGCCGGTCGCGGTCGAGGTGGGTGCGGCGCGAGCCCATGGCGCCGACGTACGCCACCGGCAGCCGCAGTGCCCGCTGCAGCAGGGGCACGTCGAACTTGGCGTCGTGGGTCAGCACGCACAGGACCGTGCGGGCGTCGACGGCGGTGCGCTCCAGGTACTCGTGGGGCCACTCGACGACGATCTCGTCGGCCTCGGGGAAGCGGACTCGCGTCGCGAAGACGGGGCGGGCGTCGCACACCGTGACGTGGTAGCCGAGGAACTTGCCGACGCGGACCAGCGCCGAGGCGAAGTCGATCGCGCCGAAGACGATCATGCGGGGGGCCGGCACGGACGACTCGACCAGCACGGTGAGCGGTGCTCCGCACCGAGAGCCCTGCTCTCCGATCTCCAGGGTGCCGGTGCGTCCGGCGTCCAGGTAGGCGCGCGCCTCGGCCGCGACCGTGCGGTCCAGCTCTGGATGGGCGCCGAAGCCGCCGTCGTAGGACCCGTCGGGGCGGACCAGCAGCGCGCGGCGGCCCGTCGACTCGGCCGGGCCGGTGACGATGCGGGCCACCGCGGCGGGCTCGCGCCGGGACGCGGCGGCGACCGCGGAGGCCACCACCGGCCGGACGGGATCGCCCGCCCGGACCGGGGTGACCAGGATGTCGATGACGCCGCCGCAGGTCAGGCCGACCGCGAAGGCGTCGTCGTCGCTGTATCCGAAGCGCTCCAGGACCGGCTGCCCGTCCCGCAACGCCTGGTGGCACAGCTCGTAGACGGCGCCCTCCACACAGCCGCCGGAGACCGAGCCGATCGCCGTGCCGTCGGTGTCCACCGCGAGGGCGGCGCCGGGTTGGCGTGGGGCGCTGCCGCCGACGGCCACCACGGTGGCCACGGCGAAGTCGCGTCCCTGCTCGACCCACCGGTGCAGCTCGTCGGCGATGTCCAGCATGTCTCGGTCTCCTTCACGGCGATTCACAGCGGTGGTGTGCGGGGGCGGGGCGCCTAGTGGACGCCCATCCAGCTCTCGATGGGGTTGAGGGCGAAGAACACGACGAAGATCACCGTCAGCGCCCACATGAAGGCGCCGACCTCTCGGGTTTTGCCCTGAGCGATCCTCATGGCTACGTAGGAGATGACGCCCGCGGCGACCCCCGCGGTGATCGAGTACGTGAACGGCATGATCACGACGGTCAGGAAGACCGGGACCGCGGTGGCACGGTCGGACCAGTCGACGTGCCGGGCGTTCGTCATCATCATGGCGCCGATCACCACCAGGGCGGCGGCCGCGACCTCGCCCGGCACGATCGCGGTCAGCGGCGTGAAGAACAGGCAGGCCGCGAAGAACAGACCGGTGACCACGGACGACAGGCCGGTGCGGGCGCCTTCGCCGACGCCGGTCGCCGACTCCACGAACACGGTCTGGCCGGAGGCGCCCGAGACGCCGCCGATCGCGCCGCCCGGAGAGCTTCACGCGGTGCCGGTGAGGTGCTCGGGGCGGACCGGCGTCCTGTTCAGCTCCAGGCCGGTCGCGTCGCGGATCGCCGCGAGGACCGCCGGAGTCGAGGACAGGGTGGGGGCCTCGCCGATGCCGCGCAGCCCGTACGGGGCGTGCTCGTCGGCGAGTTCGAGCACGTCGACCGGGATGGTCGGCGTGTCGAGGATGGTCGGGATCAGGTAGTCCGTGAAGGAGGGGTTCTGCACCTTCGCGGTCTTCGGGTCGACGACGATCTCCTCCATGACCGCCACACCGAGACCCTGGGTCGTACCGCCCTGGATCTGGCCGATGACGGACAGCGGGTTCAGTGCCTTGCCGACGTCCTGGGCGCAGGCCAGCTCGATCACCTTGACCAGGCCGAGCTCGGTGTCGACCTCGACGACGGCGCGGTGCGCGGCGAAGGAGTACTGGACGTGGCCGTTGCCCTGACCGGTGCGCAGGTCGAAGGGCTCGGTCGGCCGGTGCCGCCACTCCTCCTCGACCTCGACGGACTCGCCCTCCAGGACGTCCACCAGGTCGGCCAGCACCTCGCCGCCGTCGGTGACGACCCTGCCGCCCTCCAGCAGCAGCTCGGCGGTGGCCCACGCGGGGTGGTAGGAGCCGAACTTGCGGCGCCCGAGGTCGAGGACCTTCTCACGGACCAGCTCGCAGGCGTTCTTGACGGCGCCGCCAGTGACGTACGTCTGCCGCGAGGCGGACGTCGAACCGGCGCTGCCCACCTGGGTGTCGGCCGGGTGGATGGTCACCTGGGCGACGCCGAGCTCGGTGCGGACGATCTGCGCGTGGACGGTGACTCCGCCCTGGCCGACCTCCGCCATGGCCGTGTGCACGGTGGCGACGGGCTCGCCGCCGACGACCTCCACGCGCACCTTGGCGGTGGAGTAGTCGTCGAAGCCCTCGGAGAAGCCGACGTTCTTGATGCCGACCGCGTAGCCCACACCGCGCACGACGCCCTCGCCGTGCGTGGTGTTGGACAGGCCGCCGGGCAGCTGCCGTACGTCGGCGCCCTCGCTGGACTCCCACTGGCGCTCCGGCGGCATCGGCATCGCCTTGACGCGGCGCAGCAGTTCGGCGACCGGGGCCGGCGAGTCGACGGGCTGGCCGGTCGGCATGACGGTGCCCTGTTCCATGGCGTTGAGCTGCCGGAACTCCACCGGGTCCAGGCCGAGCCTCTTGGCGAGCTTGTCCATCTGTGCCTCGTAGGCGAAGCACGCCTGGACCGCGCCGAAGCCGCGCATGGCGCCACAGGGCGGGTTGTTGGTGTAGAGGGCGATGGCCTCGATGTCGACGTCGTCGATGACGTACGGGCCGACGCTCAGCGAGGAGGCGTTGCCGACGACCGCCGGGGAGGCGGAGGCGTAGGCGCCGCCGTCCAGGACGATCCGGCACTTCATGTGCGTGAGCTTGCCGTCCTTGGTGGCGCCGTGTTCGTAGTACAGCTTGGCCGGGTGGCGGTGGACGTGCCCGAAGAAGGACTCGAACCGGTTGTAGACGATCTTGACGGGCTTGCCGGTGCGCAGCGCCAGCAGACAGGCGTGGATCTGCATCGACAGGTCCTCGCGGCCGCCGAACGCGCCGCCGACGCCGGCCAGCGTCATGCGCACCTTGTCCTCGGGCAGGCCGAGCACGGGCGCGATCTGGCGCCGGTCGGAGTGGAGCCACTGGGTGGCGATGTAGAGGTGGACGCCGCCGTCCTCCTCCGGCACCGCGAGACCGGACTCCGGGCCGAGGAAGGCCTGGTCCTGCATGCCGAAGGTGTACTCGCCCTCGACGATCACGTCGGCGCGCCTGCGGGCCTCCTCCACGTTGCCGCGGACGATCGGCTGGCGGTGCACGATGTTCGGGTGCGGGACGTGACCGGCGATGGGGGTCCCCCCTGGACCGGAGCTCGTCGCAGGCCCTTGGGGGAGGTCGTCGCGGCCCTCGTGGACGAGGATCGCGTCCGGCGCCGTCGCCGAGGCCTCGTCGGTGATCACCGGCAGTTCGCGGTAGTCGACCTTGATCTTGGCGGCGGCGCGGCGGGCCGTCTCCGGGTGGTCGGCGGCGACGACCGCCACCGGCTCGCCGTGGTGGCGCACCTTGCCGTGCGCGAGGACCGGGGTGTCCTGGATCTCCAGGCCGTAGTGCTTCACCTCGGTCGGCAGGTCGTCGTACGTCAGCACCGCGTACACACCCGGCGTCGCGAGCGCCTCGGAGGTGTCGATCGAGACGATCTCGGCGTGCGCGACGGTGGAGCGCAGGATCTGGCCCCACAGCATGTCCTCGTGCCACATGTCGGACGAGTACGCGAACTCGCCGGTGACCTTCAGGGTGCCGTCCGGACGGAGCGTGGACTCGCCGATGCCGCCCTTGGTCTGCGACCCCTGCGTGATCTTCGTAGGTGCGCCGTTGGCAGGCATGTCAGACCCCCTCGGACTGGCGGGCGGCCGCCAGGCGGACCGCGTCCATGATCTTCTCGTAGCCGGTGCAGCGGCACAGGTTGCCCGACAGGGCCTCGCGGATGTCCGCGTCGCTCGGGTTCGGGTTCTTCTCGAGCATCTCGTCGGCGGCGACCAGCAGACCCGGCGTGCAGAAGCCGCACTGGACGGCACCGGCGTCGATGAACGCCTGCTGGACCGGGGAGAGCTCGCTGCCCTCGCCGGTCTGCGAGTCCTGCCCCTTCGCGGCCCAGCCCCGGGCGTCCTGCAGGGAGGTCCCGCGGGCGCCGGACGCGCAGCCGCCCTCGGAGCGCTGCCTGGCGAAGTCGGCGAGCCCTTCGACGGTGACGACCTCGCGGCCCTCGACCTGCCCGGCGGCGACCAGGCACGAGCACACCGGCACGCCGTCCAGCCGCACGGTGCAGGAACCGCACTCGCCCTGCTCACAGGCGTTCTTGGACCCCGGCAGACCGAGCCGCTCGCGCAGCACGTACAGCAGGGACTCGCCCTCCCAGACGTCGTCGGCTTCCTGCGGACGACCGTTGACGGTGAAGTTGACGCGCATCACGCAGCTCCCTCGGTGGTGCGGCGGCCGCCGCGGTAGGACTCCCAGGTCCAGGTCAGCGTCCGACGGGCCATGACGCCGACCGCGTGCCGGCGGTAGCTCGCCGTGCCCCGGACGTCGTCGATCGGGTTGCAGGCGGCCGAGCACAGGTCCGCGAACTGCTTGGCGACCGACGGGGTGATGATCTTTCCGTTGTCCCAGAAGCCGCCCTCTTCGAGCGCGGCGTTCAGGAACTCCTCCGCGACCTTCGCCCGGACGGGGGTGGGGGCGGCCGAGCCGATGCCGGTGCGGACCGTACGGCTGTCGGGGTGCAGCGCGAGCCCGAAGGCGCACACGGCGATGACCATGGCGTTGCGGGTGCCCACCTTGGAGTACTGCTGAGGGCCGTCCGCCTTCTGGATGTGCACGGCGCGGATCAGCTCGTCGGGCGCCAGCGCGTTGCGC
This sequence comes from Streptomyces chromofuscus, assembly GCF_015160875.1. NCBI lineage: Bacteria > Bacillati > Actinomycetota > Actinomycetes > Kitasatosporales > Streptomycetaceae > Streptomyces > Streptomyces chromofuscus. Next base: position 6,500,142 of record NZ_CP063374.1, on the reverse strand, counting down.
TTCACGCCGGTGTAGAACGCGTCGATCGGGATGCGCCGGGAGCCCCGTACGGACTCCACCTCGACCTCGGCGCCGGCGGCGAGCAGGGCGGGGTGGGCGTCACCGGCCGGGGAGGCGGTGCCGAGGTTGCCGCCGACGCCGCCGCGGTTGCGGATCTGCGGGGAGGCGACGGTGTGCGAGGCGAGGGCCAGGCCCGGCAGCTCGGCGCGCAGGTGCTCCATGATCCGGGCGTACGGGACGGAGGCGCCGAGCCGCACGGAGTCCTCGCCGACCTCCCACTCGGAGAGTTCGCCGATGCGGTTGAGGTCCATGAGGTACTTGGGCCTGCGATGGTCGAAGTTGATCTCGACCATCACATCGGTGCCACCCGCAATCGGCACAGCGGTGGGGTGCTCGGCCTTCGCGGCGAGCGCCTCCTCCCAGCTGGCGGGGCGAAGGAAGTCCATGACCGGCTCTCTTCTTCGAATCGTGGGTCGTACAGATGTGAGCCAATCCGTGTGCGGCGGGTCCGGCTCGTTCATGTGCCGTTGACGGGGATTGGCGTCAGTACACAGCCCCGTGCTCCAACGGGGTCAGTCACCGAAACCATGAAGGAGTTGGCTGGCCAAGGCGGTCATCTTGTAGATTCGTATGAACGGAGGCCATCGGTAACCTCCGCGATTTCCTGGGGAAACGTCCGGCACAGCCCGCGTGACCTGGGACACAGCACGGGAGACGGCGAACACGCTCGGCCGGCCACCGCACGGGCCACTCACCCACGGACCCGTCAAGATCCATCGTAGTTTTCGAGACAAAGAACGGCGGCGACGAGAATGCGGCTGCGCGCACTGCTGGACACCGACGCGCTGGGCCTCAAGCTGCTCGGCGGCGAGGACGAGCTGGACCGCACCGTGCGGGGCGTGATGACCACCGACCTGCGGGATCCCAGCCGCTACCTCTCCGGCGGTGAACTGGTGCTGACCGGCCTGGCGTGGCGCCGGGACGCGGCCGACTCCGAGCCCTTCGCGCGGATCCTCGCGCAGGCCGGCGTGGCGGCCCTCGCGGCCGGCGAGGCGGAGCTGGGCGACGTGCCCGAGGACCTGGTCCAGGCGTGCGCCCGGCACCGCGTCCCCCTGTTCGCCGTGCACGAGTCGGTGGCCTTCGCGACGATCACCGAGCACGTCGTACGGCAGGTCTCCGGCGAGCGCGCGGGCGACCTGGCCGCCGTCGTCGACCGGCACCGCCGCATGATGACGTCCGGCCCGGCGGGCGGCGGCCCGGACGTGGTCCTCGACCTCCTCGGCTCCGACCTGGACCTGCGCGCCTGGGTGCTCTCCCCCACCGGCCGCCTCATCGCGGGCCCCAAGGTCGGCGGCCCGGCGCTGCCCGCCGAGGCCTGCGCGAAGCTGGCGGCCGAACACCTGGCGGCCGCCCGCACCGGCCGGCGGGGCCCGCACCGCCTGATCCTCGGCACCACGACGTACTCGCTCTTCCCGATCCACAGCAGCGGCCGCTCCCCGCAGGACTCCCGGGACGTCCGCGAGACGGTGCTGTCCGACTGGCTGCTGGCCGTCGAGGCGGACGCCGGCGACTGGGCGGAGGAGCGTCTGGACCTCCTCCACGGTGTCACGCAACTCATCGCCGTCGAACGCGACCGCCGCGACGCGGCCCGCACCGTCCGACGCCGCCTGGCGCAGGAGGTCCTGGAACTCGTCCAGACGGGCGCCGCCCCCGCCGAGATCGCGGCCCGCCTGCGCGTCGCCGCGCCGGTCCTGCTGCCCGGCCTCGGCGCGGCCCCCCACTGGCAGGTGGTCGTGGCCCGCGTCGAGTGGGACGGCTCCGACATCGAGACCGGCCCGGTGGCCCAGTCGCTGCTGGAGGAGATCCTGGTCGACCCGCTGGCCACCGGCCCCGAGCCCTCCGACCGCATAGCGGTGGCCCACACCGGCGACGAGGCGATCGCCCTCGTCCCCCTCCCGGCCGTCTCGGCGGAGCACGACGGCTCGGAGACCGGCGTCCTGGCCGACGCCCTCCTGCAGTCGGTAGGCGCCCCCCTCTCGGCCGGCCTGGAGGACGACGGCCGGGTGACCCTGGGCGTCAGCGCGGCCGTTCACTCGGCGGAGGGCCTGCGCGGCGCCCTGGAGGAGGCCCGGCACGCCCGCCGGGTGGCGGCGGCCCGCACGGGCCGGGTCTGCGCGGCGGGCCACCAGGAACTGGCCTCCCACGTCCTGCTCCTGCCCTTCGTTCCCGACGACGTGCGCCGCGCCTTCACCGCACGTCTCCTGGACCCCCTGCGCGACTACGACCGCCGCCACCGCGCCGAGCTCATCCCGACCCTGGAGGCGTTCCTCGAGAGCGACGGCTCCTGGACGCGCTGCGCCTCCCGCCTCCACCTGCACGTCAACACCCTGCGCTACCGGGTCGGCAGGATCGAGCAGTTGACGAGCCGCGACCTGTCGCGGCTGGAGGACAAGCTGGACTTCTTCCTGGCGCTGCGCATGAGCTGAAACCCCATGGGCCGAGGGATCCCACGACTTTGTGAAATCCTTCACCCACCCTCTTGGCCCGGCAGCTGAATTGGTGTTGGAATGCCGCCACCACTCAACAGCTCAATGGCGCGCTCGGGGAGGGCAACGTGGCGCATACCGCCATGTCTGGTACCGGAACGACCTCAGACGACGATCCCCTCCAGACCGCGGTATGGCGGTTGCGCTCACGGGCCTGCTGGGCCGACGCGGCGGCCCTGCTGACCCCGACCACGCCGTCGGCTGCGCTGCAACGCGCCGCGCTGCTGGTCGAGCGCTGCCTCTACACCGAGCGGGGCTGGGAGGAAGCCGAGGACGCCCTGCGCACGGCCGAGGCGCTGGCCCACACCGACGAGGAACGCGGAGCGGCCGCCTGCGAACGCGGCCAGCTCGCCTACGCGGCCACCCTGCACACCGTCCGCGACCGCGCCGACGAGGCACGAGCGGCCCTGGGCAGGGCGGCGGCCCTGATTCCCCCCGGCTCCCCGGTCCGCCCCCTGCTGGACTTCCGCCGCGGCCTGCTCGCCGAGAACCTCGCCCACTCCCCCCAGGCCGCCCTCGCGGCCTACCGCCGCGCCCATGCCGGCGCCACCGCCCACGCCAACGCCCTCCTGCTCTCCTTCACCTGGCGCCACCTCGCCGGACTGGCCCTCAGGGAAGGCGAGTTGGCCGAGGCTCGCCACGGCTTCGCGGAGTCGCTGCGCATCCGCGAGGAACTGGGCTACCTCGTCGGCACTGCCCCGGCACTGGCCTCCCTCGCCGACACGGAACCCGAACCGGAGGCAACCCGCCTACGGGAGGAGGCCCGCCGTCTGTACCGCCTGCTGGGCGGCGTCCCCACCTGGCTGGCGACCCAGCTGACGCCACCGGCGGCGACCGCGTAGGCACCACCCGCGATCCGCAGTCGCCCACGACGGGAAGGGGCCGTGCCGGGGGTGTCCGCCCGCAGCGGTTGGCGCGTCAACCCGGGCGCGTTGGTCAGAGACCGATTCCGCGCCGTTCCGAGGACGGACACCCCCCGGCGCGGCCCCGACGACGCACGCACCGCAGGCGCCACAGCAACCACGCAGACACCCGCACAGGCCGCCGCAGGCACCACCGCAACGCACGACCCGCACAGGCCGCCGCAGGCACCACAGCAACCCCGCAGGACCCGCACAGGCCGCCGCAGGCACCACCGCAACCCCGCGCAGGCCGCCGCAGGCACCACCGCAGGCACCACCGCAACCCCACACGACCCGCACAGGCGACCGCAGGCACCCCGCACGACCCGCACAAGCCGCCGCAGGCACCCCGCACAGGCCGCCGCAGGCACCCCGCACGCACCCGCGGCCCGCCCCGCCCGTCACCGCCCCACGGCGAAGTGCCCCTCCACCAGCGTCCGCACCGCATCCAGATCGCGCACCGCCAGCGCGTCCAGCAACGCCGCGTGCTCGGCCGCGTCGGCCACCAGTTCCGTCCGCCCCCACGACACTGCCACCGGCGGCCACTGCGCCCGCCGGTGCACGTCATCGGCGATCCGCACCAACTGCGCGTTCCCCGCGAGGGACAACACGGCCCGGTGAAACGCCCGGTCGGCCTCCCCGTACGTGGCCCGGCACCCGGAGGTGGCCGCCCGCACCGTCGCCTCGGCCAACGGCCGCAACTCCGCCCAGCGTTCCACGGACACCGTACGGGCCAACCGCAGAATGACGGGAGTCTCGATCAGCCCCCGCACCTCCGCCAGTTCGGCCAGCTCACGCGTGTCCCGCTGCACCACCCGGAAGCCCCGGTTGGGCACCACCTCGACCGCGCCCTCCAGGGCCAACTGCTGCATGGCCTCCCGCACCGGCGTCGCGGACACCCCGAAACGCTCGCCCAGCACCGGCGCCGAGTAGACCTCCCCCGGCCGCAACTCCCCCGTCACCAGCGCCCCGCGCAACGCGTCGAGGACCTGCCCCCGCACGGACGCCCGCTGCACCACCGCCCGCACGGGCTGCTCGCCGTGCGTGTGCTCCCCCCGCACACCCCCGGCGGCACCACCCCGTCCGACGTCAGCACCCCGCTCACGCCCGCGCACCCTGTCCCGGTCCTGCTCCCCCCGCGGCTCCCGTTCCCGGACCCGGTCCACGTCCCCGGCCCGGAACTGCGCCGGCACCCGCACCTGCGGCACGGGAAAACCCGCACCCCCCGCCTCGGCGGAGCCCTGCGCGCCTGGCTTCACGGGGTCCTCCTCCGGACGTGTCGGTACTTGAGGTCATTACGGCGGCTTGTTACTCGTCCGTCAAGCACCTTAGGCGTACAGCCCACCAGTTCACATCCCCAATCTTTCGGGTAAGGTAAGCCTTACCTCTGACGGCCCCTAACATTTCCGGATGGGTGGTCCCCGCATGCCCGCGCCCGCCTCGGCCACAGCAGACGCGTACGCCCGCCTCACGGAACTGCTCCCGAGCCTCGGGATCTTGGAACTGGGCCCCACCGAGCCCTTCCCCTCCGCCCCCGGATGGATCACCAGCGCGTCCCTCGCCGCAGGCAGCACCGCCCTCGACGACTTCCTCGCGCACGACGACGCCCAGGTCGTCCGCGACTACGGCCTGCGTGCCCGCCCCGACGTGATCGCCAGCTTCGGCCTGCACCGCTACGCCTGGCCGGCCTGCCTGCTGATCACCGTGCCGTGGTTCCTCGGCCGTCGCGTCCCCCGCTTCCCCGTGACGCATGTCTCGTACGACCGGACCGCCCCCGGCCTGGCCCTGGGCCGCCTGGCCGTCCGCCCGCACGGCTTCGCCTGCCTCCCCGGCGACCCCGCCGCCGCTCTGCCCCGCGCCACCGTGGTCCCCGACGAGGAGGCCCTGCGCGCCGAGGTGCGCGCGGCGGTCGCCGAGCACCTCGAACCGGTCCTCGCCGCCTTCGGCCCCCGGATGCGCCGTCGCGGGCGCGCGCTGTGGGGCATGGCGACGGACGAGATCGTCGAGGGCCTGTGGTACGTCGCACACCTGCTCGGCGAGCAGGACCGGGCGCGCCGGGAACTGGAGCGGCTGCTGCCGGGCGCCACCAAGCCGTACGCCGGCTCGGCCGCCTTCCGCGAGCTCAAGGGCCCGAACGGCGAGACGCTGCCCACCCGGGACCGGGCGAGCTGCTGCATGTTCTACACCCTTCGCCCCGAGGACACCTGCGCCACCTGCCCGCGCACCTGCGACGCGGACCGCGTCACCAAACTGCTGGCCACGACCGGCAGTTGAGGCGCCACGACGACAGGCGAGGCCCTTCTCGCCCCGTAAGATCATCCACGCACGACCCACCCGTACGGCCACGCGTGGACAGCAACTTCACAACTTCCTCACGCGCCGCAGGAACTTTCCGCGGAACCACTCGCACGGGTAGTCTTATTCGAACGCAACTTCCGCCCCTCACACGGTAGTTCGAGCAGAACGCCGTCCCGGGCATCCCCTTGCACTTCGTTGGCGGCCTCTTGCCCCGAAACCCCCTGAGGGCCGGCGGGATTGGGCCACCATGGCGGGCGTTACGCCCTATCCCAATGCAAGGGACCCCAGATGAGATTGACCGACATATCGCTGAACTGGCTGCTACCGTGCGCCGTACTGCTCGCGGGCATGCTGACGGCGGTTGCGGTGCTCCAGCGCGGCAAGCGTTCCGCGGGGAAGGACACGAGCGCGGACGACTCGTGGGAGCGTATGGAGGAGCGCCGCAGGCGCAAGGAAGCCATATACGGCACCGCTTCCTATGTGCTCCTGTTCTGCTGCGCCGCGGTCGCCGCGGCCCTCTCCTTCAAGGGCCTCGTCGGCTTCGGCCAGCAGAACCTCGGCCTCTCCGGCGGTTGGGAGTACCTGGTGCCGTTCGGCCTGGACGGCGCCGCGATGTTCTGCTCGGTGCTCGCGGTGCGCGAGGCCAGCCATGGTGACGCCGCGCTCGGCTCCCGGATCCTGGTGTGGACGTTCGCCGGGGCGGCGGCCTGGTTCAACTGGGTGCACGCCCCGCGCGGCCTCGGCCACGACGGCGCCCCTCACTTCTTCGCGGGCATGTCCCTGTCGGCGGCGGTCCTCTTCGACCGCGCCCTGAAGCAGACCCGCCGGGCCGCGCTGCGCGAGCAGGGCCTGATCCCGCGTCCGCTGCCGCAGATCCGCATAGTCCGCTGGCTGCGGGCGCCGCGTGAGACGTACAAGGCCTGGTCGCTGATGCTGCTGGAAGGCGTCCGCACCCTCGACGAGGCGGTCGACGAGGTGCGTGAGGACAAGCGGCAGAAGGAGACGGCGCGGCTGCGGCGGCGCGAGCAGGAGCGGCTGGAGCGGGCGCAGCTGAAGGCGATCAGCCGGGGCCACGGACGCGGCTTCGTCGGCCGGGGCGGACGGCAGGTCAAGCTGCCCACGGTCGAGCAGGGCGCCGAGCGCATCACCGCGGAGCCTGCCATATCCACCGCGGAGCAGCTGCCCGTCCGCGCACGGCCCTCACTGCAGCCCGTCCGCAGCGGCTCTGAGCCGCTCACCGTCGACCTCACCGCGGAGGACGACACCATGGCTCTCCCGCGGCTCGACTCCCTCGAGCGCAAGCTGAAGGACCTGGAGCAGCAGTTCGGCTAGTGTCCTGCGCCGGAAGTCCCCAGGCAGTTCCGGGCGGGCTGCGGACAGTCGACATGCCTGGTCGGCCGCCGGAGCCCAGCCGACGGGACGCGGGGGATCCGCCCAGGGATTTCTGGCGCATGACCTGATCGGCAGCAAGGCCGGGAAGTGTGCTGCTGAGTCACGTCTTGCGTCAGCAGTGCGGCCAGGACGTGGCGGCCGACGGTGCCGACCAGGTCGATGACGGTGTCGGTGATGACGCCCGTGGCCAGGATGATCCGGTCGCGGGCGGCTCGCCGGGCGATGCTGAACCCGGCCCGGTCCGGGATGGGTGCCCGGCCGGGTGCCGGTCGCGTCTTTGATGGCGGTCCGCAGCAGTTGGGGTCCCACGAGCAGGGCCTGGATCTCCTGGTCGATGCCTTCGGGGTGCGGGCACGCAGGACACCACTTCCGCCGGGGGAGGCGCAACGGGCCTCCCCCGGCCCGCCACCACCCTGCTCGACCACCACCGCCACCTGGCAGCCGAACTGACCGCGCTCCATCACCGGCGCTGGGTAAGAGAAACGACCTACCCTTGAACCGAAGTCGACCGTGCGCTCCGGCCGTTCGCGAGCCGCACCCCGACCGCGGCTCCGGTGGCCGCGATGCCGGCCAGGAGAGACCGCGTCGATGAGGGCACGGGTGCCGCAGGCGATCAGCGACCGGATCGGTACCGCCGCACCCCGCCGAACAGCGAGGTCTCCCCTCCGCTTGATCCTCCGCTCGTCGTCCGTGACGGCAGACGCAGGGTCGACTCGGTGCCGGCCGTAGCGGCCGCGCAACCGAGGCTCGTACCTGACCACGTTCACTTCGAGCCGGTAACGATTTCACCAGAGACCCTGCTATGCGGTGGCGAGCAAGCAGTCTGTCAGGTGCACGCCTGAAGTGCATACGGGTCCTGTCGACAGGTGCGCAGACGCCGGTCAGGCATCAGGAGCAGAACAAGCGAACGGAGGATCGTTTGGAGACGGTGCTGGTCCACTTACCGGCGTTGGCCACGGACGGCCCTGAGTCCCAGGCCCGCTCCCTGTCGTTGCTCGCGCTTCGGCCGCGGCATTCCGGAGTGCCCCGTGGACATCGCCCTACCGGATCCGGCGGTGCCCCGGCTGGCCGGGGAGATCCTGGCCGTCGACGTCTACTGGCAGCTGAGCAACCTCAGCGGCGGTTCCATCCTGCTGGTGGAGAACCCCGAGGGCGCCGGTGAGTTCATCCGCGTCCCGCCCCGAAGGCTGGCCGCCCCGATCCCGTTCGAGTTCAGCAGGGTGGTGCTGGTCACCCGTGGCGGCACCGTCGGCTTTCAGGTCTTCGCCCCCCGCCACAGCCACCTGGAGGCGTCCGAGGAAACCGTGGAGTGGGGCACCGTGACCACGACCCCTTACGCCCTGGACCCCAACGCGACGTACTTCAAGGTGCTGGTGGCGCTGTGCGAGCCACGTCTGCGGGACGCCTCCACGGCGGGGGTCCCCTCCACGGCCAACGTCGTGGCCCGGCTGCGGTCGCATCCGGACCACCAGAAGCTCAGCACGACCGCCGTGGACTTCCACATCGACTACCTGGCCGGCACCAAGCTGCGGCTGCGGCCGCCCGGTTCGGGCACCGCCGGGCTGAGTTGGAAGCGGGAGACGCTGGTGTCCACCGCACTGCGTTTCGGGCTGGTCGGGGAGGAGCATCTGTCACTGCTGCCTCCGCGAGGAACCGCGGCAAGGGCACGGCAGGCGGGACGGATCGCAGCGGCGGAGGACTCCGCATGACCTCCGGGCTGCGCAACACCGGGGCAGGCGGCGACTGGGCGGTCGCCGTACCGACGGGCTACCGGGTGGGGCCCTGGGAAGTGGTCTCCCCCCTCGCGTCCGGCAACTGGGGCAGCGTCTACGCCGCACGACGGGTGTCCCCCGGCGAGGACCCCGGTGGCGAGACGGCCGGATCACCACCGGTTGAGGTGGCCTTGAAGTTCGTGGCCACGGCCGCACTGGGACCGGGCCGCTCCCGCCAGTTGCAGCAACTGGCCCAACGCGAGGTGGAGTTCAGCCGGAACACCGACCACGACCGGCTCATCCGGGTCCTGCAGACTTCCGTGGTGGCCGACGAGGAGCGGCCCGAACTGGACGGTGCCGTCGTCCTTGTCATGGAGCGCGCCGCAGGAAGCCTGCAGGACCGGCTTGACGCGGTATCGGGTTCCGAGCCCCTCGCGGACGCCGCCCGGACGATCACCCAGATCTGCGAAGGCCTCGTCCACCTCCACGCGGAGGGCTGGGTGCACGGCGACCTCAAGCCTGCCAACGTGCTGATCATGCCCGACGGTTCGGTTCGCCTGGCCGACTTCGGCCTGGCCTCCCGCCTGGAGGGCACCCATGGATACGCGCCGCCCCTCGGATCGCCGGACTACCTGCCGCCGGAGCGTTGGCAGGACGGGCTCGGCGAGCGCGGAGTCCCGGTACGCCCCACCGCCGACATCTGGGCGCTGGGCGTCACCGCACACCAGATCCTCACCGGGGGGTCCTTTCCCTTCGCCGGTTCCACCGCCGGGGCACGCACGGCGACGGCCCAGGAGTACGCGTCCGGAAGAGCGCCGCTGCGCCTGCACCCCGGTCTCGGCGACGCCTGGCGGGACTTCGTCACCCGTTGCCTTGCCCCCGAGCACGCAAGCCGGTCTTCGACCACCGCCGACCAACTGTTGGCCGTGGCCCGTGAGTTGGCCGACACGGGTGCCCGGCGCCGGCGCACTCGGCCCGGGCGGCTCGCCGTCTCCGCGGTAGCGGCCGCCGCCGTACTGACCACCGGAACCGCCGGGGGTTGGTGGTGGTTCCTCGGACGGGACGGAGGCAGCTCCGCGAAGGTAGGCGCCACGGCGCGGATCACCGTCTAGATCCTTCCGCCGCAGCGGGGCCATAGATGCGACAAGGCTGCGTGCGACACGGATGAAACCGGTGAGATTGGTGGCGGTCTGGCGCTCGCTCTGAGCGTCGCTGGCCTCCTCCGCGGCACCGAACAGTCCGTATCCGGCGTTGTTGACCACCACATCGAGGCCACCGAAGCTGGCAGCCACTCGGTCGACAACTTGACGCCCGATCGGCGCTGTGTCGCGGTACTGACTTCGGCGTGGTAGGCAGACTTCGCACTCACCCGCAGGCGCCGCGCGACCTCCGGCACCTTGGTTTTCTGCTCGAACAGCTCGGCCGCCTGTATCCGCACCGACTCCCGGCGCCGGCGCCCCTCGGCGGTCAGACCGCCCCCATCGCCATATCTCACACACCACCGGATACAGCCACCGTTCTGATCCCATCAGGCACTTCGCCGAGATTCACCCTGGCGAGCCGAAGTCAGTAAGCGGCGCCGACCCCACCCGCCTGCGGGCCTGCAACAACGCGCCGCCAGTGGGAGACGCCACCGGGATCCCCTCCAGCCCCGCGACCAGCCGCTGCCACACCTGCCGCCACCCCAGTCCCGGAAACAGACACCCGGCCATCAGCAGATACACCACGACCCGGGACGGCAGATCCCGCACCCGTGCCTGCATCCCGCCGGCTCGGGCCAGTGCCTCATCGACCATCTCGAACGGAACGATTCGGGTCAGCTCACCGAGATGGCCGGGCGCGAACGCCCCTTCAGCAACGACAACCTCACGAGAGATGGCAGACTTGGCGCCCACGGAGCTCCTTGCAGAACAGTGATCTTGGTCGACACGGTTCTAGCAGGAGCTCCGTTCCTGCAGGCGACTTGACACACCCGCCCCACGCCTAACTACACGGCATTGGATCTAGGGCACCGACGGGGAGCGGATCTCCTACCAGGTCGCCGAGCTGATCGGGGTGCGAGACCTCATGGGCCGGCCGGAGGGGATGCGGCTGATCGTGGGCCAGGTCAAGCCCTCGCGCCGGGACGCGAAGAAGCTGACCGCGTTCGAGCAGCGCACCGGATGGCACTACCAGATCGTGGCCACCAACGTCCCAGCCCGCCAGGGGCTTTCCCGGGCCCTGGGCTCCGGACAGGTCTGGTTCGTCGACGCCCTCTACCGCGATCACGCCGAGGTCGAGGACCGCGTGAAAGCGATCAAGCGGGTTGGGCTCGGGCTGCTGCCCTCGACGTCCTGGCAGCTGAACGCCGCCTGGGTGCTGGCCGCAACCCTCGCCGCCGACCTGGACGCCTGGACGCGGCTCCTCCTCCTGCACGATGAGCCAGCACTCGCCGCGGCCGAGCCGGAGACGATCCGCAGAAAGCTCTACCACCTGCCTGCCCGCCTCACCACCCACGCCCGCCGCCGCACTCTGCACCTCGATCGCACCTGGCCTGGGCCGACGCGTTCACCACGTCCTGGAGGCGCGCCACCGAACTGCTGGCCTGCACCTTACGGCCGCCCACCACCCCGACGGCACCGCAGAGGAGAGAACCGCAGCACCCTCGGGCCCGTGGAACCCGACGCGGCCACCCCGGCGCGCAGGTCGTCGACGGCCCGGTCGTAGGCGTGCCGGTAGTCGGCCGCGGCCGTGGGGTCGCCGCCGGCCGCGAGATCGGCCGCGGCGGCGAGGGAGGGACTGCCGCAGGCCGTGAGGTCGGAAGCGGGGAAACCGGCGCCGCGCAGCACCACGTCGCGTCACACGGACCAGCCGGTCGAGCCCAGTGGGGCGAGGTGCCCGGGGTGCGCGGGCGGAGGTTCCCCGGCCCGGGAGGCCAGCTCGGTGCGCTCCCGCCCGGTGGCGGCCGACCGCAGCCGGGCCTCGAACACCCAGTCCGTGACGGGGTTGCCGCGGCTCCACAGCAGCCGCCCGCCGGTCAGGGCGTCGCCGCGCCCGGCCAGTCCGGCGTGCCAGGCGCGGAACTCCGGGGACCGCCACAGGGCGAGCGGGACGTGCCGGTCGGCGCCCTCGCGGCGGTCGCCGGGGCCGGCCAGGTCGAGGGCCGCCGCGACCACGCCGGGCAGGTCGTGGGCGACCGGGACGGAGAGGAGCTCCGCGAAGTGCAGCAGGTACTCGTTGCGCTGGGCGTCGGGCGGCGAGCCGAGCACCGCCCGCCCGCAGTCGTGCCAGGCGCCCCACTTCACGTTGGTGACCAGGCCGGGCAGGGTGGCCAGGTCGCGGGGGACGTAGAAGAGGATGGCGTCGGCCGCGTGCATCGCCGCCTCCTCCCAGGCCACCTGCTGCGGGTACGGCGGTTCGGACCCGCCCTCGGGAGCCTCGGGCAGGAAGACGGCGAGCCGGCCGTCGGCGGTCCAGTGCTCGCGCAGCAGGCGTTCGGCGCGCGGCCGCCAGGACTCCATGGCGGGGTCCCGGGGCGTGGGGCCGCACAGGTAGAGGGACACGGACCAGTGCTCGGGCCAGGGCTCGCCTACGTGGACCACGGTGACGTCGCCGGACACGGGGGCTCCTCTCGGAAGAGTGTAAGGCGGGAAGCGGGACGGAGGCAGGGCGGGACGGGGGGAAGCGGGGAGGTGATCGAGCCGGGGGTCCGGGCGGCGCGGTGCGGGCGCCGCCCGGGACCGGTCAGCCCCGGCCGCCCGGGGCGGGAGTGGCCTGGTCGGCGAGGGCCCGCATGTCGGGCAGGTCGAAGACGTCCTCCACCTCCAGATGGAAGCCTTCGGCACGCACGAGTGCGGTCAGCCGGAGCGCGGTGAGGGAGTTGCCACCCAGGTCGAAGAAGTTCTCCTGGCCGCCGACCGCCCGGTGGAAGATCTTCTCGGCCGCGGCGAGCACCGCGCCCAGCGCCGGGTCCGGCGCCCCGCCCGCAGCACCGGCGCCGCGCCCGTCCGCCGTGCCGGGGTCGTCGGCGGAGGCGGCGCGCGGACCGCGGTCGGGCACCGGCCCGCCGGCCGGCCCGTGCGTCCCGGCGGAGGCCGCCTCGCAGGCGGTCCGCACGGCGAGCCGGTCGGTCTTGCCGTTGGTCAGCCGCGGCAGCGCGTCCAGGACGACGAGTTCGGCGGGCAGCATCGCCTCCGGGACCTCGGCCGCAAGCCTGCGCCGGGCGTCCGCCGGGTCGAAGGAGGCGGATCCGGCCACTGTGACGGCGGCGGCCAGCCGTACCCGCTCGGGATCGTCGGCGTCCAGCACCACGGCAACGGCCTCGCGGACGCCGGGCAGGGCCAGCAGCCGCTGCTCCAGTTCGCCGGGTTCCACGCGGTGGCCGCGGATCTTCACCTGGTCGTCGTCGCGTCCCCGGAAGTACAGGAGCCCGTCCGGGCCCGAGCACACCAGGTCACCGGTGCGGTAGGCGCGCGCCCCGCCGGCCGTGGCCGCCGGGACGAACCGCTGCCGGGTCGCCTCGGGGCGGTTCAGGTAGCCGGCCGCCACCGAGTCGCCGATGACGAGCAGTTCGCCGACGACGCCCTCGGGCACGTCGTTCCCGTGCGGGTCGGTCACCAGCACCCCGCTGTTGGGCAGCGGCCGGCCCAGGGGCACATCCGCGCCCTCGTCGCCGCGGACCACGTGGTAGGTGGCCCACACGGTCGCCTCGGTGGGGCCGTACATGTTGACGAAAACGGTGTCCGGGTAGGCCGCGCGCAGCCGTCGCAGGAGCGTGCCGGGCAGCCGTTCGCCGCCGAGCAGCCAGTAGCGCGGCGCGACGTCCCAGCGGCCCAGCGAGTGGCCCAGCTCCCGCGCGGTCAGCAGTTGGCCGGCGCGGGCGGGCGTGCACTGGCGGTGCTCGAACGGGCGCCGGTCGGCGGGGTTCTCGCGAGCGTCGGGCGAGCGGAGCTGGACATGCCGGCCGTGGGTCAGCGGCCAGAACATCTCGACGAAGGAGATGTCGAACGACGGCGAGGTCTCGGCCAGCCAGTCCCCCTGCGCCGCGCCGGGCAGGGCCAGTGTCATCGCCCGCAGGAACCCGGCCAGGTTGTGGTGGGTGACGGTCACGCCCTTGGGGCGGCCCGTGCTGCCCGAGGTGTACATCAGATAGGCGGGCTCGTCCGGTCCGGGACGGCCGCCGGGCGGCGCGGTACCGCCGTCCGGTCGCGGGGGCAGGGCGTCGGTGGTGAGGACGTCCCGCTCGGGCGTCCCGGCCAGGAAGGGGGCACCGGTCGTGCCGGGGCCGCACACCAATAGCGCGGACGCCGAGTCGGCGAGCACGAACCGGTTGCGTTCGGCGGGGCCACGGGGGTCCACCGGCACGTAGCACAAGCCTTCCTGCCAGACCGCCAGCGCGGTCGCCACCTGCCAGACGTCGTGGCCGCAGGCGGCGGCGACCCGGGCGCCCAGGGGCAGATCCCGGGACCGCAGCGCGGCCCGCATCCGGACCACGGCGTCCGTCAACTCGTCGTAGCTCCAAGCATGTTCGTCATCACTGACGGCCGGGGCGCGGGGCGCCAGGGCGGCGGCGCGCTCGACGAGTTCGATGACGGAGGGCGCCAGTGCGCCGTCCGTCGGCGGGTGGCCGCCGAGGCGCCGCCGCACCTCGGCGGTGCTCGCGGTGTCCAGCAGCGCGAAGTCCCCCACCCGCAGCTCGGGACGCGCGGGCAGCTCGGTCAGGGCCTGTACGACGGCCGAGGCGAGCTGCGGGGCGGGCGGCCAGGGGACGAGCCCGCTGCGCCAGTCGAAGAGGATCAGTCCGTCCTCGGGGCCGAGCACCACTTCGACGTTGAGTGGGACGCCGGGCTCCGCGGACCGCCGGGCGGCCGTCGCGCGCTCGTCGGTGCCGGGCGGGAGGGAGCCGTCCCGGAAGGCGAGCACCAGGTCGGCGTAGGCACGGTTGCCGGGCCGTCCGGGGCGGGCGACTCCGTCCGCCGCGGCGAGGTCGCCGACGGACGCGAACTTGCGGCCGTGCAGGGCCAGCGACTCGGCGCGGACCCGTTCGACGAGTTCGCCGAAGGTGTCGGCAGCGGAGCAGGGGATCGTGGTGGGCACGACGTTGAGGTAGAGGCCGACGGCGCCGAAGCCGACCGCACGCAGGTCGCGCAGGGTCATCGGCACGCCGACGACGGGGGTGCGGTCCGGCGCCAGCCGGTGCAGCGCGGCCAGGACGGCCGCGTGCGCCACGGAGACCGCGGAGGCGCGGGCCCGCCTGGCGGTCCCCCGCAGCGCGGCGACCGTCCCGGGTTCCAGCCGCACCGCGTGGTGCGCGCGCTCCCGGGGGTCCCCGCCGGGACGGCTCAGCAGGGGCGCGTCCGCCGCGCCGGGGTCGGCCGGCCGGGGCGGCGCCGGGTCGCGCGGGCGCGGCGGCAGCTCCCTGTGGGACGCGTCCAGCAGCGCCTCCTGGGCGCGCCGGTAGTGGTCCGCGTCGTCCTCGGGGACGGCGTCGGGGTGGGCGAGGAAGTGCCGCAGCGCCCGGCCGACGAGCAGTACGGAGTGCTCGTCGACGAGGGCGTGGTGAACGCGCAGTGCCAGCACCGGGCCGCTGCCGCGCAGGTCCAGACGGGCCGTCAGCAGGACGGGCCCGAACGGCTCGAGACCGTCGGCGTCCGGGTCGTCGTCGCCGAGGGTGACCCGGGCGGTCTCCTCGGGCAGGTCGTCGTAGCCGCGCAGCTCCTGCACCAGCCGGTCGGGGGTCTCGTGGAAGCGGACGCGCAGGGCCGCAGCCGAGCGCAGCAGGGCGGTCCAGGCCCGCTGGACCTCGGCGAGGCCGACCACGGCCGGCGCCCCGCCGGTCTCCTCGCCGTCCAGCGGGATGCGGACGGCCAGGGTGCCGACGCGGTGCCGGTCGGAGAGCAGCGAGGCGATCAGCTGGGCCGCCTGGTGCGGGGTCGCCTCCAGCGTGGGTGCCGGCCGTGGGGCGGAGTTCATCGGGTCTCCTCGCCGGCCGCCGTGCCACCGAGCACGGAGCCGATCAGTCGGTGGGCCAGGTCCAGCCGCTCTCCGCGGGACAGCGGCGCGAGCGCGGGCCACAGCAGGTCCAGGGCACCGCTACGGCCGGGGCCGCCGAAGAAGGGCTCGGCCGGAGCGGGCGCGGCGGCCGGGTCCGCGGACGCGGTGGACCCAGGCGCGGGCGCCGTGCCCCGTCCCCGCTCGGCCAGTTCCGTCAGGCGCCGCTGGTCGACCTTGCCGCTGGCGTTGTACGGGAGGGCGTCCAGGTGGTGGATCGTCAGGTGCCGCAGCTGCGCCGGCAGGGCCGCGCGGATCGCCTCGTCGGTCGTGTCCGGGGCCGTGCCCGGGGCGAGGGTGACGAACAGGTGCAGCCGGGGCCCGGCGGCCGAGCCGGCCGTGAGCGCCACCGCCTGCTCGACGCCGGGCCTGCGCAGGGCGACCGCCTCGGCCTCGCCGAGTTCGAAGCGCACCCCGGCCAGCTTGAACTGCCGGTCCCGGCGCCCCGAGTAGTGCAGCCGGCCGGCGCTGTCGAGGTGGACGACGTCCCCGGTGCGGTATACGACCGCGCCGTCCTCGGCGTGCGGGTCGGCGACGAAGCGGGCGGCGGTCTGCCGGGGCGCGTGCGCGTAGCCGGTGGCCACACCGTCCCCGCCGACCCACAGTTCGCCCTGCTCGCCCGGTGCGGCGAGGGCGCCGTCGGAGGTGACCACACGGGTGTAGCCGTACGGCAGGGCGCGGCCGATCGGGGGCAGCCCGGTGCCGCCGGGGTCGACCCAGCCGGCCGTGGCCACCACGGTCGTCTCGGTCGGGCCGTACATGTTGAGCACCTCGAACGGCACGTCCTCGGGGAGGGCGTGCAGCCGGTCACCGCCGGTGGAGATGCGGTCGAGCCGGCTGCCGGCCGGCTTCGGCACCCGGGCGAGGAGTTCGGCGATGGGGGTGGAGACGAAGGCGTACTCGACTCCGGTCTCGGCGAACCAGCCCGCGAGGCGCTGCGGGTCGGCGCGGATTCCGGCGGGCGCGAGCCGGATGCGCGCACCGGCGTACAGCCCGGACCACACCTCGAACGCGGAGGCGTCGAAGGCGGCGTTGGCGAGCTGGCCGACGACGGTGTCGGGGCCGAGCCGCAGTTCGCGGACGGCCCAGTCGGCGAGCCGGTACAGGGCGGGCCGGGGCACCATCACGCCCTTGGGCTCGCCGGTACTTCCGGAGGTGAACATGATGTAGGCGGGGGCCGCGCTGTCGGTGTCCGGCGGGGTGTCCGGTTCGGCGGGCGCCGCGGGCCACTCGTCGACGAGGGCGGCCCAGTCCACCAGGCGGGGCGCGGCGTCGGGCCCGTCGAGGGCGGCGGCGCGCCCGGCGGGGACGCCGGGCAGCCGGACGACGGTGGTGCAGCGGGCCTGGGCGACCATGGAGGCGAGGCGTTCGTCGGGCTGACCCGCTTCCAGGGGGACGTAGGTGCCGCCGGCGTGCAGGACGGCGTAGGCGCAGGCGAAGAAGTCGGGGGAGGCCGTCCCGAGGAGGCCGACGACCTCGCCGGGCCGCTCCAAAAGCTGCCGGGCGGCCTCGCCCCAGGTCGCGAGCCGACCGTAGGTGATCCGGCGTTCGCCGTCGTCGAGGGCGACCGCGTCCGGGTCGGCGGCGGCGCGCCCCGTCACCCGGGCGACGAGCGCTGCGGCGGGCTCGGTCCGCCTCTCGGGCAGCATCTGCACCCAGGTGCGCAGCCATTCCAGGGTCCCGGTCCACAGCGCCCACAGGTCGTCGCAGCCGACCGCACCGTCCTGGGCCTCCATCAGCAGTTCGACGCGGGTGTCGTCGCCGGTGCCGGAGGTCACGGCCACCACGTTGACGGGGAACTTGGCGGCTCCGTTGAAGACACCGAGCTGGACGCGGGCGGTGGCGCCGGCCAGTTCGACCTCGCGCTCGACCTGCTGATGCATGCTGAACGCGGCCCGCACCACGGCGCCGTCGCCGCGTCCGTCGGTTCCGCCGACGGCCTGGACGACGTCGGCGAGGGGCACGGCGGAGGAGTCCATCGCCTCGCGCAGTGCGCCGCGGGTGCGGCGCAGGGTGGCCTCGGGCAGCTCGCCGGGGCGCCGTTCGACGACCACGGGGACCGTGGACACGAACATGCCGACGGTGTCCTCGTGGCCGGGCGGGCGGTTCTCGACGGCGCTGCCGAGGACGGCGGCGCCGACCCCCTCGTACTGGGTGAGTGCTTGGGAGAACGCCGTGAACAGGGCGGTGAACAGGGAGACCGACGCCTTGCGGGCTCCCTCCCGGACCTCGCGCAGCAGGGCGGGCGGCACCGGCAGCCGTAGAAAGGTGTCCCGGCCGGTGGTGGCGAGGCCGCCGTCCAGGATGCGGCCGGCGGCCTTCGCGGCGCGCTCGGCGACCTTGCGGACCTCGGCGGGGTCGGCGGGGGTCTGAGCCGCGGCGTAGCCGAAGTAGCGGGTGTCGGGCGTCTCGGTGTCCTCGTGGAGGCTGGCGAGCAGGGCCACGAAGGACTTGCCGTCGTGGATCAGGTGGTGCTCGGTGTGCACCAGCACCGCGCGGCCGTCGGGGAACCGGGCCAGCACCCAGCGCAGCAGCGGGCCGGTCCGCAGGTCGAAGGGGCGGTCGGCGCCGCTGAGGCGGACGAGTTCCTCCGGGGAGATGTTCGCGTTCGGGAGGTCCACGACGGTGAGGTCGGTCTCGGCGTCGGTGACGTCGGCGGCGGGCACCACCTGCCAGGGTTCGCCGTCGTCGAAGACCAGCCGGGTGCGCAGCACCGGGTGGCGGCGCAGCAGGCCGCGCAGCAGCCCGCGCAGGGTGGCGGGGCGGGGCACCTCGGTGAAGTGGAACAGGGCGTGGAAGACGTAGCGGGAGGAGTCCGGGTCGAGCAGGGACTGGTACCAGATCACCCGCTGCTGCCAGGTGAGCGGTGCCCGGTCGGTGGGGGCCGCCTCCGCGAGGCCCGCGGCCGGGTCGGTGCGGGGGCGGTCGGCGAGGTCGTCCAGGAGGTGCCGCACGCTGGCGGCGTTGAGCAGTTCGTGGGCCGCGACGTCCAGTCGGTGGGCGCGGCGCATCCGCACGGTGAGCTGGGCGGCGTCCAGGGAGCTGCCGCCCATGGCCGCGAACGAGGTGTCGAGCGGTTCCCCGGGGGCGAGGCCGAGGGCCTGCCGTACGTCGTCGGCCAGGCTCTCCACGACGGCGTCGGCCGTGTTCGTTGTCATGCGTCGTTCTCCTTCACGAGTGTCGTTCGACGGCGCCGGTCCGTGCCGGAGGCGGGGGCTCGTCGGGCTGCGGTGGTGGGACGTGGTGCGCGGGGTCGGGTCTCAGGGCCAGCCGGACGGCCAGCAGCAGCACTGGTACGGCGGTGAGGGCGACCAGCGCGGCCGTGGAGGCCCAGCGGGCCGCGAGGCCGAGGGTCAGGAAGACGGCGAGGGCGACGGCCTGGGCGCCGAGTCCGGCGACCGAGGTGACCGTGGCCCGCGCGGGTCCGGAGATGGCGTGCTGGAGCTGGGTGTCGGCGACGATCTGGGCCAGCCGCAGCACCCAGTAGAACGCGGCGATGCCGAGGAACCCGGCCGGGCGGCCGGTGAGCGCTCCGGCGGCGAGGGCGGCGCCGCCCGCGCCGAGCAGGACGGCCAGCAGGCGGTCGCCGGAGCCGGCCATGCGTCCGCCGGCGAAGCCGCCCGCCGCCATGGCCGCCCAGGGCAGCAGCAGGAGCAGCGGTACGGCCGCGGCGGGCGTGCCGGCCTCGCGGGCGAGCACCGGAAGGTACTCGTCCACCACGCCGAGGCCGGTGAGGACCGCGGCCAGCAGGACGGCGGAGCGCACCCGCGGGGTGCCGCGGGCCTCGGCGAGCCCGGCGCGCAGCACGGCCGCATAGCCCTGCGGTTCCGGCTCCGGTTCCGGCACGGGGGCCGCCGGGCCGGGGGCCCGGCGGCCCAGGCCCAGGGCGGTGGGGACGGCGAACAGGGTGAGCAGGACGGACACCCAGCCGGTGGCGGGGTAGCCGCCGAGCAGGACCAGCGGGGTGGCGGCCAGGGAGCTGGCCGCCACCGAGCACGCCTGGACGGCGGCCACCCGGCTGCTGACCCGGGCGTACTGCCCGGCCCTCCCCTCGGCGGCGAGGCCGTCGTAGAGCAGGGACTCGAGCGTCCCGGAGGTGAGGGCGGTGCCCGCGCCCCACAGGACGAATCCGGCCGCGAACGAGCCGAGCGAGGGCAGCGCGGTCCACAGGGCGAACCCGGTGCACTGCGCGAGCGCCGCGGCGGCCAGCACGCGGTGGCGGGGGAAGCGGTCGGCCAGGGCCCCGGAGGGCACCTCGCAGAGGAAGGTGGTCACCGTCCACACCGCGAAGAGAACCGACAGTTCTCCCGTGGAGACCCCGTGCGAGGTCATCAGCAGGGCGTAGACGGCGTGCAGCGGGAGGAATTCGGTCAGGCCGGTGTACACGTACACCAGGCCGACGCGGAAGGGGCCGGAGGACGGCGGCTGGGACATGCGGACCTAATAAGGCATGGAAGGACGCTAGCACGAAGGCGTCCGGCGGACAGGGGGGGTCAGGTGCGTGCGGGCCGGGGTTCAGTCGCTGCGGCGGATCAGGAACGGGCCGAGGGCCAGCGCGTCCAGCGGGCTGCGGGCGAAGGTGGCGAGGGCGTCGGAGGGGGTCCACACGACCGGCTCGTCGCGTCCGTTGAACGAGGTGTTGAGCACGACGGCGTGTCCGGTGTGCTCGGCGACCCGGCCCAGCAGCCGGTGGTAGAGCGGGTCGTCCTCGGCGGTGACGGTCTGCGGGCGGGTGGTGCCGTCGACGTGGATCACGGCGGGCATCGCGGCCCGTCCGGCGTCGGGCACGGGGGTGGTGACGATCATGTAGGGCAGCGGTGTGCCGTCGCCGAGCAGTGTGGGGGCCTCCTCCAGCCGCATGCTGGGCGCGAACGGCCGCCACCACTCGCGGTCCTTGACCGTGAGGTTGATGCGGTCGCGTTTGGCCACCGGGAACGGCGCGGTGACGATGGAGCGGTGGCCCAGGGCCCGGGGGCCGCCCTCGCCGCGTCCCTGGTGCCAGCCGACGATCTGGCCGCGGCCCAGCAGCCCGGCCACCGCGTCGGCTATGTCCTCGTGCTCGGTGTGGCGGACGCCCTGCCTGTGCAGCACCCGGCGGACGGCGTCGGCGTCCCACTGCTCGCCCCAGGCGAGGGTGCCGGTCATCGGCGTGATGGTCTCGCCGTGCTGGGCGGCCACCCAGCCGGCCGCGCCGAGGCTGACGCCCTGGTCGCCTGCGAGCGGCTGCACGAACAGGTCGCGCACCTCGGGCAGCCGGGCGAGCTTGCCGTTGAGGGTGGCATTGAAGCCGACGCCGCCGGCCACCATCAGGGTGTCCTGGCCGGTCTCGCGCAGCAGCCGGCGGGCCATGGCGATGACCGAGCGCTCCAGGGCCTCCTGGGCGGTGGCCGCGAGGTCCCGGTAGTCGTAGGGGTCGCGTTCGGTGCGCCGGACGTAGCGGCCGCGCTCCCGGTCGTAGTGGCGGCTGATGCGGTTGGGCGGCAGCGCGCTGGTCTTCTCCAGGTGGGCGAGCCACAGCCGCAGGGTGTCCGCCTCCTCGTCGGTGCTGCCGGTGGACAGCAGGGTGCGCGGCACCGGTCCGACGGCGTAGCCGTCGTCGAGGAAGCTGAGGCCGCCGCCGAAGGTCAGGTCGCCAGGGGTGCCGTAGGGGGCGAGGCCCATGGCCTTGCCGGCGGCGTCGGCGCCGAGGCCCGCGTACTCGCAGACGGCGGCATAGAAGTAGCCGAGGGACCAGCCGGGCGGGACGGCCTCCAGGACCTTCAGCTCGCCGCCGACGGCCGAGGCGAGCGTGGCGCTCTCGCACTCGCCCTGGCCGTCGAGGACCAGGACGGCGCCCTGGTCGCGGCCGGAGAAGTAGTAGGCGCTGGCCGCGTGGGCGGTGTGGTGCGGGACGAAGACCAGCTCGGGGTCGCGGCCGCGGGGGAAGTACTCGCGCGGGAACAGGAAGTCCAGGGCCCGTGCGCTGTCCGGGAACCAGTCCAGGCCGCGCCGGGTGAGCAGCGAGGGCATGTCCCAGCCGTGGGCGACGACGTCGATGTCCTCCAGGGCGAGGCCGCCCGCCTGGAGGCAGAAGGCGGCGGCGTGCAGCGGGGCCTCGCCGTAGCCGTGCTTGTGCCGGGTGAAGCGTTCCTCCTCCGCGAACGCCACCACCTTCCCGTCGACCAGCAGGCAGGCGGACCCGTCGTGGCTAGCGCCCGGCCAGCCATTCACACCGAGAATTCGCATGGCAAGTCATTCCCTTCGAACGGGCCGTGGGCCCGGTAATTGACGGACGACGACCGGTGCGCTAGAAATTAACAGCGATACCGCGCCGAAGAAATAGGCGCCGGCCTCTTTCCTTCTCCGAGACCGCACCGGGCGTAAAACCGCCGGTCAGCCCGGTCAACTCTTCACATTCTCCCGTTTTTCTGCATTCTTCGAAAACCGCTGGGCACTTTCCGATTTCCATGCGCGAGAAACCAGAAGAAAGGGCACGCCGTGCTTCGTCTGATCATGCATCCGGAAAGCACCGCCGACATTCCCGACGAGGCGGACGTCCCGGCCGAGGACTTCCACCAGAGCGCCGGCCGGTTCCGGCTACTGTCGGGGCGCGGCCATCCCGTACGCCTGCTGCGCGCGGGCCGTCCCGGCGGCCGGTGGGCCGCGGCACTGCTAGAGGACGGCGGTCAGGACGGCTGGTTCATGTGGAAGGGACCGGCCGGACACCCAGATCCCGAACAGCTGTCCGCCCTGCTCACGGGGGTTTCCCGGCTGGGCCCCGCCACCTTGGTGCTGCTTCCGGAGTGGGACTTCCCCGAGGTGCTGGCGGCAGCCGGGTACCGGCCCGCCCCGCGCTACGCGACCGGTCTCGTGCCCACCGGCGGTGGGGACGAGGCGATCCTCGCCCGGATGCGCCCGAGCACCCGCAGCCGGGTGCGCCGGGCGCTGCGCAGCGGCCTGGAATTCGCCGACGACCCCGGCCGGATCGACGAGTTCTACGACTTCTACGCACCAGCCATGATCCGCGCGGACTCACCCGACCTCGCCCCCCTCGATCTGCTGCATGATCTGCTGGAGCATCCGTCGGTCCACCTTTTCACCGCGCTGCACGAGGGCCGGGTGGCGGCCGGTTCCATATGCTTCCGGAACCGGAATTCGCTGGAGGCGCGTTTTGTGGCCACGCATCCGGAACACCGCGTCGACGGCTCGATGAACTTCGTGCACTTCGAGACCATCAGGCGGGCGGCGGCCGAAGGGCTGGAGCATTTCGACCTGAGCGGCATATCCACCGGTGAGGTGGACGGGAAGACGGCCGGGATCAACCGGTTCAAGCTCGGGTTCGGCGGTGAGGTCCTCCACTACCCCACCTACGCCCGGTCCGCGGACTGAGAGGAGACGCCCGTGCGACTCGTGATCGACCGGGACGTGCCCGTCCCCATGAGCGACGGCGTGGTGCTGCGGGCGGACGTGTACCGCCCGGACACCTCCCGCCCGCTGCCGGCCCTCCTCCAGCGGACCCCGTACGGCAAGGGGTCCTCGGCGGGGGGCCGCTCCCTGGACTGGATGCGGCTGGTGGAGGCCGGGTACTGCCTCGTGGTGCAGGACGTGCGCGGCCGGTACGCGTCCGGCGGTGTCTTCCGGCCGTTCGCCGACGACGCCGCGGACGGCCGAGACACCGTGGAGTGGGCCGCAGGCCGGGACTGGTGCGACGGGACCGTCGGCATGATCGGGCGGTCCTACGAGGGTGCCGCGCAGTGGCACGCGGCGGCCGCCGCGCCGCCCGCGCTGCGGGCCCTCGCCCCGCACGTCGCCGCCGCCGACCCCTACGAGGGCTGGACGTACCTGGGCGGCGCCTTCCAACTCGGGTTCTGTCTGCACTGGGTGCTCGGCGACCTGCTGCACGGGCAGGTCGAGCGGGCCGGCGGCACCGCCGCGGACGTCCGCGCCGTGGCCGAGGCGCTGGACGGCATCGACGAGCTCTACCGGGCGCCCTGGCGGGCGCTGCCCCTGCTGGACCGGCTCGCTCCCTACTACCGCGAGTGGCTGGAGCACCCCGGGCCCGACGCCCACTGGCGCGGGCTGGCCGCCGCCCCGGACGGGCGACGGCCTCCGGCGCTGGTGGTCGGCGGCTGGTACGACATCTTCCTGCCGGGCACCCTGCGGACACCGTCGCCCCGGCCGGACGACCGCCTGCTGATCGGCCCCTGGTCGCACTGCGTGACCGGCGGTGTCTTCCCCGAGCGGCGCTACGGACTCGCCGCCGACGAGGCGGAGTTCGACATGACGGCGGCCCATCTCGCCTTCTTCGACCGGCATCTGAAGGGCGGGACGGAGCAAGCGGGTCCGCCGGTGGAGTTGTTCGCCGGCGGGGCGGACCGCTGGATCACCCCCGCCGGTCCGCCGGGCGCGGACAGCGTCCCGCTCGCGCTGCACCTGGACAGCGACGGCGACGCTCGTACCCGGCACGGCTCGGGCGTGCTGCACCACGCCCCGCCCCGCCGCGAGGTCACGGACGTCTACCGCTACGACCCCCGCGACCCCGTCCCGACCGCCGGCGGAGCCACCTGCATGACCGGCATGCTCGTCGGCGCCGACTGCGGCCCCCTGGACCAGCGCGCGGTGGAGGACCGCCCGGACGTGCTCTGCTACACCGGCCCCCGGCTGGACGCGCCCCTGACGGTGTCCGGGGAGGTGGTCGCCGAGCTGTACGTCTCCTCGTCCGCGCCGGACACGGACTTCACCGCCAAGCTGGTCGACGTGCACCCGGATGGCCGCGCGGAGATCCTCTGCGACGGCGTCGTCCGGACCGGGCACCGGGCCCGGCTGGACGGGGTGCGTCCGCCGGTCCCGGACACGGTCCACGCCCTGCCGGTGGCGGCGGGGACCGTTGTGCACGTCTTCCGGCCCGGCCACCGGGTCCGGCTGGAGGTCTCCAGCAGCAACTTCCCGCGGTTCGACCCCAATCCGAACACCGGCGGCACCCCGCTGACCCTGGCGGACGCCCCGGTGGCCACGGCCGTCAACCGGGTCCACCACGGGCCGGGCCGGCCGTCGCGGCTGCTGCTCCCGGTCTGTCCCGGTCTGCCGGACGCTCACGACGCGGCCTGAGGCGACGGCTCGGGCTTCGGATCGCCGTCGCACCGGAACACGGTGAGGTCGGCGAGCGGGACGATCCGCCGACCGGCCCGCAGATGCGCCCGGCGCAGCCGCTCGCGCTGGGCGGGCGTCAGCTCGGTGCAGTGCTGCGGGATTGCGCGCAGCATCCTGGTGCGGGCGGCGGTCGCCGGGTAGCGGGGCCGCACGCCGTAGGGGTCGCGTACCAGGTGGTAGAGGGTGCCGGTGTGGAAGGCCGCCTTCAGCAGGGCGTAGTAGGCGGCGGCCCCGATCCCCTTGTGGCGGGCGCACCCGGCGAGCGTCCGGGACGCCTCGTACAGCCGCCACAGCACGGGCACGGCGGGGGTGGTGAAGACACCGGTCTCCTGGGCGATGCCCTCGCCCACGCCGTAGCGGAAGTAGCTGCGCATGTTCTGGAGGCCGACCTGGGCGTCGTGGAAGATGCGGGCCTCGGGGACGTGCCGGACGGGGATGCCGGCCAGCTGGAGACGGAAGTCGAACTCCCGGTCCTCGCACCAGTGGATCAGGCCGTCGAAGTGGTAGCCGCCGATGTGCTCGACGATCGCCCGGTCGTAGATGAGCGGCGGGGACAGGGCGCTGACGTACTCGCCCTCGTCGTACTCGCGCACGCGGGCGGTGAGCCGGCTCATCAGGCTGCCGGACTCGCCGTACACCACCTGGCCCTTGACCACCGGGTCGGTGGCGACGGCCGCGGCCATCATGCGGACCACGCCGGGGGCGAAGGTGCAGTCGGAGTCCATCAGCAGCAGATAGCGCCCGCTCGCCGCCTCGGCGCCCGCGTTGTAGGCGGCGCCGAGGTTGCCCGCGTCGGGTATCTCGGTGACGGTCAGCGGCCTCGGGTGCTCGCGCAGCACCCGGCGGATCTCGTCGGTGGCGCCGTTGAGCGCCAGCACGATCTCCACGTCCTCGTCGACCGAGTCGATGCAGTCCAGGATGCGCAGGTCGTCGCGGAGCGCGATGACCACGCTGGTGCTCGCCAGCACCCGTTCGGTGCGCTCCTCGTCCGGGGCGGCCTCGGCGGCGGTCATGCCCGCTCCCCGGTGTTCGGGACGACGCCCTGCTCGTCCTTGCGCAGCACGTAGATGTGCGTGGTGTGACCGGGGGTGAAGCCGTCGCCGTCGATGTCGCGGACCCGGACCGTGCGCAGGCCGGCCGTCCGGCCGAGTTCCTCCATGGTGAACGGGTCGACGACGTACTGCACATGGGTCTCGCGCCAGAGCAGGCCGTCCGCCCCGTACAGGGAGAGCACCGACCGGCTGCGGGCCAGCACGGGGTCCCAGCGGTGGGTGCGGTGCAGCCGGACACCGTCGCGGGTCTCCTCGTGCTCCAGGTTCCGCCAGTCCTCCTGGAGGACCTTGCGGGAGGAGTAGTCGAAGACGAGGTGGCCGCCGGGGCGCAGGGCCGCGGCCGCGTTGCCCAGGCACTCGGCGAGGTCGACGGCGGTCAGGTAGTTGAGGGCGTCGAAGCCGGAGACCACGAAGTCGTAGCTGTCGGGCTCGGCGGTGAAGCGTGCCATGTCGCCGACGATGCGCAGCTCGGGCGGTATGCCGCCGTGCTCCAGCATGGCCGCCGAGCGGTCCAGCGAGGTGACCTCGCCCTGCGGGACCAGGTCGGCCAGCACCCGGCTGCCCATGCCGGTGCCGGCGCCAAGGTCGAGGATGCGGAGGGGGCCGGGGGCGGCCAGCTTGGCCAGTTCGGCCCCGATGCCCAGGCGCCAGGTGTCCTCGGCCATGGGGCCCTCGAACAGTTCGTAGGTGTCGGACCAGTGGTCGTACGCGGTGGTGGTCATCGGCGTTCCCCTTGTCGGAGGGTGGAGTGCGGTCAGGGCGTGGGGGCGGGTGCGGCGGGGCGGTCGGTGAGGCGCAGTGGGAGGCGGGACAGCACCCGGGTCGCGAGGGCTTCGGCGGCGGCGGTGTCCGGGCCGCTGGTGATCACACCGGCCAGCACCTCGTCGCCGCCGCGGTAGGGCGGCAGGACGGTGCCGGGGGCGAGGTCCAGGCCCCAGAAGACGTCGTGGACGCCGGGGGTACGGGCGATTTCGGCCAGGTCGCCGACCCATTCGACGGTGCCGCCGTTTGCGGGCAGATAGCGCTGGACGACCGCCCGGTCGCGGGTGGGGCGCAGTTCCTCCTCGGCGAGCGGGCGGCCCAGGGCAAGGCGGACGGCGTTGGGCAGCGGGTCGACACCAGTGGCGAGCGGCATGATCTCGGTGGCGATGCGGGCGCCGGTCAGCCGACAGGTGATCTCCAGCAGGTACACCCGCCCGTCGGGGGTGCGCAGGATGTCGGTGTTGACGACGGCGGTGGTCAGCCCGAGCGCGTCGACGCCCCGCTGGACGGTGCGCACCACCTCGGCGCGCTGTGCCTCGTCCAGGACGGAGGGCAGGGTGTCGCCGCCCTCGAAGAAGTGCGGGAAGAAGCGCTCCTTCTCGCCGTACTCGCGGTCGGCGAACCCGGTGACGCGGAGCCTGCCGTCGACGGCGAACCCGGCCACGGTGTGCTCGGTGCCGGTCAGGTACTCCTCCACGACGACGTGTCCGGTCGGGCTGAGGGCAAGGGCCCGCTCGACGGGTTCCCGCGCGGTGCCGAGGGCGTCCAGCTTGGCGACGCCCAGGGAGCCGGTGCGATCGCTGGGCTTGACGACGGCGGGTAGCCCGATCCGGTTCAGCGCGGCGAGGGCGGCGTCGGCGGTGGTGGCGACGGCGAACCGGGGCACGGGCAGCCCGGCCCGGTCCAGGGCGGCGATCCGGCGGTCCTTCAGGGTGCACAGGTCGGCCACCTCGACGGGCACGCCGGGGCAGCCCAGCTCGGCGGCCAGCCGGGCCACGACCGGTGGATTGTCGTATCCGAGGGTCATGACGCCGGATATTCTTCCCGGCCGCTCCGCGCGAATTGCCGACAGGACACCGGTGAAATCGTCTGGGTCCGCCTCCAGGCATATGTCGGCGCTTTTCCAGACGCGTTCGGTGATGCGGTCCGTGACGACCAGGGCGCGCACCCCCATTTCTTTCACGCGGGCGAGCGACCTGTCCATTCCGGAGCCGATCCCGCATATCAGGAGGGTGTCGGTCATCTGGCCACGTACCAGACGCGCCGGGTGTCCTCGCGCACCGGCTCGCGGTCGAGCCCGGCGTACGTGTCCACGCTGGTGAAGCCGGCCGCCAGCAGTGCGCCGGTGACTGCGGCCGGGTCGTGGCCGCGCTGCGGATGGGTCTCGTGGACGCGGTGCCAGCCGCCCTCGGGGGTCCGGCGCACGACGGTGACCGTGGTGTCCACCCGGCCAGTCGCGGCGTCGTAGGAGTTTTCCCAGACCTCCAGGATGTCCTCGGTGTTCTGCTCCACGAACACCTGTCCGGCCCAGGCCCGTTCGACGAACCAGACGGGGTGCGCATCGAGCACGGCGAGGCCGCCGTCCTCGGTGGCGGCCCGCAGGGTGCGGGCGGCGAGCTCCAGGTCACCCTCGCCGACCAAGTAGTTGACGGTGTTGTAGGTGCAGGTGACCACGGAGTGGCGCTGGTCGCCGCGGTATTCGCGCAGGTCGCCGCGGACCAGGTCGACGTCCACCCCGGCCCGGCGGGCGGCCTCGCCGGCGTGCCGCAGCATGTCGGGCGACTGATCGACGCCGGTGAGCCGGCCGAAGGAGCCGGCCAGCGCGATCAGCAGCGTGCCGGTGCCGCAGCCCAGGTCGAGCAGCGACCCGCCACCCGCACGGTAATGGGAAATCAGGTCGGGGAGTTTTTTCGACACTTCTTCCGTGAAATCATTGTAGGGTGCCGCGGCATAAACATCGGCATACTCAGCGAAGAAATCTCCGCGCGTTTCATATTGCGTCACGACCGCCCCATTCAGTAGTCTCGATTTCCGTGCCGGGCACTTCCAGGCCCGCCATTTCCTTTTCATTTCCTGAGGGAGAATTCGCATGCGCATCGCGAACGAGGGAAGCCGTCCCGAAGTGCTTCCGCTGCTGTCCGACCAGATAGACCGCCTGGCGATCCAGGAGTGGGTCGAGCAGCATGACCTCGGGGTGGAGGTCCGCATGTTCGGCCGGGGGTTCCGCCTGACCGGCCCCCTCGACACGGACGCCCTGGACTCGGCGCTGACCGCGCTCGTCGCCCGCCACGAGGCGTTGCGCGCGGCCTTCCCCGACCGGGGCAGGACCGGGCGACAGGAGATCCGCGAGGCCCGCCCCTTCACGCCCGAGCGCGTGGACCTGACCGCGCTGCCCGAGGACGAGCGGGCGGACGAGGCGCTGCGCCTGGCCGGCGCCTTCCTGAGCCGGAACCTGGACCTGGACGGCGGGCTGCTCATGAGCGGCGTCGTCTACCGCCTGGGCGAGCAGGACCACCTGCTGGGCCTCGCCGTCGACCATCTGGTGGTGGACGGCCAGTCGTTCGAGATCCTGGTGAACGAACTGTGGGAGCTGTACGCCGCGGCCGTCGAGGGCCGCGAGGCCAAGCTGCCCGAACAGCGGTTCACCTACGCGGACTTCGTCCGCTGGGAGGCGGAGTGGCTGGGCCGCGACCCGAACCCCCGGCAGATGATCGCCCGCTTCGCGGAGCTGCTGGACGGCATCGGCACCAACGCACCGGTGTACCTGCCCGGGATGCTGCGCGAGACCAACGACCGTTACGCGGTAGGCACGTTCGACGGCTCGCTGACGCCGGAGACCTGCGCGCTGCTCACGGAGTACTGCCGGTCGGCCCGCACCACCCCGTTCGTGGTGCTGTTCACTGCCTACCTCTGCGCGCTGCACGCCCGCAGCGGGCGCAGCGACCTCGCGGCGCTGATCCCGGTGACCCGGCGCACCGAGGAGCACCTGCTGGACCTGGTGGCCTTCCTGTCCACCTACGCGACGGTCCGGGTGCGGATCAACCCGTCCCTGACCTTCAAGGAGCTGAGCCGCACGGTCCGTTCGGCGGTGCTGGAGACGCAGCGGCTGGGCCAGGTGCCGGCGCCCGAGGTGACCTCCTCCCTCGCCCCGACCCACCTGGGCCGGCTGCTGGAGCGGCCGTGCACCTTCTTCGACGTGGCGCCCGGCGGCTGGAGCGGCGGCAAGCGCGAGGCCGGAGGGCTGTCGGTGGAGCCGACCGAGGTGCCCGGCGACCAGCACCAGATCGAGAGCCTGGAGGTGTTCGCCTCGGTCGACGACAGCGGAGTCGACTTCACGGTGCTCTTCCCGGCGGACGTCTTCGGCGAGGAGAGCGTTCGGGAGCTCGCTCATGAGTTCACCTCCTTGGTGCACAGGTTCCTGACTGCTCCGGACACGGCGATCGGGGACGTGCTGCGGGCGGACTGAGCCGCCCGGCGGGGAAGGACCGGGGGCCGCACTGCCGGCCCCCGGTCCGGCTTGTTCAGGGCCGGGCGCCGGCCATCCGGATCACCTCGAAGGCCTCGCTGTGGCCGTGGCCCGCGCTGGTGACGGCCCGGTAGGACGCCAGCCCGCGCACCGCCTCGTCCCAGGCGGCGTGCCGCAGCTGGGAGCGGTAGCAGCGCATGGCCTCGACCTTCAGCTCGATCTGGTCGGTGACGTCCTCGGTGTACTGGGCCTCGCCGAGCGGGGCCCACACCTCGTAGCCGAGCACCAGAGACGGCGGCGGCGCGGGCGGCCCGGCCTCCTCGAAGAAGTCGGACTCCGCCATCCACAGCGACTCCAGGCCGAGCCGGTGCACGGCCCGGTGCTCCACGTCCCCGTCGTCGCGGTGCGGCAGGTACACCCGGTCCGGGCGGACCTCGCGCAGCACCTTGACGACGGCGAGGTGCAGCCGCCGGTCGGCGGCGAAGTCACGGGACGGCTCGTCCAGCGTGATGCACCGCTTGACGCCGAGCACCCGGCAGGCGTCGGTGGTCTCCGCCGCGAACTCCTCGTCCCCGACCTCCCGGTCGGCGAGCCCGCGTTCGCGGCGGATGACGATGACCACGGTGACCTCGGCGCCGGACTGGGCCAGCTTGGCGATGGAGCCGCCGCAGCCGATGACCTCGTCGTCGGGGTGCGGGGCGATCACCAGAACCCGGGTCACCGGCCGGCTCCGCCCGGTGCCCCGTACCCGGCCCAGCGCGCCCACTGCGCCGTGCGCGTCATGCCCTCGTCCAGGGTGGTCCGGGGCGCGGCCAGGAGGCGTGCGGCGAGCGCGGCGTCCACGCGGGCGGGGCTGGCGTAGAGCGCCTGCTCCCAGTCGGGCACGGCCCCGTCGGCCGGAGTGCCGGCCGGGGCGGGCAGGCCGCGGATGCCGCGCAGCCGGTCGAAGAACTCGCCCCAGCCGGGCTCGTCTGGCCCACTCACGAGGAACTTCCGCCCCGCCGCGGCGGGTTCGGCGAGCGCCGCCAGCACGGCGTCCACGACGTCGTCCACGTACACCGCGTTGCAGGCGCCACCCGCACCGGTCACCGGCAGCTCCTCGAACTCCTCGGCGGGGCGGGTCAGCTGGGCGACGGTCCATTGTCCGCCCCAGGGACCGTAGACCACGCCGGGCTGGAGCACGACGGTCTCGGGGCCGTCGCCGTGCGCGGCGAGCACCAGCCGCTCGGCGGCGGCCTTCTGCTGCTCGTACTCGCGGTCGTCGGCGTCCTCGCCGAGCGCCGGGGCGGTCTCGTCGAAGCGCCTCAGGCCGGAGGTGTCGTACACGTCGACGGTGCTGAGGTGCACCAGCCGCTCGACGCCGGCGAGTTTGGCCACATCGAGCAGGTTCGCGGTCCCGTCGACGGTGGTGCGCCAGCGGTCGTCGACCTCGCCCCGCGACCCGAACGCGCAGTGCACGACCAGGTCGCAGCCGTCCAGGGCCTTGCGCAGGCTCTGCGGGGCGTCGAGGTCGACGGCCCGGAAGGTGAGCCGCTCCTGCGGCAGCACGGAGAGCCGGGCGGCCCGGCCGTAGCCGCGCACCAGGGCACGGACCTCGGCCCCGGTGCCCAGCACCAGCCGCTCCACCACCCGCCCGCCGATGAACCCGCTGGCGCCGGTGACCGCGACGCGCCTGCCCGCGAAGTCGTTCATGCCGCGCTCCTCGACATCGTCCCGGTCAGCCAGGGCTGGGCCAGCGGGCGTCGCGCCGGCCCCGTGTAGCACTGCTCGATCAGCCGGGCGACCCGCAGGCCGTCCTCGGCGGTGGCGTGCGGTGCCACGTCCGCGCCGGAGCACACGTCGGCGAAGTTGCGGAGCTGCTCGACGAAGAGGTCGTCCCATTCGTCCTGGGCGGGCGGCACGGCGCTCACGTCGCCGCGGTGCAGTTCCTCGCCGGAGGCGGTGATCAGGGTGCACTCGCCGGCCGGGAAGTCGGTGCCGACGCTCACCTCGGCGGCGGTACCGGTCACGACGCAGCTGATGCCGAGGGCGCGGACCCGGCTGAACTCCAGCACGGTCTCCACTCCCCCGATGCGCAGGGTGGCGACGGCGTCGGCCTCGACCCCGCCGAGGCTGTCGTCGACGTAGTCGACCACCTCGACGTCCGGGCCGAGCCACCACAGCAGGATGTCGAAGACGTGGGAGGCCGTGTCGGTGAGGACGCCGCCGCCGGCGAGAGCGCGGTCGAACATCGACCAGGAGACCGGCTCCCAGCTGTAGGGGTGGCCCTCGGTCCAGCGGACCCGGGTGACGGTGCCC
The DNA here is from genome assembly GCF_015160875.1 of Streptomyces chromofuscus. Classification (NCBI taxonomy): domain Bacteria; kingdom Bacillati; phylum Actinomycetota; class Actinomycetes; order Kitasatosporales; family Streptomycetaceae; genus Streptomyces; species Streptomyces chromofuscus. The sequence goes on along the minus strand of NZ_CP063374.1, from coordinate 6,467,556 downwards.
AGGTCGCCGTTCCGGATGAGCCCGCGCACCCAGGCGTTGGCGGGGAACAGCCGCCGGGGGTGGGCCATCAGCAGCCGGGTGTCCGGGGCGGCGGCCGCGGCGGCGGCGAGGGCCTCGGCGTCCGCGGCGGAGGTCGCCATCGGCTTCTCCAGCAGCACGTGCCTGCCCCGGGCAAGCAGGTCGCCGGCGACGGCGGCGTGCGCGGTGTGCGGTACGGCGACCACGGCGGCGTCGAAGGCGTCGGCGGCCTCCTCCACCGTGCGGGCGATCAGCACGTCCTCGGCGGTGCCGCCCTGGTCCGTGTACCACTTGAGGGCGGCACGGGCCTGCTCGGGGTCCGGGTCGATCAGGGCGGTGAGCCGGATCTGCGGGACGTGCGGCAGCGCGGTCAGGTGACAGGACCGGGCGGCGGCTCCGCAGCCGACGACGGCCAGTCGCAGCGGTGGCATGGGCGACTCCTCGGGTGTGGTCGTTCCTCGGGTGTGGTCGGGGGTGGTGCAGCGGGTCAGGTGGCCGGGTGGAACACCCAGAAGTTGGGCTCCGCGTAGACGCCCTCGCCGTCCGCGGAGACCTCCAGCGGGGCGAGGGCGCCCGGTACGAGGTGGCGGGCGGGGCCGGGCAGCGGGTGTCCGGCGATCTCCTCCCAGCGGGCGGCGGGCTGGCTGATCACCAGCGAGCGGTCGCAGGGGGCGAGCAGTTCGGCGCCCAGCGCGGCGTGGGTGGCCAGCCAGGGATCGAACGGTGTGCCGTCCGCCCGCCGCCAGCGGGCGTAGTCGGCCATCGGGACGAGTGGGTACCGGGCCTTGCGGGTGGGGCGGACCGGGATGACGACGCCGCGCAGGCCCGCGGCCCGTGCCTCGTCCCTGGCCCGGGTCAGCAGCTGCTCGGCGAGGCCGCTGCCGCGCAGCCGGGCGGAGACGCTCACCGAGAGCATGCACAGGGCGTCCGGGCGGGCGGCGGGTCCGTCGAACGCGGAGACCAGCACGTCGTCGGAGCCCCCCGGGAGCCCGTCGACCGTGCCGTCCCAGGGGACCGGCAGGCCGTTGGCGGCGGCCACCAGCCGGCCTTCCTCGTCCAGGACGCAGAGCTGGTGGACGGGGTAGGTGTCGTAGAGCCGGTGCCAGCGCCAGTTGCCGGGCGACTCCCAGCTCATGAACGCGGGCATGTTGCCGGTGATCAGCCGGTCGACGGCCGGCTCCAGCTCCGGTGCCCGCTCCAGGCTGGTGACCGTGAGGGCCGGCAGGTCTGCCACGGCCGCCTCAGCCGATCAGGCGGCTGCCGGCGCTCGCCCGCATGGTGCGGGAGCGGCGCAGGTCATGGGTGACGTTGATGCGCTTGAGCCAGCGGTCGGTGCCGTCGTAGCGAGCGGTGAAGGGCACCCGGCCGTGGACCACGCGGTGGTTGTTGACGACCAGGCAGTCGCCCTGCTCCAGAGCGACCTCGCACAGCCCGGAGTCGACGACCGCGATCAGGTTGTCGAGGGCGCGGCGGGCCTCCGGGTCGTCCTCGGAAACCTCCATGAAGTACGGGTCCAACCGCAGGTACGGCTCCTGGCGCGGGCCGAACAGGGCGGCCACCGGGCGGCGTTCGTGGATCAGCCGCTCGATCGTGGCGAACCGCTCGGCGTCGCCGCCGGAGCAGGCGGAGTTGTTCTTGGGCAGGTGCGACTCGTCGGGGGCGATGTGGAAGCGTTCCTCGAACAGCACCTCCACGTCGTCGTCGGACAGCGCTCCGCCGGCGTACGAGCCCACGGTGGTGGCGACCTTGTCGGGGTTGCGCAGGGAGGCCAGCACCAGGTAGTCGCCGCGGTACGGGTGGAAGGCGTCCTCGGTGTGCCAGGTCAGCAGCTCCTTGCTGCCAAGGCCGAGCTGGTCGTTCTCGTGGCTGCGGACGGGGAAGATGTCGTGCACCAGCCGGCCGTCCTGCTGGGTGGTCCAGCCGAACGGCTCGCCGAGCAGCGCCGCGTACAGCAGGACGAGTACCTCTTCGGGGAACTCCCGGTTGGGGCGGGGGCGGCCCCGCCAGTGCTCCGGGGTGGGGCCGATGCGGTCCTGGTCGAAGAGGTGCCCACTGACCACGCAATAGCCGGTGGGCTCGTCGATGGCGAAGGTGCGCAGGAAGCGCTGGGTGCGCACGGGGAGGTCCGCGGCGATCCGGGGCAGGTCGAGCAGGAGGGCCGGGTCGTCGTCGCCGATGTAAAGCTCCGCGGCGCGGATCGTGAGGTCGGCCGTCCGTCGCGCTTCGTCCGGGGTCAGCAGCAGGACGTGCTCCTCGGAAGGTGTGCCCATAACAGTTCAGTCCTTACGTACGGCCGGTGGAAACAGTGCCGGCACCGCACGGGGGCGGGTCCGTGCCGAGGAGAGCCACTCGGCGAGCCGGCGGGGTGTCGGATGGTCGAAGACGGTCGTGGCCCGCAGTCCGACGGTCCCGGGGAAGTCGGCGCGGAGTTCGGTGACCAGGCGCATGGCGAGAATCGACTGGCCGCCGCTGGCGAAGAAGTCGGCGTCGGGCTCCAGCCCGGGGTCGGCCAGCAGCACCCGGAAGTGCCGCAGCACGGTGTCGAGCGTCTCCTGCCCGCCCGGGTCCGTGCCGGGGACGCCGACGCCACCGTCCGCCAGGCCGGTCGTGAGGTCCGGGTCCGTGGTCGCGGCTGCCCCGGCCGTGGTGGTCCCCTGCGCGGCGGTCGTCGCCTGCGCGGTCATGAGGGTCGCGGCGAGCGCGCGGCGGTCCACCTTGCCGTGGTCGTTCTTCGGCAGGGATCCGGTCCAGAACAACTGCTGGGGCGCGGCCCAGCCGGGCAGTTCGGCGGTGACCCTGGCGAGCAGCCGGGCGCGCTGCCCGGCGGTGACCGGCAGCACGCCGTCCGCGGGTGCGGCCGGGTCCGCCGGGACCAGACAGGCCAGCAGGGAACCGCGGCTCCGGGCGTCCAGCAGGACGACGGCCTGGGCGACCGCGGGGTCGGCGGTCAGGAGCCGTTCCACCGAGGCCGGTTCGAGCCGGTGACCACGGATCTTGATCTGGTCGTCCGCCCGGCCGTGGAACTCCACAGCGCCATCGGGCAGGATCCGCCCGAGGTCGCCGGTGGCGTACAGCCGCCCGCCGCCCGGCTCCGGGCCTGTGACGAACCGCCGCGCGGTCTGCTCCGGATCGCCGAGGTAGCCGGGGGCCAGTGAGGGCCCGCCGATATGGATCTCCCCGACGGTGCCGGGCGGTACCGGCCGCCGGGCGGAGTCGCGCACGCTGACCTCGGCGTTGGCAAGGGGGGTGCCGATCGGTACCTCGGAGGCGTCGTCCGGCAGCGGCCCCTCGTACATGGTGGAGGTGACCGTGCACTCGGTCAGCCCGTATACGTGCACGAGCCCGGCGCGCCCGGCACGCTCCCAGCGCCGCCAGTCGTCGGGGTCCATGCGCTCGCCGCCGACCAGCACCCGGCGCAGCGGGGCGGGGGTGGTCTCGCCCCGGACGTCGAGCCAGTGCGCGTACTCGCGCCAGTACTGGGTGGACAGCTCCACGGTGGTCACGCCGAGGGCGCCGAGCATGCCGTGCAGTTCCTCCGGGTCCGGTACGCCGGTGCCGGGACGGCAGACGACGGTCCCGCCGCGGGCGAGGACGGGGAACACCTCCTCCACGACCACGTCGAAGCCGAGGGAGGCCAGTTGGAGCCACCGGTCCTCGGGGCCGAGGCCCAGCCGGGCGGCGGCCGCCAGCGCGAAGCCGTGCAGCGCCTCCCGCCCGATACCGACGGCCTTCGGCTCACCGGTGGACCCGGAGGTGAACATGGCGTACGCGGGCCGGTCGGACGCCGCCCCGCCGACCCGGGCCGCGCAGGACAGGCCGGCGGTCGGGGCGCCGCCGTCGTCGGGGGTCGGCGCCGACTCGTGTGCCGTGCCGTCCAGTTGAGGGCCCAGATCGGTCCAGGGCGGGGTGGCGGTCCCGTGGGGCGCGCAGTCGCGGCCGGCGAGGAGCACCGCGTCGACGCGGGCGCAGCGGGCGGCACGGGCGGCGTCGGGAAGGCCCTCCTCCAGGACGGCGAAGGCGGCGCCCGCGGCCAGCGTCCCCAGCATGGCCACGACGGCGTCCATCGGGGCCAGCCCGTGGAGCATCACGTACCGGCCGGGACCGGCCCCGGCGGCGGTCAGCCGGCCGGCCACGGCCCGCGCGGCCGCATCGACCTGACGGTACGTCATGGTGCGGCGCCCGTCGGTGAGGGCGGGACGGCCGCCGTGCGCGGCCCTCACCTCGTGCCAGAGCCGGGACAGGGCATCGGCCCCGCCCGCCGTGCCGGAGGCCGCCATCACCGGCCGCCCCGGGCGTGCAGGAACGCGGAGAGCGTGTCCAGGCCGTCGGTGAACTCGCCTTGATCACCGCCGAATCCCAGCCGTACGGCGCCCTCGCGACCGAAGGCGGTGCCCGGGACGAGCAAGGTGCCGTACTCCTCCAGGAGTTCGACGCAGAACCGCTCGGAGTCGGTGACGCCGGGCAGCTCCAGCAGACAGCAGACCCCTCCGCCCGGCGGCGTCCAGGCGACCAGACCCTGGTGGTCGGCGACCCACTTCTCCAGCACGGTCAGATTGGCGCGGGCCTCGGCCCGGCGGGGGGCGATCAGAGCGTCCGCGGAGCGCATCGCTGCGGTGGCCACCGCCTCCACCAGCGGCGAGAGGAAGAGGGTGGTGCGGTCGCGCACGGTGAAACTGCGTTCGATCAGTTCCTCGGGCGCCGCGCACCACCCGACGCGCAGGCCGGGCAGGCCGAACGCCTTGGAGAAGGTGCCGTAGCTGACGGTCAGCGGATGGCGGGTACCGGGGTCGGGCAGCGACGGCCCGTCCCAGCTCATCTCGGCCGTCGCCGCATCCCAGACCAGGACGGCGCCGATCTGCTCGACCCGGTCGAGCAGCCTGCGGTACGCGGTGTTGGTGAGGGTGACACCCGTCGGGTTGTGCGGGAAGTTGACGATCACCGCCCGGGTGTCCGCGGGGATCGTCCGCTCCAGGGCCCGCGGGTCGGTGTCGGCGGTGGTGAACGCGTCCAGCGGCACGGGGTGCAGGACGCAGCCGGCCGCCCGCGGGTAGTGGGCGAGCGAGTGGTAGAGCATGTCCGGCAGTACCACCCGGTCGCCGGGCCCGAGCAGCGTCTCCAGAGTCAGGGCGATCGCCTCGCTGGAGCCGTGGGTGACCATGACGCGGTCGGCTCCGCCGGGCAGGTAGCGGTCGGCGATGGCCCGGCGGAGCTCGGGCGAGCCCTGCGAGGTGCTGTCGTCGACGAGGATGCCGTCGAGGTCGGTCGCCTGAAGTCCGGTCAGCCGACGCAGTTCGGCGTAGGTGTAGGGGTGTACTCCGCTGGAGCTGATGTCCCGCTCGGCCCGGCCGAGCCTGCGCCGGTACCACTCCTCCAGTGCCGGAGGCTCCGCAGGGCGCGATGCGTTGAATTCAATTCGAGTCCGTGACACGAAGAAAACCTCACGGGATAAGGGCTCGTGGAAATCGGTGAACGGCGAGTCCGGGCAGCTGCAATGCGCCTCGGATCGGCGGGGAGTAAATCGGTGGCGACTTCCCCAATTACATCAACAAGTACGTGGCAGTCACAAGTAACGCGAGTACGTGACAGGGCCGCCCCCCGCCCCCGGCCCCCGACACTCACCGGCCAAGGCACCTGTTCCAGCACGTGGTTGGGGTGCTATCGGCCGTCCGGCGGGCTTCCCGGACCGGTGGAGGCCACCCGGTCCGTCCGGGGTCGGCCGCTTTCGCGCTCCTCGCACCGACGCACTAGTGACCTGTCGAGTTTCCCATGGCACTATTACCGCCATGCGCCCAAAAATTCCGGCCGACAGCATTCTGCGGCTGGGCGATTTCCGTCAGATCTTTCTCGCGGACAGCATCAGTCAATTCGGCACGCAGATCCTGACGCTGGCCCTGCCGCTGGTGGCGGTGGTCAGTCTGGACGCCTCCCCGCTGGAGGTGGGGGCCCTGTCGGCCGCCGAGTCGCTGCCCTACCTGCTGGCGAGCGTCCCGGCCGGCGTGTGGGCGGACCGGGTGCGCAAGCGCCCGCTGCTGCTGGCCACGGACGTCGCCCGTGCCGCACTGCTGCTGTGGATCCCGATCGCCTGGTGGACCGGCCTGCTCACGGCCGCCCAACTGATCGCCGTGGCCTTCGTATTCGGCCTGCTCACCGTCTTCTTCGAGGTGGGGTACGCGAGTTACGTACCCTCGCTGGTGCCGCGGGAGCGGCTGATCGACGCGAACACCCGGCTCCAGGTGGTCCAGTCGGTGGCGCAGGCGGCCGGACCGGGGCTCGGCGGCGCCCTGGTGCAGGCGCTGGCCGCGCCGGTGGCCGTCCTGGTGTCGGTCGGCGGCTATCTGTGGTCGGCGGTCTGCGTGCTGCTGGTACGGGGGCGGGAGCCGCTGCCCGGTCGCGCCGACGGGGAGCCCGTCTCGTGGCGGAAGGACGCCGCCGAGGGACTGCGCGCGGTCCTGGGCGACGTCCTGTTGCGGCGCACCTCCCTCAGCACCGCCTGCTTCAACCTCTTCTGGGCCGTGGGCACTCCGATGATCCCGGTCCTGCTCGCCCGTGACCTGGACCTGAGCGCGGGCGTCATCGGTCTGCTGCTGACCTTCGAGGGCATCGGCGGCCTGCTCGGCGGGGTGCTGGCGGCCAGGGCGGCGCGCCGGCTGGGACACGGACCGGCGATCTGGAAGGCCACACTGGTGGCGGGCGCGGGCTTCACGATGGTGCCGCTGGTGGACACCGGGTGGCGGCTCTCCCTGGTCAGCGTGGGCCTGTTCGTCTCCTCGGCGGGCATGGTCGTCTACAACGTCATCGTCGTCACCTTCCGCCAGTCCATCACCCCGGACCGGCTGCTCGGCCGGGTCAGCGCCTTCAACCGGCTGCTGGTGTGGAGCACCCTGCCCCTGGGCGCGGTCCTCGGCGGACTCCTCGGCCAACTCCTGGGCGCCCGGACCACCTTGTGGATCGCGGGCCTCGCGACGACCCTGTCGTTCCTGTGGATCTACTGCTCGCCGCTGCGCACCCTGCGCGACATCCCCGAGGACTACGTCCTGGGCGGCTCGCTGACCGGCACCGCGCGGCGGGACGCGGACGGCTCCGGCGAGAGCGCGTCCGTCCCGGGAGCCGGTGGCGCGGGCGATGACCGGACGGCCTCCGCGTGACGGCCGCCGACCCGCGCGAGGTGCTCGCCGCCGCCCTGGAGTCGGCCGCCTCCCGGGGACTGTCCCTGCGCCCGGGGACGGCGGTCCTCAACGACGCGGGCTGGGACTTCCGGGTGGTCGAGGTCGAGGACACCGAGGGCGCGGACTGGATCCTGCGGCTGCCCCGCCGCAGCCGCAGCACCGACCGGATCGCCGTGGAGGCGGCCGTCCTCACGGCGGTCAGGCCCGCGCTGCCGGTGGCGGTGCCGCGCTGGGAGCACGCCGACCGCGCGTTCATCGCGTACCGCCGGCTCGGGGGTGCCCCCGCCGGGTTCGAGGACCCGGCCGCCCTGCGCTACGAGTGGCACCCCGCGGCGGGCGGCGGGCGGCCCGGCGCCGGGTACGTGACCTCGCTCGCGGCGACCCTCGCCGCCCTGCACCGGGTGCCCGTGAAGGAGGCCGTGGACGCGGGCGTCCCGCCGCGCGAACCGGGGCTGGCGCGCGAGGACCTGGCCCGGACGCTCACGGAGGCCCGGACCGCGGTGCCGCTTCCCGAGCGCTGGTACGCGCACTGGCGGTCCTGGCTGGACGACGACCGGCACTGGGCACACCGGGCCCGGCTCACACACGGCGACATGCATCCGGGGCACACCCTCGTCGGCCCCGGCTCGGACGCGGTGACCGGGGTCCTGGACTGGACGAACGCCGCCTTCGACGATCCGGCGGCGGACTTCGTCGACCCGTACCTGGCGGGCGGCCGCCCGCTGCTCGACCGACTGCTGTCGGCGTACCGGCGAAGCGGCGGCACCGTCCAGTCGGGCCTGCGCGAACGGGTACTGCTGCGGGCGTCGTTCCGCTGGGCCCACGTGGGCCTGCTGGGCGTGCGGACCGGCCGTCCGGCGTTCACCGCCGTGGCCCGGGAACGGCTCGCCGCGCCGCCCCCGGAGTCCGGCACCCCGCCGGACCCGGCGATCCACCCCGCCCCGGACACCCCCGCCCTGCCCTGACCGCCCTGTACCCCGGTTCCACCCGACCGAGAAGGAGAACGAAGCGATGACCCCGACGGACGACATGCACGCCCAGGCCCTGAAGCTGGCCCGCACCTACCTTGGCCAGGAGGACCTGGACGGCGGCTGGTTCGAACTGGGCGGATCCTCACTGGACGCGGCCCGCCTGGTCAGCTCCCTGGAGCACGACCACGGCTGGGAGATCGCCCTCCAGGACCTGCTGACCGCCCCGTCGGTCGCCGGCCTACTCACCGCCCCGGCCGCGGCCGTCGCCCCCGAGGCTCCCGACGCCCCGTCGCCGACGCCGGTCGCCGCGGCGACCGGCGCCACGTCCGCGGGCGGCGCGGACGTGCTGTGGCCGGCGCTGGCGCGACTGTCCGCGAGCGAGCGGCTGACCCTGGCTCACCGGCTGCTCGGGGACGTGCTGCGCGAGTCCGGCGAACCGCGCTGACCGGTACGGCCCCGGTCAGGGCGCGCCGGTGAGGAACTCCAGCAGCGCGCTGTTCACCTCCGCGGGCCGCTCCAGGTACCCGTAGTGCCCGCAGTCCGCGATTTCGGCGTAGCGCGCCGAGGGCAGGGCCGCGGCGACCTCGCGGCACAGCCACGGGGGCACGATCAAGTCATGCTCGAAGCCGAGCACGAGGACCGGGACGGTCACCCGGCCGAGCGCGGCGAGCCGGTCCGCCGGCTCGCCGTCGGCCGGGACCGGCACCGGGGCCGTCCCGGCGCGCTCGGCCGCCTCGAACAGGTCGAGCCAGTCGAGCAGTTCGTCCTCGCGCCGCCAGGTGGCGGGCGACAGGTTGAGTACGGCGCGCTGCCACGCCGCGTAGCGCGGCGGCAGCCGCACCCCGGCGGCAGCCAGTTCCCGTTCGGCGTCGGCCATCGCTCTGCCGGACAGGTCGCCGCGGCCGCGCGTGGCCATCAGCACCGCCCCGGTCACAAGCCCGGGCCGGGCGAGCATCAGCTCCTGCACCACCTCAGCCCCGGCGGAGACACCGACGGCACGGCATCGGGGGAGGTCCAACTCCGCAAGGACATAAAGCAGTTCGACGGCGGCCGTGCGCGGATCCGGCGCCGCCTGCGTATTCCGGAGCGGCCTCCGGTCGAAGGTGAGCACCCGGAAACCGGCCGCGCGCAGCGCGGGCACCTGGTGTAGGTCCCAGACCCGCCCGGATGCCCCGCCGCCCGCTACGAGCAGCACGGCGTCCCCCTCGCCCTCGTCCCGTACGTCGAACTCGGCGCCCGTCACCCGCACTGTGCGCACATGCCCTCCCCGCAGTCGGTCCCGGCGCGGACGGCCGGAGCACACCGGCCGCCGCACAGCCGCCATGCTAGGGCGGTGCAGGTCAGCGGTTGGGTGGTGAGGTCCGCATGAGTCACCGCTTCGCACGTTTGTCCTGGTTTGTTCATTCCTCCTTTTCTTGCACGGCAGCTTGATGACCCGGCTTCGCGCCCCGCTGGACCCCGATCCCGGGCCAGGATTTCCTCCCGGAGGGCCCGGCCCGGCGGGTACGGCTCTCCGGGCATCGCTCGGGATCCCCTCTCCCGACCCGCCCGCGTCGGACCGCGCACCACCAATGCGCGGTCCGGCGATTTCGGAGTCGGCTACCCGCCTCACGACCAGGAGGGCTGCAAGCGAATGGACCACGCTGCCACCGTCCCGGGCGCGCCACTGAGCCGACCGGAGCGACAGGTGCTGGATCGAATGGCGGACGGGCTGACGTACGACGCGATAGCCCAGCACATGGCACTCAGCCGTCACACCGTAGACACCTACATCCGCCGCATCCGGGCGAAGACCGGCGCGCGCAACCGCATGCAGTTGCTGCTGTGTGCCCTGCCCTTGATGGCAGGCTCGCTCACTGCGGAATCCGAGCTGGCCCGCCGCGACTGAACAGCGCACGAAGCACGACGAACAGGCAACGAAGCACGAGTACAGGAGACTTGGTGATGAAGCGTCTGATCCGCGCACGGCGTGTCCGGTTCTGTGCGGCGGTCACCGCCCTTGTGGCATTCGGGTTCCTGGGGGTCGCCCAGCACACGGAGCCCGCGCGGGCGTCGTTCGTGACGACGGCCGACTGTCTGCCGCAGTTCGGCTGCGACGACACGTCCTGGGGCGGCTGAGCCCCGCCGGGACGGCACACCGGCCCGCAGCGTCCGCGTGGGACGGATCCACAGCGAACATACCGAGCGGTCGCGAGCGATTGTGAGAAATCGCCGCTTGCTGATCTCGGGAACATGGTCTGAACAGGTAGTTTCTGTGGCGGCGTAGAACAGCGGTTTCTGCACTGGTGGGAGCTGGTGGCCGCCCTCGGCTGGTTGTGTCGTGAGGAGTTCAGCCGGGAGGCTTCGGAGAGGTAGCGGCGGTCGAAAAGCTGCCATTCGTCGTGGAGCGACGGAGATCCCGGTCGCGATGACCACGGCCTGGGAGATGATCCGGTGGTTGACCCGTGCCTTGCAGCAGGTGGCGTCCAGGAAGACGTAGGGGAAGGCGGTGTGGTCCAGCGGGCGTTCCTTAAATGCGGTCAGTTCGGCGTCGAGCTCGCCGCAGATCCGCGACACCTCCGATGTGGAGATCCCGCTGTCCGCGCCCAGGGCTTTGACCAGGTCATCGACCGATCGGGTCGAGGCCCCGTGCACGTACGCCTCCCTCACCACGGCGAACAGGGCCCGGCCGATGCGCCGGCGCCGCTCCATCAGCGACGGGAAGAACGACCCGGTCCGCAGCTTCGGGATCTTCAGGTCGAGATCTCCGTCCTGCGTGGTCAGCAGCCTCTCCCTGTGACCGTTGCGCCACCTGGTGCGCTTATCAGGGTGTTCCCCCGGGGCGGCACCAATGGCCTCGGTGGATGTGGGCGTAGGAGACGGTCTTCAGCCGCCGGATCTCCAGGCGGTGGTGGGCTCGGGTGCGGTTGTGGTGATCGAGCTTGTCCTCGCGCCAGGGCAGACGGCGGACACGGTCGAACAGGCCGGGGTGGTTGGCCTTGACCTGGACGATGTGGTGGGCACCGCGCTCACGCAGATAGGAGCCGTGAGCGTGCTGGGTGTGCAGGGCATCGGCGGTGATGACCGTGCCGTCCAGGGGCCGGAAGGCCGGGATCTCGTTTGCTCTCGTCAGCGATCTGACGCTGGGCCAGGACATGGCCGTTGTGGTCCATCGCGCCCAGCAGCGTGACGTACGTGGTGGTGGCGGTGCGCGAGCCGCGCAGGGCCTTGCCGTCGACGGCGATCGCCCGCAGCCCGGGTCGGCCGGGGCGGCGCGGGCAGTGAGGAACGCGCCGACGGCCCGGTCCAGGGCGTCACCGTCGAGCCGGACAAGAAGGCGGCGCAGGGTGTGGGGATGCGGGACGGACACGGCGTCGGTCAGCGGATCGACGGGGAACCCGAGAGCCCGGCAGGCCCACGCGGGAGCGTTGCAGATCCATTCCGTGATCGCGGTGAGCCGGCGCGCGCCGGCCAGGACACTCGCCGCGGCCGCAGTGACCAGGGCGGACAGCCGGTAGCGGCGGCCGCGCACGCCTCGCGGGTAGGGCAGCAGGCCCAGGAAGCCGGAAAGAGCGACCGTGTCCGTCAGCGGGACGGGCGCGGATGTCCGGCCCAGCTGGGCCAGCACGGTGGGCACGGGAGAAGATGCAGGACCATGCACGGACTCGCCAAGTGTTCATGGGACTTCGACACTCACATGATCACTGAGACCGTGCCTGCACTGCGTCCGCCCCCAAGTCGAACCAGGACGTCCCCTCCAACTCCGGATCAGCACGGCACTCCGGACGGATCCTGATCATGCGACAGACCCTGCCGTATAGGACACGCTCTACCGCAATTGTACGGGGCCTGGCACGGAAATCTAATAAGCTGGCCTTTTCGTTCAATCTGCTATCCAGGGTAATCGTCTAAGATTTTCCGCAAGCCGTTGTGCGGACGAATCGATAAGGAGATGACAGTGGGCTATAATGCGGACATGGGTTTCCCATGCTACAGCGCGACCGTCAACTACGATGTCGTACTCACGGACAGTGAGCGCGCTTCGCTCGCCTGCCTCCTCGGCACCGGGCTGCAGGAGGAAGAGGGCGAACTCTCGGGTCCCGCCAGCGCCAACTGACGGAAAGTAGCGAACTCGGAAATGTTGCCGCAGTCGTGCTCTCTGAGCCGCCTGCGGCACTTTCCCGTTGCCTGAAAGGACCATCGATGATGAGGAACGCTGAGGCAAGCGTGGTGAAGGCGTCACAGGCCGGTGAGCGAGAAAGGAGTCTTTCCGATGCGTTCCAGCATGGCATGTCTGCAGCCCGTTCTCTTGGTTTTGACGTTCATATCCGCGCGCTATCGGAGACTGATCCGGGCGCTTGGGCCTGTGAGCTCTGGAAAGACGGTGAGCAGGTACCGGGCGGATCCGGACTTGGTAAAGGATCCCGGGAAGCGGCGCGTGCGGGTGCCCTTTTCGAGGCGCTTGAGCACTATGTAAGCGAGAGCGATTACCTGGACTCGGCGTCGGTGCAGAAAATATCGAGTCACGCCATCGCGGCCCCCGACGGTCCGCTCTACCGTGACCAGGCCGTCCGTTTGCTCGGCGAACTCGCCGACGAGCCCATCGGCTGCCTGGAATACCGGGAGATCTTCTCGGGCGCGAACATGCCAGTTCCTATTTTCCTGTCCACCCCCGGATACGTGGACGCCGGCACTACTTTCCGTGCTTCTCTTGGGGACAACTTCGACTACTCCGCTGTATGGCGATACTCCAGCAACAACGGCTGGGCCGCGGGGGTCACGGCGGCTGAAGCCACTGTGCACGCTCTGAACGAGGTGGTGGAGCGCGACGCCTTCTCCCTGCTGCTGATCGGTCAGTTCCTCCGCAGCCGGCCGAAGTCACTGCGCGTGGTGGATCGCGAGACGTTGCCGAGGGAACTTGTTGATCTGGCGGCTCACGCAGATAGGATCACAGGCAGGACGGTCCATCTGATTGACATGACAACGGACGTATCGATCCCAGCCTTCCTTGCCTTCCTTCCACCGGAGAATGGGACGCCTGCCCGCATACGTGGCTGCGGCGCATCCTTGTCGTCCGACTATGCGGCGTACCGGGCGCTTGCCGAACTCGTGCAGATACAAAGCGCCGTGGCGGCGGGAGCTCCTCCAGCCCCGAACCTCCGGCGTGACGACACCATGTTGCCGTACCCACCCATGCAAGCCTGTCGTCTGGCTGATTTCACCGACCGACTTCCCGATGCGCGCAGGGTTTACTTCGAGCCGACGAGCCCGCCCGCCACGCCCAAGGCCCACCTCCAAGAGCTGTTGCGCCGACTCTCCGATCGTGGCTACTCGGTGCTTCGACGTCAGGCGGCGACTCCGGAGGGCCTGGCCGTCGTCAACGTCCTGGTTCCGGGCATGGAACGCTTCATGCTCGTGACTGATGGGATTCTGGTTCTGCCCGGCCCCCGCGGGCAGTACTTCACGGAAAACTGAACCGCGGCACCCGCTCGGCTCGACATGTGCTCTCGTAGAGGCGAAGCAGGCTGGCGCGTCCCGGGCATGAGAGGCGTCGGGGCGCGCTGCTCTCCTGGCGGCCGGACGCGCCCGGATCTCGGCTGTCTTGTGCCAACGAACCTTGAGCTCGTGGCATCGAATTTTGAGCGGCTTGGACCACCTCGATTCGGTGAGTCGGGTGATCTCGTGCACCAGGTCGAACAAGAGAAACGGTTGATTGACGTTTAATGTTTTGCCGACGTCGTGGCGTTTGGCCCGGTGCTTGTTCTTCGAGCCGGAAGGCCGTCCAGGGTCTGGGCATGTAGGTTTCCGCGGCCGCCGGTCTTCGCCTGCCTGGTGTGGTTGCTGACTTCAGCTCGTCAGGGTGAGGGTGGGTCGTCGAAGGTCGGGCTGGTGCCCGCTATGAAGCCGTCGAGAGTGTGGGGCCTGTACTGCAGGCGCTTGAGCCGGCTGGGGACGAGGGCTTCGAGCCGGTCGAGGGCCATGACGGCGAAGTTGGCCAGGCTGCGTTTGACGTTTGCCCACACGCCCTCGACGGGGATGAGGTCGGGTGAGTAGGCGGGCAGCAGGAACACCTTCAGCCATTCACGTTCGGCGATCAGCTCGCGCATGGCATGGGAGACGTGCGTGTTGAGCCGGTCCCACACGAGGGGGACGATCGGCGCCTTGAGGAGCTGGTGGGTGCCGTCGATCAGCGCGATGAAGTCGCGTTCGCCCATGCTGCGGCGCTTGCCTTTGCCCGGTGCCTGCGCAGGCGGTGGCACAGCCGGGTGCGGGAGCCGGGCTGCATGGCGATCAGTCCGGCCACCGACAGCCGTCCAGAGCGTCGTCCGCTCACCGTCACGACCGGGGTGCAGCCGCGCCGGCCCCGGGTGCGTCCTTGGGGCGGCCGCCGGGTGAAGCCTGCCTCGTCCTCGAAGCAGATGTAGCCGCCGCAGGCCGCCCGGGCACTTTTACCTCGACCCAGGTCGCCTCCTTCCACACGGTGACGGCCTGCTCATCGCGCTCGGCGACCCGCCGCGCGGGCACCTGAGGGCTGAAGCCGAGCCGGTGCATCAGCCGCGAGGATCAGCGTGGCCACCCGGGCGGCCGTCCACACCTGGTCCCCCACCCAGCCCTGCGCGGCCGGGCCCTGCTCGGGGTACGCGGCCAGCTTTTCCAGACAGCGTGGGGGGGCAGGCGGCACCGCGACCCGCTCGGGCCGCGGGAGGCCAGAGCCTGTGCACCGCCGTCCCGCCACAACTGGTGCCACTGGTAGGCCGACTTCACGCTCACCCGGAGCCGTCGTGCGACTTCCGGCGGCTTGACCTTCTGCTCGAACAGCTCGTCCGCCTGCATCCGTACCGTCTCCCGGCGCCGACGTCCCGCAGGAGTCAGGCCGCCCCCATCCGCATACCTCTCACACCACGAGGTACAGCCACCTATCCATGCCCGTCACGGACTTCGTGAAGATTCACCCCGACGAGCTGAAGTCAGTACCCACGCGCCGACACCGAACGGCTGCGAGGCGACCCCCGTGGCGCTGCCCGCTCGAGACGGAAACCCAGCAGGCAGCAAGTGATCGCCAAACCCGCACGCCGTCCTCGAAAAGTCCAGGTTGAAAACCCCAAGGTCCGAGTCGCGCCAGCATCCACGAGCCGTCCCACTGCCGCCCGCCCCAGCGCCCCCGTACTGATCAATCTTCGACGGCAAGATAAACCTGCGATCACGCTGGACATCGGGGCACTACGTTGAAAATTTATCTTCGCTGTCAGTTCCTCGGCTTCCGAGGAGGAACTCGCCCACGGTGGACTCGGTCTCCCACGACAGTCCCGAAGCCGCGGCAAAGGCGTCGGAATCGCCGCCGCCAAGGCCGCAGCCCGCGAGCCCCATGGCCGTGGCCACGCTGTACATCACCTGGTAGAGCACACCCACGTGCTTGAGGACCAGCGCGTAACCCATAGTGGAGTACTTCCACATGACCCGCCCGAAGCGGGCCGTGACGAGCAGCGTGACCTGTGGAGGCGAGGACATCCCCGCGCTCATGCGGGACATCTGGGTCAGGCGCGTCAGCGCCGGCCCAGGCACGGCGAGCAACTGAAGCCGATGCTCCTGCGGGTCGTAGTGGTACAGGCCGGGTTCCAGGCCCTCCACTTGGTTGATCAGCGGGTAGATCTCCAGTTCGTACGCACCGCCGCCAGACGGATAAGGCCGGTTGCCCACCTCTTGCGGCCCACCGGAGGATCGGCCCCGGTTGCGGGCGCTGCGGTACAGGAACTCGCCGAGTTGGGTGACGGTGATGGGTGCCGCGTCATGGTGGAGTCGCAGCGACTGCCGGTCCTCCAACACTTCGGTGAGGGGCCGGTCGTTCCTGCGCAGAGCTTCCAGGTCCGCGCGGGGCAGTTTCACCGTGGGGCCATCGAACGGTGGCCGCACCGCAGGAAGAGGATCACCGGTTCCCCTGCCCGGATAGGTGCCGCCGTACGGCAGATCGTGGCGTCCGATGCGGGTGCGGCTATGGAACCACAGTTCGTGCGGCGACCACTGGGCGAAGCGGAGTTCGCGTTCGACGCTGTTGTCGCGCGGGACCAGCAGCCCGCGCCTGGCCAGGGCCCTCAGCATCGCAGGAACTGCCTCCGGCCACTCCACCGGGTAGGAGCGCGCTCCCGCGGAGCCATGCGGAGCCTCCGGCGATGAAGGCTGCGCCGACATTGCGGCCAACAGGCCTACGAGCGCCGGGTCATGCACTTCCACTGCGACATGGGCCAGGGGCGACTCCAAGACCATGCCTGAGCCTTCCACGCGAAGTACGGCGAAGCGGGACAGCCGTAGGTCGGCCACGTCACCGGTGGGCACGAGGACAGGCGGTCCCACTGGCCCCAGCGGGCGGAAGGTCAGCAGAGGTGTTCCGTTCGTCTTCATCGTCACCGAGAGCCACCCGCCTGCTCGCAGCCGTCGCAGCAACTGGGGCAACTGGAGGACGGCCGGTTCGCCCTCCTGGCTTCGGACGACCTCCAGCAGCGCGTCTGTGTCCACGGACTGGGCGGCGAGCAATTCCAGAGCGGCGGTCAGCCCTGATGACAGGGCGCCGAGTACCGTGCCGCGATGTCCGGCAAAGATCCGAGTCGCGCCGGAGGAGTCCGCGACGAACCGGGCGGCCGGGTGCAGACGCAGATATTCGTCGACGGGAGCACAAGCATCCGCGTGGGGATAATCGCGGTCGACATGCGAAGCATGAACATCGGTCATGACATCTCCAGATATCTACTGATCACGAAAATCGTGATGGGAGACCGCGCGTGACAAGAGACATTCCTCAGACGAGGTGTGGGCAGGTGTCCGGCCTTTTACCCTTCGACAGTACCTGTGCCAGGGTCAAGTACGGCTGCGACCGATGCTGGCTCCTCACGAAAGTAGAAATGGCTCGCGGGAAAGCTGTGCTCGCTCAAGCCCGCTGCGCTGTGACGGGCCCACTGGCTCAGTTGGTCGGCCTCGAGGCTGTCCCGGTCGCCACCATGCACGACGAGCGGAATCTGCAACGGTGCTACCTCGGGTGTCGATACTTCTCGAAAAGCGCGAAGTCGGACCGGAACGTCGGTAGCAGGAGAGGTGTGAGGTTTCCGTCCTCCACTGCAGTCGGAGGGAGACCCCGTAGCTCTTGTCGAGCGTCTCGATCAGCTCTCCGTCCCACAAGTTCGAAAGGCCGATTTCCTGTCGCGGAAGATGCGGGGCGGGCATGCCGAGGCGATGAGCCGGTCGGGCAGGTTTACGCCGATACGCTGACCACCTCGGCGACAGGGGGTGTGCCCGATGAAGACCTTGCCGCCGTTGAAGAGATAGTCGTCGATGCCCTCGATGCGAGGCCGCACCCCCTGGGTTTCGCCTGTCGGCGCTTGCAAGGCGTGCGCCGCGACGCTCGAGGTCGTTGAGCAGGTCGCGCAGCGACCCGGCCGGTGCTGCGGCCAAGAACGCCCCGGCGCCAAGCGCGTTCTCGATGGCCGGGGAGAACGCTGCCGGCGTGCAATGGGCGTCGGTGGCCTTCACCATGCGGGAGGTTTTGTCGTGGGATAGGGCTCGGCCGCACAGAGCGGGTTCCGCCTGAAGATCGAAGTACCCACGCTTGCCGGGATCGTCCAAAGACCCATCACGCAGAGCGGCGCGGGCATCGACGGCATCGTGGCCGAAGGTCCTGCAGCAGTGCGGTGCATTCCCCAGTTTCGTGGTCGCTGACCGCGGCATCCACCGAATCCTGCACCGGAAATTCCCGGACGAGGTCCCAGCGGAACCGGCCTTGGTAGAGCTCCTCCAGACGGCTGACGCGTTGCGGATCGCTGGTCGCGTTCTGTGTGGTCCTTGACAAAGAGGTTCCTTATATCGGTCGAGCCCGTCGCCCAGCCGGACACCGACCGGCACGCCTGAGTGATCGATGAGGGATGCCCTCACAGGGCGTGGTTGGCATCGTCGGCCGCGGGTTGGACGTCGCTTAGCGCCAAGGCATGCAGGAGTAGCTGCATACGGTTGCGTGCCCCGGTCTTGGCCCGGATCCGCCGGATGTAGGTGTCGACCGTGTGGCGGCTGAGCTTCATGCGCTGCGCGATGGCGGTGTACGTCAGTCCATCGGCCATATGCGCAAGAACTCGCTGCTCCTGCTGGCTCAGTTGCACGGTCCGGTCACTGACAGCCTGGTCCATTTGATGGCCTCCTTCCTGGTCGTTGAGCGGGACGCGCTTCCGTGCACGGCTGGAGCGCGCACCTGTCGCGCGCGGCTGCAGGGGATGCCGACCGGTGGGGCGCGTCCCAGCCGCCGGCCGGAAGTGTCGTGCGCCTTGCCGAACGCCTTCCGCGTGGAAATCATCACTGGGGGACGGAACGGACGGCCGCGACAGCGCCTTTCATGAAGCTGTTCGACAGCAAGAGGACACAGGCCCATATGGAGGGAAAGGTGGCAAAAGGGAATGCCTCGGCCGTCCCCGCGCAAGCACCGCCCTGACGCCCGGGCCGGACGCGGCGTGCATGCCGTAGCCTTCCTTGCGCCATCGACGGGCGCCGTCCAGTACCACCGATGCGTGCAATCCGCCGGGCTGGGAACCTAGTCGATCCGGCCTACCCCAAGCACCGGCCCTTGGCCGACATCCGCCTTGCGGTGGCTCCACCGGGCGCGCGACGGTCTGCCGGACGAAACCGCTGCCGGGACCGACTGAGAGGAGGCGCGCATGCTGACGCTGCATGTGGAGGGTGCGGAGTTCACCGTGCGGGACGAAAGGGCGGGGGAGCCCGTGCTGCTCGTCGCGGGCAGCGGGGCGCCGGACCGGGTGTGGGACGTGCACCAGGTGCCCGCGTTGCTCTCTGCGGGCTTCCGCGTGGTTACCTTCGACCGCACCGCGGCGCGGACCCTCGGGCGGCCGGAAGATCCTCGGCGCGTCGCAGCCGAACTAGCTGTAGCGATGGAGCGGTTGGAACTGGCTCCGTGCCGGGTCGTGGGTGCCTCGTTCGGCGCCGAGGTCGTGCAGGAGTTGCTCCTGACCTGGCCGGACCTGGTGAGCCGGGCCGTCCTGATGGCCGCGCGGGGCCGCAGCGACCTATTCGCTGGGGAGATGGCAGACGCCGAGCGGGAGTTGGAGGCCAGCGGGGTCCGCTTGCCGCCGCGGTACGCCGCATGGCTGCGCGCCGTGCTCAATCTCTCGCCCGCCACCTGGCGGCGCGAGGAGGAGGTGCTCGACTGGCTTGACCTGTTCGAAGCGGTCGAGCGCACCGGGGCGGCCGGGACGCCGACACCCTCGGGCGAGGAACCGGATGACCGGCTCCCCGCCCTGGGGCGTGTCACGGTGCCCGTCCTGTGATGGGGTTCGAGCACGATTTGATCGTGCGGTCGGACTTGGGCGCGGAGGTCGCCGCCGCTCTTCCCCGCGGGCAGTACACACAGATGGCGGACTGCGGCCACTACGGCTACCTGGAGCGGCCTGCCGCGGTGAACCGGGCGATGCTGGCGTTCCTCAGCGCCGCTGGCTGAGGCCATTCGCCGTCAGCGGTCCCCGGCGGACTCCCGCAGTACGTCCCCGAGCAGTCTTGGTGCCGCCCTCACCTCGGGGACCTTACAGTTCCTACTGTACGCGCGCGCCAGCAGCCGGGTGGCGGCGGTCCAGGCCTGCCCGGTGTCGGCCGGCGCGCTTACCGCCGCTCCGGTGGCGCTGCTCGGCGGTTACCGTGCCGCCGGTTGGACGTCGGTGCTGCTCACCCTGCTCGCCGTTCCCACCGCGCTCGGCCTGGCCCGCCGCGGACGCGCCCCCGTCTCGTTCGCCGGCACCGGCGCCCTGGCCGCAAGCTGGGCGGCACTGCTGCGCGCCGGGTTGTCCGAGGCTCGTACGACGCCCTGGGTGCGTTCCGCCGTGGCACTGGCCGCGGTGGTGACCGGGCTCGGAGTCGTGGACGAGTACCTGCCGTTGCTCGCCCTGGAGGCGGGCACGCCCCCGCCGCTATCCCGCTGCTCCTGCTGCTCCTGCTGCTCCCCTGGGCCGCCATGGCGGCCAGCGGCCTGGCCGGAGGACGACTGGCCAGGTCGGGCTACCGCACTGCGCCTGGTGGGCACCCGCCTCCGTCCTGGTCGCCGTGACGGCCGTGCCGGTGGTGCTGCTCGCCGGCCGGTTCTCCCTGCGCACGCACCGGGGCCGCCGCGTCGCGCCGACCCCTCACCCGGCCGCCTGGACATGGCGGCCCGTCCTGGCGCGGTCCGCGCCTCCCACCGATACCCCCCGTCCCCCACCCGGCCCGTCCCCTCTCGGGGCCGAAGGCGCCGATCGACACTGATGAAGGAGAGCGACATATGACAAGCCCCGACCACTGCCGTCGTGCAGGACCTGGCCGACGACGTACGGCAGGCACTCGACATCGCCCCGCAGGAGCCGCTCGACGCCCCGTTCGCTGACCTGGGCGGCGTTCGCTGGATGCCGCCCAGATCACCGTTCGGATACGCCGTGAGCACGGTCTAACCATTGGCGCCCACGAGCTGCTCAACGCGTCCGACGTTCAGCAGCTCCTCCACAACTGTGCCAGCCGCCCCGGCGCCGCACTCGCTGATGCCCTGGCGAATCCGGACGAGATCCCCGAGAACGACGGCCAGCCCTACCGCCTGGCCCAGGAGGCGCTGCTGACAGCGGCCAACGAGCACCGGCCAGAACACCTCGCCGACCGCCCCGTTACCAGGTCCCATCACCCCCGCGTCGGCGGCCTGTCCAGTGAGCCGGGCCGCCGACAGGTGTTCTCGTCGCGTGCCCCTCCGGCAGAACGCGTCCGAACCCGGAGGGTCCCGCCCGGCGTATTCAACGCCCTCCGTGGCCGGAGGGCCCGCCGGGCCGTTCCGCGGACCGGGGGACGCGAGCTACCGCAGGGGATCCGCCCGCATCGTGGACGCATGTGTCCGCCGTCCATCCGTCGCTTCGTCCTCCCGCTGTTCGGCAGGGGTGTCGGTGTGGGCCGGTGGAACGTGCCGCAGGGCGGACGTGACGGCTGTGAGGACGGTCATGGTAGCGATGACGCCAGCCAGGACGATCAGCGCGGTGTGCGAGGAGGTGACGCGGAGTAGGCCCGCCCCGGCCATCGGTCCAACGGAAGCCAGCAGTTGGGGCGCAGTCTGGAAGGCCACCTGGACGCGCCCCAGCAGGGCCGACGGTGTCGTTCGGAGGAGCACTCTCTGGACGACGACGTTGAGTGCCGGCGACGACACGCAGCACAATCCGAGCAACGGGGCACTCCAGACCCCCGTGCCCAGGGCGGCGGCGACGGCTCCGAACAGGGCAACGTTCCAGGCGAGCAGCAGGATCAAGGCTCGGGGAGCCAGACGGTGCATGCCGGGCGCGATCGCCAGCGAGCCGAGGAGGTTCCCCGTGCCGGCGAGGGCGAAGAGCCATCCGGTGCCGGTGGTGTCGCCCGAGCGGACGTAGTCGGTGGTGGTGACCAAGACGATGCCGCCGAAGGCGAGGTTGGTGACCGCGCCGTAGATCATCATGTGACGCAGGAACGGCTGGGCGACCAGGAATCGCCAGCCGCCAATCAGGGGGAATCCGCGTACCGGTCGTTTCGCCTTCGTGGTCGGCCACGGCAGCCGTGCGGTCACCACACAGGCGAGCGAGACCAAGCAGGAACCGGCTGCGCAGAGCATCGGTAGGGCGGGGGACCGCTGGTAAAGGGCCGCAGCCAAAAGCGGACCCAGGATGCCCGCCACGGCGGAGCGGGCCTGCCCGAGCGCGAGGGCCAGGGCCATCTGGGAGTCCGGGACGACAGCGCGTACGGCTGCGGTGACTGCTGGCCAGAAGGGCGCGTTCGCCGCGCCGTTGATAGCAGCACAGACGACGACAAGGGCTGGGGAGAGCTGATGGGTGCCGATGGCCCAGCCCATCACTGCCAGGGTGGGTACACGCACCACATCGCAGAAGATCAAGACCGGTCGGTAACCCAGACGGTCGATAGCCAGCCCCGCCACGGGCAGCACAGCTAGGAGCACGATGCCTTCGGTGAAGCTGACAAGGGCGACGACCGAGGCACTGTTCAGTTGGTGGATGACCGCGAGGGGAATCGCCACCATCGAGGCCTGCGCACCGAAGGCCGAGAGGGCCTGCGCCGTCCACAGATGCCTGTAGGGGCGGTTGCGCCGCAGTGGTGTGCAGTCCATTCGGCGTTGCCTCCGGCGAGAAGCTCGGTGGCCGCGCACCGCTGGGCAGGCGGCGCGCGGCCACGAGATGGGTCCTGGCGGTGCTATTACTCAGCCGACGCGACGTCGGTGCAGTGGTTGCTGAGGAGGCTGCCGAGGAAGTCGGCGCCCATCGGCTCGTCCATGGTCACGGGCAGGTTCTGGAGCTCGAGAACGTTCTGCATGCTGTTTTCCTCCATTGCGGTGATGCCGGGCGCGTGAGTGCGAGGCCGGCTGGGGGCAGGCAGCGCGTGAACGGCTGCCTCGGTCCAGAGCGAGAAGGACTACTCGCCCGCGGTCTCCTCGGGCACGTAGGTGCCGGAGGTGCACCCGTTGCTGACGTAGCTGCTGATGGCCACGCCGTTCTGCTCGGTCTGCAGGGCCTGGAGCTCGAGGATGTTGTTCATCGGTTTCTCCCTTGAGACGTTGTGCATTGCTTGCCCTCCGGGACGTGCCGAGAGGGCTTGGTCGCATCACTGGGGCCGCGCAAACGGCAGGCCCGTCGCGTGAGACCAAGTCGAGAGGGTTCGGCCGCCGCCGGGCTGCAGACCCCCGACCGCGTTCCGGGCAGCGTGCAGGGCGTACAGCACCCCCGCCGTGCCGGTGGCCAGGTCCATGGAGAGCCGCAGCAGCCAGCGCCCCGGGAACGCGATTCCCGCCTCCAGAGGGACCGCGTGCACGGAGAGGCTACGTATCTGGCGGCCCAGTATCTCCGGTAGCGCGGCCGTATCGGGGTGCGCCGCGAGGACGGTGAGCAGTCCAGAGCGCCCCCCGTCGAGTCCGGACTCGATGGTGAAACGAGGCTGTGCCGCTGCAAGGATCCCGCGGTGTACCGCGGCAAGGTTTTCGTCCGGACGCAGGCGAAGGTACCGGGCGATCGGCTCGGCCAGACCGCTGCTCCCGTCACCGAGATAGGCCACCAGACGGATGCCGTCCTTGATCAGCACCTCGCCGTTGTCCTTGGTCTCGGAGGCGGCGAGGTCGCGGCCGATGGCCTGCCGTGCGAGGTCCAGGAAGGCCGGGGCTTGGAAGTCCTCGTAGGAGGAGAGGAAAAGCGACGCCGCTCCCGCCCACCCGTCCATGAGACCCGCGGAGCGTGTCGCGCCGGACGGCGCCTTGGACACCAGCACAGTCAGCCGATCGAGGACCTCGGCCTGGCGCCGCCGCCACCGCTCGTCCCCCGTGGCCGCCGCGAAGTAGCGCATCACGAGTCCGATGCCCGCCAATCCCCCGGACAGGCTCGGGGAGCCAGGAAGCGGGACGGCATCGACCCGCTCCAGGATGCGCAGCGCCTCCTCCTCGCGCCCCAGACCGTGCAGGACCAGCGCCGCCCCATGCAGTCCGTCGTACAGGCCGGCGCGTGCTGGTGCCTTCTGGGCGGCGGCCGCCAGCCAGTCGACGTGCTCCGAATCGACTTCGCGGCCAGCCATCCGCAGCGCGAACAGGACACCTGCCGCGCCGTGCGCCAGCCCGTACCCACCGTCGTTCAGCGCGCGGGGGTCGCCGGGGAAGAGACGGTCGGCGCGCTCAGGGGTGGCGGACGCGGTGATCGCCTGCGCCAGCGCGTCGATGAGTGCCTCCATGGCCGGACCGGCAGGGTCGTCAGCGGCTGCCGCGAACAAATGGCCGGGCCCCCGCGCACCGTCTTCGACGCCGAGAGTGTGCCGCAACCTGTCCCGCGTCGAGGCCATGGCGGTGGCGGCCGACGGGAAGAACGCGGCGATCGCGTCGGTGAATTCCTCGACCTTGGCGTTGGCGAGGTCGAGCATCGGGGTCAGCGGCATGAACATGGCCAGCCTGATGCAGTCCAGCGCGTACTGATCGCGTTCCGGGCCCGCCAGCGCCTTCGGAGTGATGAAACCGGGGCACCCCAGTGTGGGCGTGGGATCATTGTCCGGGCGGTACGCGACCTCGAAGTCCACCAGCGCCACCCTCCCGTCCGGCCGCACCATGACGTTGCGCGGATGGAGGTCGGCGAAGACGTATCCCCGTTCGTGCAGCCTTCCCAGGGCCTGCTCCAATTGGTCGCACAGCTCCAGCGCACCCGCCACGTACTCAGCGGCCCTCTCCGGGTCATTGGCCGTGTCGGTGAACGGGGTGCGCGAGGCCATGTAGGTCCACAGCGTCTCACCCTCGATGTACTCCTCGACCAGGAAGTGGTGTTCCCACACTGTGAACGTGCCGAGGAAGTCGGGTACGAAGTCCAGGTCGGCCAGGGCTTGCAGGGTCTCGGCCTCGCGGTGCAGCCGTGCCACCGCGTCGTTCCCGCCCCCGTCCAGACCGGCGAAAGGCCTAGCCTCGCGCAGGACGACCTGACGGCCGGTCGCATTGTCGCGGGCCAGGTAGATACCGCCTCCGTTGGAGAAGTGCAGGGCGCGCTCCACCGTGTACGGCATCGTGCCGCTACTATCTGCGGCTTGAGCGGCCATCATTTCCGCGATCGGCGCCGGGACCGGCACCCACTCGGGGACATGGAACTGTGGCTGCCGCCGGTCGGGCTCGAGCGTGCCGTCGGGCCGGCGAATCGCCAGCGCC
Source organism: Streptomyces chromofuscus (assembly GCF_015160875.1). Classification (NCBI taxonomy): domain Bacteria; kingdom Bacillati; phylum Actinomycetota; class Actinomycetes; order Kitasatosporales; family Streptomycetaceae; genus Streptomyces; species Streptomyces chromofuscus. The sequence goes on along the minus strand of NZ_CP063374.1, from coordinate 6,442,729 downwards.
TCGCGGCCGTCCTCCCCGGTGCAGTACATCTTGCGGAAGCCGCCGAAGCGGACGTAGAGCGGCCCGTCGCCCCAGCGCAGGTCGCTGAGGATGTAGGGGCCGGTACGCCCCTCCAGCTTGCGGGACAGATCGCCGAGTATCTCTGCCAGCGCCGCGTCGTCGTCTGCGGGGTAGATGGTGATCAGCTTGCCGCTGCTGCCGCGGTTCGCGTTCTTGCTGTTCAGGTTCAGGTGCGTCTTCGGCGACGTGAGGAACTTGAAGTCGACGCCCCGTTCGAGGCAGTAGTCGGCCACAATCCCGATGACTTCCTCGGCGTCCTCCGGAACCACAGAGACGTGAATCTTCCAGCCCTGCTCCCGCAAGGTGGCGCCGTTGCGGCTGAGGTAGGTCCAGTGGTCGTCCGAGGCTACGGTCCACTCCTCCGGAAAGGAACGTCGCGCCACCTTGAAAGCTTCCGCCGCGGTGGCGGAAGGACGGTCGTAGAAGAGCTTGTTGGCCTGGCAGTACGGCAAGTAGTTCTCCATTGCCCCGTCCCTCCGCGCACGCTGATTTCCGTCGCCGTACCATTTCCCGGGCTGATGTCCGGTCCGATGGCGGCCTGTTGATGCACCAGTCTGTGGCCGGCCCGTCTCTGGTAACAGTCACGGCTTTCCGGTCCCCCAATTGCGGGGCGGTCGGGGCGGTGTCCGCGCGCATAGGCGCTGGCCCCGCTGGTCGCCTCCGACTCCTGCTGGCCGCGGCCCCGGGACGGTCCGGCGGGCTTCACATTCGCCCAGCCAGCCCGTCCGCGCACGGCGCGCGACGGTGAGGAGGCCGTGCCGGTCCTCGACAGTTCGAGCCGCTGGCAGGCACAGCTCCTCGCAGAAAGCCGGTCGGCGTCTGTGATCCGGTAGGAAGGCCATCAGCCAGTCAGGTCGGCACTGGCGCCAGGGTGCGCCCACGATGCAGGCGCATCGTCGACGGGACCCGGCGCCGACCCGAGATGCCGCATGATTCCAGGCTCGGTCGGACTGGTGGATCGGTGAATGCCAGGTTGGAGCCGCGTTTGCGGTCAGGGGCGCTCCGTCATGCCGAGGTAGCGTCCGCCATCGTGCACTCCTCCGGTCGAACTGCCTTTTCACCAGAAAGACTTGCGCGATGGCCCGCCCATGTTCAGGGAGCATTCACCGACTGCGGATGCACGCCCCGGGCAGATACCCGCGCGTTCACGCCCCTCGACCGGCTACACGGCTTCGCGGGACACCGTCCCGCTGCGGCCGAGCGGCTGGCGCACTGCCTGCTGGCTCGAGGGGAATTCGAGTCCTGTCGCAGTAGGCGGGGCGGCGGTCATGCAGGCGGAGGCGGAGGGGAGCACAGCCCGCTTGAGCTGCCGATTGCCGCCTCGGGTTGCGTGTCGCCGTGGGTGGAGGTGTCCCATGGCTTGGATCGTGGCGAGACGGCCTAGGCCAGGCCTACTTGACTCTGTCGGGGATCTTGGAGTTTCCCGGTGCGGCAGCATGGTCGACGGGGTGATCGGGGAGTTCCGCCGACCGTTGCAGCTGTCGAGGTGCCCGTTGTCCCTGCGCCCCCGTTCCGGTGAGCACGTTCCGCCTCTGACCGCGCGGGTCGCGCGGGCGAGCAACCCGGGCGGCACGACGGCGATATGGGTGCGGGACCGGCTGGACGGGCTGTGGCGCGACGAGGACTTCGCGGACTGGTACCCCAGGGACGGGCGTCCGGGGCTCTCGCCCGCTCAGCTGGCCACCGTCTGTGTGCTGCAGTTCCTGCTCGGGCTGTCGGACAGGCAGGCCGCCGAGGCGGTCCGCTGCCGCATCGACTTCAAGTGTGCGATGGCCATGGAGCTGGACGATCCCGGCTTCCACCACAGTGTGCGGGGCGACTTCCGTGATCGTCTCGCCGAGGACGGCCGTGCCGACCGCCTCCTCGACCTCGCACTGGCCCGCCTGAAGGAGGCCGGACTGGTGCGCGAGCGCACCACGCAGCGCACCGACTCCACGCACGTCCTGGCCGCGGTGCGTGACCTGACCCGCCTGGAGCTGGTCACCGAGGCGGTTCGCGCCGCACTCGAAGAGGTCGCAGGCATCTCTCCTCATCTGCTTGACGAGCTGGTCGACCAGGGCTGGGGGCTGCGCTACGGCCGGCCGGTCCGCCTGGGGAAGAACCCCACCAAGCCCATGACCAGGATCCTCGACACCGGAAACGACGCCGTCCGGCTTCTGGAACACCTCCACCGCTACGGAGCGGACCGCATGTCCGGTCCTCGCATCCAGGCTCTGCGGCAGATCACGATGCAGAACTATCACCGTGATGCCGCGGGACACCTGCGCTGGCGCACCGCCGAGAAGGAAGGCGGGGCGGGTCTGCCACCGTCGTCGAAAGCGATCGTCTCGCCCTACGACACCTCGGCCCGCTACGCGCGGCACGGACACATCATCAGCTGGAAGGGATTCGCCGCTCATCTGACCGAGACCTGTGCCGCCGACGGCCCCAACGTGATCACGGATGTCGCCACCACCGCGGCCACCACCCACGACAGCCAGGTCCTGCCCGGCATCCACACCCGCCTCGCCCGACGCGGCCTGCTGCCCGCCGAGCACCTGGTCGACGCCGGCTACACCTCTCTGCCCCACCTGGAACAGGCCGCCCGTGAACACCAGGTCACCGTCTCCGGTCCGCTGAAGAGCAACCCACCCGCCAGCACCGCCGAGGCGAGGGCTTCGCCCGGGACGACTTCCATATCGACTTCGATCGTCAGCAGGTCACCTGTCCCCAGGGGCAGGTCAGCGCGGGCTGGCACGGCCCTTACCCGACCTCCTCTCCCACTGCGGCCCCGCTGATCGTGACACGGTTCACCAAGAGCCAGTGCCGTCCCTGTGGGATTTCCCCCGCGCGAGCTCCATGACCTGCAACTCCGCGTCCGCGCCGAACAGCAGACGCCCGAGTGGAAGGCCCGATACGCGGTCCGCTCCGGAGTGGAGAGCACGGTCAACGAGTTCGCCCACGGACACGGCATACGACGCTGCCGCTACCGAGGACAGGGAAAGGTCCACGTCCAGCACGTGTTGACGGCCATCGCCGTCAACTTCGAGCGCCTCGGCGGACGGTCACCGGCTGAGGAAGCCCCCGCACCCCGCCAGCCGACTGCCTTCCAGAACTACCTCGACAACTACCTCGACCAGCGCGAGATCCCTCGCCCGAAGTCCTGGCGAACCCTGGGCAGTTGACTCCGCCGACGCCAAGATCCCCGACAGAGTCAAGCTAGGGCTCCTGCCGAGCCCGGAGTCCGGCGGCCCTCCCACAGGACCACGACGAACGGGCGGCCGGCGACCCGCCCTTCGCCTTACGGCACCCGCCGGTTTGTGGTGCGCCGGACCGGTAGCGGCCGGGTCCCGCCCGTTCTATACGGACCCGCTGGCGTCAGGAAGTACTCGAGGGGCCCAGTCAGGCACGGCATCGTGTCCGCATTTTCTCTATATATCCCTCGTCCTCTTGCTGTCAAGCAGCTTCGTGATAGGGTCTGCAGGGCTGTCCGCCCCTCCCCCCCCCGGCCATGATTTTCCCGTGGCCGGCACCCGAGGAAACGCACGGCGCCATCGGCCACGGGTACGGACGGGGCCGCCTCCAGCGGCCAGCGCGCCCAGTCGGTGCACGGCATGTGCGCTCTTCAGCCCCGCGGGAGATCGCGTCCCGCGGGTGGACAGGAAGGCGGCCCATTACACCATGGACAACGCTGTCAGCGCCCGCGTGGTGCAACTGAGTCGGCCGGGGCGGCAGGTACTGGCGCCCATGGCCCACATACTGGCGTACCACGCCATCGCAGGCTCCATGGCGACGGTACGTCATTGCGTTGTCCCTGGGACGTTCGGCACCGCGTAACGGCTTGCTGCCAGGCCTCTTGTTGAGGCTCTTCCTTCCCTCACAGGTCACATTGCCCTGCAATCCGATTCGCTAATTCGAACGAAATATAGGGAAATATAGAAGGCATATAATGAAGTATCTGTTCTTCACATCGCGCGCACAATCGTACGTCGCAGCCGCCGCTTTGCTCTCCCTCGGACTACTGGGCCTGGCCCCGCACAGCGCGCCGAGATCCCAGGACCATATTGTGGCCGACGCGCAGCTCGACCCCCGGCCGATCTCGGTCGACGACACTTCGTGGGGCGGCTAAAGCACCTCCGCGGCCCATCGCCCGGCAGACCGGGCTCCTAGTAGTGCTTGGTCAGGTTGGTTGTGGTGGCACGTGTCCTTTGGGCTGGGTGTGACGTTGGGAGTGTGTGACTCCGGACGAGATTGGTTTGTTGCGTGGTGAGTTGGAGGCGTTTGCGGCGGAGGTGTTCGAGCCGTTCGCGCGCAAGGACCAGCGCCGGTGGGGGCAGGTTTACCTGCGGGGATTGCTGACCGACGGGCGGCGCAAGTCCATCGAGCCGATGGCCGCCCGGCTCGGGGCTGACGGCAACCGACAGGCCCTGGCCAATTTCATCACCACCAGCCCCTGGGACCCGGCGCATATCCGGGCCCAGCTGGCCTGGCGGATGGAGGTGGCGATCAGGCCGAAGGCCGTGGTCTTCGACGACACCGGCTTCCTGAAGGACGGGACGGCCTCGGCGTGCGTGTCGCGGCAGTACACCGGCACCGCGGGCAAGGTCACCAACTGCCAGGTGGGCGTTTCACTGCACCTCGCGTCCGACCACGCCTCGACGGCGGTCAACTGGCGGCTGTTCCTGCCTCAGACCTGGGACCCCACCTCACCGAAAGCCGACCCCGGCAAGGTGGCCCGTCGCGCTGCCTGCGGCATCCCCGACGACGTCGGTCATGTCGAGAAGTGGCAGCTGGCCCTGGACATGCTCGATGAGACCCGCTCCTGGGGGATCGAGGTGCCGCTGGCCGTCGCGGACGCCGGATACGGCGACTGCGCGGCCTTCCGGCACGGACTGCAGGTCCGCGGCCTGAATTACGTGGTGGGGATCTCCACCACCATGTCGGCCCAGCCCGCCGACGCAGTCCCGGTATGCGAGCCGTACTCGGGCCATGGACGCCCGCCGGTGGCGAAGTATCCCGACCCTGCCCGGCCGGTGAAAGAGCTGGTCATCGCGGCGGGCAGGAAGGCAGCACGGCCGGTGCAGTGGCGGGAGGGCTCCCGGCCGGGCACCGGCCGCAGCGGGGTCAGGCGGATGTACTCCCGCTTCGTGGCCTTACGGGTCCGGCCCGCCGGCCGCGAGATCCGCCAAGCCGCCGACGGCCCGGAACTGCCCGAGTGCTGGCTGCTGGCCGAGTGGCCCGCAAGCGAGAGCGAGCCGGTCCAGTTCTGGTTGTCCGACCTGCCCGAGGACACCGCGCTGACCACACTGGTCCGGTTGGCCAAGCTTCGCCGGCGCATCGAGCACGACTACCGCGAGATGAAACAAGCCCTGGGCCTGTCCCACTTCGAGGGCCGCACCTGGAACGGCTGGCACCACCACGTCACCCTCGTCTCGGTCGCGCATGCCTTCTGCACACTGCAACGACTGGCCAGAGCCCCAAAAGGAACGGCGCCGGCCTGAGCCTCTACCGCGTCGTCCGCGAGCTACAGACCCTCCTCGCGACATGGACCGGCGCCTGCCCCACCTGCCACCGCGACATACCCACACCGATATCAACCTGACCAAGCACTACTAGTACCAATGCCGTATAGTTACTGAGACTGAACTCGTGATGTCGTGCTGGGTCAGGTGGGTCTGACGGTCAGGCCGGTCTCGGCGAGGCAGCCGTCTATGAGGTGGCTGCGGTACTGGATGTGCCGTAGGCCACGTCGGAGGCGCTGGACGAGGTGTTCGGGGGTGCTGAAGGCGACGTTGGAGAGCCAGCCGCGCCGCAGGAGGGACCAGATCCCTTCGACGGGGTTGAGGTCGGGCGCGTAGGGCGGCAGGTAGTAGATGGTCAGCCAGTCCCGGGCTGCTGCCCATTCCCGCAGGTCGGCGGCTTTGTGGACATTGAGGTTGTCCCAGACGAGGACGATCGGGCCGCCGAGCTGCTGGTGGGCGGCGGTCAGCAGGTCCCGGTAGTCGCGCCAGGAGAAGCTCTTGCGTCCGTCGCGTTGGCCGTCGTCCCGGCGGGGCCGGTAGATCAGCCTGGACCGGTGGCCGGGTTTGTAGCAGGTCAGCGCGGCGATCGATATCCGTCTGCGGGAGCGGCCGCGGACCCGCACCACCGGGGTGCGGCCTCGCTGGGACCAGGTCTTCGCCTGCGGCGGCGTCATGGAGAATCCGGCTTCGTCCTCAAAGACGAGCCAGGCTCCACGAGCCGCCGCGAGTCTTCCGCGCACGGCCACACCTCCTTGACCCACCCGGCCACGGCGTCGTTGTCCCGCTCCATGGCGCGTCGGGCCGGGACCTGGCAGGACCAGCCGTTACGCACCAGCAGCTTCCGCACGCCCTGGATTGTGTAGGTCAGGTGGAAACGCCGGCCGATCACCGTCTTCACGCGGCTCAGGGTCCACCGCTGGTCCTCCCAGCCATGCGCAGCCGGGCCCTTGGCCAGCTCCGCCTCCAACTGCGCGAACTGCTTCTCGCTCAGCCTGGGCAGCGACGCCGGCCCCTGCGACCGCAGAGCCCGCGGACCACCCTCGTTCCACGCATGCCGCCACCGCTGCACCGACCGGACGCTGACCCGCAGCTCCTTGGCGATCACCGCACTCGTCTCGCCCCGAGCGAACCGTTCCGCAGCCCGGAGCCGTAACCCCTCGCGAAACTGCTGCCGTTCGGCGGTCAGCCCGCCCCCTTGTGGATACCGCATGCCTCGGTGATACCGCAGCCGACGACCAGCCGTCAGCACCTACGACACCACGAGTTCAACCTCAGTAGGGGCTCGGTCCGGCCGTCAAGGGCCTGGTGTGGTCAGGATGTTGATGCTGATGGTGGCCTTGTAACTGGTCCGGTCGACGGTGCCTTTGGGGTTGTACTTGGAGATCGCGCGTTTGACGACACGGGGTCGGGTGCGGATGCAGCGGTCGGGCATGAGGTCGGCCAGGATGCGGCGGCCGATGGTGCCGACAAGGTCGATGACGGTGTCGGCGATGATGCCCGTGGCCTGGATGACCAGGTCGCGGGCGGTGTTGAGGGCGATGGAGAAGCTGGCCCGGTCGGGGTCGACGTCCGGACGGGTGCTGGCGGCGTCGGCCATGGCCAGCCGCAGGACCTGGTAGGTGACCAGCAGCGCGTAGACCTCCTGGTCGGTGCCGGCCGGGGTGCGGGCGCGCAGGACACGGCCGCCCAGAATGGTGGACTTGATCTCCAGGTAGGCGGTCTCGATCTCCCACCGCTGGTGATAGAGGGTGATCAGGTCGGCGGCCGGGTGGGTGTGGTGGTCGGTCAGGGTAGTGATCAGGCAGTAGCCGGCGGTGCTGCGGCCCGTGACAGTGGTGAGGGTGATCTCGCAGTCGATGACACGCACGGGGACCGTGCCGCACATCGACAGGAAGGAGCCGCCGGGAAGGCGGCGCAGGCAGACAAGACGGCGGCTGTTCTTCACCCGGCCCAGGACCTGCGCGCCGGTCCTGGCGATGGCGGTCACAAGCGCCTGGGCGGTGAAGTTGCGGTCCAGCAGGACGATCATGCCTTTGCGCAGGCTGCGCAGCAGGCGCGGGGCATGGACCGTCTCACCGTCGCTGGGCGGCCCGAACACCGCGTCCAGGAGGGTGCGCGTGCCGCAGGAGACCAGGACCAGCAGCCGCAGGGCCGGATATCCGGCGCCGCCGTTGTTGCAGCGGTGCTTGGTGAACACGGTCAGGTTCCCTTCGCTGTCGGGCACCGACATCAGCGTGCCGTCGATCGCGCAGACCAGCAGCCCCCGCCACCACCCCCCGGGAGTGCCGATGCCCGCGGCCGGGCCGCGCAGCAGATCGAACAGCCACTTACCGGTAGTTCCTTAAATCCGGCGGTGGCATGGGTTGACGGCAAAACAGGTTGGTCGTAGGCCGGTGGTAGGAGTCAACTGCCTTACCGGGGGGCTGAAGATGACCGCTCGCCGTCCGTGTTCCGCCCGCGCCGGGGCCGTTGGAGGAGTACGCGGCTCGGTTCGACAACCTGTTCTTCAGCTTGGCCCAGCGGCGGGGGTTTCGTGAGTATCTGACCGGGCTGCTGGCGCCTCGGGAGCGGAACAAGACGATCACCTGCCTGGCAGGGGCGGAGCCGGTGGCCGGTGCGGGAATGCCGGGGGTGCAGCGGCTGCAGTTCTTCCTGTCCGAGTCGCCCTGGGAGGCCGAGCAGATCAACGACCGGCGGCTTGAACTGCTGCGCGAGGAGTCGGCGACGGCTCCGCACGACGGCGGGGTCATCGTGATCGACGACTCCGGGGACCGAAAGGACGGCACGGCGACCGCGCACGTGGGCCGGCAGTGGCTGGGCCGGCTGGGCAAGAAGACAACGGCATCGTCACGGTGACCACGGTGTGGACCGACGGCCGCGTCTACTACCCGCTGCACGCGCACCCCTACACCCCTGCCCACCACTTCGCCCGTGGTCGGTCCGACCCGGCCTTCCGCACGAAACCGCAACTGTCCGCCGCTCTCGCGGCCCGCGGGAAGGAGGCGGGCTTCGCCTGCCGGGCCGTGGTCGCCGACTGCGCCTACTCCGTCAGCGATGACTGGTACTTCGCACTGCGCGAGGCCGGCCTGGCCTACGTGGTCGCGCTCAAGCCGCACCGCGGCACCTGTTGCCCGAGCCGACCAGCCACACACCCCCATCGAAGCCGCTCACGCCCTGACCTGGAAGGATGCCAAGCATCCAGGCGACTGGACACCCGTTAAGCGTCACTTCCGCGACGGGCACACCGAGACCTGGTGGGCCGCCGACGCCCGCCTGGGCGGCTACGGCCCGACTCACCCTGCCGGCTGGTCGTGGCCACCACCGACCCATCCCGCCTGCCGGACAAGGCCACCTGGTACCTGGCCACCAACCTGCCCCACCCTGACGCGCCCCACGCTGCAACCGGCCCGCACCCGTCGGCCGACCTCGCCGAGATCGTCCGCCTCTACGGACTGCGACCATGGATCGAACAGAGCTACAAACAGATCAAGGATGAACTCGGCTGGGCCGACTTCCAGATCCGCTCCGACCGCGCCATCCGCCGCCACCAGACCCTCGTCAACTGCGCCTTCTCCTTCTGCTGGGACCAATGGTTCGCCCCACCCGGACCGCTGGACGCAACCGCGCCGGACCCCAGCCCCGACGAGGGACCAGAGAGGGGGCCCAGCCGAGCCCCACCGGCCCCAACAGCCCTGCTGGCCTCCGGCGTTACGGGCCACCTGCTCCTGGCTCACCCCTGCCATCATCCTCAACCGATGGTGGCGAGCCTGGACAGACAAGGACCCACCCCCGACCTCCAGGCCCTGATCGACGCAGTCACCACCGGACACGGCATTGACCTCTACCGCCGGATTTAACGAACTACCCGGCTGTCCCACCAACGGGTGCCCGCGCCGCATGTAATGACAGCGCGACGAGCAGTTCGTTGTCGTGATCCACGACGTACCGACGAATGCCTGGGACCTGGAACTCGACCAGGCGCGGACCCGGTGCGTCCCCCGTTATGTTCTTCGCGGTCCTGCAAGAGGGCCGCTGGCCTCCGTGCCCGGCATGGCTGGTCCCCTCTGTCGAACGGATGACCTGGAGGTGGTGTCACCGGGCCCGGGAGGCGCCGTTGGAGACACTGATGAGAGGTCCGACTACCGCCTGGCCTGGCGCAATGCCCGGCCGCTTGCGGGCGGCAGGTCTGCATAACGTGGATGCGCGCATACGACGCCAACGCCCTGGCCGGCACTACACGATCCCTGTTCGGGAGGATGGGTTGGACGACATCGACGACGTGGGCGTCTTCCTCAGCCTGGACGTCGGAAAGAGCGCCCACCACGAGCACGGGCTCACACCCGCCGGCAAGAAGGTCTTCGACAAGCAGTTACCCAACAGCGAGCCGAAGCTGCGGGCCGTCTTCGACAAGCTGGCCGCGAAGTTCGGCACCGTGCTGGTGATCGTGGACCAGCCCGCCTCGATCGGCGCCCTGCCCCTGACCGTCGCCCGGGACGCCGGCTGCAAGGTCGCCTACCTGCCCGGCCTGTCCATGCGGCGGATCGCCGATCTCTACCCGGGCGAGGCGAAGACCGACGCGAAGGACGCCGCGGTCATCGCCGACGCCGCCCGGACGATGCCGCACACGCTGCGCTCGCTGGAGCTCACCGACGAGATCACCGCCGAGCTGACCGTGCTGGCCGGCTTCGACCAGGACCTGGCGGCCGAGGCCACCCGCACCTCCAACCGGATACGCGGCCTGCTCACCCAGTTCCACCCCAGCCTGGAACGCGTCCTGGGCCCACGCCTGGACCACCCCGCCGTGACCTGGCTGCTGGAACGCTACGGATCCCCAGCCGCCCTGCGAAAGGCCGGACGCCGCAGGCTCGTTGAGGTGATCCGGCCCAAGGGTCCGCGCATGGCCGCCCGGCTGATCGACGAGATCTTCGATGCGCTCGACGAGCAGACCGTCGTGGTCCCGGGCACCGGCACCCTCGACCTCGTGATCCCGTCCCTGGCCCGTTCGCTCGCGGCCGTCCACGAACAGCGACGAGCCCTGGAAGCGCAGATCGGACAGCTGCTGGAGGCTCACCCTCTTTGCGCGGTCCTGACCTCGATTCCGGGGGTCGCGGTCAGGACCGCCGCCACCTTGCTGGTCACCGTCGGCGACGGCACCCGCTTCCCCACCGCAGCCCACCTTGCCTCCTACGCCGGACTTGCCCCCACGACCAAGTCGTCGGGCACCTCGATCCACGGCGAACACGCGCCACGAGGCGGCAACCGGCAGCTGAAACGCGCGATGTTCCTGTCCGCGTTCGCAGCCCTGCACGCCCCCGCCTCCCGCACCTACTACGACAATGCCGGGCCCGAGGAAAAACCCACACCCAGGCACTCCTCCGCCTGGCCCGCCAACGCATCAACGTGCTGTTCGCGATGCTCCGCGACGGCACCTTCTACGAACCCCGAACCCCACGCCTCACTTGACGAAAGACATAGAGGCACCCCCCCCGGCTGGGAACGCACCGGATTTCGGTCATCAGCCGAGCGTCAACTCCAGGACGAGGGCGACGGCGTGCTGCGCGGACAGGGCGCAGCCGAAGCGGGCCGGCATGTACAGGACTTCGCCCGCGAGCAGTCTGTGCTGCAAGCGGGACACCTCGGCGGGCCAAGCGGATCCGAGCGGCACCAGTCGCACCTCCACGGCTCCTCGCAGCACCACCACAAAGGTGTCTACCTCTATAGTCGACTCCTCGTCCGCGTCTGCGGCAGGGACGGTCCGGAACCGGGCAACGACCGGCTGGCTCGCTAACTCGCCCAGCCTGCATGCGACATCGCGTGCCGCCTTGTACGCACACGGTTCGCCCCGGTCGTGGGCCGCCACCAGAGTCCGCAGGACCGCCGACTCACCCCGGGGCCATACCACCGCCGCACTGCGGCCACCGTGCGTGTCGAAGGAGAACACGATGTCGCCAAGGAATCTCTCCAAAGCGGCCCGAAAACCTGCGACTGCGTCCATACACGTCTCCTCAGGAGGTCCCCACCTTGCGGGGGACGTTGTGCCGTCGACGTCCCCCGCGGGACGCCGGTCCATCGAGGCAGCGTGGGCGTACACAGGCTGGCGGACGTCCTACTGCCACGTGCCCCACGCCTTCGCGGGGCACGGGAAACCTGTCGTACGCACGGAATCGTCCGGGCATCGAAGGACTTGCCTCAACGTGAGACGCCGAAGGTCGCGCTCCGGTGGCGGTGCCCTGCCGCACGGAAGACGTCGGCACCCTGGTTCTCAGGTGTCGTCGGGTGAGCACGTGTGCCTGCCACCGATGTGACTCTGCAGCACACCGTCGGGTTCGGCAAGTGACGATTCCTCGGTACCGTCTGGGGCAATGCGTGATCAAGATCGGTCTGGATTCGCCAGGTGAGACCCAGGGCTCGTATGGACCGGCGCTACTCGCGGGCGGTGTGGCGGAGGCCAGTGGCGATGTCGCTCTGACCGTCCTGGCGCCGAGGAGGCTGATGGCGAGGTTGCGCAGGGAGGCCATGCTGCGGGGCAGGCTTAGGGTGCAGAACTTGGAGTCGTCCTTGCGGAAGGTGCGGTCTCGTACCTGGTGCAGCAGCTTTTCGATACCTTTGTGTTCTCTGATCCAGTTGGCGTCGAAGACGCTTAGGCTGGTGATCAGGCAGACGCGATCAATGGTCAGCTCCCCAGTGCTCCCGTCACTGCGCCGCTGAACGACTAGGTCGTCTGGCGGGCGCCTGGGTAGCGGAGGTGGCTGAACGCAGCGCGGCCTTGAGCCGGCAGATTTCGTCGCGTTGGCGCGCGTGGTGAGTGCGCTGCCTGAGCGGGCTGTCCGCCAAGGCAGCTCCTGCCCTGGGTGTACGCGAAAGGTTCTTCTCCACGATGGCCACGCAGCGCGTGCCGCGACCGGACGGACAGGACCGTAGTCGTGCTGGCCGCCGAGGACGTCGGAGTCACCACCGTATCGTCGAGTTCGAGCCCTTCCCGGCACCGGCGCGAAGGAAAGGATCTCGATGCTCTTGGAGCGACCTGCCGCTGGGCCAGGACCACGCCGTTGTGGTCCATCACTGCCGACAGCTGGATCGTCGGCGCAGTTGCGCTTCGCGTTCAGGGGAGTGCTCCTACGTCGAAGAGAGTGAGATCGCCGACCGAAAATGCAGGAGCCTTGCCACGTCACGAACTCCTATCAGCCCTTCGAAATCAGCCTCACACCCCAGGTTGAGAACGGTTCACCAACCCAGATTGCGCCACAAGGACCCCGGCTTGGAAGCGGCTCTCGGCGCCCAAGTCACCCATGATGTCGGCGATATGCCGGCGGGCCGTACGAAGCGACATCCCAAGGCGCCGGGCGATCGCCTCGTCCTTCAGGCCGGCGGCGAGCAGGAGCACGATCGTACTGTGAATTTCCTTCGCCACCTGTTCCAGGCCGTGCTGCGCCGCGTCGGAAAAGGGTGTGGCCCGCGTCCAGTACTGCTCGAATATGTCGTAGAGGTATTGCACGACAGTGGGTTCCCGGACCGCGACCGCACCCCAGCTCCCGTTCCTGTCAGGCAGGAAGGCGAGGCTGCGATCGTAGATGATCAAGCGGCCGAACAGTTCGTGCGAGGTGCGGTATTCCGCGCCGAGAGCGGTCGCCGCGGCGACGTAGGCTTGGCTGGGGCCGTTAAACCGGGCGGTGTGGTGGTAAAGGGTTCTCATCCGCACGTTCCGCGAGAGGAGCGCGTGGTCGCGGCCCAGAGCTTCCTCCATCGCCTCCGGGATCCGCCCGTTGCCGCCGGGCTGGCTACTGACCACTTCCTCGCGGCACTCGGCCGACGCCCGGTTCAGCGCTGCTCGCACCTCCTCCAGCGTGGGGATGACGTCGACGGCGCTGTCGTCGCCGCCGGGCCTGCGGTTCAGGAAGCGGTCACGTAGCAGTCCAATGCCGCTGCGGATCCGCTCGAGTTGCTCCTCCTGGCGGCGAATCGAGTCGCGCAGCGGCGCGGTCAGCGCGTCGGCCACGGCATCGGGATCCACGGCCGTGATCTCGCCGGGCCTGGGGCTGACCGTCCTGATCAGGTTGAGGCTCCACAGGCGCTCCAGTGCCGCAGCGGCCCGTTCCGGGGTTAGGCCGAGTTCGGAGGCTGCCCGGTCAGCGCGACTGCCGCCCCCGTCGAGGATCCATCCGTACACGAGGATGTCATCTTCCCCGAAGTAGGGAGGAACCGACGGATCTTTTGATTCGTTCATTCGCCCAGTATCCGTAGCAGTCAGGGGACGGACAAATCTTTCGGAAAGTTCGGGGCGTCCGATCTCGGATATTCACGCCCGGCTTCCATGGTCGGCGAACGCTCCTGTTCCACATCCCTCACGCCTTCCGGAGAACGGGAACATCGATGTCAGCGGCGCCTGGCCGCGAGAGGCATTTTGCGGCCTCGGAAACAGGAGTTCGGACCCCTCGCTCGGCAAGCCGCCGGCGGTCCGTGTATCACTGGGTTCCGTTGCTCGACTCGTCCTCATTGCTCACGGGCCCCACTCCTCACCGGCATCAACACGGCTCCGGCGTCCAGACGCAAGCCGTGGCGAACATTGGTGATGGCCAGTCATCATCTTTAGTCGGAGAGATCGAAATACCACTTGTCGAAGGTGCTATATCCCTTAACGGGTCCGACCCTTTTTTGAGGAAAGCGAATCCGTCCGCGGGAGAAGTTTACGAAATTTCGGGAGCGCAACGAGAGCCACGCGCCGTCCCGCCTCGATCCGCCGCCGCACGGCTGATCACCCCGACTATAGGTCAGCAGCGACCCAGCTCATAGGGAGAGCGAGCCTTGGAGTTGAATGACAGCGCCATGACTCTCGCTTGCTCCCCGCCGCACCATAGTGCCTCGCGCAACTCCCTGTTTTCGGTTTCCAGTTGCTGGTTGCGCTTGGTGACCGTCTCCAGGCGCCTCAGCAGGGGAGCGTCGGAGGCCCGTTGCCGGTCGGGAACGGGCCTTGTCGTGGGGACTCGATGCCGGGCCCGGAGGCGTTCGATCTCGACTCTCAGTTCCGGCTGGTTATAGAGCCAGGACCGGGAGACGCCCGCTTCGCGGGCGACCGTCTCGAACGTGATCGTGGTGCCGATGGCGTCCATCCGCCGCAGGGCGGAGACCGCCCGTCGGCGGGTCGCCGTGGACCGGCGGCGCGCCGGGGCGACGATCAGGCGAGAGTTGTCAGCCGGCGTCCGCGGCCTCCTGGCCATAGCCGTCTGCGAGTTCGCCGATCATGCGGTCAAGGTTGTCGGCGGCCTGCTGGTTCATCTCGGCGACGCGGGCATGACCGCAGCTCTTCGCATTGTCGATCAGCGTCAGGGTGCAAGCGTGCTGTTCGCGCAGTTAGGGCAGGAACTCGGGCCCCGTGAGGAAGACCCGGCAGGTCAAGCAGGCATTTGCATGCGGACAGGACTTCTGAACGGGCAGCCCGCAGTAGCCGTTGGGCAGGGTCTGGGTGGCGATGCCGTAGCGGGTCTTGGCCCAATGCCGGTGACTTTAGGTCGTGCCCGGTCCGGTGATCGTGATGACGGCTGGATCGGGCGGCGGCCAGCCGCGGTGTTCGGCTCGTTTCAGGGGCCAGTTGGACATCTTGCGTTTGATGACTCGGGGGCAGGATTGCCGACGCCGTTCGGGTAGGAGGCGTTCGCTGATCTCAGCCAGGGTGCGGGTCAGTGCGCGGGCGAGTGTGCCGGGGGGAAAACGCCGCCTGGGCGGGGACCTGGCGGCGTACGACTCGCAGGCTTCGGGTGAAGGACAAGCGGTCGGGGTCCAGGCCCTTGCTGAGGGCGGCCTGGTGCATCAGTTGCCGGATGGCGTGGTGGACCAGGAGGAGCCCGTAGATCTCCTGCTCCACGCCCCAGGGGTACTTCGAGCGCAGGACGAGGCCGGAGCCGCGCTGGTGGGTCTTGATCTCGTCCAGGGTGGTCTCGATCTCCCATCGCTGGGCGTAGAGTGCGGCCAGCTCGTGGGCCGGTGCCTGTTCGGGGTCGAGGATGGTGGTGACCAGCCGGTAGACGGTGGCGTTGCCGGTGCGGGCCAGGGTGTATTCGACGACCCGCACGGTCACGGGGTTGCGGCGGCTCTTCCGGTCCCGTTCGGCGTGGACCGAGCTGAGGTAGGAGCCGTCGTCCAGGACCTGCAGCACCGGCAGGGCGGCGCTCTTGCGCACCCGCCACAGCAGGTCCGCGCCGCTTTCCCGGGCGGCCTGCCACAACTCGAACCCGTAGAAGCCCCGGTCGGCCAGCAGCAGCATCCCCCTCCGCAGATGGGTGAACAGCTGCCGGGACAGTGACTGCTCACTGGCCGACAGCGGGCCGACGGCCGCGCCGAACACCGCGTGAGTGCCACACTCGGCCAGTCCCACCAGCCTGGCCTGCGGAAACGCACTCACCCCACGACCTGATGCATACCGCCCGAAGAACTCGGTGTTGGCATCGGTGTCCGCCAGGTCCAGGCAGGTGCCGTCCATCGCCACTACACGCCACCGTCGGCACCAGGCGCCCGCCGTATCGGGCACGGCCACCGGATGGCACACCCTGGCGAACAGCACCTTCAGCGGTTCGGACCCCAGCCGCCGGCGGGCCCGGCCGATCGCGGCGGTCGTCGGCACCCGCCACGACCGCCGCCCCTCTCCGAGCCCCTCGCCCAACAGCCGGGCAACCTCCTCGTAGCCCTGCCCGAAGAACAAGCACATCGCGAGGACGAAGTACACGACCACCCGAGCCGGCAACAGACGACTGCGCTGCTCGCCCCGACCTGTCTCCGCGATCACCTCGTCCACAAGACCCGGCGGAAACGCCCGGGTCAGCACCCCGATCGCGATCCGGTCCGACAACCGCTCACCCGCAGGCGACTTGACCTGCCCCACCCTCGCCACACCACAGCCAACGAGACGCAAACCACAAAGTCACTGGCATTGGGCCCGCACCCGCTCGTCCCGCACGGCCCCGACCGCCGCGGATCGCCCCAACTGCCGAGCGGTGACTGCGGATCCGACCGTAGTCGCGCAGCGCGTGTGACCGCCGGTTCTGGACAGCCGCCGTAGCCCCACCGTGGTGCCGCCGCCGAGACTGGCCGAATCCGTACGGCACGTTACGGGGCTCGGCTGGGGCGCACAGGGCGCGTGCTGCCCGACCCGAACGCACTCACGCGCCGCTCCGCACGCGCCGCTTCTCACAGGCCGGTCCGAACGCGCCGCTCCTCACACGCCAGTCCGCACGCGCCGCTCCTCACGCGCCGCGCCCTCGATCAGGCGTCGGGCACGGCCGCCGCGACGTCGCCGTGCCCGGCGTCCACGCTCACATCTCCCACACGGCCGCCACCGTACGGTCGTCGGCGTACCCCTTCACCCGTACCTGGGTGTCGGCGAGGAAGGCGGCCAGGCCCGGCGGCTGCGGGGCCGACCACCGCTCCCGCAGATGGGCGGGCAACTCCGGTTCGCCGCGCAGCGGTTCGGCCAGGCCGCCGGTGCACATCAGCAGCGTGTCACCGGGCCGGGCGACGGAGGCGCGGAAGCGGAAGGGCTCGCGGGGCGGCTCGGGGGCCGGCTCATAGGGGCTCGGCGGGGTCGGGATGCCGAGGTCCATGGTGAGCCGGTCCCCGCCGGGGGTCTCGGGGGGTGGCGAACCGAACCCGAGGACGGGTTCGCCGGTGACCTGGCCGACCTGCGGTTCGATGTCCTGCCACGCGCCGTCGCGCAGCCGGAACAACCCGCCGGCCCCGACGCCGAAGAAGACCCGGGTACGGCATCCGGGGTCGGCGGGCAGCAGCAGGCAGCGCAGGGTGGCGGCGTACGCCTCGGGGCGCAGGCCCTGTTCGGCGGCGCCGGCGCGGAGCCGACCGAGGCTGCGGTCGGTCAGGCGGTGCAGGCCGGACTTCAGGTCGCCGCGCCGGCCGGCCCGTATGTCCTCGGCGAGCCGCGCATGACTGAGCCCGACCGCACGGCCGATCCACCGGCACACCTCGGTGGCGGCCCGGTGCGCCCCGGCGGTGGCGCGCGCTCCGGTGGCCATCGCGACCAGTACCAGCGCGTCGTCGCCGGCGCCGAAGCGCGCGGTGAGCAGCGCGTCGCGGCGGGGTTCGCCCCGGTAGCGCGCGGAGTCCCCGCGCACGGAGGCCGCGCGCAGGGTGCAGGCCCCGTAGTGGGCGCCGTCCAGCACGGTGTCGGCGACCACGTTGCCGAGGTCGTCGGGATCGGCGGGCGGCAGGGCGGTGGGTTCGGGGTCGTAGGTGGGTGGGCCGGAGCCCACATGGTGGAGGGGGTGGGGGGTGACCGGGGTGAAGCGCGGTGGTGCGGTGGGCGGCGGGGGTGGCGGGGGCGGCTCCGCGAAGATGGGGGCGGGGGTGCCGGTCCCCGAGGTGGTGGGGCCCTTGGGAGGGGGCGGGGCGGGTACGGAGGGGACCTGCCCGGCGTCGCGCGGCCCGGGGACGGGGCTTCCGGCGCGGGGCGGGGGGCCCGTAGGCGCGGCGGCGTCACGCGGCGGCCGGGCGCCGCCGCGCGGCTCCGGTAAGAGACCGGGAGCGGCCGGTGGTCCGGTCACCGCGTCCGATGCCGAGGCGAAGCGGTCGTCGAGTGAGTCGGGCGTGCGCGTGGGGCCCGTGTCCTCGGTGGTGTCGTCGTACAACTGCCCCCACCAGTCGTCGGAGTGACCGGTGGGCCTTCCCCCCTGCTGGCTCATGCCCCCAATTGTCCACCGCACGGGCCGGATGAAAACGGGGCGTCGGGAAAATGCGGCGCGGCCGCCCGTGTTCGAACGGCGTGCCGGTGAGCCGTCGTGGCCGTGCGGGGAGGTCGCCCGGGGTGCGTGAGAGGCCGCCGGGCGGCTCCACCCCCACGGGAGAACCCCCCGGCGACGTCGAAGGACCCGGCCCCCGTCGGTGCCGGTGGCCCCACCTTGGCAGTGTTACGGCGGTACGGCGATGATCTGCGGAGGCGGTTTTGCGCCGTGGCCGGTTTCCGCCACGGGCGGTCCGCGGAGTCCGTGTTCCGGGGAGGCCGACGGTCGATGCCGGCGGCGACAGGTCTGGACGGGACGCACGCGTCGGCGTACCGCGCGTTGGTGGCGGTGGGCGCCGCCGACGTGCCCGATCTGGCCCGGCGGCCGGCTCTCGGCGAGCACGACACCCAGCGCGCGCTGCGCCGCCTGGAACGGCACGGCCTCGCCGCCCAGTCGTCCGCCCGGCCGGGCCGCTGGGTGGCCGCGCCGCCCGGTGTGGCCCTCGGCGCGCTGCTCACCCAGCGGCGGCACGAACTGGAGCAGGCGGAGCTCACGGCCGCGCTGCTCGCGCAGGAGTACCGGGCGGCGGCGGTCGAACCGGCCGTGCACGAGCTGGTCGAGGTGGTGATCGGCGCGGCGGCGGTCACCCGGCGTTCTTCCGGTTGCAGCTCGGGGCCGGCGAGGAGGTCTGCGCGCTGGTCACCGGCACGCCGCTCGCCGTGACCGGCGAGGAGAACCATGCGGAGGAGCGGGCGGCCGCGCGGGGCGTGCGGTACCGGGTCGTGGTCGAGCGGGCGGTGCTGGACCAGCCGGAGGGCACGACCGAGCTGGGTGCGGCGCTCGGCCGGGGCGAGGAGGTGGGGTGGTGGACGAGGTGCCGACGAAGCTGGTCGTCGCCGACCGCCTGCTCGCCATGGTGCCGCTCACCTCGCCGACCGCGGAACCGGGCCGCCCTGGTGGTGCACGCCAGCGGGCTGCTGGAACTGCTGGCGGGCCTGTTCGAGTCGGTGTGGCGGCAGGGGCTGCCGCTGCGGCTCGGTGACACCGGCGTCACCGGACACGGCCCGGCAGGTCCCGACGGCACCGATCTGGAGTTCCTCTCCCTGCTGTCGGCGGGGCTGACCGACGCGAGCGTCGCCGAACAGCTGGATCTGGGCCTGAGGACCGTGCAGCGGCGGCTGATGGAGCCGTCGGGGGTGACGACCCGGATGCAGCTGGGGTGGCACGCGTACGAGCGGGGCTGGGTGGCCCGGGAACGCTGACGGCCCGGGCGGCGGGCGCCCGGGGCACGGCTCGGGGAGCCCGCTGCCGCGTGTCGTCCCCGCCCCGGCGACCTGCGCGTCACCGCGGGCTCCGGCACGCTGGGCAGATGGGAGTGTGGCAGCTCCTGCTGACCGGCCTGCTCATGCTGGCCGGCCTGTGCGGAGTGCTGGTGCCCGGGGTGCCGGGGTCGTGGCTGGTGTGGGCCGCGGTGATGTGGTGGGCGCTGCAGGACGCACGGCCGGTCGCGTGGGCCGTGCTGGTCGGCGCCACCGTCGCGCTGCTCCTGGCGCAGGTGGTGCGCTGGGCCCTGCCGCCCCGCCGGGTCCGGGAGAGCGGCGCCACGCCCCGTATGGCGGTGTACGCCGGCCTGGGTGCGCTGGCGGGCTTCTGCGTCGTCCCCGTCCTCGGGGCGATCCCCGGCTTCATGGCCGGCATCTACCTCTGCGAACGGCTCCGGCTCGGCCGCCACGCCGAGGCCCTGGCCGCCCTGCGCACGGCGATGCGCTCGGGCGGCTCCAGCGTGCTCGCGGAGCTGTTCACCTGCCTGCTGATCATGGGCGCGTGGCTGGGCGCCGTGATCTGGGGCTGACCCGGATCCGACACCCGGCCCGGCCGCCCTCCCCGGACCCGTGGGGCGCGGGTCGTCCTGCGGTGTCCGTGGGCGGCGGCGTCTGTGAGGTGCGGCATCCGTGTGCGGGCGGCGTCCGTGGAGGGCGGTGTGCGTGAGGGCGCGTCGCTCGCTCACGGGGCCGTCGGCAGCACGCCCTCCAGCGTGAGCAGCCGCACCTTGCGCTCCAGGCCGCCCGCGTAGCCGGTGAGCGAGCCGTCGGCGCCGATCACCCGGTGGCAGGGCCGCAGGACGAGCAGCGGATTGGCGCCGATCGCGCCGCCGACGGCCCGTACGGCGGCGCGCGGCGCCCCGATCCGCGCGGCGATCTCGCCGTAGGTGGTGGTCGCGCCGTACGGCAGCGAGTCGAGCGCCGCCCACACGCGCTGCCGGAACGGCGTTCCCTCGCTGCGCGTGGTCAGCCGGAACTCCTTCAGCTCCCCGGCGAAGTAGGCGGCGAGCTGCTCCCGCGCCTCGCGGAACAGTGCCGGGTCGTGCCGCCAGCCGTCCTGGACGGTCCGGCCGCCCTTCTGCCCGGGCACGGAGAGCGAGGTGAGGGTGCCGGCCGGGTCGGCGGTCAGGAGCAGCTCGCCGAGAGGGCTGTCCACGGTGGCCCAGTGGGCCGGGCCGGTGACCGCGACGGTGGGACCGGGGGTGGTGGGGGTGCTCACGGAAACTCCAACTCCCCTGCTGTCCGCAGGTGTTGTACGGCGTACGAGCGCCAGGGGCGCCAGGTGTCGGGGACGGCGGCGCCGGGCGGGGCGACGTCCGGGTCGCCGAGGGCGCGGGTGCGGATGACGGCGACGGTGGCGGCGTCCAGGCCGGGCAGCGCGAGCAGGGCCGCCTGCGCGTCGTCCCGGTCTGCGCCCGGATCCAGTCGTACGGCGCCGTCGGCGAGGGCCGTGGTCAGCGCGCCCAGGGTGCCGCCGGGCTCGGCCCCGGCGAGGACGGCCGGTTCGGGGAACAGGTGGGTGAGGGTACCGCAGGGCGCGTCGAGGGCCTTGCCGTACCGCCGCACCAGCTCCTGAGCCGCCGACGGCCCGACCAGCGCCCGTACGGCCACCTCCTGGGGGTCCACGGCGCCCGGCGACCGCAGGCCCGGCCGCGCGGCGACCAGCGGGGCGAGCCGCGGATCGGCGCCGAGCCGCTCGTCGACGGCGTACGGATCGGCGTCGAGGTCGAACAGCCGCCGCAGTCGCTGCACGGCCGTGGTGAGGTCCCGCTGGTCGGTGAGGTGCAGGCGGGCGTCGAGCCAGCCGCCGGGGTTCGTGGCGGAGCCGGAGCTGCCGGTGCGCTCGTCGACGGCGACGATGCCGGTGCCGTACGGCAGCCGGAGGGTACGCCGGTAGGTGCGCCGGCCCGGTGCCCCGCCGACCTCCTCGACGCCGGGCACGGCCTCGCGGGCCAGCAGGTCGAAGACGGCACCGGCGTCGTACGGCCCGCGGTGGGCGAGCCGCAGCGGGACACCGGCGCCGGGTGTGTCCGCCCGTCGGGCAGGGCGTCCCTTGGGCGCGGCGGCCCGGAGTTCGCTGGGCGTGGCGGCGTACACCTCGCGGACGGTGTCGTTGAACTGCCGCACGCTGGCGAAACCGGCCGCGAACGCGATCTGCGTGAGGGGCAGGTCGGTGGTCTGGATCAGCACGCGCGCGGTGTGCGCCCGCTGCACCCGCGCGAGGGCGACGGGCCCGGCGCCGAGCTCGGCGGTCAGCTGCCGCTGCACCTGCCGCGCGCTGTACCCGAGCCGCGCGGCCAGCCCGGCGACCCCCTCCCGGTCCACGACCCCGTCACCGATCAGCCGCATCGCCCGGCCCACGACGTCGGCCCGCACGTTCCACTCGGCCGAGCCCGGCACCGCGTCCGGCCGGCACCGCCGGCAGGCCCGGAAGCCCGCGCCCTGCGCGGCGGCGGCCGTCGCGAAGAACCGGACGTTGTGGCGCTTGGGGGTGACGGCGGGGCAGCTGGGCCGGCAGTAGATGCCGGTGGTCTCGACCGCGAAGAAGAACGCGCCGTCGAACCGGGCGTCCCTGCTGCGCACGGCCTCGTACCTGGTGTCTTCGTCCATCACGTGTCCAGTGTCCGGCACGACGGGACACGCGGCTGGCGGATATCGGACACCTACCCGAGCACGCACGCGGGCGCGGACCGGCAGCGCGGCGAAGGAGGGCGCGGCAACGGCACCCGGCGAACGCCGGGAACTCGGACGAAGGCGGGCGCGGCCGCGACGACCGGCGAGTTCCGGAATCGGACGAAAGCGGACGCAGCAACGACACCCGGCAACCGCCGCAAGCCCCGACCAGCACGGACGCAACGACGCACCCGCAACCGCCGCAAGCCCCGACCAACACGGACGCAACGACGACACCCGGCAACCGCCGCAAGCCCCGACGAACGCGGGTGCGGCGGCGGAACCCGGCGAGCCCGCCGGTGGGCTTCCCGCCGCCGCGCCCCCTCCTCACACGCCTACCGCAGGCCCCGCCGCTTGGCCTCCATCGCGGCCCGGCCCTCGGCTCCCTTGCGCTTCCAGTCCTTGCGGATCTCCGCCCGCAGCCGGGCGTCGGTCTTGGCCACGATCCACTGGTTCTCCCGGACCAGCTTGCGGTAGCTCTCCAGCCGCCGCACCGGCAGTTCCCCCGACTCGATCGCGGCGAGCACCGCGCAGCCCGGTTCGGAGTCGTGCGCGCAGTCGTGGAACCGGCACTCGGCCGCCAGCTCCTCGATCTCGGAGAACACCTGCCCGACCCCGGTGCCGGCGTCCCACAGCCCGACGCCCCGCAGTCCCGGCGTGTCGATCAGCACCCCGCCGCCGGGCAAAGGCAGCAGGTTGCGGGTGGTGGTGGTGTGCCGGCCCTTCCCGTCGACGTCCCGGGTGGCCTGCACCTCCATCACGTCCTGGCCCAGCAGCGCGTTGGCGAGCGTCGACTTGCCCGCGCCGGACTGCCCGAGCAGTACGGACGTCCCCCCGCCGACGACGGCGGTGAGGACGTCCAGCCCGTCCCCGCCGACCGCGCTCACCGCGAGCACCGGCACGCCGGGCGCCGTCGTCTCCACGTCCCGCACGAGGTGCCCGAGCGTCACCGCGTCCGGCACCAGGTCGGCCTTGGTCAGGACGACCACCGGCTGCGCCCCGGACTCCCAGGCGAGGGCGAGGAAGCGTTCGATGCGGCCGAGGTCGAGTTCGACGGCCAGCGACACGGCGACGATCGCGTGGTCGACGTTGGCGGCGAGGATCTGCCCCTCGGACCGCTTGGAGGAGGTGGAGCGCACGAAGGCGGTACGGCGCGGCAGACACGTCCGTACGTAGCGGGGGTTGCCCGCGGGTTCGACGGCGACCCAGTCGCCGGTGCACACGACCCGCAGCGGGTCGTGCGGCGTGACGAAGGCGGTGTCGGCGCGCAGCACTCCGCCGGCGGTGACCACGTCGCACTGACCGCGGTCGACCCGGACCACCCGCCCGGGCAGCAGCCCTTCGGACGCGTACGGGGCGAACTCGTCCGCCCAGGCCTCGTCCCAGCCGTAGGGAGCGAGTGCGGCGAGAGTCGTGCTGGAAGACAACGAAGACAACAGGGAGACCCTTCACAAGGGTGGCCCCGGCGGGCGCGGGTGCGACGACGCGCGCGAAAGCGTGAGTGTGTCAGCCGGTGGCCACGGAGGTGGACGTGATGAACGACGGGATGCGGGCAGCGCCCGGCACGGCGACAGTCATCGGTCGACACCTCCTTCATAAACACACGGCTGTACGGCGGCGGCCCCGAAGGCCACTGCCGGTTGCGCCGTCACTCTAACCGGGCCGCGCGGTGGCCCGTCAACGTGTTTTCCGCACCCGGGCTCCGCTCAGGTCCGCGTGCACTCCCGGCCGTTCAGCGTGAAGTCGTGCGCCGGGGAGTTCCTGCCGCGCCAGGAGGCGATGAAGCCGAAGGCCAGGCTGCCGTCGGCGGGGACGGTTTGGTTGTAGTCGGCGGCGGTGGCGGTGACGCGGGAGCCGTCCTGGGAGACGTTCGCGTCCCACATCTGGCCGACCCGCTGGCCGTCGCGGAAGGTGAAGGCGACGCGCCAGTCGTCGAGGGCCTGCTCGGTGGTGACGGTGACGGCGGCCTGGAAGCCGTCGGGCCACTGGCCCACGAGGTCGTAGGTGACGTGGCAGGCCGGCCGGGGGCTCTCGCGGGGCGTCGGCGTGGTCCTCGCCGAGGTGCGGGTCGAGCCCTGGGGTTCCGGGTCGGGACCCTCGGGCGCGGACGGCGGGGCGGAGGGCTCCCCGTCCGTCGGCCTCGGGGAGGACGGCTCCGGCCCGTCGGGCGCGCGGGTGAGGACCGGCAGGGAGGGGCGGGGGTCGGCCACCGGCCGGCGGGCGGCGGGGTCGGCGGGGGCCGCGGCGACGTCACCGGTACCCCCGCGCGGCATCAGGGTGACGGCGAGGGCCAGCAGGGAGACCAGAGTGGCGGCGGCGACCAGGAGGCCGCCCCGCAGCACGCGCGCCCTGTCGGTACCGGTCCCGGCCTGCTCGTCGTCCGGGTCGTGGGCGTCGTCGCGGCCGGCGCCGAGGCGCACCTCGGCGGCGCGGCGACGGCGCTCCAGGTGGGCGAGGCCGCCCCAGCCGATGACGCCGTCGGCGAGGGCGCCGGGCAGCCCGCCGCCGGGCAGCCGCAGGCAGGCCGCGGCCTCCGCGCACGGCACGCAGCGGGCGAGGTGCCGGGAGAGGTCGTCGGGGGTGTCGGCGACCGGTGTGCGGGTGACGGCGTCGAGCAGTCGGGCGTACGTGCGGCACTGCGGGTCCATCGGCGTGTCGAGATGGGCGCGCAGGCAGCGGTCCCGGAACAGGCTCCGCACGTGGGTGAGTTCGCCGGCGGCTCCCGCGGGGTCGAGGCCGAGGCGGCGGGCGACCACGGACAGGGGCAGGGCCTCCACCTCGGCCAGCCACAGCAGTTCGGCGTCGGGGCCCTGCATGTCGCGCAGGGCGCGCAGGGCGAGCGGGCGGCGCAGTGGGGGGCCGGTGTGGCGGGCGGCGCCGTCGGAGTGGAGCCACAGGCGCAGTTCGGGGTCGAGCCGGTGGCCGTGGCCCTGCGTCTCCCAGTCGGCCGCCGTGGTGCGGACGGCGGTCAGGAGGAGGGGTGTCCGGGGCAGTCGGGGCGGGCGGCGGCCGGCGTTGCGGTGCTGTGGGGAATCCGTGGTGCGGGCCTCGCGCATGCCGCGGGCGAACGCCTCCCGGGCGAGCTGTGTCGCGGCCGCCGATCCGGCCGTGCACAGGTCGGCGTACGACAGCACCGTGTCCCAGCACTCGGAGAACAGCGCCGCCTCGGTGGCGTCCTGGGGGGTCGGCGGGTCGGGCATGTGTCTCCTGCATCGGTCGAGGTCAACTCACCGTGGAGACAGAAGAGTTGTGGGGAAACCTCGGGGCAGGGCAAGAGCCTTTCACGCTTTCGACACAACTGACAAGACGGGTTTCCGCATCGCGGCACCACCGGCGGTGCGCCGCCCGGCCGCCCGCGTCCGTCCGCCGCCCGTCGCGACACTCCCCTGTGTCCGGACGGGCGGACGGACGACCACGACGGACTACGCCTTCGCCGCGTGCGGAGCCGGCCGCGGTTCCTCCTGCTCCTCCAGGGCGGGGAGGCTGTCCATGAAGGAGCTGACGGAGAAGACGGCGCGGCCGGGACCGGGCGGGCCGTAGCCGGGCGGGGAGGTGAGGCCGAAGTCGTCCATGGTGGCGCGGTAGGCCTCCAGCAGCCGGATGTGGTACTCCAGCGGCGCCCCCTGCGGGTTGGCCTTGCCGAGCGGCGTCGTGGGCTCGGGGCACCAGGTGGTGAACCGGGGCGTGATGCCGTGCGACATGAAGAAGCGCAGGCCCTCGGTGGTGGAGGCGATGGCCTCGTCGACGGTCTTGAAGCCGAAGGGCTCCGCCATCTCCACGCCCGCGACGAAGTTGGGGATGACGTTGCGGGCGCCGAAGACCTCGGCCGAGTCGAGGATGCGCCGGTGCCACTCGTCGCGGCCGACGTAGCGCTCCTTGCCCGGGCAGTACATCTTGAACAGGTACTCGTCCCACACCTCGTAGTTGGGGTGGTAGATCTGCACGCCGTAGTCCTTGAACCGCTGCACGTCGTCGCGCGGCAGCGCCTGGGCGACGACCTTGCCGATCCACCGGCCCGGGAAGCGCTCCTCGATGGCCTTGGCGTAGTGGCCGTAGAAGTCGGCCTCGTCGCGGCCGGAGACCGTCTTCGTGATCGCGCCGCCGGTCAGCGTGTACGCGGTGGACGCCTTGGCGGTGTCGTAGCGGTCGATGATCTCCAGGGCCTCCAGGACCTCCTCGACGTCCTTCACCCCGGTGTACGGCCGCCCCGCCGCCTTGTGCTGGCGCCAGTTGTGATTGATGTCGCAGTACTGGCACTCCTCCTTGGCGCCGAAGTACTGGCAGACCCGGAAGACGGTCAGGTAGATCAGGTAGCCCCACTGGATGGTCGGGGCGACCTCCATCACGGACTTCCCGTTGGCGAGCTTGTGCCGGTAGTACTCCGGCATGGGCGGCACGCCGACGTCGGCGATCCGCCTGCCGTCGAGGTAGAGGCCGAGCACGCCCTGGTCGTCGGCGGCCACGCGGTACGGCGACGACGGGTTCACGCGCACCGAGACGACGGTGCGCCGCAGGTCGTAGGGGCCGCCGGTGAGGATGATCTCCTCCGGCGGCCGGCGCAGCGCCGCCTCGCCCAGCTCGGGCAGGGTGCCGTGGTCGAAGGAGAAGATGAAGTACGACTTCGGCTTGACCTCACCGCCCTCGTTGTCGCTGAGCGCGGACGGATCGAAGGCGACACCGCCCCGGAGCAGGTCCTCCTTGAAGACGGCCTCCCGCGGCACGTGCGGGAAGCGCTCCATCAGATCCTCGACGAGCGCGGTGCGGCTGCTCATCCTCGTGTCTCCTCCCTGCGGTGGCGTGCTGCGATGTTCGACTCCTCACGGTATGCCCCCCGCCTCCCGGGCCCTGCATCCGGGTCCGGCGGGAGCGCCGGAAGCGGTCCTGCCGATCGTGATCGCGCGGGCCGCAGCCAGGGAGGTGTTGCGCCGGGTGACGTGGTGACCGGGGGTGGTTTGCTGGTCTCCTACGTCGACACCACACGTGGGACAGGAGCGACCGCATGACGGGCACCGTGACCAACTGGGCGGGCAACATCACCTACGCCGCCAAGGAGGTGCACCGCCCGCACTCGCTCGACGCGCTGCGCTCCCTCGTCGCGGCCGGCCCGCGGGTGCGGGTGCTGGGCAGTGGGCACTCGTTCAACGAGGTGGCCGATCCGGGCCCCGAGGGCGTGCTGCTCTCTCTGGACGCCCTGCCGCCCGGGATCGACGTCGACACGACGGCCCGTACGGTGCGCGTCTCGGGCGGCGTCCGGTACGCCGAGCTCGCCCGCCGGGTCCACGCGCGCGGCCTCGCCCTGGCCAACATGGCCTCCCTGCCGCACATCTCCGTCGCCGGCTCGGTGGCGACCGGCACCCATGGCTCCGGTGTCGGCAACGCGCCCCTGGCCGCCGCGGTGCGGGAGGTCGAGCTGATCACCGCCGACGGCACGACCGTCTCGGTCGCCCGCGGCGAGGAACGCTTCGGCGGCGCGGTCACCTCCCTGGGCGCGCTGGGAGTCGTCACGGCCCTCACCCTCGATCTGGAGCCGGCGTTCGAGGTCGAGCAGCACGTCTTCACCGAACTGCCGCTGACGGGACTGGACTTCGAGGCGGTCATGGCGGTGGCGTACAGCGTCAGCCTGTTCACCGACTGGCGCGAGCCCGGCTTCCGGCAGGTGTGGGTCAAGCGGCGCACCGACCGGCCGATGCCCGGCTTCCCCTGGGCCGCGCCCGCGCGGCGGGCGCTGCACCCGGTGCCGGGGATGCCCGCGGTCAACTGCACCCAGCAGTTCGGCGTCCCCGGGCCGTGGCACGAGCGCCTGCCGCACTTCCGTGCCGAGTTCACACCGAGCAGCGGCGCCGAGTTGCAGTCGGAGTATCTGATGCCGCGGTCCCGCGCCGTCGACGCGCTGCACGCCCTCGACGCGATCCGTACGGTCCTGGCGCCGGTCGTGCAGACCTGCGAGGTGCGCACGGTGGCCGCCGACGCGCAGTGGCTGAGCCCCGCGTACGGGCGGGACAGCGTGGCCGTGCACTTCACCTGGGTCCCGGACACGGCGGCGGTGCTGCCGGTGGTGCGCCGGGTGGAGGAGGCGCTCGACGCGTTCGACGCGCGGCCGCACTGGGGCAAGGTGTTCGCACTGCCGGGGGCGGTGGTGCGGGAGCGGTTCCCGAGGCTCGCGGACTTCCGGCGGCTGACGCGGGAGCTGGATCCGGCGGGCACGTTCCGCAACGCGTTCCTCCGGGGCGTCCTGGACGACTGACCCCGCGTCCCGCAGTACTTCCTCGGGGTCCCCAAGGAGCTGGAGGAGGCGGCACGCGTGGACGGGCTCGGCCACTGGGGTGCGTCCTGGCGTGTCGTGGTGCCCGACTCGCTGCACTTCTTCGCGGCGATCGCGACGATCACCTTCGTCCACGGCTGGAGCGCGTTCCTGTGGCCGCTGGTCGTCGGCCACGACCCCGGCGCCCGGACCGTCCAGGTCGCCCTCTCCTCGTACATCACCCAGGCCGTCAACCACCACCTGATCTTCATGGCCACCGCCCTTTCCATCCTGCCCCTGGTGTTCGTGTTCCTCTTCCTGCAGCGCCGGCTGGTGCAGGGGATCGCGCAGACCGGCATCAGAGGCTGACCTAGGAGACCGATGTCCCTGCGCACCACCACACCCTCCGCCGGCTACGTCGAGGACGTCGCACCGGGCCGCGGGGCCCTGCCGCCCCGTGCCCGGTACGCCTCGGACGCGGCCCGGCTGTCCCTCAACGGCGACTGGCGCTTCCGGCTGTCGCCGACCGCCGACGCCGAGGACGACTCCTTCGCCGAGCCCGGCTACGACGCCGGGGCCTGGCCGCAGGTCGCCGTCCCCGGCCACTGGGTCCTCCAGGGCCACGGGGCGCCCGCCTACACCAACCACCTCTACCCCTTCCCGGTCGACCCCCCGCACGTCCCCACCGACAACCCCACCGGCGACCACCTGCGCCACTTCGACCTGCCCGACGGCTGGCCGGAGACCGGGGACGCGGTGCTGCGCTTCGACGGCGTCGAGTCGTGCGCCCGCGTCTGGCTGAACGGCACGGAACTCGGCGAGTTCAAGGGCTCCCGCCTGCCCCACGAGTTCGAGGTCGCCCAGCTGCTGAAACGGGTCGGCAACGTGCTCGCGGTCCGGGTGCACCAGTGGTCGGCGGGCTCCTACCTGGAGGACCAGGACCAGTGGTGGCTGCCGGGCATCTTCCGTGACGTCACCCTGCTGCACCGCCCGGTGGGCGGCGCGCGCGACTTCTTCGTGCACGCCTCCTACGACCACCTCACCGGCGAGGGCACCCTGCGCGTCGACTCCGACGTGCCCGGCCGGGTCACCGTCCCGGAGTTGTCCGTCGACATCGCCACCGGCGAGCCGGTCACCGTCGCCGTCGAGCCCTGGACCGCCGAGACCCCACGCCTCTACGAGGGCGTCCTGGCCACCGAGGGCGAACGCGTCGCGCTGCGCGTCGGGTTCCGCACCGTCGCCCTCGAGGACGGCCTGATCAAGGTCAACGGGAGGTCGGTCCTGTTCAAGGGCGTCAACCGGCACGAGTGGCACCCCGAGCGCGGCCGTGCCCTCGACGTCGAGACCATGCGCGCGGACGTGCTGCTGATGAAGCGGCACAACGTCAACGCCGTCCGCACCTCCCACTACCCGCCGCACCCGGCCTTCCTCGACCTGTGCGACGAGTACGGCCTGTGGGTCGTCGACGAGTGCGACCTGGAGACCCACGGCTTCGTCACGCAGTCCTGGCGGGACAACCCCTGCGACGACGACCGCTGGACCCCGGCCCTGCTCGACCGTGCCGCCCGGATGGTCGAGCGGGACAAGAACCACCCGTCGGTCGTCGTCTGGTCCCTCGGCAACGAGGCCGGCACCGGACGCGGGCTGACCGCCATGGCCGAGTGGATCCACGGCCGCGACGACTCCCGCCTCGTGCACTACGAGGGCGACGTCGACTGCCGCGACACCGATGTGTACTCGCGGATGTACGCCCCCCACGCCGAGGTCGACAGGATCGGCCGCGGGCTGGACGGCGGCACGCACAAGCGCCGCGCGCTGCCCTTCATTCTCTGCGAGTACGGCCACGCCATGGGCAACGGCCCCGGCGGCCTCGCCGACTACCAGCGGATCTTCGAGTCCCACGACCGGCTCCAGGGCGGCTTCGTCTGGGAGTGGATCGACCACGGCGTGGCCCACCCGGAGCTGGGCTTCGCCTACGGCGGCGACTTCGGCGAGGAACTGCACGACGGCAACTTCGTGTGCGACGGCCTGGTCTTCCCCGACCGGACGCCGTCACCGGGGCTGACCGAGTTCAAGAAGGTGATCGAGCCGGTCCGGATCGACGGCGACGGCCCGTCCGGCGCGGTCCGTGTCACCAACACCCACGACTTCGCCGACCTGTCCGCGCTCGCCTTCGAGTGGTCCTACCAGGTGGACGGTGAGACGGCCGAGTCCGGCCCGCTGTCCGTCCCGCCGCTCACGCCGGGCGAGTCGGCCGACGTGAAGCTGCCCGCGCCGCCCGACGCCCCCACCGGGGCCGAGACCCAGTGGACGGTACGGGCCCTGCTGGCGCGGGACACGCCGTGGGGCGAACGGGGTCACGAAGTGGCCTGGGCGCAGCTTCCCGTCGGCCGGCGGGAGTCCGTCGTGCCGGCCGCCACCGCGTCCCCGGCCGCCGACGGACCGCTGCTGCGCCTGGGACCGGCGGCCTTCGACGCCCGCACCGGCGCCCTGCGTGCCGTCGGCGGCGTGGAGGTGACGGGGCTCCGCCTGGACGTCTGGCGCGCCCCCACCGACAACGACGAAGGGGCCCCCTGGCAGCCCGACGCCCGTTACGGGCCGCTGTGGCGCAGGCTCGGCCTGCACCGGATGCAGCACCGGCTGGACGGCGTCGAGGTGGGCGGGGACGCGCTGACGGTACGGACCCGGGTGGCGCCCGCGGCCGCCGAGGTCGCCCTGCGGACGGTGTACCGCTGGACAGCCGACGGGAACCGGCTGCGGCTGTGCGTCTCGGTGACGCCCGAGGGCGACTGGCAACTGCCCCTGCCCCGGCTCGGCATCCGCTTCGGGCTGGCGTCGGCCGACCGCGTCACCTGGTTCGGCGGCGGCCCCGGCGAGGCGTACCCCGACACGAAGGCCGCCTCGAAGCTGGGCCGTTGGCGGTCCACGGTCGACGCGATGCAGACCCCGTACGTCCGCCCGCAGGAGAACGGCGCCCGCGCCGACGTCCGCTGGGCGGAACTCGGCGGCCTGCGCGTGGACGGCGACCCGGAGTTCTGGCTCACCGCGCGGCGCTGGACCACCGAGCAGCTGGACGCCGCCCGGCACCTGACCGATCTCACGCCGGGCGGGACGGTGTGGGTGAACCTGGACCACGGCCAGATGGGCATCGGCTCCCAGTCCTGCGGCCCCGGCGCCCTCCCCCAGTACCACCTGCACGCACGGCCCAGCACGTTCTCGTTCGTCTTCACGCCGACCGGCTGAGCGGCGCCACCGAGGTCCGGGCCGGCGACCCGGACCTCGTACACTCCCGCCTCATGACCGACGAGGACGGAACAGACGGTGACTGGCGCGCGGACCGGATCGGCAGCGCCCTGCGCGGCGAGAACCCGACGGTGCTGCGCCGGCTGAACGCCGGTTTCGCGGTGATCGGGGACGTGCAGTTCCTGCCGGGCTACTCGGTGCTGCTGGTCGACGACCCGGCGGTGCAGCGGCTGTCCCAGCTGCCGAGGTCGCGGCGGCTCGCGTTCCTCAACGACATGGACCGGCTGGGCGAGGCCGTGGAACGCGCCTGCCGGCGGCTCGACCCGGCCTTCCGCAGGGTCAATCCGGAGATCCTCGGGAACACCGACGCCTACCTGCACGCCCACGTCTGGCCGCGCTTCGACTGGGAGCCGGCCGACCGCGTGCGCCTGCCCGTGTGGCTGTACCCCCGGGACCACTGGAGCGACGAGCGGTACGCGCTCGGGCCGCGCCAGGACACCCTGCGCGAGGCCGTCGGCGGGGAGCTGGACCGGCTCCCCGCCTGACAGCGGCGCTCGCCGGCTCTCAGTGGTCGGCGCAGCAGGGTGTCGGGTCGGGCACCTCGAAGGGCACCAGAGTGCCGCCGACCGCGGGCATGACGGCGAGCACCAGCTCACCGTCCTGCCACTGCGGCCGTACGTGGTCCCGCGTGACGACGGCGGCGTCCGGCGCCGGGGGTTCCGTCGTGCCCAGGACGCTCACGCGGCCGACCGCGGAGCGGGACAGCAGCTCCGCGACCGACAGCGTGCCGGTCAGGCCGGCCGCGCCCGGGTAGAGCACGGCGCGGCCGACCTCGTCGGGGGCGCCGTCCGTCACCGCGTACCCCTTGGCCGTCAGCCGCTCCCGCGTCGGCGGCAGGGCCGCCCGCGACGCGAGGGCGAAGGACAGCACGACCCGCGGCCGCTCGTCCCGCACCAGGTGCGTGCAGCCGAACGTGCTCTCGGGAAGGGCGAGTTCGGCCGCCAGCGTCTGGAGCAGGTGGTCGGCCGCGCGCAGGTCCCTCAGGCCCGCGTCGACGGTGAGGACGTACGGCTTCACGAGGGCAGGACCCACACCGGGTTGGAGTAGAACCACAGGTCCAGCCACGGGTCGGCGTCGCCGACGACGTCCAGCGCCGGGCCGGCCGGGTCGACGGCCGCGCCCATCGCGCCGACGGCGCTGCGCCTGCCGTCCGTGCCGCGCAGGCGGACGTAGACGGGGCGGTCGACGTTGCCGAGGTCGTAGGTGAGGCGGACGGTGCCGGTGGACTTGTTCACCTCGTACGACTTGACGACCTTGGCGGTCGGCGCGGTGAAGGTGTCCTTGTCCTTGACCTCGCCGGTCACGTCGCCCTGGATGACGTCGACGCGGGCCAGGTTCGGGACGAAACCGGCCCAGTTGGGGCCGCCGGCCGGCGCCACGTCCACGGTCAGCGTGACCTTCGTGCCCTTGCGCACGTGCAGGGCGCCGCCGAGGGTGGCCCAGCGGCTGCCGCCGGACACCCGGACGTCGAGGCCGCTGATCAGCTGGCCGTGGTCGACCCAGATGCGGCCCGCGCGGATGCCGTCCATGACGGCGGCGTAGGAGAAGCCGTCGGAGCCGACGTGGGTGCGGCTGTAGTAGCCGGGCCAGTAGTCGCCCTGGGTGACGTCGATCTTGCCGGCGTAGACCGGGTCGTCGTAGCGGCCGCCCGCGTTGAAGTCGCCGCCGCCGCGCGCGGCGGTGTCGGCGTACACCTGGTGGGAGTCGGAGTTCGCGGTGATCCACCAGGGCTTGCCCTCGGCGAGAAGGCTGTCCCACAGGCCGCCGACGGTGGAGGTCATCCAGTCGAAGCCGCCCCAGGTGCGGTAGCTCTCCAGCGGGTAGCCGGCGAAGGAGTCGGCGCTGGGGTTGTTGTCGTAGATGCCGCGGGCCCGGCCCATGCCGAGCGGCGCGGGCAGGCCGGCGGCCTGGTGGCCGGGCGCGCCCTCGAAGCCGACGGCGATCTGGTGGCCCGCGGGCGTCGCGTCACGCCAGGCGCGGATCTCGTGCGGGGAGTCGACTCCGCGCCGCGCCGGGTGGTTGGCGAGCATCAGCGCGTCCTGGACCTTGCGCCGCTTCACCTGGTCGGAGAGGAAGGCGAGGCCCGCCACGGCCAGTGCCTCGTTGGCGGGCGAGTTGCCGCTCGCGCCCTTGACGCTGCCGTCGTAGTCGGTCTCGAACTGCTTGAGGACGGAGACCTCGTTCTTGCCGGGGTGCACGAACACCGTGCCGTGCTCGGCGGCCGGGATGTTCCACTCCAGCCCCTGGAAGACGAGGGTGTCCTCGTAGGCGGCGCGGGCCTGCTGGATGTCCGGGTTGACCTTCTCGACACCGATCTTGGCGTGCGTGGCGCTGCCGTGGTCGGTGATCACCAGCCAGTCCATGCCGTGCTTGGCGCCCTGCCGGACCTGGTCGACGACGCGGTACTTGCCGTCGCTGCTGTACTGGGTGTGGATGTGGTGGTCGCCGGCGAGCCACAGGAAACCCTTGCCGCGGCGGCCGTTGGTGGCGGCGGCCGCGGGGGCCGTGCCGGCGGTGCCCGACAGCACGCTGCCGGCGGCCAGGCCCGCGCCCAGCAGGCCGGCGCGGCGCAGCAGCGAGCGGCGCGACTGCTGCTCCGGGGTCAGGGCCTCGTCGGGCACGGAGGTGTCGAAGGCGGCGGGCAGCGGCGCGTGCTCGTGCCCGTGGCCGTGATCGTGTCCGTGGTGATGATGCCCGTGTCCGTGGCTGTGCCCCATGATGTTCCTCCTGGATACCGCTGCTGCCGTCTGCGGCGGTTGCCTTTTTTCCGGTGCTTCTGCGCCGTGTGAGGAGAATCGAGGCAGCAGGTGAACGTTCCACGACCCACGGGTGATCCCCGGACGTCATGGACACGGCCGCTCACCCGCGCACACACAGGTTGTCCAACCAACCCTTCACGACCACGAGTTCACCCGGCCCCCGAGCGAGCGCTCCTCCCTCCGCGTCGACGGAGAGCAGGAACGGCTCCCTGCCGAGGGTGAGGGCCGGCCGCAGCGTCTCGTCGCGGGTCCGTGCCGCGCCGTCGGGCGGCCCGGCCGCCGCGGCGACCGCGAGACTGGTCGTGCCGATCGCCGGGAAGCCCTGCGCCGCGAGGGCCCGGGCGGAGGCGTGGTTTCAGGCGTTGGGGAGCAGCAGCGGCTCGGCCGCGTGCTGCAGTGCGCTGAAGGGAGTCATGACGGCACGGTAGGGGCGGATCGCTTCGGTGCCGGCCGAAGTGTGACGGCGGCTCGACTACGCGGCCCTCGCCGCCCGTGCCGTGAGACGCCCCGCGCGGCGCGTGCCGGTGCCGGTGTCGGTGTCGGTGTCGGTGTCGGTGTCGGCAAGCGTGCCGCCCGCGTCACACGGGCGTCACCGTCCACGACGGCGCGCCCGACCGGTCGGCCGACGTCCTGAACCGGAAGCGCGCGGCGGTTCCGGCGGACCACCGCACGCGCAGTTCGCGGGCGTCGTGGACGTCCACCGAGACCAGGTCCGCGAGGGGTGCCGGGTCCGTCTCCCCGGTCAGGCGCGCCAGGGCGACGAACAGGGCGGGGGTGTCGGTCACGGTACCGGTGAGGGCGTCGTCGAGGCCGCTGACCGGGGCGAGTTCCGCGCGCATGCCGTCCTTCGCGGCCCACCCCGTGACCCGCACCGGGGTCCCCGCCGCGGCCCCCGCCACCAGATGGGCGCGCACCTCGACCGCGCCCTCGGCCGCCACCAGGCTCGTGACACGAACGCCGTCACCGACGGTGTGCCGGGAGGCCGCCCAGCCCTCCCCCACTCCGAGCGGCTCGATCTCCGTCCGGCTCGCGTCGTCCCCGACGATCACGCTGTTGTCGTACGACGCCGAGGGCTCCGTCGCCGTCGAGTAGGCCAGGCGCGTGTAGTACGGGTCGTAGCGCACGTCCTCGCTGCCGTGGTTGTGGAGCCGGACCACACCGTCCGAGCGCGTGGACTGCAGCAGCCAGTTGGGCGGGCCGACCGGCGTGACCGCGTCGGCCCGCTCGGCCGGGCCCGGTTCCTCGGTCGCCGTCCACACCTCGTGCCCGGCGGGCAGGAGGAGGCCGAGGAAGCCCTTGCTCGCCCAGTACGGGGACGCGGGTCCCGAATAGCTCTGCAGCACCGCCTCGTCGGGGCCGTGCCAGCCGAGGGTCAGCAGTCCCCGTGCGTCCACCGCTCCCCGGTCCAGGAAGTGACGCAGCGCACCCGACGCCAGCCGCCGCGTCTGTCCCGGCGACAGCGGGGTGTGCCCGGTGAGCGCGCCGAGCCACAGCGGGGCGGCGGTCGCGAAGCGGTAGGTGAGGGAGCGGCCCTGGAGCATCGGGGCGCCGTCGGAGCCGAACAGGCGGGCGTAGTCGGCGAGGTGCCGGGAGAGCCGGCCGCCGTACAGGTCCAGCGACCGGTGCTCGTCGGCCAGCCAGGCGTGCAGCACCGGGTAGAGGTGCATCGCCCAGCCGTTGTAGTAGTCGAACTTGCGCCCGTCCCCGTCGGTGTACCAGCCGTCCCCGACGTACCAGCCCTCGATGCGCTCCAGCCCACGGTCGACCGCCGTGCGGGACGCCTCCGTCTCGTGGCCGATCTCCTGGAGAAACCCGCCGACCGTCACCGGGAACAGCTCCCAGTTGCACGGCCAGGGCTCGGCGGTGAGCGCGTCGGTGAGCCAGGCGACCGTCCGCCCGCGTACGGCGTCGTCGAGCCGGTCCCACAGCAGGTCGCGGGTCAGGCGCAGGGCGAGGGCGATGGACGCCGCTTCGACCAGGGGCTGGCTGCGGTCCCTGACGCGGGGCCAGACGCCGCCGGGGCCGGCGGCGAGGCCGTCCGCGTACCGTTCGAGCACGGTCTCGTCACGTCGGAAGGCCGCCAGCAGCAGCGTGCGGGCGTAGCCCTCCAGGCCGTCCGAGAGCCTGCCGGACACGCTCGTGCGGTCGCCGGGCAGGTGGTAGAGGGCGCGGTCCTCGGTGGCGCAGGGCTCCACGGCGGCGAGCAGGCAGTCGGCGGCGGCCTCCCAGTGGGCGCGCGTGAAACCGGTGTACGGGCTCCGGGTGCGGTCGTCCGGGGGCAGATCCATCGGCGGGCTCCTTCCGGGGCGAAGCACCTGGCGGCTGAACGGTACGCCACTCAACAAGCGCTTTCTACCGCACCGAGTGCCGTCAGCGCCGCACCGCGGACGGTCGCCGGCGGCACGCAGTTCACCTGCAACGGTGGAACCGACCAGCAATGGACCGGCGGCGGCTACGGGGCGAAGTGAGCGAGTGACTTCGCTGCCGTCCGCCCCGAGGCCCGGCGGGGGCAAATCGTTCCTATCGGGCCGCAGGAAGCCGACGGCGCCGATCGGTACACCCCGTCGGTGGCCCGATCCGGACGACAGGCCCTAGCGTCGAGACATGACCAGTGGCACCCTGCGACCCCCGACCGGCCTCGCCGAGGCGCTCGCCGCGGGGGCGGTCGTCCTCGACGGCGGCCTGTCCAACCAGCTCGAGTCGGCCGGGCACGACCTCGGCGACGAGCTGTGGTCGGCGCGGCTGCTCGCCGAGCGGCCCGAGGCGATCACCGAGGCACACCTCGCCTACTTCCTGGCGGGCGCGAGCGTGGCGATCACCGCCAGCTACCAGGCCACCTTCGAGGGCTTCGCCCGGCGCGGGATCGGCCACGGGCGGGCGGCCGAACTCATGCGCCTAGGCGTCGAGGCGGCGCGCGAGGCGGCGGCGCGCGCGGCGGCGAAGGGGGTCGCCCGGCCGCTGTGGGTGGCGGCCTCGGCCGGCCCCTACGGGGCGATGCTCGCGGACGGCTCGGAGTACCGGGGCCGTTACGGGCTGACGGTGAACGAGCTGGAACGCTTCCACCGCCCCCGGCTGGAGGCGCTCGCCGCGGCCCGGCCCGACGTACTGGCCCTGGAGACCGTTCCGGACGCCGACGAGGCGACGGCCCTGCTGCGGGCGGTGCGGGGACTCGGCGTGCCGGTCTGGCTGTCGTACACCGTGGCCGGCGACCGCACCCGCGCCGGACAACCGCTCCAGGAGGCCTTCGCCCTGGCCGCCGACGTGGACGAGGTGATCGCGGTCGGCGTGAACTGCTGCGCGCCGCGGGACGTCGGCGGCGCCGTCGCGACCGCGGCCCGGGTGACTGGCAGGCCGGTGGTGGCCTATCCCAACAGCGGCGAGACCTGGGACGCCGGGGCCCGCACCTGGAGCGGCCGCTCCACGTTCTCCCCGGAGCAGGTCGAGGACTGGCGCGACCGCGGTGCCCGTCTGATCGGCGGCTGCTGCCGGGTCGGACCCGACACGATCGCGACCGTCGCGCGGACGCTGACGGGGTGAGGCACGGGCGTTGCCGCCGTACGGCAGGTGTCCGGCCTCCGCGCGATCTCCGTGCCGCGCTGTGCGGGCCCCTCCTCCGCAGCGGCGCCCGGGGCCGACGCCGGGAGGCCCACGCCGAGGAGGCCGACGCCGGCAGGCCGACGCGAGGATCGCGGCGCGAGGGGCCCGACGCCGACAGGCCGACGCCACCAGACCGTCGCCGGCAGGCCGACGCGAGGAAGCCCGCACGAGGAGCCCGACGCCGACAGGCCGACGCCACCAGACCGTCGCCGGCAGGCCGACGCGAGGAAGCCCGCACGAGGAGCCCGACGCCGGCAGGCCGACGCCAAGAGGCCGTCGCCGGCAGGCCCTCAGGAAGCCGTCGCCAGCAGGCCGACGCCCGTCCCGGTCCCGGCGTCACAGCCGGCCCACGCCCGTCCCGGCCCCGGCGTCAGTGTCGGCGGACGCCGGCCGAGCGGCGCAGGAGCCGGACGACCGACCGCATTTCCGCGTTGCGGACCGGCGGATCCCCGGCCGCGGCGGAGGCGGGCGCGGCCTCCGCGTCGAGGAGATCGGCTGTCCACAGGGCGAGCTCGCGGTCGCGCGGCCCGTGGGCGGTGTACGGCTCCCTCGTCGCCCCCCGCCGCCCCGCCGCCCCCGGCTCGCACTCGCCGAAGATCCGCACGGGGTGCGCGGGGTCCCACGCCTGCCAGCCCGGGTCGCCGTCGACCGCGAACCTCACCCACGCCGCGTGCATCGCGTCGGCCAGTTCCGCCGGTGCGCCCCAGCCCGCCAGCTTGGCCGACTCCGGGACCTCGTCGGTGTCGAAGACGAAACCGAGCTCCAGGGCGTGACATGCGCCGAGCCCCGGCAGCAGTGAGGGCCAGGCGAACTCGTAGACGTACGACGATCCGGGGCGGGCGTCGGCCAGCCGGTGCAGCGGGCCGCGCAGCAGGTGGTCGGTGAGCAGCTGGCCGACGATCTCGGCGGTGCCCGCCTCGGGGTGCAGGGCGCGGTAGCCGCGCGGAACGGCGTGGCCGCAGTGGCAGCGGGCCATCGCGCCGGCCAGGGCCACGGCACCGAGCCGGTCGACGCGCTCCAGCAGGCCGCCGGGCACGAGCCACAGCCGGTACTCGTCGCGGGTCCAGCCCAGGAGCAGGTCGGCGCCGGCCGCGGCCTCCCCCTCGACCAGCGCCGCCAGCGGATCGCGGGGCACGAGGTCACCGTCGACGACGATCCCGAAGGCCGGTCCGCCCACCACCGGACTGCTGAGCCGGCCGACCTCGGCCTGGGTGCGCAGGAGCAGCTCGCGGTCGACGGCGGCGAAGGCCTCGGCGGTCGCGGGCACCTTCAGCCGGGCCGCCATCCGGCGCACCATCCGCCGCACCTTGTCCCGCTCGGACGCCTCCGGCGGGCCGCTCTGCAGGACCGCGCGCCGGAACAGGCCCTGGGCCTGCGGGGCCGCGATCAGGGCGCCGGCGCTGATCGCCCCCGCCGACTGTCCCGCCAGCGTCACCCGGCCGGGATCGCCGCCGAAGGCCTCGATCGACTCGTGCACCCACCGCAGGGCGGCGAGCTGGTCCCGCAGGCCGGGGTTGGCGGGCGCGTCCGGGAACAGGCCGTACCCCTCGACCCCCAGGCGGTAGTTGACGGAGACGAAGACGACCCCGTCGCGCGCGAAGGTGCGCCCGTCGTACACGGGAACGCACGACGACCCCCTGGTCAGGGCGCCGCCGTGCAACCACACGAGCACCGGGAGCCGCGCGCCCGGCGCGGGTTCGGGAGTCCAGACGTTCAGGTTGAGGCAGTCGTCGCCGGGCACGATCGGGTCGGACAGGTACTGGGCGAACGCCTCCGAGTACGGCGGCTTGGGCGGGGTGGGCCCGAAGGCGCCCACGTCGCGCACGCCGTCCCAGGGCTCCGGTGGCACGGGCGGCCGGAACCGGCGGGGGCCGAAGGGGGGCGCCGCGTACGGGATGCCCCGGAAGACCGCGACACCGCCCTCGCGGCGGCCTCGTACGGCGCCGTACGGCGTCCTGACCACGGGGTCCGCGAGATCTGCCGCCGTCATGAGTCCACCAGCCCTTCCCCGCGCTCGTGCACCACTCCGGTCAGAGCATCACATCGGCGAAAGGTATTCCGGTGCACGGGCGCGGAGTCGGGCCCCGGGCTGGGCCGTTCGGCGTACGTCGGCGTCCGTCGGCGCGCACCGGTGTTCGTCTGCGTGCGTCGGCGTGCCGGGGCAGGCCCCCTCTGCCGGGCCCTTTCTGCCAGGCCCTTTCCGGCGATTGCCCCTCCGCCGGAGCCGGATCTACCGTAGAAGGCGCTTTCACAACCCCGTTCCTGTCCGCCTCGCCCGGCCCACCCAGCCATGTCGGGCCCCTCCTCGCCTCGGGAGAGACATGCCCGCCGCCCGACCGCCCAGGGCCGTGTTCGCCATGGATCCGGTGCATCTGCCGCTGCTCTTCCCCGCCCCGCTCCTCACGCGCCTGCGGCGGACGGCGGACATCGACCCGGCGCTCGTCGTCGGGGACTTCGCCGACCCGGGCGTGGCGGACGCGCTGTCCCGTGCCGAGGTGCTGGTCACGGGCTGGGGGTGTCCGCCGCTGGACGAGAACGCCCTGGCCGCGGTCCCGTCCCTGCGCGCGGTCCTGCACGCCGCCGGTTCCGTCCGCCCGCTCGTCGGCGAGGCCCTGTGGAGACACGGCGTCGCCGTCTCCAGCGCGGTCACCGCCAACGCGGCGCCGGTGGCCGAGTACACGCTCGCGATGATCCTGCTGGCCGGGAAGGACGCGTTCGCCCTGCGCGAGGACTTCCGCGTCACGCACGCCCGGCCGACGGCCGCGCGGACGGCGGCGGTCGGGAACCTCGGCCGCCGTGTCGGCGTCATCGGCGCCTCCCGCGTGGGCCGCAGGCTGCTCGAACTGCTGCGGCCCTACGACTTCGAGATCCTGCTGCACGACCCCTACGTCGACGCCGCCGAGGCGGCCGCGCTCGGCGCCCGGCCGATGTCGCTGGACGCCCTGCTGAGCGGCAGTGACATCGTCACCGTGCACGCGCCAGACGTCCCCGCGACGCGCCACATGCTGAACCGGGAGCGCCTGGCCCTGATCCGGGACGGCGGCGTGCTCGTCAACACCGCCCGGGGCGCCCTCGTCGACCACGCCGCCCTCACCGACGAGTTGGTCTCCGGCCGGCTCAGCGCGATCCTGGACGTCACCGAACCCGAGCCGCTGCCCCCGGACTCGCCCCTCTACACCCTCCCCAACGTCTTCCTCACCCCGCACATCGCCGGTTCGCTCGGCAACGAGCTGGAACGGCTCGGCCGCGTCGTGGTCGAGGAACTGGAACGCCTCGCGGCGGGCCTGCCCCTCGCCCACGAGGTGCGCCACGCGGACTTGACCCGGGTCGCCTGAACCGGCCGGGCACGTCCGGCGATCACCCCCTGGTTCACGGTGATCACCCCCGGTTCCCGCGTCGTCACGTCCCCCTGCCGCCCACTTGGATAGGAGTCTTACTGCAGGAAGCGCCTTCTGACGGTCGTCGCGGACCGTCGACCCTGGAGGCACTCGTGGTAGTCGGAAGGCCACCGCCCGGAAAGCACCCGCACCGAGTTGTCGACCCGTCCGGTGGAACGCGCGAGCACCGCCCCGCGCTACTCCGTGCCCGCCGCCCAGCCGATCCCGCCCCGCAGATGGGCGCGGAAGTCCGCGTCCGCGTACACCTCGGAGGCGTGGCCGAGGGCGGTGTAGAAGACGCGTCCGGCGCCCTGCTCGCGGCACCACGCCAGGGGATGGTCGTCGCCCATTCCGCCGCCCTGGTACGAGGACTCGTCGGCGGAGACGAGGACGCGCACCGCACCGCGCGGGCTGGTGCGGAAGTCGTACCACTCGTCGCTGAGGGACCACACGGGCGGCAGATGCCGGGTCGCGGGGTGGTCACGGTCCTCGACGAGGGCCTTGCCCGGCTGGTACGCGGGGTGGCGGGCGAAGCGGGCGCCGAGCAGTTCGCCGTAGTACGGCCAGTCGTCCTCGGTGCAGGCCGCCGCGTGCACGCCGACGAAGCCGCCGCCCGACTCGACGTAGGCGGCGAGCCGCTCCCGCCCTGGCGGTGTGAGCACCTCGCCGCTGGTGGAGAGGAAGAGGACGGCGGCGTACCCGTCCAGGGGCGCCTCCAGGGCCGCCGGATCCTCGGTGTGCTCGACGTCGAACGGCCCGAGCGCGTCCACGGCGGCCACGGCGTCCGGGATGGAGTCGTGGCGGTAGTCGGTGGTGCGGGTGCAGACGAGCAGTCGCGTTGCCATGGCAGCCGAGCCTAGTGCCGCGGCAGCAGCGCGGCCGGCCTCCCCGTCATCCCCCTGCTGTCCTTCTCGGCCACGGCACCGGACCCGGCCGGCATCCAGCCCCTCCTCGCGGCCCTGGACACCGGACTGCCCCTCACAGCGGGGCCTGTGGGGCTGTCGTTCACGGTGGACACGCCGAGGGGACCGGTGCGGTTCGACTGAACCGGTCCCGGTGGGCCCGCCTCCGCGCCGCTGTCCGATTCCTTCAAGACGGCGCGCGGCAGCGCTGCCTACGGTGGGCCCCATGACTCCACGATTCGACGCCATCGGCCTGGTCGTCTCCGACATGGCCGCCTCCGTGGCCTTCTACCGCCGTCTGGGATTCGCCTTCCCGAACGGGGCGGAGGAACAGCCGCACGCGGAGGCCGAGTTGCCGGGCGGGCTGCGGCTGCTGCTGGACACGGAGGAGAGCGTGCGCTCGTTCCATCCCGGGTGGCGGCCGCCCACCGGGGGCGGCCGGGCCTCGCTCGCGCTGTTGTGCGACGGGCCGGACGAGGTCGACGCGGTGTACGAGGAGATGGTGGGCGCCGGCCACCGGGGCGAGCTCAAGCCGTGGGACGCCTTCTGGGGCCAGCGGTACGCCGTCCTGCACGACCCGGACGGCAACGGCGTCGACCTGTTCGCCCCGCTGCCGTCAGCCGCCGCCCAGTAGCTCGCCCAGGGTGGCGCCCGCCAGGTCCCTGACGTCCCGCGACAGGTGCGGCTGGTCGGCGTAACCGGCCGCCGCGGCCGTCTCCGCGGGCGGCAGGCCGGTCCGCGCGAGCCTCAGGGCCCGTTGCAGCCGCAGCACACGGGCGAGCGTCTTCGGGCCATATCCGAAAGCGGTCAGCGCGCGGCGGTGCAACTGCCGTGCGCCGAGGCCGAGTTCATCGGCGGTCGCGGCGACCGGGCGGCCCG
Organism: Streptomyces chromofuscus; assembly: GCF_015160875.1. Taxonomy (NCBI): domain Bacteria; kingdom Bacillati; phylum Actinomycetota; class Actinomycetes; order Kitasatosporales; family Streptomycetaceae; genus Streptomyces; species Streptomyces chromofuscus. Next base: position 6,399,393 of record NZ_CP063374.1, on the reverse strand, counting down.
CGTCCAGCGCCGTGACGATCCGCCGCAGCAGCGGGTCCGGCGGATTGGCGTCGGCCGCGAGGGCCAGCGCGGCGTCCTCCAGGCCGCGTGCCGGATCGCCGGCCGCGTGCACGCGTGCGGTGAGCCGGCGTGCCCGCGCGGCCGGCCACAGGTCGGCGAGTTCGGCCCGCCGGTCGCGCAGTTCGTACGCGGGCAGGCCCAGGAAGGTGGGCGCGGTGCCCGGGAAGAAGCGCACGCCCGCCCAGGGGCCGCCACCGCCGGCCGTGGAGTGCGCGCGTGTGTCCGGGCCCGCGACCAGCAGCCGTCCGTCGTGCCAGAGCAGGTCCATGCAGCCGTCGGGCAGCACCCGCCCCGCGCCGGGGGCCTTCGAGGGGGTGTTCGTCCACACCACCGCGCCGGTCAGCCGCGCGGCCCGCTCCATGTACACGTCCGCCAGGCTACGCCGCCGGGCACACGCCGCGCCGCCCCGAGGCCCCCGCTTCCCCCCGGCCCCGCGCCCTTCGCGCGCGCCCTACACGCCCGCCACCTGCGTCCGCCGGGCGACCGTCCGCGTCCGGTGCTCCTGAGGGCTCACCCCGTACACCCGCTTGAACGCGCTGGACAGGGCGAACGCGCTGCCGTACCCGACCTGACGGGCGATCGCCTCCAGGGTGTCGTCGCTGTCGCGCAGGCGGTCGGCGGCGAGGGCGAGGCGCCGGCCGGTGAGGTAGGCCATCGGGGGTTCGCCCACCAGTTCGGTGAAGCGGCGGGCGAGCGCGGCCCGGGACACCCCGGCCTCGGCGGCGAGCGACGCCACCGTCCACGGACGCGCCGGATCGTCCTGAACGCGGCGCAGGACGCGGCCGACGACCGGGTCGGCCTGCGCCCGGTACCAGGCCGGGGCCTCGGCCTCGGGGCGCGAGAACCAGGCCCGCAGAGCGGCGATGACCAGCAGGTCCAGCAGCCGGTCCAGGACGACCTCCTGCCCCGCCTCATCCCGCCCGATCTCCTCCATCAGGAGCGGGGTGAGCGGGCACCGCCAGACGTCCGAGGGGAGCGACAGCAGCGGGGGCAGGGCGTCGAGGAGCCGGCCGCTGATCTCGCCCTGCCACAGGTAGGTGCCGATGAGCAGCACCGCCGCGCCGTCGAGCCGGTCGCCCCAGGTGCGCACGCCCAGGTCCATCCGGCCGCGCAGCGAGCCGCCGTCGGGGTAGTGGCACGCGCCGCCCGGCAGGATCAGCGCCTGCGGCGCCGTCGCGGGGTCGTCGCCGCAGGTGTACGGGGCGGGTCCGCGGGCGATGGCGAGGTCGCCGGCCCGCAGCCGCACGCGCTCGCCCGTGTCCGGGACGATCCAGGCGTCGCCGCGCACCATCAGCATCACGGTGAGCGGTGCCCGGTCCTCGACCCGTACGGCCCAGGGCGGATCGAAGCACGCCCGGATCATGAAGGCGCCCCGCGCGCGTGGGCCCTCCAGCAGGCGTGCGAGGGGGTCCCCCCGCGTGTGCGTGTTCGAGCGCGGGGGAACGTCCATGGCGCCAGCTTAAAGTGCTCTCCCGGCTGAAGGCCGGGAGATTCCCTCCTACCTTGCGGTGGCGGGCTTGACGCCACGAGTGCGCCTGACGACTGCCCTCCCGGCAGCCGGGACGAGCGCGTGGCCCGTCCGATACAGGTGCAAGACGTTCCGGGCTGCGTTGTGGTCGGCATTGCCCGACCATCCGCAGTCCGGGTTCTTGCACCCGAACGTGGCTTGGTCTTCCCGGCTGCCCGGTGTGGTGAAGCCGCATGTGGAGCAGCGCAGGGAGGTGTTCGGGGCGGGGACCTTGTGCAGGGTGCCGCCATGGCGGGCGGTACGCGCGCGCAGGGGAATGAGCCGCTCAGCGATGGGCCCGTGGAGCGGTGCGGCAGTTCACTGGAGGCATGACACGGAAATCGGGCATGACAGTCGTGGTGACCGGGGCGTCCGGTCGCACGGGCAGCCGGGTGGCGCGGGCCGCGCTCGCGGCGGGGCTGACGGTGCGGGCGGCCACGCGCGCACAGGGCTTCGACTGGGCGGACCGCTCGACGTGGGCGCGGACGCTGCGCGACGCGGACGCGGCGTACCTCGTCCACCCCGGCGACGTCGGCTCCCCGCAGGCCACCCGCGCGGTCGGGCTGCTCGCCCACGAGGCGGTCTCCCTCGGCGTACGGCGGCTGGTGCTGCTGTCGGCGCGCGGCGAGGTGCACGCGCGGCCCACCGAGGAGGCGCTGCGGGAGTCGGGCGCGGACTGGACGGTCCTTCGGTCGGCGTGGTTCATGCAGAACTTCAGCGAGGGGCCGCTGGTGGAGGAGCTGCGGGCGGGCGGGGAGCTGGTCTTCCCCGGCGGTGACGTGAAGGAGCCGTTCGTCGATCTGCGGGACGTCGCGGACGTGGTGGTGGCCGCGCTGACGGCGGGTGACCGCTACGTCGGGCAGGGCATCGACGTGTCGGGGCCGCGGCTGCTGACCTTCGGCGAGGCGGTGGCGGAGATCGCGCGGGCGACGGGGCGCGAGCTGACGTACCGGCCGGTGTCGGCGGCGGAGTACGGCGCCCGGTTGGCCGGGTTCGGTGAGCCGCCCGAGGCGGTCGACCTGCTCGTGGACGTGTTCGAGACCCTCCTGGACGGCCGCAACGCCCACCTCTCGGACGGCGTCGAGCGGGTGCTGGGCCGCCCGCCGAGGGACTTCACGCGGTTCGCGACGGAGGCCGCGGCGGCGGGGACGTGGACGGCGTGAACGGGGCCCCGGCCGCGCTCAGCCTTCGCCCGCCCGCTCCTGCCCGTTCTCCCCGCCGGCTTTCTGCGCGTTCTGCGCGCTCTTGACCTGGGTGCGCAGCCGTGCGGTCACGTCCTCCGGAGGAAGGAAGCGGGACCAGCGCTCGGGGAACTCGGACGGCATGTCGGGGTCGTCCGGGTCGGCGTCGGCCTCACGGGCCGCGGCGGCGCGGGCCACGTACTCGGCGACCTGCGCCTCGCGCAGCCGTTCGTTGGCGGCGCGGGCGGCGGCCGTCGCCGCGGCCGGCCAGACGCGGTCGATCGCCGCGTTGACGGCGGCGCCGACCAGCACGGCGAACGCGGACACACCGATCCACAGCAGCACGGCGACGGCCGCGGCCAGGGAGCCGTAGATCGTCGCGCCCTCGATGGTGTTCGTCAGGTAGATCCGCAGCAGGAAGCTGCCGAGCACCCACATCGCGAGGGCGACCAGGGCGCCGGGGACGTCCTCGACCCAGGGGGAGCGGACGGGGACCGACACGTGGTACAGCGTCGTCAGGAAGACGATCGACAGCACGATCACCACCGGCCAGTACAGGACCTGCACCACCGTCGTCGACCACGGCACGATGCGCACCACCGCGTCCGGACCCGCGACCATCAGCGGCAGCGCGACCGAGCCGATCAGCAGCGCCGCGAGGAACAGCAGGAACGCCACCAGCCGGGTCTTGACGATGCCGCGGACGCCGTCGAGGCCGTACATGACGGTGATCGTGTCGATGAACACGTTCACGGCCCGGGAACCGGACCACAGCGCGAACAGGAAGCCGATCGAGATGACGTCCGGCCGCCCGCCGGTCATCACGTCGTCCAGGATGGGCCGCGCGATCTGGTTCACGCCCTGGTCGGACAGGACCGTGCGGGAGGCCTCCAGGAGGTTGGTCTCCAGACTGGAGATGGTGTCGGTGCCGGTCCAGTCGTCGACGTAGCCGAGCAGGCCGATCATGCTGAGCAGCAGCGGCGGCACCGACAGCAGCGTGAAGAAGGCGGCCTCCGCGGCGAGGCCCAGGATGCGGTACTCGATGCAGGAGTTGACGGTGTCCTTGAGCAGCAGCCAGGCGGTCCTGCGCTTGGAGACGTTCCGGTAGAGCGCACGCGCGCGGTGGAGGCGACCGGAGGGTCGTGCGGGGATGTCACTTGCTGGCTGCACGACCCAAAGGTATCCGCCGGACGGGGAACGGTTCACCCTGGTCGGACGGTGGGCCACCGGGCCGGGTCCACGGGGTGACCACCTCCGTACCTCGGGGTAGGTTCCGAGGCATGGCACGCACCACCCACACCGTGACCAATCAGACCCCGCCGCTCGTCGGATACGACGTCTTCGGCGCGGACCGGGCCCTCGTGGCCGCCGTCGAACGGCACGTCGCCCCCGGCCTGCTCGACCAGGCGCTGGACGAGCTGTCGGGGCTCGGCCGCACCTGCGGGTCGGCCCAGGTGCAGGAGTGGGGGGTGCTGGCCAACGACAACCCGCCCGGACTGCGCACCCACGACCGGCACGGCCGCCGCATCGACGAGGTCGAGTTCCATCCGGCCTGGCACCGGCTGCTCGGCAAGGGCGTCGCCGCGGGCCTTACCGCGGCCTGGGCGCGGCCCGCCGGGCACGTGCGGCGGGCGGCCGGGTTCCTGATGTGGACGCAGGTCGAGGCCGGCAACGGCTGCCCGCTGTCCATGACCCACGCCGCCGTGCCCGCCCTGCGCACCGACCCGGACCTCGCCGCCGAGTGGGAGCCGCGGCTGACGTCCATGATCTACGACCGGGATCTGCGGCCCGCCGGGCAGAAGGCGGGGGCGCTGTTCGGGATGGCCATGACGGAGAAGCAGGGAGGCAGCGACGTCCGCGCCAACACGACCGTCGCCCGGCCGCTCGCCGAGGCCGGGACGTACGAGCTGACCGGGCACAAGTGGTTCTGCTCGGCGCCGATGTCGGACGGTTTCCTGGTGCTGGCCCAGGCCCCGGAGGGGCTGACCTGTTTCCTGGTGCCGCGGGTGCTCGCGGACGGCAGCAGGAACGTCTTCCTGCTCCAGCGGCTGAAGGACAAGCTGGGCAACCGTTCCAACGCCTCCGCCGAGGTCGAGTTCGACGGGACCTGGGCGCGCCGGGTCGGCGAGGAGGGACTCGGGGTGCGGACCATCATCGAGATGGTCGCCGCGACCCGGCTCGACTGCGTGCTCGGCTCGGCGGGACTGATGCGGCAGGCCGTGGCGCAGGCGATCCACCACGGCGCGCACCGCGAGGCGTTCGGCGGCAAGCTGATCGACAAGCCGTTGATGCGCAACGTTCTGGCCGATCTCGCCCTGGAGTCCGAGGCGGCGACCACGCTCGGGCTGCGCCTCGCCGCCGCCTACGACGACGGGGGCGAACAGGAGCGGGCGTTCCTGCGGCTGGCGGTGCCGGCCGCCAAGTACTGGGTGACCAAGCGCTGTACGCCGGTGGCGGTGGAGGCGGCCGAGTGCCTGGGCGGCAACGGTTACGTGGAGGAGTCGGGGCTGCCCCGGCTGGTGCGCGAGTCGCCGCTGAACTCGATCTGGGAGGGCGCGGGCAACGTCCAGGCGCTGGACGTGCTGCGCGCGCTGCGACGCGAGCCGGACGCCCTGAACGCCTACCTCCAGGAGGTCGGCCGGGCACGCGGCGCCGACCACCGACTGGACACCGCGATCAAGAACCTGCTGACCGAACTGGCCGATCTCGAGGGCGTCGAGGCCCGCGCCCGGCGCCTGGTCGAGCGGCTGGCGCTGGTGCTCCAGGGCGCGCTGCTCGTCCGGTACGCGCCGCCGGAGGTCTCCGACGCGTTCTGCGGCTCACGCCTGGGCGGCGACTGGGGTGCCTCGTTCGGCACCCTTCCGCACACGCTGGACCTGGCGTCGGTGGTGGAGCGGGCGCGGCCGGTCCGCTGAGGAACGCGGACCGACAGGGGTGGTGCTGCGCCGACACGGCACCACCCCTGCCCCTGCCGGCCCGTTGAGGCCATGCGCGCCGCACGGGCGGCGTCGCTCAAGTCTCATGCGCCGTGCGGCGGTCCACCAGGGTTGCAAGGGGTTGCAACTTTCCGGTGTCTGTGACCGGACTGGACCCCTCCGTCATCGGCGGACGGCAGTATGGGACGCACCATCAGGACGCGACCGGAAAACGACGCCGCCAGGGCTTGACAGCCGGTCGCACGTCAGTGTGAACCCGTGGGAGGACCTCAGTGCCGCGGTCGCCGATGAATCTCACTCACCTGGCCGCCGTCGACGCGCCCCGGGCCGCGCGCATGCTCAGTGCCGTGCGCGACGCCGCCCTCTCCGGCCGCAGCCCCCGCCTCGCCCCGCGCCCGGTCATCGAGGAGTCCTGGGGACGCATGCTGCGCAGCGGCGTGGACCCGGACCACGACTTCAGATCCGGCCTGCTGACGTGGGAGGAGATTCTGCGGCGGCGCGAGGACTCGCCGCTGCGGCATGTGCTGCCCGTGCTCAGGGAGGGCCTGGTCTCGGTCGCGGACACCGCCCAGCACATCATGGTGATCGCCGACGCGGACGGCCGGGTGCTGTGGCGCGAGGGCAGTTCCGCGGTGCTGCGCAAGGCGGACGGGCTGGGATTCCTGCTGGGCGCCGACTGGCGGGAGAGCATCGTCGGCACCAACGGCGTCGGGACGCCGGCGGTGGTGCGGCGGCCCGTGCAGGTGTTCGCCGCGGAGCACTTCGTCCGCTCGCACGCCTCGTGGACCTGCGCCGGCGCCCCCATCACCGATCCGCGCGACGGCCGGCTGATCGGCGTGGTCGACGTCAGCGGGCCACTGGAGACGATGCATCCGGCGACCCTCGCCTGGGTCGACTCGGTGGCCAAGCTCGCCGAGGCCCGGCTGCGGGAGCTGCATCTGACCGCGCTGGACCGGCTGCGCGCGGTGGCCGCTCCGGTGCTGGCCCGGCTGACCGGCCGGGCGCTGGTGGTGGACCGGGAGGGCTGGACGGCGGCGGTGACGGGAATGCCGTACATCAACCGGACAGCGCTGCCCAAGGCGCTGTCGCCGGGCCGCCGTTGGCTGCCCGTGCTGGGGCTGTCCGTGGTGGAACCGCTGGGCGGGGGCTGGCTGGTACGCCCCGCCGACGAGCCGCTGCCGTCCGGCGCCACCCGGATCGTGCTGGACCTGGGACAGCCGCGCCGCTGGTCGGTGACGGTGTCGGGCAGTGCGGGCTCCTGGAGCCAGGAACTGACGCCCCGGCACAGCGAGTTGCTGTTCCTGCTGGCCGAGCACCGGGCCGGCCGCACCGCCGCTCAGCTCGCCGAGGACGTGTTCGGCGATCCGCGCCGCACGGTGACCGTGCGTGCCGAGATGTCGCGGGTACGGCGGTATCTCGGCGGCCTGCTGGAGCACCGGCCGTACCGGTTCCGCGACGACGCCGAGATCGAGGTGGTGCTGCCGGCCGAGCCGTCCGCCCTGCTCCCGCACTCCGGCGCACCGGCGGTGCTGCGGGCCAGGGCGGCCTCGACGGTGCCCGGAGCGTTCTCGGGTGACGCACCGTGACGTCGCACGAGGGACGCCGTCGCCGGGGGTGGGCGAATGTCCCGAGTGGGGATTACCGGGGCGGATTCCCCGGGGCGGGATGACCGGGTCGGATTCCCGGGTCGGTTTGCGGGGACGGTTCCCCGGATCCGATGGCTTCTTTCGCGTATTTGCCGGGTCTGCGCCCGCAGTCCCCCGCACCTGACGTAGCATCCCCTACCGGGCCACCCACCTGCTCCCCGGTCAACGCACGGATCACCAGGCGCAGTTGGCTCGCCTCGGGAGGACGGATGAAGCATCGCGGCAGACACCGCAGGCGCAAGCGGGGCCAGGCGCTGCGTGCGTTCCTGGCCGGCACCGCCCTCGCGCTCACCGGTGCGGCCACCCTGATCAGCACCTCCCAGGCCCAGGTCGGCACCGACCCGGGCGGGATCGAGCCGGTCACCTCCGCCGTCTCCCTGGCGGATCTGCGGCTCAGCGAGGAGTGGGTGCCGCGGCCCGTGCCCGCCGGGCCGGCCCGGCCGGTCGGCGTCGCCGCCGTCCTCGAGGACGCCGACCGCAGCCTTCGTGCCGCGGCCGAGTGCACCGGCGCCGAACGCTCCGCGCTGCCGATAGCGCCCGCGGCCACCCGGGCGCACTGCTGGGACGAGGCCGGCACCGAGGGATGGCGCAGCGGCGCGGTGACGACCTCGGGGGACGCCGACGACGACGGCCGGTGGGGCTCGAAGCGCGTGGTCCTCGCCGGCTTCAGCGACCGCCAGGGCCACTCCCGGGTGGCGTTCGTCGACGCCGACGACCCGGACCGGCTCACCTACACCTGGGTGGCGCTCACCGTCCCGGCGAGCGGGGACCCCGTCGGCCGGCCGCTCGCCTCGACGCTGTCCGGCATGGTCTGGTACCAGGACAAGCTGCTCGTCACCGCCGACGACGGCCGGGCCCTGTACGTCTACGACGTGGACCGCATCCGGCGTGCCTCCGGCGACCCCGCCCAGGCGGCGCCACCGGCGCGCAGCGAGCGCTACACGCTGCCCGCCGTCCGCTCGTACCGGCTGACCGGCGCCCGGATCGGCGCGCTCTCCCTGGACCGCAGCACCACGCCCGACAGCCTCGTCGCGAGCGAGTCGGTCCCGGCGGACGGCGACCGGCCCACCCGCCTGTGGCGTTACGCCCTCGACGACGACCCGTCCGACGCCGGGCTGCTCGGCACCGGGCCGCGGCAGGTGTACGAGACGAAGGCGGCCGACGTGCGGGGCGTGCTCGCGCGCGGGTCCCGGTGGTACCTGGCCCGCGCGGCGGGCGAGCGCGGGACGCTGTGGCGGCAGGACGGCGACGGCGCGCGGGCGGCGCGGTGCGGCACGGACGAGACGTATCTGTGCTGGAGCGGCCCCGCGCAGTCCCTTTCCTACTCGGCGGAGAGCGGCGAGGTCTGGTCGCAGTCGGGCCGGATGCTGTTCGCGCTGCCACTGTCCGCGATCGACAGGGCGCTGGGCTAGATGATTCCCTGACCGGCATGACGAACATCCCCGTGACCACCTGGTCCCTGGAGCAGACCGCCCCGACCGACCTGCTTCCGGCCGCCGCGCCGGAGGGCGACGTGCGGATCGTGCGCGCCGAGGTGCCCTCGCCCGAGTTGAGCCGGTTCCTGTACGCGTCCGTGGGCGGGGACATCCGTTGGACCGACCGGCTGGGCTGGACCTACGCCCGGTGGCGGGAGTACCTGCGGCGGCCCGGTGTGGAGACCTGGGTGGCGTACGACCGCGGGACACCCGCCGGCTACGTGGAGCTGGAGCCGCAGGACGACTCGGCGGTGGAGATCGTCTACTTCGGGCTGATCCCGGCCTTCCGCGGACGCCGCATCGGCGGGCACCTGCTGTCGTACGGCGCCGCCCGGGCGTGGGACCTCGCCGACCGCTGGCCGGGGCTAGCGCCGACGAAGCGGGTGTGGCTGCACACCTGCAGCAAGGACGGCGAGCACGCGATGGACAACTACCTGCGACGTGGCTTCACGCTGTTCGACACCAAGGTCGAGGAGGAGCCGGAGGTCGCCACGCCGGGCCCCTGGCCGGGTGCGTACCCGGTCTGACCTGGTACGACACTACGCCGTTCACGCCAGGTGACCGACGACACCCTTGTTCCACATTCCGGGACAAGGGTGTCCGCATGTTGGATTAAGCTGGACTCTGTCCAGATCGCCGTGACACGCTTCCGTCATGTCTGGAACTGGAATCGCCTTGGTGAGTCGGCGGCACGTCGACCTCGGCCGCATGTCCAGCGCCATCTGTCCGGCGAGCTGAGACCTCTCCAGCAACGCCGTTCCCCCCTTGCTTCGCCTGTTCCCGCGCGAGCTGCGCGCGTACGCCCGCATGCGCCCGTACGCGCAGGTCAGAGCCGCTTTCCGCCTGTCCCGAAGGACGTAGAACCATGGCCGCCACCCCGCAGAACCCCGCTGCCGCGACTCCCCGCCGCAAGGTGAGCCGACACCGCGGTGAGGGTCAGTGGGCCGCGGGTCACTTCACCCCGCTCAACGGCAACGAACAGTTCAAGAAGGACGACGACGGTCTCAATGTGCGGACACGCATTGAGACGATCTACTCCAAGCGCGGCTTCGACTCGATCGACCCCAACGACCTGCGCGGCCGGATGCGCTGGTGGGGGCTGTACACCCAGCGCAAGCCCGGGATCGACGGCGGCAAGACCGCCATCCTGGAGCCCGAGGAGCTGGACGACGAGTACTTCATGCTGCGCGTCCGGATCGACGGCGGCCGGCTCACCACCCAGCAGCTGCGGGTCATCGGCGAGATCTCGCAGGAGTTCGCGCGCGGCACGGCCGACATCACCGACCGGCAGAACGTCCAGTACCACTGGATCCGGATCGAGGACGTGCCGGAGATCTGGAACCGCCTCGAGGCGGTCGGCCTGTCGACCACCGAGGCCTGCGGTGACACGCCCCGCGTGATCCTCGGCTCGCCCGTGGCCGGTATCGCCGCCGACGAGATCATCGACGGCACCCCGGCGATCGAGGAGATCCACCGCCGGTACATCGGCAGCAAGGAGTTCTCCAACCTGCCGCGCAAGTTCAAGACGGCCGTCTCCGGCTCCCCGCTGCTCGACGTGGCTCACGAGATCAACGACGTCGCGTTCGTCGGGGTGCACCACCCCGAGCACGGCCCCGGCTTCGACCTGTGGGTGGGCGGCGGCCTGTCCACGAACCCCAAGATCGGTGTCCGGCTCGGCGCCTGGGTGCCGCTGGAGGAGGTCCCGGACGTCTGGGCGGGCGTGATCGGCATCTTCCGCGACTACGGCTACCGGCGCCTTCGTACGCGCGCCCGGCTGAAGTTCCTGGTCGCCGACTGGGGTGCGGAAAAGTTCCGCCAGGTCCTTCAGGACGAGTACCTCGGGCGGGAGCTGGTCGACGGTCCCGCTCCCGCCCAGCCGCCGCAGCGCTGGCGCGACCACGTCGGTGTGCACCGGCAGAAGGACGGCCGTTTCTACGTCGGGTTCGCCCCGCGCGTCGGCCGCGTCGACGGCACCACCCTGACGAAGATCGCAGAGCTCGCCGAGGCACACGGCTCGGGCCGGGTCCGGACCACCGTCGAGCAGAAGATGATCGTCCTCGACGTCGAGGAGGCACAGGTCGACTCGCTGGTCGAGTCCCTGGAGGCGCTGGACCTCACCGCCAGGCCCTCCCCGTTCCGGCGCGGCACGATGGCCTGCACCGGCATCGAGTACTGCAAGCTCGCCATCGTCGAGACCAAGGCGCGCGGCTCCTCGCTGATCGACGAGCTGGAGCGCCGGATCCCGGACTTCGACGAGCCGATCACCATCAACATCAACGGCTGCCCGAACGCCTGCGCCCGTATCCAGGTCGCGGACATCGGTCTCAAGGGCCAGCTGGTCCTGAACGACCGGGGCGAGCAGGTCGAGGGCTTCCAGGTGCACCTGGGCGGCGCGCTCGGCCTGGAGGCCGGCTTCGGCCGCAAGGTGCGCGGCCTGAAGGTCACCTCCGAGGAGCTGCCCGACTACGTCGAGCGGGTCCTGAAGCGGTTCCAGGCGGAGCGCGAGGAGGGCGAGCGGTTCGCGACCTGGGCGGCCCGAGCCTCCGAGGAGGCGCTTTCGTGAATGCGGCGAGCGAAACGAGGGACGACCTGTGAGTGAGCGTGCCGCACCGTTCTACTGCCCGTACTGCGGCGACGAGGACCTGCGTCCGAGTGAGGAGGAGGGCCACGGCGCCTGGGAGTGCGCGGCCTGCAACCGCGCATTCCGGCTGAAGTTCCTCGGGCTGCTGGCCCGCGGGCTCCGGCACGACGCGACGGGAGGGGACGGGATATGACGACGGCTCAGGAAACCCGGGAGACGGAGCGGCTGAAGGCGCTCGCCGAACGGGCGGGCCGCGCATTGGAGGACGCCTCCGCGTTGGAGATCCTGCAGTGGGCGGCGGACACCTTCGGCAAGCGGTTCTGCGTGACGTCCTCCATGGAGGACGCGGTGGTCGCCCACCTCGCGTCCCGCGCGATGCCCGGTGTCGACGTCGTCTTCCTCGACACCGGCTACCACTTCGAGGAGACCATCGGCACCAGGGACGCGGTCGAGGCCGTGATGGACGTCAACGTCATCACGCTGACCCCGCGCCAGACCGTCGCCGAACAGGACGCCGAACACGGTCCGAGGCTGCACGAGCGCGATCCCGACCTGTGCTGCTTCCTGCGCAAGGTCAAGCCCCTGGAGCAGGGGCTGACGCACTACGACGCATGGGCGACCGGACTGCGCCGCGACGAGTCCCCGACCCGGGCGAACACCCCGGTCGTCGCGTGGGACGACAAGCGCCGCAAGGTCAAGATCTCGCCGATCGCCCGCTGGACCCAGGACGACGTGGACGCCTACGTCGCCGAGCACGGCGTGCTGACCAATCCGCTGCTGACGGACGGTTACGCCTCCGTCGGCTGCGCCCCGTGCACCCGCCGGGTCCTCGCGGGCGAGGACGCGCGCGCCGGCCGCTGGGCCGGGCGCGCCAAGACCGAGTGCGGACTTCACGGATGACCACCCCACCGACCCCTCAGGAGAAGCACGTGACGAGCGGAGCCACCGTCTGGCTCACGGGCCTGCCGAGTGCCGGCAAGACCACGATCGCGTCCGAGCTGGCCGGCCGGCTGCGCGCCGAGGGCCACCTCGTCGAGGTGCTCGACGGCGACGAGATCCGCGAGTTCATCTCGGCGGGTCTCGGCTTCAGCCGCGAGGACCGGCACACCAACGTGCAGCGCATCGGCTACGTCGCCGAGCTCCTCGCCCGCAACGGCGTGAAGGCGCTCGTGCCGGTGATCGCGCCGTACACCGACAGCCGGGACGCGGTGCGCAAGCGGCACGAGGCGAACGGCACGCCGTACGTCGAGGTGCACGTGGCGACTCCGGTCGAGGTGTGCTCCGTGCGGGACGTCAAGGGGCTGTACGCCAAGCAGGCCGCAGGCGAGCTGACGGGGCTGACCGGCGTGGACGACCCGTACGAGGAGCCCGTCACGCCCGACCTGCGCATCGAGTCGCAGCACCAGACCGTGCAGGAGTCCGCGGCGTCGCTGCATGCGCTGCTCACCGAAAGGGGACTGGCATGACGACCGTCGCGACCATCGACGAGGGCACCGACACCCCGTACGCCCTGTCGCACCTGGACGCGCTGGAGTCCGAGGCGGTGCACATCTTCCGCGAGGTGGCGGGCGAGTTCGAACGGCCGGTGATCCTGTTCTCCGGCGGCAAGGACTCCATCGTCATGCTGCACCTGGCACTGAAGGCCTTCGCGCCGGCCACCGTCCCCTTCGCACTGCTGCACGTCGACACCGGGCACAACTTCCCCGAGGTCATCGACTACCGCGACCGCGTGGTGACCAGGCACGGCCTGCGCCTGCACGTCGCCTCCGTGCAGGACTACATCGACCGCGGAGTACTCAAGGAACGCCCCGACGGGACGCGCAACCCCCTGCAGACACTGCCGCTGACGGAGAAGATCCAGACCGAGCGCTTCGACGCCGTCTTCGGCGGCGGGCGCCGGGACGAGGAGAAGGCCCGCGCCAAGGAACGGGTGTTCTCCCTGCGCGACGAGTTCTCCCAGTGGGACCCCCGCCGGCAGCGCCCCGAGCTGTGGAACCTCTACAACGGCCGGCACGCCCCCGGCGAACACGTCCGCGTCTTCCCGCTCTCCAACTGGACCGAACTGGACGTCTGGCAGTACATCGCCCGCGAGGGCATCGAACTGCCGGACATCTACTTCGCCCACGAGCGTGAGGTCTTCCGGCGCAACGGCATGTGGCTGACCGCCGGCGAGTGGGGCGGCCCGAAGGAGGGCGAGACCGTCGAGAAGCGGCAGGTCCGCTACCGCACGGTCGGCGACATGTCCTGCACCGGCGCCGTCGACTCCGACGCCGACACCATCGAGAAGGTGATCGCCGAGATCGCCGCCTCCCGCCTGACCGAGCGGGGCGCCACCCGGGCCGACGACAAGCTCTCCGAGGCCGCGATGGAAGACCGCAAGCGCGAGGGGTACTTCTAGCCATGACCAGCACCACCGAACCCACCGAGACGCTGTCGGTCGAGCAGTTGTCGGCGACCACCCTGCTGCGGTTCGCCACCGCCGGCTCGGTCGACGACGGCAAGTCCACCCTGGTGGGCCGGCTGCTGCACGACTCCAAGTCGGTCCTCACCGACCAACTGGAGGCCGTGGAGCGCGCCTCGGCGAGCCGCGGCCAGGAGGGCCCGGACCTGGCGCTGCTGACGGACGGCCTGCGCGCCGAGCGCGAGCAGGGCATCACCATCGACGTCGCCTACCGCTACTTCGCCACCCCGCGACGCCGGTTCATCCTCGCCGACACCCCCGGCCACGTGCAGTACACCCGCAACATGGTCACCGGCGCCTCCACCGCCGAACTCACGGTGATCCTCGTCGACGCCCGCAACGGCGTCGTCGAACAGACCCGCCGGCACGCCGCCATCGCCGCCCTCCTGCGCGTCCCGCACGTCGTCCTCGCCGTCAACAAGATGGACCTCGTCGGCTACGCGGAGGACGTCTTCGGCTCCATCGCCGAGGAGTTCACGGCGTACGCCACCGAGCTGGGCGTCCCCGAGGTCACCGCGATCCCGATCTCCGCGCTCAACGGCGACAACGTCGTGGAACCGTCCGCGCACATGGACTGGTACGGCGGCCCCACCGTCCTGGAGCACCTGGAGACCGTTCCGGTCAGCCACGACCTGGCGCACTGCCACGCGCGTCTGCCCGTGCAGTACGTGATCCGGCCGCAGTCCGCCGAGCACCCCGACTACCGGGGCTACGCGGGTCAGATCGCGGCGGGCACGTTCCGCGTCGGCGAGCAGATCACCGTCCTGCCGTCCGGCCGGTCGACGAGGATCTCCGGCATCGACCTGCTGGGCAGGCCGGTCGACGTCGCCTGGACCACGCAGTCGGTCACCCTCCTGCTGGAGGACGACGTCGACATCTCGCGCGGCGACCTGATCGTGCCCAGCAAGGACGCGCCGCCGACCACCCAGGACATCGAGGCGACCGTCTGCCACGTGGCCGACCAGCCGCTCACCGTCGGCCACCGGGTGCTGCTCAAGCACGGCACCCGGACGGTCAAGGCGATCGTCAAGGACATCCCGTCCCGGCTCACCCTCGACGACCTGTCCCTGCACCCGCACCCGGGGCAGCTCGCCGCCAACGACATCGGCCGGGTGAAGGTCCGCACCGCCGAACCCCTGCCGGTCGACTCCTACGCCGACTCCCGGCGCACCGGCTCGTTCATCCTGATCGACCCGAGCGACGGCACCACGCTCACCGCGGGCATGGTCGGCGAGTCGTTCGCCTCCCCGGAGCCCGTCCGGGACGAGTCGGAGGACGACGGGTGGGACTTCTGACCATGAACGTGACCGATTTCTTCGCGTCCTTCGCGAAGGAGGGCGGCCGGGTCGGCAGCGGCGCCCTCGGCAGCGGGCAGGGCGGAGTGGGGCGATGTGCGTGATGCCCGCGCTGTGCGCAACGACGTCCGCGCCCCGCGCGCGCCGCCGAAAACCCGCCGACCTCCCGGCCACGACCTGAAGGTGTCGTGACCGCCGGGCCACCGAGAGGAACACCTCCCGTGCCTGCCACCATCGCCCTGCGCCGCGGCCTCGCGGCGCTGGCCGCGCTCCCGCTCCTGGCGCTCGCCTCCTGCGGCTACGGTTCCCAGGCCAAGGACGACGACACCGTCCAGGTCGCCGCCGGGGCGAGGAAGACCGACGGTCTGGACTCCGTCCGGATCGGTTACTTCGGCAATCTGACGCACGCCACCGCGCTGGTCGGCCGGCAGCAGGGCTTCTTCCAGAAGGCGCTCGGCGCCACGAGGGCCGAGTACGCCACCTTCAACGCCGGGCCCTCCGAGATCGAGGCCCTCAACTCGGGCTCCGTCGACATCGGCTGGATCGGCCCCTCCCCGGCGATCAACGGCTATCTCAAGTCGGGCGGCGAGAACCTGCGGATCATCGGCGGTTCGGCGTCGGGCGGGGTGAAGCTCGTGGTGAACCCCCACAAGATCAAGTCCCTCGATGACGTCAAGGGCAAGCGGATCGCGACGCCGCAGCTCGGGAACACGCAGGACGTGGCGTTCCTGAACTGGATCGCCGAGCGGGGCTGGAAGGTCGACGCCGACAGCGGCAAGGGCGACGTCTCCGTGGTCCGCACCGACAACAAGGTGACCCCGGACGCCTACGAGTCGGGCTCGGTCGACGGTGCCTGGGTGCCCGAGCCGACCGCGTCGAAGCTGGTCGCCGAGGGCGCGAAGGTGCTGCTCGACGAGGCCGACCTGTGGCCGGACAAGAAGTTCGTGATCACGAACGTCATCGTGTCGCAGAGCTTCCTGAAGGAGCACCCGAAGGCCGTCGAGGCCGTGCTGCGGGCGTCGGTCGAGACCAACCGGTGGATCAACGCCAACCCCGGTGCGGCGAAGGCGTCGGCGAACAAGCAGCTCCAGGCGGACACCGGCAAGCCGCTGCCGGCCGAGGTCCTCGACCCGGCGTGGAAGTCGATCCGGATCACCGACGACCCCCTCGCGGCCACCCTCGACACACAGGCCCGGCACGCGGTGAAGGCGGGGCTGCTGGAGCGGGCCGACCTGAAGGGCATCTACGACCTCGGGCCACTCAACACGATCCTCGCCGCCCGGGGCGAGGCCACCGTCGGCGACGCCGGTCTCGGCGCCGCTTCGTAAGTCCCCAAGAGTTCCCAGGAGGTGACGACCATGGCCACGACCTTCGCCAAGGCCGCCGACGCCGGTACGTCGGTGGAGCACGCCGCGCGCATCGAGCACGTCTCGAAGTCCTTCGCCGGCCCCGCCGGGCAACAGCTCGTCCTCGACGACATCTCCCTGGATGTCGCGCCCGGCGAGTTCGTCACCCTCCTCGGGGCCTCCGGCTGCGGCAAGTCCACGCTGCTGAACCTGGTGGCGGGGCTCGACAAGCCGTCGTCCGGCGTGATCACGACGGAGGGCCGCCCGGCGCTGATGTTCCAGGAGCACGCCCTCTTCCCGTGGCTGACCGCGGGCAAGAACATCGAGCTCGCCCTGAGGCTGCGCGGTGTGCCCAGGGCCGACCGGCGCGGCCGGACGGAGGAACTGCTGGAGCTGGTCCGGCTCCAGGGCGCGTACGGCAAGCGGGTGCACGAGCTGTCCGGCGGTATGCGCCAGCGCGTCGCGATGGCCCGCGCGCTCGCGCAGGACAGCAAGCTGCTGCTGATGGACGAGCCGTTCGCGGCGCTCGACGCGATCACCCGCGACGTGCTGCACGACGAGCTCACCCGGATCTGGAACGAGACCCGGCTGTCCGTGCTGTTCGTGACGCACAACGTGCGCGAGGCGGCGCGGCTCGCGCAGCGCGTCGTGCTGCTGTCGTCGCGTCCGGGACGGATCGCGCGCCAGTGGACGGTCGACATCCCGCAGCCGCGCCGCATCGAGGACGCCGCTGTCGCGGAACTGTCCCGTGAGATCACCGAAGAACTGCGTGGGGAGATCCGCCGCCATGGCCAGCACTGACACGCCCGCCGTCAAGGACGTCAACAGCGTCACGGAAGGCAAGGACGGCAAGGACGGCAAGGACAGCAAGGACGGCAACGATCTGGCCGGGCTCGAAGCGGGCCTGGACGCCCTGGACACGGTGCACACCGGCCGTACGCCGCTGCGCACCACGTTCACGCAGAAGATCGTGCCGCCGCTCACCGCCGTCGTGCTGGTGCTGGCGGTGTGGCAGGCGCTGATCACCTTCGGCGTCGTCGACGACCCGGGCAAGCTGCCCTCCCCCGCCGACGTGTGGGGCGAGGTCCGCACGGCCTGGCTGCAGGGCACGTTGCTCGACTACATCTGGACCAGCGTCTCGCGCGGCCTGCTGGGCTTTCTGATGGCGCTGGCCCTCGGCACCCCGCTGGGGCTGCTGGTGGCCCGGGTCCGGTTCGTGCGGGCCGCGATCGGGCCGATCCTGTCCGGCCTGCAGTCACTGCCGTCGGTGGCCTGGGTGCCGCCCGCCGTCATCTGGCTGGGGCTGAACAACCAGATGATGTACGCGGTGATCCTGCTCGGCGCCGTCCCCTCCATCGCCAACGGCCTGGTCTCGGGCGTGGACCAGGTGCCGCCGCTGTTCCTGCGGGCGGGCCGCACGCTGGGCGCGACCGGCCTGAAGGGCAGCTGGCACATCGTGATGCCGGCCGCGCTGCCCGGCTACCTGGCCGGTCTGAAGCAGGGCTGGGCGTTCTCGTGGCGGTCGCTGATGGCCGCCGAGATCATCGCCTCCTCCCCCGACCTGGGCGTGGGGCTCGGCCAGTTGCTGGAGAACGGCCGCAACACCAGCTCCATGTCCATGGTGTTCCTCGCCATCCTGCTCATCCTGGTCGTCGGTATCGCCATCGACCTGCTGATCTTCAGTCCCCTGGAACGGCGGGTGCTGCGCAGCCGCGGCCTGCTGGTGAAGAGCTGATCCCCATGCGCCACGAACCGGTCCTCGTCGTCATCGCCCATGGCAGCCGCGACCCGCGGCACGCCGCGACCGTGCACGCCCTGGTGCGGCGGGTCCGGTCGCTGCGGCCCGGCCTGCGGGTCGACACCGGATTCCTGGACTTCAACGTCCCCTCCGTGCAGGGCGTGCTGGAGTCCCTGGCGGCGGAGGGCGTGAGGGACGTCGTAGCGCTTCCGCTGCTGCTGACCCGCGCGTTCCACGCGAAGGCCGACATCCCGGCGGTGCTGCGTCAGGCGCCGCGGCGGCTGCGGATCCGTCAGGCGGAGGTGCTCGGCCCCTCGCCGCTGCTGCTGGACGCGCTGGAAAGGCGGCTGTTCGAGGCGGGGCTGACGCCCGCCGACAAGTCCTCGACCGGGGTCGTGCTGGCCTCGGCGGGGTCCAGCGACCCGGAGGCGATCGCAGTGATCGCAGAAATCGCGCGGGAGTGGCGGCACACCGGTTGGTGCGCCGTGCGGCCTGCGTTCGCCTCCGCGTCCCTGCCCCGCACCGAGGACGCGGTCCGTGAACTGCGCGCCCTCGGCTGCGCGCGCGTCGCCGTCGCCCCGTACGTCCTGGCCCCCGGCTTCCTGCCGGACCGCATCGCGCGGGGCGCGGCCGACGCGGACGTCCTGGCCGACGTGCTGGGTCCGGCGCCGGAGGTGGCCCGGGTGCTGCTGGAGCGGTACGACGGGGCGCGGGTGCCGGCGCTGACGGCTCTGGGGGCCTGAGCCGGCACACGCCGTCAGCCGTGGCGCAGTCCTCCGGCGCGGGGCCGCTCGAGTGCGAAGCTGGACGTCGCGCCGCGGCCGGCCGCCGATCCCGGCTCGCGCCGCCCGCGTCGTCCTCTCCGCCCGCCTCACCCGGGCCCGCGGAGGGTCACGCCGGCGTCGGCCCGGTGAGGTCCGCGAGTTTGACGACGGTGTTCCAGTTCCTGGTGGTGGCGATCAGGCCCTTGGTCAGCCGCGGCCGGGCCAGGTACTCGGCGAGCTTGGAGCGGCCCAGGCCGTCGGGTGCGTACAGGTACAGGACGCGGTCGCCGAGCCGGAACTCCTCGGGCAGAAAGGCCGTTCGGTCGACCTCGGCGAACCGCTCCGCCTCGACCGGCGCGGAGAAGTACGTGGCGTGGAGCTGCTTGGCCTCCAGTTCGGCGGCCGGGAACGGGCAGTCGTCGGCGACCGCCTTCAGGTAGGCGTGGTCGCGCACGATGACGTCCACGTCGAAGCCGAACCGTTGCCCGATCGCCTGCGTGAGCCCGGCGGCCAGCGACTCCTCGTCGCCGTGCCCGCTCGTGAACACGGCCTGACCGCTCTGCAGGTAGGTGCGCACGGAGGTGTGTCCGAGGCCTTCCATGAGGGCGCGCAGGTCGGCCATCGGAACCTTCTTGCTGCCGCCCACGTTGATTCCGCGCAGCAGCGCCGCGTACGTCGTCATCCGTCCACCCTAGGGCCTGCCGTTCGGGTCGGGCCCAGGCGGTCGTCGTGCCCCGTGGGGGCGGGCACGACGACCGGTCCTGCGGGGGGCTGCGCGAAACTCTGGCCGATGACCGGCCCGGGATCAACCGCTACACGCAGCTGTGACTTGTTCAACAAGGTTTCGTAATCATGGGCCGGCACACGCCTCTCCGCGAGCGGTTCCCTGATCATGGGCCCGGACATCCGCTGATAGATGTAAGGGGCCACTGTCCTCCCCAGTGGTGAGGGCGGGGTGACCGTCGGGATGACCCGGGACGCCGGCGCTTCACCGGGCAGCACGACGACGTGCCTTTATTCCGCGCCTACCTTCGAGACGGAAGGTGGCGGCAGGGGGTCGTCATCGCTCACGAGGGGGCAGCCCGTCATGGGGAACGGAGACATACGCGTGCGGGGACTCGCCGCCCGGGCCGGCGGCTGGAGCGCCCGGCACCGATGGGCGGCCGTGGGGATCTGGGTGCTGTTCGTCGCCCTGGCGATGGGGCTCGGTTCGGCGGCGGGCCGGGTCGACGTCAAGGACAGCGACCAGCTCAAGGGGGAGACACACACCGCCGCGAAGATCATCGAGGACGCCGGCATCGAGGAACCGGCCGGCGAGACGGTCCTGATCCAGTCGAGGGACGGCGGCCCGAGGGCCACCGACCCCGCGTTCCGGGCCGCCGTCGCCGAGGTCGTCCGGGCGGTCGACGCGACCGGTGAGGTCACGAACGTCACCACGCCGTACGACACCAAGACGATCTCCCGCGACGGGCGCAGCGCGCTGGTGCAGTTCGACATGCGCGGGCAGTGGGACACGGCCGGCGAGCGGGTCGAGCCCGTGCTGAAGGCCGTCGAGAAGGTCCAGCGGGAGCACGAGACGCTGCGGATCGAGGAGATCGGCGGCGCCAGCATGATGAAGACGTTCGACGACGCCTTCGGCGACGACTTCCGCAAGGCCGAGTACTCGGCCGTGCCGGTCGCGCTCGGCATTCTGCTCATCGCGTTCGGGGCGGTGGTGGCGGCGCTGCTGCCGGTGGCGCTGGCGCTCACCGCGATCATGGCGACGATGGGCCTGATGGGTGTCGTCAGCCATGTGATGCCGATGAGCGACACCGCCAACTCCGTGATGCTGCTGGTCGGTCTGGCCGTCGGCGTCGACTACTGCCTGTTCTATCTGCGCCGTGAGCGCGAGGAGCGCGAGGCCGGCCGGGACGCGCAGACCGCGCTGCGGGTCGCCGCCGCGACCAGTGGCCGCGCGATCGTCGTCTCCGGTGTCACGGTGTGCGTGGCGATGGCGGGCATGCTGTTCACCGGGATCGCCGAGTTCGAGGCGATGGGTCTGGCCTCCCTCATGGTCGTCGCCGTCGCCATGGTCGGTTCGGTGACCGTGTTGCCGGCGTTGCTGTCGCTGCTGGGCGAGCGGGTGGAGAAGGGCCGCATCCCGTTCCTGCGCAGGCGGAAGCGGGACGGCAACGGGGAGAGCCGCTTCTGGACCGCCGTACTGAAAAGCGTCCTCGCCAGGCCCGTCGTCTCCGTCGTCGTGGCGGCCGGCGCGCTGCTGGCGATCGCCGCTCCCGCGGTGGGCATGAAGACGCAGAACCTCACGCTGGACCAGGAGTTCGGCGACTCGCTGCCCATCGTGCAGACGTACAACCGGGTCAACGAGGCCTTCCCCGGCGGTTCCGAGCCGGCCGAGGTGGTCGTCAGGGCCGACGACATCAACGCGCCCGAGGTGCAGGCGGCGCTCGCCGACTTCCGTGAGCGGGCGGTCAGTTCGGGCGCCTCGCGCGGCCCGGTCGACATCAGGCTGGACGACGCGAAGAACGTCGCGTTCGTCTACGTCCCGCTGGTCGGCGGCTCCGACCTGGACGAGGCGGGCGCCAGCCTGGACAAACTCCGCGACGAGGTACGGCCGGCGACGCTCGGGAAGGTCGACGGGGTCGAGGCGCCGATCACCGGGCAGGTCGCCGGGTCGAAGGACTTCAACGACCAGCTCGTCGGTTCGGTCGCCCCGGTCTTCGCGTTCGTCGTGGTGTTCGCCTTCCTGCTGATGCTGCTGTCGTTCCGCTCGCTGACCGTCGCGATCACCTCGATCGTGCTGAACCTGCTGTCGGTGGGCGCGGCCTACGGCATCCTGGTCGCCGTGTTCCAGCACGGCTGGGGCGCGTCGCTGGTGGGCGCGGAGGGCGTCGGCGCCATCGTCAGCTGGCTGCCGCTGTTCCTGTTCGTGATCCTGTTCGGCCTGTCGATGGACTACCACGTGTTCGTGGTCTCGCGGATCCGTGAGGCGCGGCTGCGCGGCCGTACGACGAAGGACGCCATCACGCACGGCGTGGTCACCACGGCGGGGGTCGTGACCAGCGCCGCGGTCATCATGGTCGCCGTGTTCGCGATCTTCGGCACGCTGTCCATGCAGTCCATGAAGCAGATGGGCGTCGGCCTGGCGGCGGCGGTGCTCATCGACGCCACGGTCATCCGGGGGGTGCTGCTGCCGGCGGTGATGGCGCTGCTCGGGGAGCGCAACTGGTACCTGCCGAAGTGGCTGAACCGGCTGCCGGACCTGACGCACGACGAGGCCGCCGACGCGGTGACGGGGACGTCGCGGACGCCCGTGGTGGAGGAAGGCGAGCGGGTGCGGGTCTGATCCCGCGAGTCGGGCGCGCGAAGGGGCGGCCGAGGGCCCGCCGGCTCCAGGGGAGCCGGCGGGCCCTCGGCCGTGTGCGCACGCCCCTCACGCGCGTGCCGCGGCGAGTTCCGCCTCGATCAGGTCGGCCGCTCGCCGCGTACCGCCCTCCTTCGCCATCTCCGCCCGGAGCTCTGCCAGCCGGCGGCCCACCTCGGGGTCGTCGACGAGCGCGAGGGCCGCCTCGCGGAGCGTGCCGGCGGTGGCCTCCTCGGCCGGGACATGGCGTGCGACACCGAGGCCCTGGAGCATGTCCGCGTTGCCGAACTGGTCGGCCGCCTGCGGTACGGCGATCATCGGGGTGGCCGTGGCCAGGCCCTCCTGGCTGCCGCCCGCGCCCGCGTGCGTGACGAACAGGTCGGCCTGCTTCAGGACGGCGAGCTGCGGCACCCAGGACCGCACCTCCACGGTGTCCGGCACCCGGCCCAGTTCGGCGGGGTCGACGTGCTTGCCGATCTGGAGGACCAGGTGCCAGCCCGGCAGCCCGGCGAACGCCTCCACGCACTGTCTGTAGAACCCCGGCTGCTTGGTGAAGGCCGAGCCGAGCGAGACGAGGACGACCTTCTCGGCGTCGGCGGGCCGCTGCCAGTCGCCCTCCGCGGCCCGGTCGCCCTGGCAGGCGCCGACGAAGGTGTGCACGGTCTCGTCGACCCGGTCCGCGTTCGGCTGGAGCGCCCTGGGAATCAGCACGAGGGAGCGGGCCGGGCGGCCGGCGAACGGGTCGGGATGCTGGTGGATCCCGTTCTCCTCCAGCCAGGCCTGGAACCGCGCGTAGTAGGCCCGGCCGCGCTCGGTCTTCCTCGGCTCCTGCCACATCGGCTCGGCGACCTCCTCCTCGTAGCCGTCCCAGGCGACGAGGTTCGGCGAGAGGGAGACGGCCGGCACGCCCCAGCGGTGGGCCAGCACGCGGGCCGGGTAGGAGCTGATGTCGTGCAGCACGAGGTCCGGTTCGTCGCCCTCGTACGCCGCGATCAGCTGCGGCAGGGCCTGGATCGCGTCGTTCAGGAAGGGCTCGACATTGTCCAGCAGGGTGGTGCCCCACGCCTCCGGATCGTCGTCGGGCGAGGGCAGCGTCGAGTTCCAGAGCTTCACCTCGGCACCGGTCTCGGCGACCTTGTCCGCGAACGCCGGGGGGATCGCGTACGTCACCCGGTGCCCGCGCGCGACGAGTTCGCGGATCACCTCGAGACTCGGGTTCACGTGCCCGTGGGCGGCGATGGAGAACATGGCGATGTGGGTCATGCCCCGACCTTAAGCGAGACGAGACGTCTCGTGCAATTCAATGACCCCGTCGGCGCCGGTACCGCGCCGTGTGCCCGCTCACCGCTGGTAGCGCGCCAGCACCAGGTTCCCGTCCTCCTCCAGCCGTCGGCGCAGTTCGCCCAGGCCGATCGCGCCGCTGTAGTACTCCTGGAACGCCGGTGTCGCCACCTTGTCCTTCCACTCCGGGTATCCCCGCACGGACTGCGCCGGCGCCGGGCGGAGGTGGGCGGCGAGGGCGCTACCGGTGGCCCAGTCGTGCCGGGTGGTGCGCAGGGCGGGGTCCTTCAGGGCCTGCGTGCCGGTGGGCAGCATCCAGTCACCCAGGGCGAGGCGCACCATGTTCTCCGGTCGCAGCAGGAAGTCGATGAAGGCGGCCGCCTCCTTCTTGTACGGGCTGTCCTCGGCGATGGAGAGGGTCTGCGGGCTGACGCCCTGGGTGAGCCCGTCGGCGCCGGCCGGGGCCGGCAGCACCTGCCAGTCGAAGCCCTCCGGCGCCTGCTGCACGATCTGCTGGCGGTACGAGAACCCGAGCGGAACCATCGCGTACTTGCCGCCGAAGAAGCCGGGCAGCGTGTCCGAACCGCCGCTGCCCAGGGTCGAGGCCGACGCGCTGGAGTCGGTGTTGACCTGCTCGTGGATCGTCCAGCGCGGGCAGCACCAGCAGCCACGCGCCACGGTCGCCGGCACGCCGCTCGCGGTCCCGGCTCGGCGCGCGGGGCGCGGGACGACGCCGCACCTCGGTCACCCGTGTCACCAAGCGGCTCCTTCGCACGGCTCGTGACGTTGCGAAGCCCGGCGGGCCCCCGTCATGGTCGTGAAGCCGATGCGGGTCGTCAAGGCACCGCGCACACCGTCCGACCTGTGCGAATGCGACACTGGCCGACGAACGGCGGGAACGCGACAGCGCGGGACACGGGCCGGCGGCCCACGACGAGGGACCACGGAGGCGGACGATGGACGAGGCACGGGCGCGGGACGTACTGGACGCGGCGGGGGTACTGCCCGGTCCGGCGCGCGACGCGCGGCTCCTCGCCCTCGGCGAGAACGCGGTGTTCGCCGCCGGTGACCTGGTCGTCAAGGTGGGCCGTGACGCCGAACTGCTCGACCGGGCACGCCGGGAGCTGGCCGTCGCGCTGTGGCTGGCCGACGCCGGTGTCCCCGCGGTCCGGGCGGCCGGGGACACGGCCCTGCTCGTCGAGGGGCACCCGGTGACGGTGTGGCACCGGCTGGCCGATTCCGTACGGCCCGCCGAGCCCCGGGATCTGGCCGAACTGCTACGGGTCGTCCACGCGCTGCCCGCCCCCTCCTTCCCCCTGCCGGCCCGCGATCTGCTGGGCGGTGTCGAACGGTGGCTGCGGCTCGCCGGCGACGCGATCGACCCGGCGGACGCGGCGTATCTGCGCGAGCGGCGCGACGCCTTCGCGGTCACCGCCGCCGCGCTCACCCCGCATCTGCCGCCCGGCCCGATCCACGGGGACGCGCTGCCCCGCAATGTGCACGTCGGCCCCGACGGGCCGGTCCTGGTCGACCTCGAGACGTTCTCCGCCGACCTGCGCGAGCACGACCTGGTGGTGATGGCCCTCTCCCGCGACCGCTACGGGCTTCCGGCCGAGGCCTACGACGCCTTCACCGAGGCCTACGGCTGGGACGTGCGCTCCTGGGAGGGGGGCGCGGTGCTGCGCGGGGCGCGCGAGACGGCCAGCTGCGCCTGGGTGGCCCAGCACGCGCCGAGCAACCCCAAGGCACTGGCCGAGTTCGAGCGGCGGGTGGCGTCCCTGCGGGACGGGGACGAGACGGTGCGGTGGTATCCGTTCTGAGGGGGCGGCGTGCTGTCGCGTTCCCGGCGGGCGCGGCCGGTCCGCCCGTCGGCCCGCGGCCCGTCGTCACATCGGCCCGCGGCCCGGGGCCCGGGCCCGCGGGCGGCGGGCGGCGGGCGGCGGGCCGACGGGCGGCGGGCGGACGGGCGGCGGGCGGACGGTGACCCGGGAGGGCTCAGTCGTCGACGCGGGTGGTGAGCAGGTCGGCCAGGCCGATGCGGCCGTAGAAGTCGGCGCGGACGCGGTCGGCGACGTCGCTGACCGTCTCGGAGCCGTCGTCGGCGGGGTCGATCGTGGTGCGGAAGGGCCGCCGCCCCTTCGGCATGTCGACGATCTCGGTGATGGCCCGGGCGACCTGCCCGACGTCGGCGTCCTCGGGCGCGAGGGCCGCCAGCCGCTTGCCGACGTCCTCCATCAGCCCCCCGTACAGCGCCTCGTAGGCCTCGGCGGTGCCGGTGTCCTGCGGGTGCATGGCGTGGGCGAAGTGGTTGGTGCCGGACGTGAACGCGCCGGGGACGACGATGGCCGTGTCGATGCCGAAGCGGGACAGCTCCACCGCGTAGCTCTTGGCCAGGTGGTCCATCGCGGCCTTGGCGGCGAAGTAGGGCGCGAGACAGGGGGGCGTCCCGCCGTAGGTGCTGGACGAGCCGACCCACACCAGCAGACCGTCCCGGCGCTCGCGCATCTGCGGCAGGACCGCGCGGTTGACGCGCTGGGTGGAGATCACGTTGGTGTCGTAGATCTCCGCGATCTGCTCGGGGGTGAAGGATTCGGTCGGGCCGAGGACCATGTGGCCGACGTTGTGCACCACGACGTCGACCCTGCCCTCCTCGGAGGTGATGGTGTCGACGGCGGCGTCGACGGACTCCTGACCGGAGACGTCGAGCTCGACCGTGCGCAGATCGACGCCGTGCCGCTCGGCGTAGGCGCGGGCGTCGGCGACCGCCGGAGCGTTGCGGGTGGTGGTGTTGCGGATTCCGGCGTACACGGTGTGGCCGGCGTCGGCGAGGGCGCGGGCGGTCAGCGCGCCGAAGCCGCTGGAAGCACCGGTGACGAGGATCACGTAGGACATCACTTGCTCCATGAAGCGGGGTGGGCGGGGGATCCGGGGACGAGCGGCCGGTGCTGTCAGCCGAAGGTGATGACGCTGCGGCCCCGGGCGGTTCCGTCGGCCATGGCGGCGAGGGTCTGAGGCGCCTGGTCGAGGGTGATCGGGGTGACGTCGGGCAGGATGCCGTGCGCGGCGGAGAAGGCGAGCGTGTCGCGCAGGTCGTGCGGTGAGCCGGAGGGCGAGGCCGCCACGTGCAGGCGGTTGAGGATCATCGGCTGGGTGGGCAGGGTGAGGGGCGCGGGGCCGTAGCCGCACAGCAGCAACGTGCCGTCGGGGGCCAGGCCGCCCAGGGTGGCCGCCGCGGCCTCGGTGGACGGGGCGGCGTTCAGGACGAGGTTCGCGCCGCCGTCCCAGGCCTTGAGGGCCGTCGCCGGATCGGACTCCTCGGTGGCGACGAACAGTTCGGCGCCCAGCGCCTTGGCCTGGTGCTCACCGCGCCGGGAGCGGCCGACCACCGCCACGCGGGCTCCCATCGCCACCGCGTAGCGGACCGCGAGAGAGCCCACCCCGCCGAGGCCGACCACCGCCACCCGCGCACCCGCCTCGACCCCGCCCTGTCGCAGGCCGTTGAACGCCGTCAGGCCCGCGCACATCAACGGGGCGGCGGCGACCGGGTCCAGGCCGGCCGGCAGCGGCGTGACGAAGCCCGCCTTCAGCAGCGCGTACTCGGCGTAGCCCCCGTCCGTGACGACCCCGGTGATCCGCTTGGCCGGGCACAGGATCTGGTCGCCGCGCACGCAGTAGTCGCAGTGGCCGCAGGTGTCGTACAGGAACTGCGCCCCGACCGCGGTGCCGACCTCGGGCCAGGTGACGCCGGGGCCCACGGCGGTCACCAGGCCGGTGATCTCGTGGCCGGGAACGACGGGAAAACGCGCGAAGGGGTAGTGGCCGTGCAGCAGGTTCAGGTCCGAGAAACACACCCCGCACGCCGTGACCTTGACCAGCACCTCGCCGGCACCGGGCTGGGGAATGTCGAGATTCTTCAGGGCCAGCGGGGCGTTCACTCCGGTGGCAATGGCAGCACGCATCATGGGCTCCGGGAAATAGTGGCGCGGCGACGCGAACGCTTCCGGAAATACATGGGGACGTTAGCGTGTTCGCATCGCGCATATGCACGGAATTATTTCGGCGCATTGTCCGCGCCGTCCAATGCCTCTCCCGGCCGCATTGATGCGCATACGGCATCCGAGAAGGTCGCGGTGGCCGTTCCGGGGCCTGCGTGCGGTCTCCGGGCTCCTTGCCACGCCCGTCCCGCCGACGGCACCATGAGGGTGCCGAACGTCCCGCTCGGTGTTCGGCGGTTCCTCGGGAGGCTGCACGAGCGGCGTAGGACACGAGCCACGTACGACAGGAACCACGCCGTGAACGCTGCACTCCCCGCTCAGTTCGCCGAGAGCGCCTCGGTCGAAAAGTCCCTGCCCGCGCACCGGCTCATGTGCAGTGCCGACCTGGGGTGGCGCTCACTGCTCGCGCGCCACTACGCCGACCCCGCCGAGGCCGAGCAGTTCACGACGACGCCGACACGTGACCTGCTGGTCGTCACTGTCACCGGCGGGCGTTACACGATCGAGAGCCGGCAGGGCCGGACCTGGGCGCGCAGGCACTACCGGAGCGGAGCCATAGGGGTCACGGCCCCCGGTCACTCGAGCACCCTGCGCTGGCGCTCGCTGTCGCACGAACCGATGCGGTCGCTCCACCTGTTCCTGGCGGCCGGGCTCGTCGAGGACACGGTGGAGGAGTTCCGGGCGGCCCGCCTGTCCTCGCCGGTGCTGCCGGACGCACTGCTGTTGCGGGACCCGCTGGTCGAACACCTCGCGCACCGCATCCTGCGGGCCATGGAGGACAAGGCGCCGGCGCTGTACGCCGACTCCCTGGCCCAGGCCCTCGTGGTCCACCTCCTGTACGGACCGGACGCCCACCCCTCCCGGCCGGCCGGACCGGCGGTCCGGGGCGGCGGACCGGGCGGCGGACTGGGCGGCGGACTGGGCGGGAAGGCCCTGCGGCAGGTCATCGACTACATGCACGACCATCTCCAGGAGGACATCGGTCTCGACGAACTCGCGGCGCAGGTCCACATCAGCAAGTTCCACCTGCTGCGCCGATTCGCCGAGGCGACGGGCACCACCCCGCATCGCTATCTCACGGAACTGCGGACCACCCGTGCGGCCGCTTTGCTGGCGACCACCGACCGCAGCGTTCTGGACATCGCTCTGGAATGCGGCTACCGAAGTCCCGGACGCTTCGCCGCCGCCTTCCGCCGTCATCACGGAATGACTCCCACGGACTACCGCCGGCTGCGGGCGGACCGGTCCGCCGGGGAAATGCCGTAGGCGGAGCACCGCAAGAAGCGGCCATCGGGAAGCAATCAGGGGAGAGAAATGGCGCGTCCGCCTCGGCAGAGTTGAGTGAGGCCGTCCGTCACCCGGACGTGGGACCGCTCGCGAGAGCACCGAGAGGACATCACCATGCACGCCGGCCCGCCTCCCCTGGGCAGCACCGACGCATCCACCTACGGGGAAGCGGACGGCACGGCCCAGGACGATCCGATCGACCTCGACTTCCGCAGGCTGCGGTACTTCGTGGCGGTCGCCGAGCGCCGGCACTTCGGCAGGGCGGCCGCCGCGCTGCACATGACCCAGCCCGCCCTGTCCCGACAGGTGCGGCAGCTGGAGGAGGACCTCCGGGTCACCCTCTTCACCCGTCACACGCGCAACGTCACGCTCACACCTGCCGGCGAGCAGTTCCTCCATGACGCGCGCGAGTTGCTCACCGCCGGGCGCGCCGCCCAGCACCGGACCCGCCGTGTCGGCGCCGGCGCGCACACCCTGTCCGTCGGTTTCGTCCTGGGCACCGATGTCACGGCGGCCGTGAACGCGTTCTCGGCCCGGCGGCCGGACGTGTCCGTCACACTGGTGCGCCTGCGCTGGTGGAACCAGACGGAGACGCTGTCGGAAGGGAGCGTCGACGTCGCCTTCGCCCGCCTCCCCCTCGGTTCCGACGCACTGCGGGTCATGCCCCTGTACGCCGAGCCTCTCAGCGCGGTACTGCCGGCCGGCCATCCTCTGGCGGACCAGGCGAAGGTCGACCTCGCGGCCCTGGCCGACGACCCGGTCCTGCAGTACGCCGTCGCCACGACGGCCTGGGCGACGGTGTGGAACGCCGAACCGCACCGCGAGGGCCGGAACGCCGGGCCCGGCCCCGCCTTCCACGACATGGAGGAACTCCTCGGCTACGTCGGTGCCGGCCGCGGCGTCGCGTTCGTGCCGGAACCGGTGGCGGCGCTCCATCCGCGTGCCGGCATCGTCTACGTACCCGTCGCCGACGTTCCGCCGGGACAGGTGGCACTGGTGTGGGCCGGCACCGACACCTCACGGCTCGTCGGCGAGTTCGTCGAGTCCACCGCCGCAGCGCTGCGGGCCGACCCGCACTCCAAGCCGTGAGGGTGGCGGCGCGGTCGTGGCGTCGAGCCTCGGTCAGACCCGGTCGGCCGTCGGCCGGCGCAGTGGCCAGGCCGCGTCCACCACCGCCGTCGGGTCGCCCCTGCGGCGCAGGAAGTCCTGGAAGTCCGCCGCCCACTCGGCGTACCACTCGATCTGGCGGCGGTGCAGTTCCGCCGGGCCGAG
The DNA here is from genome assembly GCF_015160875.1 of Streptomyces chromofuscus. Classification (NCBI taxonomy): domain Bacteria; kingdom Bacillati; phylum Actinomycetota; class Actinomycetes; order Kitasatosporales; family Streptomycetaceae; genus Streptomyces; species Streptomyces chromofuscus. Next base: position 6,369,207 of record NZ_CP063374.1, on the reverse strand, counting down.
GGCCGCGATCTTGGGGTGGCGGTCGGCTATCGCGCAGGCCAGCCGGGCCGCGGCGAGCGCGTCGGCGGAGGCGTCGTGGGCGCCGTCGAGGACGACGCCGTACTCCGTGCAGACCGCTTCGAGGTTGCGCTTGCCGCGCCGGTAGCGGTCGACCTGGCGGTCGATGGTGTACGGGTCGATGACCGGCGCCGGGTCGAGGCCGCCGAGGCGGTCGCGCAGGGACGGCAGGCCGTACCGGCGGAGTTCGGCGGCGAGCAGGGTGAGGTCGAACGCCGCGTTGTAGGCGACAACGGGGACGCCCGTCTTCCAGTACCCCACGAGCACGTCCGCGATGGCGTCCGCGACGCCGTCGGCCGGGCGGCCCTCGGCGGCCGCGCGTTCGTTGCTGATCCCGTGGACCGCCACGGCGTCCGCCGGGATCTCCACTCCCGGGTCCGCCAGCCATTCCCGGTGCCCGATGGGCTGCCCGCCCCTGACCTCGATCACGGCTCCCGTGACAATGCGCGCCTCACGCGGATCGGTCCCGGTCGTCTCCAGGTCGAAGCCGATCAGCAGCTCCCTGTGCCAGCCCATGGGCGGCCCCCTTCTTGGTGGTGCTTTCCCCCAGTGGTCCCCACGATCGCATGCGGCACTGACAATCAGAGGACAGCGTTCCGCTAGGGCGCGGGCATGACGGCGGGAAAGGTGACGCCAATTCAGGACACAGGGCGTGAATCCACCCATGCCGCCTCGAACTCCTCCCGATAGGTACCGAAGAGCCCGACCTCGTCCACTTCGCCCGACTTGACGACCCGGCTGCCGTTGCGCAGCACCAGCACCGGCGCCTCCATCCCGCGGGTGCGGCGCAGATAGGACTGCACGACCGCGATGCCGTCGGAGCCGTCGCCGTCCACGAGGTAGGCGGTGAAGCGGGGGGTCTCGTCGTAGACCTGGATCTCGAACGCGCCCGGGTCCCGCAGCCGGCCGCGCACCCGGCGCATGTGCAGGATGTTCATCTCCACGGCCCGGCTCAGCTCGCCCCGCTTGATGCCGAGTTCGCGCTCGCGCCGCTTCACCGCGCTGGAGGCCGGGTTGAGGAACAGCAGCCGCACCCGGCAGCCGCCCTCGGCGAGGCGGACCAGTCGGCGCCCGGAAAAGTTCTGCACGAGCAGGTTGAGCCCGATGCCGATGGCGTCGAGACGGCGGGCGCCACCGAAGATGTCCTCGGCGGGGAACTGGCGCATCAGCCGCACCCGGTCGGAGTGCACGGCGACCACGTCCGCGTAGCGGTCGCCGACCAGGTCCTCGACCGCGTCGACCGGCAGCCGGCGCGCCGAGGGGACGTCGCCGCCCGAGCCGAGGATCTCCAGCAGGCGTGCCGAGGCCCGCTCGGCCTGGTTCAGCACGGCCTCGGACAGGGCCCGGTTGCGCGAGACGACGTTCCGGGTGACCTCCAGCTCGTCGAGCGCGAGTTCGACGTCCCGCCGTTCGTCTATGTAGGGCTCGAAGCACGGCCAGTGCTGCACCATCAGTTCGCGCAGCTGCGGCAGAGTGAGGAAGCTGAGGACGTTGTCGTCGGCGGGGTCGAGCAGATAGCCCTTGCGGCGGCTGACCTCGCGCACGGCGACCGCGCGATGGACCCACTCCTGACCGGCCGGGCCGGCGGCGGCGACCACCCACTCGTCGCCGTGGACGGGCTCGTAGATGGGGCGCAGCACGGCGGCCACGACCGCGCGCAGCCGCTGTTCGACGAGGTTCAGCCAGATGTAGGCACGGCCCGCTCGCTGCGCGCGTGTGCGCACCTCGTGCCAGGCCTCGGCGCCCCAGTCCAGTTCCGGGCCGATCGAGTGCGTCTCCATCGGTCTGGCCAGGGACACCGTGCCGGGCGGGACGTCTGTGGAGTTCCCCTCGTGACCCTCGTCACCAGGGGGCAGCTCCAGGCCTCCCGAGCCCACCCGCGCACCGCCTTCCGCTCCCCCGAGCACTCCCCGTCCCAACGATCAAGGAAGGGTACTCCGGGAGCGGTCGGCGGTGCAGCAGGATGGGCAGGCTCGTTCCCCAACTTCCTTATTCCGGGCGTCCATTCCGACCGGCCAGCTCGGCCGGGGTGAGCGGATTCATAGCGGTGACGTCACGCGGCACGACGGACAGGCCCTGCCAATGGACCGGCATGGGCTGCTGGTCCTCGTCCCGCGCCACGTGGTGGAAACCGACGTTGACCCAGACCACGGGGTTCTTCAGCGTCTGGCCGTCGACCCACTTGTCGACGGACTTGCCGTGCCCGGCGCCGCAGTTCGGCAGGTTGTCGCTGGCGTACTGCTCGCACTTGTCGTACTGCGTGAAGTAGACGTCGTGCTTGGTGTAGCCGCGGCCGGGGTACTTGGCGCCGGCGCCGGGCACGATCTCGTACGAACGTGGGTGCCCGTCCTTGTTCCTGCCGGTCGCGCTGACCACACGCCACCAGCGCATGTTCCGGGCGTCGCCGGCGAGTTCCTTGGTGATCGGGGTGCGGGTGGTCTTGTTGGTGGGTGCCGGGCGGCCGTTCGCGGGCGCGCTGACCTTGGAGTCGTACTGCTCGACCCTCCCCTTGGTGGAGCCGTCCAGGTTGAAGTTGAGCCTCCAGAAGACGTTGTGGCTGTGGCTGGTGGCGTAGGCCTTGGCGCCCTTGCCGATCGGCCAGCCGCGGCCGTCGCCGGCGTCGTAGTCCATCGGCGAGAGCGAGCCGGTGGCGCCGACGTTCATGGCGATGGTGCCGTCGTCCTGGAAGCGCCACTCGGTGATGTACTCGTACCAGCCGACCTGGTTGACGGTGTAGACGAGCAGGTCCTTGCCCTGCATCTGGAAGACCTTGTTCGCCGTGTCGCCCTGCATGCGGTAGGCGTGGCCACGCGAACGGGTGGTGGTGCACAGGCCCTTGACGTTCTGGTGGGAGGGGTCCCAGGCCTCGGGTACCCGGACGGTCCTGATGGTGCCGCCGGGGCACTCGCCGGGCGCCAGGTCCTTCAGGCCCTGGCCGAATCCGGCCTGGGTGAGGTCGTGGTACTCGTTCTCGCCGTCGTCGTACGGTACGTGGATCTGGCCGAGCTTGGCGGAGGCGAGCACCTTGACGGGGCGGGCCTCGCCCGGCGGCTGGTAGGTGATGTGCTCCAGGACCAGGCCGGCCTCCTTGTGGTAGCGCCAGCACATCCGCCAGGTGGTGCCGGTGGAGAGCTTCTGCTGGATGCGGTACGCGGCGCTGCACTCGGCCGGCGGAGCCGGCGCGGCCTTGGGCCGGGCGGCGGCCGGGGCCTGGGCGGTGACGCCGGCGGCCAGCCCGGCCAGGGCGAGGGCCAGGGCCGTCCGCTTGAGGGCACGGCTGTTGCTGATCACGGGCATGACGAAGAGGACTCCCTTGCGGACGGCTCGGGCGAGCCTTCTGGAGGATCGGGTCGGAGAGGTGGACGGGGCCGAGGCGGCTGCGGGCTGCTCTCGCGCGCGGGCGGCTCAGTCGGCGAGCGCGCCCACCTTGCGGGCGCTCAGGTCGACCACCAGGGACCGCGCGTCGATCCACGGCCCGTTCTTCACCTTCGGGAACAACCGCACGCAGCGGTGCTCGCCGCACCGGTCGAGCACGGCGGGCTGGGCGCCCGGGGCGGCCCGGTACACCATGCTGTTGAGGAGCAGCTGGTCCGGCGAGGTGAGCTCCTTGCCGGTGGCGTCCCGGTAGTCCGCCTTCAGGCCCGCGCCCAGCGGGTCGGCGATCAGCAGCCGGGCCGCCTGGGTGGCCTCGTCGCGGCTGAGCGGCGGCTGGACGCCCTGCTGCCGGGCGGTCCGCTCGACCTCCCCGGTGTCGAGGTTGACGGTCCGGGTGACGAGGGTGTCGTCCCGGTAGTCGTAGAACGCGACGTCGGCACGCCGGGGCGCCTTCGGGTCCCCCAGCTCGTCGGCCTCCGGTTCGGCGAGCTCGACGCCGAGGCCCTGCGGCCCGCGGTCGCCGTCGACGTCCTCGCCGGAGGCGCGCAGCTGCCGGTTGAGGGCGATCCGCTCGACGCGCTCCGTCTCGTCCTCGGTGAGCGGGTCGCGGCCCGTGCCCTTCTCGCCCTCGGCCGGGGCCGCCGCCACGACGCCCGGCGGCACGGCTGCCCGGCCGTCTCCCGGGCTCCGGGCCGCCTGCTGGGCTCCGCCGCGCCCACCGGCCGTTCCCCCGGCCGTGCCCTCCGCCCCTGCCGTGCCGGGCAGGGTGATTCCCACCATCACCGCCGTCCCGGCGACCGCGATGGCGGCACCGGCCACCACCTTGCCCAGATGGCGGTGCACTGTAGTGCGCACAATCTCCCCCTACTCCCCCTGATCTTCGAGGGAGTACGTGTCTGCCCCACTGGTTCGGCATACCTCGTATGCACTGGTCGACCGGTAAGAGGGGGGTAAGTCCTAGGTGGTTCCCTCACTTTCGGGGAGACTCGGGGTCAAGGCGACCCCACCGGCACGAGACACCTGGAAGAGTCGTATCCATGCAGGTCTGGCCTGGAGAGGCATATCCGCTCGGCGCCACGTACGACGGCGCCGGCACCAACTTCGCGGTCTTCACGGAGGCCGCGGACCGAGTAGAGCTGTGTCTGCTGCACGACGACGGCTCGGAGACGGCAGTGGAACTGCGGGAGAGCGACGCGTTCGTCCGGCACGCGTACCTGCCGGGCGTCATGCCCGGGCAGCGGTACGGCTACCGCGTGCACGGCCCGTACGCCCCGGAGCGGGGGCTGCGCTGCAACTCGGCGAAGCTGCTGCTTGACCCGTACGCGCGCGCGATCAGCGGTTCGATCGCGTGGGGCGAGGAGGTGTACGGCTACCCGTTCGGCTCACCGGACAAGCGCAACGACCTGGACTCCGCACCGCACACCATGACCTCCGTCGTGGTGAACCCGTACTTCGACTGGGGCGACGACCGGCCGCCCCGCACGGAGTACCACGACACGGTGATCTACGAGGCCCATGTGAAGGGCCTGACCATGCGCCATCCGGGGCTGCCGGAGGAACTGCGCGGCACCTACGCGGCGCTCGCCCATCCGGCGGTCATCGAGCATCTCACCGGGCTCGGCGTCACCGCCCTGGAGCTGATGCCCGTACACCAGTTCGTCAACGACCACCGTCTGGTGGACATGGGCCTGAACAACTACTGGGGCTACAACACCATCGGCTTCTTCGCCCCGCACAACACGTACGCCTCCTGGGGCGACCGCGGGCAGCAGGTCCTGGAGTTCAAGTCGGCGGTGCGGGCGCTGCACGAGGCCGGGATCGAGGTGATCCTGGACGTCGTCTACAACCACACCGCCGAGGGCAACCACCTGGGGCCGACGCTGTCCTTCCGGGGCCTGGACAACCCGTCGTACTACCGCCTGGCGGACGACCCCCGGTACTACATGGACACCACCGGCACCGGGAACTCCCTGCTCATGCGGTCCCCGCACGTGCTGCAGCTGATCATGGACTCGCTGCGGTACTGGGTCACCGAGATGCACGTCGACGGGTTCCGTTTCGACCTCGCCGCCACACTGGCCCGGCAGTTCCACGAGGTGGACCGGCTGTCGTCGTTCTTCGACCTGGTGCAGCAGGACCCGGTGGTGTCCCAGGTGAAGCTGATCGCCGAACCCTGGGACGTGGGCGAGGGCGGCTATCAGGTGGGCAACTTCCCGCCGCTGTGGACGGAGTGGAACGGCAAGTACCGGGACACGGTACGGGACCTGTGGCGGGGCGAGCCGCGCACGCTGGCGGAGTTCGCCTCCCGGCTGACCGGCTCGTCCGACCTGTACCAGGACGACGGGCGCCGGCCGCTCGCCTCCATCAACTTCGTGACCTGCCACGACGGCTTCACGCTGCACGACCTGGTGGCGTACAACCACAAGCACAACGAGGCGAACGGGGAGGACAACCGCGACGGCGAGAGCCACAACCGGTCCTGGAACTGTGGCGCGGAGGGCGAGACCGACGATCCGGACGTGCTCCGGCGGCGGGCCCGGCAGATGCGCAACTTCATCGCCACGCTGATGCTGTCCCAGGGCGTGCCGATGATCAGTCACGGCGACGAGTTCGCCCGCACCCAGCACGGCAACAACAACGCCTACTGCCAGGACAGTGAGCTGTCCTGGGTCCAGTGGCCGCCGGACGGCAGCGACCTGCTGGACTTCACCCGCGCGATGGTGTGGCTGCGCAAGGACCACCCGGTGCTGCGCAGGCGACGCTTCTTCCACGGCCGGCCGGTGGAGGGCACGCACGACGAGCTGTCCGACATCGCCTGGTTCACCCCCGAGGGCAGGGAGATGACCCAACGGGACTGGGAGTCGACGCAGGCGTCGGCGCTGACGGTGTTCCTCAACGGCAACGCGATCTCCGAGCCGGGGCCGCGCGGGGAACGGATCACTGACGACTCGTTCCTGCTGATGTTCAACGCCTCCCCCAAGGCGCTGGACTTCGTGCTGCCGGTCAACCACGGACGGCAGTGGCAGGTCGTCGTCGACACCGCCCGGCCCGAGGGCGTGTCACCGGGCACGGGCGCGAAGGTGGCGGCCGGTGACCGGCTGACGCTGGAGGACCGGAGCCTGACGGTGTTGCAGCGGCCCGCCTAGACGCGGGTGGCGCTCTCGGGCACGCGCGCGTGAGGGGTGTTTCGGGGCACGCGCGCGTGGAAGGCGTTCTCGGCGCGCGCGTACGAGGTCTCCTTGGGGCGCGCGGAGGAGGTCTTCTCGGGGCGCGCGTGGGAGGTGTTCGGGCGCGCCCGGTGTACGTCGCCGGGCGCGCCGTCGAGCGGGCGTGTACTCCGGACGGGTCAGCACCGGGGCGCGGCCCGAGGTCAGGGCCGTCGCCTCGGGGTCGTTCCCCGGCGTTCCACGCCCCCGGTGCTTCCCGTCGCTCGAAACCGGCCACGTGTGCGGGGGCCCGCGCGGGGGGACGATGACACGAAACGCGGCGGGGCGGGTACGTAGCTCTCCATGACACCTGAGCGTCCTGACCCGGTGGTGCCCACGGCCACGTACCGGCTGCAACTGCAGCCCGAGTTCCCGTTCGGCGCCGCGGCGGCGGCCGTGCCGTATCTGGCCTCGCTCGGCGTTTCGCATCTGCACCTGTCCCCCGTCCTGGAGGCCGTGCCGGGCTCGCGGCACGGCTACGACGTCGTCGACCACGCGCGCGTGCGGGCCGAGCTGGGCGGCGAGGAGGGGCTGCGGGCGCTCGCGGACACCACGCGGGAGCACGGTCTGGGACTGGTTCTGGACATCGTGCCGAACCACATGGCGATGGTGCCGCGCCACAACCGCGCCCTGTGGGAGGTGCTGCGGGAGGGCCCGAAGTCGCCGTACGCGCGCTGGTTCGACATCGACTGGGAGGCACAGGGCGGCCAGCTGCTGCTGCCGGTGCTCGGGCGCCCGCTCGGCGCCGAGCTGGAGCACCTGAAGGTCGACGGCGACGTCCTGAGGTACCACGAGCACGCGTTCCCGCTGCGCGAGGGCACCGAGCAGCTGCCCCTGCCGCAGCTCCTCGACGCGCAGTGGTACCGCCCGGTGTGGTGGCGGCTGGCCCGCACCGAGCTCAACTACCGGCGCTTCTTCAGCATCTCGGAGCTCATCGGGGTGCGCGTGGAGGACCCCGAGGTGTTCGAGGCCACGCACGCCAAGATCCTGCAGCTCCTGCACGACGGGGTGATCGACGGTCTGCGCGTCGACCACCCCGACGGACTCGCCGACCCCGACACCTACCTCAGGCAGCTGCACCAGGCGGCCGGCGGCCGCTGGACGGTCGTGGAGAAGATCCTGTCCGACGGGGAGCGTCTGCCGGCCTCGTGGCCGGTCGCGGGCACCACGGGCTACGACGCCCTGCGGCACGTCGACGGCGTGTTCACCGACCCCGCGGGCGCCGGGGAACTGCTCGGGCAGTACCGGAGGTTCGCGGCGCCGCAGACGGACCGGGGCGGGCACTGGGAGGCCACGGCGCGGCGGGCGGCGTACCGCGTGCTGGAGCACGAGCTGGCCGCCGAGGTCGACCGGCTGACCCGGTCGGCGAGCCGGCTGTGCGCCGCCTCGCCTGACCCGGCGCTGCGCGACCGCGCGCCGTGGGCGCTGCACACGGCGCTGAGGGAGCTGCTGGTGCGGCTGGAGGTCTACCGGCCGTACGCCTCCGGGGACGCGTCGGTGATCGTGACGGAGGAGTCCGCGGCGGAGGCCCGGGCGGCCTTCGTCGTGCCCGAGGAGGCCGGCGCGGTCGACGTCGTGCGCGGGCTGGTGCTGGGACGTCACGGCGACGCGCCGGACCACGTGGCGTTCCGGGCGCGCTTCGCGCAGACCGCGTCGGCGCTGCGGGCGAAGTCCGTGGAGGACACGGCGTTCTACCGCTACGTGCCGCTGCTGTCGGCGACCGAGGTGGGCGGGAACCCGGCCGTCCCCGCCCTGGCTCCGGAGGTTTTCCACGCGTACTGCGCGCGCGTGCAGCGCGACTGGCCGCTCACGGGGACCGTGGTGTCCACGCACGACACCAAGCGCAGCGCGGACGTGCGCGCCGCGCTGGCCGTGCTCACCGAGTGCCCGCAGCGCTGGGCGGACGTGCTGACCGAGGTGACCCGCACGGGCGAGGGCGTGCCCGACGCGCAGCTGGCGTGGGCCGCCTGGCAGACGGTGTTCGGCCTCGGCGCGGCCGACGCGGACCGGGTGCGGGAGGCGCTGCTGAAGCATGTGCGCGAGGCCGGGCTGTACACCAGCTGGACGGAGCAGGAGCCGCCGTACGAGGACGCGGTGACCGCGTTCGTCGGCGCGGGCCCGTGCGGTCCCCCGGCGGAGCCCGTGGCCGCGCTGCGCGCCGAGCTGGAGCCCCACATCCGGGCCAACGTGCTCGGCACGGCCCTGGTCCATCTGACCATGCCGGGGGTGCCGGACCTGTACCAGGGCACGGAGGGCGAGTACCGGGCGCTGGTCGATCCGGACAACCGCAGGCCGGTGACGTTCCCGCCCACCGAGGACCCCGGCGCCAAGGGGGCGGTGACCGCGGCGGCGCTGCGGTTGCGGGCGCGGCGGCCCGAGGTGTTCGGGGATGCGGCGACGTACACGCCGTTGCCGGCCGAGGGCCCGGCGGCCGGGCACTGCCTTGCCTACGCGCGCTCCGGCGAGGTCGTCACCGCCGTCACCCGGCTGTCGCTGCGACTGGCGGAGGCGGGCGGCTGGCGGGACACGACGCTGGCGCTGCCACCGGGGCGCTGGGTGGACGTGCTCGCACCGGGAAGGGAGTTCGACGGGCACGCGCGCGTGGAGGAGCTGTTCGAGCCGCTGCCCGTGGTGCTGCTGGAGCGGGTCGGCTGAGAGGCGGTCGGCGTCACGGGCGGTCGCGTGCGGGGCCGTCGGGTCGGCGCGGGTGGCGGCCCCGCCGGCGAGGGCGGCCGGGGAGCGGCGGAGCCCCGGAGGCAGGGGCAGGGGGCAGGGGCGCTCGGGCCGTGCCCTGGCGTGCACGCACGTCCGCCCGGCCGTGCGTGCATCCGGGCGCCCCCGCAGGCTCCCTCGCCTTCTCCTTGACACTGCATCGGGAGCGTGCGGTACTGCGGGTGCGAGCCGGGTGGACAAGACACGTCGGGGGTGAGTCTCCTGCCGGAGCCGCGCTACCCCACCGTGACCGAAATCGTGGCGTCCGCCCGGGCGCTGGCCGTCCGGCATCCCGGCGTGTGCGTCCTGCGGCAGATCGGTGTCTCCCGCGCGGGCCGGCCGCTGCACCTGCTGTCCGTGGGGCGCGCCCGACGGGCCGTCCTGGTCGTCGCGGGCGCGCACGCGAACGAGCCGACCGGGGGCTCGACGCTGCTCGCCGTCGCCGCACGAGTCCTGCGGCAACCGCAGTTGCGGTCCGGCACGTCGTGGCACTTCCTGCTGTGTGCGGACCCGGACGGCGCGAGCCTGCACGTCACGCCGGCTCCGCGCAGCCTGTTCGACTACCACCTGGGGTTCTTCCGGCCCGCGGGCCCGGAGCAGCCGGAGTGGTCGCCGGCCGTGCTGCCGCCGGACCGGCTGCCGCCCGAGACACGGGCCCTGACCGGCGTCATCGACGAGCTGCGCCCCTACCTCCAGGTGACCTTGCACGGCACTGACCTGGGCGGCAGCTGGGTGCAGCTGACGGGGGACATACCCGGCCTGGCGGAGCCGTTCGCCAAGTCCGCGGCCGAGCTGCACATACCCGTCGAGACGGGTTCGTCGGACGCCGCGGGCTGGCCCGCGACCGGCCCCGGGGTGCACGTGATGCCGGCCGCCGGAGCGGGGCCTGCGTACCCGAGCCTGCCCGCCGACGACGCCCGGCACAGCACCTGGTACCACGTGCACCGGTACGGCGGCCTGACGGCGGTCGTGGAGGTGCCGATGTGGGCGAGCGACCTGGTGGACGACCCGGCTCCGCATCCGGCGCCGGCCGCGGCGATGCGACGCCTGGCGGGCCGGCTGCTGAGGGACACGCTCACGGTGGAACGGGTGCTGTCCGATGCGTCACCACGCCTGGAGGGCGCGGACGGACCCCTCCTGCGCGCCACCAGATGGGCGCTGGAACTGGTGCCGGGGCTGGCCGCCGACTGGACGTGCACGCCGCCCGCCGGGCACACGATGGCGTACATCGGGAGCGTCGACGCCTTCGCCCGCCGCCTGCCTCTGCGGGCGGCGGCGATGCTGTTGCGGGTCCTCCAGGAGACCGACGACCGTGCGGCCCCGCGCCTGGAACGGCTCGTGGCGACCTGGAGCGAGGCCTTCGCCGACCGCTTCCGGGCCCGGTGGGTGCCGCTCGAGCACCAGGTCGAGCACCAGGCCCGCACCGTCGTCGCGGCGGCCCTCCACGCACGCGACCGGGCCGCGTGAACCTCGGAGCGACGCGCGCGGGGCCCCGGCGAACGCACACGAACCACCGGCCGACAGCCGCCACCCGTCAACTGCCGCCCGGCACCCGCCGGCCACCGGCCACCGGCCACCGGCCGTCAGCCGTCAGCCGTCCAACGCGAACACCGCCCCTGTACGCACCCGCATCTCGCAGTCGTTCGGAAACGTCCGCCGGTAGTCGACCGGCTGTCCGCGCCACTCCCCGACCGCGTCGACGGTCACCGGCGCGTGGATCATCAGACAGGAGGCGTGCGCCATCGGCATGCGCGTGATGTCGCCGCCCACCGCGTCGAGCTGGGCGCAGGCCTCGGCGGCCCGCCGGTGCCCCTGCGGCGGGTCGCACATCAGCACGGTGCCCCGCGTGTCGCCGGACTGGGCGTCGCCCCGGCTGACCGTGAGGTAGAGCCAGTCGCCCGCGCGGGACTCCTGGACCGACGCCCGCGCCGGTGCGGCGCCGACGGCCAGGAGGGCGGCCGTCGCCAGCAGACCGCCGCGCACTGCTTTCGTCGTGAGGGTGTACGTCATTCCCGGTGCATCGGCACGACCGACTCGCAGCCCCAGCCCGACTCACCCGAACGGGAGGTCCCGGTCGCCCGCCGCCGGGCCAGTTCGCAGGCGGCGAAGACCAGTTGGGCCTGGTACTCGGCCTGGCGCGCGACAGGGACCCAGCGGGCCCCGCAGAGGTCCCGGTACTCGGCGCACCACTGGTCGACCAGCCCGTCCAGCTCGGGCAGCACACCGGCCGGATCACGCCCCGCGCGGGTGACCAGCTGGTGCAGCAGCCCCGCCGTGCGCAGGGCCAGCCGGCGCCCGGCGATGCGCAGGGCGGTCAGCCGGGCGGTGGTCAGCGCCGGCAGCGGGCGTCGCGGTCGGTGGTCGACGAGGTCCGGGTCCCAGGCGTCGGCGAGCCCGGGGCTGACGAGCAGGTAGTCGTCGACCGGGGCGAGCAGGCGGGCCGCGTCCGGGACGGCGGCGGCATGCGGGCGCACGCGCGCGAGGATGCCCCGCAGCAGCCGCGTGTCCCGGCGCAAGGCGCGACTGAGGGCGCGCAGCTCGGTGTCCGCGTCGGCGGGCGCGGAGCCGTCGCCCACGGCGTCCACGGCCCACATGGGCGCCTCCACGACGGCCGTCACCGTGCCGTGCCGGTGCGGGTGGTACCAGGTCGACTCGACGGCCGCCTCGGTGATGGCCGCCACCAGGTCCCCCCGGCGCGGCGGCGGTATCCCGTAGACGGCGGGTCCCAGGGTCGGCCAGTACAGGGCGTCGTACGCCCCGAGTTCGCGCGGGATGCCGAGGCGGGCCGACGTCTGCGCCACGGTCTGCGCGAGCCCGGGCAGGTCGCGCGTGAGTTCGACGAAGCCGCCGCCGACGTCGACGCCGTGCAGGGAGCACTGGAAGAAAGGTTTCAGTTCGTCCTGGACGGCGAGCAGGGCACGCGTTTCCGGCAGTACGGCGGCGCCCGAGCCGTCGGGCAGCCACTCGGGCTGTTCCAGGAAGCCGGGGCGGAAGAACCTGCGGAAGTACCGGTCGAGGCTGTACGGCCCCGTCAGCCAGCCCTCGTTGTGCCGCAGGCCGTCGGGATCGAGGCACAGCAGCAGGTTCCAGGTCGTGTCGGCGCCCTCGGTCAGGCGCGGGTCGGACAGGGCCCGCTCGGCCAGCAGCAGCACGGTGGCACCGCCGACGGGCTCGTTGGCGTGCGGTCCGGCGACGACCAGGACGTGGCGGCTGCCGTGGCCGACGGACAGCAGCCACAGGGGCGTGCCCGCGCGCGAGGCGCCGATGCGGCGCAGCCGCGCGGAACGGGGGTGGCGGGCGACGAGGGCGGTCGCTCGCGCGCCCAGCTCGTCGACGGTCGGATAGCGGAGGAGTGGCGGCAGGGCACACCTCCGTGGTGCCGTCGGTTCACCTGATGTGGGTGGTGTACGCACAGTCAGTCACGACTTCAGGTGTACGTCAACACCGCCGAGAAGAGGGTGACTTGCGGGTCCCGTGCTGGGGGTCGCGCGGTGCTCCACGGCATCGGCGGGCCGGGCGGGGGCGGGTTGCGGCTCAGTGGGCGGCGAGCCGGAAGACCACCTGCCCGAAGCCGACCTGGTCGCCTTCGCTGACCGCGGTCGCGCCGATGACACGCCGTCCGTTCACGGTCGTGCCATTGGTCGAGCCGAGGTCCCGCAGGACCCACGTCCCGCCCTGGCGGGTGAGTTCGGCGTGCACCCGGGAGACCGTCTCGTGGTTGAGCCGGAGCCCGCTGGCGGGGTCACGGCCTATGCGCAGGGGACGCCCGGCCGCGGGGTGGGGCAGCAGCAGCTTGGGCAGCCGTTCGGCCCGCCAGGCCCTGCGCAGCCGCTCGGTGAAACCCGACACCGCCTCCACCGTGCCGAACACCAGGCGCGCGACCCGGCCTTCGGAGGGCAGGTCCGCGGTGAGGACGGCCAGTTCGTCGGACCGGCGGGCGGCGAGCGCCAGTTCCATGCGCCGGATGAACGTGTCGTGCGACAGACGACCCATGGCGACGCCGTCACGCAGCACCTGCAGCGCCTTGTCGCGCTCCGCGTCGGACAGCCGCGCGCGGTAGGTCGGGAACTCGAAGGACGACGTCACACGGGTGATTGTCGGGCAGTGAACCGCGGGTGTCCAGAAATCGGGGAAACGGCCACCACGCGCGCGTACCGGACGACACCCGCCGCAAAAGGGGGTATGCACCAGCAGATTGATCTCGTGTGGAGCACGATGATCTGGCTACATCACGGTGAGCAGACGAAGGGGAACCGTCCGTGCAGTTCGAGGTGTGGGCACCGCAGGCCGGCCGTGTGACGCTCCATTGCGACGGAGCCACGCGCGCGATGGAGCACGATTCGGAGCGGGCGGGGTGGTGGATCGTCGAGGAAGAGGCGCGCGACGGCACGCGTTACGGCTTCGCGGTGGACGACGGCCCGGTGCGGCCCGATCCGCGCTCGCGGCGGCAGCCGGACGGCCCGGACGGGCAGAGCGCGGTCGTCGACCAAGGGCTCCACACCTGGCGCGAGCAGTGGTCCGGACGCCCGCTCCAGGGCGCGGTCCTGTACGAGCTGCACGTGGGCACCTACACGCGCGAGGGCACGCTGGACGCGGCGGCGGAGCGGCTCGGGCATCTCGCCGACCTCGGTGTCACCCACGTCGAGTTGATGCCCCTGTGCCCCTTTCCCGGGCAACACGGCTGGGGTTACGAGGGCGTCTCCCTGTGGGCGGTGCACGAGCCGTACGGCGGGCCCGCCGCGCTGAAACGCTTCGTCGACCGGGCCCACGGACTCGGTCTCGGCGTGGTCCTGGACGTCGTGCACAACCACCTCGGCCCGTCCGGCAACTACCTGCCCGAGTTCGGCCCCTACTTCACCGACCAGCACCACACCCCGTGGGGAGCGGCCGTCAACCTGGACGCGCCCGGCTCGGACGAGGTGCGGGCGTTCCTGATCGGCAGCGCGCTGGCCTGGCTGCGCGACTACCGGCTCGACGGGCTGCGCCTGGACGCCGTGCACGCGCTGGCGGACACGCGCGCGGTGGACTTCCTGGAGGAGCTGTCGGCCGCGGTGGACGCCCTCGCCGCGGAGTCGGGCCGCCCGCTGTTTCTCATCGCCGAGTCCGACCGGAACGACCCACGGCTCATCACCCCCCGCGGGGAGGGCGGGCTGGGGCTGCACGCGCAGTGGAACGACGACTTCCATCACGCCCTGCACACGGCGCTGACGGGCGAGTCACAGGGGTACTACGCGGACTTCGCGCGCGCCCCCGCCGGCGCGCTCGCCAAGACGCTCACGGGCGGTTTCTTCCACGACGGCACCTATTCCAGCTTCCGGGGCCGGCGTCACGGGCGGCCGCTGGACCGTGCGCGGGTCTCCGCGCACCGGCTCCTCGGCTACAGCCAGACCCACGACCAGGTCGGCAACCGCGCGCAGGGGGACCGCCTTTCCGCCGGCCTCTCCCCCGGTCTGCTGGCCTGCGCGGCCACCCTGGTGCTCACGGGGCCGTTCACACCCATGCTGTTCATGGGCGAGGAGTGGGCGGCAGGCACGCCCTGGCAGTTCTTCACCGACCACACCGATCCCGAGCTCGCGGAGGCGGTACGGCGGGGCAGGCGGCGGGAGTTCGCGGCGCACGGGTGGGCCGAGGAGGACGTGCCGGACCCGCAGGACCCGGCCACCCGGGACCGCTCCTGCCTGGACTGGGCCGAGCCCGACCGCGAGCCCCACGCGCGCGTACTGGCCTGGTACCGCCGGCTCATCGCCCTCCGCCGCGAGCAGCCGGACCTCACCGACCCGGATCTCTCCGACATCAAGGTGGCCCACGACGAGGAGGCACGCTGGCTCGCCTTCCGGCGCGGGGACGTCTGCGTGGCCGTTAACCTCGCCGAGACCCCCGCGGAGATCCCCCTGGGCACCCGCCCGGCCCAGATCCTCGCCGCGTGGGAACCGGTCGCACCGCCGGACGGGGAGGGGGTGCTGCGGGTTCCCGGTGAGTGCGGCGTGGTGGTGGCACAGCCGTAAGGGGATACGGGGGGGTGTTCCGGTGGCACCCGCGTGCAGGGGTGCTACTCGGGTGGCACGTGTGTGTGGGTGCCTGTCCCGCCCCGGGTGGCACGCGTGTGTGCGGGGCGCGTGTGAGGGTGGCTGCCCTGGGCGGCACGAGCCGGGTGTCGTCCCGGGCCGCCTCGTGCGGGTGCCCTGCGGGGCGGGTGCCTGGGGCCGGGACGGCACGATCGGCACCACCCACCCCTACAGCGCGTCGTCCGTGTCGGTGTCGTCGCCGCGGAACTCCGTCACGCGTTCCAGGAGGATCGCCTCCCACGCGTGGCGCAGCTGCGTCCTGAGGTCGGGCAGGGGGGCCTCGCCCCGGCCGGCAAGGCGGGCGGCGAGGCGGATGACGCTGTCGCAGCGGGCCAGCCACAGGCCGCGCAGGCAGGGCCGGGCGCCGTAACCGGCGAGCGTGGCGGCGCGAACGGCGGCGGGGGCGCCGACGGTGAGGGCCAGGGCGGCGATGTCCTCGGCGGGGTCGCCGAGGACCGCGTCGTCCCAGCCGAGGACGCCGCGGACCCGGCCGTCGGCGCTGACCACGAGGTGCGCGCCGGTCAGGCCGTGGTGGACGAGGACCGCTCCGCCGGGCTGGGCGGCGAGCTGGGCCGCCGCTGCCGGGGTGAACGGGTGCAGCGGGGTGGCGTCGAACTCGTCGGTCACGGAAAGGCGTTCGGCGGCGCGGCCGGCGGCGGCGCGCAGCTTCTCCGGGGAGCGCGGGGCGGCCCGCGGCACACCGAGCGCCTCGGCCTGCCGTACGGGCACCGCGCGCAGCCCCGTGAGGAGTCCGGCCAGGTCGGCCTCCCCGAGGGCGGAGACGTCGGGCTCGGGCGCCGAGCCGCCGGGCACCATGGTGTCCAGGGTGTAGGTGAGACCGGGCGCCCAGTCGCCGTGCGCCACGCTGGTCGGCACGGCGACCGGGACGTGCGGGCGGACCAGGTCGCGCAGGCGCAGTTCGCGGCGCTGGCGCGCGGCGGCCTCGCGGTCGGGGGCGAGCCGCAGCACATGCCGGGTGCCGACCCACCACGTGGTGTGCCCGCCCGCGGCCACCGGCCGCACCTCGGGGCCGGCCGCGCCTTCCTTGAGCAGGGAACGGACCAGTCGGCGGACGGTGTCCTCGGTGGGTGTGGGTGCCTGGGTCATGGTGGGACCGTTGTCGCTCGGTGCGTACAGGGGCTCCTGGGTCGGGTCACTCCACTATCAGCATCTCCCGGGTGGTGTCGTTGAGGCGGCGGCCGCCGTCCCCGGTCACGGTCACGATGTCCTCGATGCGCACGCCGAACCGGCCCGGCAGATAGATCCCCGGCTCCACGGAGAAGCACATGCCGGGGACCAGGGGCTGCTCCTCGCCCTCGATGATGTACGGCGGCTCGTGCGTGGTGACGCCGATGCCGTGCCCGGTGCGGTGGATGAAGTACTCGCCGTACCCGGCGTCGGCGACGACCGCGCGGGCGGCCCGGTCGACGTCCTGGCAGGGCACGCCCGGCCGGACCGCCCGGAAGCCCGCCTCCTGGGCCTCGCGGACGATGTCGTGCACCCGGCGTTCCTCGTCGGTGGGTTCGCCCACGTGGACCGTGCGGGAGGTGTCGGAGCCGTAGCCGTCCTTGAGACCGCCGAAGTCGAGGACGACCATGTCGCCGCGCTCGACGACGCGGTCGCCGACCTCGTGGTGCGGGTTGGCCCCGTTCGGGCCGGAGGCGACGATCGTGAAGTCGACCTGGGAGTGCCCGAACCTTCGCAACAGGTCGGCGAGGTCCCGGGCGACGTCGGACTCCCGGCGGCCGCCGAAGGGCACCTTCCGGATCTCCTCGAACGCCGCGTCCGCGGCGGCTCCCGCGGCCGCGAGAAGGTCCAGCTCCGCGGCGTTCTTCACGGCACGCAGCATCGGCAGTGCCTCGGTCAGGGATGCGTACGACGTGTCGGGCAGCGCCTTCTGCAGGCCCAGCAGGTGCATCGCCCAGGCGTTGTCGCTGATGCCGTAGCGCCCCGAGGCGTCGAGCAGGCCCGCGGTGAGGGCGTAGGGGTCCTTGCCGTCGGTCCAGTCCCGCAGCGTCACGGCGGCGGCTCCCGCCGCGTGGGCGGCGTCGGGGGCCTCCAGGGTGGGGACGACGAGGACGGGGTCCCGGTCGGCGGCGAGCACCAGCAGGGTGAGCCGCTCGGTGGCCGCGGTGGGCGCGTAGCCGGTGAGCCACACCAGGTCCGGGCCCGGCGCCACCAGCAGCCCGGCCAGCCCCGCGTCGGCGGCCGCCCGCGCGGCGCGCTCCATCCGGGTCCGGTAGTCGTCGGTGGTGAAGGTCGCGGCCGTACTGCCGGTCATCCGAGTCTCCTTGAGCCGGTACGGGAACCACGGGCAGCATCCTGCCCGCCCGGAGGGGGCGACGCGAGCCGGTCGAGGGGAATCCGGGCGGAAGCCGGCGGCGGGCGCCCGGAACGCCGACCGGACCCCGCGTCCTGGACGACATCGCCGTACTGATGTGCGATTCCAGCATCCCGGGGAGTGACGCCGCCCGACTTCTGCCGACTGCGCGCAGTCGATCGGCCGGCCACCCTCCAGGGGACGCCACTTCCGAGATCGACGGGCCGATCACCGGGCACGCGCGCGCCGCCACCGCCACCACGTTCGCCGGACGGCCGCCGACCGTCGGTCCTGGCGTGGCATGGACACTGTGGCCGCCCTTCGAACGCGAAAGGGGCCGCCGACCGGGAGGCGCCGGTCGGGCCGGCCTTCCGCGTGCTGGACGGCGAGCGGTGGCTCACCAGTCACTCCGGGTGGTCACGCGAGGATGCCGGGGGTCACCGCGAGCTGCTGATAGCCGCCACTCTCGTGACGTACCGTCACCAGCACCCGCGCCCCCGGACGCGCCCGGTCGACCGCTCTTACGAGGTCGGCCGCCGACTCGATCGGGGCGCCGTCGAACGTGAGCAGCACGTCGCCCCGTACGAGGCCCGCCGTGTAGCCGGGGCCGGGGACGTGCACGCCGACGACCAGGGCACCGGACTTCTCGGCGTCCACGACCTCGACGCCCATGACCATGTCCGCCGAAGGGGTCGGTGCGGTGGCCCGCGGCCCCGCGGAGCTCGGGCCGGGTCCGGCGGACGGGTGCCCCGGCGACACGGGGGCCGCGGTTCCGGTCCGGCCGGGCTCCCTGTGTTGTTCGGCGAGCTTGCTCGTGCCGATCACCGTGGCGGCCACCGTGCCCAGTCCGACGCCGGACAGCACCAGCACCGTCCCGGCGAGCAGCCCGACCAGCAGGGTCGTCAGCCGTCGGCCGCGCCGCCGCGCGGCGTGCGGGCGCCGGACGGGCCCGGAGCCGGTGCCGTCGGGCTCCCGGCCGGGAATGGGCTTGGGACGCAGCGCAGTCTGTTCCATGGTTCGCCTCCGCTGGTGCACTACCCGGCGCACCGGCGCGCAACGAGTCACGAAAGAGTGAGACCGACGCGCGCTCAGGCGTCGGAAAGCGTGTGCATGCGCCTTCCCACGCCTGAGCGCGGAGGCCGCCGCGAAGGGCGCACGAGAGCTCGCCGGGGAGACGGCCGGACGGCTCGGCGGGATCAGCCGACCGGCAGCGGCACCGACGGCGCGCGGTCCGGCAGGAAGCCGTGGGCGCGTCGCTCCAGGTGGTCCGCCTTGTAACGGGCTACCTCGCGGTGCCAGTTGAGGATGCCCGCCATCCAGTTCTGCAGCGCCGCCACATACCCGGCCATGCTCTCGCGATCCTCGTCGGACAGCCCGAAGTCGTCGTACACAACGGGCAGTTCGGTGGCCGCCACGTGCGCGAACTGCTGCATGCGCTGGGTCATCAGGTCGTTGACGACGGCCAGGGCGGTCGGGTAGCCGGTACCGAAGAAGTGCTGCACCACGAGGACGGAGTTGTGGATCTCTCCCTCGTACTCGATCTCCTTCTGGTAGGAGAACACGTCGTTGAGGAGGCACGCGTAGTCGATGGCGGCGTTCTCCAGAGAGCGGACGGGTCCGCTGCGGTAGACCTCCGGCGGGATGTTCGGGCCGTGGCCCATCCGGCAGAGGCTGATGGTCAGGTCGGAGCCGAAGGTGGCGCGACGCATCTCCAGGTAGTCGACGGGGTCGGGGATGCGGTTCTGGAGCTGGTTCGCCACCTCCCACACCCAGCTCTCCGTCATCACGTCGATCGACGCCTTCAGCCGGCGGCGGTGGTCCTCGTTCATGCCCGCCGTGGTGCGCCGCCACAGGTCGACGAGGCCCCGCTCCATGGCGTTGGCCGGGACGAGGGGCACCTCGCCGTCGATGGGCATGCAGGCCGAGAGGCGTTCCGTGGACACCTTGGCGGCGGCGAGGTCGCGGCGGTGCCCGAAGACGAGCGGGTAGTAGTCGTCGCCGTACGTGCCCCAGGCCAGCCAGCACGCGCTGAGGTCGAGGGCCTCCGGCGTGCCGTCCGGGTCGAGGCCGGCCGAGCACAACGCGAGGTCGGCGGCGGCGAGCTTGTCCTCGTCCCAGACACCCTCGCCGAGCATGCCGACACCCCGCACCCAGGGCACGAGGCGGGCACGGGCGCCCTCCAGGTCGGGGTTCAGCCGCACCTGGAACGGCATGTGGATCTCGGGGATGCGGGACGGCCCGACCTTCTGATGGGGCACGTGCGTGTACGCCCGCATCCGCTCGGCGCCCGCGGAGGCGAGCAGCGACCGGACGTCGGTGCCGGAGGTGCCGAGCCCGGTGGCTGCGGCGCTCCACGGGGCAGTGGCCGTGGCGTTCTCGTTCATGTAGCGGCTGGAGCGCATGTGCCACTCGTGACCGCCGGACTGCCAGTCCTGAAGGCCCTTGGTGTAGGCGGCGATCGCGGCCAGTTCGTCCGGGGCGAGCCCCTTCTCCATGGCCAGCGCGGGCACTTCGGTGAAGGCGGTGTGCTCGAACTGGTGGAGGCGCGAGGTGAGGATGTCGTTGACGGCCTCGGCGGCCTCCTGGGTGGTGCAGCCGAAGAAGGTCTCCAGGACGAGCACTCCGTTGCTGAGCTCGCCCTCGTCCTCGACCTCCCGCTGGTAGGAGAACAGGTCGTTGCGCAGGTGGACGCCGTCGGAGAAGGTCTCCATCAGCACCCTCAGCGGGCGGCTGCCGGCGACGCACGCGGGCACCTCGGCGGTCGCGTACTCCACGAGACCGGCGGACCAGGGAGCGCCGCCCACCTTGCGGCGCATCTCGATGTACTCGACGGGGTTGGCGATCCGCCCCTCGTTGATGTTGGACAGCTCCCACAGGGACTCGTTCAGCAGGTGCTCGGTCGCGACGGCGAACCGGCGGCGCCAGTCCATCGACATGGAGGGCACCGTGCGCGCCCACAGGTCGGCGAGGCCGGCCTCGACCGGATTCTCCGGTTCCGGCACGGGCGTCGACAGGTCGAGTGGCATGAACAGCGGCAGCCGGTCCAGGTAGGCCTTGCCGCCGGCGCGGTCCTGGCTGCGCTTGAAGGTTTCCAGGAAGTGGTCGTCGAAGAAGAAGACCCACACGTACCAGTCGGTGATGAGCGAGAGGGCTTCGGCGTCGCAGTCGGGGTGGGTGTAGGCGCAGAGCAGGCCGTAGTCGTGCGCGTCGAGGTCGGCCTGCTCCCAGATCCCGGACCCCTCCAGCATGCCCATCTCGCGTGCCCACACGGTCGAATGGGCACGCGCCTCGTCGACATGGGGGTTCAGCCGCGCGGGATACGGCATGTAGAAGTGGGGGAGTTCGAACGGCTGCTGCGTCATGGCCGGGCCCTACCCGCGGCCCGTCTGGGGCATCCGCAGGCCAGGACATGATCACACCATCGCGTGAATCAGGGGTGAATCCGGGAGTTATCACCGGACCTTGTGGCGTTGATCTCTACGCGCGCAGACTACGGCGACCGCCAAGCAGCGATCCCACAGAGCACGGAAACAGCCCAGCACGGCACTGCACACGTCACCGAGCTTCGGAGTCCCGATGAACGACCCCAAGGCATTCTCCCGCCGGAGCCGCACGC
Source organism: Streptomyces chromofuscus (assembly GCF_015160875.1). Classification (NCBI taxonomy): domain Bacteria; kingdom Bacillati; phylum Actinomycetota; class Actinomycetes; order Kitasatosporales; family Streptomycetaceae; genus Streptomyces; species Streptomyces chromofuscus. The sequence continues at coordinate 6,347,856 of NZ_CP063374.1, read as the reverse complement.
GCCCACCGAGGGCCTGCGCCGCTCCGGCAGCGGGCGTGACGACGCGACACCCGCGCCCGCACGCGCCCTTGCCGAGCCCTGGCCCACCGGCCACGGTGTTCGCATGACTGCCTTCGTGCTCCCCCATGAGCTGCACGGCGACGGCACCCACAAGGTGTTCGCCGTGCACGGCTGGTTCGCCGACCGGTCCGCGTATGCGCCCGTGCTGCCGGACCTGGACCGTACGTCCTTCCAGTACGCGCTCGTCGATCTGCGCGGCTACGGTCGGGCCCGGCACGCGGACGGCGCGTACACGACCGGTGAGGCGGCGCTGGACCTGGTGGCGCTGGCCGACCGGCTGGGCTGGGCCCGGTTCTCCGTCGTCGGGCACTCCATGGGCGGCGCGGTCGCCCAGCGGCTGCTCGCCGTCGCGCCGGACCGGCTGCGCGCGGTGGTGGGCGTCTCCCCGGTGCCCGCCTCCGGGCTCGCGCTGCCGCCCGAGCAGTGGGAGCTGTTCGCGCAGGCCGCGGACCGGCCGGAGAACCGGCGCGCGATCATCGACGTCACCACGGGCGGCCGCCGTCCGGCCGCCTGGCTGGACCGCATGGTCGCCCGCTCGCTGGCGGACAGCGACGCGAAGGCGTTCCGCGCCTGGCTGGACTCATGGGCCCGCGAGGACTTCCACAAGCGGGTCGAGGGCTCGACGGTCCCCGCGCTCGCCGTGGCCGGGGCGCTCGACCCGGCTCTGTCGGCCGGTCTGCTCCGCCGGACCTGGCTGACCTGGTACGCCCGCGCCGAACTGCACGAGCTGCCGTGCGCGGGCCACTACGCGATGGACGAGACCCCGCTGGAACTGATCCGCGTGGTGGAGGACTTCCTGCGCCGGCACCCGGGCGGCGAGACGGCCGACAAGGCCCCGGCGTGACACCGCACGCGGCCCCGCCCGTCCCCGACGTCTTCGACCCGCGCCGGTACGCCGCCGGAGTGCCGTACGAGGCCTACCGGGTCCTGCGGGACCACCACCCGGTGGCCTGGCAGGACGAGCCCGAGGTGCTGGGCTGGCCGGCGGGGCCCGGGTTCTGGGCGGTGACCCGGCACGCCGACGTCGTCCGCGTCCTGAAGGACTCGGCGACGTTCTCGTCGTGTCTCGGCGCGACCCAGATCCGCGACCCGGATCCGGACGATCTGCCGTTCATCCGCCGCATGATGCTCAACCAGGACCCGCCGGACCACCTGCGGCTGCGGCGGCTGGTGAGCCGCGCGTTCACCCCTGGGCGGATCGAGCGCTTCGCGGCGGTCGCGCGGCAGCGCGCACGGACGCTGTTCGCGGACGCCGGGGCGCGGGCCCGGTCCGGTGACGGCACCGTCGACGTCGTCACCGCCGTCACCGACGACTACGCCCTGCTCAACCTCGCGGACCTGCTCGGCGTCCCGGAGGACGACCGCAAGCTGCTGCTGCACTGGACGCAGCGGGTGATCGGTTACCAGGACCCCGACGAGGCCGGTCCCCCGGTCCTGGACGCGACGGGCAGGCCACTCGACCCGCGGTCACCGGCCGCGCTGCGGGACATGTTCGCGTACGCCCGGCAGCTCGTTGCGCACAAGCGCCGCCACCCCGGCGACGACGTCCTGACCACGCTCGCCCACGAGAGCGAACTCGCCCGGGGCGAGCTGGAGATGTTCTTCTTCCTGCTCACCGTCGCCGGGAACGACACGGTGCGCAGCGCGGCGCCGGGCGGACTGCTCGCGCTCGCGGAACACCCGGACGCCTACGCGCGGTTGCGCGGGGGCGAGGCCGGGGTGGTCCCGGCCGTGGAGGAGTTGCTGCGCTGGCACCCGCCCGTGCTCTCGTTCCGCCGGACCGCCGTGCGGGAGACGGAACTGGCCGGGCGGACGATCCGGGCCGGGGACAAGGTGGTGGTGTTCCATGGCGCCGCCAACCGCGACGAACGGGTCTTCGCCGAGCCGGACCGGCTCGACCTGTTCCGGGAGCCGGTCCCGCACGTCTCCTTCGGTGACGGCCCGCACGTCTGCCTCGGCGCGCACTTCGCCCGGCTGCAGCTGCGCGTCCTGTATCAGGAGGCGCTACGAGCCCTGCCCGCGACGCTCCGCACCGCCGCACCGCCGCACCGCCTGGTCTCGAACTTCATCAACGGCATCAAGCACCTGCGCCTGTACCTCGACCACCGTCCGTGCCCGCGTTGACCTGGATCAGCGCGTGCGTGCCGGCGGTCCGCCAGCGCTGCCCCTCCGCGGCGACCAGCGCGGCCTCGGTCCCGGCGTCCAGGCCGCAGATCACGTCGGACTTCAGGGTGCGCAGGGCCGCGACCGGCCCGGGGAAGTACCCGGTCACGTCGGCGAACGGGGTGGTCGGGGGCCAGCGGCGGTCGCCCACCAGGCGGCGGTAGTTGAGGTCGCCCTTGACGACGGTGAGTGCCGCCTCGGCGAACTCGGCGCGCAGGTCGTCGGGCATCTCGGCGTACGGCAGAGGCGCGCAGGAGAAGGGGTGGGCCCGCACGGTCAGCCGGCCGTCGGTCGTCGCCGCCCACAGGCGCCGCCCGTACGCACCGGCCGCGCCCGGCGCCGCCGTGAGCCGGCGCAGTGCGTCCAGGACGTCGGCCGGGGTGGCGTCGGAGACGTAGTACGGGTGGGGCTTGACGTGCAGCACCGCCCGCTCGACGCGGCCCTCGGCGAGCAGGTGGGCCATGAGGAGCAGGTCGGGGACGAGCTCGCGGCCGGCGTTGTCGGCGACCAGGCAGAGGGTGCCGGTGCCCGAGGGCGGCAGGAGCGACCACAGGGTCCGGCTGTCGTCGGCGACCAGGCCGGGGGCGGCTGCCGGGGTGTCGCCGCCGGCGGACAGCCGGAAGCCGAGGTCGGCGCGGTTGCCCCAGAGCGAGCCGTGCAGCAGGGCCTGGGCGCGCTCGTCGGGCGGCCGGGTTTCCAGACCGTCGAGGGCGGCCAGTTCCTCGTCGGTGGCGGGTGCGTCGAGTTCGGTGAGCTTGACCGGGCGGAACGGGTCGATGGCCTGCTCCGGGCCGGGGCCGAAGTAGCCGACCGCGTCGAGGAGTCGGCGGTAGAAGTAGCTTTCCGACCAGAGCCAGGGCACGTCGAACCAGGACTGCCCGGCGTAGGTGTCGAGTCCCCAGGCGGCCCACCGGTCCCCGTCGTGCGCGTCCGGCGGGAGCGGCTCGATGACGCCTTCGGTGCAGTCGGCGAGCAGTGCGTCGAGGGCCCGCTGCCGCTCCGGGCCGTACGGCAGGGACGCGCGCACCTGCCGGATGATCGCGGGGTGGCGTTCGGCGAGGACGCTGTGCGGGAAGGAGCCGGTTTCGTTGCCGAGGATCACGGGCGCGGGCGCGGGGTCGGGCATGCGGCTCACCGTACCGCGCGCCGCTCAGGCGACCCTGATCTCCCGTTCCAGCTGCGTGGCGAGGCCGAGGTAGCGGGGGCGCCTGGTCACCGGGACCAGGCCGCGGATGAGGACGTACCACATCTCGGCGAGCCGGCGGGGCAGGCGCAGGACGGGTTCCAGGCTGCGCCCCGTCACGCGTATCCCGACGAAGAAGCTGACCAGGGAGTGGGCGATGGCGTCGACGTCGACGTCCGGGTGGATGTCGGACTCCTTGACGGCGCCGAGCAGCTTCCGGGACGCGATGTCGAGCCACTCCACGAAGGGGTGCGGAAGGGGCGGTCGCACCCCGACCCCGCCGGTGGCGAGCCGCAGTCCGGCGCGGGCGACCGGCCCTTCCACGGTGAGCCGCACGAGACCGAACGTGATGCGCATCAGGCCTTCGAGCGCGGAGCAGTCCCGGTCGTCCACCTCGCGGGCCAGCCGCCGCGCGGCGTGCGACTGGATCTCCATGATGGCGTGCGCCAGGTCCTCCTTCGCGGCGAAGTGGAAGTACAGCGCGCCCTTGGTGACTTGGGCGTGCTCGACGATGTCGCTCAGGCTGGTCGACTCGTAGCCGTGACGGTCGAACAGGTCGGCGGCGGCCGTGATGATCGTGGCGCGGGTCTGCTCGGCTCGTAACTGCCTCGCCATCGGCTGGTCTCTCCCCGGATTCAAAACGGGTTGTGCCGTTTGTTTATTACTCCCCGCATACGATAGCTCACTCCCCGGCCATGCCGACAAGGCACTCGAAGACCGTCAACTCCCCTTGTGTCGCGACGATTCGCAGGTCCGCGGCGCCTTCGCCGGAAGCTTCGATGCGCACGGGTTCGTCCAGTTCGGCGTAGCGGTGGAAGACGGAGCGGAAGGACGCGGGCCTCACCGGCTCGGGTGCCCGGACCCGGGCCGCCTGGCGGGCGGCCTCCAGCAGGAGCATGCCGGGTGCGTGGTCGAGCGGATGGTCGAAGAAAACGGGATGTGCGGTATCAATTCTCAACCACCAGCGGTCCCTCCGGTCGGCCGGCGCCAGGACGACGTCCGCCGGCAGCGCGCGGCCCACGGTCTGCGGCGGCAGGCCGGGGGGCAGGGGCGGCGCGGACACGGTGGCCGGGGTGCGGCCACCGCGCAGCCTGCGGTAGACGGACTCGGCGACGCAGCTGAAGGCGACCCCGGCGGTCGCGACACGGACGCCGTCGAGCAGGACGTCGGCGGTGTAGCGGGCACCGGCCGGACGGCCCGCCCGGTGGCGCACCTCCACGAAGCGGACGTCGACGACCGGCTCGGCCGGTACCGGGCCGACCGCCAGGTGCTCGGGGGACGTGTCGACGTCGAACTCCTGGAGCACGAAGTGGTGGCCCAGGGGCACGCCGTACTCCGTGTGCGCTATCAGGGTCCCGCTCTGCCGCACGGTCTCCACCACGAGAAGCGGCTCGTACGCCGACCGGTCGGACGACACGTGCAACCCGTGGGCCCGCGGCCACTGGGCGGAGACGGCGAAGCGGTCTGCGCCCGTCGTCCTCCAGCCGGTGAGGAAGGTCTCGGCGACGGCCGCGCGATGCACGAACTGGCGTGGAACAGTCGCCGTCAGGGTCGGCGTTTCGGCAACTTGCCGCATGGGTGCCATGTTTCTCCCTACGGTCCCCGAAGGGTGGTGCGGACGGTGGGGGCGTCCGCCGCGGGTGAGCGTCACGATACGAGGCGACCGGTTTGTTTTCAATGCGATCACTCCGTAACACCCTATGATCGGGGCAGTTCCGGCACGATCGTGGCGCCAGCGGCAGGAACCGGCCAACTGGGCGCCGGAGAGGGTCTCTCATGGCGAAACAGGAGCGCGCCATCAGGACACGCAGGGCGATCCTGGAAGCCGCCGGTGCGGTCTTCGACGAACATGGTTACACGTCCACCACCATCGCCATGGTGCTGGAACGCGCCGAAGTCACCAAAGGCGCGCTGTACTTCCACTTCCCGTCCAAGGAGTCCCTCGCTCAGGCGGTCCTCGACGAGCAGGTGCCCTTCGGCGCCATCCCTTCCCAGCCGTGCAAGGTCCAGGAGGTCATCGACATCACCTTCGTCGTCGGCCAGCGGCTGCTCGGCAACGCCCTGCTCCGGGGCAGCGTGCGGCTGGCGGTGGACCAGTGCGCACCGCCGGGGGTGGATCACACCGGGCCGTTCCGGCAGTGGACCGACCACCTCACGCCGCTGCTGGAGAAGGCCCGTGCGCAGGGGGAGTTGCTGCCGACGGTGGATCCCCGGGAGACGGTGGAGCTGCTGGTGGGCTCGTTCACCGGCATACAGCTGATGTCGCGGGCGCTGACCGGGCGGGAGGATCTCGGGCGCCGGCTGTCGGTGCTGTGGTCCCACATGCTGCCGAGCATCGCGGTGCCCGGGTTGCTGCTCGGCCTGGACAGCCGGGCCGACCGCGGGGCGCGGGTGCTGGCCTCACTGGAGAGCCGCGTGGCCTCGTGAGGTGAGCCGGGGGCGACCGCGTCGCCCCGCAGAAACGGCAGTACGCCGACCGGGGCTGGTGCCCCGGCCGGCGTACTGCCGCTGTCCAGGCGCTTGTTCAGAAGGTGAGGCTCCAGCTGTTCAGCCGGCCCGTGTCCTGGGCGGCGACGTCCTGGACACGGAGCTTCCAGGTGCCGTTGGCGAGTTCGGCGGAGGCGTTCACCGTGTAGGTGGCCCTGACGTCGTCGGCGGAGTCGGAGCCGCTGGAGGACTTCAGGCGGTACGTCGAGCCGTCCGGCGCGACCAGGTCGCCGCGGTAGGTGTGGGTGATGTCCACCGCGACCTGCAGTGCCGAGGGGGCGTTGCCCGTGCGGCCCCTGACGGTGATCGGCGACTCGACGGCCGATGCCGAACCTGTCAGGGGTTACCTGTGGGTCGGCTGTGCAGGAACGATAGGCAACGGGACGGCCGCCCGGATACAGGGGAATCCCTTTGTCCGGCCGGTAACTACCCCTTGTTGTCCGAGGGTTGACCGCGGACGTCCACCTGCTGTTCGTGTGACGCTCACCTTCGTCGCGCCTCTGAGCCGCGACGGCGGGGCGGGGCAAACGCGTGGGCGGCGAACGGGCCGCGCGTGCCCGTCCGCCGCGGGGCGCCGGGCCACGTGACAGGCGTGCCCCGTGCGCTCCAGGGCGGCACGGGGCACGTGGTCGGGGACGGCAGGGCCGTCCCGCGGGGAGGTCAGCCCAGGCCGACCGACTTCAGCCACTCCTTGGCCACGTCCAGCGGGTCCTTGTTCTCCAGCTGGACCTGGGAGTCGAGGTCGAGCAGCGTCTTGGTGTCGAGCTTGGCGGAGACCGCGTTGAGCGCGTCGACGCCCTCCTGGGGAAGGCCGCTCTTGTACACCAGCGGGGTCACGTTCGCGAAGCCGAAGAGGTTCTTCGGGTCCTGCAGGACGACGAACTTCTCCTTGGTGATGGTCGGGTCGGTGGTGAAGATGTCCGCGGCCTGCACGGTGTTCTTCGTCAGCGCCGCCTGGGTCAGCGGTCCACCGGCGTCGAGGGCCTTGAAGGACTTGAACTGCAGGCCGTACTCCTTCTGGAGCCCGACCAGCCCCTGGTGCCGCGTCTGGAACTCCGGCGAGCCGCCGATGACCAGCTCGGGCGCGATCTCCTTGAGGTCGGCGAGGGTGGACTGGGCGCCGAGGTCGTACTTCGCGGCCGTCTCGGCGTTGATGGACACCGAGTCCTTGTCCTCGGCCGGCGCCGACTCCAGCAGCGTCAGCTTGGCGTCGAGCTTGGTCTTGACGGCCGCGTTCACCGCCTCCATCGACTCCTGCTCGGCGTCGGGGTCGAGGTAGGCCAGCAGCGAGCCGTTGTACTCGGGCAGGACGGTGATCGAGCCGTTCTTCAGCAGGCCGTAGGTGGTCTCGCGGCTGCCGATGTTGGGCTTGTACTCGACCTTGATGCCCTTGGCCTTCAGGGCCTCGCCGTAGATGTCGGCGAGGAGGATGCTCTCGGCGAAGTTGTTGGAGCCGACGACGACGGTCTTGCCGTCCGACGTGCCCTCGGAGAGCGGGTTGTCTGCCGTGTCGTCGGAGGACGAGCCGCAACCGGCGACCAGCGCCGCCGCGAGGGCGAGGGCTGCGGCGGCCGCGCCGCGGTGTCTCGTACTGGACCAGGTGCTCTTCACGGTTGAAGTCACAGTTCCCGTTCCGGGCTCGTTTTTGGTGGGGGAGCATGGGCGATGACGTGACGTGCGGGCACACCGGGCCCACTGCGGACGTGCAGCGCACACCGCACTCACTGATCCAATCCAGCGAGTTCTCGCCCAGTCAAGAGAAACCAGGTCACCAATTGGCGTCGATAAGTGACCGGTTGTGAAGAGAGCCTGACGATCGCCGGAACCCGAAGAGCAGGTTGTAACGGATTCTTGACGTGGAGTGGCGCGATCCGCCTTCCTAAGAGGCGATAGTCTCACCGCAGTTGCTCTCCGGTCACAGCGGTAACACAGACCGCACTGGTGTCTTCGTACACCGGTTGACGTCGATCGGAAACGACACGCGAACGGACACGCGCGTTCTCCTGCGCGCGCGGTGCGACACCCCCAGAAGGAGGCTCGGTGTCCACGAACGAGGTGGGCGCGCCCTCCCCCGGGCTCTCGGCCTCGCCGGGACGGGGGGAACCCCCACTGCCGGCGCCACCGCCGTCCCGTGGCGGCATGCGCGGCTTCGCCGATCGCCGGCCGTTCCGTCAGAAGCTCAACATTCTGGTCGGCGTGCCGCTGGCCGGACTCGCGGTGCTGCTCAGCTACCTGATCTCCGGGCAGGTGACGCAGGCGCGCAGCGCGGCGGAGGCGGCCGCCCTGGTCCGTGACAGCGCGCAGGTCGCCGAACTCGTCGACCGGGTGGAGACCGAACACCAGCAGGCCGTCCTGCTGTCCGTGCGCCACGAGGCCGGCGACAGCGGCGCCACACCCTCCCTGTCCGACTACCGGGCGGCACAGCACGCGACCGACGCCCAGGTGGAGAAGGTACGCGCCACGTTCGGCGACCGGCTGCCGGAGACCGAGGCACAGGCACTGCGCGAGGTCAACGGCCTGGGCAGCCTGCGGCGGACCATCGAGCAGGGCTACCTGCCCGCCGACAACATCGACCCGGCCTACCACAACGCCGCGAAGGGCCTGATCGACGGCCTCGGCCTGGACCGCAACGCGGCCCTCGCGGCCACCTTCACCGGCAATCTGCTGGACTCCCTGCTGCGCGCGGACGCCGCCCACAGCTCGTTCGAGACCAGCGTGTTCTCGGCCTCGACCGGCGACTCCAACGCCCTCATCGAGTTCATCGGCGCGGTCGGCGCGTACGAGCTGTGGGAGCACCAGGCCGAGCGGTTCGGCCGGTTCGCCTCCGAGGAGCAGACGGCCGAGCTGCGCGGCATCGAGCACAACCCCGCTCAGGCGATCATCCTGCGGCAGTACGCCGAGTTGCAGATCGACCCGAGCGCGCTGCAGGCCTCGACGCAGAGCGTGCTGCGGGCCAAGTTCACGCTCGCCCTGTCCAACTACCCGGCGTACGGCCGGCAGTCCGATGTCCGGCTCGCCATCACCGGCTCGCTCATCGACCAGATCGCCGACCGGGCCGACGACGCCTCCGACGACGCGTGGTGGAACGCGGCCTGGCTGCTGGGGCTCGCCCTGTCCGGCTTCCTGCTGTGGGGCGTCCTGTCGGTGGAGGTGCGCCGCTCGGTGGTCCGGCCGGTGCAGGCGCTCACCGGCGCCGCCCGGCAGGTCGCCGACGTGGCCGGCCGTGAACTGGCGCGCGTGGCCGACGACGACACCGAGGACGACGCGCCGCCGCGGCTGCGGGAGATCCCGGTCACCGCCGAGGACGAGATCGGCGAACTCGCCGACGCGTTCAACCAGGTGCAGACCACCGCGGCCGCGCTGCTGGAGCGACAGGTGCTCAGCCGCCGCAACGTGGCCGAGATGTTCGGCAACGTCGGCCGCCGGGTCAGCAACCTCACCACCCGGCAGCTCGCCCTCATCGACGCCGTCGAGCGCGGCGAGACCGACCCGGCGCTGCTCGAACGCCTGTACAGCATCGACCACATCGCGGTCCGGCTGCGCCGCAACGCCGACAGCCTGATGCTGCTCGCGGGCATCCGCGAGACCGTCCTGGACGGTGGTCCGACCGCGCTCACCAACGTCGTACGGGCCGCGCTCGGCCAGATCGAGGGCTACCAGCGGGTCGAGCTGCACGCCGGTACCGAGATCATGGTCGAGCCGGACATCGTCGGCGACCTCACGCTGATGGTGGCCGAACTGCTGGAGAACGCCGTGTCGTTCTCCCCCGCGGGCAGCCCCGTGGAGGTGACCGTCCGCACCGGTGACGAGGGCGCGACGATCACCGTCGCCGACCACGGCCTCGGCATGAGCGCCGAGCGCCTGGCCGAGGAGAACGCCCGCCTCATCCGCCGCGAACGCCTCGACCTGGTCCCCACCAAGGTGCTGGGCCTGTTCGTGGTGGGCAGCCTGGCCCGCCGCTGGGAGATCGGCGTGACCCTCTCCCGCACGCCCGGCGGCGGTGTGACGGCGGAGATCGCCATCCCGTCGACGCTGCTGCTGACGATGAGCCCGGTGAACTCCGGGGGCACGACGGAAGGCGGCGCGGGCGGCACGACGGACGGCGGCACGACGGACGGCGACGCGGCCGAAGGCGGTGCCGCGGCGACCGGCGGCACGGGCGGCGACCCATCGGCTGACGGGGCGGCCGGCCCCGGCACCGCGGCACCGGCGGCGGGGTCCCGGCCCTCGGGCTCCGTGCCGGCCGTCTTTGCCGGCCCGGTGGAGAGCGCGCCCGCACGGACCGGCAGCGCCGCGGACGACTCCGCAGCACTCCCCCGCCGGATCCCCCGGCGCGGCCTCACGGACGGCACCCCGCTCATCCCCGGGCCCGCGGCGAGGCGCGCGCGAGCGGCGCCCGCCCGCTGCGCCGCCGGGTCCGCGGCGCGACCCTGCGGACCACGCTCGACGCCGAGCGGCCGGGGACGCGCCGGGCCACCGCGCCCGCCGACGCCGAAGCCGTCCGCGCCGCCCTGGAGGAGTTCGAGGCGGCCGTGGAACGCGCCCACCGGGACACCCGGCGTCACGACCAGGACGCGGCCGACGGCACGCGAAGGCCGTACGGCCGCGACGCCGACGGCGCACGCCCGGCAACCGGTGGCACCGGCCCCCACGGCCCGCACGACAGCGATGCGGAAGACCCCCAGAACCTCCCGAAAGGAGCGGAGCAGTGAGCACGTCGACAGGTGGTACTCCCACGGGAGGCACCACGCCGGACGAACTGCGGGCCGCCGCAGCCGACTTCACCTGGCTGCTCGACCGTTTCGCGACCGAGACCGCGGGGGTCGTGGACGCCATAGCGGTGTCCTCCGACGGACTGCTGATCGCCGTCGCGCAGCTGCGTGAGCGCGCGCACTCGGAGCGTCTCGCCGCGATCGTCTCCGGCCTCACCAGCCTGGCCGCCGGCGCCTCCGGCAACTACGGCCTCGGCGCCCTGAACAAGGTCATCATCGATCTGGAAGGCGGGCACGTCCTGGTCTCCGCGATCGGCAGCGGCGCCGTGCTCGGCGTGGTCGCCGACAAGGAGGCCAAGCTGGGCAACATCGCCTACGAGATGACGCTGTTCGCCAACCGCGCGGGGACCGCGCTCAGCCCGCAGCTCGTGCTCGAACTGAAGAACAGCGTCGGCGCCGCGTCGACGGGCTGACCGGTCACCGCCCGGTCGAGGAGGAAGACACCCCATGGCGGACGACCCGACGCCTCCGGGCCCGGACCCGGCCGGCCCCGTCCCCGCCGTACGGCCGTTCCTCGTCACCGCGGGCCGGGTGGCGGGCGCGGGCGAAGCCGCGTCCGCCCGGGCGATGCCCGTCGAGACCCAGGTGGTGGCTACCGCCGAAGGCCTCGACGCGCTCGACCGGCTCTCCTTCGAGCGGCACGACATCGTCGCCGCCTGCAAGCAGCCCCAGTCCATCGCGGAGATCGCCGCGTTGCTGCGGCTGCACCTCAACGTCGTCCGGGTCCTCGCCGAGGACCTGCGCACCGCCGGGCACCTGGCGGTGTACGTGCCGAACGCCGCCGTCACCCATGACGCGTCCGTCCTGCGAAGGGTTATCGATGGCCTGCGCGCCATCCCCGACTCCCGGGGGGTACTCCGTGACACCGACTGAACCGCTCGCCGTCGGCGTGGCCGCGCAGAGTGCCGTACGGCCGCCGCTGCCGGTGAAGCTGGTGATCGCGGGCGGCTTCGGCGTGGGCAAGACCACCACCGTCGGCTCCATCTCCGAGATCGAGCCGCTGACCACCGAGGCCGCCATCACCGAGGTCGCGGCCGGGGTGGACGACCTGTCGCACACCCCGCGCAAGACGACGACCACCGTCGCGATGGACTTCGGCTGCATCACCATCGACCCGACGCTGAAGCTGTACCTGTTCGGTACGCCGGGGCAGGACCGGTTCGGCTTCATGTGGGACGACATCGTCGAGGGCGCGGTCGGGGCGCTGGTCATCGTCGACACCCGGCGGCTGGACGACTGCTATGCGGCCGTGGACTACTTCGAGCACCGGCAGATCCCGTTCGCGGTGGCGGTCAACGCCTTCGACGGGAAGGTCGAGCACGCGCTGGAGGAGGTCCGCTGGGCGCTCGACGTCGCCGAGCACGTCCCCGTGGTCGTGTTCGACGCCCGGGAGCGCGGCTCGGTGCGGGACGCGCTGCTCGTGGTGCTGGAGCTGGCGCTGGCCCGCACCGAGGGCTGACCCGGTCCCGGGGTGCTCAGCCGCGGCGGCGCACCCCGGGTGACACCGTGAGCCTGCCGAGCGCCCAGAAGAGCCCGAGGGTGGCCAGCGCCAGCACGGCGACCAGAGCGGCGCCGCCGACCGTCTTCTCGTAGTCCTTCTGGTAGAGACCGTCGATGATGTACCGGCCGAGGCCGCCGAAGCTGACGTAGGCGGCGATGGTGGCGGTGGAGACGATCTGGATGGCCGCCGTGCGCAGTCCGCTCAGGATCAGCGGCAGCGCCATCGGCACCTCCACCCGCAGCAGCACCTCCGCCTCGGCCATGCCCATGCCGCGCGCGGCGTCCACCGGCGCCGGGTCCACCGACCGCATCGCCTCGTAGGTGGTGACCAGGATGGGCGGCACGGCGAGCACCACCAGGGGGATCATCACCGGTGCCATGCCGAGGCCGATCAGGATGAACATCAGCACCATCAGCCCGAAGCTGGGCAGGGCGCGGGCGGCGGTGGCGACCAGGGCGAGGGCGTTGCCGCCGCGTCCGGTGTGGCCGGTGATCAGGCCGACGGGCAGTCCCACGGCGGCGGCCATGGCGAGCGCCATCAGCGTGTACTGGAGGTGTTCCAGGAGGCGGGTGGGGATGCCGTCGTAGCCCTGCCAGTGGGCGCTGTCGCCGAAGAAGGCGTCGATGTGGTTGAGGATGTTCACCGGGCACCCGCCTTCACCGCGAGCGAGGTCGCCCGGGAACCGCGCGGCATCCACGGGGTGACCCAGATCCGCAGGCCGATCAGTACGGCGTCCACGAGCAGCGCGAGGACGGCCGTACCGAGCACGGAGAGCCAGATCAGCCGGGGCTGGTTGTAGATCAGGCCGCTGTTGAGCATGTTGCCGAGGGCGCCCGCGTTGCCGATCAGCATGCCGACGCTGACCAGTGAGATGCTGGACGCGCACGCCACCCGCAGCCCGGCGATGATGGCGGGCGCCGCGATCGGCAACTGCACCTGGAGGTAGCGCCGTACGGGGCCGAAGCCCATGGCGGTGGCGGCGGCCAGGGTCTCCTGCGGGACCGAGCGCACGCCGTCGACGATCGCCGGGATCAGCACCACCAGGCTGTAGACGGCGAGCGGGATCATGACGGTCAGTTCGCTCAGGCCGGTGTAGTCGATGAGGACGACGAAGAAGGCGAGCGAGGGGACGGCGTAGAGCACGGTCGTCACCCACAGCACGGGCGGGTAGAGCCAGCGCAGCCGGACGCACAACTGGGCGAGCGGCAGGGACAGCAGCAGCCCGGCGAGCACGGGCAGCAGGGCCTCCCGCAGATGCAGCCCGACCAGGCCCCAGTAGGTGTTCTGCAGGTCGCTGGGCAGGTCGAAGAGGCCGTTCACCGGACGGCCTTCGCGGGGGTGTCCTCGGACTGCGCGGCGGGTGCCGCGGCGTGCGCGCCGCGGATCGCCTCGCCGATGGTCTGCTGCGAGACGACCCCGGCCGCCCGGCCCTCGCCGTCCACGGCGACGGCCCAGCCGGTGGGCGACAGCACGGCACCGTCGAGCGCGGCCCGCAGCGAGTCGCGCTCGGCGACGAACGGGCGGCCGTACGGCAGCAGTCGCTCCCGCTCGATCCGGCCGGCGGTGAGGTCGCCGGGCGGGCTCCAGCCGAGCGGCCTGCCGTCCAGGTCCGTCACGAGGAGATAGGGGACGTCCGCGCCGCGGGTGGCGATCTGTTCGGCGGAGGCGTCGACGGCGACGATCGGCGCGGTGAGCAGCGTCAGCCCGGCGGACGGGAAGAAGGACAGCCGGCGGATGCCCCGGTCGGCGCCGAGGAAGTCCTCGACGAACTCGTCCGCGGGGCTGGAGAGCAGCTCGGCGGGCGGGGCGAACTGGGCGAGCCGGCCGCCCGTGCGCATCACGGCGACCATGGTGCCGAGCTTGACGGCCTCGTCGATGTCGTGCGTGACGAAGACGATGGTCTTGCCCAACTCGTCCTGGATGCGTAGCAGTTCGTCCTGAAGGCCCTTGCGGACGACGGGGTCGACGGCGGAGAACGGCTCGTCCATCAGCAGCACCGGCGGGTCGGCGGCGAGCGCCCGGGCCACGCCGACGCGTTGCTGCTGTCCGCCGGAGAGCTGGTAGGGGTAGCGCTTGGCGAGGGAGGCGTCGAGGCCGACGCGCTCCATCAGTTCCCGGGCGCGAGAGCGTGCCTTGTCCTTGCCCCAGCCGAGCATGCGGGGCACGGTGGCGATGTTGTCGACAATCGTGCGGTGCTGGAACAGGCCGGCGTTCTGGATGACGTAACCCATGGACCGGCGCAGTGTGTTCACCGGCTGCTGCATGATGTCCACGCCGTCGAGCAGGATGCTGCCCTCGCTGGGCTCGACCATCCGGTTGATCATCCGCAGGGTGGTGGTCTTGCCGCACCCCGAGGGTCCGACGAGGACGGTGATCGAGCGGTCGGGTATCTCCAGTGACAGCCGGTCGACCGCCACCGTGCCGTCGGGATACCGCTTGGTGACTGAATCTATCCGTATCAAAACGCCGAACGCCCTTCGGGTGTGGCAGTCGCCGCCCGCGCCGACCTGGTGGCGGGCCGTTGGGGGGAGAGTCTAGACCGCTTGTGCTGCGGCCGAGTGGCGGGCAACGCCCCCGCGAGGGCGCGCGGAACTGGTGATCCGGCAGGCGGGTACGTGATCCGCCGGCTGCGCGGGACGTACGGCAGGCTGCGCCTCGGCCGGGTGCCCGGTGCGGCCCACGGCGGCACCGTGGGGCTGACCAGCGAACCGGGCGCCACGGTGTTCACGGTCCGCCTGCCGGCGAACGCGCCGATCCGGCGGCAGGCGGCGTCCGAGCCCCGGTGGAGGCACCACGGGCCGTGCGCGTGCGATGGATCGGGGTCAGCGGTGCGCCACGTGTGAGGCGCGGTCACGCCCCCGCGCGCCGTGCCGCATCAGCGGCGCAGTCGGGGCAGCGGTACGCCACGTATGAGGCGCGATCACGCCCCCGCCCGCCGTGCCGCATCAGCGGCGCAGTCGGGGCAGCGGTACGCCACGTATGAGGCGCGATCACGCCCCCGCCCGCCGTACGGCATCAGCGGCGCAGTCGGGGCAGCGGTACGCCACGTATGAGGCGCGATCACGCCCCCGCCCGCCGTACGGCATCAGCGGCGCAGTCGGGGCAGCGGTGCACCACGTATGAGGCGCGATCACGCCCCCGCCCGCCGTGCCGCATCAGCGGCGCAGTCGGGGCAGCGGTACGCCACGTATGAGGCGCGATCACGCCCCCGCCCGCCGTACGGCATCTCCGGCGCAGTCGGGGTCAGCGGTGCACCACGTATGAGGCGCGGTCACGCCCCCGCCCGCCGTGCCGCATCAGCGGCGCAGTCGGGGTCAGCGGTGCACCACGTATGAGGCGCGGTCACGCCCCCGCCCGCCGTGCCGCATCAGCGGCGCAGTCGGGGCAGCGGTACGCCACGTATGAGGCGCGATCACGCCCCCGCGCGCCGTGCGGCATCTGCGGCGCAGCACGCGGTGTCCGGGACGGACCCGCCGCCGGCACAACGCGCCGTGCGGCGGCTCGGGTTCGGCTTCAGCGGGGTGCCGCGTGCGCGACCCGGCTGCGCCACCGCGCACGCCCTGCGCGGCGGGTCGGCCGCGAGGCGCGGTAAGGGCGGCGGTGGATCACGCGTCCGCTGTCGGGAGGGTCACCTCGAAGCGGCAGCCGCCGGAGACGTTGCGCACGGCGGCCCGTCCCCGGTGGGCCTCCACGATGCCCCGCACGATGGCGAGTCCCAGCCCGGCCCCGGCCGGTGGCGTCCGGGCGTCGGTGCCGCGCCAGCCGGTGTCGAAGACGCGCGGCAGGTCCTCCTCCGGAATTCCGCCGCACCCGTCCGTCACGGACAGCACCACGCCCTCGGGCGAGCGCTCGGCGGCCACCGCCACCGTGCCGTCGGCGGGTGTCCGCCGGATCGCGTTGACGAGCAGGTTCCCCAGCACCCGGCTCATCTCCTTGCCGTCCACCTCGACCGGCACCGGTTCGACCCGGTCGCCGACGAGCCGCACGCCGTGCTCCCGGGCCAGCGGGTCCACGCCCGCGAGGGCGTCGCCGACGAGGTCGTACACCGACATCCGGCTCGGGCTCAGCGCCAGCGTGCCCGCGTGGATGCGGGAGAGCTCGAACAGGTCGCCGACCATGCCGTCGAGGCGTTCGGACTCGGCGCGGATCTGCCGCAGATAGCGCTCGGGGTCGGCGGCGACCCCGTCCTCCAGCGCCTCCGACATGGCGCGCAGCCCGGCGAGCGGGGTGCGCAGGTCGTGCGAGATCCAGGCGACCAGTTCGCGCCGTGAGCTCTCCAGGGCGCGCTCGCGGTCCCGTGACGCGGCGAGCTTGCGGCTGGTCGCCTCCAGTTCCCGGCTGAGCGCGGCCAGTTCGGCGGTGGCGGGGCCGTCGGGGCTGGTGAAGTCGGCGCCCATCGCCGAAGGAGCGGGCGGCGAGGGTGAGGGCGCGGCTGCGGGCGGCGACCCAGCGGCCCAGCAGCAGCGCGGTCACCAGGGAGACGACGGCGGCCATCGCGACCACGGTGGTCACGACGGTCAGGTCGTGCGCGGACAGGAACATCGCCTGCGCGACCGCGAGGGTGCCCGCGAACATCGCGCCGACGGCGACGGCGGCGACCACGGTGATGTGCGCGGTGAGGGAACGCCGCCGGATCATGCGCAGCACTCCGGCCCCGAGCACCCCGGCCGCGGCGGCGCCGAGGAAGGCGAACAGGGCGATGAGAAGCGTGTCCCGCACGGTTCAGGCCTCCCCGTCGCCCGCGTCGAAGCGGTAGCCGACGCCCCACACGGTCTGGATGAACCGCGGCCGGGCCGGATCGTCCTCCACCTTGCCGCGCAGCCGCCGCACATGGACGGTCACCGTCGACAGGTCGCCGAAGTCCCACCCCCACACCTCACGCATCAGCTCCTCCCGGCCGAACGCCCGCCCCGGGTGCCGCAGCAGGAACGCGAGCAGGTCGAACTCGCGGATGGTCAGGGCGAGTTCGGTCCCGTTCTTGGCGGCGCGCCGGGCGGCCGGGTCGACCGTGAGCCCGGCGGCGCCCAGGGTGCCCGGGGGCTGCGGGGCGGGCCGGGACCGGCGCAGCACGGACTCCACCCGCAGCACCAGCTCACGGGGGCTGAAGGGCTTGGTGACGTAGTCGTCGGCGCCGACCTCCAAACCGAGGATCCGGTCCTCCTCGTCCCCGCGCGCGGTGAGCATGATCACCGGCACGGGCCCGTGCACCCGTATCCGCCGGCACACCTCCAGGCCGTCCATGCCGGGCAGCATCAGGTCCAGGACGACGAGGTCGGGCCGGTGCGCGGCGGCCCGCGCCAGCGCGCCGGGGCCGTCACCGGCCCGGTCCACGACGTAGCCGGCCCGGTCGAGATACCCGGAGACGACCTCGGCGACCGTCGGGTCGTCGTCGACGACCAATACCCGGGCCCCGTACGGCTGCTGTTCCATGCCGTCAGCCTCGCATCACCCGCGCGGGAACGGGGCCGCCGGCCACGGATGTCCCGGTTCCGTAAGGAACCGCTGCCGGGCGGCGGCGCCGGGACCCCGCCGACGGTCGGCCCAGGGGTGCGAAAACCTGCGTGCCGCCACCGGCGTCGGACCCCCGCCCCCACCGGCCGCGAGCGTTGTGACGCCGACCGGCGTCGCACCCCGCCCCCACCGCCCCGCTGCGTTCAGACGCCGAGTGCCGCTCCGAGTTCCTCCGGCCGTCGCCGGTGCCGCACCCGGGACGCCAGGACGGCCACGTCGTCCTCCGCGTGGCGCGCGTCGAGGTCGGCGAGGACGGTGTCGATGATGGACTCCACGCTCTCCGAGGCGTTGAAGCGGAGCCGGGCCAGCCGGTTGAGGGACTCGTCGATGTCCTCGCCGCGGTGCTCGACGAGCCCGTCGGTGAACAGCAGGAGCGTCTGGTCGGTGTCCACCCGGTACGTCGCGGGCTCGTACCCGCCGAGCCCCGTGCCCAGCGGCGGCCCGACCGGCAGCGGCAGCAGGGACGTGTCGCCGCGCCCGTCGATCACCGCGGGTGGCAGATGGCCGGCGCCGGCCAGCGTGATCTGGCCGCGCACCGGATCGACACGGGCGATCAGACAGGTGGCCGGCCGACGGTCGGACTCGCTGGAGGCGATGTCGTCGAGCTGGCGCAGCACGCGGTGCGGCGGAAGGTCGGCGGAGGCGATGTAGCGCAGGGCGGAGCGGTACGCGGTCATGTCGACGGCGGCCTCCAGGCCGTGCCCCATCACGTCGCCGACGACGAGCAGGGTCCGTCCGAAGTGCAGCCGCACGGTCTCGCACCAGTCGCCGCCGACCAGGGCGCCGGCCCGCCGGCCCACAGGCAGGTAGCGGATGGCGACGTCCAGGTTGGGGTGCGGCCGGCCGGGCTCGGCGAGCAGCGCCCGCTGGAGGTCGCCGACGATCCGGCTCATCCGGTCGTGCTCCCGGGCGTGCCGGATGTGCGAGGCGGCCCGCTCGGCGAGCAGCGCCAGCATCTCGACCTCGGACGGGGTGAACGGCCCGTCGCGCCGGACGCACACGAGGGCGCCGAAGCGTTCCTCACCGGTGGCGAGCGGCACGCAGAGCGCGGTGCCGCGCCGGGCCGACCCCGACCGGCTGTCCCGGCAGGCCGTCGCCACGGCCCACTCGCGGTCCGGCAGCAGGGTGGGGTCGCCGCTGACCGCCTCGAACCGCACCTCGCCCTCCTCCCCACCGCGCCGCATGATCGCCGCGGTGCACGCGGTGTGCTCGGCGGCCACCTTGGTGAGCTCGACGCAGGTGGTCTCCTCGTCGAGCGTCGTCCCGATCCGGGCCACGGTCGACCGCAGCGCCGTCAGCCGCGACGGCACGCCGGACCCCGGTGCGGTCGTGTTCGTGCCGCCGACGACACCGACCGTCGGAGACCTGCGGATCGACTGGAGCCATCGCGCCACACATAACACCTTAAACGGGTGGTAAACCGACATATCGGTGACGTTCATCGGGTGAACACGGGTTGCCCAAGGTGTCCGTACGGACCGCCGCGCGACGCCCGTCCCCCCGGATTGATCCGACCCGCCGGCAAAATCACGGTGAATTCACGCAAGCGCCATCTTCCTGTTGATCCCCACCGTCATTCCCCGCACCGCGGCGCCGCCCCCGCACACCCTCGGACGCCTTGGATACGCTTGCGTCTCCTTTTTCCTCGGACATCGACTCCCCGGAACGGCATACGCCCCATGAGCTGGTTCGAATCCGTCATTCTCGGTCTGGTCCAGGGACTGACCGAGTTCCTGCCCATCTCGTCCAGCGCGCATCTGCGCCTCGTGGCCGCCTTCTCCGGCTGGCGGGATCCCGGCGCGGCCTTCACGGCGATCACGCAGATCGGCACGGAAACGGCGGTGCTGATCTATTTCCGTTCCGACATCGCCCGGATCGTCTCGGCCTGGTGCCGCTCCCTGAGGGACCGCACGATGCGCGAGGACCAGGACGCCCGGCTGGGCTGGATGCTGATCATCGGCTCGATCCCGATCGGCGTCCTCGGCGTCACGTTCAAGGACCAGATCGAGGGCCCGTTCCGTGATCTGCGGCTGACCGCCACCATGCTCATCGCCATGGGCCTGGTGCTGGGCGTAGCCGACCGCCTCGCCGCCCGCGCCGAACGGGAGGCCGCCGACCAGGTGGCCGTGCCGAGCCCCTCCGCCGCCGTCGGCGCACCCGGCGCACTCGCGCCTCCCACCACCAGGGTCCCGGGCAAGACCCTGCACGACCTCAGCGTCAAGGACGGCTTGATCTACGGCCTGTGCCAGGCCCTGGCCCTGATTCCGGGCGTCTCCCGCTCCGGCGCCACCACCAGCGGTGGCCTGTTCATGGGCTACACCCGCGCGGCCGCCGCCCGCTACTGCTTCCTGCTCGCCATTCCGGCCGTCCTGGCCTCCGGCCTGTTCGAACTGCGGCACGCCACCGAGGGCCACGTCACCTGGGGTCCCACGGTCCTGGCCACGCTCATCGCGTTCGGGGTGGGATACGCGGTGATCGCCTGGTTCATGAAATTCATCGAGACCAAGAGCTTCATGCCGTTCGTGCACTACCGCATCGCCCTGGGCGTGGTGATCATCGCCCTGGTGGCCTTCGGAGTGATCAGCCCGCACGCCGCCGAATCGGCCGGGTGAATCCGGCACTTCGCGATGGGCCGGGTGAACGAAAAGGCCGCCGATCGGGCCGGATGAATGACGCAGCGCGCGCGGCACCTCCTGTCGGAGGTATTCCGCGGCGATGCGCCATGTGACATATTACTGCCGTGACCAAGCCGCTGACCTGCGACGTCGTGGTAGTGGGAGCCGGAATGGTGGGCGCCGCCTGCGCCTTCCACGCGGCGCGGGCGGGCCTGGCCGTCACCTTGGTCGACCGGGGACCCGTCTCCGGCGGCACCACCGGCGCCGGTGAGGGCAACGTCCTCGTCTCCGACAAGGAACCCGGCCCCGAGCTGGAACTGGCCCTGCTGTCCGCCCGGCTGTGGGCGGAGCTCGCGCGGGAGTTCGGGGCGGCGGTCGAGTACGAGCCGAAGGGCGGCGTGGTCGTCGCCTCGTCACCGGAGGGCCTGACCGCCCTGGAGGAGTTCGCGACCGGTCAGCGGGCCGCCGGCGTCGACGCCGTGCCCGTCGGCGAGCGGGAGCTCGCGGAACTGGAGCCGCACCTGGCGCCCGGTCTCCCGGGCGGCGTGCACTATCCGCAGGACGCCCAGGTCATGCCCGCCCTCGCCGCCGCGCGCCTCGTGCGGGCCTCCGGCGCCGGGCTGGAGACCGGACGCACCGTGACCGGCGTCCTGCGCGGCCCGGACGGCGCCGTGCGCGGCGTACGCACCGACCGGGGCGATATTCACGCGCCGGCCGTCGTGAACGCCGCCGGGACCTGGGGCGGCGAGGTCGCCGCCCTGGCGGGGGTCGGCCTGCCCGTCCTCCCCCGCCGCGGGTTCGTGCTGGTCACCGAGCCATTGCCGCGTCTGGTGCGGCACAAGGTGTACGCCGCCGACTACGTGGCCGACGTGGCCAGCGACTCGGCGGCCCTGCAGACCTCACCGGTCGTCGAGGGCACGGCGGCCGGCCCGGTGCTGATCGGTGCGAGCCGTGAACGCGTCGGCTTCGACCGGTCGTTCTCGCTGCCGGTGGTCCGGGCGCTGGCGGCGGGCGCGGTCCGGTTGTTCCCGTTCCTCGGGCGGGTGCGGGCCATGCGGACGTACGTCGGTTTCCGCCCGTATCTGCCCGACCACCTGCCCGCCATCGGCCCCGACCCGCGCGTGCCGGGCCTGCTGCACGCGTGCGGTCACGAGGGCGCGGGCATCGGCCTGGCGACCGGCACCGGGCACCTGATCGCCCAGGCGCTGACCGGACAGGTCCCGGACCTGGACCTGGCGCCCTTCCGCCCCGACCGCTTCGACCACTTCGACCGCTGCGACCGCCGCGAAGAGGAGACCTCGTGACGCCGTGCGCGCGCACGCCTTGTCGGTCCTTCCGGGGGAACGCCCCGTGAACGCCAAGGAGTTGGCCGGCGCCCGTCCCGGTCCCGCCTTCACGGTCACCTTCGACGGCCGTGAGATCGACGCGCTGCCCGGCCAGACCGTCGCCGCCGCGCTGTGGGCGGCCGGCGTGATCTCCTGGCGCAGGACGCGCGGTGCCGGGCGGCCCCGGGGGGTGTTCTGCGGGATCGGCGTCTGCTTCGACTGCCTGGTGACCGTCAACGGCCGCCCGAATCAACGCGCCTGTCTGGTCCCGGTACGGCCGGGCGACGCGATCCGTACGCAGGAAGGGACGGGACACGATGGCTGACCGGCCCCGTCTCGCCGTGATCGGCGCGGGCCCGGCGGGGCTCGCGGCGGCACTGGCGGCGGCCGCCTCGGGCGTACGGGTCACCCTGGTCGACTCCGCCCCGCAGGCCGGCGGCCAGTTCTACCGGCAGCCCGCAGCCGGGCTCGCCGCCCGCCGCTCGCAGGCGCCGCACCACCACCGGCGCACCTGGCGGCGGCTGCGCACCGGCCTGGACCGGCAGCTCGCGGCGGGCGGCGTCACGCACCTGGCGGACCATCACGTCTGGTGCGTGGAGAGGCACACCGACGGCTTCACCGTGCACGCGCTGCTCGGCCCTGCCCAGGAGGACGGCGTGACGGTGGACGCCGACGCCGTCGTCCTCGCCACCGGCGGCTACGAGAAGGTGCTGCCGTTCCCCGGCTGGACCCTGCCCGGCGTGGTCACCGCGGGCGGCGCCCAGGCCATGCTCAAGGGCGGCCTCGTGCTGCCCGGACGCACCGTCGTCGTCGCCGGGACCGGACCGCTGCTGCTGCCCGTCGCGACCGGGCTGGCCGCGGCGGGCGCGCGCGTCGCCGCGCTGGTCGAGTCCGCCGACCCGAAAACCCTGGCACGCCACGCCCGCGTCCTGTCCGCGCTGCCGGCCAAGCTCGCCGAGGGCGCGGGACACGCGGCGCGGCTCCTGCGCCACCGCGTCCCCGTGCTGGTCGGCCACGTGGTGGTGGAGGCGCACGGCGGCGAGCGGCTGGACGCCGTCACGGTCGCCGCCCTGGACGCGGGGGGCCGCGTCCGTCCGGGCACCCGGCGCCGTATCGCCTGCGGCACGCTCGCCGTCGGGCACGGCATGCTGCCGCACACCGACCTCGCCGCCACCCTGGGCTGCCGCCTCGACGGGGTCGCCGTGCGGGTGGACGACGAGCAGCGCACCGACGTGCCCGGCGTGTGGGCGGCGGGCGAGGCCACCGGCGTCGGCGGCGCCGACCTCGCGCTCGCCGAGGGGCACATCGCGGGCCGCTCCGCCGCCGCACGGCTGACCGGCCGGAGGTCCGAGGCGCGGACGTGGGCCGCGGCGCGGAGCCGGGCGGCACTGCGCGCCTTCTCCGCGGCGCTCGACGCCGTGTACGCGCCGCCCGCGCACTGGGCCGAGCGGATCACCGGCGACACCCTGGTCTGCCGCTGCGAGGAGGTCCCGGCCTCCGCGGTGCGGGCCGCCGTCGGCGAGCTCGGCGCCGGCGACGTACGGACCGTCAAGCTGCTGACCCGCGCCGGGATGGGCTGGTGCCAGGGCCGGATGTGCGCTCCCGCCGTCGCCGCGCTCGCCGGCTGCCCGCCGACCCCGGCCGGCACACCGTTCGCCCGGCCCGTCCCCCTGGACGTACTGGCCGGGCAGGGCCCCGACGCTCGGACCGGACCACCCCTGGACGCACCGGACGGGAAGGACTCCCATGACGACTGAACAGCACCGCCCCTGGCGCGGCGTCCTCGTCGCCACCGCGCTGCCGCTCACCGCCGATCTGGCCGTGGACCTCGACGCGTTCGCCGAGCACTGCGCCTGGCTGGTGGCGAACGGCTGCGACGGCGTCGTGCCGAACGGCTCGCTCGGCGAGTACCAGGTGCTCACCCCCGAGGAGCGCGCCCGGGTCGTCGAGACCGCCGTCGCCGCGGTCGGCGGCGAGCGGGTGATGCCCGGGGTCGCCGCGTACGGTGCGGCCGAGGCCCGGCGCTGGGCCGAGCAGGCGAGGGAGGCGGGCTGTGCCGCGGTGATGCTGCTGCCGCCCAACGCCTACCGCGCCGACGAGCGGTCCGTCCTCGCGCACTACGCCGAGGTCGCCCGGGCGGGCCTGCCCGTCGTGGCGTACAACAACCCGGTCGACACCAAGGTCGACCTCGTGCCGGAACTGCTGGGAAGGCTGCACGGCGAGGGACTGATCCAGGGCGTCAAGGAGTTCTCCGGCGACGTCCGGCGCGCGTACCGCATCGCCGAACTCGCCCCGGAACTGGACCTGCTGATCGGCGCCGACGACGTCGCACTGGAACTGGCGATCGCGGGCGCGAAGGGCTGGGTGGCCGGGTATCCGAACGCCCTGCCGAAGGCCTCGGTCGAGCTGTACCGGGCCGCGGCGGCCGGCGACCTGGAGACCGCGCTGCCCCTGTACCAGCAGCTGCACCCGCTGCTGCGCTGGGACTCGCGCGTGGAGTTCGTGCAGGCCATCAAGCTGTCGATGGACATCGTCGGACGGTACGGCGGCCCGTGCCGGCCTCCGCGGATGCCGCTGGCGCCGGAACAGGAGGCGGCCGTACGGGCGGCGACGGAGAAGGCCGTCGCCGCGGGACTGGCGTGAGGGAGGTCGCTCGTGCGCAGCACACTCGTCCTGCACGCCGTCGACTCGCACACCGAGGGCATGCCCACCCGCGTGATCACCGGCGGGATCGGCGCCATCCCCGGCGCGACGATGAACGAGCGGCGGCTGTACTTCCGTGAACACCGCGACGACGTCAAGCGGCTGCTGATGAACGAGCCGCGCGGCCACGCGGCGATGAGCGGCGCGATCCTCCAGCCGCCCACCCGGCCCGACTGCGACTGGGGCGTCGTCTTCATCGAGGTCTCCGGCTATCTGCCGATGTGCGGGCACGGCACGATCGGCGTGGCGACGGTGCTGGTGGAGACCGGCATGGTCGAGGTCACCGAGCCGGTCACCACCGTCCGTCTCGACACCCCGGCCGGTCTCGTGGTCGCCGAGGTCGCGGTCGAGGGCGGCGCGGCCAGGCACGTCACCCTGCGCAACGTCCCGTCCTTCGCCGTCGGTCTGGACCGCAGGGCCACGCTCGCCGACGGGCGCACGGTGACCTACGACCTGGCCTACGGCGGCAACTTCTACGCCATCCTGCCGCTGGCGGAGTTCGGTCTGCCGTTCGACCGGGCCCGCAAGGACGACATGCTTCAGGCGGGTCTGGCGCTGATGGAGGCCGTCAACGCCGAGCGGGAGCCGGTCCACCCCGAGGACCCGTCGATCCACGGCCTGCACCACGTGCATCTGCTCGCCCCGGACGCCACCGCCCGCCACTCGCGCCACGCGATGGCGATCCACCCCGGCTGGTTCGACCGCTCCCCCTGCGGTACGGGCACCAGCGCGCGCATGGCGCAACTGCACGCCCGTAGTGAGCTGCCGTTGCACACCGAGTTCGTCAACGAGTCCTTCATCGGCACCCACTTCACGGGCCGCCTGCTCGGCACGACGGAGGTGGCCGGGCTCCCGGCGGTGCTGCCCAGCTTCACCGGCCGGGCGTGGATCACGGGTACGGCCCAGTACCTGCTGGACCCCGACGACCCCTTCCCCGCCGGGTTCGTTCTGTGAGGATGGCTTCGATGAGGAACCCCACGACCGCGCCGAGTCCCGGCCTGCCCATGCTCGGCGGCAGGAGGAGCAGCTACCGCGAGCGCGTCGCCGACGCCCTGCGCGCCGCGCTGATCGCCGGTGAGCTGCGCCCCGGCGAGGTCCACTCGGCGCCCGCGCTCGCCGCCCGCTTCGGGGTGTCCGCGACGCCGGTGCGCGAGGCGATGCTGGACCTGGCCAAGGAGGGCCTGGTCGACACGGTGCCCAACAAGGGCTTCCGGGTCACGGCCGTCTCCGACAAGCAGCTCGACGAGTACACCCACGTCCGCGCGCTGATCGAGATCCCCACCACGGCCCGGCTGGCCCGCACCGCCGACCCAGCCGCGCCGGCCGCGCTGCGCCCGGTCGCCGAGGAGATCGTCACCGCTGCCGCGGCCGGCGACCTGATCGCCTACGTCGAGGCCGACCTGCGCTTCCACCTCGGGCTCCTGGCCCTCGCGGGCAACGAGCACCTGGTCGAGGTGGTCCGCGACCTGCGCCGCCGCGCCCGTCTCTACGGCCTGACGGCGCTCGCCGAGCAGGGCCGCCTCCAGGCGTCCGCCGAGGAGCACCTGGAACTCCTCGACGCCCTGCTCGCCCGCGACGAGCAGGCCGTGCACGCCGTCATGACCCGCCATCTGGGCCATGTCCGCGGCCTGTGGGCGGCACCGCGCCCCGTGCCCGGACCGGCAACCGCACCGGCACCGGACCTCGCGGGCCGCCCGGGAAGCCCGCGTGAGGGCGGTCACACCCCGGCGTAGTACGGAGTCCGTCGCCGCATCAAGGTCCACCCGGCGAGGGCAAGGTCACAGCCGTGCCCTCTGCTGCTCCTTTGTCCACCTGGCCTAGCATCCGAGCATGACGGTCCTGCCCGACGACGGGCTTACTCTGGCCGCCGAGTTCTCCGACGCGACCCGTGAGCAGTGGCAGCGCCTTGTGGCGGGCGTACTGCGCAAGTCGGGCAAGGACGTCGAGGACGCGGCCGCCGAGGACGCCCTGACCACCACGCTGGAGGACGGACTCCGTGTCCGGCCCCTGTACACCGCCCACGACGCCGCGCCCGAGCCCGGCTTCCCCGGTTTCGCGCCCTTCGTACGTGGCGCCCGGGCCGAGGGGAACACGCTCGGCGGCTGGGACGTACGGCAGCGGCACGCGACCGTCGACGGCGGCGCGGTGCTCGCCGACCTGGAGAACGGCGTCACCTCGCTGTGGCTGGTCGCCGGCGAGGGCGGCGTGCCGGTGTCCTCCCTCGGCCAGGTGCTCGACGGCGTCCACCTCGACCTGGCGCCGGTCGTCCTGGACGCCGGACGCGAGGCCGAGGACGCGGCGCGGGAGCTGCTGCGGCTGTACGAGGAGCGGGGCGTGGCCGGTGAGGCGGCGCGCGGCAACCTGGGCGCCGACCCGCTGGGCCTCGAGGCGCGCACGGGACAGTCGTACGACGTCTCGGTCGTGGCCGGGCTCGCGCGCCGGTGCGCCGACGAGTACCCGGGGCTGCGCGCGCTCACCGTGGACGCGCTGCCCTACCACGAGGCCGGCGGCTCGGCCGCGCAGGAGCTGGGGTGCTCCCTGGCGACCGGTGTCGCGTATCTGCGGGCGCTGACCGAGGCCGGTCTGAGCGTCGAACAGGCCTGCGGACAGATGGAGTTCCGGTACGCGGCCACCGCCGACCAGTTCCTGACGATCGCCAAGCTGCGGGCGGCGCGCCGGCTGTGGGCGCGGGTCGCCGAGGTGTGCGGCGGGCCCGGCGCCCAGGTGCAGCACGTCGTGACCTCGCCGGTGATGATGACGCGCCGCGACCCGTGGGTGAACATGCTGCGCACCACGGTGGCCACGCTGGCCGCCGGTGTCGGCGGCGCCGACGCCGTGACCGTGCTGCCGTTCGACCACGCGCTGGGCCTGCCGGACGCGTTCGCGCGCCGCATCGCCCGCAACACCTCCGCGATCCTGATCGAGGAGTCGCACCTGTCCCGGGTGATCGACCCGGCGGGCGGCTCCTGGTACGTGGAGCGGCTGACGGACGAACTCGCTCACGCCGCCTGGGAGTTCTTCCGCACCATCGAGCGCGCGGGCGGTCAGGAAGCCGCGCTGCGCTCGGGGACGGTCCGCGAGCGGCTCGCCGAGACCTGGGCGGCTCGCAGCGCGCGGCTGGCCAAGCGGCGCGAACCCGTCACCGGCGTCAGCGAGTTCCCGTACCTGTCCGAGAAGCCCGTCGTCCGCGAGCCCGCGCCCGAGCCGCCCACCGGCGGCCTGCCCCGCGTGCGCCGCGACGACGCGTTCGAGGCCCTGCGCGCCCGCTCGGACGCCCACCTCGCCGCGACGGGCTCCCGCCCCCGGATCTTCCTGGCCACCCTCGGCCCGGCCGCCGCTCACACCGCGCGCGCCGCCTTCGCCGGGAACCTCTTCCAGGCGGGCGGCATCGAGCCCGTCAGCGAGGGCACGTTCGAGGACAGCGGGGCGAACGAGGTCTGCCTCTGCTCCAGTGACGCGCTGTATGCGGAGCAGGCCGAGGCCCGCGCCCGCGAGCTGACGGCGGCGGGCGCCGCCCATGTGTTCCTCGCGGGACGGCCGGGGCAGTACGCGGGTGTCGACGACTACGTCTTCGCGGGCTGCGACGCGGTCGCCGTGCTCTCCGCGACCCTCGACCGGATGGGAGTGTCCTGATGTCCGTCCCCGACTTCTCCGGGATCGAGCTGGGAACCCCGGCCACCGGCGGCGGCACCGACGAGTGGCGCACGGCGGTGAAGAAGGCGGCCGGCGGTGACGACCTGCTCTGGGAGACCCCGGAGGGCATCGCCGTCAAGCCGCTCTACACCGGGCAGGACCTGGAGGGCCTGGACTTCCTGGACACCTACCCGGGCATGGCTCCGTACGTGCGCGGGCCCTACCCGACGATGTACGTCAACCAGCCCTGGACCATCCGCCAGTACGCGGGCTTCTCCACCGCCGAGGAGTCCAACGCCTTCTACCGGCGCAATTTGGCGGCCGGACAGAAGGGCCTGTCGGTCGCCTTCGACCTGCCCACGCACCGCGGGTACGACAGCGACCATCCGCGCGTGACCGGCGACGTCGGCATGGCGGGCGTGGCGATCGACTCGATCTACGACATGCGGCAGCTGTTCGACGGGATCCCGTTGGACCGGATGACCGTGTCGATGACGATGAACGGCGCGGTGCTGCCGGTGCTGGCGCTGTACATCGTCGCCGCCGAGGAGCAGGGAGTACCGCCGGAGAAGCTGGCGGGGACCATCCAGAACGACATCCTCAAGGAGTTCATGGTCCGCAACACCTACATCTATCCGCCGAAGCCGTCGATGCGGATCATCTCCGACATCTTCGCCTTCACCTCGCAGCGGATGCCCCGCTACAACTCCATCTCCATCTCCGGCTACCACATCCAGGAAGCGGGCGCGACGGCCGACCTGGAACTGGCGTACACCCTCGCCGACGGCGTGGAGTACATCCGGGCGGGGCGGGCGGCGGGCCTGGACGTGGACGCGTTCGCGCCCCGGCTGTCGTTCTTCTGGGCGATCGGCATGAACTTCTTCATGGAGATCGCCAAACTCCGCGCGGCCCGCCTGCTGTGGGCGAAGCTGGTGAAGCAGTTCGATCCGCAGAACGCCAAGTCCCTCTCCCTGCGCACCCATTCGCAGACCTCCGGTTGGTCGCTGACCGCGCAGGACGTGTTCAACAACGTCACGCGCACGTGCGTGGAGGCGATGGCGGCCACCCAGGGCCACACCCAGTCGCTGCACACCAACGCCCTCGACGAGGCGCTCGCGCTGCCGACGGACTTCTCGGCGCGGATCGCCCGCAACACCCAGCTGCTCATCCAGCAGGAGTCCGGCACGACGCGGGTCATCGACCCGTGGGGCGGCAGCGCCTACGTCGAGAAGCTGACGTACGACCTCGCCCGCCGCGCCTGGCAGCACATCCAGGAGGTCGAGCAGGCGGGCGGCATGGCGCAGGCCATCGACGCCGGCATCCCCAAGCTGCGCGTGGAGGAGGCCGCGGCCCGCACCCAGGCCCGCATCGACTCCGGGCGGCAGCCGGTGATCGGCGTGAACAAGTACCGGGTCGACAGCGACGAGCAGATCGAGGTGCTCAAGGTCGACAACTCCTCGGTGCGCGCCCAGCAGATCGAGAAGCTGCGGCGGCTGCGCGAGGAACGGGACGAGACCGCCTGCCGGGACGCCCTGGACGCGCTGACCCGGGCCGCCGGCGGTGACGGCAACCTGCTGGAGCTGGCGGTGCACGCGGCCCGCGCGAAGGCGACCGTCGGGGAGATCTCGGACGCCCTGGAGAAGGTGTACGGGCGGCACGCGAGCCAGATCCGTACGATCTCCGGCGTGTACCGCAACGAAGCCGGCGAGTCCCCGTCCGTGGACCGCACCCGCGCCCTGGTGGACGCCTTCGCGGAGGCCGAGGGCCGCCGTCCGCGCATCCTCGTCGCCAAGATGGGCCAGGACGGCCACGACCGCGGCCAGAAGGTGATCGCCTCCGCCTTCGCCGACCTGGGCTTCGACGTGGACGTCGGCCCGCTGTTCCAGACCCCGGCCGAGGTGGCCCGCCAGGCCGTCGAGGCGGACGTGCACATCGTCGGGGTGTCGTCGCTGGCCGCCGGTCACCTCACGCTCGTCCCGGCGCTGCGCGAGGCGCTGGCCGAGGAGGGCCGCGAGGACATCATGATCGTCGTCGGCGGGGTGATCCCCCCGCAGGACGTGCCGACCCTGCTGGAGATGGGCGCGGCGGCCGTCTTCCCGCCCGGGACGGTGATTCCGGACGCGGCCCACGACCTGGTGAAGCGGCTGTCGGCCGGCCTCGGGCACGAGCTGTGATCGACGTTGACGCGTATGTGAAGGGCGTGCTCGACGGGAAGCGGGCGGTCGTGGCACGCGCGATCACGCTGGTGGAGTCCACCCGGCCGCAACACCGGGTGTCGGCCCAGCAGTTGCTGACCGAGCTGCTGCCGCACAGCGGGAAGGCGCGGCGGATCGGCGTCAGCGGGGTCCCGGGTGTCGGCAAGTCGACGTTCATCGACGCGTTCGGCACGATGCTGACCGGCCTGGGCCACCGCGTCGCCGTCCTCGCCGTGGACCCGTCGTCGAACCGGACGGGCGGCTCGATCCTGGGCGACAAGACCAGGATGGAGCGCCTCGCCGTGGACCCCGCGGCCTTCGTGCGCCCCTCCCCCACGGCCGGCACCCTCGGCGGGGTCGCCAAGGCGACCCGCGAGTCGATCGTGGTGATGGAGGCGGCGGGATACGACGTGGTCCTCGTCGAGACGGTGGGCGTGGGCCAGTCGGAGACCGCCGTCGCCGACATGGTCGACTCGTTCCTGCTGCTCACCCTCGCCCGCACCGGCGACCAGCTGCAGGGCATCAAGAAGGGCGTCCTGGAGCTGGCCGACGTGATCGCCGTCAACAAGGCGGACGGCCCGCACGAGCGCGACGCGCGGGCGGCGGCACGTGAGTTGTCGGGCGCGCTGCGGCTGATGCACGGCAAGGACGCCTTCTGGACGCCGCCGGTGCTGCACTGCAGCGCCCGCGAGTCGACCGGACTCGACACCGTCTGGGAGCGCCTCGAACAGCACCGCACGCTCCTCGACTCCACCGGCCGGCTGGCCGCCAAGCGCCGTGACCAGCAGGTCGACTGGACCTGGACGATGGTCCGCGACGAGCTGCTGGGCCGCCTGCGCGCCCACCCGGCCGTACGCGCCGTCGCACCGGACCTCGAACAGCGGGTGAGGTCGGGCGAGTTGACGGCGTCGCTGGCGGCGGAGGGGATCCTGCGGGCGTTCGAGGGGCACGCGGGCGACGCACCGCCCGGCTGAGGCGGGTCCCGGCGGCCCCTCAGCCCTCGTCCGGAGCCGGCCGCAACGAGACGCCGTCGGAACCAGGGGCCGTCCTGCCAGAGTACGAGGTCCGACGGCATGCCCACCCGCGGCGCCCCCGCCGCCCGCAGCTCCGCCAGGAAGCCCGGCAGCAGCGATTCCAGGGCCACCTGCCCGCCCTCCAGCAGGACGTGCGGGTGCCGGCCCTGTGGGACGCCGGGCCGCGGCTTGCCGCCGTCCGGGAACCGGTCGCGCTCGACGACGGTCACCCGGTCGGCGTGCCCGGCCAGGACGTGCGCCGCGAGGAGCCCCGCGAGGCTCCCGCCCACGACCACCGCATGCCGCCCGCCCCGGCCGCCGCCCTCTCCCCGACGGCCCGTTCCTGTCGCAGAATCCACCGATCCGCCTGGTCGCCACGTCACGCGAAGGGACCAGTATCCCGCTCGGCCGGGCGGCTTGACCGCGTTTCGGCTGTTTCAGGGTCCCGGCGGGCGCGCTGCGGCGAGGCGGCGTCAGCCCTCGTCCTGCTCCAGCCTCAGCGAGATGCTGTTGATGCAGTACCGCTGGTCCGTCGGGGTCGGATACCCCTCACCCTCGAACACATGCCCGAGGTGGGAGCCACACCGCGCACACCGGACCTCGGTGCGCACCATGCCGTACGAGCGGTCCTCCACCAGCTCGACCGCGTCGCTGTCCTTGGGGTCGTAGAAGGACGGCCAGCCGCAGTGCGACTCGAACTTCGTGTCCGAGGTGAACAGCTCGGAGCCGCAGGCCCGGCAGGAGTACACGCCCTTGGTCTTGGTGTCGGTGTACTCACCCGTGAACGCGGGCTCGGTCGCGGCCTGGCGCAGCACGGCGTACTCGGCCGGCGTCAGTTCCGCGCGCCACTGCTCGTCCGGCTTCTCGACGTCGTACGACATGGGTCTCAGCCCCTTACTTCGACAGGCGGTCCAGAATGCGCGGTCCGAGGTCGGTGACGTCGCCCGCGCCCATGGTGAGAACCAGATCGCCGGGTCCGGTCATTCCCGCCACCACCTCGGGCACCTCGCCCTTGTCGTGCACCGCCGTCACGTCGGCGCCCGCGGCCCGGGCGGCGTCGATGATCAGCTCGCTGGTCACCCCCGGGACCGGGTCCTCGCGAGCCGGGTAGATGTCCAGCACCATCGAGGCGTCGGCGAGGGCCAGGGACTGGCCCATCTCCTTGCCCAGCTCCTGCGTCCGCGAGAACAGGTGGGGCTGGAAGACCACCAGGATCCGCGCATCGCCCGCCGCCGCCCGCATCGCCTCCAGGTCCGCGGTCATCTCGGTCGGGTGGTGGGCGTAGGAGTCGATCACCTGCACCCCGGCCGCCTCGCCCGTCAGCTGCAGCCGCCGCTTCACCCCGGTGTACGCGGCCAGCGCAGGGGCCAGCTCCTCGGCCGGGATGCCGAGGGCGACGCCGGAGGCGAGGGCGGCGACCGCGTTGTGGGCGTAGTGCCGGCCGGGGACGGAGACCTGGAAGGTGAGCTCCCGGCCCTCCAGCGCCACGGTGACCTCGCTCCTCAGCCCCTGCGGCACGACCGACAGCACGCGCACGTCGGCGTCCTCCGCCGCGCCGTACGTGACGACCCGCACACCGGAGACCGAAACCCGCCGCGTCAGCTCCCGCGCGCCCTCGTGGTCGGCCGAGACGACCAGGGTGCCGCCGGGCACGATCCGGCCGACGAAGGTCTCGAAGGACTCGTAGATCTCGTCCATCGACGCGTAGTTGGCGTGGTGGTCGAGCTCCACGTTGAGCACGATCGCGACCTCGGGCGCGTACTTGTGGAAGCTGCGGTCGCTCTCGTCCGCCTCGGCCACGAAGATGTCGCCCTCGCCGTGCAGCGCGTTGGAGCCGGGCGCGTCGAGGTCGCCGCCGATCGCGTACGACGGCCGCAGCCCCAGCTCGGACAGCGACACGGCGAGCATCGAGGTGGTCGTGGTCTTGCCGTGCGTCCCGGCGACCGCGATCGGCCGCAGACCCTCCATCAGGGCGGCCAGGGCGTCGGACCGGTGCACGACCGGGATGCCCAGCTCGGCCGCGCGGGCCAGCTCGGGGTTGTCGGCGCGGATCGCCGACGACACCACGACACAGCTGGCGTCGTCCGCGAGGTGCTCCGCAGCATGCCCGATGTGCACGGTGGCGCCGAACGCCCGCAGCGCCTCCACGGTCGCCGACTCCTTGGCGTCACTGCCGGCGACCTTGGCCCCCCGCTGCGCCAGGATCTTGGCGATACCGGACATCCCGGCCCCACCGATGCCGATGAAGTGCGGTCGGTCCATGGCGGTAGGAAGGCCGGGTGCCATGCGTGTTCTCCCCAAGATCCGGTACGACGATCAGCGCGTCCCCGGTGGGAGAGCGCGGCCCCAGCCTATTCCGTGCCGCGCGGGGCGCCTCGTAAGGGGGGCGGTGCGGACACGCGGGTCGGGCGCGCGGTCAAGGGGCGGGGAGTCGCGCGGTCAGGGGCGCGGGGAACCGCGCGAACGACCACGACGCACCCGCACCCGAATCACCCCGAACGACCACGATCCGCCCGCATCCGAATCACCCCGCAGCCACCCCCTGCACCTTGCTGTCTACGCCTTGCTGTGCGAGAAGAGCTTCAGCACCGGCACCCCCACCTTGTGCCGGGCCCGGGAGGCCCAGTCCCGGTGGAAGAACTCCTCCACGTAGTGGGGATCGGTCAGCACGATCACCTCGTCGGCCCCGACCTCCTCGACCACGCCCTTGAGCGCGTCCAGCGGATGGTCCTCGATCAGCCGCCCCTCCGCCTCGCTCCCGGAGGCCCGCAGCGCCTGCAGGGACACGTCCAGGGCCCGCTGCCCCTCGCTCTTCGCCGCCTCCCCCTCGGGCGTCTCGCCCTCCCGCGCGGCCTCGTCGATCGCTCCCATCGCGAGGTCGTCGATGGCGCGGAGCAACCGGTCCGCCTGCTCGCCGCGCGGCTGAAGCAGCACATGGAAGGCGACCTGCTCGTCCCCGTGCAAGGTGGTGACGAACTCCACGTCGGCGGACGTCAGGGCCTTCTCGATCATCAAAACGCTTGTGAACACCAGGCGCCCCTTCTCCTCCGAGGCCCCGTGGGCCCTCTGTCCTCCGTGGGCCCTACCTGGCCCTGCGGAAACCATCCTGCCCCGTGATCGCACAGGTAGTGCGAGTCTTGGCGTGCCCGCCGGAAACTCAACGGAACGCCACGTTCCACTGCTCTCAGGACCGACGGTAGCGGGAGAACAGAAAACCGGCCTCTTCCAGCAACGACGCCAGTTCGAACCGCTGCGGGACCGCCACCGACGGCCCCCCGGCGATCCGCTGCGCGCCGCCCGCGGTGAGCATCGGCGAGACGGTCAGGCACAGCTCGTCGAGCACCCCGGCCGCCACCAGCTGCCCCAGCAGCCGCGGCCCGCCCTCGGTGAGGAGCCGGGTGTGACCGAGCTCGGCGAGCGCCCGTACGGCCCGTGCGGGCTCCACACCGACGCCGTCCCCGGCGACCACCACCCGGGCGCCGGCCTTCTCGGCCGCGGCCACCCGGTCCCGCGCCGCGGCCGCCCCCGTGAGGAGCAGCGTGGGGACCACGGGCGAGGTGAACAGCGGCAGCGAGAAGTCCAGGTCGAGGCCGGCGCTGACCACGGCGATCGCGGGTGCGGGGGCCTGCCCGGCCGCCTCGCGCCGCGCCGCGAACTCCGTCCGCACGCGTGCGGGGCGGTACCCCTCCTGGCGGACCGTTTCCGCACCGACCAGCACCACGTCGGCGAGGGCCCGCAGCGTGCCGAAGATCCGCATGTCCGTGGCGTTGGAGATGGGCTGCGACTTCCCGTCGTGCTGAGCTGCCCCGTCGAGCGTGGAGACCATGTTGGCCCGCAGCCACGCCACCGGCTCCCCCGGTCCCGGCTCCGGGTAGGCGTAGGCCTCGGCCAGCTCCGCGAGGTCCCACTCGCGGTCGGCCGGGTCCACTGTCGTGTCGGTCACAGGAAACAGGCGTCGCATGCCGTGCAGTGTTCCACGCGGTGGGGGATCCATCCGCCCGGTGGGCCGCACCGCCGCCGGCTCCTGGCCCGGCTGGAGAGGCGCTGGTCGGCCCGGGGCCGGAAACCGGTGCCGAGGAACCCTTTAGCATGGGTGAGCGTGTCCTCCTCCACCGCCGCCGGCCGAAGCCCCATAGCCGCCGAAGCCGCCCCCCTCTCCCTCTGCGCGCGTCAGCCGCACGTCCCCGCGGACCGGCTGGTGGCCGAGATGGTGCCGCCGCCCCGCTTCGACTCGGTGCGCTTCGGCACGTACATCCCGGACCCGAACCAGCCCAGCCAGACGGAGGCGGTGCGGGTCCTGGAGGGCTTCACCACCGGCCTCGGCGCGGCGCCGGACACCGGCAGGCGCGGCTTCTTCGGGTTCGGCAGGGCCAGGGCGCCCAAGGCGCCGGCCGGGCCCCGCGGTGTCTATCTCGACGGCGGCTACGGCGTGGGCAAGACCCACCTGCTCGCCTCGCTCTGGCACGCCACGCCCGCCGAGCCCGCCCTGAAGGCGTTCGGCACGTTCGTGGAGCTGACCAACCTGGTCGGCGCCCTCGGCTTCCAGCAGACCGTGCAGACGCTGTCCGGGCACCGGCTGCTGTGCATCGACGAGTTCGAGCTCGACGACCCGGGCGACACCGTCCTGGTCTCCACCCTGCTCGGCAAGCTGGTCGACGCGGGCGTCGCGCTCGCCGCCACCTCCAACACGCTGCCGGGCAAGCTCGGCGAGGGCCGCTTCGCGGCGGCCGACTTCCTGCGCGAGATCCAGGGCCTGTCGGCCCACTTCCGCGCCCTGCGCATCGACGGCGAGGACTACCGCCACCGCGGCCTGCCCGAGGCGCCGCCGCCGTACAGCGACGAACAGGTGACCCGGACGGCGCACGCCACCGAGGGCGCCTCGCTCGACGGGTTCCCGCAGTTGCTGGACCACCTGGCCCGCGTCCACCCCAGCCGCTACGGCGCGTTGACGGACGGCGTCAAGGCGGTGTGCCTGACCGACGTGCGGCCGGTTCCCGACCAGTCGACGGCGCTGCGGCTCGTCGTGCTCGCGGACCGGCTCTACGACCGTGAGGTGCCGGTGCTGGCCTCGGGATTGCCCTTCGATCAGCTGTTCGGCGAGGAGATGCTGAAGGGCGGCTACCGCAAGAAGTATTTCCGGGCCATCTCCCGGCTGACCGCGCTGGCCCGGGACGCCCAGCGTCTGGTGGAACGTCAGTAACGCCACGCCGCCCGCGGATCAAGGGGCGGATCGCGCCAGCTCAGCCTCACTTTTCAGGCTCTCTCAAGCTCGTCACGCCGAGTTGACCCTGCAAACAACTTTGCAGGGTTAATGTCTTTCTTGACCAGCCGTTGACCTGCTGTTGGCACGGACTAGAGGTGCGCCCGAACCGGAGGGAGGCTCATGTTCCGAGGTACGACGGCCCGAACCCCGTTCACGGCCCCCACCGCGGCCATGTTCACCCTCCCGTTCTTCGCTCTTCCCGCGCCCTTCGCAGCTGCGCATACGGTCCGTCAGGTCGAGGCCAAGGATCGACCCGGAACCAATCCGTCCGGCACGGCACCGCGCGCCGGAGGCGCCGCGACCCACAGCCTCTCCCACGCAGGGGACCCGACCGGCCCGCTGCGCATACGCGACCGCCACCGCGCGATCACCGCGTACGACCGCGTGTCGAGACCGTCGACCGCCCACGCTCCGGCCGCACTCGAGTTCTTCCGCCGCTGAGAGCGGAGCGGTCCCCCACTTCTGCCCCACTGTCATGCAGGCCCGACGCGCCACCCCCACGACGCGCCAGGAGGAACATCACGCCATGCAGCCCCTCATCGACCACGCCCGCACGTTCGGACAGCGCCCCGAGGAGTTCGCCCAGCTGGCCCGGGGCCAGTCACCCGAGGTCCTGTTCATCACCTGCTCCGACTCCAGGGTCGTACCTGCCCTGATCACCGGCGCCCGGCCCGGGCAGCTGTTCGAGCTGCGCACCGCGGGCAACATCGTCCCCCCGTACACCTCGGGCCGCCCCACCGGTGAGGCGGCCACCATCGAGTACGCCGTGGAGGTGCTCGGCGTCAAGGACGTCGTGGTCTGCGGCCACTCGCACTGCGGTGCGGTCGGCGCACTGGTGCGCGGCGACGACCTCGACGCCGTACCGGCCGTGCGCGAGTGGCTTTCGCACGCCGCCGACCAGCCCAAGACCGCCGACCCGGCCGACCCGACGGTCGCCGAGGCGGTGCAGCACCACGTCCTTGCGCAGTTGCTGCGGCTGCGCTCGTACCCGTGCGTCGAGCAACGGCTGGCGGACGGCCGGCTGCGGCTGCGCGGCTGGTACTACGAGGTGCACACCGGCGTCGTCCGCGAACACCGCGCCGGCGTCGACGCGTTCGAGGCCCTGTGAGTCCCACCGTGACCACCTGCCCCCACCTCCGGCAGGACGTGGCGGCGTCCCTCGTCGTCTTCCTGGTCGCGCTGCCGCTGTGCGTCGGCGTGGCCGTCGCCTCCGGTGTCCCGGCTGAACTCGGCCTGGTCACCGGCATCGTGGGCGGCATCGTCACCGGCCTGCTGCCCGGCAGCAGCCTTCAGGTGTCCGGCCCGGCGGCCGGTCTGACCGTGCTGGTCTTCGATGCGGTCGGCGAGTTCGGGTTGCCCGCGCTCGGCGCGATCGTCCTCGTGGCCGGTCTGCTGCAGCTCCTGATGGGCGCCCTGAGGCTGGGGCGCTGGTTCCGGGCCATCTCGCTCTCGGTCGTCGAGGGCATGCTGGCCGGCATCGGGCTGGTGATCATCGCGGGCCAGCTGTACGCGGCGGCCGGCATGAAGGCCCCGGCGTCCGGCGCCGACAAGATCGCCGGGCTGCCCGCGGCCTTCGCCGGGGCGGTCGGCAGCACCACGGCGCCGGCCTCCATAGCCGTCGGGGCGGGCACGTTGGCCGTGGTCCTGTCCTGGCGGCGGTTGCCGCAGAAGGTGCGCGCGGTACCGGGAGCCCTCGCGGCGGTCGTCCTGGCCACGCTCGTCACCCTGGCGTTCGACCTGCCGGTCGCCACCGTCGAGGTGCACGGCCTGCTCGACTCGATCCAGCCGCTCGGCACCGACGCCTTCGGCGAGCTGGCGAGCCCGGCCGTCATCGGCACCGTCCTGGCGTTCACGCTGATCGCCTCGGCGGAGAGCCTGTTCAGCGCGGCGGCCGTGGACCGGATGCACAGCGGTCCACGCACCCGCTACGACAAGGAACTGATGGCCCAGGGCGCGGGCAACGCGGTGTGCGGCGCGCTCGGCGCCCTGCCGATGACCGCGGTGATCGTGCGCAGCTCGGCCAACGTGGCGGCGGGCGCGCGGACCAAGGCCTCCCGGGTGATGCACGGCGTCTGGCTCCTGCTGTTCGCGGCCCTGCTGCCGTCCGCGCTGGCGCTGATCCCGCTGCCGGCGCTGGCTGCCATCCTGGTCCACGCCGGCTGGAAGCTGATCCCGTTCCGGCAGGTCGCGAGCCTGTGGCACGGCAACCGCGGTGAGGCCCTGATCCTCGTCGCCACCGCGGTCGCGATCGTCGCGCTGAACATGTTCGAGGGCGTGCTGATCGGCCTGGCCCTGTCCGTCGTCAAGACCGCCTGGGAGGCCTCGCACATCAAGATGGAGGTCATGGACCAGGGCTCCGGGCCGATCCAGGCCCATGTGTCGGGCAACGCGACCTTCCTCAGGCTGCCCAAGATCCTCGACAGCCTGGAGTCCCTCCCCCAGGACCGGCCCATCGAGCTGGACCTGTCCGGTCTGCACCACCTGGACCAC
Organism: Streptomyces chromofuscus; assembly: GCF_015160875.1. Lineage (NCBI taxonomy): Bacteria > Bacillati > Actinomycetota > Actinomycetes > Kitasatosporales > Streptomycetaceae > Streptomyces > Streptomyces chromofuscus. The sequence goes on along the minus strand of NZ_CP063374.1, from coordinate 6,308,942 downwards.
GCGTGCCGTACGGCTCTGGAGAGCTGGGCGGAGCGGCACAGCACGGCCGGCACCGAGCCGGTGAAGGTGACCATACCCTGACCGCCACCCCTCGCCGGGTTCCGTGCCGGAGCCCCATGGCCCCGGAACAGAATCCGGGCATATCGTTACAAGAACAGACATCACGGGCCTGTGACGAGGGGGTCGTCATGTTCGAGGATCTGCTGGCGGCGGCCGCCGTGGCCGGTTCCGCGGGCGTGGTCTATCTCGCCGCGGCGGCCCGGGTCGTCAAGCAGTACGAACGCGGCGTGGTGCTGCGGCTCGGCCGGCTCAGGGGCCAGGTACGGACGCCCGGATTCACACTGATCGTCCCGTTCGTGGATCGGCTGCACAAGGTCAACATGCAGATCGTGACCATGCCGATCCCGGCCCAGGAGGGCATCACCCGCGACAACGTCACCGTGCGTGTGGACGCCGTCGTGTACTTCAAGGTGGTCGACGCGGCGAGCGCGCTGATCAAGGTCGAGGACTACAAGTTCGCGGTCTCCCAGATGGCCCAGACCTCGCTGCGCTCGATCATCGGCAAGAGCGAGCTGGACGACCTGCTGTCCAACCGCGAGAAGCTCAACCAGGGCCTTGAACTGATGATCGACAGCCCGGCCGTCGGCTGGGGCGTGCAGGTCGACCGGGTCGAGATCAAGGACGTGTCGCTGCCGGAGACGATGAAGCGCTCCATGGCCCGCCAGGCCGAGGCCGACCGCGAGCGCCGGGCCCGCGTCATCAACGCCGACGCCGAGCTCCAGGCTTCCCGGAAGCTTGCCGAGGCGGCCCAGCAGATGGCGGACACACCGGCCGCGCTCCAGCTGCGGCTGCTCCAGACCGTGGTGGCGGTCGCCGCCGAGAAGAACTCGACGCTGGTGCTCCCGTTCCCGGTGGAACTGCTGCGCTTCCTGGAACGGGCACCCCTGCAGACGGACCACCCGCAGGACCACGCCCAGAGGCCGGAGCACGCGCAGGGCCACGCCCGGGGGCCGGACCACACGCCGGACCTGAGGGAGGAGCCCGGTCGCAACGAGGAGCCGCACCCCGCCCCGGACCTCGGTCAGCGGCTCGGTCACCTTCCCGGCCTCGCCCACCGGTCCGAGGACACGCCGGGTCTCACCGAGGGACCGCACCCCGCCCCGGGCCGGACCAACGTTCCGTGAGGCGCCGCGCGGATTGCGGCGGCCGGCAGCACGTGCCGACCAGAGGGTCATCGTCATGTCCGCCCACCGGGTGACCCGGCGGTCGCGTCGGCGCTGACGTCGACCTGAACGTCATACTTTCATACGGTGATCGCTTCTGTACGACGAGTCATCTCCGTCTGCACACTGGGCGCGGCACTCGCCGCCTGCGGCACCGTCGAGGCGCCCGGGGGCGGCCGGACGGCGGTCCCCTCGACGCCCGCCCGCCACCCTGCGGCGCCCCCCACCCTCGCCGCCGGCCCCGCGGGCCTCACGCCGGTGTTCGCCAGCGGCTCGCGGACCCGGGGCAAGACCGTCGCGCTCACCTTCGACGCCGACATGACCGCCGATCAGGGCCCGCGGGCCGCCGAGGGCGAACGCTTCGACAATCCGCAGCTGATCGCGACGCTGCGCGCGCTGAAGGTGCCGGCGACCGTGTTCATGACGGGCCGCTGGGCGGAGGAGTACCCGGTCCAGGCCCGCGGCATCGGCCGGGACCCGTTGTTCGAGGTCGCCAACCACTCCTACAGCCACTACGCCTTCACCGCCGACTGCTACGGCCTGCCGACCCTCGACGAGGACCGGATGCGGGCGGACGTGGACCGGGCGTTCAAGGCCTTCCGCCGGGCGGGCGTGCGGAACGCGAAGCCGTACTTCCGCTTTCCCGGCGGCTGCTACGACCGGCGTGCGCTGCGGGCGCTGAGCGGCAGCGGCGTGACGGCCGTGCAGTGGGACGTGGTGGGCGGGGACGCGTTCGCGACGGACGCGGACGCGGTGGCCCGGCAGGTGCTCGAGGGGGTGCGGCCGGGCTCGGTCGTCGTGCTGCACTGCACGCGCAGTGCGGCGCCGACGACCGAGCGGGCGATCCGCACGGTCGTGCCCGAGCTGCGGCGGCAGGGATACCGGTTCGTGAAGGTGTCCGAGCTGATCGGCGCCTCCGCAGGCACCTCGTGACCGGCATACGCTGGACGTATGAGCGAAGATGATTACTGTCTGATCGACGCGAGCAAGCCGCCCAAGGCGGACGGACCGCCGTACGCGGAGTGCGTACTGTGCCGGGAGCCGACGGAGTACCCGGAGTCGTACAAGGGGATCACGATGTGCCCGCGGTGCGAGTGGCTGGAGGCGCAGCGGACGGCCTGTTCTGGCTAGTGGGGCACGGGTCCGGACGGGAGTCGCGGGGTTGGCAGACTGGACGGCGTGACTACTGAACCGACTGACACCCCCCTGCCCCCCGGGGCCGGCGCACGCGACCTGGCCCCGCAGTTCGTGCTCCCGCTGGTCGTGCGGATCGAGCGGGACGCGCCGCCCGCCCGGACCGATGCCCTGGAGACCGCCGCGCGGGCGGTGCTCGTGATGCTCAGTGATGAGCGGTCGGTGGGTGACGGCCCGTGGGCGCGGGCCGTGCGGGACTGGCAGGACGCGCGGATCCGCAAGGTGGTGCGTCGGGCCCGGGGCGCCGAGTGGCGGCGGGCCGGGGCGCTGCCCGGGGTCACCGTGACGGGGAAGGCGGCGGAGGTGCGGGTGTTCCCGCCCGTGCCCCTGGACGGGTGGCCCAAGGAGCTGGCGCGCCTGCAGGTGTCCGGCACCGATCTGGACGACCCGGAGCCGCCGGTCGAGGCGGATGCGAGTGCACCGGTGCTGTGGCTGAACCCGCAGGTCGACATGTCGGCCGGCAAGGCCATGGCGCAGGCCGGGCACGGCGCCCAACTCGCCTGGTGGGCCCTTCCGGACGAGGAGCGCGCGGCGTGGCGCGACGCGGGGTTCCCGCTCGCCGTCCGCACCGCCGAGCACGACCGCTGGCGTCGGCTGGTCGACTCCGGGCTGCCGTTGGTGCGCGATGCCGGGTACACCGAGATCCCCGCGGGCAGCTGCACCGTCGTCGCCGACCACCCGGCGCTGCGCTGAACCCGCCCACGGCCACGGCCTCACGGAGCGTTTGAACATCCGGGGTCCGTCACGCGTATCTCCTGGCGCTGGCCAAGCGACACGAGCACCAACGACCAGTTGGCTACTCCCAGGAGGCACCCTTGCGGCGTATCAACGGTACGGCCCTCATCATCGCGGCGCTCGCCGCCACCGTCGGCGCGCTCGCGTTCCCCGTGTGGTCGTACGCCGACCGTTCCGGCACCGGCCAGGCGAACATGGCCGCCGGCACCGTCAGCACCCGGTGGGGTCCGCTGACCGCACAGGACCGCGATCTCATCGTGCGGGTGCGGCTCGCCGGCCTGTGGGAGCTGCCGGCGGGCCAGCAGGCGATGGAGCGCCCCACCAGCGCGGCGGTCAAGGAGGCCGCCGACCACCTGATCGTCGGCCACACCGACCTCGACAAGCGGGTGCGCATCGTCGCCGCCCAGCTCGGCGTCGAGCTGCCCAACCAGCCGACCGAGGAGCAGCAGGGCTGGCTGAACGAGATGACCGCGGCGAGCGGCGAGGAGTACGAGTACAAGTTCGCCAACCTGCTGCGGGCCGCGCACGGCAAGATCTTCCCCGCGATCGGCGCGGTGCGGAACAGCACCCGCAACACGCTGGTCCGGCAGCTCGCCTCGGACGCCAACCAGACCGTCCTCGACCACATCACCGTGCTGGAGAAGACCGGCAAGGTCGACTTCGACGCCATCGCCAACGCGGCGGCGAACGCCTCGACCGCCAGCCCCACCGGCCCGCCCGCGCCCGTTCCCGGCCAGCTCGTGCCGCAGGCGCCGCCCGCCGAGGCGACCGGCGACGTCCAGACCACCTCCGAGCCCTCTCCGGGCGCGCCGGGCACGGTCAACACCAAGCGTCCGGACCCGGTCGACTCGGAGGGCGTCCTGGGATGAACGGCACCCCGGGCGGCACGCCGCGTGCGCTCGCGGAGCGGCTCGCGGGAACGCCGGACCCGCAACCTCAAATGTTGCTCTGAAGGCGCACGCGGCAGGGTTCGGGCCCCGGGAGCGGGGCCATACCCCCCTCACGCCGGAAATCAGCGGTCCGTCGAAGGAGACGACACAGCGGATCCAGGTGCATGACGAAGGTGAAGGAGGGGGCCATGCAGCGACTGGGAACCGGAATCGGATGGCGGCCGGAGATCGCGAACGCCGTGGAACGCATGCCGGGCATCGACTGGGTCGAGGCCGTCGCCGAGAACGTCTGCCCGGGGCACCTGCCCGACTCGCTGCTGCGGCTGCGCGAGCGCGGGGTGACCGTCGTCCCGCACGGCGTCTCCCTCGGCCTCGGCGGCGCGGACCGGCCCGACCCCGCGCGCCTCTCGGCCCTCGCCGAGCGGGCGGAGGCGCTCGGCTCGCCGCTGGTCACCGAGCACATCGCGTTCGTCCGGGCGGGCGGCCCGCTCACCGCATCCCCGCAGCTGGAGGCCGGGCACCTGCTGCCCGTGCCGCGCACCCGGGACGCCCTGGACGTGCTGTGCGAGAACGTCCGCATCGCGCAGGACGCCCTGCCGGTGCCGCTCGCCGTGGAGAACATCGCCGCGCTCATCTCCTGGCCCGGCGAGGAGATGACCGAGGGACACTTCCTGTACGAGCTGGCCGACCGGACCGGCGTGCGGCTCCTGATCGACGTGGCGAACCTGCACACGAACCACGTCAACCGCGGCGAGGACCCGGCCAAGGCGCTCGCCGAACTCCCGTTGGAGGCCATCGCCTACGTCCATGTCGCGGGCGGTTTCGCACGTGACGGCGTCTGGCACGACAGCCACGCCCACCCGGTCCCGCGGCCGGTCCTCGACATCCTGACCGACCTCGCCTCCCGCGTCCGTCCGCCGGGCGTCCTGCTGGAGCGCGACGAGAACTTCCCGGAACCGGCCGAGCTGGAGCGGGAGTTGGCGGACATCCGGGAGGCGGTGGAGGAGGGGGCGCGGACGAGGAGGGCGACACCGGGCGCGAGCGGGGTACCCACCTCCGCGGCGGGCACGCCGGCGGGTGACGCCCGGGAGCCCGAGGATTCCGCGTCCGCGACGAGCCCGACGACGAGCGATGCCGAAGACGCCGGGATCTCCGCCTCCGCGACGAGCGCGGCAACCGGCGGTGCCGGTGATCTCGGGCCCGGGGTTGCGACACGCGCCGTGGGCGCCGGGGCGCGTGATGCCGGGGACGGCGCCGAGGGACCCGCCCGTCAGCGTCTCGCCCTCGCGCAGGCCGCCCTGCTCTCCGCGCTCGTCGCGGGCACGCCCGTCCCCGAGGGGTTCGACCGGGTGCGGCTCGGGGTGCAGGCGCGGGCGCTGGCCGGGAAGCGGGCCGAGGTGGTGGCGAAGATCGCGCCGGAGCTGCCGCTGATCCTCGGGGCCGCCTACCGGCCTGCCTTCCTGGCGTACGCCCAGCGGAACCCGATGACCGGGGGCTACCGCCGGGACGCGCTGGACTTCGCCGAGCACCTGCTGCTCGCCGGACGGCCTCAGGAGGCGCGGGTCCGGCGGGAGTTGCGGGAGTGGTGGCTGGAGCGCTCCGGTGCTGCGCCGCGTCCGCCCTCGCGGATGGCCCGGGCACGCCGGGTGCTGCTGCGCCGCTGACCGGGGACGGCGCAAGGCCCACGGCGCGACCGGCACCCCTGCCGACACGGGCCCCTTCGGCACCGGCGGAACGTCACGTACCGACAACACTCGGTCCCGGAATGTGAACAAGGCATGGAGTTTCCCAGTCGGTTGGCATAGAAACACGGCATGTTCTGGGTCCTCCTTCTGCTGCCGGCCTGGGTCGTGGCCGGCCTGGCGTGCACCCGGCTGTGCCTGGCCGCCGTACGCGCGGCGGACGCCGCGGAGACGGCCGGGACACAGCCACTGACGCTGTACGAGGCCGCGTTCCTGTCCGGCGGGCCGACCCGGGTCGCCGATCTGACGCTGGTTTCGATGGCGCGCCAACGGCGGCTGCTGCTCGCGCACACGGGCTGGGCGACCGTCGTGGACCCGCGCGGGCGCGACGACATCGAACGGTCGGTGATAGGGGCCATCGGGCCGCAGGGGCAGTCCCCCATCGCTCCGGTACGCGCCGCGGCGGCCGCCACCGACGCGGTGCACGGCCTCGCCGACCGGCTCGTCAGCGCGGGCCTCGCCCTGCCGGCCGGGGCGGGCAGCGCCGTCGGGGCCGGGGTGCGCCGGGTACGCCTCGCCGCGCTGACCGTACTCGCGCTCGGCGTCGCCGCGCTGCTGATGCCGGCTCAGGACGGGGTGCCGCGGCATCTGGTCGCCCTCTGGTTCGCCCTGCCGCTGGTCCTCTGCCTGAGCTGCCTCGCCCTGGCCCGGATCGAGGCCCACCCGTACTCGCGCTGGGCCTCCCCGGCCGGACAGCGCCTGCTCGACGCCCTGGCCCGGCACGCGGACGGCACCGGGGACGACCGCGCCTACCTCACCTCGGTCGCCGTACGCGGAATCCGCGCCGTCGGCGAGCCGGACCTGCGGGCGGCGTTCGCGCACCGCGAGTCCTCCTGGCGCGTCTGACGCGGACGCACGCTCACCGGGATCGCCGGGGCGTACGGGCGCATTGGGGCCGACACCGGCCACCTGTGCTTGCCTTCGCCGGCCCCCGTCCGAAACATCCCTTCTGTCGCCGCCGCGCCCCGAAGGGACACACGATGAGAGCTGCCGCTCTGTACACGGCCGCTGGTTCGCTGCTCCTGACCGCCGTCGCCTCCGGCCCGGCCGCAGGCAGCGCACCGGCCGGTCCCGACGCGGCGGGCGAGCCGCGCGGCACCCGGGTGGCCGCCGCGCGCGCCGCGGCCGCCGGTGTCGACTTCGGCGAGTGTTCCGACGCGCAGGGCCTGCCGAGCACCGTGGAGTGCGGCACGGTCACCGTCCCGCTCGACTACGCGCGCCCCGACGGCCGGCAGATCCGGCTCTCCGTCAGCCGGGTGCGGGCCACCCACCGCGACCCGGGCAACAGCAAGCGCCGGGTGCCCCGGCAGGGCGCCCTGGTCCACAACCCGGGCGGTCCGGGTTCCTCCGGCCTCGCCTTCCCACTGATCGGACGGCTTCCCGAGTGGAAGCGCCTGGCCGCCGCCTACGACCTCGTCGGCTACGACCCGCGCGGCGTCGGCAGGTCCGCGCCACTGTCCTGCCAGGACCCCCAGCAGCACTTCACCGGGCCGTCGCAGGCGCCTACGCACCCCTCGGAGTCGTACAAGAGGGAGCGCGTCGCACGGGCCCAGGCCTACGCGCGCGGGTGCGCGCAGCGGTCGGGCGCCGAGCTGCGGCACTACCACTCCCTCAACAACGCCCGCGACCTGGACGTGCTGCGCGCCGCGCTGGGCGAGGAGAGGCTCACCTTCATGGGCGCGTCGTACGGCACCTACTTCGGGGCGCTGTACGCGACGCTGTTCCCGACGCACGTGCGGCGGATGGTGTTCGACGCGGCGGTGAACCCCGATCCGGCGCAGATCTGGTATCGCCACAACCTGGGCCAGTCGGCGGCGTTCGAGGGCCGCTGGACGGACATGAAGGAGTGGATCGCCCGGCACCACGCCGTGTACGGGCTGGGCGCCACGGCGGCCGAAGTGCAGCGCGGCTACGACACCGCGCGGGCGCGGCTCGCCGTGAAACCGGCGGGCGGGAAGGTCGGGCCGGGGCAGTTGCAGAGCGCGTTCCTGCGGGCCGGTTACCACGACGACCACTGGCCCCGGCGGGCCGAGGCGCTGTCGGCGTACCTGAAGGGCGATCCGCGGCCTCTGGTCGATCTGGCCGCGCCGCACGAGGAGGCGGCGGTGGCGGCGGAGAACTCCCGCGCGGCCTACACGGCCGTCCAGTGCAACGACGCGCCGTGGCCGACGGAGTGGAAGGTCTGGAACCGGGACAACACGCGCCTGGCGCGCGTGGCGCCCTTCGAGACGTGGCACAACGTGTGGCTGAACCTGCCGTGCGCGTACTGGCAGGCGCCGCGTCAGCGGCAGCTGGACGTGCGGACCGGCCCGGGCGAACTGCCGCCGACGCTGATCCTGGCCGCCGAGCGGGACGCCGCCGCCCCCTACGACGGCGCCCTCGAACTCCACCGCCGGCTGTCCGGCTCGGTCCTGGTCACCGAACGGGACTCCGGTACGCACGGCATCGCGGGCGGCCCCAACGCGTGCGTCAACGCCCACGTGGACGCCTACCTGCTCCAGGGCCTCCTGCCGGCGCGCCACGCGTCCTGCGCGCCGCGCCCGGAGCCGCGGCCGAGCGCCGCCGCCCAGCGGGACACCGCGGCGGACGTCCGCTGACCAGGCACCGGAAGCGGCGCCGCGCGAACGCTCCGCGGGCGGCGGGCACGGTGAGGCCCGGCGCTGACCGGATGCCGCGCCGCTCAGCGGGGCCGGCCGGCGGGACGACGTGCTGCCCGGCAGCGGCCGTCGACCGGTGCCCGTAGTGTTCGGCCGGGCACCGGACGCCGGCCTCGACCGGGACGGCCGGTGCCGTCGTGGTCCGCCGGTCAGGCGAGGCCCGCGACCAGTTCCGTGATCTCCTTGCGGCGGCCGGTGTAGAACGGCACCTCCTCGCGGACGTGCAGCCGGGCCTCCGAGCCGCGCAGGTGGCGCATGAGGTCGACGATGCGGTACAGCTCGTCGGCCTCGAAGGCGAGGATCCACTCGTAGTCGCCGAGGGAGAAGGAGGCGACCGTGTTGGCGCGGACGTCCGGGTAGCCCCGGGCCATCTTGCCGTGGTCGGCCAGCATCCGGCGGCGGTCCTCCTCCGGCAACAGGTACCAGTCGTAGGAGCGCACGAAGGGGTAGACGCTGACGTACGCGCGGGGCGTCTCGTCGGCGAGGAAAGCCGGGATGTGGCTGCGGTTGAACTCGGCGGGGCGGTGCAGCGCCATGTTCGACCACACCGGCTCCAGCGCGCGGCCCAGCCTGGTGCGGCGGAACAGGTTGTACGCCTCCTGCAGCTGGTCGCTGGTCTCGGCGTGCCACCAGATCATCACGTCGGCGTCGGCACGCAGCCCGGAGAGGTCGTAGGTGCCGCGGACGGTGACGTCCTTGGCGGCGAGCTGGTCGAACAGCTCCTGGACCTCTTCGGCGTAGCCCGCCCGGTCCTCGGGCAGCGCGTCCTTCAGCTTGAACACGGACCACAGGGTGTAGCGGATGACCTCGTTGAGGTCCTTGGCCAGCTTGCCCTTGTTCGGGATCCGAGCAGGGCCGGTGGTGGTGGCGTCGTCACTCATGTCCCCTATTCTCCCGCTCCGCCGTGCAGGCTCTGCACCGGGTGTGCGGTGAGCTCCTGCACAGCCTCCAGGTCGCCGTGGATCTGGTCCACCGCCGCGTACGCGCTCGCCACGCACGCCGGGATGCCCACCCCGTCGTACACCGCGCCGCACACGGCCAGGCCCGGGAGCTTGCCGACGTGCTCGCGGATGCGGGCCACGCGCGCGTGGTGGCCGACGGGATACTGCGGCAGGCCCGCGTCCCAGCGGGTGACGCGGGTGGCGACGGGCGTGGCGTCCAGGCCCGTGGCCGCCTCGAGGTCGTGCCGGGAGACGGCCACCAGGCCCGCGTCGTCGCGGTGGAGGATCTCCGTCTCGCCGTACCGCCCGACGGAGGTGCGCAGCACGAGCAGGTCGGGGTCCTCGGCGGCGATCCAGCCCCACTTCTGGGAGGCGAACGTGGACGCTTTGACGGTGCGCCCGTCGACCGGCGGCACCAGGAACCCGCTGCCCTCGGGCAGCCGCGCCTCGGACCTGCGGTAAGCCAGGGTGACCAACGCCATCGACGCGTACTCGACGGCGGCCAGCTCGGTCGCGGCCGCCGGGGCCTGCGCGCGCAGCAGTTCGGCGGCGGCGGGCGCGGGCACGGCGACGATCACCGCGTCGGCGTGCAGCACCCGGTCGCCGGCCACGACCCGCCAGCCCGTGCGGCCCTCACGGCGCAGCCCGGTCACGCGGGTGCCGGTCACGATCTCACCGCCGCGGGCCCGCACCGACTCGGCGACGGCGAGCGGCAGGCTGCCGACGCCGCCCTCGATGCCCATGAACACGGGCCCCGTCTGCGGGGCTGCCGCCGCCCGGGCCTGGATCTCCCGGACCGCCTCGGTGAGCGAGACGTGCGCCCGGGCGGCGTCGAACAGCTGGGGGACGGCCGAGCGCATCGAGATGCGGTACGCGTCGCCCGCGTACACACCGCCGAGCAGGGGCTCCACGAGCCGGTCGACGACCTCGCGGCCGAGCCGCGCCGCGACGAACTCCCCCACCGCCACGTCGTCGCCGACCTCCGTGCGGGGCAGCTCGGCGTCGCGCTCGATGCGCGCCAGGCCCTCCGCGGACAGCACGCCGGACAGCGCGTCCGCGGTGCCGGGCACGCCCATGACGTGGCCCTTGGGCATCGGGCGCAGGGCGCCGCGGGTCCACAGGGAGGCCGTCGCGGTGGCCGGCGGCTGGAGCCGGTCCTCGAGGCCCACCTCGCGCGCGAGGGCGACCGCCTCGGGCCGGCGGGCCAGCATCGACTCGGCGCCCAGGTCCACGCGCACGCCCGCGATCTCGCCGGGCAGCAGCTTTCCGCCGACCCGGTCGGAGGCCTCCAGCACCGTCACCCGCGCGCCGCGTCCGAGCAGCCGGTGGGCCGCGGCCAGCCCGGCGATCCCGGCTCCGACGACGACGACCTGCCCGGCGTCCCTGCGTGCTGCGTTCATGGCTCCACCTTCTCAGACGCCGCTGACAGCGCCCCCGCGGCCCCGTGGCCCCGCCGAGTCCCGACCGTGACCGCATCGGGACCGGACGGGCCCAACGTCCCGGCCCGCCCCGGCGTCGAAGGAGCGTCAGTCGTCACGACCCTCGGGGAGTTCGCCCACATGCGCGCACCACGTTCCGCACGCCGTTCCGCACGACACCCGGTACCGGTCCTGGCCGGGCTCCTGCTCGCCGCCGCCCTCGCCCTGACGGGATGCAGCGGCTCGGCCGACATCACCTCCTCCTCGAGCGGTGACGCTGCCGCCGCCCAGGACGGCGGCGCCCTGGAAAAGGACGCCAAGGAGGGCGCCTTCGACAGCGGCAGCGACAGCCGGTCCGGTGCAGATGAGAAGGCCCCGGGCGCCACCCGGCTCCCCGCGAGCCACATCATCCGCACCGCGTCGCTGTCCGTGCAGGTCAAGGACGTGCCCAAGGCCCTGGACGAGGCCCGTACGAGCGCCGAGACAGCGGGCGGTTTCGTGGGCAGCGAGATGACCACCCGGGACGAGAACGGCAACGAGTACACCCGGGTCGTCCTGCGGGTGCCCGTCGACTCGTACGAGGACGTCCTCGCCGACCTGGAGGGCACGGGCAAGCTCCTCGACCGCGCGGCAAAGGCGACGGACGTCACCGACCAGGTCGTCGACGTGGAGAGCCGGATCAAGACCCAGCGCGCCAGCGTCGCCCGGATCCGCGAGCTGATGGACCGGGCGACCCGGCTGAGCGACGTGGTGGAGCTGGAGGGCGAGCTGAGCAGCCGCCAGGCCGACCTGGAGGCGCTGCTCGCCCAGCAGGCGTCCCTGAAGGACCGCACGAGCCTGGCCACCATCACCCTCTCGCTGTCCGAGACGCCGGTGAAGAAGCCCGCCGAGAAGGACGAGGACCCCGGGTTCACGGACGCGCTGGCGGGCGGCTGGGACGCCTTCGTGACGATGCTGCGCTGGATCGCGGTCGCCCTGGCGGCGGTACTGCCGTTCGCCGCGCTGGCGGCGCTGCTCGTCCTGGTCTGGCTGCGTCTCGTACGGCCCCGCGGGGCGCGCCGCCCGGCCACGGCGTCCACGACGACCGCGCCGGGACCGCTGCCGACGGCCCGGCGGGCACCGGAGCCCGGGCCGGCTCCCGCGCCGCAGGAGGAGCACGGCGGGCAGGAGCAGGGCCGGCGCGGCGGAAACGAGCCGTCGCCGTAGCGTGTTCGCATGAGCATGAGCGATGCGAACGGCACGAGCGGCACGAACGGCACGAGAGAGCGACTGGTCGTGATCGGCGGCGACGCCGCGGGCATGTCCGCGGCGTCGCAGGCCCGTCGGCTGAAGGGTCCGGACGAGCTGGAGATCGTGGCCTTCGAGCGCGGCCACTTCACGTCCTTCTCCGCGTGCGGGATCCCGTACTGGGTGGGCGGCCAGGTCTCCGACCGGGACGAGCTGGTCGCCCGCACGCCCGAGGAGCACCGCGCGCGGGACATCGACCTGCGGCTGCGCACCGAGGTCGTGGAGATCGACGTCGACGGGGGACGGGTGCGCGCGCGTGACGTCGATTCCGGGGTCGAGTCCTGGACGTCGTACGACAAGCTCGTGATCGCCACCGGCGCCCGGCCGATCCGCCCGGACATGCCCGGCGTCGACGCCCCCGGCGTGCACGGCGTGCAGACCCTGGACGACGGGCAGGAGTTGCTGGACACCCTCACGCGCGCGCGTGGGCGGCGTGCGGTGGTCGTCGGGGCGGGCTACATCGGCGTCGAGATGGCCGAGGCGCTGATCAACCGCGGCTACGAGGTGACGGTCGTCAACCGGGGCGCGGAGCCGATGTCCACGCTCGACCCCGACATGGGGCGGCTGGTGCACCGGGCCATGGAGGGCCTGGGCATCACCATGGTCAACGACGCCGAGGTCACCAAGATCCTCACCGGTGAGGACGGGCAGGTGCGGGCGGTGGCCACGGAGGACGCCGAGTACCCGGCGGACGTGGTCGTGCTCGGCATCGGTGTACGCCCCGAGACGACGCTCGCGAGGGCGGCGGGGCTGCCGCTCGGCGAGCACGGCGGCCTGCTCACCGATCTGGCGATGCGGGTACGCGGTCACGAGAACATCTGGGCCGGTGGTGACTGCGTGGAGGTCCTCGACCTGATCGCGGGGCGGGAACGGCACATCGCGCTCGGTACGCACGCCAACAAGCACGGGCAGATCATCGGCACGAACGTCGGCGGCGGCTACGCGACGTTCCCCGGTGTGGTCGGCACCGCGGTGAGCAAGGTGTGCGATCTGGAGATCGCCCGCACCGGGCTGCGGGAGAAGGACGCGCGCCGGGTGGGACTGCGGTTCGAGACGGTGACCATCGAGTCGACCAGCCGGGCCGGGTACTACCCCGGTGCCTCCCCGATGACCGTGAAGATGCTCGCCGAGCGCCGCACCGGACGGCTGCTCGGCGTGCAGATCGTCGGCCGGGAGGGGGCGGGCAAGCGGGTGGACATCGCGGCGGTCGCGCTCACGGCCGGGATGACGGTGGAGCAGATGACGGCACTGGACCTGGGGTACGCGCCGCCGTTCTCGCCGGTGTGGGATCCGGTGCTGGTCGCCGCGCGGAAGGCCGCGGGGAAGGTGCGCAGTTCGTCGTAGGGGCGCCTGTCGCGCGCCGGGTTCGGGTGGTCGCCCGTGGCTGGTCGCGCCCCCTGGGCCGGCTTCCCCGCCCCTCCCCTACGCCGTGCCGTTGATCCGGTCGATGGCCTGCCGCGCCTGCTCGGCCGGAGGCCTGGACGGCAGCGACGACACCGAGGCGGCCGACGGCATCGCAGTCGGCTGTGCCCCGGCCGGTTTCGCGTGCGCGCCCGGCGAGACGGACCGCAGCCGGTTGCTCACCGCCTCGTCCAGCGTCACCGGTCGCTGCAGCTGCGCCGCCATGCGGCCGGCCTCCTGGCCGAGTCGGGCGACGTCCTCCCAGGGGAGATGGACCACCAGCGCGAGCTGGGCCTCTCCGTCGGGGTTCGCCTGCATCGCAGGGGTCACTCGGTCGTTCATCGCCTGATCCTCACGTCGTCCCGCGACGCGCCTCGCCGTGCCGCGGCGGTTCGCAAGGACATACGCAGACCGGGCCGGCCGCGTTCACCGATTCGGCGGGCACATCGCGGGCACTACTTCCTTGTGGTGATCCCCGTCCATGACGTCAACCCCGCGCGCCGCACGCCCTGGGTGACGTACGCGCTGATCGCGACGAACGTGGTCGTGTTCCTGTTCATGCCCGGCCTCGCCGGTTCGGTGGCGGGCGACAGCAGCCTGGCGCAGACGTGCCATCTGCAGGCGTTCCTGGACCGGTACGCGGCCGTGCCGCAGGAACTGATCCACCATCAGATGCCGCGCCTGGTGCCGACCGGCGACATCGCCGTCGGCCCTCAGGGCCCGGGCTGCGTGGTGGGCCCGCCGGCGTACGACAAGTCGCCCGAACTCAGCGTGCTCACGGCGATGTTCCTGCACGGCGGCTGGCTGCACCTGCTGGGCAACATGCTGTTCCTGCTGATCTTCGGCAACAACATCGAGGACCGCATGGGGCATGTGCGCTTCGCGCTGTTCTACGGCGCCTGCGGCTACGCGGCGTCGTACGGCTTCGCGTTGCTCAACGCCGAGTCCGCGGAACCGCTGATCGGCGCCTCGGGAGCGATCGCCGGTGTGCTGGGCGCCTATCTGGTGCTGTATCCGAAGGCCAGGGTGTGGGTGCTCGTCCCGTTCCTGATCTTCCTGCCGCTGCGGCTGCCGGCCTGGCTGGTGCTGGGCTTCTGGTTCGGGCTCCAGGCCGTGTACTCCTCCGGCGAGGGCATCTCCGACGCGGGCACGGTGGCGTACGCGGCGCACATCGTCGGCTTCCTCGCCGGCATGCTGCTCGCCTGGCCCCTGAAGCGGGGCACGCCACCGCCGCCGGAACCACGCGGCCTGCTGTTCGGCAGGCGGGCGCGGCCCCGGCAGACGTGGTGAGCCGTCAGCGGGCGCTCTGCGCGTGCACGTATTCGACGAGGCGGGTGAGCGCGTCCGGGTCGGTGGACGGCATCACGCCGTGCCCGAGGTTGAAGACGTGGCCCTCCAGGCCCGTCGCCGCGTCCAGCACCTCGCGGGTCTTGGCCTCGACGGCCTCCTGCGGGGCGAACAGGACCGTCGGGTCGAGGTTGCCCTGGAGCGCCTTGCCGGGGCCGACGCGGCGGACGGCCTCGTCGAGCGGGACGCGCCAGTCGACGCCGACGACGTCCGCGCCGGCCTCGCCCATCAGGCCGAGCAGCTCGCCGGTGCCGACGCCGAAGTGGATGCGTGGGACGCCGTACGCCTCGACCGCGCGGAACACCTTCGACGAGGCGGGCAGGACGGAGCGCCGGTAGTCGGCGGGGGCCAGGGCGCCGGCCCAGGAGTCGAAGAGCTGCACCGCGCTCGCGCCCGCCTCGATCTGCACCTTGAGGAAGGCGGCGGTGATGTCCGCGAGGCGGTCGAGGAGGTCGGCCCACAGCTCCGGGTCGCCGTACATCATCGCCTTGGCGTTCTCGTACGTGCGGGACGGACCACCCTCGACGAGGTAGCTCGCGAGGGTGAACGGGGCGCCCGCGAAGCCGATCAGGGGCGTCTCGCCGAGCTCGGCGGTCAGCAGGCCGATCGCCTCCGTGACGTACGAGACGTCCTCCGGGGTCAGGTCGCGCAGCTGCGCGAGGTCGGCGCGGGAGCGGATCGGGCGCTCGACGACCGGGCCGACACCGGGCTTGATGTCGAGGTCGACGCCGATGGCCTTGAGGGGGACGACGATGTCGCTGAAGTAGATCGCCGCGTCCACGTGGTGGCGGCGCACGGGCTGCAGGGTGATCTCGGTGACCAGGTCGGGCCGCATGCACGACTCCAGCATCGGGATGCCCTCGCGCACCTTCCGGTACTCGGGCAGGGAGCGCCCGGCCTGCCGCATGAACCACACCGGCGTGTGGGGCACGGGCTCGCGCCTGCACGCCCTGAGGAAGGCGGAGTCGTACGTCGCTGTCGGCTGCTGGCCCGTGGGGCTTCCGTTGGCACTCACGGGGCAAGTTTCGCACGGCGGCCGGACGGGCATGGCGGGGCCTCGGTGCACCTCGGGTGCGGCAACCCCGGCGGACCGGTACCGCCGGACGGGGTGTCTAGCCTGCGCCCGGCGCCCGTTCCGCTTAATCTGCACCGCATGGCTGCGGCTCAGGGACGACTGTCGGACGGCGCTGGCGGAATGGACGACCCGAAGGAGGGGGACCTGCATACGGGCGACGCTTCTCCGCTGCCCTTCCGGGCCGCCGTCGAGGCGCTGCGCTCGGCACGGCTGCGGCCGCAGATCGAGGTCGAGCCCACGCGCGCGCCGCAGCGGCTGGCCCCGCACGCGTACGCGCTGGAGGCCGCCGTCGTCGACGGAGACCAGGACCTGGCCGACGGCCGGCTGGTGCTGCTGCACGACCCGGCCGGACACGACGCCTGGCGCGGCACCTTCCGGCTGGTGACGCTGGTGCGGGCGGAGCTGGAGCCGGAGATGGCCGCCGACCCGCTGCTGCCCGAGGTGTGCTGGAGCTGGCTCACCGGTGCGCTGCAGGCGCGCGGGCTGACGTACGGCGAACCGAGCGGCACCGTCACGCGCGCGAGTTCGCACTACTTCGGCGGGCTGTCCGCGCGCCCCGCCGCCTCGCAGATCGAGATCCGGGCCTCCTGGACGCCCCGGGAGGGCCTGGGCGGCGTGCCCGACACGGCGGCCCACCTCGCCTCCTGGTGCGATCTGCTCGCCCAGGTCGCGGGCCTGCCGCCGGCGGGACCGGGGGACGCGTCCGTGGTGACCCTGCCGCAACGGCGCGGCCCGCAGTCCCGCTGACCCGCCGCGCCCACTCGCCCCGTCGCCTGCACTGTGCCCGGCCGGAACCGGCCGGGGCAAACCCGCATGCACCCGTTCGGGCTGATCTCTTTGTCGATACGGCCACTTTCGACCGGACAGCGAATCGAACCGAACCCGTTCGATCTTCGGATGATCGCTCGCGTGTCCGAATTGCTCGGATTGTTACTCACCAGATCGTGATCATTCTCTAAAGGCGGACCGGTTTGGTGCCGAAGACGACTGTGACCTTGAAAGCACGGTTCGTCCCGGCTTCACCCCCCACGAGCCGCCCCCGTCCCGCACCCAGGAGGCCTGGTGTCCGTTCTCCTTGAGCAGCCCGCAAGCCTGGTCGCCTACCGCCCGAACAAGCCGACCGCGATGGTCGTCGTGGCCGATCCCCGCGTCCGCTCCACCGTCACCCGCCACCTGTGGGCGCTCGGTGTGCGCGACGTCATCGAGGCCTCGTCCATCGCCGAGGCTCGTCCCCGCGTCGGCAACCCCCGCGACATCTGCGTCGCCGACGTCCACCTCCCGGACGGTTCCGGTCTGACGCTCCTGTCGGAGACCCGCGCGGCGGGCTGGCCCAACGGGCTCGCCCTGTCCGCCGCCGACGACATCGGCGCCGTGCGCAACGCCCTCGCGGGCGGCGTGAAGGGCTACGTCGTCACCGGCACCCGTACCAACGTCGGGCTCCCCACCCGGCCGGGTGCCGCGCCCATCGGCGCGGCCGCCGCCCGTCTGCACCGCCGCCCCCCGGGTGCCCCGAGTCACCCGGGTGGCTACCGCGAGCTGTCCGGCCGCGAGGTCGAGGTGCTGCGCCTGGTCGCCGAAGGCCAGTCGAACAAGGCGATCGGCGTCTCGATGGGCCTGTCCGCCCTGACCGTCAAGAGCCACCTCGCCCGCATCGCCCGCAAGCTCGGCACGGGCGACCGCGCCGGGATGGTCGCCGTGGCGCTGCGCACCGGCATCATCCACTGACCTCCGCCCCCGACCCGCACCCGCCTCTCCGAGCCGCACCCCCCTACGACCCGCACCCGCCTCTCCGAGCCGCAACCCCCCTACGACCCGCACCCGTCCCTCGATCCGCGCCCCAGCCTCCGAGCCGACCCACACGCTCGGAGCAGCCGCTCCCCGTTTCTCCGCCCGCTCTCTCCCCAGTCCCTCCCCGAGTTCCCCCCGAGTCCCTTCCCCGAGTCACCCGGATGCCGTATCACCTGGGCATTCATCGACGTGAACGGGATCGAGCCACCGATGCCCGCCCGCGTCCCCCTCGGTCGTGACCGGGAATCCGCAGGGACCTGACTGGTTTGCGACCCTCGCGCGCCCGTCGACGGAACGTTCCGTCGGCGGGCGCGGTCCATCCACGGATACCCTTGACAGGTGACCGACGCCCAAGAAACCGCAGCAGACAGTTCACTGCGAACCACCGGGGGCGCTCCTCCGGAAGACGGCGGATCTTCTGTTACGGAGGCGCCGATCCCTTTGCTGGAGCCGCGTGAGGGCATTCCGCCCGTGGTCGCGGACGAGGCGGCCCTCGCCGAGGTGATCACCGCCTTCGCCGCCGGCTCCGGCCCCGTCGCCGTCGACGCCGAGCGCGCCTCCGGCTACCGCTACGGACAGCGCGCCTACCTCGTGCAGCTGCGCCGCCAGGGCGCGGGGACCGCGCTGATCGATCCGGTGGCCTGCCCCGACCTGTCGGCGCTGGGCGAGGCGCTGTCCGGCGTCGAGTGGGTGCTGCACGCCGCCACCCAGGACCTGCCGTGCCTGCGGGAGATAGGCATGATGCCGACGCGGCTGTTCGACACCGAGCTGGCCGGACGGCTCTCCGGATTCCCGCGGGTCGGCCTCGGGGCCATGGTCGAGAACGTGCTGGGCTTCGTCCTGGAGAAGGGCCACTCCGCCGTCGACTGGTCGACCCGCCCGCTCCCCGAGCCGTGGCTGCGGTACGCGGCCCTCGACGTCGAGCTGCTCGTCGACCTGCGGGACGCGCTGGAGAAGGAACTGGACCGGCAGGGCAAGCTCGAATGGGCCCTGCAGGAGTTCGACGCGATCGCCGCCGCGCCGCCGCCGGAGCCCCGCAAGGACCCGTGGCGCCGTACGTCGGGCATGCACAAGGTGCGTCGGCGCCGGCAGCTCGCCGTGGTGCGCGAGCTGTGGGAGACCCGGGACCGGATCGCGCAGCGCAGGGACGTCTCGCCGGGCAAGGTGCTGTCGGACACGGCCATCGTCGAGGCCGCGCTGGCCCTGCCGGGCACGGTGCACGCGCTGTCCGCGCTGAACGGGTTCGGGCACCGGATGGGGCGGCGGCAGCTGGAGCAGTGGCAGGCCGCGGTGGATCGCGCCAAGGCGCTGCCGGAGTCGCAGCTGCCGCAGCCGGGCCAGCCGGTCGCGGGGCCTCCGCCGCCGCGCGCGTGGGCCGACAAGGATCCGGCGGCGGCCGCCCGGCTGTCCGCGGCGCGGGCCGGCGTGTCCGCGCTGGCCGAGGAGCTCGGTCTGCCGCAGGAGAACCTGATCACGCCGGACACCGTGCGGCGGGTGTGCTGGGAACCGCCGTCGGCCGACGTGGCGGCCGTGGCCGGGGTGCTGCGCGGGTACGGGGCCCGCGACTGGCAGGTCGAGCTGGTCGCGCCGGTTCTGGTGAGGGCTCTTTCCGCCAAGGCGCCGTAGCGGGCGGCGACATCAGGCCAAGGTGCTCCGGCCGAGTGAAGCGGCACGGGCCGTGGCGTTCGCGGGAGAGGGCCGCGGTGGCCACCCACTTCTCCGGGGACGCGGGCGCGCGGCTGGTCGGTATTCGGTGCGTTGCCGCGCGGCCGCTGCGCCGAAGGTGTGACCTTCGCCGCTCGACCCGTGAGGACTGGGCAGCTACGTTACCCACAAGTAGCATGGGTGCTGAGCGCGCGCTCAGCGCATGCGTGCCGCAGCAGTGCCACCCCGCACCCTGGAGGAGAGCCATCGTGCCTCGTACCGTCAGGGACGTCGTCTTCGTCGACGGCGTCCGCACCCCGTTCGGCAAGGCGGGCCCGAAGGGCATCTACCACGAGACCCGCGCCGACGACCTCGTCGTGAAGGCGATCCGGGAGCTGCTGCGCCGCAACCCCGGCCTGGACCCCAAGAAGATCGACGAGGTCGCCATCGCCGCGACCACGCAGATCGGCGACCAGGGCCTGACCATCGGCCGGACCGCCGGCATCCTCGCCGGACTGCCGCAGTCCGTGCCCGGCTACTCGATCGACCGGATGTGCGCCGGCGCGCTGACCGCCGTCACCACCGTCGCCGGTTCCGTGGCCTTCGGCGCGTACGACGTCGCCATCGCCGGTGGTGTCGAGCACATGGGCCGCCACCCGATGGGTGAGGGCGTGGACCCGAACCCGCGGTTCGTCAGCGAGAAGCTGGTCGACGAGTCGGCGCTGTTCATGGGCATGACCGCCGAGAACCTGCACGACCGCTATCCGACGATCACCAAGCAGCGCGCCGACGAGTACGCCGTGCGCTCGCAGGAGAAGGCCGCCAAGGCGTACGCCAACGGCAAGATCCAGGCCGACCTGGTCCCGATTTCGGTGCGCCGCACCAACGCCGAGGCCGGCGAGACGGGCTGGGGCCTGGTCACCGCCGACGAGCCGATGCGCCCGGGCACCACGCTCGAGAACCTGGCCGGTCTGAAGACCCCCTTCCGCGTCCACGGCCGGGTCACCGCCGGTAACGCGGCCGGTCTGAACGATGGCGCCACCGCCTCCCTCATCGCCTCCGAGGACTTCGCCCGCGAGAACAACCTCCCGGTGAAGATGCGCCTCGTCTCCTACTCCTTCGCGGGTGTGGAGCCGGAGGTCATGGGCTACGGCCCGATCCCGGCCACCGAGAAGGCGCTCGCCCAGGCGGGGCTGTCCATCGACGACATCGGACTGTTCGAGATCAACGAGGCCTTCGCCGTCCAGGTGCTCGCGTTCCTGGAGCACTACGGCATCGCCGACGACGACGCCCGCGTCAACCAGTACGGCGGCGCCATCGCCTTCGGCCACCCGCTGGCCTCCTCCGGCGTCCGCCTGATGACGCAGCTGGCCCGCCAGTTCGAGGAGCAGCCGCACGTCCGCTACGGCCTGACCACCATGTGCGTCGGTTTCGGCATGGGCGCGACGGTCATCTGGGAGAACCCGCACTTCGAGGGGGACAAGTGAGCACCACCGCCGAGCTTCTGAAGCAGGCCTCGGACCTGTTCCCGGACGAGGTCGTCACCAGCGCGCACGTACGCCACTTCGACCTCCCCCTGGGCGCCGGGCGCTTCGCCCTGATCACCCTGGACAACGGCCTGGACCACACCAAGCCGACCACCTTCGGCCCGCAGTCGCTGGCGAACCTGGGCGCCGCGATCGACCAGGTCGAGAAGGAGGCCGCGGACGGCGAGATCGTCGGCGTCGGCCTCACCGGCAAGCCGTTCATCTTCGCCGTCGGGGCGGACCTCAAGGGCGTCGAGCTCCTCAAGGAGTGGGACCACGCCTACGCCATCGGCAAGGGCGGCCACGACGTCTTCAAGCGGCTGTCCGGCCTCGCCGTGCCGACGTTCGCGTACTACAACGGCGCCGCGATGGGCGGCGGCGTCGAGGTCGGCCTGCACTGCACCTACCGCACGGTCTCCGCGGCCCTCCCGGCGTTCTCCCTGCCCGAGGTCTTCCTCGGGCTGGTCCCCGGCTGGGGCGGCTGCACGCTGCTGCCGAACCTGATCGGTCCGGAGAAGGCCGTCTCGGTGATCATCGAGAACAGCCTCAACCAGAACAAGCAGCTCAAGGGCTCGCAGGTCTACGAGCTCGGCATCGCCGACGCGATCTTCGAGGGCGCCGACTTCCTGGAGCAGTCGCTCATCTGGACGGCGTCGGTCCTCAAGGGCGAGATCGTGGTCGAGCGCCCGGTGATCGACCGCGGCGAGGCCTGGGACCAGGCCG
The DNA here is from genome assembly GCF_015160875.1 of Streptomyces chromofuscus. Taxonomy (NCBI): domain Bacteria; kingdom Bacillati; phylum Actinomycetota; class Actinomycetes; order Kitasatosporales; family Streptomycetaceae; genus Streptomyces; species Streptomyces chromofuscus. The sequence continues at coordinate 6,287,351 of NZ_CP063374.1, read as the reverse complement.
TCGCCAAGGGCCGCTTCATCGCGGACTCCAAGGTGCACGGCGCCGCCCCGGCCGCCTACCGCGCCCTCGACATCATCGCCGCCGCAAAGAACGGTGACCTCCAGCAGGGGTACGACGCCGAGGACAAGGCGCTCGCCGACCTGATCATGGGTGGCGAACTGCGCGCCGGCATCTACGCGTTCAACCTGGTACAGAAGCGCGGCAAGCGCCCGGCCGGCGCCCCGGACAAGAACCTGGCGCGCCCGGTCACCAAGGTCGGCGTCGTCGGCGCCGGTCTGATGGCCTCCCAGCTCGCGCTGCTCTTCCTGCGCCGCCTTGAGGTGCCGGTCGTACTGACCGACATCGACCAGGAGCGCGTCGACAAGGGTGTGGGCTACGTCCACGCCGAGATCGACAAGCTGCTCGGCAAGGGCCGGATCGGCCAGGACAAGGCCAACCGCCTCAAGGCGCTGGTGACCGGCGTCCTGGACAAGGCCGAGGGCTTCGCGGACGCCGACTTCGTCATCGAAGCGGTGTTCGAGGAAATGGGCGTCAAGCAGAAGGTGTTCGCCGAGGTCGAGGCGGTCGCCCCGGCGCACGCGATCCTCGCCACCAACACCTCGTCCCTGTCCGTGTCGGAGATGGCGTCGAAGCTGAAGCACCCCGAGCGGGTCGTCGGCTTCCACTTCTTCAACCCGGTCGCGGTGCTGCCGCTGCTGGAGATCGTCCGCGGCGAGCAGACCGACGACGCCTCGCTGGCCACGGCGTTCGCCGTCGCCAAGAAGCTGAAGAAGACCGCGGTGCTGGTCAAGGACGCCCCGGCGTTCGTCGTGAACCGCATCCTGACCCGCTTCATGGGCGAGATCCAGAACGTCATCGACGAGGGCACCCCGGTGGCCGTGGCGGAGAAGGCGGTCGAGCCGCTGGGCCTGCCGATGTCCCCGCTGGTGCTGCTGGAGCTGGTCGGCCCGGCGATCGGCCTGCACGTCTCCGAGACGCTCAACAGGGCCTTCCCGGACCGCTTCACGGTCTCCCCGAACCTCAAGGCGGTCGTCGAGGCCGGCAAGCGCGGCTTCTACGTCTACGACTCCGGCAAGCCGGAGCTGGACCCGGAGGTCGCCGCGCTGCTGAAGCAGGGCGACACCGTCCTCACCGAGGAGCAGGTGCGGGCCCGGGTGCTGGACGCGGTGGCGCAGGAGATCGGGCTGATGCTCGACGAGGGCGTCGTCGCCGAGGCCCAGGACATCGACCTCTGCCTGATCACCGGTGCCGGCTGGCCCTTCCACCTGGGCGGCATCACGCCGTACCTGGACCGCGAGGGCGTCTCCGAGCGGGTGAACGGCAAGCGGTTCCTGGAACCGGGGGTCGCGAGCGTCCCGGCGTGACCGTCCGACGCGACCGAGGGCCTTTCGCCGTCGCGGCGGAGGCCCTCGGTCGTGCGTGCCGGATCAGCGCCAGGGACCGAGCGGACTGCCCACCGCCGGCGACAGCTGCCGGCGCACCCGCAGCCGTCCGTCCGTGCCGATGACCGCGACCGTCACGGCGCCCGCGGCGTCGTACGCCATCGCCGGGGCGTGGGCGAGCATGTCGCCGGACTCGTGCCAGTGGGTGCCGGAGACCTCCTTGTCGCGGTCGGGCAGCGACACGACCAGCCGGCCCCGGCTGCCGCGGTGGGCCAGGTAGGCCTCGCGGGCGCCGCGTTCGGGGGCCCACAGGGCGGCGACGGGCCCGGTACCGCCGTGGCCGCCGAGGCCCGCGCCGGATCCGGGCCAGCGGCCGTCGGGGTGCTGACGGTAGGCCATGACCTGCTGGGTGCCGGCCTCGCGGAAGTACAGGCAGGTGCGGCCCTCGCCCGAGTCGACCGCGGTGACCCCGCCGGTGGCCGGGCGGCCCGTCTTCAGCGTGTCGTCCAGCAGGAACGCGCCGCCGGGTTCCGTCTGGTGCCAGCGCCACACGGAGTTCTTGCCCGGCACGTACAGCTCCACGGTCCCGCGCTCGGTGACGAGGACGGCGCCGGCGTCCTGCACGAAGCTGCCGCCGAGGTTCTCCCAGGGACCCCAGGCGCCGGAGACGTCACGGCGGCGCAGGCTGACGCCCTGCGCGTAGTCACGGACGAAGACGTGCAGCCGGCCGGCCGGGTCGACGGCCGCGGAGGGCACGCCGGCCTCGCGCTGGCGGCGTCCGTCGCCGTGCGTCCAGTCCGGGTTCTCCAGGGTCCGCCAGCCGCTGAAGCCGCCTCCGTCGGGGTCCTGTGCGGTGTGCACGACGTCGACGGTCACTCCGCCGCCGACCACGTTCTGGCGGCGCAGGCCCACCAACTCGGCCGGTCCGCCGGGCAGTCCGGTCACCGCCAGGGTGGGGCACAGCCACCCGTCCCCCAGCACGAAGGGCCCCTTCCACTCGCCGGTGGCCGGGCCGGTCTCCGTCCAGAAGGCCAGCCGCCCGGCCAGCACGCCGAACGCGTTGAGCCGGCCACCGGGGCCGAGGCGCAGCCAGGTCGTCGTGGGCGTGTACCGGTGGGCGGTGCTCATCATGTGCGTGCTGCGGTACGGGTTGCCGCCCAGCTGCCGGTCGCCGCAGGTCTCGCAGGTGCCGTGCGCGCACCGTTCGGGCGCGTCCAGTCCGGCGTACGTCGCGAGGTACTCGGCCTTCTCCGCCGTCGCGACCGAGTCGAGGTTGTAGCCCCAGAAGCGGTTGGCGTAGGCGCGGTAGTGCTCGACCACCGGGTAGTGCCCGGCCTCGCGGTGCCGGGCGAGGGCGGCGAGCGTGAACTGGGCGGTGGTGGTGTGGTCGACGTGGTCGGAGCAGACGTACTCCTCCTTGCCGCCGTCGTGCTCGGGGTCGGGATCCATCGCGCGCACCATGGTCGGGCGGACGTCGGCGAGCAGCGCGGTCAGCGCGCCGATCACCTGTTCGCGCGTGACCTGCTGGACCTCGCCGACGGTGCCGCCGCGCACCGGCAGCGTGGCCTGGGTGCGCAGGGCGCCCTCCCACAGCTCGTGCAGGCGGGTGCGGGTGCCGCGTTCGGTGGGCGCGCCCATGTGGAGCTGGAGGAAGTACAGGCACACCTGGTCGTGGCCGTCGAGCGTGAACCGTTCGGCGGCGAAGCCGGGGACGAGGTCCACGGCCTCGCGCCGCCAGGGGCGGTCCCGGTCGCCGGTGACCATCCGGGCGTAGGCGGAGCGCAGTCCGCAGCCGCGCTCGGTGCTGTAGCCGACGAAGTCCGGTGGTACCGCGACGCGTTGGGGGTCGCCGGTGTCGGCGTTGATGCCGTCGCCCTCCCCCGCGGTGAGCACCACCGTGGTCACCCGGTCGCCGTCCTGGAGGGAACGGACCAGGTCGGGGTTCATGAAGTACAGGTCGTCGTCCTGGTGGGCGATGACATGCAGGACGGAACGGGTCATCGGGCCTCCCGGGGCAGGGTCGGTCATCGGTCCACCACGTTCATCGCCATCGCCCCGGAGGCCGAGCAGTACGGCCGGACCCACACCGGGCGCGCCGGGTGGATCACGGCGTACTCGGAGGGCTCGCCGCCGGCGAGCGGCAGTGACGGGTAGGCGTAGGCGCTCTTGACGTCGGGGAAGTCCTCCAGCAGGTGGCAGACGCGCACCTTGCGGCGGTCGAACGGGTCGGGCTGGAGCCACCAGTCCCAGTCCTCCCAGTGTTCCAGCCGGAGGTCGACGACCTGGCGCACGGGCGCCTCGGCGCGGAACGCCTGGCGGCCGAGGATCTCGACGGGCACGGTGATGTTCCGCCCGTGCCGGCCGCGGCGGCTGACGACGAACAGCGCGCCGGGCTCCAGGCGCCGACCTCCGCACAGCACGCCGCGCAGCGTGATGCGGCCGTCGTCGACCTCGACGCCGGTGCACTCGGCGTGCTCCGCGCGCAGCACGGTGCGCAGCATCAGACGGCCGTTGGGCTGGGCGTAGGGCAGGTTCCAGCCGACGGGGCCGGACGGCGGGCGGGTGATGAGGCGGGCGCGGGCGTCGATGAGGGCGCGGGTGTCACGGATGCCGGCCTTCAGGTGCACGGGGGACGCCTTGCCGGTCTGCAGGGTCACCTGCCAGCGTCCGTCGCCGAGTTCGTCGAGGGCGGACGGGGTGAGGGCGGCGGTGTAGCGGGTGCCGCCGTTGTCGAGGTCCTGACGCTGGGTACGCAGCGGCAGGTCGGGGAGGCGGTTGCCGTCGGAGGGCTTGTGGCGCAGCACGAACTGGCGGCGCTTGCGGCCCTCGCCGGGTGCGTCGGCGCTGAAGCGCAGCCAGCCTCCGTCGTCGGCGGTGACGTCCGCGACGGCCTGGCCGACGGAGACGGGGGGCACGGTGAGCGGGGTGGCTGCGCCCTTGCGGGACGCGGCGGGGGCGCGGTAGCCGCGGTGGGCGGCGGCGCGCCGGCGGGCGGCGTCCTCGAACAGGTCCAGGTACTCGCCGGCGACGGCCGCCGGGTCGTAGCGCGCGGCGTTGCGCAGCGCGGCGGCGCCCATGGTGCGGCGCAGCGGCTCGTCGGCCATCAGGCGCCCCAGGCCCCACGCGATGCCCTCGACCTCGCCGTTGGGTACGAGGAAGCCGTCCTCGCCGTCGGTGAGGATCTCGCGTGGGCCGACCGGGCAGTCGGTGGAGACGACGGGCAGGCCGCAGCGCATCGCCTCGACGAGGGTCATGCCGAAGGACTCGGCGCTGGAGGTGACGGCCGCGATGGAGCCCTTGGCCCACTCGGACTCGATGGGCGAGAAGCCGCCCATCAGCAACGCCCTTCCGGTCAGGCCGAGTTCGGTGACCAGCGCGCGCAGCTTGGCGGCCTCACCGCCATCGCCGTAGATGCGCAGCTGCCAGTCGGGGAAGTCGTCGGCGAGCCGGCCGAAGGCGCGGATCAGCAGGTCGTACCGCTTGATGTGGTGCATCCGGCCGGCGCTGACCACGACCTTGCGGGTGCAGTCGGACGGGGTGACGGACGGCTGCGGGACGCTGTTGGGGATGCCGACGACGGGGATGCCCGGGATCGGGGTGTTCTCCATGAAGGAGCGGGCGTCGGCGTCGGTGACCGTGGTGATCGCGTCCAGGCGCGGGTAGACGCGGGCCATCTCCGCGCGGACCGCCGGCGGGATGGCCAGGTGCGTCATGTGCTCCTGGGCGACGCGCAGGGCGCCGTCGCGGGTGTGGGCGGCGACGAACAGGTTCAGGCTGGGCCGGGTGCCGACCACGACGTCGGCGGACGTCCGCTGCAGCTCGCGGATGATCCGGCCGTCGGTGAAGCGGCTGTACTGGGCGTAGAACTCCTCCTGGCGCGGCACCACGTCGCTCGGTTCGTCGCTTCCGGCGGCGCCGCGGTCGGCGGAGCCCGGGCGCAGGTCGACCAGGGCGCGCACGGCCACGCGCGGTGAGATCTCGAACTTGGTGGCGTGCGCGCGCCGGAACACCGACACGATCTCCACCTCGTGCTGCACGGACAGCGCCTCGGCGAGGTTGATCACCGTGCGGTTGGTGCCGCCGATGCCGTAGATGTTGTTGATCAGGAAGGAGATCTTCACCGGACCTCGCGCTCCTTCCGCTCGAAGGGACTGGGCACCGGGTAGTACGACTGGAGGAACGCGCGCAGCATCGCCGTCTGGCGCTCCACGTCCCGGCCGTCGGAGAGGGTGTCGTTGATGCAAAACGCCTGCCGGTCGCGGCGGGCCAGCAGGATGCCGAGCCGCCGCTGGATCTCCGGCCGGGCCAGGTCGAGATAGGCGAACGAGATGGTCGACGGCACCGCCCGGCCCGTGAAGTAGGCGTAGTAGTGGTACAGCGACGACGGGATGGAGATGTCGGTGGCGCTGCGGAAGCGGCTGGAGGACGTCTGCCGGTGCGCCTCGGCGTACTCCCGTTCGATCTCGTGCAGCACGCTGCGGCGCAGCGCGTAGGGGGCGTGCCGCAGTTTCTGCACGATGGCGCTGCCGAACTGCTCCAGCAGCAGGCGCCGGTTGTTCTTGCCGGCCGCGTCGACCGGGCGGTCGACCGGCGTGAGGTCCGAGCGCGGCACCTGGGAGGGGGAGAAGAAGGTGCGGGTCATGCCGTTGGACAGGAAGAAGTCCTGCGGGGTGACCGGGCAGCCGAGGAACATGTCGTCGTTGAAGTACAGGAAGTGCTCGGCGAGGCCCTTGATGTGGTGCAGGCGGCTCTCGATGGCGTGCGAGTTGAAGGTGGGCAGCGCCTGCGGGTCGTCGAAGATCTCGGAGTGGTCGACGACGGTGAGCCGGGGGTGGGCGTCGTTGAGCCAGGCCGGGCGCTGCCGGTCCGTCACCAGGTGGACGTGGCGCACCCAGGGCGCGTTCTGCTCCAGCGCGCGCAGCGAGTAGCGCAGTTCGTCGCGGCTGATGTAGCGGGCCGCGTTGGCGGACTCGGTGTGGTAGCCGCCGTCGCCGTAGGCGCTGCGCCGCCACTGCCAGGCGGGGTCGCTGCCGTCGACCCAGGTGTAGACGACGTCGATCGGGAAGCGGACGTCCTCGGGGAGGGGCTCGGCGCAGGGCCGGATGGTGCGGACCGTGCGGGTGCGGCGGGTGTGCAGGGCGGCAAAGCCGGTGAGGCGGCTGACCGGAGCCAGGACGCGGGGTTCGTCGAGCGCGACGTCCTGGGTGACCCGGTTGGGTCGCGGCGCGACCAGACGGCCCTCGCTCGGCTGCCAGAACTCGACGTCGCAGCCGTGTTCCAGGCCCAGCACCAGGGTGCCGGCCGGGTCGCTCCAGACCATGCCGACCCGGAGCACGGCGGCCTCGCGGGCGAGCCGACGGCCGCGTGCCGAGCCGGCCATCACCGGCCTGCCCTGGGCGGACTCGCCGCGGCAGGCCGCGAGGTAGACGGGGCTGTGCCCGGCGCAGCGCTCCAATGCCTGCCGGGCGCGGTCGCGGTCGGTCGCGGCGACGGCGAGGCAGGAGCGGAAGTCGGAGGCGCCACGGACGGCGAAGTAGTCGACCCCGGCCTCCTCCAGCGCGGTGACGACGAGTTCGAGGTTGGCCTCGCGCAGGCCCAGCGGCGAGACCGTGGGCCGTACGAGGGCGATCCGCTGGCCGGGACCGGCGAGCGCGGCGAGCCGCTCGCCCGGCCCGAACAGATGCGGCCAGCGGCGGCGGGCCAGCATCGAACGCAGCAGCCGGGCCCCGAAGGTCAGGCTGTGCAGCCGGCGCAGCAGGCGCTTGAGCAGCTGCCGCAGCCGCGGCGGGACGCGGCGCGCGGTGCGGCGTCTGAGTCCCGCGGGAACGAGGGTGCGGTACGCCCCGACCGCGGCGGACGCCTCCGGGTTGCCGATGCTCATGACGTCCGGCCCGCCTCACCGGAGTCCGCGTCGTCGCGCTCGAAGACGCTGGGCACGGGGTAGTAGCGCGCCAGGAAGCGCTCCACCGCCCGGACGCCGCCACCGACGCGCGCCTCCTCGGTGTCCAGGCCGGTGAACTGCATCTGCTGGCTGTCGCGCCTGACCAGCAGCCGCTCCAGGTGGTTGCCGATGCCGGGCAGTGCCGCGTGCAGGGCGACGGACGCCTCCCCGGAGGGGTCGGCGACTCCCGAGACGTAACCGAAGTGGTGGACCACGCCGTCCAGGGGGTGGGTGCCGGGCACGGTGGGCAGTCGCTGGGCGTCGGGCAACGGCAGGGTTGCGGTGCCCGTCCCGGCGAATTGGGCGAGGGTCTCGGCGCGGTGCGGCTGGGGTCCGTGCGCGTAGCCGTGGGCGGTGACCCGGCCGGTGGCGGAGTACGCGGCACGGGTCCAGGGGGCGAAGGACTCCTCGGCCGTCCAGGGTCCGCGCCGGGGGCGGGTCGCCCCGGCCGGGGTGAAGTAGTCGAAGGGCCGCACCGGACGGCCGAGCAGGGCACCCGGGCGCAGCAGCAGGAAGTGGTCCGCGACGTCGGGCAGTTGGTGCAGGTGCCACTCGGCCCCTGGCCGGGCGCGGACGACGCCGAGCCGGTCGCCGGCGTTCAGCCAGGCCGGCGGCTCGGCCTCGGCGACCACGTGCACGACGTCCACCCAAGGCGCGTACTGGTGCAGGGAGCGCAGGGCGGCCCGCAGCAGCAGCTCGCCCCACGGCGTGGCGTGCTGGAAGATCAGGACCGCGTCCACGGGGAAGGTGATCTCCTCCAGCCGGACCACGTCGAAGCTCTCCAGCGTGATCGTCGGCTCCTGGTCGCCGTCGATGTCGCAGTAGCCGGACAGCCGGTCCATGCCGATCTCGATGCCGGGGGCGTCGCTGGGCACGGCCCGCTGGACCCGGTTGGGGCGCGGTCCGATCAGCCGCTCGGTGGGCAGATCGGTGTTGGTCCTCCAGAACTCGATCTCGATGCCCTGGTCCTCGCCCACCCAGAGGTTCTCGGTGGGGTCGGTGCGCAGCCAGGTCAGCCGGATCACACGGGCCTTGGCGAAGTGCTTCCACGCCTTGACGTGGCTGCCGGGGGTCTCCCGGGTGTCGCTCAGGGCGGGCGAGACGGTGACGACGTACCCGGTGTGCTCCTCGAGGAGCGCGCGCATGACGCGGCGGACCGGGCCCTTGTGCTTGACGTCCACGGCCAGGCAGATCCGCCGGTCGTCCAGCGCGGGCACAGCGAACCAGGGGATCTCGGCGGCGTCCAGCGCGTGGGTGACCAGGTCGTGGTCGAGGCGGCGGGCCAGATCGACGGTGAGCCCGGTGTGCACGTGCGCGACCCGGCCGTCGGGTGCGGTGACACGCCGCTCGGACGTGCCGAGCCGCGCCCGCCGCACCCGCCGCAGCGCCCTGCTGTGCAGCCGGGCCTCGCGGCGGCTGAGGGTACGGGCGAGCTGCCGCTTGACCTTGCGGCGTACGCCCGCGGGGACGGTGGTCGCGGCGGCGGAGCGCACGGGTTGCGGGACGAGCCGCTGGTAGACGTGCACCGCGGAGTTCAGGGACGTCGGGTCCGGCACGTCGTGAACTCCGTTTCATGGGTCGAGGCAAGGGTGGCCCCGTGCGGGGGCCGGCGTGTCATCACGGTGGAAGGGAGAAGGTCGTCCCCTTGCGGGGACCGGAGCTCACCGCTCGTACGGACTCGGCGTCGGGAAGTAGGCGTTGAGGAAACCGTCCAGCAACTCCTGCTGCGCCTCGATGTCCTCCGGTGTGGAGAAGGCGTCGTTGAGGCAGAAGGAGTCCTGGTCCCGCCCGTCGAGCAGCCGTCCGAGCCGGTCGGCGAGGTCGGGGACGGCGAGCTGGAGGTAGGTGAAGGGCATCGAGCCCGGCTGGGCCCGGCCGGTGAGCGCCGCGTAGTAGAGCGCGAACGACGAGGTGGGCGACAGGTCGGTCATCGCCCGGAACCGGCTGGCCGAGGTGCGCGCCCAGGCCTCGGGGAAGTCCCGCTCGGCGTCCTCCATCGCCGAGCGGCGCAGGGCGTACGGGATGTGCTCCATGGGCTGGGTGATCACCCTGCCGAAACGTTCCTCCAGGAGCGCCCGGTTGTTCTTGCAGGCCGCGTCGACGGGGCTGTCGGTGGGTGCCACCGGGCCTTGCGGGATGCGGTTGCGGGAGGGGAAGTACCGGGCCGTCCCACTGGGGGTGAAGAAGGCGTGCGGGGCCACCGGGCGCCCGATGAACATGTCGTCGTTGAAGTACAGGAAGTGCTCGGCGAGCCCGTCGATGTGGTGCAGCTGGCTCTCGATCGAGTGCGAGTTGAACGTCGGCAGGTCGTCCGGGTTGCGGAAGATCTCGCGGTGCGTGGCGATGCGGCACCCTGGCAGACCCTCGACGAGCCACTCCGGGACCTGGTCGTCGGTGACGATGTGGACGTTGCGGATCCAGGGCGCGAACAGATGCAGCGAGCGCACCGAGTAGCGCAGTTCGTCCCGGCTGATGAAGCGGGCGTCGCTGGCCGACTCGGCGTGGTAGACCTCGCCCTTGGCCTGCGCCTTGCGCCGCTGCCACGCGGGGTCGTTGCCGTCGACCCAGGTGTAGACGGCGTCGACGGGGAAGGCGATGTCGTCAGCGCAGTGCACCAGGAACTCGGGGCGGGTGGCCAGCGCGGGCGCCAGGTGGCGCGGGGTCCAGTCCGACACGAACCGGCTGAACAGCCGGGCGGCGCCCAGGACGTTGCCGCCTTCGGCGGCGACCGCCCAGGTCGCGCGGTTGGCGCGGGGCGCGACCAGGTGGGTGCCGTGCCGCTGCCAGAACTCGATCGCGCAGCCGTACTCGTGACCGAGCAGCAGATGGCGGTCGGGGTCGGTGCGGGACCAGCTGGCCTGGAGCACGCGCGCGGCGGACACCTCGCGCCAGGCCCTGGGGTCGCGGGAGGACACCGGCCGGGCGGGCCGGGGCGCGTCCGGGTCGACGACCCCGAGGTGGCCCGGGTACTGGCTCAGCCCGCGGAACACCGCGGCCAGGACCCGCTCGCGGTCCTCCTCGGCGACGGCGACGACCGTGCCGTGGTCGGAGGTCCCGCGCACCGCGAAGTGAGCGATGCCGGCGGTGTCCAGGAGCGCGGCGAGCGCGGAGCGGTTGGCCTCACGGGCGCCCAGCGGGGTCAGGCCCGGCTCGACGTAGACGTCGCCGTGCTCCGCGGTGAGCGTGGTGGCGGAGGGCTCGGCCGGGCGCGGTGCCGCGGCGGGCCCGGACGGCACACGGCCGCCGCCCGCGCCGGGAACCTGCTGGACGGCGTGTTCGGAGACGGCGGTCACGCAGCCGCCCCCCGACCGGCCGACGCACGCAGCAGCACAGCCACCCTCCCTCTTTCCTCACCTCGTCCGCGGACGAGGTGAGCACAGGTGGCCGCTCGCCCTCGTGCCCCCCGGCTCGATTCCGCGACCACGTCACCCGTCGGTCACCTGACCGACGGGTAATTCACACCAATTATTCAACCTTCACAGGCCGGGCACATCATCACCAAGCGCGTTGACAGCTGTCAACTGCAATCACTCATGAAACAAAACACACACAACCATGAGCGTTCATTGAACGTCAGACATCCATTGAGTGACGGAGGCATGGGCCTCCCCGTTCTAGCCACTCAGTCAGAGAGGACCCAGGCATGACCCACGCCCCGACCACGACGGGCCCCCGCGGATCGAGGCGCGCGCCGTCGGGTCGCCGCGCCGCGCGACCGACCAGCAGACGCCGCCACGTGTGGCGCTGGGTCCTGCTCGGCCTGGTCGTCGTCGTGCTGGCCGCGGGCGGCACCGGCTACTGGCTCTACCGCGACCTCGACGGCAACATCGAGGGCGTCGACCTCGACCGGGCCCTCGGCGACGACCGGCCCGAGAAGCTGCCCACGTCGGGGCAGAACCTGCTGGTGCTGGGCTCCGACTCCCGCTCGGGCGCCAACTCCGGGCTGGGCGGCGGCGAGGTCTCCGGCGCCCGCTCCGACACCGCGCTGGTGCTGCACATACCCGAGGGCCGGCGGGAGGCGGTCGCCGTCAGCATCCCCCGTGACACGCTCGTCACCCGGCCCGAGTGCACCGGCAGGGACGGCTCCGCGCTGCCCTCGGCGCAGCGCGTAATGTTCAACTCCGTGTACGCGCAGGGTGGTCCGGCCTGCGTGGTGAAGACGGTCGAGGAGATGTCGGGCGTCCGCATGGACCACTTCGTGGAGATCGACTTCGCGGGCTTCAAGGGGCTGGTGGACGCGATCGGCGGTGTGCCGGTCACCGTGGAGAAGGACATCCACGACAGCGCCAGCGGACTCGACCTGAGCGCGGGCACACACCGGCTGGACGGCACGCAGGCCCTGCAGTTCGTCCGGACCCGGCACGGCGTCGGCGACGGCAGCGACCTCGGGCGGATCGGGCTCCAGCAGCAGTTCCTGGTCGCGCTGCTCTCCGAGATCAAGAAGCAGGACCTGCTGGGCAGCCCCACCAAGACGTACCGCATCGCCGACACGCTGACCGAGTCCCTCACCACCGACTCGGGTCTCGCCTCCCTCACCGCGCTCGCCGAGTTCGGCCGCAGCATGAACGGTGTCGACCCGTCGACCATGGAGACGATCATGCTGCCGGTACGGTACGACACCCAGGACCCCAACCGGGTGGTCGCGGCCCAGCCGCAGGCGGACCGGCTGTGGAAGGCCGTGCGCGAGGACGAGGAGATCCCGGAGTCCGCGAAGAAGTCACCCGCCGCCGGGGGGTGAGGGTCCTGCCTCCACCCGAGCACGTCACCAGGGGTGAGGGGCCTGCGTCTGCCCCCGGCACGTCACCAGGGGTGAGGGGCCTGCGTCTGCCCCCGGCACGTCACCAGGGGTGAGGGGCCTGCGTCTGCCCCCGGCACGTCACCGGGGGCGAGGGGGCCTGCCTCCGCCCCCGGCATGTCACCGGGGGTGAGGGGCTTGCGTCTGCCCGGGCATGTCACCGGGGGTGAGGGGCCTGCGTCTGCCCCCGGCACGTCACCAGGGGTGAGGGGGCCTGCCTCCGCCCCCGGCACGTCACCGGGGTGAGGGGCCTGCGTCTGCCCGGGCACGTCACCGGGGGTGAGGGGCCTGCGTCTGCCCGGGCACGTCACCGGGGTGAGGGGCCTGCCTCCATCCCCGGCACGTCACCGGGGGCGAGGAGGACGGGTGCGCCGAGGCCATGTCGCCGGGGAGGCGAGAGCACCGGCGCCTATGGCCGCATGGCCGGGCGAATGAGGTTTCCGGCGCGCCCGCATCCGCACACCAGGGGTGAAGCCCGGTGCCCGTGGCGGCATCAGCGGGCGGTCCAGGAAGCCAACGTGCCCGGCCCCACACCCGGGGTGAGGAGCCCGGCGACTCCGGCCGCATCGTCGGGCGGGCGAGGAGCCGAGTGTGCCTGGGGAACATCACTCGCGGGCGTGGATAAGCCGGGGCGCCCGGGCCTTACACCGAAGGTGAGAACACGGGTGCCCATGACCGCATGGCCGGGCGGGCCAGGAAATGCCCGGACCCCACACCCGGGGTCAAGAAGAGCCCAGTGGCCGTAGCTGCCCGCCGGCAGGTGAGGGAGCCGTGGCCGTCCGGGCGCCTCGGTCGTCGCGCGTCTGTGCTCAGCTCTCAGATGCGCACCGACGGTGCGAGCGACAGCCCCGCTTCGGCGGTCTGGCGGGCCACGTGCAGGGCGCCGTCGTGGCCCAGTGTGGCCAGGACCACCCGGCCGTGGCCGTCGAGCGCCAGCGCCGGGGCGCCGGCGCTGCGCTCACCCGTGGCGGACCACCACAGGCCCGCCTGCTCGTTCTCCGTGCCGTACGCGGCGAGCACGACGTTCCCGTCGAGGTCGCGGTGGGCCAGCACGGTGCAGTCGTAGCCGTCGAGCACCGCGCGCAGCGCCGTCACGGGGTCGCCGGCCGGGGCGCCGCCGAGGGGGATCGCCCAGCCGCCGGGCCGGTGGGCGATCAGCCCGCCGCCCGTCGGGTCGGCCCAGAAGTACGTCGCCCGGTCCGGGCCGGTCTCCAGCGCCGACGCCGTGCCCGGCGCCACCCGCAGCGGGATGTTCGGCTCCTGGCCGAAGGCGCCGTCGGCCTCGGACTGCCGCCACCACATGGCGTCCTGCTCGCCGCCGGCCAGCAGCTCGATGCGCCCGGAGGCGTGCGCGACCACGGCGAGCCCGTCCCGCACCCGGCTGCCCTTGAGGTCGCGCCACGCCTCCCACTTGCCCGTGGGGGCCTCCCGGCGCAGCATCACTCCGCCGCCGGCGTTGCGCGCGAAGACGTACACCCGGCCCGAGGCGCTGACCGCGGCGACGGGCACGCCGAAGCGGGCGGCCTTCTCCGGGTCCGGGTGCGGATTGCCCAGCGACCGCCACTCGGTGACCGGCCTGCCGGTCTGGTACTGGAGGGCGTGCACGACGTCGACGACGGGCGGCCCGTCGCCCTTGCGGACCTCGCGCCGCCCGAGGAAGTGCACATAGCTGTCGGCTCCCTGAGTCACCGACAGATGGGTGAGGCCGGGTATCGGGAAGAAGTCGGGCCCGGTCCAGGCCGGGCCGCCCGGCCGCGCCTCGGTCCAGCGCAGCAGCCCCGCGTCGGTGCGGGCGTAGGCGGTCAGCCGACCGTCCTTGCCGAGGACGAGCCACCGGCCGGACGGGGTGTACTGTGCCGCGTGGCGGGCGCCGCCGGTCTCGTCGGCGCCGACGGCCGCTCTGGTTCTGCCTCGGACGGCGCCGCGCCCGGATCCGGTCCGCATGACGTGACCTGCCCTTTCCCTGACCCTCGGCGCGGCTGACCTGCCCCATCCCGAACCTGTGTACGGGAGGCCGAGCTGGCCCATCATAGGATGAGTGTTCGGTGAACAGGGCATGGCGACGGCGTGTACGCCCTCCCGCCCGGACGCCGGGGCTCTCAGACCACCTGCCAGGCCGCCAGCGCCAGCCCCGGCTCGTCCTTCTGCCGCGTCAGCCGTAGTTCGCCGTCCGGTGTGACCGACGCGGCGACGACACGGCCCGCGGCGTCCTCCGCGAGCGCGACCCGCGAGTCTGCGGGCAACCGGGGCCCGGACTCGGTCCACCACAGGCCCGCCGCCTCCTGCTCGGTCGGATACGCCGCGAAGGCCACCCGCCCGGAGGACGAACGCTGGGCGAGCACCGTGCAGTCGTGGCCGTCGAGCGCACAGCGCAGCACCGCCACCGGACCCGGCCCGGCCGCGGCGATCAGCGCGATCGGGTCGCCGCCCGGACGCCAGGCGTGCAGCGTGCCCTCGCGGTCCGCGAAGAACAGGGTCGTGTACTCCTTGGAGGTGGGCAGCGCGCTCAGCGAACCCGGCGCCACCCGTACCGGCAGCGGGTCGGCGGCGACCGGGCGGGCGCCGGGCTCCCGCTGGTACCAGCGCAGGATGCCGTCGGGGTTGGTGGCGTACACCTCGACCCGGCCGGACTCCCCCGTGACGGCGACGAGTTCCTCGTCCACGCGGGAGCCCTTCAGGTCGTGCCAGCCGTTCCAGCCGCCGCGCTCCTTCTGGTTGGTGGTCTGGACGCCCTTGCCGCGGTTGCGGACGAAGAGGTGGGCGCGCCCTTCGGCGTCCACGGCCACGGCGGGCGTCCCGGTCCGCTCGCCCTTCTTGTTGGGGTGGCCGATCGGCAGCCAGTCCAGCGGGGCCAGGTGCGGACGGAAGTGCGTGGAGTGCACGAGGCCCGCCTCGTCGCCGGGGGTGGGCCGCCAGGCCACGAGGTGCGCGTAGCCGTCGGCCCCCCGGCCGACCGCGAGACCGGGCAGCAGTCGCTGCTCACCGCCGACCTTGCGCAACGGCAGCCAGGCGCCGCCCGGACGGCGCTCCGCCCGGCAGTGGACGGCCTCGCCTCCCGGGGTCGGCGTGTAGGCGCCGAGCCGCCCGTCTCGGCCTCGTATCAGCCAGTCGCCGTTCACCGCAGGGACCATT
The DNA here is from genome assembly GCF_015160875.1 of Streptomyces chromofuscus. NCBI lineage: Bacteria > Bacillati > Actinomycetota > Actinomycetes > Kitasatosporales > Streptomycetaceae > Streptomyces > Streptomyces chromofuscus. Next base: position 6,272,101 of record NZ_CP063374.1, on the reverse strand, counting down.
GACACGCTCCTACTTTAATCGGGCATCCCCCCGGTTCCGTTCGGCGGCTCGTGCGACCCTGGGTGTCATGACTGCCCCGCTCCTGGTCATCGTCGACGCCGCCAACGTGGTCGGATCGGTGCCCGACGGCTGGTGGCGCGACCGGCACGGCGCGGCCGAGCGCCTGCGCGACCTGCTGGCGGCGGACGGACTGCCGGGGCACGCGGGGCCGGTGGACATCGTCCTGGTGGTGGAGGGCGCGGCCCGCGGGGTCGAGTCCGTGCCGGGCGTACGCGTGGACGCGGCACCCGGCAGCGGCGACGACCGCATGGTGGAACTGGTCGGCGAGGCGGGCGACCGCCCCTGCCTGGTGGTCACGGCCGACCGCGAACTCAGGCGCCGGGTGACGGAACTCGGCGCGGAGGTGGCGGGGCCGCGGACGGTACGCCGCTGAGCGCTCCGCCGGGAGTGCCGCGACTGGGCCGTCGGCCGCCCGCGGCGCCGTCGTGGCCGGCCGCGCGGTGTCCCGCCCCCCCCGGGGGGTGCGCCGCCGAACAAGGGTGCGCTGCCGGACCTCGGGAACCTAAGGCCGGCCTGCACCGCCGACCACCCTGGCGTACAGCACCGCGCCGTCCACCTCCCCCACCACCTCGTACTCCGCCATCAGCATCTTGCGCAGACTCGGCACCCGCTCCGGTGCGAACGGCTTGCCGCGGGAGTCGTCCACGATCAGGGCCGGGGCGTGGGCGGCGAGTTCCGTGCGGAAGGTCGGCCAGGCGCCCCTGACGCCGTACTTCTCGCCGACCTGGGGGCCGTTGCGTCCGCCGCTGTAGTTGGTGAGGAGGCCGGCGGTGAGGTAGCGGCTGGCCGGGGTGCGGTCGGCGAGCCAGTACGTCTCCGGGTGCATGCCCCAGACGAGGACCCGGTCGTCCGGACCGGTGCGGCGGGCCGTGGCCTCCGCCAGGCGCTGGGCGTGGGCGAGTTCGGGACGTGGGGCGAACAGTCCCCAGGCGACGAAGAGGCCGCAGCACAGGGCCGAGGTGAGCACGGCGGTCACCAGGTGCTCGCGCGGCAGGACCCGTAAGGCCGCCGTCGCCAAGAGCGCCAGTGGCGGCAGGAGTTGCAGGTAGTAGTGGCCGAAGAAGTGGAAGCCGGCCACCACCGCCCCGGCCGACGCGGCCGACCACAGCCACAACTCCCCCGCCCCGCCGCGGCCGACGCGCAGCGCCCGCACCACCGGCGGCAGCAGCCCCGCGCAGCCGACCGCGAGGAGCGCGGTGTTGGCCAGCGCACGGCCCAGGACGTGGAGTTCGGAGCCGGTGAAGGAGGCGTACGCGGCCGATCCGGTCACCGTCCAGAACAGGAAGCCCGCCGGGTCCGTGACCAGCGCCGCGCACAGCACCGGCACGACGGCCCCCGCCGCGAGCCGCAGCAGCCCGCCCCGCGAGCCGCCGCCGGTACGGACGTACAGCCAGATCACCGGCAGCAGTACGGCCGCCCCGGTCTGCTTGGCGAGGAAGGCCCCGGCGACGGCCACGCCCGCCGCGCCCCAGCGCCGCCGGTCCGCGCACCACATCGCGGCGGCCGTGCACGGCAGCATGAACACCTCGAAGCCGGCGGCCTGCGCGTCCTCGGGGTTGAGCCCGACGGACACCAGCAGGTACAGCACCCCGGCGGTGCGGCCCGCGCGGTCGCCCCACCGGCGCCGTGCGAGCGAGGCGAGCAGGACCGCGGTGAGCAGGTGCGCGAGCACCGCAAGCACCCGCACGGAGACGAGCGACTCGGACCCGGCCAGGGCGAACGCCCCCTCGTACAGCCACGGCACCAGCGGCGGCTTGCGGTCCACGACCGTCTCGTAGAGCTCCCCGCCGTGCGCCAGTATGCGCGCCTGTACGGCGAGGTAGCCCTCGTCGGGGTTCCACAACGGGCGGACGAAGGAGGGGACGCGGGTGAGGCAGGCCAGGGCGGCCAGCAGGGGCAGCAGCCGGGTCCAGTAGCCGTGCGCCGTCCCCGGTGCGACTACGGAACGTGGTGGGGCGAAGGGCTCGGCGCGCATGGGCCGTACGCTATCCGGCCTCGCATGTCCCACGGAAACGGGACATACGAGGCCGGGTGCTCAGAACAGGTTGGTCACCCGTTGTCGCCGCGGTGGGGGCGGGTGACATCCTTGACCGTGGTCTCCTGCTGACGGCCGAGGCGGCTGTGGGAGCGGCCGTAGAGGAAGTAGACGACGATGCCGATGGCCATCCAGACGGCGAAGCGGACCCAGGTCTCCGCGGGCAGGTTCAGCATCAGCCACAGCGAGGCCAGGACGGACACGATCGGCAGCACGGGCACCCAGGGGGTGCGGAAGGCGCGGTGCAGGTCGGGCCGGGTGCGGCGCAGGATGATCACGCTGATGGCGACGATCACGAAGGCGAACAGGGTGCCGATGTTGACCAGCGCGGCGAGTTCCTGAAGGGGCGTGAAACCCGCGAGGACGGCGATGAGCACGCCGAGCAGGATGGTCGGCCGGTGCGGGGTCTTGAACCGCGGGTGGACGCGGGAGAAGAAGCGCGGCAGCAGCCCGTCGCGGCTCATCGCGAAGAAGACGCGGGTCTGGCCGAGCAGCAGGATCATGCAGACGGTGGTCAGGCCGACGGCGGCGCCGAAGCTGATGAAGCCCGCGAACCAGGGGTGCCCGGTGGCCTTGAACGCGTCGGCGAGCGGGGCGTCCACGGACAGTTCGCTGTAGTGCTGCATGCCGGTGACGACGATCGACACGAGGACGTAGAGCACGGTGCAGATCAACAGCGAGCCGAGGATGCCGCGGGGCATGTCGCGCTGCGGGTTCTTGGTCTCCTCGGCGGCGGTGGCCACGATGTCGAAGCCGATGAAGGCGAAGAACACGACCGAGGCGGCGGTGAAGATGCCCATCACGCCGAAGTTGGACGGCGCCCAGCCGAACATCAGCTGGATGAGCGGCGCGTCCAGACTCCGGCCCGCCTCCACCGGTTGCGGTTCGGGGACGAACGGGTCGTAGTTGCCGGCGGTGATGAAGAAGGCGCCCGCGATGATCACGACGAGGACGACGGTCACCTTGATGGCGACGACGACGGAGGTGACCCGCGCGGAAAGCTTCATGCCGACCACGAGGATGGCGGTGAGCACCAGCACCAGGGCGGCGGCGAGGATGTCGAAGCCGAAGCCGTCGGCGCCCTCGCGGGTCCCGAGGGCCTCGGGCAGTTGCCAGCCCGCGTTGTCCAGCAGCGAGGCGATGTACCCCGACCAGCCGACGGCCACCACCGCCGTGCCGAGCGCGAACTCCAGGACGAGGTCCCAGCCGATGATCCAGGCGGGCAGCTCGCCCAGGGAGGCGTACGAGAAGGTGTACGCGGAGCCGGCCACGGGGACGGTCGAGGCGAACTCGGCGTAGCACAGCGCGGCGAGGGCGCAGACGACGCCGGAGACCACGAAGGCCAGTGCCACGGCCGGTCCGGCGTTGTTCTTCGCGACCGCGCCGGTGAGCACGAAGATGCCGGTGCCGATGATCACACCGACGCCGAAGACCGTCAGGTCGAGGGCGGACAGGGATTTCCTGAGCGCGTGCTCGGGCTCCTCGGTGTCGAGGATGGACTGCTCGACCTTCTTCGTTCGAAAGAGGGTGCTGCTCACGGGGTACCTCCCACGCTTGTCGTCCCCGACATGATCGAGAGGGGGCGTAGTCCGTATGCCCCACAGCGAGCCGTCTCACGCGAACGGGCCGGTCCCACCACTCTTGACAGTGGTGGGACCGGCCCGTTCAGCCGCTCGCGCGGGCGCGCCGGAGTCAGTCGCGCGCGGCCTCGATCTCGTCGGCGGCCGTCCGCTCGTAGCGTCCGTCGAGCCGGGAGACCAGGCCGGTGACCTGACGGGCGATGTCCGGGGCCGTCAGCCCGATCTCCGCCATGACCTCCGCGCGGGAGGCGTGGTCGAGGAACCGCGGCGGGATGCCGAAGTCGCGCAGCGGTACGTCGACGCCCGCGTCCCGCAGGGCCTGGGCGACGGCCGATCCGACGCCGCCGACGCGGGAGTTGTCCTCGACGGTGACGACCACGCGGTGCCGCTCGGCGAGCGGGGCCATGGCCTCGTCGACGGGCTTGACCCAGCGCGGGTCGACGACGGTGGTGGAGATGCCCTGCTTGTCGAGGAGCGCGGCGATCTCCAGGCACATCGGCGCGAGGGCGCCCACCGAGACGAGCAGCACGTCCGGGGTGGTAGTGCCGGGCTCGCGGAGCACGTCCATGCCGCCGATCCGGCCCACGGCGGGCACGGCGGGGCCGACGGCGCCCTTGGAGAAGCGCACCACGGTCGGCGCGTCGTCGACGGCGACGGCCTCGCGCAGCTGGGCGCGCACCTGCTCGGCGTCGCGCGGGGCGGCGAGCCTCAGGCCCGGGACGACCTGGAGGATCGACATGTCCCACATGCCGTTGTGGGAGGCGCCGTCGGTGCCGGTGATGCCGGCCCGGTCCAGCACGAAGGTCACCCCGCACTTGTGCAGGGCGACGTCCATCAGCACCTGGTCGAAGGCGCGGTTGAGGAAGGTGGCGTACACGGCGAAGACGGGGTGCAGTCCGCCGGCGGCGAGGCCCGCGGCGGAGACGGCGCCGTGCTGCTCGGCGATGCCGACGTCGTAGACCCGCTCCGGGAAGACCTTCGCGAACCGGTCCAGGCCGACCGGCTGGAGCATCGCGGCCGTGATGGCGACGATGTCCTCGCGCTCCTTGCCGAGCTCGACCATCTCGTCGCCGAAGACGGAGGTCCAGTCGGCGCCGGAGGAGGCGATGGGCAGGCCCGTGTCGGGGTGGATCTTGCCGACGGCGTGGAAGCGGTCGGCCTCGTCCTGGAGGGCGGGCTGGTAGCCGCGGCCCTTCTCGGTGAGGCAGTGCACGATGACGGGCCCGCCGAAGCGCTTGGCGCGGGAGAGCGCGGACTCCAGGGCCTCGATGTCGTGGCCGTCGATGGGGCCGACGTACTTCAGGCCGAGGTCCTCGAACATGCCCTGCGGCGCGATGAAGTCCTTCAGCCCCTTCTTGGCGCCGTGCAGGGTGTCGTAGAGCGGCCGGCCGACGACCGGGGTGCGCTCCAGGACCTCCTTGGTGCGCGCCAGGAACCGCTCGTACCCGTCCGTGGTGCGCAGGGTCGCGAGGTGGTTGGCGAGGCCGCCGATCGTGGGGGCGTAGGAGCGCTCGTTGTCGTTGACCACGATGACGAGGGGGCGGTCCTTGGCGTCGGCGATGTTGTTCAGCGCCTCCCAGGCCATGCCGCCGGTGAGGGCGCCGTCACCGATCACGGCGACCACGTGGTCGTCGCGTTCGCGCAGCTGGTTGGCCTTCGCCAGGCCGTCGGCCCAGCCGAGGACCGTGGAGGCGTGGCTGTTCTCGATGACGTCGTGCTCGGACTCGGCCTGCGAGGGGTAGCCGGACAGGCCGCCCTTCATCTTCAGCCGGGAGAAGTCCTGCCGGCCGGTGAGCAGCTTGTGCACGTAGGACTGGTGGCCGGTGTCCCACAGCACCTTGTCCTTCGGCGAGTGGAAGACCCGGTGCAGGGCGATGGTCAGCTCGACGACGCCGAGGTTGGGGCCGAGGTGGCCGCCGGTCTTGGAGACCGCGTCGACGAGAAAGGTCCGGATCTCGCCTGCCAGCTGGTCCAGCTCCTCCAGGCTGAGCCGGTCCAGATCGCGCGGTCCCGTGATGCGGGTCAGCAGCGGCACCCGTGCCTCCTTGCAGTAGAGCTGTTCGAGCTGTTGCCGGGCCAGTCGAGTCTAATGTTCCGCCCCGGCCCCCGTTGCCAGGGTGGTGCGTCATACGTCACGCGTTCCGCTCTACCCAGCGAAGGACTGTCCTACGACATGGCTGTGCCCGGCACCCCAGGGGTGCCGGGCACGGATGCGGACGGTGCGGCTAGGCGCGACCGGCCGTCTTCTGGGTCTTGCGGGTGATGGAGTCGATGACCACCGTCGTCAGCAGGACACCCGCGGTGATCATGTACTTCACCGGCTCGGCGATGGACTCCAGCTGGAGGCCGTACTGGATCGAGACGATCACCAGCACACCGAGCAGGGCGTTCCAGGTGCGGCCCCGGCCACCGAAGAGGCTGGTGCCACCGATCACGGCCGCCGCGATCGCGTTCATCAGCAGGTCGCCGGTACCGGCGCTCTGGTTGGCGGAGGCGATCTTCGAGGCCAGGAAGAGGCCGCCGATCGCCGCGAACCCGCCGGAGATCGCGAACACGGAGATGCGGACCGCGGTGACGTTGATGCCCGCACGCCGCGACGCCTCGACGCTGCCGCCGAGCGCGAACACCTTGCGGCCGTAGGAGGTCCGGCGCAGCACGAAGTCCGTGCCGACGAGGAACACCAGGAAGATCACCGTCGCGAGCGGCAGGCCCTTGTACTCGTTGTACATGAACGCCGCGGCGAACGAGACCACCGCGAGCAGCCCGGTGCGCAGCAGCGTGTCGCTCATCGGCCGCGACGGGACGCCCGCCGCCTCACGGCGCCGGTTGCCGAGGAACGAGGTGATGAAGAAGACCGCGGTCACCACGGCCGCCAGGCCGTAGGCGGCGGCGACGTCCGTGAAGAAGTACGTCGTCAGCTTGCCGATGAAGCCTTCGCTGTCGAGGTTGATCGTGCCGTTCTCGCCCAGCGTCTGGAGCATGAAGCCCAGCCAGAAGAGCAGACCGGCCAGCGTGACGGCGAACGCCGGGGCGCCGAGCACCGCGAAGAAGAAGCCGTGCGCGGCACCGATGGCGGCACCCGCGACGACGGCGAAGAGCACCGCCGCCCACTCCGGCCAGCCCTGGTTGACCGCGAGCACGGCCGCGATGGCGCTGGAGGCGCCGCTGACCGAGCCGACGGACAGGTCGATCTCGCCGAGCAGCAGCACGAAGACGATGCCGACCGAGATCATGCCGGTGCCGACCATCGTGACGGTGATGTCACTGATGTTCTGCGCGGACAGGAACGCGGAGTTCAGGCTCTGGAAGACGACGCAGATGACGATCAGGCCGATGACGACCGGGATGGACCCCAGCTCACCCGCCTTCATCTTGCGCTTGAACTCGCCGAGGTAACCGGCGAGGCCCTGCTCGCGCACCAGCAGGCGGGGGTCGACCGCGGTCACCGCTGCGGCGGCCGCCTCGGGGTTCTCGACGGCGGTTTCGCCCGCCGCCGGCGTGGAGGTCTTGTCGATGCTCACTGGGAAACCTCCCCGTTCGTGCGCGCCGCACGGCGGGTCACGGCATTGTCGGTGGCGCCGGTGATGGCGGAGATGATCTCCTCCTGCGAGGTCGTCTTGACCTCGAAGACGCCGTTGTTGCGGCCGAGGCGCAGCACGGCCACCTTGTCGGCCACGGCCTTGACGTCGGCCATGTTGTGGCTGATCAGGATCACGGCGTGGCCGCGTTCCCGCAGCCGCTCCACCAGGTCGAGGACCTGGGCGGTCTGCTCGACGCCGAGGGCGGCGGTCGGCTCGTCGAGGATGACGAGCTTGGGCTCACCGAGCATCGAGCGCGCGATGGCCACGGTCTGGCGCTGACCGCCGGAGAGCGAGGCGATCGGGATGCGCACACTCGGGATGCGGATCGAGAGGGTCTGCAGCAGCTCGCGCGAGCGGCGCTCCATCTCGACCTCGTCGAGGACGCCCCACTTCTTCAGCTCACGGCCGAGGAAGAGGTTGCCGACGACGTCGATGTTGTCGCACAGCGCGAGGTCCTGGTAGACGGTCGCGATGCCCAGGGCCTGGGCGTCGTGCGGCCTGTTGATCGAAACGGCCTTGCCTTCCCATTCGATGACGCCTTCATCGATGGGGTGCACGCCGGCGATCGTCTTGACCAGCGTGGACTTTCCGGCGCCGTTGTCGCCGACCAGGGCGACCACCTCACCGGCGTGGACTTCAAGCTCTACGTCGGTGAGCGCCTGAACGGCACCGAACCGCTTGGAGACCCCGCGCAACGCCAGCACGGGCGTAGCGGACACGTGAACCATCTCCTTCGCCGCCTGACCCGGCGGGAGGTTGTGCAAAGACTGGGGGGATGTTCCGTCCGGCGCCCCGGGACGAGCTTGCGGGGCTGTGTGTGACCACGGGGCGCCGGCGGAGCCTTCGGTACGGCCGTCCCGTACGGGAACTCGGTGTGGAGTTCCCGCACTTGCGGTGGGACGGAATCCGTGTCAGCCGCCGATGCCGAGCTTGGTGCAGGCGGACTTGTAGTTACCGGCGCAGATCTCGTCGGCGGTGTAGATGCCGTCCTTGATCACGGTGTCGTTGATGTTCTCCTTGGTCAGGGAGATGACCGGGACCAGGACCGACGGGATGTCCTTGGCGCTGCCGCTGGAGACCTTGTCCTTGGCGATGGCGCCCAGGTCCTCGCCCTTGGCCAGGGCGACCGCCATCTCGGCAGCGACCTCGGCCTCCTGCGGGTAGGACTTGTAGACGCTCATGAACTGCTGGTCGGTGATGATGCGCTGCACGGCGGCGAGCTCGGCGTCCTGGCCGGTGACCGGGATGTCGGCGATGCCCGCGGCCTTCAGGGCGGTGATGATGCCGCCCGCCATGCCGTCGTTGGCGGAGTACACACCGGCGATCTTGTTCTTGCCGAGCGCCGTGATCGCCGCCTCCATGTTGGCGTTGGCGTTGTCCGGCGACCACTCCTTGGTGTCGTACTCCTTGCCGATCTTCACCTTGCCGTCGAGGACGGAGTGCGCGCCCTTCTTGAACTGGGCGGCGTTCGGGTCGGTGATCGAGCCGTTCATCATGACGATCTGGCTGTCCTTGGCCTTGGCGCCCAGGGCCTCGAGGAGGGCCTCGCCCTGGGTGCGGCCGACCTCTTCGTTGTCGAAGGAGGTGTAGGCGCTGATCGGGCCCTCGGCGAGGCGGTCGTAGGCGACCACCTTGATGCCGGCGTCCGCGGCCTTCTGCACCGAGTTCTTGATCGCCTTGGCGTCCACGGCGTCCAGGATCAGCACGTCCACCTTGTTGGTGATCATCGTGTCGACCTGCTGCGCCTGAAGGTTGGCGTCCTGGCGGGCGTTGTTGTACTGGATCTCCGCCTTGCCGTTCGTCAGCTCCTTGATCTTCTTCTCGATCAGCGGCCGGTCGAACTTCTCGTAGCGCGCGGTCTTGTTCTCCGGCAGGAGCAGGCCGACCTTGATGTTGTCGCCCTTGGCGGCGGGCTTGCTGGTGGCGTCCTTGTCGCCACCCGCTTCCTCAGCGCTGCCACAGGCGGCGAGCGAGACGGCCATCGCACCGGCGGCGATGGCAACGGCGGCACGACGCATACGCGTGTTCACTTCATAACCTCCCTGACGAGGCCGCGTCGTTGCGGCCGAGGTGGCTGGAAGTCAACTCGGCCGCACGTGCGACGTCAAGAAGTAAATCCTTAACGGGTTGGCAACGGTGCCATCCGTTCTCTAAGTGAAGGCAGGTGCTGCGGCCGGAAGCGCGCCGGTGACACTTCCATCCAAAAGGGTCGAATCACCCATCTCGCTGAGGGCGAGCGCGAGCGCTCCGAGCACCTCCGCACGGCCGCCAAGTGCCCCTGGAAGCACGGACAGTTGGCGCGCGGCGCTGGGGATGGCGTAGCGGCCGACGGACTCCCTGATCGGCCCGAGCACCAGCTCACCGGCCTCGGCGAGATCACCGCCCAGGACCACGCGGGTCGGGTTCAGCAGGTTGCACAGGTTGGCGACTCCACTGCCGATGTGACGGCCGACGTCGGCGATCACCCGACGACAGCCCGGGTCACCGTCCCGCGCCAGCCGAACGACGCCCTCCATGGTCAGGTCACTGCCGTGGCTGGACTGAAGCAGCGGGAGCACATAGCGGGCGGCCGCGAAGGTCTCCAGACAGCCCCGGTTTCCGCAACGGCAGACGGGGCCGGATTCATCGAGTGTAATATGCCCGATTTCTCCCGCCGTCCCGCCGGGGCCCCGGTAGATCTTCCCATCGATCACCAGGCCCGCGCCGACCCCGCTGGCGACCTTGATGTACGCCAGGTCCCGCACACCCTTGCCACTGCCCCAGACCAGCTCGCCGAGGGCTCCCAGGTTGGCGTCGTTGTCCACGTGCACCGGTACGCCGAGCCGCCCCCGCAGCTCCTCGGCGGGCCGGGCGCCGCTCCAGCCGGGCAGGATGGCCGTCGAGCCCAGGGTGCCGGACTCCACGTCGATCGGACCGGGTACGCCGAGGCCCACTCCGGCGATCTTGGACCGGTCCACGCCGGTCGCCGCGATCAGCCGGTCGACCAGCTCTTCCGCCCGGTCGAAGCCCTGCGCGGCGGAGGCGTCGACATCCAGCGGCTCGGACTCCTCGGCGAGCACCTGGTGGGCGAGGTTGCCGACCGCGACGCGCAGGTGGGCGTGGCCGAAGTCGACGCCGATGACGATGCCGGCGTCACCGCTGAGCGAGACGCTGCGGGCCCTGCGGCCACCCGACGACGTGGGTGTGACCTCGACCGTTCCGCCGTCCTTGAGCTCGCGGACGATGTTGGAGACCGTCGCCGCGGACAGACCCGTCGTCCTCGCGATCTCCGCCTGGGTCAGGGATCCGGCCAGCCGTACGGCTCGGACCACCCGTTCCAGGTTGGCTCGGTGCAGTGACGACTGCGACCCCGGAGTCTCCACGACGACCTCCTGCGCGCGGGACCGCTTCAATGAGGCCCCGTCTATGTCCAACTAGTGAACTCTAAGCTGAGCCGTACGGGGTGCCTCCCGTCAAGAGGTTGAACACTTTCGGAGGCCGCGCGCACGGCACGCACACCGCTTCCTGCGGCGGAAGCGGTGTGCGTGCGATCGGTTACGGAATGCTGCTCCCGTTACTTCAAGGTCGCCGAGGTCAGCCCCGCCTGCACCTGGCGCTGGAAGGACAGGTACACGACCAGCATGGGGATCATCGCGATGGTCACGCCCGCGAAGAGCACGGGCAGGTCGGAGGCGTAGCCCTGCTGCTGCTGGAGCTGGATCAGTCCCTGGGTGAGGACGTACCGCTCGGGGTCGTCACCGGTCTGCGGCTGCATCAGGACCGTCGGCAGGATGAACTGGTTCCACTGCCCGAGCGTGTTGAAGATCCCCACGCTGATCAGGCCGGGCTTGGCCATCGGCAGCATGACCTGGAAGAAGGTCCGGGTGTGCGAAGCCCCGTCGAGGATCGCCGCTTCGAACACCGCCGTGGGCAGCGTCCGGAAGAAGGCGTGCATGAAGAACACCGTGAACGGCATCGAGTAGGCGACGTACACCAGGATCAGTCCCTGGTAGGTGTTCAGCATGTCCAGCCGTTTCACCATGAAGAACAGCGGGACCAGGGCCAGGAACACCGGGAACATCGCGCCGGCCACGAAGAAGTAGTACAGCAGCCGGTTCCCCCAGAACCGGTAGCGCGCCAGCACGTAGGCGGCCATCGAGCCGAACAGCATGGTCAGCGGCACGGAGAAGGCGAGCACGACGACCGTGTTGAGGAAGTAGTCGCCGATGCCCTTCTGCCAGGCGCGCGTGAACACGTCGAAGGACCAGTTCTGCGGCCAGCCGAAGGCCGAGCCCGCGATCTGCGCGTCGGTCTTGAAGGAGCTGAGGACCAGCCACAGCAGTGGCAGGACGATCATCAGGGCCCACAGGGCGAGGAACCCGTGCGAGAACGCGTTCAGCGCCACGCCCTCGCCCCTGCGCTCGCCGGAGCGGACCGGGGGCCGGTGGACGGGCCCCTCGGCGGGGGCGGGGGCGGTCTCCTTGATGGGTGCGCTCATCGTCGTCTCTCCCGCTCAGAACTCGACGCGCTCGCGGCGGGTGGCGCGCAGCATGACCACGGACAGGATCAGGGTGAGGAGCAGCATGACCACGCCCATGGCGCAGGCGTAGCCGCTCTTCCCGTAGTAGAGGAAGTTGCGCATCATCACCGTCGACATGACCTCGCTGGCATGGTCCGGTCCGCCGCCGAACTCGCCAGAGGTCATGGTGGACACCAGGATGAACATGTCCATCGCCGCGATACCGAGGTAGACCCACGCGGTCTGCACGGAGTCCCACAGCAGCGGCAGGGTGATGCGGAAGAAGGACTGGGCCCGCCCGGCTCCGTCGATGAGCGCGGCCTCGTAGATGTCGCGCGGAATGGACTGCATCGCGGCGGAGAACAGCACCAGGTAGAACCCGACGCCGTGCCAGACCACGACGACGATCAGCGCCCACAGCACGAAATCGGGTTCGTTGAGCCACACGACGGGATCGTTCGCGTCGACCAGTCCCAGTTGCACCAGGAACCCGTTGAGCATGCCACCGCTGTCACTGCGGTACACGGCGCCGAACAGCACCGCGAGAATCGCCAGCGAAAGCACCTGCGGGAAGAAGTACACCACCTTGTAGAACTTGGACCCGGCCACACCCGAGACCCCGCCGGCCCGGCTGCGTCCGCCCGCGTTCAGCATGAAGGCGAAGAACAGCGCGAGCAGAATGGTGATCACCGGGATGAAGACCAGGAACAGGATGTTGTGCCAGATGGCGCCCATGAAGATGTCGTCCTGGAGCAACGCCTTGTAGTTGTCCAGCCCGACGAAGTCGAAGGTCTGCGACTGCCCCTTCCAGTCGGTCAGGGAGTACCCGAACGTCTGGATGTACGGCCAGATCACAAAGATCAGATAAAGCGCCACGGGAACGAAGAGAAACCCCGCGACGAACCGGTACTGCCCCTTGCGCATGAAACCTGCCCCTGCTGTCCCGACCCAAAGGGGCGCGGGGAACCGCGCGGCACGCCACAGACGGCCCGCACTGCGCAGTCCACCGCACCCCCACGGCGCTCCCGGCCACTATTCCCGACGGTTGTTCTTGGACGCGGGATCCTTCGCCGCCTGGTTCACCGCGGCCTGCGCCCGCTTCAGCCATTCCTTGGGCTGAATGCGCTGCGCCATCAGCTCGTTGGACGCGTTCTGGATCGCGGTGTCCATCTCGCTGTACCACTCGGTGTACAGGAACCGGAACGTGTTGTCCCCCGCCGCCTTGGACGCCTCGACCGTGGACTGCGTGCCGGGCCGCAGCTGGACGCTGGGGTCGACGCCGTCCTGGAGGATGGTCAGCGAGTTCGCCTCCTTGGCGAACAGCGTCGACCACTCCCGCGACAGCATCATCCGCATGAACTCCTTGGCCGCCGGCAGGTTCTTCGCCTTGGCCGGGATGATGAACGGCTCTCCCGAGCCGGCCCGGATCGCCTCGAACGGCATGACGCTGTCCGGCAGCACCGGCATGGGCAGGAACTTCATGTCGAAGTCGGACGGCGTCTGCTTCAGCTGCTCGTTCTCCAGCCAGGAACCGCTGGTGATGAAAGCGGCCTTGTACTGGTTCCACCGGGTCTGCGACTCGGTGTGGGTCAGCCCGTTCGTGCCGGGCATCAGATAACCCTTCTCGACGACGTCGTAAATGGCCTCGACGGCGGCCTGTGCCGCGTCGGAACCGACGAACGCCTTCGGGTCCAGGTTGTCGATCGCCTTCATGGCGTCCAGACCGCCCTTCTTGGCGATCAGGTCCATGATGGCGACATTGATGTAGTACGGGTACTTGCCCTGGTGGGCGAGACCGCCGATGCCCTGGGACTTGGCGTCCTTGCAGATGGCGAGGAAGTCGTCCCAGGTCTTCGGCTCCTCCCAGCCCTTCTCCTGGAAAAGCTTCCCGGAGTACCAAAGGCCCCACACCGTGTAGATGTAGTTGAGGGCGACGACCTTGCCGCCCTGAAGACCCGGGTCGAGCGTGCCGGGAATGACGGTGTCGCGGACCTTCTTCGTAGGGTCGTCCACGCTCGGCGCGTCCAGCACCTCGGCGAGATCGAGCAGCTGGCCGTTCTTGTACAGCACATCGATCTTGATCTTCTGAGCACCGGAATTGTCCACGATGTCCGGCGGGTTGCCCGCGTTGAAACGGGGCTGCAGTTTGCCGGTGATCTCCTGGGTGCCGGTGTGCGTGGAGGTGACGCCCCATTTCTTCTGGAACGCGGCCTCCCACGCCTTGGCGTAGTCGTCGCCGTAACCACCCTTGAAGATGACGACGTCGAGCTTGCTGCCGTCCTTGACGCCGAAGGGGTTGTCCTTCGACGTCTTGCCCTGGGTGTCGCCGGACGTGTCCTCGTCCCCGCCGCCGCTGGCGCACGCGGACAGGAAGCTCATCGCGGGTACGGAGACCAGGCCGAGCGCGGCGGAGCGTTTGATCAGTGCGCGGCGGCCGACGCCTTCGGAACCGTTGTTCCCGGCGTTCTCGGCTGAAGTGGATCCCATGCTCAAGTCCTCGCCTTCTCCAGGACTCAGGCGGTGAACCGGATCCTCCCCGGCACCGCGGTCGGGTCACGCTGGGTCGTGCAGGAAGTACAGGTGGTACGAGAATGATCGGTTGCCCGGTACGAATGGGTGCGGGATCGCCGACAGGTATAGTCCACTTCCCGCCAACGGAGCAAGATCGAATGCAAGGTTGGCCGTCGGTCTTTTCCGAGTTGAGACCTCGCGGAAATATGTGCCGTCCACGTGTTCCTTGGCGGAAAAATCCACCACATTCCCCCCGGACACCACAGCCAACCCCCTTGACAGCCCTGCCCACTTCAGCCCCTACTGGTGCTTGCGCAGCGAGGTGACAACGTTGTCCAGCGCAGGGAGGGTGCTCGCGCATGCAGTACAGAGTTCCGTACAGGGTGCGGCACAGATGGGGGTCGGCGGTCGTGACGGCGACCGCCTTCGCTTTGGCCGTGGGCTCGCAGGGCGTGGCGGTCGCCCTGCCCGCCGCACCGGCGGCCGCCGAACGGGAGTTCACGTCCTCGTTCGAGACAGGGGAGCCGGCACCGGACTGGCTGAACACCGTCGACACCGCGCCGGACGGCAGCAAGCGCGCCGCCGGCGTGGACGGCGGGTACAGCAGCGGCATTCCGGGCAATGTGACCGACCACGTCACCGACGTACGGGCCAACGGCGAGAACAGCGGTGCCGGCGAGGTGAAGGAGAACCTCGTCGACGGCGAGCCGAGCACCAAGTGGCTGACCTTCACGCCCACGGGCTGGGCCGAGTTCGACCTGGACGCACCGGTGAAACTCGCCCGCTACGCCCTGACTTCGGCCAACGACCACGCCGAACGCGATCCGGTGGACTGGACCCTGCAGGGCTCCACCGACGGCAAGGACTGGAAGACCCTCGACAGCCGCACCGGTGAGGGCTTCACCGAGCGTTTCCAGACAAAGCTGTACGACATCCCGGAGACCGCGGCCGCCGAGTTCCGGCACTACCGGCTGGACATCACCAGGAACAACGGCGGCGGCATCCTGCAGCTGGCGGACGTTCAGTTCTCCACGGGCGGCAGCGACGAACCGGTCCCGCAGGACATGCTGTCGCTGGTCGACCGCGGCCCGAGCGGCTCGCCCACCGCGAAGGCGGGCGCCGGCTTCACCGGCAAGCGGGCGCTGCGCTACGCCGGTCGGCACACCGCGGAGGGCCGGGCGTACTCGTACAACAAGGTCTTCGACGTGGACGTGGCCGTCGGCAGGGACACCGAGCTGTCGTACCGCATCTTCCCCTCGATGGCGGACGGCGACCGGGACTACGACGCGACGAACGTCTCCGTCGACCTGGCCTTCACCGACGGCACGCACCTGAGCGAACTGGGGGCGACCGACCAGCACGGCTTCGGGCTCTCCCCGCGCGGGCAGGGCGAGGCCAAGGTGCTGTACGTCAACCAGTGGAACAACGTCGTCTCCCGCATCGGCTCGGTGGCGGCCGGCAAGACCGTCGACCGGATCCTGGTGGCGTACGACTCCCCCGCCGGCCCGGCGAAGTTCCGCGGCTGGGTGGACGACGTGGCCCTGACCGTGAAGGCGCCCGAGAAGCCGAAGGCGCACCTGTCGGACTACGCGGTCACCACGCGCGGCACCAACTCCAGCGGCGGCTTCTCGCGCGGCAACAACTTCCCCGCGACCGCCGTGCCGCACGGTTTCAACTTCTGGACGCCGGTCACCAACGCGGGCTCGCTCAGCTGGCTGTACGACTACGCCCGCGCCAACAACGCGGACAACCTGCCGACGATCCAGGCGTTCAGCGCGAGCCACGAGCCGAGCCCCTGGATGGGCGACCGGCAGACCTTCCAGGTGATGCCGTCCGCCGCCGCCGGGACCCCGGACATCGGGCGCACGGCGCGGGCCCTGGCCTTCAAGCACGACAACGAGGTCGCGCGGCCGCACTACTACGGGGTGCGCTTCGAGAACGGCCTGAAGGCCGAGATGACCCCGACGGACCACGCGGCGATGCTCCGGTTCACCTACCCCGGTGACGACGCGAGCGTCCTGTTCGACAACGTGACCGACCAGGCGGGGCTGACCCTCGACCAGGCGACCGGCACGGTGACCGGCTACTCGGACGTGAAGTCCGGCCTGTCGACCGGCGCCACCCGGCTGTTCGTCTACGGCACGTTCGACAAGCCGGTGAAGGAGGGCTCGGCGAGCGGTGTGAAGGGCTACCTGCGCTTCGACGCGGGCGCCGACCGCACCGTGACACTGCGCCTGGCGACCTCGCTCATCAGCGTCGAGCAGGCCAAGGACAACCTGCGCCAGGAGATCCCGGAGGGCACCTCCTTCGAGACGGTCCGGGCGAAGGCCCAGAAGCTGTGGGACCGGCTGCTCGGCAAGGTCGAGGTCGAGGGCGCCACGCCGGACCAGCTGACCACGCTGTACTCCAGCCTCTACCGGCTGTACCTGTACCCGAACTCCGGCTTCGAGAAGGTCGGCGAGAAGTACCAGTACGCCTCCCCCTTCTCCCCGATGACCGGGCAGGACACCCCGACCCACACCGGCGCGAAGATCGTCGACGGCAAGGTGTACGTCAACAACGGCTTCTGGGACACCTACCGGACGACCTGGCCGGCGTACTCGCTGCTGACGCCCGGCCAGGCGGGCGAGATGGTCGACGGCTTCGTGCAGCAGTACAAGGACGGCGGCTGGACCTCGCGCTGGTCCTCGCCCGGGTACGCGGACCTGATGACCGGCACCTCCTCGGACGTCGCCTTCGCGGACGCGTACGTGAAGGGCGTCGACTTCGACGAGAAGGCGGCGTACGACGCGGCGGTGAAGAACGCCACCGTCGTGCCGCCGTCGTCGGGCGTGGGCCGCAAGGGCATGGCGACGTCGCCGTTCCTCGGCTACACCAGCACCGACACGCACGAGGGCCTGTCGTGGGCGCTGGAGGGCTACCTCAACGACTACGGCATCGCGCGGATGGGCAAGGCGCTGTTCGAGAAGACCGGTGAGAAGCGCTACAAGGAGGAGTCGGAGTACTTCCTCGACCGCGCCCGGAAGTACGTGAACCTCTTCGACTCCGAGGCCGGCTTCTTCCAGGGCCGCGACGCGCAGGGCAAGTGGCGGGTGGAGTCCTCGAAGTACGACCCGCGCGTGTGGGGCCACGACTACACCGAGACCAACGGCTGGGGCTACGCCTTCACCGCCCCGCAGGACAGCCGGGGCCTCGCCAACCTGTACGGCGGCCGGAGCGGGCTCGCCGAGAAGCTGGACGAGTACTTCGCGACGCCCGAGACGGCCTCGCCCGAGTTCGTCGGCTCGTACGGCGGAGTCATCCACGAGATGACGGAGGCGCGGGACGTCCGGATGGGCATGTACGGCCACTCCAACCAGGTCGCCCACCACGCGATCTACATGTACGACGCGGCCGGCCGGCCCTGGAAGGCGCAGGAGAAGGTGCGTGAGGTGCTGTCCCGCCTCTACACCGGCAGTGAGATCGGCCAGGGGTACCACGGTGACGAGGACAACGGCGAGCAGTCGGCCTGGTTCTTGTTCTCCGCCCTCGGCTTCTACCCGCTGGTGATGGGCAGCGGCGAATACGCCGTCGGCTCACCGCTGTTCACCAAGGCCACGGTGCATCTGGAGAACGGCGAGGACCTGGTCGTCCGGGCACCGAAGAACAGCGCGAAGAACGTCTACGTGCAGGGCCTGAAGGTCAACGGCCGCAGCTGGACGTCGACCTCGCTGCCGCACTCGCTGCTCGCGAAGGGCGGGGTGCTGGAGTTCGACATGGGCCCGCGGCCGTCGACGTGGGGCACGGGCGAGGACGCGGCGCCGGTCTCGATCACCAAGGACGACGAGGTGCCGGCGCCGCGGACGGACCTGATCACGGGCACGGGCGCGCTCTTCGACAACACGTCGGCGACGGCCGCCGGTGTGACGTCGGTGGAGCTGCCGGTGTCCGGGCGGGCGAAGGCGGTGCAGTACACGCTGACGTCCTCGGACCGTGCGAACGCCCCGACGGGGTGGAAGCTCCAGGGGTCGGCGGACGGCACGAGCTGGCGGACGCTGGACGAGCGCGCGGGTGAGTCCTTCCGCTGGGACCGGCAGACGCGGGCGTTCACCGTGACGCGGGCCGGTGCGTACGTGAAGTACCGCCTGGTCGTCAGTGGCGGTGAGGCGACGCTCTCGGAGGTGGAGCTGCTCGGCCGGTAACCGGTAGGGCCGACGGGGCGAAAGCCCGCGCCCGGTCCCGGAGTTCGCGTCCGTCGCGATCCGGGGCCGGGCGTCTCGTCGTCAGGGGGCGTTCGGAGGCCGTTCAGGGGGACGACTCCGGCGCCCGACCACGCCGACGGGGCGAAAGCCCGCGCCCGGTCCCGGAGTTCGCGTCCGCCGCGATCCGGGGCCGGGCGTCTCGTCGTCAGGGGGCGCTCGGAGGCCGTTCAGGGGGACGACTCCGGCGCCCGACCACGCCGACGGGGCGAAAGCCAGCGCCCGGTCCCGGAGTTCGCGTCCGCCGCGATCCGGGGCCGGGCGTCTCGTCGTCAGGGGGCGCTCGGAGGCCGTTCAGGGGGACGACTCCGGCGCCCGACCACGCCGACCGGGCCCGCCGGCACCCGGCCTCCGTCTGTTCCCCCAACTGCATTGACTTGACGTCCCGTTGGGGCGGTAGAGTCAGGTCCTGGGACCGGAGGACAACGTTGTCGCACCGACCTGGTGCCTCACACGCCGCTCGCCGTCCGGGCAGGCCGCTCCCCCGCCACCTGGCCGGCCCGGCCCGCGGACCCGGTGGACGTCGGCTCAACGACCACCGGGTCCGCCCCCGCCGCCCCGCCTCAGCCGAGGTGCGGGGTCGTCAGCAGGTGCTCACGCAGCCGCTCCTTCGCCTCCTGCCCCACCACCGGCAACGTCACCGTGAACTCCGTCCGCCCCGCTCGCTGCCGAGGTCGATCCGCCCGCCGTGTGCCGTCGTGATCGCCGCGGCGATGGCCGGGCCCAGGCCCGAGCCGCCCGTGCTGCCGGTGGCCCGGGTGCGGGAGGGGTCGGGTCCGGGTGAAGCGTTCGAAGACGACGGGGAGACGGTCGGGCGGGGATGCCGGGGCCGTCGTCGTGGACGCCGACGGTGCAGTGCGTGGGCCGGGAGGTCACGATCGCCACGACCGTGGTGCCCACGGGTGTGTGCACACGCGCGTTGGCCAGCAGGTCGGCCACCACCTGACGCAGACGTGTGCCCGTTCGCTGAGGGAGGGCCGTGTTCCGGCTGGGCGGGGCGATGTCCTGGCGGCGGCACGGCGAAGGGCCGCACCCCCGTCGACCGGGGATGCGGCCCAACCGCCCTGCCGAATCCTTTACTTGCGGATCAGGCTGCGCAGCACGTACTGCATGATGCCGCCGTTGCGGTAGTAGTCGGCCTCACCGGGGGTGTCGATGCGGACGACCGCGTCGAACTCGACGCCCGTGTCGGTGGTGACCTTCACCGTGCGCGGCGTGGTGCCGTCGTTCAGCTCGGTGACGCCGCTGATGGAGAAGGACTCCTCGCCGGTCAGGCCGAGGGACGAGGCGGACTGGCCCTCCGGGAACTGCAGCGGCAGGACGCCCATGCCGATGAGGTTCGAGCGGTGGATGCGCTCGTACGACTCGGCGATGACGGCCTTGACGCCGAGCAGGGCCGTGCCCTTGGCCGCCCAGTCGCGGGACGAGCCGGAGCCGTACTCCTTGCCCGCCAGGACGACCAGCGGGATGCCGGCGGCCTGGTAGTTCTGCGAGGCGTCGTAGATGAAGGAGACCGGGCCGCCCTCCTGCGTGAAGTCGCGGGTGTAGCCGCCCTCGGTGCCCGGCGCGATCTGGTTGCGCAGGCGGATGTTGGCGAACGTGCCGCGGATCATGACCTCGTGGTTGCCGCGGCGCGAGCCGTAGGAGTTGAAGTCGGCGCGCTGGACGCCGTGCTCCGTGAGGTACTTGCCCGCCGGGGTGTCGGCCTTGATCGCGCCGGCCGGGGAGATGTGGTCGGTGGTGACCGAGTCGCCCAGCTTGGCCAGCACGCGGGCGCCGGAGATGTCCTGGACGGGGGCCGGCTCCATCTGCATGCCCTCGAAGTACGGGGGCTTGCGGACGTAGGTCGACTCCGGGTCCCACTCGAAGGTGTTGCCGGTCGGGATCGGCAGCGCCTGCCACTGGGCGTCGCCCGCGAAGACGTCGCTGTAGGACTTGGCGAACATGTCCTCGCCGATGGCGCCCGCGACGACGTCGTTGACCTCGGCCTCGGAGGGCCAGATGTCCTTGAGGAAGACCGGCTTGCCGTCGGTGTCGGTGCCGAGGGCGTCCCGGGTGATGTCCACCTTCATGGAGCCCGCGATGGCGTACGCGACGACCAGCGGCGGGGACGCCAGGTAGTTCATCTTGACGTCGGGGTTGATGCGGCCCTCGAAGTTCCGGTTGCCGGAGAGGACCGAGGTGACGGCGAGGTCGTGGTCGTTGACGGCCTTGGAGACCTCTTCCGGCAGCGGGCCGGAGTTGCCGATGCAGGTGGTGCAGCCGTAGCCGACGAGGTTGAAGCCGACCTTGTCGAGGTACGGGGTCAGGCCCGCCTTCTCGAAGTAGTCGGTGACGACCTTCGAACCCGGCGCGAGGGTGGTCTTGACCCACGGCTTGCGGGTCAGGCCCTTCTCGACCGCCTTCTTGGCCACCAGCGCGGCGGCGACCATGACGTACGGGTTGGAGGTGTTGGTGCAGGAGGTGATGGCCGCGACCGTCACGGCACCGTGGTCGAGCTCGTAGGTCGTGCCGTCGGGGGCGGTGACCGGGACCGGGTTGGACGGGGCGCCGTTGGGCGCGACGGCCGGGGCGTCGGAGGCCGGGAAGGACTCGACGCCCGCCTCGTCCACGCTGTCCACGTAGTTGCGCACGTCCTGCTTGAACTGCTCGGCGGCGTTGGCGAGGACGATGCGGTCCTGCGGGCGCTTCGGGCCGGCGATGGAGGGGACGACCGTGGAGAGGTCCAGCTCCAGCTTCTCGGAGAAGTCCGGCTCGGCGGCCGGGTCCAGCCACAGGCCCTGCTCCTTGGCGTACGCCTCGACGAGCGCGACCTGCTGCTCGGAGCGGCCGGTGAGCTTGAGGTAGTTCAGGGTCTCGTCGTCGATCGGGAAGATCGCGGCGGTGGAGCCGAACTCCGGCGACATGTTGCCGATGGTGGCGCGGTTGGCCAGCGAGGTGGCGGCCACGCCCTCGCCGTAGAACTCGACGAACTTGCCGACGACGCCGTGCTTGCGCAGCATCTCGGTGATCGTGAGCACGAGGTCGGTGGCGGTGGTGCCGGTGGGCAGCTCGCCGGTCAGCTTGAAGCCGACGACGCGCGGGATGAGCATGGAGACCGGCTGGCCGAGCATCGCGGCCTCGGCCTCGATGCCGCCGACGCCCCAGCCGAGAACGCCGAGGCCGTTGACCATCGTGGTGTGCGAGTCGGTGCCGACCAGGGTGTCGGGGTAGGCCTTGCCGTCGCGGACCATGACGACGCGGGCCAGGTGCTCGATGTTCACCTGGTGGACGATGCCGGTGCCGGGCGGGACGACCTTGAACTCGTCGAAGGCGGTCTGGCCCCAGCGCAGGAACTGGTAGCGCTCCTTGTTGCGGCCGTACTCCAGGTCGACGTTCACCTTGAAGGCGTCGTTGGTGCCGAACTTGTCGGCGATGACGGAGTGGTCGATGACCAGCTCGGCCGGGGCCAGCGGGTTGATCCTGGCCGGGTCGCCGCCGAGTTCCTTGACGGCCTCGCGCATGGTGGCGAGGTCGACGACACAGGGCACACCGGTGAAGTCCTGCATGATCACGCGGGCCGGCGTGAACTGGATCTCCTGGGACGGCTGGGCCTGGGAGTCCCAGTTGCCGAGGGCGCGGATGTGGTCGGCGGTGATGTTCGCGCCGTCCTCGGTGCGGAGCAGGTTCTCCAGCAGGACCTTAAGGCTGTAGGGGAGCCGGGCCGAGCCCTCCACCTTGTCCAGGCGGAAGATCTCGTACGACTCGTCGCCCACCTGCAGCGTGCTGCGGGCGTCGAAGCTGTTCGCCGACACGACAGTCTCCTTCATTCATGTGCGCGTACCACCGCATCCTGCCGCCACGCCGTTTCGGCCGATCCGCTAAGGTAAGGCTAAGTTAGGTAACCCTTACTGCCAGACCGGTGAGGGCGTGCGGCCGCGGTGCGCCTCGGCAGATATCTCGATGTCGAGATAACTCTAGTACATGAGGGCTGGATGGTCATGCCCGGACTCAGGGCGATCCCTTTCGCCCGACCCCGGCACGCCGCGCGGTCATCGACAGCGACATCCGCGTCGGCCTTCGACCGCGGCACCCTCTTCCGCCTTCGACCGCGGCACCCCCTCACCCTTCGAACGCGGCACCCCTCCCCTCCGCGACCGCGGAACCCCTCCCCCTTCGACCGCGGCACCCTCTTCCGCGGTCGAGGGGTGGCACCCCCTTCGCCCTTCGACTGCGGCCCCTCTCTTCGACGAGACACCCCTCTTCGGCCATCAGTACGCGAAGTCGGGGTAAGCGAAGGTGAGCCGGGAAGGCCGGCGACGTACTGGAAGGAGGCGCTCATGCCACTCACGTTCCGTAAAAGCTTCCAGATCCTGCCCGGGGTCCGACTGAACATCAATCGACACTCCTGGTCCATCACGACGGGCGGCAAGCACGGGCCGCGCCACACGCACAGCAGCACCGGACGTCGTACGACATCGGTGGATTTGCCCGGTCCTTTCGGGTGGCGTCGAACCCGTTCCGCGCGCCGCCGTTGACGAACCGTCACCCGAACGGCCCCCTCAAGAAGCGTCATCTCATATCTGAGATAACCTCAACCCCATGGCAGACGACTACCTCGTACGCATCGGCAAGCTCATCCGTGACGCCCGGCAGCACCGGGGTTGGACGCAGTCCCAGCTTGCCGAGGCGCTCGGAACCAGCCAGAGCGCCGTCAATCGCATCGAGCGCGGCAATCAGAACATCAGCCTTGAGATGATCGCTCGAATCGGTGAGGCTCTCGACAGTGAGATCGTCTCTCTGGGCTACGCGGGCCCGATGCACCTGAGGGTGGTCGGCGGGCGCCGGCTGTCCGGGGCCATCGATGTGAAGACGAGCAAGAACGCGTGCGTGGCACTGCTGTGCGCCACGCTGCTCAACAAGGGGCGCACGGTGCTGCGTCGGGTCGCCCGCATCGAAGAGGTGTACCGCCTGCTGGAGGTGCTCGGGTCCATCGGCGTCCGCACCCGCTGGATCAACGACGGCGTGGACCTGGAGATCGTGCCGCCGGCCGATCTGGACCTGGCCTCCATCGACGCCGAGGCGGCCCGCCGCACCCGCTCCATCATCATGTTCCTCGGCCCGCTGCTGCACCGCATGGACCGCTTCAAGCTGCCGTACGCCGGCGGCTGCGACCTGGGCACGCGGACCATCGAGCCGCACATGATCGCGCTGCGCCGGTTCGGGCTGGACATCACGGCGACGGAGGGTCAGTACCACGCCCTCGTCGACCAGTCGGTGCGGCCCGACCGGCCGATCGTGCTGACCGAGCGCGGCGACACGGTGACCGAGAACGCGCTGCTCGCCGCCGCCCGCCACGACGGTGTGACCGTCATCCGCAACGCCTCCTCCAACTACATGGTCCAGGACCTCTGCTTCTTCCTGGAGGCGCTGGGCGTCAAGGTCGAGGGCATCGGCACCACCACGCTCACCGTGCATGGCATGCCGACCATCGACGTCGACGTGGACTACTCCCCCTCCGAGGACCCGGTCGAGGCGATGAGCCTGGTCGCCGCCGCCGTCGTCACCGAGTCGGAGCTGACGGTGCGTCGGGTGCCGATCGAGTTCCTGGAGATCGAGCTCGCGGTCCTGGAGGAGATGGGCCTCGACCACGACCGCACGCCCGAGTACGTCGCCGACAACGGCCGTACGCGGCTGGTGGACCTCACGGTCCGGCCCTCCAAGCTGGAGGCGCCGATCGACAAGATTCACCCGATGCCGTTCCCCGGCCTGAACATCGACAACGTCCCGTTCTTCGCGGCGATCGCGGCGGTCGCCCAGGGCAAGACCCTCATCCACGACTGGGTGTACGACAACCGCGCGATCTACCTGACGGACCTCAACCGCCTCGGCGGCCGGCTCCAGCTCCTGGACCCGCACCGCGTCCTCGTCGAGGGCCCGACCCGCTGGCGCGCCGCCGAGATGATGTGCCCGCCCGCCCTGCGCCCCGCCGTGGTAGTCCTGCTGGCCATGATGGCGGCGGAGGGGACGTCCGTGCTGCGGAACGTGTACGTCATCAACCGGGGCTACGAGGACCTGGCCGAGCGGCTCAACTCGATCGGGGCGCAGATCGAGATCTT